>CAVXKK010000004.1:0-1380977 GCA_963762295.1 uncultured Bacillaceae bacterium
CGGACAGACGGCGCTCTGCTAATCTAATACAATATAGACATATTACGGAAGAACGGGGATATAACGCATGCTAACACATGATCAACTCGATGACATTTTCACCCTTCAAACCCTTTGCGAAACCCATGATGGCATCACCATCAAATTAAACGGGGATATGCTCCGGAGACAATCCTATGAGTCATATGATCTCCTGAGTTACGATAACGGACGCCTGATCGGTTTCCTTGGAGTCTACCCTTTTGGGAGCACCATTGAGCTATGCGGGATGGTACATCCCGATTTTAGGAGGAGAGGGATCTTCCAATCCCTCTTCCATCGGGCCTTGACAGAAATCAGGAAGAAATCGGTAAAAAAGGTGCTGGCCAATTCTCACGGCCGCTCTCTTGCCGGGAAAGCGTTCATTGAAGCGAACGGCGGCGTATTCGATAACACCGAGTTTGAGATGGAGTGGGTCCCATGTGAGCTGCCGGTGCCGGACTCCTCCGTTCAGCTCCGCGCTGCCACCCGGGAGGATGTGCCGGAGATGAAACGTCTTGGATCGGAATGTTTCGGCATTGAGGATGCATCATTTGATGATGCACATATCAGTCATACCCTCATGATCTTGTCTGATGGTGACGTCGCAGGTCAAATAAAGGTATCCTGTGAAGAGGGGCAATGCTATATCTACTGGTTCTCTGTGTTTCCTGCACTACAGGGGAGCGGAATCGGTCGGCGTGCTTTGAGCCGGGTGGTGAGGGAGGCCGCCGGCCAATACTCCGTTATCGGACTGGATGTAGCAGCGAAGAATGAACATGCCCTCAAACTCTACACGTCCCTCGGCTTCGTCGTTCAGAATCATCAGGACTATTATTCCCTCGATCTTTAATCAAACAGCCGTGGCCCTGTAGCAGGCCACGGCTGTTTCTTTATTTATAGAAGATATGCTTTATACTCCACACGTCATCAATCTCAAGCACCCCGTGAGAATAATACGGAAGCTTGCGTTTATCTGTGGGCGATCCCGGGTTGAACAGCAGCACTCCGGCATCCACCCTCACATAGGGGATATGTGAATGGCCGAATACGATGAGGTCGACTTCATCCTGTTCAAAGGCAAGGCGGGCACGCTTTTCCGTCGTTTTTCCGGTTCCGTCTCCATGAACCACACCTATGCGAAGGTTCATCAACGTCGTGATCGTCCTCTCCGGAAGGAGTTGCCGGAGGCTGGCATCATCGACATTCCCTACGACCGCGGTCACCTGCCCGTATTCTTTCAATCGTTCATAGTGCTCAATCGTTTGGAAATCGCCTGCGTGGATGATATGATCGGCCGTTTTGAGATCACCCAACAAAGGGGACGGCAGATCCCTCCCTTTTTTCGGAAAGTGGGTATCGGCCACGATCACCACTTTCATCATGGGTTGCTGCTCTCCGTAATCAGTTTCTCCACTTCTTCTTCGATGACAGATGGATCGATTCTTTCAAACAGCGGTCCACCTTCTTGAAGATGAAGGACCTCAGATCCTACAGGACCCCAGATGGCGCTGCCCGACCCGAGCTGCCTGCCTAGCTCCTCCCCTGTCTTTGGAAGAAAGGGCGTCAGGAGGACACGTAGGTTGGCAATGATATAAATGAATCCCGCGAGAAGCTCTTTCCCGCGATTCTCATCTTCCTTGACGACCACCCAGGGTTTCGATTCATCGAAGCGCTTGTTGATTCCTCTTATGTAGGTGAATATGCCATCAAGCGCTTCCCTAGTTGTACCCTCTTCGATGCGCCCTCCGGCCAGGTCGAATTGATTTTGCACTTCTTCACGTACTTCTCTTCCGACAGAAGCAAAGTCCACTTTCTCTCCGTAGGCTTTACGATAAAACTTCAGCGTGCGCTGCACCAGATTCCCGAATGCTCCGAGGAGCTCTCCGTTGTGACTATGGATGAATTCCCTCCAGGAGAAATCCGCGTCCCTCTTTTCCGGGGCATTGATCGTGAGGAAGTAACGCAGGGAATCCGGTTCATACCGATCCAATAGATCGCGGGCCCACACGGCCCAGTTGCCGCTGGTAGAGAATTTCTTTTTTTCGAGGGTCAGATATTCATTGGACACCACGTGATGAGGAAGCGCGTCCACCCCGATCCCTTTCATGACAGCCGGCCAGATGATCGTGTGGAATGGGATATTATCCTTACCGTGGACATAATACGTTCGGGTGTCCCCTTCCCAGAAACGTTTCCAGTCCTTCCCGGTTTCAACTCCCCATTCCCTGGAGGCACTGTAGTATCCGCTCACTGCCTCGATCCACACGTACACTTTCTTATCTTCAAACCCCTGAATCGGAACAGCCACCCCATTATCAAGATCCCGTGTCACGGCCCGGTCGTGGAGACCTTCATTCAAATATCTCTTCGTCAGATTCAGGGCATTTTCACGCCAGTCACTCCCGTACTCCCTTACCCATTCTTCGAGGGCATCCTGAAATTCGGAGAGGGCAAAATAAAGGTGAGTGGTCGATTTAATCACCGGTTCGGTCTGACATAATTTACATGAGCGATCTTTCAGATCCAAAGGATCCAGGACCGTGGAACAATGATCACACTGATCTCCCCTTGCCTTTGCACCGCATACCGGACAGATTCCCTCTACGAATCTATCCGGCAGGAAGCGTTGATCCACTTCACAGTAGGCCTGTTCTACTTCTTTCTCATATAGCCATCCATTTCGGTGAAGCGTCCGAAAGATTTCCTGCACGGCTTCATGATGCGGCTGCTTGTCTGTTCGCGTATAAAGATCATAGCTGAATCCAAGGGAATCGAACGTTTGTTTGAATTCTCGGTGGAACCGATTGGCGATTTCCTCCACCGGGACGCCTTCCTGGCTCGCCCTGATCCCGATCGGCGTACCGTTGCAGTCACTCCCTGATACGTAGAGGACGTCTTCGCCTTTCATCCTGTAGTAGCGTGCGAGGATATCTCCCGGCAGCAAAGCTGCAATATGTCCCAAGTGCAGGGAACCATTTGCATACGGCCATGCTCCTCCAATGAATACTGTCATGCTGATCATCTCCTTTTGTTGTAAACAAAAAACCCCCGTCCTGACGCCATAAAGACGTCTAAGGACGAGGGGGGATGCTCGTGGTACCACCTTAGTTCGCAGGATGCTCGCGCATATCCTGCCTTCATGAGTACGGAGTCTGTCAGACCCTTATACTCCAGCGTATGATAACGGGTGCCTGCCCCGTCCCACCCTACTCCAAAAGTTTCGAATGGAACGCTCCGAGACCATCTTCGGGACCAGTCTGTGCCTGCCCCTTTTCAGCTGCCGGGGCTCTCTGTCAAGACCGAGTTGATCCGTACTCTTCTCATCGTCGCGATTAAGTATAGTATGCCACTTTTTTCAAAAAAGGCAAGAGGTTTTACTTTAGCAACGTTGTGGAAAGAAAAAAAGAAAACAGGGAAGGAGCGTTCCGCCTTGAGCTTACTACAAAAACAATTCAAAGAACCTTCCGGGCCGTTGGGATGGGTGGCAGGGAAAATCATGGAGTTCGATAATCGCAGGATCCACCGGTGGAGCTTGAAACGGCTTGGCCTTCAAAACGGTGACAGGGTGCTTGAAATCGGATTCGGGACAGGTTCCTGCATCGAACGGATCGCTGCTTCATACCCTGATGCATTCATTGACGGGATCGATATCTCAGAAACAATGGAGGAAACGGCCAGGAATAAGAATGAGACCGCGATCCAAGAAGACCGGGTCCGCCTATGGAATGGAGATATAGGCGATTTCTCCAGTGAGACGGCGTATGATAAGATCTTTGCCATCAACAACTATCCACTTTGGAGCGATCAAGAGAAATCCCTCTCAAGGATCCACTCTCTACTGCATGAAGGTGGCACCCTCCTGATCACCGTTCAGCCAAGGGGTGAGGAAGCGAGCGATGAACGTGCAAAAGAGTACGGGCAAGAGATTGCTTCTGCTCTTCGTTCAAAGGGTTTCAAGAATCTTTCTATCTCTTATAAAAATGGGTCCCCTGCCCTGACTGTCTGTGTGACCTGCAAAAAATAAGCGCCCGGTACCATTACTGGGCAAGGGCTTGATTCGATCATCCACGCTCCTTTAGACTTCACCTATACTCCATCTGCACTTCCAATAAAAAACCAAGCGCATCCATTCTTTCATACAAGACGGATGACGCTTGGTTTTTCACATAACAAGACCCATGTGCAGGCTCACTCTTCTTATGCACGTACTCCTTTGGATGCATCCATCAGTGACTTGATGGCTTCCTCATCCCCTTCCTGAAGGAGATCGATGATCCTGCTGCCAACCACGACTCCGTCACAGCTCTGCGACATGTTTTTCACATGATCCGGGCTCGAAATACCAAACCCTGCGAGGACCGGGACCGGGCTGTGTTCCTTCAGCAGATTGAGATGTCGGCTGATGACGCCGTCGAATTCCTTCCGTGCTCCGGTGATACCTTTGACGGTGACGGCATACAGGAAGCCTTCCGATCTTCGTGCAAGCTCCTTGACGCGTTCTTCACTGCTGGTCA
Source organism: uncultured Bacillaceae bacterium (assembly GCA_963762295.1). Classification (GTDB taxonomy): domain Bacteria; phylum Bacillota; class Bacilli; order Bacillales; family Bacillaceae_B; genus Rossellomorea. Next base: position 4,536 of record CAVXKK010000004.1, read on the forward strand.
GGGTGGCGAGCTGGATAATGGCGATTTCATGCTCCGCAGCATCCGCTTCAATAAGATCAAGATGCTCGAGGGGGAGATCTGGTATGATGAGACCGTCCACTCCCGCTTCCCGGCAGTCATGGAAGAATCGGGAGACGCCATAGCGGAAGATCGGATTGATATACGTCATGAATACCAATGGGATCCCGACTTTATGGCGATCTCCCTTCAGCACTTCCAGTACGTCAGCGAGTGTGGTCCCATGCTTCAAGGCCCGCTTTCCGGCTTCTTGGATCGTGGGACCATCAGCAACGGGATCCGAAAACGGGATCCCAAGCTCAATGGCTGTCGCCCCATTCGTCTCCAACCGTTGGAGCGTGGGGATGAGTTCATCAAGCCCTCCGTCACCAGCCATGATGTAGGGGATGAACACCTTATTTCCAAGCTCGAGTTCGGCTTTCAATGCCTTTTCCAAAAAATCCTTACCCATGTTGACTACCTCCCAGCATGTCTTGTACTTGATTCACATCTTTATCTCCACGGCCCGATAGGCAGATGACGACGGATTCTTCCGGTTTCATCCCCTTCGCGAGTTCCACAGCATAAGCAACGGCATGAGAGCTTTCCAGTGCCGGAATGATTCCTTCCGTCCTGCACAGAAGCTGAAAGGCATCGAGTGCTTCACCATCGGTCACCGCCGCATAGGTCACCCGTCCCTCATCTTTCAAAAAACTGTGTTCAGGGCCTACACCTGGGTAATCAAGTCCCGCCGAAACCGAATGGGCTTCCTGGATCTGTCCGCTATCATCCTGCAGCAGGTACATCATGCTGCCGTGAAGGATTCCGACAGACCCCTTTGTCAAGGTTGCTGCATGCTTATCCGTTTCGACACCTGCCCCTGCCGCTTCTACCCCGTAAAGTGCCACATCGTCGCCGACAAACGGGTGGAACATTCCCATGGCATTGCTACCGCCGCCCACGCAGGCGACAATCGCTTCGGGCAGTCTGTTTTCCTTTAGGAAGAACTGTTTCTTCGTTTCATTTCCGATGACGCTCTGGAAATCCCTGACCATCTTCGGAAATGGGTGCGGTCCAAGGACGGACCCCATGATGTAATGAGTATCATCCACATGGGAGACCCAGTAGCGGAGCGCTTCATTCACGGCATCCTTCAGGGTCGCGCTTCCCTGTTTCACCCCCACCACTTCGGCACCGAGGAGCTCCATCCTGAATACATTGAGCTTCTGCCTTCTGATATCTTCTTCCCCCATGAAAATGACGCACTCCAGATTCAGGAGGGCACATACCGTAGCCGTAGCCACACCATGCTGCCCCGCCCCTGTTTCTGCGACGACTTTCTTCTTACCCATCCTGACGGCAAGGAGAGCCTGGCCGATTGTATTGTTAATTTTGTGGGCACCTGTATGATTGAGATCTTCTCGTTTCAGATAGATTTTCGCTCCACCGATTTTATCTGATAGATTCCTGGCATGATAGAGGGGATTCTCCCGACCTACATAGTCCTTCAAGTAGAGCTGCAGTTCTTCATGGAATGTTGGGTCCTCCATCGCTTCTTCATAGGCCGTTTCGAGTTCATTCACCGCCTTCATGAGCGTTTCTGGGACGAATTTACCCCCATATGGTCCAAAAAGTCCTCGTTGATCCGGCTGTGCATACATCATTGTATTCCCTCCAATTGTTTGACTGTCTTTATGAGTTCGAAGATTTTTTCCCTGTCTTTTCTTCCGTTCGTTTCTACCCCGCTCGATAAATCAACCATTTCCGGACGGACTTCCCGGATGGCATCACCGATATTGGATACATTCAAGCCTCCTGCAAGGATGATCTGGTGCCCGGACCTATCGATCCCCTTCAGGTAATCCCACTGGAAGGTGGTCCCGTTCCCCCCGCGATGAGGTCCCTTTCCACTGTCTACCAGAACGGGACCTTCCGGATAAAGCTCCACTCGTTTCACATCTGATTCATCTTTGATTGAGACAGCTTTGATGAACGGAATGGAAAGTGTGAGGCAGAATGCAGGTGTTTCATCTCCATGGAGCTGAACATAGTCGAGCCCCGCCTCTTCAAAGATGGATTCAAGGTTTTTCTTGGATTCATTGACGAAAACTCCGATTTTCATCACGTGGTCCGGCAGTTCTGTGCTGATGACCGCCGCTTCCCGTACTGAAATCCTTCTTTTGCTTTCTGCGAACACGAATCCTATGGCATCGGCTCCGGCTTCCACCGCCCATTGTGCTTCCTCAAGGGTTCTTACCCCGCATATCTTGACCTTCGTCATTCCGTCACCTTCTTTACCTGAAAGGAAGCAACAAGTCCGGCAGGGTCCTGGCTGCGCATGAGGGTCTCTCCGATGAGAATGGCATCGGCTCCGGCTTCTGCCACTGTCGTACAATCATGAATCGTCTTGATCCCACTCTCGCTGATCAGCTTCACGTCCCGGTCTTTCACAAGAGAACTCAACGTTCCCGTCTTAAGGATGTCCACTTCGAATGTCTTAAGGTTTCGGTTGTTGATACCGATCACGCTTGCCCCGAGATCCAGTGCCCTCTGCATTTCGCCTTCATTGTGAACCTCCACCAGTACTTCAAGATCTTTTCCCCGGGCATAATCATATAAGTCTTTTATCCGTCGATCATCCAGGGCGGCAGCAATCAGGAGGATGATGGAGGCACCTGCATCTTCCGCCTGATCGATCTGATGCTCATCGATCATGAAATCCTTGCACAAGACGGGGATCGAGACCTCTCTGCTCACCGCAGCAAGATCGTCATAGCTCCCTTTGAAGAATGTTGCGTCGGTTAAGACTGATATGGCCGCAGCTCCTGCGTGTTCATAGCTCTTCGCTTGCTCCACAGGGTCGACATCGGTTCTGATATCCCCCTTTGAAGGGGACGCCCGTTTGATCTCAGCGATGATATGGAGGTGCTCCTCCTGCAGGGAAGAACGGAATGGCTTTTTATGAGAACCAAGATGGTGCCTCCTGAATCCTTCCGTCTTTAGCTTGGCAACTTCTTCTTTCTTCTTTTCAATGATCGTATCCAATATGGTTGTCATGATGGGATGACCTTCTTTCTGCGATTTGCGCTATAGTGGATCATGGATTGGAGAGCGTCCAATGCGTTTCCGCTCCTGATGCTTTCCCTGGCAAGGTGCACGCCCTCAGAGATGGTTCCTGCCTTGCCGCCTGCATAAAGCCCGATGCCGGCATTGAAAAGCACGGTGTCAAGATATGCTCCTTCACGTCCTTCCAGCACGTTCATGAGGATGGCAGCATTTTCACTCGCACTTCCTCCGGTAATTTCCTCATTTCTGTATGAATTCAGACCCACATCTTCCGCTTTCAGGATCATGGAAGAAATGCGGCCTTCTTCAAGAATGGTCAAGTGATTCTCTCCTGCCAGCGATGCTTCATCCATATGGCCTGCACCGTTCAGAACAACGGCTCTTTTCCTCCCGAGCTCCCTCAGCACTTCCGCCATCGTCTCAAGCTTATCTCTCCGGAATACCCCGACCAGCTGCGTATCCAGTTCAACCGGGTTGGTCAGTGGACCGATGAGATTGAAGATAGTGGGAATCTTCATCTCCCGCCTCACCTTCATGACCTTCTTCAGACTTTTATGAACAAACGGTGCATATAAAAACGCGATATTGTTGAGGTTCAGAAGCTCTTCGACCTCTTCCCCGTCGAAATCCAGGGCAACACCCAGTCCCTCGAGTACATCTGCACTTCCCGTCCGGCTGGTGATGCTTCGGTTGCCGTGCTTTGCGATCTTCACACCAGCACCTGCCAATACGAACGCGCTGGTGGTACTGATATTGAAACTCTGGGACTGGTCGCCTCCCGTCCCGCAATTATCCATGACTCCCTCCTCGAGTTTTCGGACAGGCATCGCCTGTTCCCTCAGAACTTCCACAAGGGCTGTAATTTCATCCACGGTCTCTCCTTTGATTCTCAACAGGGTCAAAAAGCAGGCAATCTCGCTTTCCGTTGTCCCTTCCTGAAGCATTTCCCTTACTGCTTCCCTCATCTCTTCTCTTCCCAGTGAATGACCGTCAGATAATCTGTTCAGTACGTGTTTCACGGTGATTCCCCTTTCTCATCTCGTCTATGAAGTGCTTCAATATGTCCTTTCCTGCCAGCGTCCCGATCGATTCGGGATGGAACTGCAGACCGTAAAGCGGATAACGGCTATGCTTGATTGCCATGATTTCCTCATCATCCATGGCGACGGCCAGCGTTTCGAACTGAGGGGGCAGGGTTTCCCTTTTTACCACAAGGGAGTGGTACCTCATCACCTCCAGGGGCTGAGGAAGGTAGCGGAACAGGCCTCCCCCCGTATGGCGGATCATCGAGGTCTTTCCGTGCTTGATGATCCTGGCCCTTTCGATTTCTGCTCCAAAGGCAGCTGCGATGGCCTGATGACCGAGGCAGACGCCCAGTATCGGCAGACTAGCGTGAAGATTCTGGATAATGTTGATGCACAGACCCGCATCTTCCGGCCTTCCGGGTCCAGGGGAAAGAATGATGGCATCCGGCTCAAGCTCCCGGATCTCGTCGAGGCTAGTGCGGTCATTCCGTTTCACCACGACCTCTTCCCCAAGCTCAGTCAAGTATTGATACAGATTATAGGTAAATGAATCGTAATTATCGATCAACAGGATCATTCCGATACCTCCAATAAGGATTTGGCTTTATTCATCGTTTCCTCGAATTCACTAGGCGGGATCTGAATCGAATACGATCCCCGCCCCTGCCTGAACAAAGGCCATCTGATCCTTGACGACCATCGTCCGGATCGCCAGGGCAAAGTCAAGATCGCCTGTGAAACTCATGTACCCGACCGCTCCGGAATAGACGCCCCGTTTTGACCGGTTCCAAATCGTTGATGATCTGCATGGCCCGGATCTTCGGTGCACCGCTCACCGTCCCCGCCGGCAAGCAGGCAGCCAGTGCCTGAAGGGGGGTGATCCCTTCCTTCAACCTACCTTTCACTTCTGAAACGATATGCATCACATATTTGTATCGTTCGACCAGCATATATTTACTCAACCGGATAGTACCAGGATCACAGATTCTCCCAAGATCATTCCGCCCTAGATCGACGAGCATGCGATGCTCTGCAATCTCTTTCTCATCACCTAGGAGCTCGGTTTCAAGCCTGCGGTCTTCCTCCACCGTAACCCCGCGCTTTCTCGTCCCCGCGATGGGATTGGTGGTCACCTCAGGTCCCTTCACCCTGATCAGACTCTCAGGCGAAGCACCCAACACCACATATTCTTCAAAATCGATAAAGAACATATAAGGCGAAGGATTGGATTTCCTGAGGCTCCTGTAAAAGGAAAATGCATCACCGTTGAACTGAGCCTGGAGCCGCTGTGAAAGGACAACCTGGAAAACATCGCCCTTCAAGATCGATTCTTTCGCCCTCTCCACCTTCATCATGAATTCCTCTTTGCTTAGCTGCGCCTGAAAAGAAAGCTTTTCGATCCTTTCTTTGCGGGGATCAAGATGGATCATCCGCATCTCGGATTCCACAGCCCTTATCCGATCATCAAGGTCTTCCGATCCTTCTGAACTTACGACGATGAATACCTTCTGCTCGACATGATCGAAGACGATGACCTTTTCATAAAACATCAGGTGAATATCCGGCATGTGTAATTGATCATGGGGTGTGATGCCGATCTGCTCCATCTGTCTGATCACGTCGTACCCAAGATAACCTATTCCTCCGCCCATGAATGGGAAGCGGCTTTCCCCTGATTCGATCCGTGGAACAAGTCCGTCGATGATGGAGATTGGATCGCCTGTAATATGCTTTGTGCCTTGACCATCCTCTATGGTCACGTTTTTTCCATTCGCCCTGCACTCCATGAAAGGATCGCTGCCGACGAATGAATAGCGCCCTGATCTCTTCGTTTTTGAGTGAGCTTTCAAGTAAGAATTTCTTCTTCCCGCTGATGGTTTGGAATAAGGAGATCGGGGTGAACATATCCCCATTCAGTTCTTTCACTTTCATCGTTCTCATTCTGCTTCCTCCATTCTTTTCCACAAAAAAAGCCCTCCATGAACAGTTGTTCATAGAGGACGATGCTGACCGCGTTGCCACCTCTGGTTGGGGTATAGCTATATCCCCTCTTATTCAAGTACGGGGTTTATCAGCCTATACTCTATCCTTTTAACGGTGGGAAATCCGTACGATCCTACTGCACTTTTCAGACCATCTCTCATAAGTCCATTCCAGACAAGCTATCATCAAGGTCTCACCATCCTTAATTCTCTGTAATGCATCACTTGAATGTACTCCTCTTATTCAACGATGTAACATTTATTCAATTTATGTACAAAAAAAGGGCATCTCGCATTCCTCTTCATATAGAAAAGGACGAGATACCCGTGGTGCCACCTTTGTTGACTGTCTATTACAGTCCACTTAACCGTATCGAAGCACAATGCTTGAATGCGCGTACTTTTGATAACGATAGGACATTCGCCAAAGCCTACCTCGGTCTAAGGTTTCGGTTTGGAAGCTCAGAAGTCCATTCCCATACGTTCACCACGCTAGTTCACACCAACCACTAGCTCTCTTGAGTGTGTCGATCGAAGGTACTCCTCTTCGTCAAAGCCATTCGCTCATTTAATTGATTATTATGTTATGCTCTTTCGTTTTAAAAGTCAACCATTTCTTTCACCTTTTTTGTTAGAGACCGTCACGGAAGCTTCATACCAGTTATGGAACGGCATACATGATACGCACTCACAGACACACCGATTGTACCCGCTCCTGGGAAGACCGAATCCCCACACACCCATAATCCGTCTAGGGGGGTACGATGAGAGATGCTGTGGAAGAGGGCATTTTCCGTCGTCTGCGGATATCCACCGACCATGCCGTCGGGTCGACCCGTGAATCGTTCCCATGCACGCGGGGCACCGGGATATTGATCTACGATGGATTCCCTGAAACCGGGAAAAGCTCCTTCGATAACCGAAAGCATTTTTTCATGCAGCTCCTGTTTATACGCATCATACTTTTCTTTCGTCTCCCATTTTGACAGATCGGTATGGGTCGAGACCGTCATGGTCCTGAACCCGGATGGGGAGCGGAGCCGATCACACCGACTAGAAAGAGATAAGAAGAGATGCTCCCCTTCGCTCATACCATTTCCTGTGCAAATCTGCTGAAAAAGGGTCATGCCGTCAGGGAGCTTCCCTTCATCCAGGACAAAGTAGAGCGTCATGGTGCCCCATGATTTCATTTTTCTCTTAGGGTTTATGCTTCGCCTGATCTTGTTCCCCCTTTCTTCATCCAACAGTGGGGGGAGTGCTTCGATTGGCGCTGCAAAGATGATATGACTACCTTCATACTGGTTTCCGCGATGATCTTCCACCTGCCAGTGATCCTGTTTTCTACTGATTTTCTCCACTTTTCTCCCGCGTTTCAGGAGAGCTCCCGACCTCTCTGCAGATTTTGCCAGCTCTTCTGCCATCCGGTATAAGCCCCCATCGACGTAGAAAGCACCTTGATGATACATATCAAGGGCGAGGCATCCGAGAAGGAATGAGCATTCTTCAGAAGTTGTCTGCATACTGTCGATCAGCTGGCCATCAATGAATGTCTGAAAATCCTGATGCCGGTGCAGACCGAATGATGCCAGAACCCCACCCATTGTCCGATTGATGTAAGGGAGCAAGGTAAAAGTACCGGGTTGAAGGCTCTTGATCAGGACCAGCCATTCCCCGGGTGTCTTTGGCGGAAGGACAGGCAGGGGGTCCATCAGTTGCCTGATCCGCGATGCGATTTTATACACCAGGGTATAAAATCGTCCCAGGTCAGAGGCACACTGGGGAAACTGGTTTTTGAGCTGGGCAACATGTTTATCCCGGTCACGGAGGAAGACGAGCTTCCGACCATGCAGATGCACATCCATCACCTCATCAAGGAGCAGAGCTTCCGGTGGATTCACCTGTAAATACTTGAAGATCCTTTCATGGATCCCTTGCTCCTCTAAGCCCATACCGAGTGTGGCACCGACCGGAAATAGATGGTTGCCCCGCTGGAACTTCCCGGCGCATCCTCCCCATTCCCTTGAGCCTTCAAGCAGGGTGACCGCTTCACCTTGCTTGCTCAGGAGGGCAGCGGCCGTAAGTCCGCTGATCCCTCCTCCGACGATGATGATCTCGTTCATCGTTCACACCTCTTCCCGCCTGATCGGCTTCTTTATCTTCACTCTACCCCACATTTCTGCCCCTATACAAAGAAGGATGGGCTAAGCCCATCCTTCTTTGTGTTGATCCTTCGTAATCAAGGAGACGATGATGTACACCACCAAGGAAATCAGGATCGGAAATACCACGGTATTCACATCCATGAAGTTCGGAATGAAATGATAAAAAAGGACGTACGAGACCAGACCCGTAACCATGGACGCAAGGGCTCCCTTTCCGTTCCCCTTTCTCCAGTAGAGTCCGAGGACGATCGGCCAGATGAAAACGGCCTCCAATCCACCGAACGAAAAAAGATTCAACCAGATGATCAGGTCAGGTGGACTCAGGGAAAGGAAAAAGACGAGGACCCCAGTCAAGGCCGTCACCCATAAACTGATTCTCCTGATCTGGCTTTCTTGTGCATCTCTGTTGATGAAGTTCATGTACACATCCTTCACCAGGGCAGACGAAACCATCAACAACAGGGCATCGACCGTCGACATGATGGCAGCCATCGGTGCCGCAAGGACAATGCCTGATACCCATGGCGGCAGGACTTCAAGCGTCAGGGTCGGCATCACCTTATCAGCATCTTCAATACCCGGCAGGACAGATCTTCCAAGAACTCCTGAGAGATGCATTCCGAGCATGACGATCCCGACAACAATCGTCCCGATGATGAGGGCACGATGCATGCTTCTGGAATCTTTGTACCCCATGGCCCTGACTGCGACTTGGGGCAGGCCTACGACTCCGACCCCCACGAGAATCCAGAAGGACGAAATGTATGCAGAGCTGAACTGGCGATCGGGTCCGTAGGGCGTCACGAGGCCAGGGTCGATCCGTTTCAAATCGTTCATGATCGCTTCCATGCCACCACCTGCATGAACGATGGCAATCAGAAGGATCAAGGTTCCGGCCATCATGACGATCCCTTGAATCGCATCGGTCACGGCAACGGCCCTGAAGCCTCCGACAATCACATATACGAGCACCGAAACAGCAAAGAAGAACAAGAGCGGTTCGGTAGGAGAGGCCTGTCAGGGATTCAATCAGGCGTGCACCTCCCACCCATTGAGCAATCATCGCAGAAAAAAGGAAAACGATGATGCTGATGGATGCGAAGATGGTGATCGACTTGCTTCCGTAGCGGCCCTGAAGATAATCGATAAGAGTGACGGCATTGTATTTTCTAGACATAATGGCAAATTTCTTCCCTAGTACCAAAAGGACAAAATACCCCGTCACCACCTGGCTCATGGCAAGAAGTACCCACGAGAGGCCATATGTATAGGCGGCACCGGGTCCACCGATGAATGTACTGGCACTCCCATAAGTGGCCATCATGGACATGGCTAAAATGAAGCCTCCCATCTGGCGGCTCCCAAGAAAATATTCCTGAACAAACGATTCGGCCTTGTTCACGCTTTTGGCCGTATACATCCCTACTGCAAAAATGATGATGAGGAATAAAATAAAGGGTATAAGAGCGATATTACTCACGATCTTCCTCCTCATCAAACGGTATATCCGTCAGCAGATATTTCACTACGAAAGCTACAAGCACTACCATCAGGATGAAACCGCCCATACAGCTGTAGACGAACCAGGCAGGCATCCCGAAGATCCACGTATAATCGGAGACGGGCTGACCGCCAAGTCCGTATGCGAATCCGTACCACCACAGAAAATTGATCAAGACCAGTGCAACCCCTATGAGGGCTTCCTGATTGGCAATGCGGAATCGTCTATCATCATGATGCTTCATGATCAATCCTCCTTAAACAATATCCTTATACAATTTACGACAGCTACTGGATAAATGCAATCACATTGCCTCATGTGGAATCACACAATTAAAGAAGAACAGGCCTATGCGGGACCTGTTCTTCCGGGGGGTATTCTCGTTTATCAGAGGGGGAACTCTTTAAATGAGAATGATTTTCAATATCATTATTATAAGTTACATGGATAGAGGTTTCAAGCTTTTTTTTCGTCTTTATTCCACCATTTATAGCGCTCAGCCAAATAGCTGTAGGCCATGATGCTTACGATGAGCCATGCCCCTCCGGCGGAATATCCCCCGATGATATCACTTGGATAGTGGACGCCAAGATAGATTCTGCTCGTCCCGATCACAAGGATGAGTCCGACTGCGGCAACAATGGAGATCCATTTGTATAGATGACGGTCGAATGCCCGGTAAAGCATGAATGCAATCGATCCGTAAAAGATGAATGAGCCCATCGAATGGCCGCTCGGGAAACTGTACCCCCCCTGCTCGATCAACACGTGAAAATCGGGCCGATCGCGCTTGAACAGCGATTTCAGGAGCGAGTTGAAGGCTCCCCCGATCCCCACCGTGACCGCCATGAAGACAGCCAGGGGCATCTTCTTCATGAAAAGAAGAATCACGATGCTGATGACGGTACCCGCAGCAATCCCCGTGACCCCTCCCAAAAAGGTGATGGACGTCATGATGGTCGTCAACTTGGGTGAAATGAATCCCTGTACAAAATCGATCACCGTCTTATCAAATGATTCAACTTCATTTTCCCTCAATTCATCGACGATGGAGATGAATCCCCATGTAAATAAGACGAGGAAGGCGACCCCAAGGATCAAGGCAGCCCACGTCTTTTTATCTCTTCCTTCCATGTTTCTCCCTCACTTCATGCTTTGGCTTTCTTTTTTGTCGTCTTTTTCTTTGGTTGTGATTTCGGCTGAGGCTTAGACGTATCGATGGACGCCTGAAGGGCCGCCATGAGATCCGTTACATTGTCCCGAGGGGCTCGTTCAGTCGGAGTGACCACTTCCTCCCCTGTCTGCTTGCCTTCAATCAAAGCCATTAACCGCTCCCGGTATTCATCTTTATAGTTCTCCGGGTTGAATTCCGCCGTCAACTGATCGATGAGCAGCGTCGCCGTTTCCAATTCTTTTGGCGTAATATCATCCTCGGCTGGTACATTCGGGACATCGGTTGAAGGTCGGACCTCATCGGGATAATGAATCGTTTCCATCACAAGGGTTTTATCATACACCCTAATGACGCAGAGATGTTCCTTTGACCGCATGATGAATTTGGCAATGCCCACCTTTCCTGACTCAGATAAAGCCTTTCGAAGGAGTGAATAGGCTTTCTTTCCTCCGTCTTCCGGCGACACATAATACGTACGGTCGTAGAAAATCGGATCGATCTCGTCCATCCTGATGAAATCCTGAATTGAAACAGCACGCTCTTCATTACTTTCTTTCAGACCTCCGAGCTCCTCCTCCTCAAGTACAACAAATTTGCCTTTTGTCAGCTCGTATCCTTTCACAATATCGTCCTGACCAACAGACTTGTCACATACTGGGCACATCTTCTCATATTTGATCGGTGTATGGCACTCCTTATGAAGAGAACGGAGCTTGATGTCCCGGTCTTCCGTTGCAGAATGGAGCTTAATGGGGATGTTCACGAGGCCGAAGCTGATCGATCCCTTCCAGATTGTATGCATTTCAATACCCTCCTATAGTCAAACTAATCCTATTTTCATTAGCTTTCTCCGCCTTCTTTCATTCATCCCTCCGATCTATTGGAAAAGGATAAACAGGGCATACTATCGGAGATGTTTTTAAAGTAGCTGCTGCACAAGGAAGGGTGATAGATGATGAAGCCCATGCTGCCAACACTGACGCCGGATCCACCCGAAGGGGATATGTGGCTGTCCGAAGTGAAGTATGACGGGTTCAGGGGGATCCTCCACATTAAAACACGTGAAAGCGTGATACTCACAAGCCGGAACGGAACCAACCTCCTGCCTCATTTTCCTGAAATCGAACAGTTTATCCGGCAAATGCTCGAAGATGATATACTTCCGGTGCCCCTTATGCTAGACGGGGAAATCGTCCTTCTCCGCACGGCTCTCTCATCGGAATTCAGGGCTCTCCAGGTGAGAGGCCGTATGAAGAATCAAAAGAACATACACCGGGCGGGTTCAATCAGACCTGCCGTTTTCCTGTGCTTTGACCTTCTTCACTCTGGATCAAAAAAAACAAAGAATTTCCCTTATGAAAAGCGCAAGGAGGCACTTCTAGCGTTATTCAATCGGATAGGTCTTCCCACAACCCCTTCCCCCCACCACCGGGAACTCCTGCAAATGATTCCGTTTAGTGACGATCACCACCTGCTTTTCAAGAACGTGTACGATCAAGAAGGTGAAGGCCTTGTTTTCAAAAAGAACAACAGCACTTGGGAAGAAGGGGTCCGAAGCACCAATTGGCTCAAGGTGAAAAACTGGAAAACCTGTTCTTGTTTCATCACAGGTTGGGAATCCGGCAATGATTATTTCTATGTAGGCGTTTATAGAGAGGAAGAAATCCTCTCCCTGGGAGCATTCCACTTCGGTCTGAATCCCGAGGAAAAAAGATCCCTTAAACGGATCATCGAGGAGAATCATACCGTCAAAAACGGCACATTCTTTTCCATCGCACCTGCCATCACCGTAGAACTTCACTATCTTGAGCGATACGATGATGGGCTACGCGAGCCCCATTTCAACCGGTTCCTCTTTTCCGTGGCACCGGAAAGCTGTACTGAGGATCGCTTCAGGATCGAGGAACTGAGCCTCCCTGCCAGCATAGCCATCACCCATCCTGAAAAACCGATTTTCGAAGGCATATCCAAGCTTGATTACCTGCATTATTTACGGAAGGTATCAGGCGCCCTCCTTCCATTTCTTCATGGACGGGCCCTCACCTGCATCCGTTTTCCCCACGGCAACTTCGGGGAATCCTTTTACCAAAAGAACACGCCTGAACATGCACCGGAGTTTGTGGAAACGATCCTGGACGATTCTATCGAGTATACCCTGTGCCAAAATATCGAGACTCTGATGTGGCTCGGGAATCAGCTGGCACTCGAGCTACATGTCCCCTTTCAGCTCCAAGGAAGGGACGATGTCTTCGAGGTCGCCTTTGATCTTGATCCTCCTGACCGCTCGGCATTTCACCTTGCCGTCAAGGCAGCCCAGATCCTGAAGGATATTCTGGATCGCCTTCACCTGCGAAGCTTTGTCAAAACATCAGGGAATAAAGGGCTTCAGCTTCATATCCCCATCCCCAGGGGATATACATGGGAGGACACCCGGCTCTTTACCGAATTCATTGCCCGCTACCTTGTGTCAACCTACCCTGAAGAGTTCACGGTGGAAAGATTGAAAAAAGAACGAAAAGGGCGGCTATACATCGACTATGTCCAACATGGACCAGGCAAGACACTTGTAGCCCCCTATTCGGTCAGGGGGAATAACGAGGGGCTCGTCTCCACTCCGCTCCTCTGGGAGGAAGTGAATCGTGATCTGGATCCCTCCCGTTTCACGATGGACACCGTCCTAAAGCGTTTCAGGGAGATCGGCTGTCCGTTTTCCGGCTACTACAATGCGGGGGAACAACAACCGTTCAAAGAGGTCATGACCTTTTTACGATCAAATGGAGGTTCATAAAAAAACCGGCAGCCGCTCATGTTTCGAACGGATGCCGGCTTTTATCTGTTTACAGAAAAACCTTCTCTTTCACTAGTGACGCCGCATGCTCTTCCAGCTGACGATACGCAGCATGCTCATCAAGCTCCTTCTTCGCTTCCCAATCATAGCGGTCAGGGAACGCACGATCCCACTGGATGGTCGCTTCGTACATATAGGTGGCATTCCCGATCAGCTCCATGGAAAACATGCCATCGGCGCGTTCATTTACGACAACCCTTACTTTGCCGCCGGGATTATAAACATCGACCGCTTCACCTTTCTCGTTATAACCGAGAAGGCACGTCACAAGAGTGGAAGCCGACATCGCCGTTCCGCATGCGTTGGTGAATCCAACTCCACGCTCATAGGTCCTGACAAAGATTGCCCCCTCCTCCATGATGGTCACATAGCTCACATTCACTCCGTCCGGGCACAATGGATTCGGTCCGTTAAGGTATTCAGAAATGTCCTTTTGTTCATCCCCTGACAGCACATCCCGGTCGACCACCGCAATCAAATGAGGGTTCGGGACGGCAAGTGCAGTAAATCTTCTGTCACTCTGGAGACCTTCCACCTTTTCGTCAATCAGCTTCTCTCCGTTTCCACTCATGGGGAGGGAAGATAAATCGAAAAGGACCGGTGATATCTCTACATTGTACGTAGGGATCCCGTCGTATACCTCTTCCTCTTTCGACACGTGGAGATCTGCTTTCATCGTTTCCACGATGATGTCGTCCTTCCCGATTTTTTCACACACATAGCGCCCGACACAGCGCAGGCCGTTCCCACACATCGAGGCTTCAGAACCATCGGAATTGAAGACTCTCATCATGGCATCGCATTTGTCGCTGTCAAGGACGAATAAGATCCCATCCGCTCCCGGACCCGTTTCCCGGTTGCAAAGGGTGAGGGTCAACGCCCTTCGATCCTCGTCGGTAAAATCGTAAGCTTTCCCGACTTCATCCAACAATAGAAAATCATTTCCTGATCCATGACACTTCGTTACGTCAATTTTCACTCTTTTCCGCCTCCAGTTGTACAGTCCATAAAATCATAATAGTACTAGATTGCCATAAACGTGCCCGATGTGCAATCATAGATAAAAGCCGATCTGATAGGAGGGATGAGCATGAAGGAGGAGTACAGCTTCCGCTTTCAGGTGCAAAAGGTGGAAGACGCCCTTGATGGGAACGAATCCAGGCACGTTCATGTGTTGGCAAAGGTGTTTGATCAGGAAAAAGAGCTAATTCATGAAGGACGGTACCGCGTGAAGTTCAACGACATCGGAGTTTTCCCATTCCCTGCCGATATCGCCGGCCAGGTTCAGACAAAAGCCCTTCAAAGACTCCTTATGGTGGAGCTGAAGCGCTACATCAAGCCGCAAAGAAGATTTCTGACTCCTGGAGAGTATAAACCGGTTTGGTAATTAGATTGGCCGCTACCTTGTTTTCAATCCTTGGAGACCAGGGTTGGCCGGTTCAAAACAAAACAAGCACGTGCGACAGGCGCACGTGCTTGTTTTTCCCTAATGAATCGCATGGACGATGAAATTCAGGAGGAACAATACTGCAATGATATATAGCGTCAAAGACACTTCCTTTGCCTTACCCGTTGCCACCTTCAATACCGGATACAGAACGAATCCGAATGCGATACCGTCAGCAATGCTGTAGGTGAATGGGATCATGACGATGATGAAGATCGCCGGAAGGGCTTCCGTCAGATCGCCCAAGTCCATATGCCGGATATTCTGGATCATGACGCCTCCGATTACGATAAGGATCGGCGCAATCGCATGATCGGGAATCCACTTCAGGTAAGGAATGAACAAAACCGAGGCAAGAAACAGGACGCCGGTGGTGAATGACGTCATTCCTGTACGCCCACCTGCTGTCATGGCAGCTGCGCTTTCCACCGTAGAAACGGTGGGGCTTGTGCCAAAGATCCCGGAGGTCAACGCAGAAAATGCATTTGCCTGAAACGCCTTGGGATACTTGTGCTCCTGTCCGATCATGGCGGTATGGCCGCTCACAAGGCCGATATTCTCGAATACAAGAACCATCGTCATGGAGAACACAGCAACCCAAAACGGGATATCCACGATCGCCTTGAACGAAATCTGCCCGAAGACATCACCGTACTGACTCCAATGAAATGCAGTCGATGCCGTTGACGGCTCAATTCCAAGTACCAGTCCGAGAATGGTACCGAAAGCGATGCTCCAAAGGAATTGACCCTTTACATTCCGGATGAAAAGGAACATGGTGAGGAGTAATGTGAGGATGGTTGCAATAACCTTCCAATCACTGAAGTCCCCGATCGTGATGATCGAGCTCTCACCCCTCTGGATGATCCCGCCCTTTTCAAGGCCGATGAACATGAGGAACATTCCGAGGCCGACCGTGATGGCCTCTTTCAGCACCTGGGGTATGGCCCGCGACAGCACGCCTGAAAGACGTGTAAACGCAATGACCATGAAAAGGATCCCTGATATCAGGACTACTCCGAGTGCTTCCTGCCAGCTGAGACCGGAGGATTTCACAAGCGTGAACGTAAACATCGCATTGATTCCCATGCCCGGTACAAGAAGGATGGGGGCATTCGCCCAGAATGCCATGACGAGACAACCGACGAATGAAGCCAGGATCGTCGCCAATACGGCTCCTTCAAACGGTATACCAGCTTCAGAAAGAATCAGGGCATTAACCGCGATGATATACACGATGGTGAAATAGCCAACCGACCCTGCAAGCATTTCCTGTTTCAGTGAAGTGCCATGCGCTTTAAACTTAAACACATGTTCAAATGCTTTCATACAATCTTCCTATAAAACTGCCCTCTCCCTACCCGCGTCACCCGGAATACTCCGGGGAGCCACAAGACTTAATTTTAGCAGATAAAGAGTGCCTTGCCAATAGTCATCCTTGTTCGATGGAACGGATCAGGTTCGCCATTTCGATTGCTGAAACAGCCGCTTCCCAGCCTTTATTCCCTGCTTTCGTTCCAGCACGCTCGATGGCCTGCTCAATCGTATCGGTTGTCAACACTCCGAAAATAACAGGGATTTCCTCCTGCATCCCGAGGTTTGCAACACCTTTTGCCACTTCTCCGCTCACATATTCGAAGTGCGGTGTCGCACCACGGATGACCGTACCAAGGGTGATGACGGCATCATAGTTCCCTGTACGGGCAAGTTTCTTCGCGATCATTGGAATTTCAAATGCTCCCGGTACCCATGTCACGGAAACGTCCGCTTCCTTGACACCATGGCGTTTAAGTGCATCTTCTGCACCACCCAGAAGTTTGGACGTGATGAATTCGTTGAAACGTGATACGACGATGGCCACCTTCAGGCCAGTACCTACAAGATTTCCTTCAAATGTTTTTGTCATGATGATTCCCTCCATTGGTATATTTAGAATTTTAATAAGTGCCCAAGCTTTGCCTGTTTTGTTTTTAGATATTTTTCATTCGCTTCCTTGAAAGGCAGCTGGATCGGCACGCGCTCGGAAATGGTCGAGACCATAGCCTTTGATCCCCGCTATCTTCCTGGGATTATTGGTCAGTAACTTCATTTTCTTCACCCCTAGATCCCTAAGGATCTGAGCGCCGATTCCATATTCCCTCAGATCGGCATCAAAGCCGAGCTTATGGTTTGCTTCCACGGTGTCATAGCCTTCTTCCTGCAGCTTATAGGCTTTCAGCTTATTGATCAGGCCAATGCCGCGTCCTTCCTGTCTCATATACAACAGGATCCCTTTCCCTTCATGTTCAATCTGGGTCAGTGCGGTTGCCAGCTGCGGACCGCAGTCACAGCGGTTGGACCCGAATACATCTCCTGTGAGGCATTCCGAGTGAACCCTGACAAGGATCGCCTCTTCTTCGGTCCATTCCCCTTTAATGAGGGCGATGTGCTCTTTACCGGTGAGGACCTCTGTATACCCGATCGCCTTGAAATCACCGAAATCAGTCGGCAGATTGATTTCCACCTCCCGATTGATCAGCTTGTCCTCCTTCCTCCGGAACCGGATGAGCTCCTCGATCGTGATGAAAGAAAGCCCCCACTTTTCAGCCAGGATCTTCAGGTCGGGGACCCTTGCCATACTGCCATCTTCATTCATAATTTCACAGATCACCCCTGCAGGTGTTGAGCCTGCCAAGCGGGCGAGATCGACGGCTGCTTCCGTATGCCCCGCCCTCTTCAACACACCACCGGGTTTTGCCACAAGGGGGAACACATGCCCCGGGCGCTTAAAGTCCTCCGGTTTCGATAGCGGATTCACTAATTCCTTGATGGTGTGGGCGCGTTCGAATGCGCTGATCCCGGTCTTGGCAGAAGCATGATCCACGCTGATCGTGAACGCTGTCCCGTGGTGATCCGTATTGGTTGACGCCATCTGATTCAATTGGAGTCGACCGGCAATCTCCTCATCAACGGGCGTGCAGATCAATCCTCGCCCTTCCCTTGCCATGAAATTGATGACCTCCGGCGTGACACCTTCAGCAAGGGCGACAAAATCCCCTTCATTTTCCCTGTTCTCATCATCGATGACGATGACGGGTTTACCTTCGCGGAGATCGCGGATGGCTTCTTCGATTGTGTTGAACATCCTATTCCCTCCCTGGTTAGTCAGCGAAGCCATGATCCGATAGGAAGTCATAGCTTAAGCTTTTCTTTGCTGTTGTTTCAGTTTTCTTTGTAAAGAACCGGTGAATATACTTGGCCATCATGTCACACTCGATGTTGACCTCGTCACCGATCTTCTTGGATCCAAGGACCGTCTCTTCTTTCGTTTGTGGAATAAGCGAGACTGTGATGGAATCGTCAGTGATGCCGAATACGGTCAGAGACGTACCGTCGATTGCCACCGATCCTTTCTGGACAAAAAACACAGAGAGTTCCGAAGGGATGTTGATGGTGACGTATAGGGCATTTTCTAGTTCCTGTAGGCTTTTGATTGTGCCGACTGCATCCACATGGCCGTTGACGAAGTGCCCGCCGAACCTGCCTCCTGCCGCCATCGCGCGCTCAAGGTTCACCCTGGTTCCCCGTTTAAGATTTCTGAGGGACGTCCCTTTGAAGGTTTCCGGCATTACATCTGCTGTAAACTCATTCTTTGAAAATGTGGTGACCGTCAGGCATACTCCGTTCACCGATATACTGTCTCCAATTGCCACATCACCCAGGACCTTTCCTGCAGCAAGCTTCAGCTCCATGGAAGAGGTGGATGAGCGAACCTCTTTCACACTGCCGATTTCCTCAATGATTCCTGTGAACATGCTTAATCTTCCTTTCTTTCCTGGGGTACAGCGGTAATCTTAATGTCTTTCCCGATTGTTTCAACGGTTTTGATCTCCATGGAGAGTCCTTCGGCTATAGATGGGAATCCTTTTCCGCCGAAGCTTGGGAACGAGTCTCGTCCCCCGAGCAATTTCGGGGCCATATAAAGGATGAGCTCCTGGAAAGCCTCCTCCTGAAGGAAGCTGCCGTGAATGCTGCTTCCACCTTCTACATAAACCGACGTAATCGATTTTTTGCCAAGCTCGCGTACAAGTTCTTTCATGGTGATGGTCGGACTTGATAGGGAGAGTATCTCACATCCCTCTTGAATATATGCCTGTTTACGGGACTCAGGCACCTCGCATCCAGTGATGAGGATGGTCGGGCTTTGACGATCTTGAATGATATGGGAATGAATCGGGGTACGCAGGTGCGTATCCACGATAAGTCGAATGGGGTTTTTTCCACCTTGGGGCAAACGGGTGGTCAGGTGCGGATTGTCTTGAATGATGGTGTTGACTCCAACTACTATCGCGTCATGCCGGTGACGATCATAGTGGACGTCCATTCTTGATTGTTCTGTTGTGATCCATTTACTGTCTCCGGACGAAGAAGCTGTCTTGCCGTCCAATGTCACGGCGGATTTCAGCGTCACATAGGGTGTGCCTGTCCGGATGAAGTGGAAGAAATGCTTATTGAGCTCAAGGCCTTCAGGTTCTCCCATGCCGAGGTGGACATTCGATGCCTGCTTCCTTCAAATGCTCGATTCCTTCCCCTCCAACTAGAGGATTGGGATCCTTGCAAGCGATGAAGACGCGTTTGATCCCGCTCTCGATGATCAGGTCTGCGCAAGGAGGTGTACGACCGTGGTGGGAACAAGGCTCGAGGGTCACGTATATATCTGCCCCTTTGGCTTTTTCACCCGCTTCCCTGATCGCATGGACCTCTGCATGGGGGCCGCCCGCTTTAAGATGCGAGCCGGTGCCCACGACGGAACCATCTTTCACCACCACAGCTCCTACACCGGGTTTGGTGACGTCTGGCCTTGAGCGGACCTTGCCAGCTGAAGGGCAAGCTTCATGTATTCATTGAGTTCCAATTTCTTCTTCCACCTCCTGATTCATTCATAAAAAAACCCCAAGAACGCAGTCTTGGGGGAAGTTTGGCATGACTAAATAAAGCATCTATCCTGATTGTTTAAAAATCAGTGATACACACTTGCCGTTCCTTCTCCCATCCAGACTTTCACTGTCGGCTTTGGAGTTTCACCAAATCCACCGTCTAATTACCATTAGCCGGGTCACGGACTAAGAGCATACGCTCATCACCGCCGGTAGGGAATTCCACCCTGCCCCGAAGGAAACCTATTCGATTATGTACTGATTATCACCTCAACCCAAATTGATTGTCAAGCTTTGAGTTTTTTACCGTTTCTGCGCGATGCTGTTTGAACTGCCTGTTGAAGAACGGAAACCGGCATACTCATGCACCGAATTTCCTATTCCTGATCATTCCGGCAGAAAGGATATTCTCACGCCGGAACATCCTGATCCCCCGCTTCGTCTGACAGTAGGCGCGAACATGCGTGGCGTTTATGGACTCAATGGTTATGACCCTCTCACTCAGCCGCGTTTGACGGTCGATATAGATAATTTTCAAAGGTGTACCTTCTTCGATTGCCTTCCTTAACAAGAAGTCCATAAGCCCACTCCATTCTACCTAGTATGAGCTGATTATATACGAACATACGTTCTTTTTCAAGTGATTGATCCTTTTATGGAGTCACATAAAACTCCTGATCAAGATGCCAAAGAAAAACAAATAACCAGTCCAATTCGTCTGAGTAGGATTCAAATATCGTAATCAAGGTGTGGTGGGCATCGAAAATGGTATGGAGGTTCGTGGGGAGAATTCCGTTCTGGATGGAAAACATATTTTGGCCATTTAAGTTTAGTATCCACTTTTCGGCCCCCTTATAAATCAGGATTTTATCATTCTCCAGACTCCTCCACTCGAGAGCGGTCCGGCTGGCGTATTTTAAAATGAACCGTTTTCCGACGGGGTGATCCATGTTCAGGACCCGCTTCTCCTTTAAAATAGAAATGGGATCTTTATTTTCCCTGAAAAAGGCGTATTCTTTTCTGGAGCTAAGCGGCTGCTGCCGATGTACGGCATACTTCACCCACCCATTGGTCTTCACGTAAAAGTATCCTTCTTTTGTCGAGACTCCGATCAGTGTGCTGCTTGATACCGGAAGTTCGCGGAACCAGATTCGGTACGCTTTCCGCAGCTCCCTATTCATACTGACCGAAAGATACAGATTAGAACAGGCCGGTATGAAAATCAACAGGGGAAAATAGAAAAGTTCATGCATGACAAGGAGCATGCCGACACCCACCAGGAAGTAGATCGTTCCCCTGAAAAGGAGGGTATACTGCTCGTTCTTGTAGATTTGATAGAGATTCATTTAAGCCCGTCCTTTCAAGCAGGAATCACTACTATGCTATGAACCATCCATCACATGCAGAACAGAAAAGAGGGTGGGACAAAACAAAAAAGGGACTACTTCATGACGAACACGATCCGTGTAGGTTCTTAATACCCCTCATGATTTCTGTGCAAGACTTCGCTTGCCGCGGGTTGCCCTTGACCATCCTCTGCAAGACTGTGGGGCCCGCTCTTCCCTCAGGAGTCTTCGTCTTGCACTCGAATCAACGGCTGGAAACCATGAAATATAAATGGTTATAAAAACAACTGAAAAACCCGAATTTTCCGCCTGATCCTAGGCAAATGAATTCGGGTCTAATTATGACTAAAACAATTTCGTCCCAGCTCTTACGTCCACGATAAAATCCGGTTCAGCTGTGCTTCTGCGTCTCGATACCCCTGTTGATAAAGAGCATCCAGTTTAGCAGGGTTTTTCTCGATCCTGCTTACTTGGAGAGGTTCTTGGGGCTGGATGATGATAACTTCCCCCCTCCGCTCTTTTTCCTCGAGTTCAGCAATCGTTTGGTTGTAATGCAAATATCGATTTTTCAATGCACTGTACAGATGTGGATACTGCGGGTATTTTCTCTTTACGAAATAAGAGAACCGGGACGGTTTTTTCATATATCCACGGTTCCGCGTCAAAATGACGACATTTTTTTTATATCCATCCCGTTCCGCCTGCTGAAATGGCACAGGGTCGCTGATGCCGCCATCAAGCAGTTCGTGGCCGAATAAGTTCACGATAGGCGCTACAAATGGCAGGGAACTGGACGCCCTGATCGCCGTGAGGAGCTCGTCCCCATAGTCGCTCCTCCGGAAATACTGAGGTTTACCTGTTACACAGTTGGTCGTCCCGATCACGAATTCACTTTCATTTGATGCGAACGCATCGAAATCAAACGGCACAATTTTCCTGGGGATTTCCTCAAAAACATAATCCATCCCGAAAAGTTCTCCGGTCTTCCAATAATTCCTCCAGGACAAATAACGGGGATCACGGATAAAATCGACATTGACCTTGCGATTCCTCCCTTTTTGCCTCGATAGGTAGGATGCCGCGTTACACGCCCCGGCCGATACCCCGATCACATAAGGAAAATCCACTCCCTGCTCAAGGAAGTATTCAAGGGCACCTGCTGTATAAATCCCGCGCATGCCCCCGCCTTCCAATACAAGTCCTCCGTTGACCATCATGATGTTTCCTCCTTACCGATTCACTAGAAACGATTTCACTTGCTCGGGGTACAGAGGAATAGACGCCACTTGTTCCAACGGCAACCAGATGGGCTTATAACTCCCTCTTAAATGCCCTGTGTACTCGGCGCCTTCCCCTGTTCCGAACGTCCCTTCATATCTTCCCACAAGAAAGTAATGATGGATACCATTTTGCTTGAACGTCATACAGGGCTGTATGGAAGCAACCGTTATCCCAAGCTCCTCATGTGCTTCCCTTATGGCTGCTTTCATCGGGGTCTCACCAGGATCGATTCCCCCGCCTGGAATCACGTAGTAGGGGCGGCCTCCCCTCTTGCGTTCGATCAGGGCGATGCGGCCATCCTCGATCAAGAGGACTCCAGCCCGGTCCCTCGCATCACGACTCACGATCATATAACCGATGGAGGTTTTCCACCTCTTCCTTTACGGTCTCCTGAAGGGTTTCCGGCGACAGGACCATCATCTTGGAGCCAAAGCCGAGGATCCAGTTCACCAGACCATCGCTTACCCGGGCTTTCGTTGTAAGGATGAAATGGTCTTCTCCGTCACGGGTCGTCGAGATATCCTTGCCGAACTTATCGATGATCACATTGATCAAATTGTTGCGGCAGCGGATCTTGATCCATTCTTCATCCCCTGCAAACATATGGAAGGTCGACTGGGTATAGCTTGAAACATCGAACGATTCATACGCGTAGGTTTCATCCGTTTCCATTACATTCTGAAGCCTATCAACCCGGTAATGACGGATTTCTCCCGCTTCAAAATAATAGGCAATCAAGTAATAGAAATCATTCGCCCACGCGAGGGCGTAAGGTTTCACTCGGTAGACTCTTCCTTCATGGCTAAGCTGGAATTTCTTATCCACATCGTACCGTCCATACTGGAAGGTAATGACCCTCCTTTGTTCAATAGCTTCATGGATTTTATGTATCGCAAGACGAATATAGAGATTTTCGCTTTTGATCGACGAATCGATCTGAATTTCATTTTGAAGCTTCTTCCCCTGATGGACGCTTGTCAGTCGGCGGATTTTCCCTGTCAGCTGGCGGGTTTCTTTTTTCGAAATGAATTTCGCCGATACGACCGCATCGATGAGCATGCGAAGCTCGTACAGTTCGAAGAGGCGATACTGATGGCTGTAATACTTCGGCATCCCTTCTTTTTCCTGATTCACGGTAATATCGAATCCATTCTGAATCAGATGCTCCATATCATCTTTAAGTGAATGCTTATTCAACTTCACATCGGGACCGTATTGCTGCTTGAAGCGGTGGATAAGGTCATCCAGGGTCTTTTCCCTTTCTTCATCTGTCTCTTCGCTCAAGATCTGCCTCAATTGAAGCAGCCGGTCTTTATTGTCCAGTCTTGTCAATGCTTTCCCCCTATTCCCCGGCTGTGCCGGCTGGAGCATGTTGTCTCCTAGTGGATTCTATAAAGTTATCAATCTCAGGGTAAATTTGTCAATGAATAAAGAAAAAAGCCCCTGCATAAACAGGGACTTTCGACTTACTTGATGAAACGGATGACAGTCGGGATTCGGTATGTTTCTCCGCCGTATGATTTAACGGCTGCCAAGATGGTGAAGATGAACGCCATCAGGGCGACGATCGGAGCAAGAAGGAAACCTATCAGGACAATCATCAAGATACTCGCTACAATCCCATAGATAGTATATGAAATCATAAAGTTTAGAAACTCTTTCCCGTGGTAATCCACGAACTCCGATTCTTCCCTCTTCATGAGCCAGATGATGAGCGGCCCGATAAAATAAGTGAAAAGGCTTGTCAAATAGATGAGCATGGCCATCAATTTCTCGTCACTGGTGGGCATTGATTTTTCCATAAGTTCTCATTCCTCCATAAAAAAATTATAAGTTCCTATATATGTACGCATGAGTCAATCAAAAAGTTTCACAGAATGGAAAACTTTCATAGATTAGACTCTTTTTGAATATAAGTGAAGGGAATGAGTTTGTCCACACCCTTGGTGGAGAAAGGCGGTCTTGTGTTGAATAAATTAGAAGCGTTCATTCTGGGAATCATCCAGGGGCTGACGGAATTTTTGCCCATATCAAGCACGGGTCATCTATACCTCGGAAGGCTCGCCTTCGGCCTGGAGGAAGCCGGGCTATTTCTCGATACAATGCTCCATATCGGCACGCTCATCGCCGTCCTTGTGGTGTATCAAAAAGAGCTTCTCCACATGATCCGGCATCCATTTTCAAAATTATCATTGATCCTCGTAATCGGCACGATACCGGCTGTCATCATCGGACTGCTGTTCAAGGATTTTTTTGACAGCATCTCCAAAAACGGGGTCACCATCGGGTGGGAATTCCTTGCGACCGGCTTCATCATGTATTTCGCTGATAATGTGAAAGGCGGGTATAAGAAACTGGAGGATCTCACCTACACCGATGCCCTTGTGATCGGCGGCTTTCAGGCTGCTGCCATCTTTCCCGCCCTGAGCCGTTCGGGGCTTACCATTGCCGCAGGGCTCATCCGGAAGCTCGACCGTGAGACTGCCGCTTATTTCTCTTTCCTCCTCTCCACTCCGGCAATACTCGGGGGCATCGTCCTGCAGGGGAAAGACCTGTTCAGCGGACACGTCGAAGCCATCAGCTTCACAAGTCTCCTCATCGGGACAATCAGTGCCGGGCTCTTCGGGTATTTTGCCATCGTCGGGATGATCAATTTTCTCAAGAAACACTCATTGAAAGTATTCTCATATTATGTATGGGCTCTGGGTATCGCTATTATCATTCTGCAGTTTACAGGAGTCCTTTAGGAGGTGGATGATCATGAATACGGATTGGATCCTTCAGCTCTTATCCAGCTGGGTGATTGGGGGTATATCGGGGTGGCAGTGGCCCTCATGGTGGAAGTGATCCCAAGCGAGCTTGTGCTCGGCTATGCAGGATTCCTTGTTCATACTGGGGAGATGAGTCTTATTGGAGCCATGCTGAGCGGGATGGTCGGCGGGACTCTTGCTCAGGTTTTCTTATACTGGCTCGGGCGCTATGGCGGGCGCCCGTTTTTTGATAGATATGGAAAATTTCTGCTTATGCCTCCCCGGCATATCGAGGCCGCGGAGACATGGTTTGAAAAACACGGTACCTTTGTTGTTTTCACGGCCCGGTTCATCCCCATAGTCCGGCATGCCATCAGTATACCGGCGGGGATGTCGAGGATGCCCCTTTCTTCTTTCTGTCTGTATACATTTGCCGCCATGTTCCCGTGGACATTTTTGTTTCTGCTCATCGGTATGCAACTCGGTACACACTGGCAGCACATCGAAGTAATCGGCGTCCGCTACATCAAACCGTTGGCTGTAATCGCCATCGGTGGGATATCCCTCTTTGTATTATTTACTTCATACGGAACCGGAAGAGATGATGACTTCTATTATCAGGCAGGATTGATTACAATAGAACTATTACCTGATAAGGAAGGGACGACCCTATGAATCGATTACTTTTAACCAATGCAACGATCTACCCCATTTCAAGCCCCCCGATTCAAAATGGCTCCGTGCTGATAGAAGACGGAATAATCAGGCAGGTGTATGCCCGTGCCTTCGAGGCAACGGATATCCCTTCGGATCGACTGCGGGGGGCGGCATCTTCTCCCGGGATTGATCGATGCCCATACCCATCTGGGATTGTATGATGAAGGGACAGGCTGGGCGGGGAATGACGCCAACGAAACCATCGAGCCCATGACTCCCCATGTCAGGGCATTCGACGGTGTATATCCCCTCGATCCTGGCTTTAAAGACGCATTGAAATACGGGGTGACGACGGTGAATGTGATGCCTGGGAGCGCGAATGTCATCGGGGGAACCACATCGGTGATCAAAACATATCGGTTCGAACATCAGATCCATGATCGTCAGGAAGACATCCGGACTAAAGATCGCATTCGGGGAAAATCCGAAACGAATCCATAGTAACGGGAACAACGATTCCATCACACGCATGGGCATCATGGGCATGCTCAGGGAAGCCTTCTTCACGGCTAAATATTGTGATCAGCCTGATGACCTAAGAGTCGCTCCGCTCGTTGCTGCACTGAAACGGGAGATCCCGGTCCGCATCCATGCCCACAGGGCAGACGATATCTTATCTGCCAGTCCGTTTCGCCGAAGAGTTCAACCTCGACCTTCGGATCGAACATTGTACGGAAGGTCATCTCATATCACACGAACTTAAGGGACGCAAACTTAAAGTTTCTGTCGGTCCGACCTTCACAAGACGCTCGAAAGTCGAACTGAAAAATAAAAGCTGGATCACCTATCAAAAATTGACGGAAGCAGGCGTCGAAGTGTCGATCACGACGGATCACCCTTATACCCCATCCAGTACTTGAATATGTGTGCGGCCATAGCCGTGCGTGAAGGATTGGATGAACGGAAAGGCTATTGGAAGGAATCACCATCACCCCTGCCAGAAACCTTGGCGTATCTGACCGGGTCGGCAGCATTGAAGCAGAATAAGGATGCTGATCTCGTCCTCTGGACCCACCATCCATTCCATTTCATGGCGAAACCGGTGCTCACATTCGTGAATGGAGAAATGGCTTTCAGCAACCTTTAAAAGGGACCGGAGACGTCTTGATACAAGCGCCTCCATCCCTTGCGAAACATGAGATGGGCGGTTTTTCTGGCTTGTCCTTTCAACGTTTAAAATTTTTAAAAAATAAATACAAAAATCAGCATTTTACCTATTCCCTTTTTGTAGATTATCTGTATATGATACAGATGGATATAGAATATTTCCGATTACATTGTTCTGAACACGCGATCTATTTATAGATAGGGCGATTGTAATGAAGGGAAGGCAAAAGGTGCGCCACCAGTTTCTTGACTGGTCTTAGTGGGTTCGATTCCCACCCCGAAATTTTTTAGTTACCATTTAAAAATTTCGAGGGTGGGATCGTACACGACGTGGACTGCCCTCAAGGAGGGTCTACTATGATCAAGAGACGTGACTTACATGAGTGTCATGAACTATTTGACCTCATGGTGCACCCGGATGTCTTCCCTTTTGTGCGTCAAAAAGCATATTCCTACGAGGAACTTTTTTTCTTGACTAAACAAACCATTGAAGCTGAAGACCGCGGAGAGCTCATCTCCCGCACCATCATCGATGAATGGGGAAATCCCATTGGAACCATCAACTTTACGACATCCAGGAAGGCGCAGGGTTCCTCGGGACATGGTTCGGGAAGCCGTTTCACGGGAAAGGCTATAATCAGCCGGCAAAGGATGCCTTTTTCCCGAGTTATTTTTTGAGCTCGGTATGGAGACGATTTTCATGAGGATCAGAAAAGTGAATACCCGTTCAGAAAAGCCGCTGAAAAACTGCCGTATGTCATCAATGCGAACGAAACGAGGGCATCACTGTACGCTCAGCTCAATGCAGCTGAAGATGTCTATGACTTATACGAAATTCCAAAGGACCTCTATACGCTTTACCTTTATCAGCAGGAGCAGGCTGAAGAAGAAGCGATGGAGGCTTAACCAAAGACACCGGCGTGCAGGTGTCTATTTTTATACCTTCGTCCTGTACATAATTTCCCCCTCTGTCAGGCAAACTGTCAGTAAAGTCTTAAGGAGGGGCATTCCTATGATTCTTCGCGTACTACTCGTCATCCTGTCGTGGATCAGCCTGATCTTTCTGCGACGGTCGGATATTCTTCGTTATTCACCCGCAGCCATCCTGGTGTCATTCATATTGACAGTTGTTTCCTTCATCAATCCTGTACTTAAATTGTGGAAGGTGAAAGGAAATAAAAAGGCACAGGTGTTGGCCGATCTCTCGTTTATCATCGGCCCATTCTTCGCTGCAACCATTTGGGTGTTCAAACTCTCTTTTCACTCCTTCCCCCTATTCTTATTGCTGAATGGAGCGGTGAATTATTTTTTTGCCTACCCCATGACGGCATTCTTTCAAAAACAAGGACTGTACAAACTTCTGCACTTGAATAAGCATGCCTTATATGTCGTGAGCATTCTGTACGCCTCGATCATCTATCTTTATCAGCACGGCGTCGAGAACTTATGTAACGCGTTGCAAGACATCCGCCCAAAAAGATTTTCGAGCGTTTCAAACGATGTCCTCGCCGAAAAGATCACAAAGGAATAAAAATAAGGGTGGGACAATACAAAAAAGGTCCCATGTAATGACGAACAAAATTAGTATAGATTCTTTATACCGCTCATGATTTTCCGTGCAAGCCTTCGCGCTTTCCAAGGGTAGGCCTGTGTCCCACATAAGCTACCCTTCCCGCAGGAGTCTTCGTTTTGCACTCCAATCAACCACTAGAAACAATGAAATAGTCATGTTCATTAAAAAAAATTAAAAACCCGAACTCATTTTCCTTATCGTAGGCAAATGAATTCGGGTTTTACCATGACTAAAACACTTATGTCTCAGCCTCTTTGTTCGTTCTTATTCGTCTTTTCAAAATAAAGATTGCGGATGACGAAGGTTTTATAGCTTTCAAGCTTGCGTTTATCAACCGGATGGTGATAGATCCCCATTTTTTTCAGTTCCTGGAGATACCAGCCTTTCGAATATTGGTACGCCATGCCTCTCTCCCTTTCAACCGTTTGTACAGTTTATGTACATCGGAGGGTGAAAAGACGCATCATTTACTCATGGTGGATAATTCTTCATACATGTCCTGGATGGTATAGGCTTTATCCGCATTTTCCATGGCAGAAATGTATTCATCCCGTTTGCTTTCAAGTTCTTTCACATGCTGAAGGAACGATTCTGCGGTTACCTCCTCCTCTTCAAGCTTCAAGGCGTAGCCATGCTTGACGAAGGAATTGGCATTGAGGATCTGGTCCCCCCTGCTCGCTTCCCGGGACAGGGGAATCAGGAGCATCGGTTTTTTAAGGGCCAGGAACTCAAAGATAGAATTCGATCCTGCCCTCGAAATGACAAAGTCCGTCATGGCGAGGTAATGAGGCAGATCACCTTTGATGAACTCGTACTGTTTGTATCCCGGTTGTTCCATATGGGGTTCTACGTTGCCTTTTCCGCATATATGGACAATCTGGAAATGATTCAGTAGATCATCGAGGTTGCTTCTTACGGCTTCATTGATCTTTCTTGCCCCGAGACTTCCTCCCATGATCATGAGGACCGGTTTCAGATTGTGATATCCCGTCAGGCGACGACCTTCCTTTTCATCACCGGTGAAAAGTTCTTCGCGAATGATGGCCCCAGCACAAATCGACTTCTCTGCAGGAAGGACATTCACGGTTTCCGGGAACGTGGTAAAGATCTTGGTCGCAAACGGGACGGCCAGTTTATTTGCAAGGCCCGGCGTCACATCGGACTCGTGGATCGCAACCGGCACCTTGGCGATTTTGGCTGCCATTACTACCGGTACCGACACGAATCCCCCTTTTGAAAAGATGATATCCGGCTTGGTTTTGCGAATGATGGAAAGAGCCTCGAGGACTCCCTTCATCACTCGGAATGGATCGGAAAAATTCTTCCATGAAAAGTAGCGTCGCAGCTTCCCGCTCGAGATTTCTTTATAGGGAATATGAGGGAATTGATCCGTAATGATTTCTTTTTCAATTCCGTCCTTGGATCCGATATAAGTGATCGCCCAGCCTTCTTTTTCAAAGTGGGGAATGAGCGCTGTATTGACGGTGACATGACCGGCAGAACCCCCGCCTGTAAATAAAATTCGCTTACTCATAGTAATAGACTCCTAACTGTTACTCGATAATGGTGGATGCTCCATTTGGCATCATCATTATACACTTTACCAAAAATACGGCCGGGATAGAACAAAAATTCATGAAGAATACATCATTTATCTCTTTCCTAGACGTGTAAGGATGAAATCCGCCACGTTTTTGCCACTGATCGTCACCATGGGTGACCCCCCGCCCGGGTGGGTCGTCCCACCGGCGTAGTAGAGATTCCGTACATCCCTGCTAACATTGGAGGGCCGCAGGAACGCTTCCGTCATCGTATGGGAGGCAATCCCGTAGAGAGCTCCCCGGTAAGCGGAGAATTTCCCCTTGATTGCATCCGGGGTCATCACCTTCTCGAACTCCAGCTGACTCCGGATGGGGATCCCTTTTTTTTCCAGCGCATCATAGATCCTGTTTTTATACTCACTGACCTCTTCTTTCGTCAGGCTCACCGCTGGCGCATTGACAAGGATGAACAAATTGCTACCCTTGGTCACACCTGGATCGGTGGCAGCGGAATGGCTGATATAGATGGTAGGATCCTTTGGCAATCTCTTTTTCTTGAAGATGTCGTTGAACTCCTCCTTGTAATCATCCGTGAAGAAAACCTGGTGGTGATGGATATCGGGCTGGAACTCTCTTAACCCTGCAAGGATCACGAATGCCGAAATCGAAGGTTCGTATGCATCAAGCTTTTGATCGGGAGTGGACGGACGATCATGTTCCTCAAGAAGCTCTTTGGTTGCCGTGATGTAGTCTCCGTTCACAATCACATAGTCACCCTTCACTTCTTCACCTGAGGAGGTCAGGATGCCTTTGGCTTTCCTTCCCTCGACAAGGATTTTCTTCACCTTCGTTCCGGGGCGGATCACTCCACCGCATTCCTTGAAGAATGCCGAAAATCCTTTTGCGATCCCTGTGTTCCCCCCTTGGGTGTAGTAGACGCCATCATTCATTTCAAGGTGTCCGATCAATGAGAAAGTTGCCGGACATTGGTAAGGGGATGAACCGATATAGGTCGCATACCGGTTAAACACCTTCAGAACATCAGCGTGGTGGAAAAACCGTCGATGGAAATGGTCCATTTTCTCGAGGGGCCTCACTCTTGCGAAGTGGGCGGAGAGGGATGGCGACAGATAATCTCTCCAAGAGTTGAATACACGATAAAAGAAGCCTTTTTCTGCAAGGTCGTAAAGCCTGTTCACTTCCTTCAAATAGGCTTCATACCTCTCCGCTTCTCCGAAGGCAGAGAGCGAATCTTTCATTTCCTCGGGATCCGATGATTGGTAAAGGACCCTTCCGTCTGGAAACACATTCTTTGTATGCCTGGTCAATTTGGTGAAGCGGAAATAGCGATCCGCATCTCCACCGGCATCATTGATCACTCTTCTGAAAATGTCCGGCATGGTGATCGTATTCGGTCCGAAATCAAAATGGAAGCCGTTCTCATCCACCGGCATCATCTTGCCTCCAGGGTGGACATTTTCATCGATGATCGTCACATCAAACCCCTTTGATTGAAGGGTGATGCCCGCCGACAGGCCGCCAAGCCCGGATCCGATTATGATGACTTTCCCACTCAATATGATCTTCCTTTCCACTTGTACGTTTGTTTTCTGATCCGTTTCACCATGGACGCCCACATGATAGCGATCAAGGCCAGACTTGCCAGTGGCATCAGCCAAAAATGATGAAGGGATTGATTGGATATCCGGTCGACAATGAACGTTTGGGCCCATACCACGATCAGCGGGAGACAGTAGGTCCACTGCAGGCTGATGATCCCGTAGCCGAACAACGGCAGGGGAATGAAGTAAAAGGCGAAATAAAACAAGGATGCTAGCCCGACCAGGAATGGATTCTGACCAAGTCCGATATAGATATTCTTGAGAAAGCCTTCCCACACTTCACGATTCGTATCATACATATGACAGACGGCGTCTTCTGTGTTATTGACCAAGGTCGCTTTCCATCCCTTTTTCTTCACCAGTCTGGTAATATGTACATCCTCGAGGAGAGATGATCGAACGGCTTGATGTCCGCCGATGCTTTCATAGGCCTCCCTCTTAAAGAACATGAAGGCACCGTGAGCCGCCGTAAAAGCAGGGAATTTCGTATAATTTGCCATGAATAAAGGGAGATGGAAGAAGACCAGGAAATGCTGGAAGGGCACAAGTAGTTTCCCAAGGAGCGGTTTAACGGGAAACTGCGGAAAACCTGTAACGAATCCTGATCGGTGGCGTTCGATCTTGGCCAGCACCTTTTCAATCGTATCGGGTGCAATGCGGACGTCGGCATCCAGGAAGAATAGATACTCTCCTTCAGCCTCCTGACTCAGTTGATGGCAGGCATGTACCTTCCCGACCCATCCTTCCGGGAGAGGTTTCCCGACTATGACCTTGAAAAAGGAATCATTACCAATCGACTTCTTCAAGAGCTCTGACGTCTGATCCGTGGATCCGTCGTCCAGTATGATGATTTCTAAAGATTGATGGGTAAGACGCTTCAAATTTTGAATCAGGGATTCCACGTTCCGTTCTTCATTGCGCATCGGAATCAACAGGGAAACGAACGCGTTGGATGGGGAGGCTTCCTTCAACCGGGGAAGGAAGGCCAAATTGAGGACGGTCAAGATCGTAAATATGATGAGTATGGCAGTGTAGATTCCAATCAATTCATTCTATCCTTTCCTTTTAAGAACTGCAGCTTCTCGCTGCTTGATGAAAACCCGCCTATCCAAGGGGTGAACGTTGTAAGTCCCTCCTCCACCACTTCGGATTTCATTGTTTCCAGCTGAGATTCCATCAACATCCTGAAGTGGTCGGTCCTTTCTTTGCGCTCACCATGCATGGGTGGAGCATCTTTCAACCGGATGAATAGCTCCGGGCGTTGATGGTGACGGAACGTATAATAGAATGTGACGATGACCACAGGCACTTCCGGAACTTTTTCCATGAGGTAGCCAGGTCCATTAAAGAAGGTGAGAGGGCGCTTCTCCCAGTGCTCTTCATCCCCCTGGGGAAAGATCCATACCGTTTTGTTCTCCCGGAGGCGTTTTTCAGCATAGCGTAAAGACGCAACCACTTCCCTGGAAGAATCCCGATCCACTGAAAATGCCCCGATTTTCCGAAAGAATGCGTATTCTTCCATCCCCTTGCGGCTCATCATGGCATAGCTGTCCCCCTTCACCACATGCCGGTTCAAATAAAACACCATGAGACCGTCCCACCAGCTAGAGTGATTCACGAGCATAAGCCCCTGCCCTTTCCTTTGACGATCATCATCCACCCATATCCGGTGAAAATGTTTTTTCAATTGAAATGTTAAATATCCTGACAAGATCCGTTCGAATGTCGGACTTTTTTTAGGTTCGATCATAGGATCTCCTCCATATCTTCCTGATGATCAACATGATTCCATATACAGTTAACGTTACGAAGACAGCAAGCCATAGACCTTCCACCATGGAAGTGACCACGAACATCCCGACGACCATGCCGTATAACCACCTCATCCTCCGGCTCCAAACCTTCGGGAATGACGTATCCCTCAAAAGGTAATAGAGGATGAACTGAATCACGAAGGATACATAGAACCAACCAAGGAAGTTTTGGGTCGGAATATCATAATAAATGCCGTCTCCTTCCCAGATCCAGTATTGCCTGCCTTTGTAGGCGACCGGATCGATGATGAGATCCATCGTGACCGCAAGGATTGAAGTGGCAATGCTGTACAAAAGGGCTTTCTTGATGGTTTTCTTCCCGTTCAGCACCCATTCGAAGTACGCCATACTTGTGAATATGACCATCACCCAAGCGAAGCCGATCGTAACGGGGACACCGAAAAGTTGAATACCGAAATCTTTTTCATAATGATACGACCCGAAGATCCATCCGTAATGGACACCGAGTGATTCAGCGGCAATGGTTCCGATGATGATGATGGCAGCAAGCCAATAACCCATTGCCCTTTTAAATACCATGCCACCATACAAGACAGCCAGAAACCCTGAAAGATACAAAAAAACGGCATTGGCCCATTGAAGTGCAGGTGGAAGCCAGTCGAGGGAAACAAGCACGAGCCCGACTCCATACCAAATCAAAAATACGATCCACACCCAATTCTTCCATCTATGTTCCATGGTTTCCCCTCTTTTCAACACTGGATTTTTCACCCGGCACCCCTATTCTGTGGTACAGTATGATAGTGCATTTTACGCAGATTAAAGGAGACTACGTCATGAATGAAACTTCAACCATCCCCCAAAAAATCAAACAGCTGATGATTATCCTCATCCCCATCCTGGTCACCCAGTTGGCGATGTTTTCCATGAACTTTTTCGATACGATCATGTCGGGGAAATACTCCCCTTCGGATTTGGCAGGGGTCGCCATCGGATCATCCCTCTGGGTTCCGATCAGCACCGGGTTGACCGGCATCCTTCTTGCAGTGACACCGATCGTGGCCCAGCTGATCGGAGCCAAGGAGAAACGTGACGTCCCTTCCACCGTTCTTCAAGGGGTATATGCCGCCATCTTCCTGTCCATCCTGGTGTTCGTCATCGGGGCACTCGTGATCAGGCCGATATTGAATGGAATGAATTTAGAATCGGATGTCCGGGATGTGGCATATGCGTATCTCGTTGCCATTTCCATCGGGATCCTTCCCCTCTTCATCTATACGGTTTTAAGGTCATTCATTGATGCACTGGGCATGACCCGTGTGACCATGGTCATTACATTGATGAGCCTGCCGATTAATGTGATCCTGAACTATCTGTTCATCTTCGGTAAGTGGGGATTCCCCGAGTTAGGAGGTGCAGGGGCCGGATATGCCACTGCCATCACCTATTGGGTGATCGCTTTCATTGCCTTCTGGGTCATCCATACGAAGCAGCCCTTTAGCGAATACCGGATATTCAGGGTGATTCCGCTACCCAATTGGAGCAAGCTGAAGGAGCTCTTAACGATGGGGGTTCCCATCGGCCTATCAATCTTTTTTGAGGTCAGCATCTTTTCGGCCGTGACGCTTTTGATGAGCAACTACAGCACGATGGTCATTGCGGCCCATCAGGCAGCCATTAACTTTGCATCTTTCCTGTACATGATCCCCCTCAGCATCTCCATGGCTCTTACAATCGTCATAGGGTTCGAGATCGGGGCCAAGCGGGTAAAGGATGCGAAGGTATACAGCTGGATCGGGGTTACTTTTGCCCTGTTCCTTGCCCTCATTTACGGCGCACTTCTCCTTACCTTCAAGTCTGATATTGCCTTTTTATATACCGATGATCTCCATGTACGGGAACTGATCGGCCATTTCCTCCTCTACGCTGTATTCTTCCAGCTTTCAGATGCGGTTCAGGCCCCTGTCCAAGGTGCATTGCGAGGTTACAAGGACGTGAATATCACTTTTGTGATGGCACTGATATCCTATTGGGTGATCGGCCTCCCGCTTGGTTATGTACTCGCCAATTATACGTCGTGGGGACCGTATGGTTATTGGCTCGGTCTTACATCGGGACTCACCGCCGGAGCCATCACGCTTTCCATCCGCCTGATTGCCATTCAGCGCAGGTCGATGAAAACAGCACGTCCCGTTCAATGACACGACAGCATAATAGATGATGGGAGATGAGCGAAAAGGCTCATCTCCCTTTTTTCTTATAATCCTTCCTGATGAAAGACTTTCCCCAGCACATCTTTCCCTCCTGTTACAGGGATTATCGAGCCGGTGATGAAGTCTGAGTCCTCCCCACACAGGAAGGCAATGACACGGGATAGGTCTTCACCCGTGCCCGGGC
This sequence comes from uncultured Bacillaceae bacterium, assembly GCA_963762295.1. Lineage (GTDB taxonomy): Bacteria > Bacillota > Bacilli > Bacillales > Bacillaceae_B > Rossellomorea. The sequence continues at coordinate 40,763 of CAVXKK010000004.1, forward strand.
GACCCACGGGTGTCGATTCATCTTCTTCTCCACGCGCTTCATTGATTGATCGTTCCTTCCATTCGGGCACGATGTCACCCGGACACACCATATTCACCGTGATGCCGTTGGCGGCTTCTTCCATTGCAAGTGTCCTCGTAAACGATGCAAGTCCCGCCTTGGCAGCGGCAAAGGCAGAGCGGTAGATCCATCCAGGGGCCGTGTCCACGCGGTCATAGCCGAATGTGACAATCCTCCCCCAGCCTTTTTCCCGCATATGCGGGATCAGGAGTCTGGACAGGTAAAATACCGCATTGAGGTTACCGGCGATGATATAATTCCATTCACCCGGACTGTATTCATCGAATGTCTTTCGATCTTTGACGAAAGGACCCGCGTTATGGATCAGGATATCGACTCCTTCCACTTCACGTGCCAGTTCGTCCACCATCCGTGAACAGTCCGCCTCGTCCGCGATGTCCCCCTTGACAGAAAAGACCCTGTTTCCATATGTATCATGAAGCTGTTTCGTTAGCTCCTGCACTTCTTCCTCATGTTTTCGATAATTGAGTATGACGGTATGTCCTTTTCGGGAAAATTCTTCTGCTGTCTTCTTTCCGATTCCCTTCGAACCACCAGTGATGAACACTACTTTTTCTTTCCTCAAGCTAGATCCACTCCACGTCTTACTTTATACCTTAATAGTATGGACCAGAGGCACGAAATGCAAATGTAAGCTCTTTTTTTATCCTCAATAAAAAACGCCCGGGAGCAATACCCGGGCGTTACTACGTCAATCGATTACTTGCTGATGAATTGTTGTGTCCAGTAGTTACCTTCTTCAACATATCCCACACCGATGTGTGTATAGTCTGAACTCATGATGTTCTTGCGGTGACCTTCACTGTTCATCCATGCTTGAACGACTTCTTCAGGTGTCTGTTGACCCTGGGCGATGTTTTCACCGGCCGCTTTGTATTGGATTCCGAATTGCTTCATCATGTCGAATGGAGATCCGTAAGTCGGGCTGTTGTGGTCGAAGTAGTTGTTCTTTTGCATATCTTTTGACTTTTCCTTCGCAACCTTGCTCAACTCGGCATCCACTTTCAAAGCAGGAAGTCCTTGTTTGGCACGCTCTTGGTTTGTTAATTCCACTACTTTTTGCTCATACTGGCTCAATTGCCCGCTCTCATCAGAGGCTTTTTGCTCAGATTGCTTTGGCTGTTCCTGCTTTGCAGGTGCTTGTTGCTGCTGAGCTTTTGGTGCATCTGCTTTTGGTGCTTGAGCTTGAGGAGCTTCTGCTTTAGGCGCCTCTGCTTTTGGTGCTTCCTGTTGCTTTTCAGGTGCAGGAATGCTTCCGTTCATGCATAATCCTGTACGTTGATGGCTTTTCCATCCATTTGATATTTTGAAAGGATATCTTGCATCCATTTATTCAAGATCTTCTTGATTAGCAAACTGTTGCGCATTCACGTTTGTATATACTTTAGCCTGGTCCAACCCAGCGGCGTCTGCTTTGCCTCCGGCGAATGGTGCTGCAAGGAATGTAAATGCTGTTGCTGTCGTGATAACTAATTTCTTGTTCATAGGTGTGTGTTCCTCCTTAATGAATGTGTTTTCTTGGTGCAAAAACATCATACCATCAAGTTTTTGTTACATTTACGGGAGATGTTGGCAGTTCTTCGATAATTGTCGGATATTGAAAGACAATTCCTCTCTAGTACTTTAGTAATCATTGAAACTAAAGGGCATAAAGACTCACCGAAAGGTTTGCTTTCATTTCCAACACAAGAAATTCATCTCTCCCGCACCTAATAATTACCTGAACAAGAAGATTGACAACTTTATGAACGACTTGAATATGTGACATTTGTTACAGGTTTTTTTCAATGATTTCTATATGAAGCAGCTCAGATCAACTCTGACATGACTTCTATGTGGCACTGGATCAGCACAGTTTTTTCTTCCGCTGCAAGAGAGGAATCGCTTATCCGTTTGGTGGCGAGATAGAACTTGTCCAGGAGCCCCTTTCTGACCCGGGGGTGGCTGAACTCATCCTGCAACTCCCGTTTGATTGCTTCATGGAGGACCACCAGGGGTTCCCTGCCCCCAAGTTCAAGCATGCGACCTTTATAAATGGTTCTATACGCTTCTAAAAGTTCCAGGGATGTCATCATTTGCTCTCCTTTTTACATATTATCTGACTTGTCCAGGCACACTATCCATAAAACCCGAAAGGTGGAATCTCGATGTCGACACCATACCGTTGTCCGAGTTGTAAAACAAATCGTACCCGTTTCAACATTATACAGCAGCTCTCACAGAGTGTTAAACTGGACCCTGCTTCCGGAGAAGTGGTGCAACAATACGAAAGTGGTCAATTGGAACCCTTTCACCTCGCCTATAATGGACCGGATAAAAAGATTCAATGCGCTGCATGTGGTCTTGTGGAAGACGAAATGACCTTCAAGAAGTTTGGGGAGTACCACTAAGATCGAGCCATGAATAGAAAAGCTGACCCTTTCCAGGATCAGCTTTTTTGTTATTCATTAACAGCTTTTTTTTGTTCGCTTTCTTCCTTATTGCTCATCCGTAAAGGAATCTCTTTAATGAAGAAGGTCAACAGGAATCCCACAAAGAGAATGATCGCTCCGATCAGGAAGACGTTGGTCAATGCGTAGCTTAGTGCTTCCCTTACTCCTGTGATGATTGTATCGAACACACCGCTCAGTTCTGCCGGAAGCGTCTTTTCGATTTCTTTGAGCTTGTCGGCATTCATGATCAATTGCGGATCTTGGAGTTTTTCGAGCCCCTTTGCAGCGTCCGGGTTCGATAGAAGTGGCGATTCTTTGACAGCTCCCATCTGCTCACTCATCTTATTCGCCATGGACTGATTCATAACTGTCCCCATGATGGCCACCCCGATCGTTCCACCAATTTGACTGAAAAGCTGTGTGGCTGCTGTCGCGACTCCAAGGAACTGGTGGGCAACTGCATTCTGCACGGTCAGGGTGAAGACCGGGAAACTAAGTCCAAGTCCCGTTCCAACGATGATGATATTAATCAGTGCTCTGGCATTCGTCGTGTCCGTATCCATAAATGATAGAAGGACCATTCCGCTGCTCATCACAAAAAACCGATCAGTGCCAGAAACTTGTATCGTCCCGTTTTGGTGATGATTTGTCCGCCGATGGTACTTGCGAGTACCATGCTGAGTGTCATTGGCATCATGACAATTCCAGACTTCGTGGCGGATGTACCCATGACGCCCTGAATGAAGAAGGGCATATACATGATGGCACCGAACATTCCCGGCACCAAGGATGAAACCAATCATATTGGACAGGGTGAAGATCTTGTTTTTAAACAAATCTAGTGGCAAGTACAGGGTTAGATGCATCTTTTTTCCGTAATGATGAAAAGAATCAGTGCGATGACGGCACCTCAAGGAGGCCAATGATTTGGATAGAGAGCCAGTCATAGTCATTTCCGCCCCATGTGAAGGCAAGGATAAGCGGGATGATGGTGAGGGTCAGCATGATGGAGCCCAGATAATCCACCTTCTGGCCTGTTTTTGCCGTCCTGGGAAGGAAACATTTTATAGATCATGCCGAATGCAATGAAACCTACCGGAAGGAATACCCAGAATACCCAGTGCCAATCGGCATTGTCTACAATCCAACCCCCAAGCGTTGGCCCGAATACACTGGCTAAGACCAAACACACTGAACTCATGAGTCCCTGCCATTTCCCTCTTTCACGGAGGGAATAAGTCCCCGACAGCAGTAAAGGCCGTTGACATGATCATCCCGGCTCCGAATCCCTGGATTCCCCGGAAGATAATGAACTGAATAGATGGAAGCCCGATAAGCCGTTTAGGAAGGATCCAACCATGAAGACCCCAATTCCAAGAAGGATAAAAGGCTTCCTTCCATACATATCCGATAATTTCCCCACCAATATGGCGGTTACAGAGCTGGTCAGCATGAAAATGGTGAATACCCAGCTATAATAATCCATTCCGCCGATTTCTGAAATGATCTTGGAATGCGCCGTTCCAACAATGGTCTGATTCAATGCGGCGAATAGCATGGCTGACATGATGGCGATCATGATCATACTTTCTTTTCGATGTTCTAAATGCTCCATATTCATTTCCCTCCTATACCATTCAGTTCTGAAATAGTTCAATAAGTGAAGTAATGGCCGAAAAAGGAGGGGAGACCGGATCTTCCGGTCATCCCCTTCCTACGAATCACGTTTTGGGTGACTTAACAGCTTTTCAAAAAGGTGCGTGAAGATGCGAATTTCCTCCTCATCGAACGAGTGGAACAGGTCCTGGAAATACTCTGTTTTCCTTTCTTCGCATTTTGCAAGTACTTCCTCACCACTTTTGGTAATCTGCAGCTCTACAACCCTTCGATCTTCATTGGATCTCTGTCTTGTAATATGTGCTTTTTCCACGAGGGCATCGGTGATGGAAGTGATGTGGCTCGCTGAAACTTCCATCTTTTTTGATATTTCCGAAGACTTCAACGCTCCGTTCTCACGGATGAGCTGGAGGACACGGAATTCCCCATTGGATAAGTATTGTCCGAATATGTTCCGTACATCTGCCTTCATCATCCGGAATACGGATACGAATAATCGCTCTAACTCAAATAAGTCTTTCCCCAATTCTAATCGACCTTTCCTACGGTTATTGAATAATTCAGTACGTTAATTATTAAATCATAGACCTTTTTCCCCTTCTTGTCAATCATCTTTCCAGGTTTTTAAGAGAGGAGATGATCCGGTCACGATCCATGCCTTCACCGATGACGACAAAATTCGTCGGATAGTTCATGTCCCCAGGCATGTATAAGGGCATCCCGTATGAATATTGGAAGAGCGTCGGGTATTTCCTTCCCCGTAACGGGATATAGCCTTTCATCCGATAGATGGACTCTTGATGAGCATGGACCCATTGTTCAAAGTCTTCACCGCTCACCGCCCCTTCAAACGTATGGACGATCGCCTGAAGCGACAGGGTATGACCTTCTCCACCCTCATAATGATCTTTTTTCGTCATGGAGGTGATAGCCTCTACAGGTACTTTTGAATGGCTCGTTAAATAAATGGAGGCACTGGGATTCAATTGTTGAAGATCATACGCAAATGTTCCCTGCTCCATTTCCGTCAAAAGATCAACCTTGTTGGCGACCAGGAAACTTGCATGACGAATCTGTTCCCTCATGAGGTGGAGGATCGAAGGACTGAAGCTCCCCCGTTCTTTCCATTGAAGACCGTCGACAACGGTGAGAATGCCCTTGAATTCGAAACGGTCTGCAAACAGGGGGGATAGAATCGAGTCGACCACTTCTACAGGATGTGCGGCACCCGTCGTTTCAATGACCAATGCCCCGAACTCTTCTTTCATGAGCAGATCTTGAAGCTGGGATTCAAGCTTATCCGAGAGGGTGCAGCAAATGCATCCGTCAAGCATCTCCCTCAGCGCCGTATCTTCATCCACTTCATCGCTGTCGATGGAGACACTTCCAAGCTCATTCATCAGGACCGCGGGTTTTGTCCCCTCAGCTTTCAATGATTCCAGCAACCCTTTCAGCAAGGTTGTCTTTCCGCTTCCAAGGAAGCCCGATAATATGTAGACATCTTTCTTCATGAACACGTTCCTCTTTTCTTTTTCCACCTGACCCGGACCAGCATCTGATCCATTGTTGCTTCGGCTATCCGGTGATATTCTCTATGTACCATTTTAGTCAATTCAGGACGTAATGACAATGAAAGCAATCTCCGCTGATTTTCCGGACATAGCCATAAAGGTCGACCTGCCGCATAAAATGTAGGTATAGACCAAAGGAAAAGAGGTCGACCTCATTGTTTCATGACAAGATTGTACCGCAGACTTTGAAGGAATTCCTGACCAGCCCTTCGAGGGAGAGCCTGAAAGAATTGCTGTTGAATAATACGGGGGAATCGGACTATGTTGATTTCAAATCGAGCTGGGTCGAGTGGACCAAGCTTGCCAAGCATATCCTAGCGATATCCAATTCAGGCGGAGGATGCCTGATACTTGGTGTCAGACAGGAAGACGATGGGAGTCTCACACTGAGAGGACTGACGGATGAAGACTTTTATGATAAAGCCGATGTGGATAATAAACTCCAACATCTCCTTCCTAGCTATCTTACGTACCGGACGGAAGATTATCTCTTTCAAAGCGAAGTAGATCCTCTGTTGCAGTCAAAGCGCTTTCAAGCCCTGATCATTGAATATGACCCGCGGTATGTCCCATTCACTTCGGTGGTCACAAAAGGGGAACTCAGAGATGGGGCCATCTATGTGAGACAGGGCACCAAAACCATCGAGGCCGGAAATGAGCACCTTGTAGAGATCATTATGAAAAAGGTCCATTTAAGCGGCTATGAAAGGAGTATGAAGTCCCTTGAAGAACACCTCACAGATTTAAGGACGTTGCTAAAGGAGTTCCACTCCTCCCCGGATGAACGATATCGACAATATGTTGAAGAATGGGTCCTACGAAAAAAACAAAGAATCGAAAAGGTACTCGGTCTCGATACGTTTCCATAACTAAAAGATGCCCCGGTGCGTGACCGGGGCATCTTGATGATCAATTCTTCTTATTGAGCTGTTCCACTGCCTTTTTGAACTGTGGATCGTTCTTCTGCAGCTTTTCCCTCAAGCTATCCATCAGCTGGATGATGGTTTCAGAATCCAGCTTCCCGGTAACTTTCAGCTTTTTACTTTCTTGGAACTTCTCCACTGCCTTCGTTGTGTCTTCGTCGTAATATCCATCAACGTTACCAGGGTTGAAGTCAAGGGCATTCAGCATCTGTTCCGCTGTCTTCACTTGATCGGAAAGATCGGATTCTTTCAATTCCTTGTCCGGATTCAGGTATGGCAATTCTGCATAATCCGGCATTTTCACTTCTACGGTCGGCTTGATTCCCTTCTCATGAATCCAGTTACCTTCCGGAGTCAGCCATTTGGCTGTCGTGAATTTCATGTTGGAACCGTCCTTGAACGTCTTCAGCGGTCTGTACGGTTCCTTTCCCGAATGTCTTCGTTCCAACCAATGGGATATCATTGGATTCACTTACGGCAGCCGAAAGGATTTCGGCCGCACTGGCACTGCCTCCATCGACCAGGACGGCTGTAGGGACGTCGATTTTCTGTCCTGATTCAGCAACATATTTCTCCACTTTGCCGTTACTGTCTTTCACCTGGAATAAGACTTCCCCTTCAGGTACGAAGAGATTCGAGATCTTGATGGCTTGATCCAATAAGCCCACCTGGATTTTGTCTTAGATCCAGGACAAGCTTTTTCATGCCCTTATCGTTCATTTCATTTAAAGCTTCCGTCAGTTCCTTATACGTATTCTCTGAGAAGAAGTGATTTGGATCTTCGCGACTCCATCATCTTTCATCTCTGCATAAACAGTCTCAATCGGGATCTCATCACTGGTGATGGTGACTTCCATTGATTTGTCCTGACCCGGCCGTTGAATGGTCAGCGTGACTTTGTGCCTTTTTCTCCTCTGAATGAGCAGAACGGCATCTGTACAGACATCCCTGAATGCTTTTGTCATCGACCTTCAGGATCTTATCGTTCGGTTGAGTCCGGCTTTTTCGGCGGGTGACCCTTTAATCGGAGAGACAATGGCAATATAGCCGTCTTTCTCCTGAATTTCAGCTCCAATTCCTTCAAAAGAAGATGAAATGCTCTCCTCGAATTTCTTCGCCTCATCTTTATCCATATAATCGGAGTACGGATCCCCGACGCTATCAATCATCCCATTGATCGCGCCGTTCAACAAGCTTATCTTTATCCAGGTCTTTGTAATAATTGTGGTTTAGTTTATCATAAGCTTCATATAGCTTCTGAAATTCCGATCGATCTGTAACCCCTACATTCACGGCTTTTTCATCTCCAAACGCCAATGCAAAGGTGGTGATTCCTGCTGTGGCGAATACAAGGATGAAAATGCAGCATGACGAATTTGAATTTCTTCATTTTAATGACATTCGATTTTTGCTGGTGTGCTTGTTCTGTCTTATCCTGTTCCAATGCTTCCACCACTTTCATTGCTATGTATCATGGTGATTTGTTTAGACTATCATGAAGCCCATAAGGACAACATGAGATTATAACCTCTTCATTCTATCAGCTTTTATGCATTAGCGAAAGGAAAATCCATCATTATGGGTAGGATATGCCAAAAGTGTAGTAAAAAAACCAACTGTACTTATAGCGACCAACGAATGAAGGAATGCTTCCCCTCCAATGACTGAAAGACCGGCCAAAAGAACCACACTGTCAAAAAGGAAAATGACCTTCCCGGGATTGAAACCAAATCCCCTTCCAAGGAGCTGTGCCAGCAAGTCGCTTCCCCCTGTTGCAGCCCCCACCCTCAACATCAATCCAATCCCGATCCCGACGGTCGCACCGCCAAGCAAAGCACATCCCAAGGGGGGCAGGTACACACGATCGCTCAAGGGTCGGAGCCAATCAATCATCAAGGAGGAGATCCAGAGACCGTGGACACTCCGGTAAAACAGGCTGCGATCCTTATAAAAGGCGATTGCATAGAGGGGAATGCTTAGACCGATGATCGTCAGCCCCGGTGGCAGGCCAAACCAGTAATATGTAAGGAGCCCGATCCCGATCATGCCTCCATCAAGAAAATGATGAGGCACGAAGAACATATTGATACCGGAAGCCACAAGCAGGCTACCGATTGCGATCGAAACACTCGATTTCATGTTCGCTCCCTCCTTGTCCTGGTTGCTATCCCTAGTCTATGTAGGCGAGCCTGGATTCAGACATAGAGAAACAGGTTGGGGTCAAAACGAAAAAGGTACCATCTCATGAAGAATACGATTCGTCTAGGTTTCTTTATACCTCTTATGACTTCCGTTCAAGACTTCGCTTAGCACGTATACCTCCTCGGTAAGCCTGCGGGTTCTCACATCAGCTACTGGAGTCTTCGTCTTCCCCTCCAATCAACCGCTAGGAACAATGAAAGGCTCAGGAAACAAATGAAAAACCCGAACTCATTTGCCTGATCGTAGGCAGATTCATTCGGGTTTTACTATGACTAAAACACGTTTGTCCCAGTCTCTAGTTCATCATATTTCTTTTACATGATTAAAATATTCTTCGAGCGTCCAATCCTTATCATAGATGACCTTGGCCGCTTCTTTTCCAACATAGCGGAAGTGCCATGGTTCATATTGATATTTCGTGATATCTTCCTTGTCTTCAGGATATCGAAGGATGAACCCGTACTCATGGGCATGCTCGGCAAGCCATTTTCCTTCCTTGGTGTCACCAAACGGGATATCGATCTGGAATTGATGACTTTGACTTGAAATATCCATGGCCAAGCCTGATTGGTGTTCACTGTTTCCAGGAGGAGCGACGGCCATGACGGCTTTTTTCTCTCCATATTGTTCTTTCTCCCTGTCGAGGAGCATTTTTTGATAATCATACGACCTGTATCCGGAAATAGCGGTCAGATAGAGATTGTCCTTTTTAGCGCCGGCGAACATGTCTTCGAGATGTTCTGCCGCTTCTTTACGCATGTGGGCTTTTTCCAAGTCCTCTTCGCCGAAAACGAACGGGACGTCCGGACGTACGAGGTCATCCGGTTTGTATTCACCCAGCCCATAGTCCTTATTGACCATGGCAAGGATGTTGGAAGGGTTTTGAATGATGGCATGTCCATCCACTTCCTTAATGTCGTTGAAGAACCGGGCATCCAACTGAAGCTCAGGAGGGACGGTTTCTTCGGGCGCGGAGGCTTTTTCCTGTTCATCCGCAGGTGTTTGTTCAGGTTTTTTCTCGTCTTGTTGTTTTTCTTCTGTCTGATCTTTTTTACCTGTAAGATCATTAGACCAGTCCTTGACTTGCTGACATCCTGAAAGCAGGACGAGGGATGCAGCAGAGACCATGATGATCTTTTTCATACTTTCACCTAGTTTCTATTTTAATTGCATTTAACATATTACCATTAATTTTTGATTCTGTAAGCAGGAGAAACTTCACAAAATAAAGACTGCGCCTCCCCAAGTTCTGGGAAAACGCAGTCTTTTCAGCATGAAGTTACGCTTTAATGGCCGCTTCAAGTGCCACTTCGATCATATCGTTGAAGGTAGTTTGCCTTTCTTCTGCAGACGTTTCTTCTCCTGTGATGATGTGATCACTCACAGTCAGGACGCTCAATGCATTCCTGCCGTATTTGGCAGCCAACGTGTAAAGGGCGCTTGTTTCCATTTCAATGGCGAGGATTCCGTATTGTGCCCATTTCTCATGTTCTGCATTGTCGTTATAGAACATGTCAGCCGTGAAGACATTCCCCACCTTCAGGTTCAACCCTTTTTCCAGCCCGCTGTCGTAAGCACGTTTGAGAAGGTCAAAGTTTGCCGTCGGAGCAAAGTCGATCCCATTGAATGTCAGCTTGTTCATCTGGGAATCAGTAGAAGATGTCATGGCGAGGATGACGTCCCTGACCTTCACATCTTTCTGGATGGCACCACATGTCCCGACCCGGATCAGGTTCTTCACGTTGTAGCTCTGCATCAATTCATTAATGTAGATCGAAATCGACGGGACTCCCATACCTGTTCCCTGGACCGAAATCCGTTCTCCTTTATATGTTCCTGTATATCCGAACATATTGCGGACTTCATTGTAGCAGACAGGATTATCAAGAAACGTCTCCGCTATATATTTCGCCCTTAGGGGATCACCGGGTAAAAGGACCGTTTCTGCAATTTCATTTTCTTTCGCACCAATATGTACACTCACCATTCATTCCTCCTGATTGTAGGTCTATGAACCTCCATTGTAATCCTTTTCAACAGTCGTGACAATGGGGAGGATAAAATGGTGAATGGGATGTCACTGAAGGATGACCCGGTTCACCTGGGTCCAGCCATCAGATTGAAGACGATAATAGAAATGCCCCTTCCTTCCCTCATCGATGAAAACGATGTCTCTCGAGGTCAGGTATCGACCGTTGAAATCCTTCGGCATCAGATCGGACACATTGAACATCCGGAATGTCTGATAAAGGGCGTCGGCATGGTCATCTGCTTCAATGGATAATCGATACACATTTCGATAACCCTTATCTTCTCCATAGGATGGCGTTTGGAAGATGGTCATATCATAGGACGTACGGGATCGCTTCGAGCGCATCATTCTATCAAGAGTCAGCATGGTCATCCCTCCAAAAGATCTTTTCAAATGTATTAGACAAATGCGCTGTCGAATCCTTCATCGACTGGTGGGAACCTTTGTCGAAACGTTACTTACGTGCAGACACGGTCGATCGCATTCTGGAGGATCCGTTTTAGGTCATGTGCATCAGAGGCGTCCACATGGAGTGTAACGATCGACTCGTCCATGTCAAGTGCTTCCGCTAAGAAGCCCCCGAGTCCCCTTGCCCTGCGATCCACTTCAAGGAGAATTTCCATCCTTTCCCTGGATTGTTCGTTGAACATGACCTCCAGTTCATCCAGTTTTCCTGCATAAGGTCCGTTCATAGGGACGAACTCGAACTCCTGGATGAACGGATACTGTCTTCGAAGACGTTTGGGCGCTTGTTCACACTCCACTTTCCTGGTTCTGAAACCGAGCTCCTGGATAGCGGATAGGACCGTTTCTTTCAGGGGGTAAGGGGCGATTTCGATATAATCCTTATCTTTTGGATCAATGGAATTTTTAATATCCATACCCGTAGATACCCATACTTTCGTATTCCCATAGGTGACGGGTGTTTCATAGGACAAATCAAATGCGAATGGAATCTCTTTTCTTTCATTTTCTTTGATGATGAAGGGTTCCGCGACCTTAATTTTCTGTATGATCGCCTGATCGGTGAATTTTTTATCATCAGACTCACGGATGTATGTGGTGTGCAGGGTCAGATAGATGGCATCCACCTCCTGTTGCGTGCTGCCCCCCTTGATTTCAATCCTGCCCTGTATCCTTTCTCCCGCTACATAGTGTGATTTTTCCAGCACCGTATCCACTGTTGCCGCCCCGATCCCGATTGTTGCGAGGACTTTATTAAAAAACGACATGTTGGTTCCTCCTCAGCAAATAGTTACAGACTTCCCTTAAGATGTTTCTCCCCTCTCGTCCCATAATCCTTCTTTTGACGTGCAGATGTACCGGTATTGCCCTGCATGGGGTATATTGCCCGATTTTGAAAAATAGCTTAAGAGTACATGATACAAGAAAGGAGGGGAAGTCATGTCACGAAAACTGACGCGCGGGACTGTCATCAACGGAACCCTTCCCCTGCTATCTTCCCAGGAAGCAGAAGCCATCCTTCGCCCGAGCCATGAAGAGCATCCCGTTCTTTTCTTTCCCCATGACCGGAAGAGGCTTCGATTCATTCTAGGGCAAACAACCCTTGGAAATCGGGATAATGTAACGCGCACGTCGAGATATTTGAGCTTCTACCGGAAACATCCCGAAATCCATTGGGCGTTCCTTGCCCATATGGTTTCACGGAACGCCGGCTATTATATGACCGATCTCCGGGGAAGCCTTCTATCGAGTCTCCTGCCAAGAAGGATTCAGGAAGAGTTCTTTTCATTTCTTGAAACATGCAATGCGGCGATCTTTGAAGATGCCTATCCTCAGCTGATGCTTTATGAAGAATGGAAGGAAAAGGGTTCATTCCACTGGGGCCTTCTATCAAAATTCCATGTGTCATCCTTCATGAGGCCATTTTGGCAGGCATTCTTCAAATCTGGAGATAGCAATCTTCTCACAACGGCACTGATCATCAATGAACAGATGCTCATCGAAAATCGGATCGTTTCACAATGGATGGAACAAAAAGAGCTGACCAGATGGTTATTTAGCCTTCAGGATTCACTGGGATTTACGTCGATCCTTTTTCCATACGGAGAGGGCCCCTCCTTTTCTCTGGCTGGTGACACGATTCATGGATTTGACGATGTCCATGCACGGATCGAAGCAGGTAAGAAGCTTTACCGGATCCTATTTCACCCTCACATCCATCAATCGTCCCTCCGCTATGCCCTTTTACAGCGCCATACTGCTTCCCGGCAGGATTATTGGCCCCGGTTGTATTCGAATACTCCTACAAGCAACCGTGCGTTGTACAGCCCCCGGCTGGTGGATGTGTGGCCGGATGCGGACCGCCTGCCCTATCCATCTCGCGACTGGTACCAAGGTGACCCGTCCGAGATTAAGCAGCACCTTCTGGCCATACCCCCTCCTGGCACTTTCACCTTGACGAAACGTTGGAAGAAGGCCGTGTCCGGTTTGATAAAATCAGCCGCAAAGAGACGTTGACCTGGGCCCACGCAGGCACAGCAAAAAGAGGGTGCCCACCCAAGGGCCCCCTCTCCTAATGATCGACCTCTATTCTACTTCTTCTTCCCATTCCTCATCGATGATGGACTTGGCAATCAAATACTCGAAAGTGATATCAGCAAGTTCTTCGATTTCGGCTTCAGAAGGGACAAAGCCTCTTTCGATCAACTCTTTCATAAAGAAATCCGCAATTTCCTCCGTATCGATAAAGACTTCGATTTCTCGCATAAGATCGCCCCCTTTGATTCTCAATTTATGAGCCGTCCTCCCATGTTATGACTAGAAAAAAGATTTCATAACATGGGAGGGACGGGCATACACTCTACTATTCAATCACGAACCGGACTGGTTCATAGAGGAGTGGAGTCAATTGTTGAATAAAGCGCTTAAAGTAATGGAAAAAAATGCAGATGAAGTGGAAACGACGATTCTGAAGGGAATGCAGTGGGTCCTCCGCTTCATCTTGATCTCATTCATGATCCTCAGTGTTCCCATGTTCCTCTATCTCATGTGGATGATTCCTTCTTTATGATTCGTGGCTCGAATGGGACTTGAGCTGTTCAAGTACATGATCCATCTTGCTTTTATAGATAGGATCGTTGAATAATTCATAGAGGAGCTTGTAGTCATTATAGTGATCCAATAGTTGATCGATCCAGTTCGGCTTCTGACCCATCGGGGAAGGGAGCTTTTTCGTTTTCATGCCCTTCTTGGCAGGGAAGACGAACCCATATTTCTTGATGAAGGCCTCTGCCTGACCTTCGTCGGCCACGAGGGTGATTTCGTTCTCATCCGCTTCCAGCCATTCACCATCCGTAACCCTCATGAGCTCATAGATGACGTCTTCCCATGCATCATCTTTATAGCGCCAGATTTCGGTGCGAAAGCCCACAATCTTGAAGAGGTCTTCATCGTATCCCTTCACGACCACCAGATCGCCGAAAAGGAATTTGTATTCGATATCGATTTGTTCCTGCTCGAAAATATATCCATCATACGATTCAAGGAGTTCGAGTGCAGATTCCTTGAACAGTCCTTCACTCTCATTTACTTCGTAGAGGAATTCCCCGTCGATTTTCTTAATATCGGTTATCTTCCCGACAGTCCCATATATGGTCACAACCACCGTTTCTCCGACCCTGAACCTGGGATCTTTTCTTTTTTTCATTCTCCCCTCACCCTAATCGACTTTTTTATATGATATGCAGGGACCCTTGTATCGGTAAACAAGATTTACATTTCAACAACCGCTCGCAGAGTTGGAGAAAGGCCGGGAAATGACGTCAGTCCCCGGCCTTTTGGCTATTGGCAGCGCGTTTGCGCTTATGAAAATGTGCGTGTGTCTGCCCTCAGGCTTTTTCATCCTGCAGATACATATCCCACGCACGGTCGAAGATGACCATGCTGTCCAGGTAATGACCGTTGAATTCCAAATAGGAACTGATTTCGTCATATTCTCCGGAGTGTTTCGGAAATGCATGATCATCATAGGCAGCATTGGCAAATGCTGTGAGATCATCCTTTGCAGAGGGCTGTCTATGTTTCATCAGGTAGTGGTAAAATGATTTTCTCACTGGCCGTCACCTATCCTTCAATTCGTTTCCTAAAAGGATAGCCGATGAAATTCCGTTCGTAAAGGGAAAGGTTCCGGACCAGGTGTTAAAACCGGAAGTAATTCTTTTTTAAGAATTTGGGCATCTGCAGCAACTCATTGAAACCTACAGATTTCGGAATCGTCTTGGTGTCCATGAGCATGAGCTGATCTTCGATGTCCATGATGACCTCTTCATCTTGATATTCCATGCCGCATGATCCGCAGAGGATTCCAGGAACATCATGGATTTCAATCGATCTGGTGCCGTCTGGAAGCTCCCAATAGACGGTCGTCACAGAATCTGTCACACCACTGCCGCACCATTCACACGTCTTACCCTCTGCGGTCATTTTTCATTCCCCTCCTTAGGGGAAGACTGATTTTCCATCTTGGACAGCATCGCCTGATGCTTCTTCTCCTTCAATTGATCTCGTTTGTCCCTGAAATTTTTCAGGGAATGATGATCAGGGTTCTCTTCATATGCCTTTCTCCGTTCAAGCCGTTTCAGACCCGATGGCGTCAGGGATGCATGAGTATCGTGCATGAGTCCTGCAATGCCGATGGTAGGCTCCTTCAGTTCCTCATCGTGGTAGATCCCCTTAAAGTATTCATCTGCCCTTCCAGCCACGTACCCCTCCGGTTCAGGATAGGTGGAAATGACACCCTCGAAGTTCCTCACCACGACTTTCGATGCGCTCTGTGAAATCAGATAGTTCGGTTGAAGGGAAATCTTCCCTCCTCCGCCCGGTGCATCCAGCACGAAGGTCGGCACCGCGTACCCCGACGTATGCCCCCTTAACCCCTCAATGATCTCCAACCCTTTGGAAACGGGGGCCCGGAAATGACCGATTCCCTCGGACAGGTCACACTGATAGATATAGTAAGGGCGCACCCTGATCTTCACCAGGTCATGCATGAGCTTTTTCATGATTGGCACGCTATCATTGATCCCCGCCAGGATGACTGCCTGATTGCCGACGGGCACCCCTGCATCTGCGAGCATCTCGCACGCTTTCTTCGATTCTTCCGTGATTTCAATCGACGTATTGAAGTGGGTATTCAGCCACACCGGATGATACTTTTTCAAGATGGAACATAGATTCTCTGTAATCCGCTGAGGGAAGACCACAGGCGCACGCGTTCCGATCCGGATGATCTCGACATGGGGGATCTCCCTCAGATTCTTCAGGATGTATTCAAGGATCTGGTCATTGATGAGAAGGCCATCTCCTCCGGATAGCAAAACATCCCGAACGGCAGGGGTATTTCTGATATAGTCGATTGCCGCATCAAGCTGCTTTTTGGGCACCCCCATTCCGATCTGTCCGGAAAATCTCCTTCTCGTACAGTAACGACAATACATGGAACATTGATTGGTCACGAGGAATAGTACACGATCCGGATAGCGGTGTGTGAGGCCCGGCACAGGAGAATCTTCATCCTCATGAAGTGGGTCCTCCAGGTCGTATCTTGTTTTATTGATTTCCTGTCCGATCGGTACCGATTGCATGCGGATTGGACAGCGCGGATCATCCTCATTCATGAGCCACGCATAATAAGGGGTGATATTCAGCGGGATCGTTTTCGTGGAAATCTTGACTCCCTCTTCTTCTTCAGGGGTCAGATTGACCACCTTTTTCAGATCATCAAGGGTCCTGATCGTATTGGTAAGCTGCCAAAGCCAGTTATCCCATTGCTCCTCCGTGACATCTTTCCATAAGTCAATTTCCTTCCAATGCCTTTTAGGGGAATACAGATTCATTTTCAAATAAAACACCCGCTTTGCTCAATATTAAACCTGAACGCCATCACGGCTCAGGTCTTTTTCCCAAATGTTCATATCTTCCATTTTGTCGAAGATGATGCAGTTATTCGCCAGTCGCCCCATATACCGATAGCCGAGCTGCCAAAATGCCGCATTCATCCCGGGTGAAAGAGACCTGGCAATCGTATAGGAGCAGAAAACCTTTCTATCCACGAGCTCTCGTTCAAGGCGGAGTAGAAGATGCTTCATGTGTCCGCCTTTTCTGTGCGAGGGGCTGGTGGCGCAGTCGGTCAGCTCTGCATTGCAAAGTGTGAGGTTTACTTCCGCGGACGCTGCACTGATGATGGTCCCGTTTTCTTCGATGCACACAAAGATTGTCCCATTTTCCATCGAGTGCCGGATATAGGAAGGATCATGGAGAGGAACGGGATACACCTCAAATACAGCCCGGTATAGGTCAGCAAGCTGTTCCGCGTGGCTCTCCCCACAAACCTTGATCTCAGGTTCCGGTGAAACCGTCCCCCCCTCCTTCTTCATGATCGCTTGGAGAATGTCATCCCCCTTTTTCCAGTACAAACTGTTACGCCGTTCATCCGTCAGGAATTTGCTCATCCAGATGGCTTCGCTTCCGTTGAAATAAGCAGACAATCTTCCTTCTCTCACATACCCCTGTTCCGTCAGGCAATCACACTGACTCGTCTTCGCTTTGACAATGATTTTTTCATACGCCCCCGATCGGCACTCCCCCTCCACATACCGGACGACCTGGTCGACACTTCCGTTGATTTCATCGACACGCAGCCGGCGATTCGGGAGATCTTTATAGATGGATGCCTTTCCATGTGTCAGGGTGATGGTTTCATATGTTTGCATAGCAGCCTCCCCTTTTTACCAACATATGAATGCTCCCTGAGGGTTATGAAGTCTTCTTACAAGACCTTTACCCACAATTAGACAGGTCATGATTATTTTTACTGTTTATTTTGAATTTTTTGTCTTTTAATTTCAATCATGAGGAAAAACGTTTAACCCGCCTCACCTCATACGGGTTGGTTACACCATTCAACGATGAATCCCGCCAGGATCTCTGCCGACTTGAATAGATCCTCAAGCCCAATGGATTCATCGGCGTCATGGGCAAGTTCCGTAGTCCCTGGTCCAAACACGGCAACCGGTATCCCTGCCCCTTTGGACAGGATCCCTCCGTCAGTCCCCCACGGGGAAGCTTCGATTATCGGCCGAACAGCGCACACTTTTTGGAACTCATCTGAGAGCGTTTGGATCAAAGAATGACCGGGTTCAAGACTTCCGGGCTGCCACCTGCCTCCGAACCACTCAATTTCCACGGGGTGCTGATCGAACCATTCATCGATCTTCTTCAAATCTCCTAGTGCTTCAATCAATTCTTCCTCGACCGATTTCATATCCTCCCATGGACCGACGCCGATCCTCCCTTCAATGATGGCCATATCCGGCACACTTGACGGCCATTCACCGCTTGAAATCTTGCCGATATTAATAGGTAGGGGAATCGGGATGTTATCATACAGCGGGTCGTCCACACGGTCGTTACGATCCCTTTCCAGTTCATGAAGCCTCTGGATGACGGTGACCGCATTGTCGATGGCGCTCACCCCTTCATACCTCGTGCCGCCATGGGCGGACTTCCCCTTCACCTTCAGCCTGAACCACATGGATCCCTGCTGCTTCGGGAAGATCTTCATATTGGTCGGTTCCGGGATGATGGCCCCATCGGCTACATACCCCCTCTGGAGGGCGGCAAGTGTCCCGGCACCACCGCTTTCTTCTTCGATGACACTCTGAAAGATAATCGATCCCTTTAATGGAATCCCGAGGCTTTGGACCGCTTCGATGGCCAGAAGAAGGGAAGCTGTACCCCCTTTCATATCGGTGGAGCCGCGGCCAAATAAGCGCCCATTCTCCACTTTTCCGCTAAAGGGATCGTCACTCCAGTCCTTTCTGTCTCCCGCGGGGACGACATCGATATGTCCATTTAAGATCAGGCTTCTCCCTCCTCCTGTCCCCTTCAGGACCCCTACGACATTGGGGTTGCCTGTAAAATGTTCACGGTCGCATCGATAAAAGGGATGGGATTCCACTTCGGTTCGATCAATCTCCCAAATATCCAGGTCCATTCCGAGCTTCCGGCATTTCTCAATGATCAGTGCCTGTGCTCCCGACTCATTCCCTCTGATGCTGTCCTCCTGAACCAGACGTTGAAGAAACGCAATGGTTTCTTTCCTCCGATCCGCTATGGCCTGTGCAATCAGATGTCGCTGCACGGTCATCCCCTCCTTATCCTTCCAAGAACAACACATTCGGATCTATCAAAAACTCTGCTTCTGTCGATGAGCGGATGTCTTCGATCGAAAAAGGCTTGAAGATTTCCTTCAGTACCATCTCTCCATCCTCAAATCGGAATACCGCCTGATCCGTGATGATCATAGATACGCATTCCCTGGCTGTCAATGGGAGTGTACATTCCCTCAGGATCTTCGGTCCCCCGAATTTATCCGTGTGGGTCATGACGACGATGACCCTGCGGGCGCACGCCGCGAGCTCCGTCGCTCCACCCATCCCCGGGATCTTCTTCCCCGGGATGATCCAATTCGCCAGGTCTCCCTTCCCGCTTACCTGCAAGGAGCCGAGGATCGTCAAATCGATGAGTCCCCTCCGGATCATGGCAAACGCCACCGCGCTGTCTGTGAATGCCCCACCTTTCACCAGGGTGACAGGGTACCCCCCTGCATTGCAGAGAGCAGGATCTTCCCCGCCTTTTCCAGGAGCTTCCCCGATTCCGATGATACCGTTCTCCGATTGAAAGAGGACAGGAAATCGTCCAGGAAGAAAATCAGGTACTAGACTCGGGATCCCGATTCCGAGATTGACGATCGTATGTTCTTCCACTTCCTGAGCCGCCCTCCTTGCCAAGCGCTCTTTCAAACCGTTTCCCATACCCATCTCCAATCAACTCCTTCCGACGGTACAATGTAGTCGACAAATACTCCTGACGTCACGATTTCTTCAGGATCCAATTCACCGAAGGGAACAATCTCCTCCGCTTCCACAATCGTGATATCAGAAGCCATGGCTACGACGGGGTTCGTGTTCCTGGCACTCTTATCAAAGATCAGATTGCCGAATGTATCTGCCGCCTTTGCCATGACGATTCCCACCTCCGCCGTCAGGGCCGTTTCAATCAGGCATTTCTCCCCATTCAGGAGAACGATCTGTTTTCCACGATTCAGGTAGGGATCGTCAGAACCGATCCTAGTGACAATCGCCTGAATCCCCACGCCGCCTGCCCGGATACGCTCAGCAAGGATCCCTTGGGGAGAAAACTCTACTTCCAGCCGGCCATCACTCATCATCTTACCCGCGATGGGATTCGACCCGATATGGGAAGCAATCACCTTCTTCACCCGCTGTGCGGCCACCAGCTGGCCGATGCCGATATGGGGAAATCCCGTGTCATTTCCGATGATGGTCAGATCCTTCACTCCCCATGTCAACAAATGCTTCACGATCGTAGGCGGGGTCCCGATTCCGCCGAATCCACCAAACATCATGTGCATTCCGTCCCTGAAGACCGGTTTGATCTCTTCAAAACTCGATAGTTTGCTTTGGTGAACGCCCATCCTTCCTACTCCTTCCATTCTGCCGCTGACTCCCTTAAAGCCGCTTTCAGCCGCAAACAGATTTCCTCTAGGTCCCGCTTTGAACTGTTGAGGGGGGGAGCAATCATGATGGCAGACCCGTTCCTGCCGTCGATCCCTGCTGCGGCAGGATATAGGAGGATTCCGTTTTGGATTCCCTTCTTGACAATCAGGGAAGTAAATGGACTGCCCGCCCCTTCCACCATTTCGATTCCGATGAGGAGGCCTTTCCCACGGACCTCCTCGATAAACGGGAATTCTCCCTTGAGCTTTTCAAGGAGATTGCGCATATACGTCCCTTTTGATTGGACTTGTGCAATGATGTCCTCTTTATCGATCAACTTCAGTACTGCAAGGGCTGCGGCGGCCGATAATGGGTTACCGCTGAATGTATGCCCGCTCATGACGACCTTCGACCCGCTCAGAACGGGATTCATGACCCGGTCTGAGACGAGTGTGGCCGCAATGGGGGCATATCCTGCGCTCAACCCCTTGCCGATCGTCACGATATCCGCTTCCACTCCGGATTGCTCTAGGGTCAGAAACGTACCCGTCCTCCCGCAACCCGTCATGACTTCATCGGAAATGTAGAGAATATCATGGTGATCACAGATTTCCCTGATCCTCTTCTCGTACCCCTTTGGAGGAACAATCGCTCCTCCTGCAGCACCGATGATGGGCTCAGCAACAAAGGCGGCAATTTGATCGGCTCCGATGCGGCGAATCATGGTATCGAGTTGATCTGCACAGAATAAACCGCAAGATGGATATTCTTTGCCGAATGGACAGCGCAGGCAATACGGGGGCTCCACTGTCGGCCAGTCCCCTAGATGACCATCAAAACGTTCACGCCTGACAGGGTGACCGGACGCAGACAATGCACCCATCGTAATGCCGTGGTAGCTCAGCCATCTTGATAGAATACGTGTCTTCGAGGATCTCCCCTGCTCCTGCCAATGCTGAATGGCAATCTTGATTGCCGTCTCTACTGCTTCCGATCCACTGTTGACAAAGAAACTCCAGGCATACCCCGTCTTTTCATATAAGAATGCCGCCAGATCCTCAGCGGGCTGATTGCTGAACTGCGAGCGATAGACAAATGCGACCTTATTGCCCTGCTGAACAATCGACTGCAGGATATCTTCCATCCCGTGACCCAGATTGGCGGTAACGGCCCCTGAACACGCATCGATATATTCTTGTCCACTATCATCATACAAATAGATCCCTTTTCCATAATCGATCGTCGGATAATATTCACCGATAAGCGGCTTGATCAAATGTGAACGAAGCATAGCGTCCCTCCTGAACGGATAATAATCTTTCTTTGTTCGATCTGGTTGGAGGCGATACATCAACCATCGATCCGGAAAATCCACGATTATTCAGCAGGATTCCAGCGGACACCATGTGTTGATAAGAGAATTCCTTCTCCACTATATTTATGTTGAAATCCTGGAATCTTTCGTCTTCCTTAAAAAAACTTTGATTCCATCCGTTCCTCTGAAATAGGATAATAGTCCTTAAAAATTCTCCCTTTTTCGACAATTTGATGGATTGACCACTAGATTAATCCTATGTATACGGTTAAAATAATGGTAAGTTCAACCTGTCATACTACTTTTTTCTTATATAAGGAGGGGGAAAACGGTGAAGAAAAAAATAAAACACCGGGAAAAAAAGAAAGAAACAGAGAAAAAGAGAAAGAAGAGCCCTTACTTTCGATCAATTCGCGGAAAAGTCGTCCTATCATTCAGCGTACTTGCCATCATCATTGGGGTCCTTGCTTATACTTCCTATTTGAATACCACAAAGCTTGAAGCCGAAATGGATAAACTGATTGAATCGGACATGGCCATAGATGCTACATCAAAGGATCTGTCCCGTTTGCTTAATGAAATCGAAATCGGTGAACAAGGCTATGTGATCACAGGTGCGAGCGGGTTCCTTGCTCCGTATGATAATGGAAAAAAACAAGTAAATGAGAATTTGGCTGAGTTAAAGAAGCTCCTAAAAGAGAACCCTGATCAAATGAGCAAGCTCGAGAAAATCGACAAGCAGTACTCTTTCTGGATCCAATTCGTCGACCGGGTCATTGATAAGAGGGAAACAGCTGGCTTCAAAGAGGCCGCAGCCCTTGTGGAAACTGGAACCGGTAAGAAATACATAGACGGAATACGCTCCTATGTGGATATGATTACCGAGACACAGGAGAAAGATTTGGAGAATCGGATGGATTCCCTCAGCACTCTTGTGATGAATTCTAAGATCATCACGGGGAGCCTTTCCATGTTAGCCATCATCCTGATAGTGTTCTTCAGCATATGGCTGTCGAGGACGATACTAAAGAACACACGTAAAATTAGTACTTCCATCCTCGAAATCGCCGATGCCGGCGGAGACTTGACGAAGCGCATCCACGTCAAGAGCCGTGATGAGCTTGGCGGCCTCGCAGAGGATACGAATAAGCTGATTGCAGGCATTTCCGTCCTTGTCCGTCAGGTCGCTGAAATGGCTGAAAACGTATCAGCAAGCTCACAGGAACTGCTTGCTTCTGCAGAGGAAACCTCTCACACGATCTCATCCATTGCCGAAACATCAAGTGAAATTGCTGCAGGCAGTGAAGACACCACCACTCGCATGTCTGCTTCATTACAAAAGATGAACAGCCTTGAAGAAGCTTCCCGCTTTTTGTTCCAGCAGGCGGAGCAGGTGAAATCCACAGCGATCGGAATGAAGAAGGCTGCAGAAAAAGGCGGAGAATCCGTCCGTGACTCCTCTGCTAAGATGCAGGGAATCGAAGAAACAATGGCCCACACAACCCGGACAGTCGAGGCCCTCGGAAAGCGCTCCTCTGAAATATCCGCCATCATTGCAACCATCACGGATATTTCAGAACAAACCAATCTTCTTGCACTGAATGCCGCGATTGAAGCCGCCCGTGCAGGAGAGCACGGACGCGGATTCGCCGTGGTGGCCGATGAAGTAAGAAAGCTTGCCGAACAATCAAGGGATGCAGCAAAAGGTGTGACGGGAATCGTCCACAGCATCCAGGAGGAAGTCGATCTTATCATCGATCAGAATGCCGAGGGAGTGAAAGAAGTCATTGCTGGAGTGGAAACAACCAATATGACCAACTCGGCGCTAAAGGATATCCTCAAGCACACCGAGAGAACTTCTTCTGTAGTGGAAGAAATGGTGGGGCATATTCATGAAACCCTGAACCTCTCCCAAGAAGTGGCTTCATCCTTTGCCGCCGTAAACGAAATCAGTGAGTCCACGGCTGCCAATACCGAAACAACAGCGGCCGCTGCCGAAGAAGGTTCAGCCGCAATGGAACAAGTGACGGCGAGTGCCTCAGAGCTCTCAAAGCAAGCGGAAGCATTAAAAGGGATCATCTCGAACTTCAAGATTTAAGAATCCATCATCGATTCCGGGTCAACGGGAGAAAAGATCAACACAACGCAAAAACCACGCTTGGAGTCCAAGCGTGGTTTTTGTATGTGCATAGGTTCATTCAAGGCTTCCATTCATAGGAGGATACATTGCTTCCCCGGATCCAGCGGGAGCTTCTGATTGTTTTATCAATCCCCGCAGTAGCATACGGCTCCAATAATGATCAATAAAATGAAAAGGACGACAATCAGGGCAAATCCCCCTGAATAGCCACCTGCCTGATGGCCATATCCGCCCTGGTAACATGGGTCATAACCGTATCCATAATTCACGTAAACCACTCCTTAAGGTTAGGTGATTGAATCATATTTCTATACACTGTATGTCAATCACCTACAAAAGGTTTGTGTTTTTCCCCAAAAAGAAAAGAGGACCGGTCATGATACCCGGTCCTCTCCGATCATTTTGAAGAAATCTCCAGGATTTCTCCGCTTCCGGCCTCTACCTTGGTCCCGTCCTTTTTCACCAATTCGCCCATGTCATCTCCGTTTGTCAGGATGACTGGTGTTATGGTGCTCTTTGCTTTTTCTTCTACCAGGCCGACGTCAAACGTAATGAGGGGGTCGCCCGCTTTCACCTTGGCACCTTCAGACACATGGGCCTCGAACCCCTCTCCTTTCATGGAGACTGTTTCAAGACCGATATGGATGAGTAATTCCGCTCCGTTTGCTGCTTTAATCCCGACGGCGTGCTTGGTTGGGAAAAGCTGCATGATTTCTCCGTCTACCGGGGAAACCACTTTTCCGTTATCGGGAACGATTGCGATCCCGTCCCCCATCATTTTCTGAGAGAACACTGGATCCGGTACTTCTTCCAGTGATTTGATTGTTCCAGTTAAAGGAGCAACGACCGAGATTGTTTTAGGGCTTTCTTCTTTTTTACCAAATAATTTTTTAAACATTTCATTCACCATCCTACTGTATATTTACACCTATGTACTCCGCCATAAACCTGGCGGATTGGTCTTCGATTCAATCAAAGAGCTTTTTAAATTCACCGTAGCCTTCTTCTTCAAGATCCTCTACAGAGATGAATCTGAGAGCGGCTGAATTGATGCAGTAACGGAGCTTGGTTGGACCAGGGCCGTCATCGAATACATGCCCGAGATGAGAATCGGCTTCTTTGGACCGGACCTCTGTTCGCACCATAAAATGACTTCTGTCTTGTTTTTCAACGATATCTTCCTTCTGGATCGGCTTCGTAAAGCTCGGCCATCCGCAGCCGGCGTCGTATTTATCCCGTGAGCTGAAAAGGGCTTCACCGGACACGACGTCCACATAGATACCTTCAGAGAATTGGTCCCAATACTCATTCCTAAAAGGAGGCTCGGTTCCATTGTTTTGTGTCACTTCATATTGTTCTGCTGTGAGTTTATTTTTCAGATCTTCTTTACTCATCCTTCATCCCTCCAATGATGCTGAATGAATCCGGCACGTCCGGATCCGATGCTGTATTGACGATAGTGCATGGGGTTCTTTTTATAATAATCCTGATGGTATTCCTCAGCTGGATAGAACTCGGAAGCGGGAAGAATCTTGGTTGCAATCGGCTGACTGAATCGTCCGGATGCCGCAAGTGCTTCCTTCGAAGCCTCAGCAGCCGCCTTTTGACTGTCATCATGATAAAAGATGACGGTCTGATACGATTGTCCACGGTCATGGAACTGCCCTCCGGGATCAGTCGGATCGATCTGCTGCCAGTAGAGCTCCAGTAGTTTTTCATAGGGAAATACATCGGGATCATATTCAATCTGGACCGCTTCATAGTGCCCGGTTGTCTCAGAGCATACCTGACGGTAAGTCGGATTCTTCACATGACCTCCCGTATAACCGGATGTGATGCCATAAATACCCGGCTGTTCATCAAATGGTTTGACCATGCACCAGAAACATCCACCGGCGAAGGTCGCCCTTTTTTTCTTTTTTTCACCCGTCATGATCAACACCCTTTTCTATTCGTTATTTCATATTGTAAGTGTACCCCAATTGCACTGAAAAGTTAAACAATCCGCCTTCCTGGACCTGATCCAAAGGCAATGACCGGCTGATTCATTCAACCCTTCCTACAAAGTGAAAAAATCCCTTCAAAGAGGGTGTTCTCACACCTCGTCTTTAAAGGGACAAGATCATTATCATCAGGAAACCCCTGTACCCTCAGTCCTGACATTTATTTCTCTATGAGGGTTCAATGAAAGGTAAAGTTGCATCAGTTTTTCCGCTTCTTACTCATGCTCTTCCATTTTTTCCTCTCGAGGGATTCTAGGCGTTTATTCCCGCGCCTTTCCATATAGGCAATTTCCCGCTGCAGCTTCTCATAATGAAGATATCGATCCTCATCCAACACCCCTTCCTCGATGGCGAGTCTGATAGCACAGCCCGGTTCGCTTCCATGTGAGCAGTCATTGAACCGGCAGGAGCGTGCAAGCTCCTCGACATCGTTGAACTGGGTGGACAGTCCTTCGCTGCCCTGTAGGATCTGGATCTCCCTCATGCCCGGCGTATCGATAAGGGCAGCCCCCGAATCGAGCAGAAAGAGCTCCCGATGGGTCGTCGTGTGCCTCCCTTTAGCATCTGAATCCCTGACTTCCTTGGTTTTCTGAAGGCTTTCTTGAAGGAGTTCATTTGTAAGGGTCGATTTCCCCACGCCGGAAGAACCCGTCAAGGCGACAGTCTTACCAGGGGTAAGATACGGATACAGCGCCTCCAATCCTGTACGGTCTAGAGAACTGATGGCAATAACAGGCACCCCAAGGAGAGCAGCCTCGACTTCAGAAACCCGCTCATCCACATCTGGACAGACGTCGGCCTTCGTCAGGATCACAACAGGATTGGCACCGCTCTCCCAACACAGGATGACGTAGCGCTCGATGCGATGAAGGTTAAGATCGTCATTTAATGAGGTGAGTATGAAGACCGTATCAATATTCGCGGCGATGATTTGCTCTTCTGCCTCACTTCCTGCCACTTTCCGTGAAAATTTGCTCTTTCTGTGAAGGACGCGCTCGATGATGGCTTCATCCTTCCTGATTGCCACCCAGTCACCCACAGCAGGAAGGTCTTCACGGGCTTCTGATTGGAATCTCATCTTTCCTGTCACCTGACACAGCAACCCTTCTTCCACGTCCGTCATCACTTTATAGAATCCTTTTTGTTCCGTGACAACACGCGCCACTTCCATATGGTCTGCCAGCTGGAGGGCATAATCCTCCCTGGCGTTATTGAAAATGATTGATTTATACTGATTCAATGGTAATTCCTCCCTAAAATAAAAAATCCGTCCGCGTTCATCACGCAGACGGATTCTCCTTCAGGCAGAATGATCCCTGTTAATCCCGTTAGAGCACGGTAGCGTGATGAATGTGGTTTTTGTATGGATATGTGTGGTTGAATGCTCTAGTCGTGAATCCCATATTCATCACCTGCTCTCTTTTGTCGTTAATCCAATTATATCATCATTATTCTGAAGTGCAAGAATACTTTCACCGTTTGGGCGATCGTGCATATTCTATCCTGTCAAGTCCGTACGAAGGAGAGATGTCTTCATGAGCCAAGAACAGTATTTGAATAAAGCCGCGATGTATGATCTTTTGTCCTGTTACTACAAATATTCCAATCCGAATATGCACCATCATTATTATCTGAAACACCTTAAATATATGAGACTTGCCCTCGAGGCCCAGAGAGCCGATCTGACGACGGCTTCACAACCGAGCTATGTCCGGGTATTCCACGGGGTACCGGATGCAGGGGAAGTTGATGTATATGTCAACGGCCACCGCGTCCTGCGGAAACTCGCATTCAAGGATGTCAGCGACTACCTCACCTTGCCTGGGGGCAAGTATCATATCGATGTGTATCCGACAGGAACCAGTACAGAAACGATCATCAGCAAAAAGGTAAAAGTCGATCCGGGCAAAGCATACACGTTGGCAGCAGCAGGAACGACGAAAAAGCTGCAGCTCCTTCCGTATGTGGATGAACCTGGAGTCCCGGCAGGAGAAACGAAAGTAAAATTCATTCACCTTTCACCGGATGCCCCTGCCGTTGACATCGCGGTCAAAGGGAGAGATGTCATCTTCCCGAATGCCTCCTTTAAGCAGGCAACGGAATATCTGGGATTGACCCCGATGACCGTCGACCTCGAAGTCAGGCCGGCAGGATCTAAAGACGTAGTCCTGTCCATCCCTGACGTCAAATTCGAGGCGAATCAAGCCTATACAATCATTGCAGCGGGGTTCGCAGGCGGCGAGCCTACACTGGAAGCGGTGCTCATCAAGGGATAAAAAAGAAAGAAGGCAGCCGGTCGGCTGCCTTCCTTTAATTTTGTAGGGCACGATCAACGGGAACGAGCAATCGGAAGGAAATACGATCATCCTTCAAATTGAACTCATTGGCACGCACCTTGATGTTGCTCTTCAGCTCCATATCCTGAAGGGCCACGTAAATTTCTTCATCATTTGGTCGAATCTTCACCCACTCGGGGAAATTATAGGAATCCCTTACGATTTTAAGCACGTAGGAGACCGGCAATTTGAGTTTACCTAGTGAGATGGATTTTTGCTTAAGCAGGATATCCCCATTTTCGAGGGCCTCCGGTTCGAATGTCAATTTGAAATCAAGATTCGAGGTGAATACGGGTACGGAGCCGATAAGTTCAACATCATCCTTCAACTGTACTCCGTAATCAACCGGGCCATCCATGCCCTCTTCTTCAATATAATGTTCGATGATCAGGTTCAAGTCCTCTTTATCTGTCTGGATATTGAATCCGACATCATTGTTTTCATCAGGATTCCCTTTAGGAACCGGGTCGTCCTTGATCGGTGCAGACACCATGATCAGGAGGACGATGATCACTGCCAGCATCAGCCCGGCTAATGCAAAGAACCCCACTTTCCATTTGCTCTTCATGGCGACTCCTCTTCCTATTGATTTTTCTCTTTACGTGTTAACGAAGCTAATATTTCCCCCTTCGTCATCCTTTTAAACATACGCTCTGCAATGAGCTCATACCCCTCGTCATTCGGATGGAAATAATCCTCGAACAGCAATTCATCCCCAGCATCGATGAACAGATCGTCAATCTCGACGAACAGGGAACGATCATAGTCATCCAGCACCTCACGACTTCCTTCATTCCAGCTATCAATGATTTCTTTCACCTCTTCAATATCGGAGAACCAGGTGTTGAAAGGATTATATAGCCCTACAAGGACGATTCCGGCATCTGGATTGTACTCCCTGATCGTATCGAGTATTTCTTTCAGGCGCTCCTGATAGGCCACCTGCTCCTGTTGAAAAACATCAAGCTTCAGTTTGGAAAGATTCTGCTTGAAGATTTTCATGACATCATTGCCTCCGATCGTGATCATGACCACATCGGATTTTTCGATGGATGATTTCACTTCGTCGGTTTTGATTTTCTTCAACAATTGATCCGTCCGATTACCTCTGACGCCATAATTATGGAACTCGGCATCCTTCACGCCATCGGTGGATTCAAGAAGCTTCTCAAGATAAGGTACATATCCCCCGCTGTCGGTACTGTCTCCAACCCCCTGGGTCAGGGAATCCCCGACAGAGGTGACATTCATATTCTTCGGAATGAACGCTTCGGGAGGCTGGTCTTTTTCCCAGTCGGAAACCTGCCTCGAAACATGCTTCGCCGCATCTTCTATGGAACACCCCGATAAGAAAAATACAAAAGCGAGAATGAGAACACTCCATTTTTTCATCATATTCACCTCGCCTTTCCTTTATATATAGTATATCACTCTTCATTCAGACCGAAACATGATCCAGACGTTTTGAAGTTACTAGTGTATCAGATAAAGAGGCTTCAGGGCAATAAATCCATGTCACAAGCAGTGGGTGAAGGCGGATACAATCCTTTTGCCGATTTGTGACAAAACGTTCAACATTCTATGACTATTGTATGTATGGCGCCCTGATAAATGAATGTTACAATTCAATTACATACGATATTCTAGGAGGTTTTTGAGTGAAGCAACGTCATGTGTTTATCTCGCTTTTCATAGTGATGATTCTTCTCATCACTGGATGCTCCGAGGAGGAAAAAACAACAGAGGAGCATGACCACGAAAGCCATGCAGTCATGAATGAGGATATCAGGAAGAAACCTCATCACCGAAGATCCTCCCTTCATTTCTTGATGGGAAAGAGGATACAATGAGGACGATTTATGCAGCATCAGCTCAGCACCAGGAACTTCTCGAGTACATACCGTGCTACTGCGGGTGCGGTGATTCTGCGGGACATAAAAGCAATTTCAACTGCTTCGTCCAACAGAAGAATGGCGAAGAAACTATCTGGGATGACCACGGGACCCGCTGTGGGGTATGCCTGGAAATTGCGGCCGAATCCATTGTCCAATATAACAAGGGAAAATCGATTAAGGAGATCCGCAAGGCCATTGATGATAAATACAATAAGGGATATGCGAAACCGACCCCGACTCCGATGCCTTCCTGATGACAAACAAGGGACGAAAGCCTGAGCTTTCGTCCCTTGTTTGTTAGTCCGTATAATAGGTGAAGCCGATTGCCCCGATCCCCGTGTGGGTGCTGATGATCGGTGTGGTGACACCGATATCGAACTGATCATATCCGGTCTTTTCGGCGATTTTTGATTTAAGGTTCTGGGCAAGGGTCAATCCGTCGGCATGGCAAAGACCGACGCCTTTGATCGTTTTACCCTTTACATCTTCCATGAATTGTTGCACAAGGAATTTAACGACCTGGGTGTGGCTCCTGACTTTTGCCACGGGAGTGTATTCGCCGCCTGCAAGGGAAGCAATCGGCTTGATGTTAAGCAGGGAGCCGATCATGGCTTTTCCCTTTCCGATACGTCCACCCTTGACGAGATTCTCGAGCGTGTCCACTACCACATAAAGCTGAGTCTTCTCGCGGATTTCTGTTATGGCCTTCAGGATTTCATCCACACCTTTTCCTTCTCTGGCTAGCCTCGCCGCCTCGATTACCTGAAAACCGAGTCCACGCGAAATGAACCGGGAGTCGACAACCGTGACATCTGTACCGGTGATTTCCGCCGCGGATTCCGCAGACCGGACTGTACCGCTCATGCCACCCGTCATATGGATGGAAATCACTTTCGATCCGTCTTTCCCCAGTTCGTCATACAGCTCTGCGAATACCCCTGCTGAAGGCTGTGAACTTTTTGGAAGTTCATCCGACGCTTTCATCTTTTCCAGGAACATTTCAGGCGAAAGATCCACTCTATCTAAATAGGTTTCCCCTTCGATGAAAATCGAAAGTGGAACCACGTGTATATCCAATTCCCCGATTATATCTTCCGATAAGTCTGCTGTTGAATCCGTTACAATTTTGATTTTCTCCATGTTAGCCACATCCTATCTTCCTTATCCCTCTCATTATAGCGTGCTTTGTTTGGGATTTAAATAGATGAAAAGGATTTCACCGTTTCTCCACAAACAGGATTCCTGGTCATCGCTCCGAATTATCTGGCCATATACGAATAAAGTGCCGCCGCCAAGCCATATAGCTTAGCAACGGCACCCTACCCGGTCAAGCATTGTTCTTCAGCTCTTCTGATTGATAAATCTTTTCGAATTCCGACCATTTCAACGTTCTCTTCAAGTATTCCCTGAAACTGTAGGTCCCTGGTCCCTGCTTATGCAGGCTGCCGAGATAAAGCCGCAGCCTCATATTCACAGTGAACCAGTGGGGGTGATCATTTTTCATGACCGGGATCCCGTGGACTTTAATCTTCTGTCCATACTTTGTTTTGAACTCAATGGTTTTTGTCAGCAAAGTATCAATCCTCTTTTATGCCCGTTTGTACTCCTATTATACCTCATTTCCCACTGCAGAATATGTCAAAACCTACACTGGTAAAAAATTTATCTCCCCGCCCCTTTAATGTGATAAAGTTTGCATTCGGTCTCCAAGAGATTTATCATGAAGAGACTATCCCATTCAGAAAGGATGTTTTTGATTGACCTATGATTTCGATTTTTCAAACTGGAAGGAAGAGGTAGCCAACGCCATCACCCATGGTATCGGCTTGATCTTGAGTATCCCGGCACTCATCATGCTCGTCCTTTTCGCCGTGGATAAAGGCTCGGCGTGGCACGTGGTCAGCTTCTCCATCTTTGGTGCATCCATGATCCTGCTCTATCTCTTCTCCACTCTCCTTCACAGCTTTAAACCTTCCAAGGCTAAGAATGTCTTCGCCGTTCTTGACCACTCAGCCATCTACGTGCTCATCGCCGGTACTTACACCCCCCTCATGCTCGTGAGCGTGAGAAGTGCCCTTGGCTGGACATTATTCGGGATTGTTTGGGGGCTTGCCATTGTCGGCATTATCTTCAAGTGTTATTTCGTGGACCGTTTTCAAATCGTATCGACACTCTTCTACCTTGTTATGGGGTGGCTTGTGCTTGCAGCCATCAAGCCCCTTTACGAAAGTCTTACTCCTGCAGGATTCGATCTGTTGCTCACGGGCGGTATCCTCTATTCTGTAGGAGCCGTCTTCTACGTATGGAAGAAGATCCCTTACAATCATGCGATTTGGCATCTTTTCGTACTGGCAGGCAGCAGCTTCATGTACTTCTGCATCCTGTTCTACGTATAAGTTCACAGCAAAAAAAGCAGTCAGCCTCCATCTTGAGGCTGACTGCTTTTTTCATTTACGTAAAAATGTCTTGAACTCATAATCATAAGGATTTTTTTCGTCTTTCAATCCCTTTTCTGATTCAACAAGGGTGAAATCATCCCAAGGGACTTCTGCCATATGGGTGTCACCTTCGAATGCATGGTGAATCGTGGTCACATAGAGTTTATCCGCATAGGGCAGGAACTGCTCGTACACATTGCTTCCACCGATAATGAATGTCTCCCCCTGCTGTTTTTCAGCAAATGCCAGGACCTCTTCCACATCATGGAAGACCGTGCATTCATCATGGGTGAAAGAAGCATTCCTCGTCAGGATTACATTTTGTCTTCCAGGCAGCGGCTTGCCAAACGATTCGAATGTCTTCCTTCCCATCACAACCGGATGACCCAGTGTCGTCCGCTTGAAGAATTTAAGATCTTCCGGTAGGCGCCATGGCAGAGAATTATCCTTGCCGATCAACCCGTTTTCATCCATTGCCCAGATAAATGAAATCATACAGACACGACTCCTTTGATATGGGGATGCGGATCATACCCGCTCAAAGTGAAATCTTCAAAGCGGAATCCGAATATATCCTTCACGTCAGGATTGATCTCGAGCTTCGGAAGTGGACGTGGCTCCCTTGTCAGCTGCAGGTTCACCTGTTCCATATGGTTCTGATAGATATGAACATCGCCGAACGTATGAACGAATTCACCCGGTTCGAGATCGCATACCTGAGCCACCATCATCGTGAGGAGGGCATACGAAGCGATGTTAAACGGGACACCGAGGAAGACATCGGCAGATCGCTGGTAGAGCTGACAGGATAGCTTGCCATCCGACACATAGAATTGGAATAAACAATGGCACGGCGGAAGAGCCATGGAGTCAACATCTGCTACGTTCCAAGCACTGACGATCATTCGTCTGGAGTCCGGATTATTCTTGATAGTGGTGATGAGGTTTTTGATCTGATCGATCGTTTCCCCGTCTTTTCCAGGCCAAGATCTCCACTGATGACCATAGACAGGTCCCAGCTCGCCGTTTTCATCGGCCCACTCATTCCAGATCCTTACCCCGTTGTCCTGCAGATATTTCACATTGGTATCCCCATTCAGGAACCAGAGTAGTTCATGGATGATGGATTTGACGTGAAGTTTCTTCGTTGTAACGAGAGGAAATCCTTCCTGAAGATCGAACCTCATCTGGTAGCCGAAGGTACTGATCGTACCCGTACCAGTCCTGTCCCCTTTTTCCGTACCATGATCAAGTACATGCCTGCACAAATCTAAATATTGCTTCATTTGTAATCACCTTCATATCTTATTGATTGGCCGTCATCTTCTATCGGTCCATAGGGTGCAAAAGACCATTCTACCAGAAAGAGCCCGATTATCATATGATGACGGTAAACGATATCCATATCAATAGTGTACATGATTGCTCCTTCCCTCACAATGATACGGAGGTTTTAGAATAAAGCATGCTTGGATACGAACATTTAGAAATCCGCACACACATTCATTGCCAGATGATTTTTCATGCCTCGATTCAAAGATCATCTGGAGTATTGGGGCTCCCCTTTCCCTCTCAGCGGGTTCTTTTCCTCTCGTTAGGCACAAACGAGTGAAGCTTGGCTCTCACTCCCGAGTTAGATCATTCTCTTGAATTTCACTTCAAACTCCGGCTTGGTCACGTAATCCATATACTGAATCTTCCCCTCAAAATCCAAATAAGCCTGATAGCGTGTCCGAAGGGCGGGGGCGGATATCATATTCAGCACGTCTTCTTTATGGAACCAGCGGACATCTGATGTTTCATCGGATGTAGTGAATTCACCGCCCACGGGTTCACAAACAAAATCAAACATCACTTTTGTCGGTACGATCTTCACTCCGCTATGTCCCGCGTAAGTGGCTGTATTCGAAAAAACGCCTACCAAATGGGAAACTGTCACATCCATTCCGCTTTCTTCCTTAATTTCTCTTACCACTCCATCGATCAGGTTTTCCCCGACCTCGATTTGTCCTCCTGGAAACACCCAGTGACCGTCCCGACGTGTTTTCACTAATAATATCTCATCTTTCTCATTTGAAACAAAACCTCCTGCAGCAACAATATGTACAGGCATTTGCATACTAATCTCCTCCAACATAAGTTTAGTAGTTTCCGCTGGTCTCTTCCGTTAAGAAGGAAGTGGCATGAGTGTGACATGTAGGAACTCACATGACCCAGCTCTTCTTTCCTTCTTATTACGGTAACGAATCGTCTTGCTTGAACAAAGCGCTGCCTTCAAACCGACCTCTGTCATCCGTTCTTGTAGGACCTGCCTCGGCTTTTCATACCCGAATGTAGGTGGTTTACAATGTGATAACTCATTTAAAACGTATTTAAAAAAGCGCGACCGCCGTGCGTCGCGCTTCTTCCGATTATGAAAGGCTCCTCCACTTCGGAGGCATATTCTTGTTCCAATAAATGCTTCCAAGATCATGATGGGTCATGAATTGATCATGTGCAGTATGGTAGTGGAAGTTAAAATAGTATCCATCTTTAGGCGGGTGATCCTTCCTTACATGAAAACGGATCACGTCTTTTCCGGTACGACTGTCGTAAATGTGAAAGATTTTCTCGGTTTTGGCGTATTCCGGCACTTCTGAAATGACAAGTGAGCTCAAGTCTTCGTCAGGAAAATCCGTAGCTGTCCTTTCGATGGCTTTTTCAAGATTCGGAAGCACGACCGCTCGGAATTCATCTTCGATCACAGGCTTGATTTTCGTACCGAATTTTTCATATGAATGAAGTTCAGCCTGAGCCATGATGGTGTCGAGGAAGTCCTCCCTTGAAAGCATCCCTTCTTCTTCCACCGGATCTTCCGTACTCGATTCGAAGGTGGATGATTTTCCGTTACCCTTTGCAAGGGCATGATTGTCCTCATTCAGGAATGGCTGGGTCGGAGAAACCAGACCGAATGTCAGGATGGATAGAAGGATGAAAAACGATTTTTTGATCCAGATCGACATAGGGAACGTCCTTTCTTTTTTTGGTAGCGTATATCATGGTTGGCATGGTCATGTTATTTTTTATTGGATAATCGTGCCCATAGCATGTAAGGGTCACAGCTTGATTATCTATCATTATACTATCTTTTCTGAAAAAGTGGTGAAAAAGCTTTCATTTTCCGAGGATAACATGCTCCCGATGTGGTAGTATAGGATTAGAAGTATGTGTAAAGGAGAGAAAAAGATGGATACTGGCTTGATGATCAGCATTGGTTTCTTGCTATTGTTAGGATATTTTTGCGTATTGTCTGTTACCGATTGAGTAAAACAGGGGACCCGGAAGCATTTGCCTTCCGGGTCCCTTTTTTTCATTCCCATCATGGGAGATCAATGAAGCCATAGTGAAATTTAGAGGAAGGTCTGATCAGGACCTTGAAGTGGTGCTCATCAAACAAAGTCGAACGGAAATGTTCCTTCAGGAGCACCCTCTTTCTCGCAACCCGTTTTGCTTCTTCCACTGTATCATGGGTGAGCCGTTCATAATGGGCCCAGCTCCGGATCGGATTGATGCCATGGGAATCGGTCAAGCCTTCTTCAAACATGGGATCGAAGTATACAACGTCGAATGAGTCATCCGGCAGTCCCTTCAAGTAAGCTTGTGAGAGTCCGCCATTCACCTTCACTCTCCGCATGGCATCATTGAGCTCAGGCAGTGGGGATACCCACTCCTTCAGTCCACGTTTGAGAATATGAGCGACATATGGATTGGCTTCGACTCCCGTTACGGATCCGGTCCGACCGACCACCGCGCTCGCGATGATGCTATCGGATGCGAGGCCCAATGTACAGTCGAGGAGGGACATTCCCTCTTTCAGCCCGGCCGCTTCAATGAAAGGATCGG
Source organism: uncultured Bacillaceae bacterium (assembly GCA_963762295.1). Classification (GTDB taxonomy): domain Bacteria; phylum Bacillota; class Bacilli; order Bacillales; family Bacillaceae_B; genus Rossellomorea. The sequence continues at coordinate 77,172 of CAVXKK010000004.1, forward strand.
ATTCCCCTCTCAGGACTCTTTTGATCCGAAATGAAGCTGAGTTCGGATGGAAGAAGAAAGGTTGCTCACCCCTTCGATGAAGCTCATCCCGCTCTTTCCCAAGGACCAGGCAGTCTGCCTGATGGTGGCTCATATAATGGGTGATGGACCTTTTCTTCCGTTCAATGTAGGGGATCTGGAACTCCTCGGCAAGGGTTTTAGCCCTCACCATGACGGATTCATCGGCCCTGCCCGAGGTTGTAACAAACATCTCTTCCATTTGGATTCACCTGTTTCCTGATAAAGTCTCTACATAAAAAAGGACGGATGGCCAAACGCCATCCGCTGCCTTTTAGCAGTGTTGCTCGAACGCACCCGTCAAATTGGAGATGATGCTGCCGATGTCATGGTCTTCGATCTCTTCACGAGGGATGAAATGGACGACTTCCTTTCCTTTCAGGAGTGCCATGGAAGGAGAGGACGGCTCATAGCCCTTGAAGTATTCGCGCATCTTCACAGTCGCTTCTTTGTCCTGTCCTGCAAATACCGTGACAAGATGATCCGGAGCCTTCTCATTCAATACCGATTGCGTAGCGGCCGGACGAGCAAGTCCTGCTGCACATCCGCAAACCGAATTCACTACCACGAGGGTCGTTCCTTCCGCTCCTTCCATAAATGTTTTTACTTCCTCTTCATCTTTCAACTCTTTGAATCCTGCTCCAGTCAGTTCTTGCCTCATAGGCTGTACAAGCTGCCTCATATATTCTTCATATGCCATTGACATGTTGTCATCATCCTTTCTAGTCTTTTTGTGAACGGGCTTCAGTCATTTGCTTCCAAACGGATCCTTTGGCTTCTTCTCCGCCTTCAATCCTCTCGATGGCCATCTTCACCTGCAGTCTCACTTCGAACTCAGGATCATCTTCTGCAGCCTTCAGTCCACCGAGTGCGCTCTCATCACCGACTTCATACAGATACATGGCGGCACGCCAGCGGACAAGCTTGCTTTTATCTTTCAGGGCATGTGTCATGACCGGAATCGCTGTTGTGAATCCTAGGTCTGAAAGACAATCACCTGCCGTGCGCCTGACGGACACGGAGGAATCCTCCAGCCCTTTATATAAAAGGGGAAGGACTGTTTCGTCCTCGATCATCCCTGCATAGACGACGGCCAGCCTGCGGATCGACACTTTCTCATCGTCCAGTGCCTTTTCCAGGAGGGGAATGTCTTCAACGGTCGGATCTTCCATAGCATCAAGCCGTTGATAGCGGATTTGCCAATCGGCTTCTTCAAGATCTACAGGAGTGAGCTTACGTTTTTTCCTCGGCTCGGGGATGGTGGTATCACCAGCCTGCGCGACCAGTTCCTTCAGGCGCCTTGCAGGGAAGGCGGCCTGTAGTTCATCGACTACCTGGGTTCCGATTTCCTCCAGGTCGCCGTACCGGACACCATAGTCCTTCCACTTCCGGAGCAGAACAACATTGTCCCCCTCTTTTTGAGCCTGGCCGATGGCCTCGATATATGCTTCCGGAAGAGAGAAGCGTTTTTCAGCTTCCCCGTCCGTCAGCTTGACCTGCATCGGGATTCCTTTGAACATCTGTACGGACACATTGACCTCTCCGAAATGTTCTTCCATTTCCCCCGATTCCGACAGGGCTCCTTCTTCACCAAAAGCCTGTCTTACTTCTGAAAGAAGAGTCTGCCAGTCGTATTTGGCATTCCGTTCGACGGCAAGGAAATCCGCGACATGATAGACCCCTTTGATCCCTTCTATGGAAAGGATGCTTTTGACGACGGGAGGTGCCCCGTCCGCCTGGTCTTTTTTATAGTTATTACTCTGGCCAGCCTTCAATTCTTCATCGAGAAGAACTTTCATCGTGTTCGGGCTCGGAGTCGGTTCGATCGAGAGTATTCTCACTGTATGCTCCCCTTTCTCAAGATCTTTTCCTCATTTTATCATAACGTGTGGTTTCCGCTAAATGATCGGTCCTACTCGGCGAATTCAGACAGATAGCTCCAGCGCTCGATAAGGTGTTCAAGCTGTTCATTGAGCTTTGCACTCTCGTCCATAAGTTGTTGTGCTTTCGTGAAATCACTGCCGATTCCCTGAAGTTCTACATTGACCTGTTCGATCCTTGATTCAACTTCCGACATCTTGTCTTCCAGCTCATCCCATTCCCTTTTCTCCATATAGGACAGGCGTTTTTTTTCTTTCTTTTCTGCCTGAGGAGCTGCTTCTTTTTTGATGGCCTGGGGTTTGACGGCTTCCTGCTGAGATCGCTCAAGGTATTCGGTGTATTCCCCTAAATAGGAATCGATGCTGCCCTGTCCGTTGAAAATGAGGAGCTCTCTTGCCGTCTTGTCGAGGAAATAGCGATCATGGGATACGGTGATGACCACACCGGTAAATTCGTGGATGTAATCCTCAAGGACCGTCAACGTTTCAGTATCAAGGTCATTCGTCGGCTCATCCAGAAGAAGGACATTCGGTTTAGCCATGAGGAGCCTCAAGAGGAATAACCTCCTCTTCTCTCCACCGGAAAGCTTCCGTATCAGCGTCCCATGGGTGCTCATCGGAAAAAGGAATCGCTCAAGCATGGACGTGACAGAAATTTGTTCACCTTTAGCGGTGGTCACGTACTCCCCTGCTTCCCTGAGGTATTCGATCATCCTCATGTTTTCATCAAGTTCTTCATGTTCTTGCGTATAATAGGCAATCTTTACGGTCTGACCGGTCAGGAGTTCACCGGAGGTCAACTCCTCGCGGCCGGCAAGGATATTCAGGAGCGTGGACTTTCCGCTACCGTTCTTCCCGACAATTCCGATCCGGTCCTTCGGTTTGATGAGCCGGTTGTATCCGTCAAGGATGACATTCCCTTGGAAGGTCTTCACTGCATCCTTCAATTCGAATACCTGCTTCCCGAGACGGTCACCGCCGATGGAAACCTCCATCTCCTGATTCCTTGTGCCTGATCCTTTCGCATCCTCCAGCTCATCAAAGCGCTGGATGCGTGCTTTTTGCTTGGTGGAACGGGCCTTGGCCCCTCTCCTCATCCAGGCAAGCTCACGGCGGTAAAGGTTGTTCTGCTTGATGGACTGTTGACGTTCATTCTCTTCCCGGACGGCTTTGGCTTCGATGAAGTCGCCATAGTTCCCTTTATAGTGGAATAGCTTCCCTCCATCCAGTTCAAAGATGCGATTCGTGACCGCGTCGAGGAAATAGCGGTCATGGGTAACCAACAGGACCGAGCCGTTGTATCTGCCCAGGTAATCTTCCAACCATTTGATGGACTGATAGTCGAGATGGTTCGTCGGCTCGTCCAAAATGAGAAGATCCGGTGTCTCGATGAGTACGCTCGCAAGTGCGACACGCTTCTTCTGCCCCCCGGATAATTCCCCCATGCGCTTGGAGAACTCGGTGATGCCGAGCTTGGTGAGAATCGCTTTGGCTTCAGCACTTGCTTCCCAGGCATTCAATGTATCCATCTCTTTCTGTGCGTTCATGAATTCAGATTGGATCCCTTCATCCTCGTATCCGCTTTCCATTTGGAGGAGGGCCGATTCGTATCTTCTCATGGCCTTCATCACAGCGGCTTCCCCTTTAAAGATCTGTTGCAGGACCGACAAATTCGGATCGAAGGATGGATCTTGAGGAAGATATGCGATCCTGTAATCATTCGGCTTCATGATTTCACCTGAATCGCCTTCTTCTATACCGGCAATCAGTTTGAGCAAACTGGACTTACCCGTTCCATTGACTCCGATGAGGCCGACGCGCTCCCTTTCTGCAATGGAGAAGGAGATCTCATTGAAGATCGTCTTCTCCCCATATGTTTTAGACAGGTGTTCCCCTGTAATCATTCTCATTGTGGACCATTCCATTCTATAGTGAATTGCCTGATGAAGTCTTTCATGACTGCATGGCGCTCTTCTGCGAGGCGTTTTCCCGTCGGTGTCAGCATTTGGTCTTTCAACTTGAACAGTTTTTCGTGGAAATGATTGATGCTTGTGGAAGGACCATTCCTATATTCATCGTTCGTCATCTGCTCCCTGACGGGAAGATCGGGAAGATGGATCGGTTGGCCTTTCCACCCGCCATAGGCGAAAACCCTTGAAATGCCGATCGCACCCATGGCGTCGAGACGGTCTGCATCCCTGAGTACCATTGCTTCAGGTAATACGGGATCATCGACGCTACCGCCTTTGAACCCCATGGCGTGTATCACTTCCCGGATCGTCTCCAAGGTTTCGATTGTAACAGGCAATTGATGGAGCCACTCCTCAAGCTTCCTAGTTCCTTCACCCGGTGTCGGATTGAGCTTTTCGTCGGCTACGTCGTGGAGGATCGCCGCCCACTCTATGACGTCTCGATCTCCCATATGGTCTTCCTCTGCTATGTATAAAGCGAGCTTTCTCACGCGCTCCAGATGATGCCAGTCATGACCACCTGGGTCGAGACCATACGTCCGGCGCATCTCTTCCATCAGTTCAAGCTTATTCAAACCCCTCACACCTTTCACCCCATTGTACCAATTTCCCCTCCCCATTTGAAGAAAAAGGAGCGGAAGGCTCAAGCCTTACCGCTCCCAATGTCCTCGAACCAGCTGATCCCAAGTGTATCCGAGCCCGCATGAATCCCGATAACGGCAGCTAGGGGATAGGGAGAGAAGTGAATGCCGGGAAATTCACCCTTCAGTTCCTCCATCCAATGGTCGGCTTCCTCCCTGTTCAATCCATACAGAATGAACGCCTCCCTGACCTTGGCAGCGGAGAGCCGTTGTTTCATAAGGGCAAGGCCCTTACGGTGATTCCTTACCCGCTGATCGACGGAGAGCTTCCCGTCACGGATGGTGAGGAGAGGTTTGATGTGAAGCATGCTCCCAAGAAAAAAACTGAGGCCACTCATCCTTCCACTCCTGTGAAGCTGTTCAAGACTTCCCACCATCACAAACGTCCTTGACTGTGCGGCCCTTTCTTCAAGGATGGCTTTGATCTCTTCATGTGAGATCCCATCCCGTTCAAGGGCCTGGCCATAACGGATCAGATCCGTCAGAGGGTAGGAAAGGATCTTGGAATCCACACAGTAGATGGATGGGAATTTATCTTTCATCAGATCCGCCGCCTGTACCGCTGAAGCATATGTGCCGCTGAAGTGGGAGGAAACATGTACGGAAAAAATGGCATCATGATCTTTTGCCAATTTCTCATACAAAGAGACAAATGTGCCGATGGACGGCTGGGACGTCTTGCCGGCCACCCGATCCTCCTCAAGCTTCTCGTATAACCCTTCCAGCGTCAGATCGACTCCATCCAAGTATTCACGATCCCCGAAGCTGATGTGCATGGGGACCACATGGAAGTCTTCCATACCATTCCCCACAAATGCTGTACTGTCTGTCACCCAGGCCACTTTCATCTGGACGACCCCCTTTTTTCCTACTATATGTGAATGCCTGTTATTTCAGAAGCGATTCAATGGAATGAGCCACCATTTCATTCACATCATCGACCATTTCCTCTGTAATGACCCTGAAGAATGTGAGGATGCCTTCCACCCTGGTTTCCCCTCGTGATGAAGTGATGGTGAGCCATTCCCACGAGGGTCCCTGCCCCCAAAACTCTTCGAGGGCGTTTCGGGACGACAAGAGGGATTCATCTCCAAAATAGGTGAATGCTATAACGGCACCTGCACGATTCCCCTTGGCAAAACCATTCCGTTCCGCCAAGAAGTGACCGGCATCCGCCTTCAGTTCCAGACGGACAGACGCTCCCCGAGTTCCTTTTAACCGGTACTGTATCTGATACTTCCTCTCATAGTGGGCGAAATCGAAGAGATCCTTGCGATCAAGGATGTCGATTTCCCCACCGAGATCGAAGTCATAGACGGCACCTTCCAGTACCACCTTCAAATTATCAAAAGCCGTAGGATCGAACATCTCTCCCCCTCCTTTCGTTAAAACAGGCCGATGGCTCTGCCATGCGAATCCACGTCCATTTGATTGGCAGCCGGTGATTTCGGAAGGCCAGGCATGGTCATGACGTCACCGGTCAGGGCAACGATGAATCCAGCACCGATTTTTGGCTTCAATTCCCTGATTGTCATTCTGAACCCTGATGGGCGGCCAAGTTTAAGGGGGTCATCAGACAGGGAGTATTGTGTCTTCGCCATGCAAACTGGGAGGCCTCCCCAGCCTTCTGATTCAAATTGCTCGATTTGTTTAAATGCCTTCTGTGAAAAGTCGACTCCCTCGGCACCATACACCGTCATGGAAATCTTTTCAATCTTTTCTGAAATAGAATCAGTCAGCTCATAGATCGGCTTCAGGACTTTTTTATTCGTATCGATTTCTGATAGAACTTTTTCGGCAAGCTCCAGTCCCCCTTCGCCGCCGTTCGCCCATACGTCAGTCAAGGCAACAGACACACCTCGGTCCTCACACCACTTCTTCAGCAGGTTGATTTCTGTTTCACTATCGGTGATGAACCGGTTGATGGCCACTACATAAGGAACCTCGAATGCCTCGAGGGTTTCCATATGTTTCTCGAGATTGGCCAGTCCTTTCTCGAGAGCCACTGTATTTTCTATTCCCAGTCCACCCTTATTCACCCCACCGTGCATCTTGAGGGCACGTATGGTGGCCACCAATACCACTGCAGCTGGTGCAATCCCTGCCGCTCTGCTCTTGATATTCAGGAACTTCTCGGCACCGAGATCCGCTCCGAAGCCCGATTCTGTCACAACATAGTCGCCGAGCTTCATGGCTGTACGCGTGGCCATGACACTGTTGCACCCATGGGCGATATTGGCGAACGGACCGCCATGCACCAGTGCAGGAGTGTGCTCGATGGTCTGAACCAAGTTAGGTTTAAGGGCATCCTTCAACAGGAGGGTAAGAGCCCCCTCTACCCCAAGGTCTCTGACGTAGACGGGCTTACGGTCATATCCGTAGGCAATGACCATGCCGGCAAGCCTTTCTTTCAGTTCATCCAGGCTGTTTGACAAGCACAGAACGGCCATGATCTCAGAAGCTACGGTAATATCGAAACCTTCTTCACGCGGCACGCCCTGAACCGGTCCTCCAAGACCGATGATCGTATTCCTCAGGGCACGATCATTCATATCAAGCGCCCGCTTCCATACGATTCTGCGCGGGTCGATCCCGAGCTCGTTTCCTTGATGGATATGATTATCAAGGAGTGCAGCAAGGGCATTATTGGCAGATGTGATGGCGTGGATGTCTCCGGTGAAATGTAGATTGATGTCTTCCATCGGAACGACCTGGGCATATCCCCCTCCGGCTGCCCCGCCCTTGATTCCCATCGTGGGGCCGAGAGAAGGTTCCCTCATGGCGATGATGGACTGTTTTCCGAGACGGGTCAGGGCATCACCAAGTCCTACCGTCACCGTGGATTTCCCCTCACCTGCTGGGGTCGGATTGATGGATGTGACCAAGATCACCTTTCCTTCAGACGACCCCTTGCGTTTTTTGATTGCGTCAAAGGTGATCTTTCCTTTGAATCTGCCGTATAGCTCGACTTCATCCTCTGCGAGGCCGATGGATGCAGCGATGTCCAGAATCGGATGAAGCTCGGCTTCCTGTGCGATGGTAATATCGGATTTTACTTGTTTCGTCGTTGTCATATATGTGTCACCTACTCATGAAGGATAGAATCATTCCATTATTCTATCATGATTCAGCCGGATGATGTAAACATGAACAGCGTCATGAATGACAGTGCCTGCTTCAGTTCATGATCGAGTCCTGCGACAGCGTCCCCTTTCACACCCTTCTTGAATACCCATTCTTCATCCACAACCTCCCATCCAAGCTCCTTTGAGAGTTTCACGAGCTCCCATGGCATCATGGTATTGCACACCGCTTTCCCGCCCGTCAAGCGGGGAAAGGCATTCTCTCTCGGATGTGCCGTCGGACCGAGCAGTCCGATTATGATGTACCCCCCGGAAGCCACAACGCGATCCACCTCTTTTAGCCCTTTGAGTGGATCTTCCACCCACTCGATGGAATTGATGGCCATCACGCCATTGAATGCACGATCACGGAAGGGCATGGACGTCAAATCTCCCTGGAGGAAACGAAGATCTTCCCCTTCGTATCGCTTCGCAAGATCGATCATATTGTTTGAAAAATCCATGCCTGTCACCTCGTAGCCCGATTGCCGTAACAGATGGGATCCGGCCCCGTCACCACAGCCGAGGTCCCCTATGTGAGAACCTTTCGGAACATGCTTCTCCACAAAAGGCAAAATCTGTTTCCTGCTGCCTGTCAGCCACATCTCTTCGCTTCTGGAATGCCAGCTTCCGGCATTCCCCTCCCATTTTTCCCGTGCTGCCTTTCCCCACTCTTCCATATTGATCCTTCCTTTCCCTGATTCTCTCTTCCTTCATTCGCGAGAATGAGGTTAAAAACCTCCCAATGAGAAGCAACTTATGAATCTGTCCATTTCAGTCCATACTAACATACGAACCTTTACGCAACAGGAGGAATCCCCATGGAACAGATCGTCGCAGTACAGCGGAATCAAGCAGGCGGGATCATCAACTTCGAGACCTCATCCGGTCGCATTATTTCATACAGGAAGGCCGTAATGGAGGCGAATGAAGGCACACTCCACTTCCCCTTCGGTGATGATGCAGACTACTCGGATGATCAGTTCGAGCAGTACCCTTCCATCTTTTGATTCCATCAAAAAAGGAAGGGCTGAATGTCGATCAGCCCTTCCCTTGCTTATTCACTTCGATTTTGAATCGACGCAAGCTCTTCCACCCGCTTTTTTTCTTCCTCAAAATATGTACGAGATCTCCAATGCGATCGATGGAATCCCAGCTTAAATGATGTTCGATTCCTTCAACGTCTTCATAAATATGTTCTTCCTTCACTCCAATGACACGAAGGAATTGTTCCAACAGCTCATGTCTATATACTAAACGTTTTCCAACTTTATTTCCCTTTGGGAGTCAGAACGAGCCCACGGTATTTCTCATAAACGAGGTAATCATCCTTATCTAGCTTCTGCACCATTTTGGTTACTGAGGAGGGGTGGACAGATAAAGCTTCTGCTATATCCGATACTCTTGCATAACCTTTGTTCTCAATTAACATATAAATTTGTTCTATATAATCTTCCATACTTGGTGTAGGCATTCTGTACCCTCCAAATTCCCATAAATATCATTAAAAGTTTACTATAAGTATAGGATGAATACAACCCGCGCTTATCCTCTCCCTGCCCTCAAAACGGAAAATCGTGCCATCAGCCCATGGCGGGGTGACAGGATCCAGGTCAATAGGAAAACCAAACCTGCGGCAACGGCCATGCTCCCTGAAATGGAAACATCCAGCCATTTGGCTGCATAGTAACCTGCGATGCTATCGAATATGCCGATGATCACACTCAATAAAATCATCCTCAGGTAGCGGTCGGTCCATAAATAGGCCGTGGCCCCAGGTGCGATGAGCATGGCCACCACCAAGATCGCCCCCACGCTGTCAAATGCCGATACGGTCGTAACGGACACAAGGGTCATCATGACGTAATGCAGGAGGAGAATGGGAAACCCCATAGCTGCCGCCATACCCGGATCGAATGATGTCAGTTTGAACTCCTTAAAAAGCAGAAGGACCACGACAAGATCTAGGAGCAAAACGGCTGAGAGCATCACTACCGATTTAGGCACCTCTCCAAGCATGGGGAGGGTCAGTGTATCCCACGGGATGAATGCAATCTCCCCCATGAGGGCGTGCTCCACGTCCAGATGGACGTTCTGTGCAAACATGGAAATCAGGATGACACCGATGGCAAAGAGGGTGGTGAACACCACCCCGATCGAAGCATCCTCCTGTATGCCCTTCGCATTCAGCACTTGTATCAAATAGGTGGTGAAAAGACCGGCGACGGCGGCCCCGACTAGCATGATGCCGCCGTTCAAAGACTGACTGATCAAAAAGGCAAGCACCAAGCCGAGTAGAACCGTGTGACTGATTGCGTCGGCAAGCATCGCCATCTTCCTCAAGATAAGGAAACAGCCCATCATTCCACAGGTCACCCCGACCAAAGCCCCGGTAAGCAGGATCCAAAGCTCATACGTCATTGTTCACTTACTCCTTTCAACATGTAGGGATGGCGGTTGTATACGGCTTTTCTTTCTTGGATCAACACCTTCAGGTTCTCATCGGAGGGCGCCTGCCCCGCAGCTTCCTCCAACCATGCTTCGTCATAGGGTGCCATTTCGGCGGGATACATCTCCTTCAGCTCACGGAGTTCATCCGTGTAAAGGATGTGGGTGGCTTGGAGACGCCCTTCTCCGGTCAGCCCAATCTTCCCCTCATCCCTGTATAGCCATCCTGAATCCATACAATGATATATGGCATCATTCACCTTACGCTCATTCGTCCCCAGGCGCACGTGCATCTCTGACATTTCCCGCCGTCCGGCAATGCATGCCTTCATGAGACTCCGTCTGAGGAGGATCTGATCATTCCTTCTTCGTTCCACTCCTTTTGAGATCATCCCTTTTGATGGGGCGAACAGGATGGATACCACAAAGATGGAACTCGCTGTCAAGACGATGAACGGGCCAGTGGAAAGCCCCTTCCCTGTGGCGCTGATGATGGTACCCACGACACCGGATACACCACCGAAGGCACCAGCGATGGCGACCATTCTATGCAGGGAATCCGTCCAGTAGCGTGCAGAGATGGCAGGTGTAATCAATAATGCCGCCATCAGGATCACACCCACTGCCTGGATGCCGACGATGACGGTGATGACGAGGAGCGACAAGAACAAGAAGTTCAGGCGCTGGACCGGCAGTCCCATCCCTTTGGCAAACTGGGCATCGAACGTAACCAGCTTGAACTCTTTGAACAGGAAGGTGATCACCAGGATCATGACGAAGGCCGTCCCCCCATCAACCAGACATCTTTGCCTACCAAGGAGGCTGCCTGACCGAAGATGAAGTGATCAAGACCGCTTTGATTCCCACTCGGCATCTGGGCCACTTTAGTCAAGAGGACGATCCCCAGGCCAAAAAAGACAGAAAGGAAGAGACAGATGGCCGTATCTTCCTTGATTTTGGACGTACGCGTGACGGCTTGGATCAAGTAGGCCGCAATCAATCCCGTGACGGCAGCTCCCACCAGGAGTCCGAAGAAGTCCTTCTCCCCCATGATCATGAAGGCAAGACATATGCCCGGCAGCGCGCTGTGGGCCACGGCATCTCCAATAAGGCTCTGTTTCCTCAGAAGGGCGAAACTCCCCATCACCCCACTTGCGATCCCGAGCAAGAGAGTGCTCAGGAGGACCCACTGGGTATTGCCATCCTTTAAGATGCTTAACCATTCCATTGTACTTCCTCCTTTACCGGGTCCCGATCTTATCCAAAAAGGCGAGTTTTCCGCCGTACGTACTTCTTAAATTCTCTGTCGTAAAGATTTCTTCAGTCGGTCCGCACGCGATCACCCTGCGATTGAGCAAAAGGGTCCAATCAAAATAGTCGGTAACCGTCTGAAGATCATGATGTACCACCAATACCGTCTTGCCCTGCCCCTTCAGTTCGGTCAACAGGGCGATAATGGATTTTTCCGTTGCCGCATCGACTCCTGCAAAAGGTTCATCCATAAAATAGACTTCGGTATCCTGAGCAAGCGCCCGGGCCAGGAAGACCCTTTGCTGCTGTCCGCCGGAAAGCTGGCTGATCTGTCTTCCTGCGAATTCCTCCATGCCAACCTGTTTCAAGCAATCCAGTGCCATCACGGTATCCTTCTTGGATGGAAGGCGGAACCAGCCGGTATGCCGGTATCTCCCCATGCGGACGACATCAAGGGCATCCGTAGGAAAGTCCCAATCCACCGTCCCTCTCTGCGGTACGTATCCTACTTTATTGGATTTAGGGGAATACGGTTCACCCAGGACACTCACCTCTCCGGTTGAGCTCTGGACAAGGCCGAGGATCGCTTTCATCAATGTGGTCTTGCCCGCCCCGTTCGGCCCCAATATCCCAATGATCACTCCCTTTGGCAGTTCAAACGTTACATCGGACAAAACCGGCTTCCGGTGGTAGGCCACCGTCAAACCATCCACTTTTATCGATGTCATCTTCTCATCCCCCTATTTCAATGCTTTCACGATTGTATCGACATTATGTTTATACATCCCTACATAGGTTCCTGTTTCCGTGCCCTCTTTTCCCATGGCATCGGAATAAAGCTCACCGCCGAGCTCGATGTCTTTGCCCTTCTTCCTGACGCCTTCCATCACGGCTGTGATCGATTTTTCCGAGATGCTCGACTCGACGAACACGGCCTTGATCTCCCTTTCGGCAAGGGTCTCAACAAGCCCCTGAACATCCCCCAAGCCGAACTCGGCATCCGTACTCAAGCCCTGTAGCCCCATCACTTCCATGCTATAGGCATCACCGAAATAGTGAAAAGCATCATGTGCCGTCACCAGGACACGCTGCTCAGAAGGGATTGAGCCGATTTCATCTTGGGCATATTCCTTCAGTTCATCCAGCTTGTTGAAGTAAGATTCTGTATTCTCCCTGTACTCCTCTTCATGAGCAGGATCCTCCTTGATCAATCCATCCCTCACCTCCGCGACAGCGATTTTCCAGAGATCGATATCAAACCATACATGGGGATCCACAGCCGCCGCACTGGCTTCATCCGCACGAAGTCGTTCTTTTGGAATGCTTTCGGAAATGGCATAAGCGGGCTTCGTTTCGTTCACCTTCTCGAGGACTTCGAGCATCTTCCCTTCAAGATGAAGTCCGCTATAGAAGATAAGATCTGCTTCCTGAAGTTTTCCGATATCAGACTGCTTCGCTTTGTAAAGATGGGGATCGACTCCTGGTCCCATCAACGTTTGAACCTCCACATGGTCCCCACCGATCTGTTTTACGGCATCCCCGATCTGACCAATCGTCGCCGTCACCTTCACCTTTCCACTCTCTTCCACCCCACTCTTCTGAGCGCAGCCGCTCATCATGAGGGCAAATGCAATCACCGTGGTGACCATGAACCTCCCTTTCATTCAACCATTCCTCCCTTTCTCTCCATTTACCATATTCAATACTTTTACTCTACGCCACTACTTTTTCTTAAGTTTATCTATTTTAACTTTATCTATAAAAGTTTCCCTTATGCAAATTTTAAGGTGTGACTTCCCTAATGTCAATCCTGTTTATGAAAAGGATTTGTAAAATTTATTCAAAAATCCTCTCCTGATGTTGACTCGAAAAACGTCATATTGTATAGTAAAGACATCATCGAAGTGATCGATTAGTAGGCGCTTGCAAAAGCGGGAAAATCAGCATTTCGTGATAAATATTTCCCATGGCACTTAGCGTGCTTGAACGACTTAGGAGGATTTAGATTATGCAAAATGGTAAAGTAAAATGGTTCAACAACGAAAAAGGTTTCGGTTTCATCGAAGTTGAAGGTGGAGACGACGTATTCGTACACTTCTCTGCTATTCAAGGTGACGGCTTCAAGTCATTGGAAGAAGGTCAAGACGTTTCTTTCGATATCGTTGAAGGAAATCGCGGACCACAAGCAGCAAACGTTGTAAAATTATAATCCATAACCACCCATAAATAGAAAAGGCATCGATCCTCCGGATCGATGCCTTTTTCTTATCCCAATCTTTCCCCGTAGCGTCGGATTTCCCGTCCTACGGTGCATTCTTCTATGCAAAAACGGTGGGCATGGGTTTTACCATATTCCTTGCGGAAATGAGCCTTCAAAAGGCAACCCTTGCAATAAGCATCCGACAGCTCATCCACCTTATCGATCAATTGTTTGCGGTCCACTTTCCGGTTTCACCTCCGGGTTCCATGTTCATGATCTTTTATAGGATATAATGATCCGTGCTTCTTTATTCCAGTCTTTTGTGGCTTTCCACCCTTGTTCCTTCAAGAGCCTGGTTGGCGAGCTTATCGGCTTCCTTATTCTCTTTCCTGCCGATCAAGTGAAGGGAGGTTTTGAGCCTGATTTTTTTGATGAGAGCTTCGGTTCTCTCCAGCCACTTTGCCAGACCGGCTTCATAGCAGGGCCACTCTCCACCGAGTTGATTCAGCACAACCTGTGAGTCCCCGTAAATGTGGCAAGGCTGATTTTTGACCCCCAATTCCTGGAGGATCGAAAGGGCGTAATGAAGCGCTGCGTATTCTGCTTCATTATTGTTCTCAAGTGAATCAAGCAGATCGTTCCTCCGGATACGAAAAGCTTCACCGCCCTTTTCATAATAAATGACGATGCCGATTCCCGTCATGGAAGATTCTTTATCGAAGCCACCATCAAAGTAAAGCCTAATGTTTTCGGGTTCCTTTTCCAATTCTTCGTTGAGCTTGATGAATTCTTTCCTCGTCCAGGTCGAGCCCATCTCATCAATGATTTCAAGGTCAAGCACCCTCCCCGTTTTCATGAGATCATCCACATGGATGAGGGTTTCCTTCCTCGGAAAAGGACTGGATTCGAACTCTATTGATGATTTAGTTTTCGTCTTATACGTAAATCGGATGCGCATATCCACGTTTCAACACTCCTTGGTTAGGTGATTGACTCCGTCCCGGCCCTGATATAAGGTAGGGAGGAGGTGAATGTGTATGATCGAGGTAAACATCGATGGTGCGAGCGCAGGCAACCCTGGCCCGAGCGGTGCCGGTATCTTCATTAAAGAAAACGGAAAGATCACCACTTTTTCTTTACCCTTGGGAACGATGGATAACCACTCGGCCGAGTTCACCGCCTGCCTGAGAGCGCTCGAGTATTGTACCGGGGAAAAGCCGGACATCGTATGGCTTCGCAGTGATTCACAAGCCGTGATCCAGGCGATTGAAAAGCGCTTTGTCCGTCATTCCGAATACAAACCGATCCTTGCAGCCATCCTTGAAGAAATCGATAAACTTGATCTCTTCTTTTGCAAATGGATTCCAAGCAAAGAGAATAAGGCAGCAGATGAGCTCGCACGAAAAGCCATCCGCTTGAACTAAAAGAAAAAGGAAGCCCCTCGGCCTTCCTTTTTCTTATGCAAGTCCCTGGGCATCCATCCACTTCAGAGCTTCCTTCCTTGTGGAAATCCTCTTCGTATGGAGCCTTTCAAGTATGGACATATAAAAGCTGCTGTCGAATGCCTTCTGGGCCTTCAGGGTGATTTCGATGGCGCTGTTGACAACTTCATCGGATGCACCGGTATATTGTTTACCGAAGTAAATGAAACCGATGGCATCTTCTTGAAATTTGAACCCCCTGCTTTCCAGATCAATCAGAAAATCCTCTGTTGTTTTTTTCACCGTTTCCCCTCACCCTACTGAAGCGTTATCTGCTTTTCCGATTTCCCCCGATCATATGGGAGAATAAACCTGTGATCACTCCGAGAACCGCCCCGCCTACCACTTCTTCCGGACGATGCCCAAGCATCTCTTTCAAGCGTTTCGGCTGCTTCTCTTCAAATGGGACACCTTCTTGTTCATTCGCTTTCTGGACCAGGTCATTCAAACTGTTCACCTTTAAAGTGAGTTCACCCGTCTGTCTCCTGATTCCCTGAGCATCATACATAACGATGATGCCGAAAATGAACGCCAGGGCAAAATCCATTGTCCTGAATCCCCTCTTCAGGGCAATGATGGTCGCTAGAGATGAGACCCCGGCGCTATGGGAGCTCGGCATTCCGCCGGTCTGGAAGAACAACCCGCCCTTCCATTTGCCTGATTTCAAGTAATGGAGCGGAATCTTGAGCCCCTGTGCCACGATGATGCTTACTAATGCCGTGAGTATTCCCTTATTCATGCCATCCCCTCCTATGAGGATAGTGTGCCCTGAAGGAGGGTTTCCTTTCATCCGGAGACAGGAAGCATGACATTGGAACCGAGGAGGTACCGTCTGAGCACCTTCAGCTCCATTTCCTCCACTACATCAAGATGTTCTGAGGATACTTGATTCCACACACACTCTGAAAGCTTCACATCCAGAGGAACCTGACAGTGGATTTCCGCCAGTTTCCTTGACAAGTGAAGCATATCGAGATCGGCTTCGATTTTTTTCTTTTGGGAAGGCGTCAAGGAAGACAGGTTTTGGAGTATGCCTTCGATATCCCCGTGCTCCTGGATGAGTTTCATGGCTGTCTTTTCCCCGATTCCCTTGACTCCCGGATAACCGTCACTCGTGTCCCCCATGAGGGCCTTCACATCGATGAACTGTTGGGGAGTGATGCCTTTTTCTTCTACAAACCCGTTCTTCGTATACGTTTTGTAGTTGCCAAACCCTTTTTGGAGGAGCATGATTTCAATGCCATCATCAAGTAGCTGCAGGAGGTCCTGATCGCCGCTGACAACCGAAACTTTCCGCTCAACCTTAAATTCCTTTGCCAGGGTTCCGATGCAGTCGTCTGCTTCATAACCTGAAACACCTACATTTGACAAGTTGAATCGACCTGCGACCTCTTTGGCCAGATCGAACTGGGGAATGAGCTCCACCGGCGGGGCATTCCGATTCGATTTATAGTCCTGGTATACTTCATTCCTGAACGTTTTACTCCCCATGTCCCAACAGATGATGATATGCGTAGGATCCGCATGCTCTGCTGCCATGAAGAGATGTTTCATGAATCCCTGGACGCCGTTTGTCGGCAACCCTTGTGAATTCACCATGAACTGACCGCTGACGGCCGTTGCAAAAAAGGAACGGAATAAAAGCGCCATTCCGTCCACAAGTAATATATGCTCTTGTCTTGATTCCAAACTGAACACCACTTTTCATCAAATTCGATGAATACAGTATACCATAGATCTACAGCTTACTGGTTGGAAATACCCGGATTCGCCACTTTGTGTCCAGGGTAGGAAACCCAGTCGCTGTAGCTTCCAGCGTACAGTTTGACATCTTCGAATCCAGCTTCGAGCAGGGAGATGATATTCGGGGTGGCCGTGATTCCGGAACCGCAATAAACGATGACCGGCTGTTGTTTGTCCATACCGGCGTAACGTTGTTCCTGGAATTCCAGATCACGATATCTTCCGTCCAGCAGTGCATCCAACCATGGGAAATTGACGGCACCCGGGATATGACCGGCTACACGGTCGAGGGGTTCTTCCTTACCGCGATATCTCTCACTGCTCCTTGAATCGACGAGGACCACATCACTCTCTCCCTCTGCAATGGACCTCACTTCCTCTACCTCTGCCAGCATCTCCGCTTTTATGGCCGGCTGATACTGTCTTTCCTTAGGGGAAGGAACTTCTTTTGTGACAGGAAAATCGTTTCTCATCCATTCCTTCAGACCTCCGTCCATTACATAGACCTTTTCATGGCCAATAAAGCGGAACAGCCACCAGGCCCTTGCAGCGGGTGCAGCGTCCCCTCCATCATAGAGGACGATGGTCGAATCTTGATGGATGCCGGCTTTTCCGACTTTATCCACGAAGACAGCTACATCCGGCAGAGGGTGACGTCCGCCGTGTGTTTGAACTGGACCGCTTAGATCCTGCCCTAGATCGAAGTGGACGGCACCTGGGATGTGTTCTTCGTTATATAGGTTTGTCCCTTCACCGGTGGACAGGACAGCTTGGCAATCGATTACAGCGAGGGAAGGATCCCCTAAGCGTTCGTAGACCCACTCGCAGCTTTTGATGAAGTTCATAGTTTCCACCCTCTCTTTTCCATTAATTTGACAACCTGATCTTTAGGCACCCAGCAGTCGAACCGGTAAGATGGTCGAGTGTCGAAGCCAAGGCGGGCACACATGTAGCGCGTGCCCCCGTCCTCTTTGTAAGCACGGAAATGGATGCAGGTGGCACAGACGTGGAAGGGATTAGGCTTCGGCATTTCTCAAGTCCTCCAGTCGGGCAAGATCCGCTCTCAGACTTTCAAAGTCCTGCACCTGTGCCGTCACGTTGATGAGCGCATCGAGCTGCTCTGATAGCTGTTCCCGTGAATCGACGATCAACTTTTCATGGTCCCTCTCCAGAAGGTTTGCTGACCACTCTGTCAGGCGTGTTTCTTCTGCAGAAAGATAAACATCTGCAGGAGACGAAAGGGATTTTTCCACTCTTTCCTGAATGTCTTTCTTCCCGCCCCCCTCAAAGAAGTGCTTGGCATTTTTGAACGAATGGAACGCACTCTTTACGTCTGCTTCCTGAAGCCCTTCAGAAAATTCGATCGACGGCCGGTCGTCAAAATCGGGCTGAGTCAGATAAAGCTCTGATTCCATTGCTTTGATCCGCCTTTCCAATTCCTCCATCTTCCCTTTCAATGCACGGTCGATGAACCGCTCGATCCGGAGGGAAGTTGCCCTCATTTCCTGTGCAAAGTCATAGGAGATGCTCTGCTTCAACTCCTCTATTCCTGCAGAGATGGCTTCGCCAGGATTCCCATTAGAAGGGAATCTCCCCGGATGGAAGGCTTCCTTGAAGAAATCTGGGAGCCTGTAGAACACCCTTTGCTTCACATAGTGCAGGAGCTCTGAAAGTTCTTGACGCATTTCTGTGAGAAGGGGGGCTGGCGTTCCGTATTCAGAATGCGCAGGACGTTCTCTTTCGTTTCCAAAAGATGCTCCCTGCGACTTTCTTTCGATGCCTGATCCGTTGAAGCGAATTCCACCCACTGGCGGAACCGGTTGTAGCCCCTTTCCCATTCGTGAATAGCGGCATCGATACTCATCTGTACCAGTTCCTCTTCTATGAAAGAGTGGAATGCATCCCTGAAAGGGATCATGCCGGAGGACGCTTCTTCCTGCATGGCCTGAAGAGAGGATACTCCGTGAATGCGCGGGAAACGGATGCCGTACTGCAGGAGCTGGGACTCAACATAACCGAGAACCTCGTCTTTTTCTTCCTCATTTGCGGCAAGGTCGATGGCGTTCACGATGAAGAACATTTTATCAAGCTCGAAGGAATCCTTCACCCTTCCAAGCTGAATGAGGAATTCTCTGTCGGCTTTGGCAAAAGCGTGATTGTAATACGTAACGAAAAGGACAGCATCCGCATTCTTGATGTACTCGAATGCGACTCCTGTATGACGTGCATTGATGGAATCGGCACCAGGCGTATCCACTAGGGTGATCCCCTGACGTGTAAGAGGACAATCGTAATAAAGATCAATACTTTCCACGAAGCACGATTGTGATTCATTGGCCACATAGGTGCGGTACTCGTCGATCTTCACTCGCTTGACAGAGCCTAGATCCGCTGCAAGCTTTTTATAACCGGAGTGGAAGGCCGACAGAAAGGACCGATGGACATTTTCCCGATCCTTCGACTGAAGAATCGATGGAATCAACGAGTAAACCGCCTCCAGGGAATCTGCTCTTTCTCCAAAATGGGAAAGGGAGTGATTCAGATCACCAAGCATCTGCTGAGATGATTTGAAATGGACATCAGCGGTCTGATGCACGTGATGATCCGAAACCGGACAAATCCTGTTGATCGAAGCCGTGGTGGGGTTCGGACTTACCGGCAAAACCGATTGTCCGAGGAGGGCATTGGCAAAGGAAGATTTGCCGGCGCTGAATGCCCCGAACAAAGCAATCGTGAATGATTGATTGGATATGCGCTCCCTTTTTCCCCTAAGAAATCCTGCGGTTCTTCGGAATCCTTCATACTTTGTGAATACTTCTTCTAGGGCAATCAGTTTTCCAGTGGCCTCCTCCCTAGTTATACGGTCAGCCGATTCTTTCGAAAGACCGGGGGTCTCCGTGTGATTTTCCTCCCTGTTCGTGGCTGAAGGTTTTTCGAGTTCTTCCTCACTGCGGTAATGTGTATGTCTGATGTCCCACTTCTTCAGCCAGGATGACACGACACCCTCCAATACGGTCGGGTCTCCCGTTCCTTCGCGGATACGACTGGCTTGCTCCTGTCGCTCTTCTTCGATCTGGTTCCATTTCAGGAACACAGCCGTTTTTTCCTGAACAGTACGAAGTTCTTCTTCCATGCGCTCATTTTCATCCGCGAATGCCGTGTCGACCGCTTCCGTCATTTCTGCCATGAGGACATTGGTTTCCAACCGGCACCTCTTCTTGATCTCTTCTGACAGTTCATTGCAGTATTGAAGGACGTAATCACCATTCAGTCCGGCCCCCTCACGGATCACATCCGTGATGAAAGCTGAATCAACTTCAAGAGACAATTCATCCCATCTCTCAATGTAATGTCCGGAAAGACCGGCACTTTTCGTTAATTTTTTCCCAAGGGTCCTGATATGCCACTGAAGCTGTGAGTCGATTCTGCTGTTGAGATCAGACAGGAATGCTTCCAGCCTCAATTCCTTCTCCTCTTCGGTTTTCTGTCCGGCGAAAAGGAAGCCTATTTTGAATCCTTTTTGACGACTTTCAAGAAACCGCTCCGCCAGTCCCCTCGTTTCAAAGGGCATGAGATATGCATTCTTAAGAATATCGGTCCGCTCTTCTTCAAACGTATTACTTATTCCGGTCCTGGCCAATAATCGGTCGAGCAGTTCTTTTTCCAGGGTGAACGCACTGTCCATCTCTTCCCATTCATTGTGTTCAAGTCCGCTCTCTTCCTTTAACTGATCGAGCTTGATTTTGTACCAGTCATCATGCTCCTGTATCAATTGGGAGAGGGAAGCTTGAAGGGATTCCGCGATAAGGGATTCTCTGTTCGAGACCTGTCGCTCGACAAGTTCCTCCAGTTCAGGCAGGTCATTCCCCTCCATTCCGGGTTTCCTCAGGCTCGTATAAAAAATGCCCTCCGGCTCCACTCCCCACGATTGAAACGCATCCTTCACGGCCGTTTTGAAAGCCCCGAACGAGATTTCCGTTTCGTTATGTTTGTCGATCTGATTGATCACCAGATACTGCTTTACTCCGTGCAGGCTCAGTTCCCGAGTGAATTCGAAGTTCACCTGTGATTGGACATGGTTGTAATCCATCACGTAAAATACCGCATCCGCCAGATGCAGGGCAGACTCCGTCGACAGACGATGAGCGTCATCCGTACTATCTACTCCAGGAGTATCAAGGATGGATACCTGTTTATCCATATTCGACCTGCCAATTTCAACCGAATATACATCACGATCCTTGCACCATTCCCTCACTTTGTCTTCATCATATGGGGCAGGAATGAAGACAGGGTGCTGATGATGATAGTAGATCTTGGCATAGTCAGAATCCGTTTTCTTCACCTTTACCAGGTTAGCACTGGTCGGTATGGGGGATGCGGGAAGGACACTGTCGCCGATGAGGTGATTGATCATACTGGACTTCCCTGCGGAAAAATGTCCGCAGAATGCAAGGATGAGCTCCTCCTCATACATTTTTTCAGCCAGGCGTTCAGCTTTCTCAACCCGTTCTTCGTCGCCCGCCAAACGGAATCGCTCGCTGAGGGAAGCGATCGTTTGCATGGAGGTATGTATGGTTCGTTTCGTTGTATTCATTGGACAATCCTCTTTTCAACCCGAGTTATGGTAACGCTTCTATTTTAGCGCATTTCCGTTTTATTCTCTATGATATTCTCCCTTGAAGTGTTTGGTTTACCCAACCTGCTTTTACCCCGAGTCCATTCCTTTTCCAAATAAAAAAACCATCCTGGCAGGATGGTTTTGTATGTTATCGGGTCGTTTCGTTCGGAATGAGATTGGACCTTGAAGCGGTTCGCTTCTCGAACTTCAATGCCGTTTTACGAGGTTTTTCAGCTTTCATCATGTTGGATAATACATATTTCATCACAAATCCGTAAACCAGCACCGTCAGTAGTACAAGAAACCAAACCATATACGTCCACTCCTTAATGAGAATCATCTTCAATTAGATCTTATCAAAAACGATAATCATTTTCAATAGGAATCGCTATTTTTTCTGAAAACGGGGTATCCCCTGGTCCTTCCATGCTTCTCACAGTAGTCGGTTTCATTCTTTAAAGCTCGTTCTTCTTCGGGAATCCTGACAGAAAGCATCCACTGATTGAGCAGGGAGAACAGGACCATTGTGAGATAGGCATTGAAAAGCAGCGGGATGAGGATGAGCTCCAAGGTGACGATCAGGTAATTGGGATGCTTGAAATATCGGTATGGACCTCTTGCTACAACATGGGCACCCCCGCAAACGATGATCTTCGTATTCCAATAGCGCCCGAGGGAAAAAATTGCCCAAACCCTCCCGAACTGCACAAGAACAAATAAGGAGAACAAGGGGATCCAGTATGGGTTCAACCCGAATCCAGAGCTCCATGCTTCTATGAGAAGAACAAGAAAGAAGGCCGCATGCATCGCCACCATCCATTTGTAGTGCTTCTGCCCGTATTCTACTCCTCCCCGCTCCTTCATCCATTTTTCATTGGAATGGGCGATGAAGAGTTCCCCCAGCCTCTGGAAGATCAGGATCATGAATATGACACCAAACATGTTCATCCTTCCCACCTCAGCAACAATAGTTCGGAGCTGAAGCCCGGTCCCAGGGCCATGGCAAGGCCCAGCTCCCCGTCTTTTCCTGCATGCAGCATTTCCTTCATCACATAAAGAATGGTGGCGGACGACATATTCCCGTATTCCTGCAGGACAGCAAGTGACGGGGCCATCATGCTTTCGGGAAACCCGAGTGATTTTTCATACGCATCGAGCACTTTCTTCCCACCGGGATGGGCGACGAATTGCCGGATATCGGATATGTCCACTCCTTCTCTTTGGAGGAAGTCTTCCACATTCGGTCTCAGCCATGTTTCCACGAGATTGGGGATGGACTTTGAAAATACGACATACAATCCTTCATTCCGGATTTCCCACCCCATGACGTCAAGTGAGTCCGGCAGGAGGGTCGATCGGGTCGAAATGACACGCGGGAGCGCCTTATCACGTTTTTGCAGAAGGGGGCTTTCATCTCCGCACAGGACGGCACATCCGATACCGTCGGCAAATAAAGAAGTCCCGATCAGATTGCTTTTGGACCGGTCCCCGTGCTGGAACGTGAGGGAACAAAGTTCGATGGCGAGAACGAGCACCGTCGAGGATGGAAAGGCACGGCAATACTCATTGGCCCTTGCCAGGCCGCTCGCTCCGCCGGCACAGCCTAGACCCCAAATCGGGATCCGTTTCATATGCGGATCAAGACCGAGCTCATTCATGATCCTCGCTTCGATGGAAGGTGTCGCGATTCCCGAGGTGGAAATGGTGAATATCGCCTCCACGGGACCACCTTCTATCGTTTCAAGCGCTTTTCTTACAGCCTCCTTGCCGTATTGCACAGCGAGATCGATGTATTCCCCATTTTTCTCTTCGAAGGAGTGCGGACTTCCGAACCACTCCAAATCCTTTACAAAATACCTGCTGTTGATCTCCCCGTTTTGGAATACGGTCAGCAGTCGATCAATATCTTTGAAACTATCCTGAAAAAGCTGTTTGGCGAAAACAGATGCATCCTCCTGATCGATCCGATGAGGGGGGATCGCCGTTTCTACTGAATAGATGACAGGCACGCTCAATCCATCTCCTTGTCTTACAGATATGGATAGAATCCCCTGTTCATGATGGAACCATGCATCCATTCATGTCTTTTTAGGCTGATGGTGAAGGAGGATATCGATTTCGGCATCCGCCATGGCCAAGCAGAATTTGCACGCCTGTTTTCTTTCATAAAGAAAGCAGCAGTGGCTGCAATAAAACCGTTTCATATTCATTCCCCCAAGTCCTTTTTAACACTATATGCAGCCTTTCCTTCCTCATGGCAATGAAATCCGATTCCATTCAAAAGTAGCGGATCTTATCTCACACAATCCCGGTAGTCTTTCGGCTGAGGTGAGGCTGTGGGCACAATCCGGTGGGGGTTGGAGTATGAAGAATAAAAAATCCGAACGGATTCGCCTTCTCTTGGAGAAAGTTGAATCATCGTTCGGATTTTCATTTAACGCGGTACGGGTCAGAGAGAATAGACGCCGGAATACTTCTCGGTGAGATAGTCCGCAAGGTATTTGGCATTCAACCCTTCACCGGTGACTTCTTTAAGGATTTCCAGCGGCTTCTTCAGTTTGCCCCATTGATGAACATTCTCCGTCAACCATTCTTTCACGGGAGGAAGATCCCCTTCTTCCAGAAGCCTATCATAATGCGGAAGATCTTCTCACATCGCTTCTTTGAACTGGGCAGCATACATATACCCAAGTGCGTATGAAGGGAAATAACCGAAGCTTCCGCCGGCCCAATGGACATCCTGCAGGACACCCTCCCCATCATGGGATGGACGGATTCCGAGGTATTCTTCATACTTTTCATTCCAGATGTCGCGGGAGATCTTTCACTTCAATCTCATCGTTGAAGAGGCCCTTCTCAATTTCATAGCGGATGATGATATGCAGGGCATACGTCAATTCATCTGCTTCGATCCGGATGAGGGAAGGCTTGGATTCATTGATCGCACTGTAGAAGTCATCGAGGTCGACTGCATCGAATTGTCCCGTGCTGTAGTCTTTCAATAGTGGCATAGTTTTTTTTCCAGAAGGAAAGATTCCTCCCTACAAAATTTTCATAGAAACAGGGATTGAGATTCATGGATTCCCATGGAGGTACCCGTACAAAGAGGCGTCCCGATGAACTCTTTTGAAATATTTTGTTCATAGAGGGCATGTCCACCTTCGTGGATGGTTCCGAAGACGGCTGTTCTCCAATCCTTTTCGTCATATTTAGTGGTTACCCTTACATCACCAGGATTCAAACCAATCGCAAACGGATGGACCGTTTCATCCAGTCTTCCTGAATTGAAATCATATCCCATTTGTTCAAGGATTTTCAAACTGAAATCCTTTTGCTTTTCCTTAGGGAAATGATCGAAAAGGAAATCGGTCTTGGGCTTATTTCCGCATTTGAAATTTTATGTACAAGTGGGACGATTTGATCACGTAAGATCACCAAATACCTTATCCAAAACATCGACCGTCACACCCGGCTCATACATATCCAGCAAGGTATTATATTTATTATCTTCGTATCCCCAATAACCAATGAAGCGTTTGTTGTGGAAACAAGCTTTTCTAAATAAGGCTGGAACATATCAAAATCCGCTTTTTCTTTTGCTTCTTCCCAAATACCTTCTGCTTTTGACTGTAATACAACATATTCCCTGTATTCTGAAGCAGGAATCTTTTTATTTCGGTCGTACTCTTTTTGACACTCTTCTAATAGTTTTTGTGTCATTTCGATCCAATTGGTCCATTTCTGGAGATAGTTTCGCTAAATAGGCTGCCATTTCATTGGAAGTGGACATTTCGAACAGATCTGAAGAAAGCATCCCGATCACTTCTGACCGTTGCTCAGCCCCGTTTTTTGGTGCTCCTGTCCTCAAGTCCCAGAACATTAAACCCAGTGCTTCATTATAGGCCGACATTTTTTTAACATATTCATTGAAGCGAAACTGATCTTTTATCTCTATTACTTCGTTATTCATTTCATTCCCCAATAATCCTCCTTTATTTTACACATTAATCAGACTATCAGATGCTTCATCTTGAAAGCAAGGAGACTTTAATCGGCACGGTACCGAAATAAAAAAACCGCTCCATCTCCCTTAGACAGGACGTTGATCGGAGCTCACTATAATTATGCCTTCAATGATTCAATTCTAACGGGCAAGATCGGACTCTACAATTCTTTATAAGCCAGTTTCTTCACCATTCAACAGAACATGGATACTTCCATTGTCTTCATTTGTCCGAATCAGACGTCCGATTCCCTGTCTCAAGACGAAGAATCATGTAAGGGATATCCACTTCTTCCATCTGAGTTAGTGGCATGCTTTCGTTTCGCATCAAAGACAGGATCTTTCGGCGGAAATGGAAGTGAGTGAATCATCACTTGAGAAAGGGATGCTCCCTGGAACGTCCAATCCTTCCCATAAATGATAGGAGCACAGCACCGAAGATTCATCTTCCTGGAACTGTTCTGACTGTATCACTGATTTCCCTGTCACCTTCATAGATCACTTTCCAATGCTGCATCCGCCTGTTGAATCATGATACGCCCTAAAGTGCGTTCATTTCTTCCTTCGATGTGAAAAGAACAGTGATTTCCCTTAATTGCTCTTTAGTTGATTCCAGACATATCGATTTTGCCGTATCGATTCCGATCTCCACACGATGGAAGAAAAGCACTTCATCATCTCCTCATATTCATAAGGGGATTCGACTGAAAATTTTTCATACTTATCGATCCCCAGCGATCGAGGATACATAAGAAAAGTCCCCGTTGTAGGACAGCGTTGCAGAAGAAAAGATGAAATGGGATATTTTGAGAAAACACGTGTTCTTTAGAATTTCTTCGACTAATCTCGGCATCACGACAAAGGTGTGTTCTTCCTCTGATGATTCCAGCCAATAGATTCCTCTTTTCATCCTCTAAAAATAGTTTCAAGGAGTATTGAATCTGTTCCAGATATTCTTCCACCACTTTTAAAAGGTAATCATCCATCACATACATTTCAGATTCAAACACGAGCTCATTCAAGAGACTTTCAATTTCCTGTAAGAGAGGCTCTTCGCCTGCTGTAAATATCGCAGCGCTGGACACATAATGACGCTTCGCATCCAGCTACCTCTTTGGATTCTTTTTCAAGAAGCTCGAACCACTTTTCATTATCAGCATGATCTCTTCAATGAGATAGAGTGTTTCCTCCCTCATATCAGAAGAAGATAATTTTTCTAAGAGACCTTCAAGTGTTTCCATTCGTCATCCGGTAGGTCATCGCTTTTTGTGAAGCAAATTCCAATAGATGTCCTTCATCAAAAACAACTGAGCTTGCTTCTGGCAGAAGGGGCAGCTGCCCTTCCCGTTTTCTGGAATCTTTCGTCCAGATATGCTCCATATAAAAATCATGGGAACAGATGATCAGGTCGGCCGCATTACGATAGTGCTCCCGATGAAGCGTAAGTCCGCAGCGATGGCGATAGGCGCAGGACATGCAGTCTTGAAGGGAATCCCAGCCAACTGAATTCCACTCTTCATCTGATAACTCGGCATATTCCTTTCGATCACCATAATGGTGAAATTTCTCATGGAGGAATTTTCATGGACGAATGCCCGGCAAATCCTCCCAAATGTCCTGATAATGTCATCATTAGAGAAGCATTTTCTTCTAATTTTTTGATACAAAGATATTGCTCTCGTGATTTTGCCAGGCGGACATCGATATCTAAATCCAGGGCATTTTCAAGCTTGTCAATGTCCCCTTCTTTTTTGACAATCTGCTCGATGAGGGTTTCATCCGCACAGGCGATGATGGCAGGCTTACCCGTATACCTTGCATAGGATAAGGGCATAGAGCAGATAGACAAGTGTTTTCCCGGTTCCAACTCCTGCTTCTGCAAACATGACTTGTTTATTTTTATATGCCTGATTGAGTTGAAAGGCCATGAAAACCTGTTCATCTCGCAAATCAAATCCTTTTTCAGGCAAAATATCATAAAAAACATCCCCGACCCAATCGGATAATGCTTCATAAAAGGATTGTTCCTTTGTTAATTCAAATGGTAATTTTTTTCTCATATAAATCCTCCTGCATGAACACAATATTTCTAATTTACTAGAATTCTTTCTTATGAAAAGAAATAGCGTATAATTTATCTCAGACTTTCTATTATAAGAATACTTCACCCAAAAAAAGAGACACTCCATACAAAGGGTGAATCTACCATTTGTATGGATGTCCCTATCTTCCGTGAGAGTGCACTCAGTCGTATATTCTCTTTTTTCTCAATAATTCATATTGAAATCGCCTGATCCAGATTTTTGGATGCTTCATGTAGGGCTAGTGGATCGGCTTTCCTTTCCCTTCTCCTGAAATGAAGAAATGGAACTTTGTATGGCCTGATAGATTTTATGGATAATCAATGAGAGAATGGTCCATCCTCTTTCACTCCTCTAAAAATGATAGAACTATTATACGCAGGAAATGAGAGATTTATTCCTGAGATTCAGCCATCTTTTTCCAATAATCTGTAATATCATCTTTCTTGGCGGCCGTGGCCCCAAGAATTGATAATAATCTGTCCTGATGAATCCATTGAACAGTTTACGCTTTTTTGTGGCTTGCTTCCCATAGCATTGTTCAAATGTTCTCATGGGAAGTCATCATATATACAGACCAAGTATCAAGCTTATCGAAGGCTTTTCCCATTTCACGATACATCTGTCTCTACTTCTTTGCGTTCACCTAAACGTTCCCCATATGGAGGATTTCCGACGATGACTCCATACTCTAATTCCGAAGTGAAGTCTCTCACTTGCATTTGCTTGAATTTCACCAAGTCACCAAGTCCTGCTTCAAGGGCGTTTTCTTTGAAATCTCAATCATGCGGTGATCGATGTCGGTTCCGAGAATTTCAAGGGGCTGATCATAGTTCGCTAGATCTTCTGCTTCCATCCGCGTTTTCTCCCACACATCACAGGTTCATCATCGGCCAGTCTTCTGAAAGGAATTCACGATTGAATCCAGGAGCGATATTTTGTCCGATGAGAGCTGCTTCGATGGCGATCGTCCCTGAACCACAGAAAGGATCCACAAAGGGACGATCAGGATTCCATGTTGTCAGTTGAATCAAGTGCAGCAGCCAGCGTTTCCTTTAAAGGGGCTTCCCCTTGACCTACACGATATCCCCTTTTATGGAGGCCTTGACCGCTTGTATCGAGGGTGATGCTCGCTATATCTTTGTGGATGGCCACTTCAATCTTGAAAAGAGGTCCTGTTTCATCAAGCCATGATGTTTGCTTATAGGCTGTTCTCAGCCGTTCAACGATCGCTTTTTTTACGATGGCCTGACAGTCAGGCACACTGTAAAGTTTTGATTTGACTGATTTCCCCTGCACAGGGAACTCTGCATCCACAGGAAGAAAATCCTCCCACGGAAGTTCTTTGTATTTTCAAATAATTCATCGAAGGAATACGCATTGAATTCCCCGACAAGGATCTTGACTCTATCAGCCGTTCTCAGCCACATATTGGCCCTTGCAATGGCCGTTTCATCTCCTTTGAATATGACCTTCCCATTTTCCACCTGACATTCATATCCCAAGTTCTTTCACTTCTTTGGCAACGATCGATTCCAACCCCATAGCTGCCGTTGCGATCAATGTATATGTACTCAATATCCTTCACCCCTTTCATAAATATGTTCACTATATTCATATAGTCACTGTTTTCTATAAAATAAAAAGGACTGATACAAAAGGCAGTGTATTACCTGCATGTATCAGTCACTTGCATTATTGTAATCCATTATTGCTCTTATCCCGTAATAGCGTTCTGTAAGCCATGTTTTGTTCCGTTGTACTGCAGGCGACTTTCGTCTCGTACTCGGGTGGTAATCATCTATCTACAAAGGAAATCCTTTGTCCCTCTCTTCGTTCAATTCCTCCGAGAGGATTCCCCTACCAAATTTGGGTTTCTCGCTCGTGGGGTTTACCTCGTTCCACTCCTGCCATTTCTAACAGGACTTCGTCACTGTGGCACTTTCAAGGTAGTCACACCATATCCGTAAAGGACGTAGGTGTTTTCCCTGCCGTCAGCCCGTTTGATTGGACTGCCCTAGCTTATGAATTGGCTAGGCACGAACACTACGGGCATCTCAGCACCGTGCGAGCATGGACTTTCCTCTACAACCAAGCGTTGCAGCGATTACCCAAACACCATTAAGGATCAGCAATACCTAATTATATAGCAGTTCTCTTCATAATTCAACTGGAAATATCAGTCGTATAATTTGTTACCAAACACATGTTTCTCTAAATTGGACAAACGCTTCAAGAATATCGAAGTTCGTTGTCCCGTGTCTGTTGAGGGGGAGCCGGAACGCTGCTGCTTCAGGCACCCTCTGCCTGCTTTTTCAGTCGCAGATTCTCCTGCTGAAGTCTTCAATTTCCTGATGAAAGGTTTCATAGTCTTTAATAATCAAATCTAAAAACTTATCCACATCTTCCGGCTTATACCCTCGCATTCCACTTTTGAACTCTTTTTCCAAAATATCCTTTGCCGTTAATTTCACTTTATCTGAGATCATTCATATTCACCTCTATATTTATCTATATCATTTTTTCAAATAACCGATCGTTTGTCAATGGTATCTTATCAGAGTAACCGCTAACTGTTCCTCCATCTGCGTCCTCTTCCACCACCCATTGCAAGATCATTAAACGAATGATTGCCCTGAGGATCAAAGATGGATCTTGATTCTTGCTTCTTTTTGGCTTCTTCATAGAAATATTTAGGGAGCCTTCTTTTTCGTCATCATATAGGATCATACATGATTGGCTTTTGTGTAAAAACAAAATTTCGATTCTTGAACTGCTTGGATTCTTATATGGACTTTCGAGATGGAGTCGACAAAGTCGGCCTGAGAAAGAATCATCTCATAATATTCCTTATTCTGGTCATTCCAGTTTTCCTCCTGTGAAAGAAAGGAGTCAGGACTGCAAGTTTAAGATCAGGATATTCTTCCTGTAGCTCAAATACAACTTCTGCTCCCCATAACTCCACTCCGAGCTGCCCGGAAATGAGGACCCATTCCAACCCTTAATCAAGAAGGGATACCAGTTCTTTCCTCGATGGCTTGCTTTATGTATTGAACCGCTTGTCGTCTTGTTTGAAGATGCCCAACTCAAAGGATTTATATCCTGTGATCGATGCGACCCCGCCCATGATACCGAATCTCCTTTACTCATAGTCTGTCCTTATTGCTTCCATTGTAGCACACATTTCCACGAGATTGCCTCTTACAACCATTGAAAAAAGCACCTGTTCCCCAGGCATACCCTCTGATAAAGGGAAATGAGCCGGACAGGTGCCGATTGTTCATTCATTAAAATCCAAATGGCCGCGGTCTTGGTCCGAATCCAGGGCCGAATCCCGGTCCGCCTGGTCCGCCCATCCCCCCACCGCAGTTGAACTGCTGGTTGGATACATTGTCCACCATTGAATTGGTATGAGGGAAGTAGTGTTTGTGCTGATACTTCACGTGATTCACCGTAGTGGTATGCACGGGATGGATATGGGGTACCTCCAGGGTCGTGAAGGTGTGATTCACACAGCACTTCGTCGGGTGCATGACGGCCGGAAGGACTTGGTTTGGTCTTGGTCTACAGTACATCGTGACATGATCTCCTTTCATCTCATGGTGTCTACACTATCAACCTATGATGAATCGGAGCCACGGGTACTGATGCATTTACCTATTTTAAATCAGTTGGCACTGTAAAGGGTCCCAGAGAAATTGGAAAACACGAAAGCCGTCAGTCCAATCACGACAAAAAACAACAAGAGAATCGCTCGGTTCAATCTTCATCATCCTATCCGAAAAATTTCATCACAATGTATTATTTTACATCTACATTAGAAAATTCTCAATATTCCCGGATGAAATTTTCCGAAGCTTTTTACTGGAAATTTTTCACGGTAGCAAAAACCTGTCATCCACACTGTTTACTGTCTCTCCATTTTTCCAAGGAGCCTGTCAATCCGATGCTGAAGGTGGTCGGATTCACTTCCTTCCCGGACCAAAGGGACAGCACGTTCGGCGTAGTCCTTCGCGCGATCAAGATTTTTGAACTTATGCTCATGAAGCTTGGACAATTCGATGAAGGCCGCTTTTTGCAATTTTGCAGGAGCCTCATCACCGATCCTTCCCCAAAGCTTGGCCGCTTGTTCGAAATCCTTCTCCTTCTTCAATTCGAGGGCGAGAAGATGAAGGGCTTCGTCATTCCCCTTATCCCCCTCATCCACGATCTTCTGAAAAAGGACCTTCGCCCTCTCCTTGTTTCCTGTGTACTGAAGCCATCTCCCGACTTCGAAGGATTCGGGCTCACCTGGATTGAGGAGAGTGAGGGAGAGATGGGCATATAAGGTGATAAGGGACAGGATATCGAGTTCGTTATGTTCCATTACCTTGAAGATCCCCTCAGGATCCCTCCTCTCCACATAATCAAAGTAGATCATCGGAGCCAAATAGCCAGGGACATCATCCTTACGATGAAATCCAAGTATCTCCTTCTCGACATTTACAAGTTTCACAGATCCAAGTTTTTCTTTGAACAAGCGCCTGGAGCCGTGGTAAAGGTCAAAGTGACCGAAGGACGGAAGTTTCGGAACATGCTCCCTGATCAGGGTATGACGCGTTTTCACCTGCGGCCAGTCAAATGCTTTTCCGTTATAGGTGACAAGGGTCGTGTAATCGACTTTTGATAGAAAACTGTGATAAAGGGGGATCTCACTCCCCGGACGCGGAAGCACATGCTGGGTGACGACGACTTCCGTTTCTGTGATGCGTGCATGACCTAGGAGGAAAATCGTATTGCCTGCCCCGCCACCCAATCCGGTCGTTTCCGTATCAAAAAAGAACAGGTCCTGGGGGGAAAGGCCCCTGGCAGACAAGGGATGCTCCCCTTCAAAATCCTGCCAAGCCTTCACGGCTCTTACAAAATCCCTGAAGGAATAACTTCCGTGGATGTGATCCAGGGGGTATCGCTTCTCCCTCACGATGCAAAAGTCCTCATCCAGGAAATATGGAGTCGCTCCGATTGCCCCCCATTGATCAGCATGGGGGAGGGCATCTTCCGGAAGCTGGTTCAACGGGGGTTTCACAACCGGTTCAGCCTCTTCACGGATAATATGCTTTTTCATCCGATTCAGCTTATTCTTCAGTGACATTCCCTTTCACCTCCTATGCGAGGAACAGCTCGAATAATTTCAGCGTATCCATTTTGGCCGTTTCCAAAGAATGTTCCG
Source organism: uncultured Bacillaceae bacterium (assembly GCA_963762295.1). Classification (GTDB taxonomy): domain Bacteria; phylum Bacillota; class Bacilli; order Bacillales; family Bacillaceae_B; genus Rossellomorea. The sequence continues at coordinate 109,879 of CAVXKK010000004.1, forward strand.
TCCCGATGCAGGATGGACAGCCTGTTTCACACGGACATCTTTCCATCATGTTCTTCGTTTCCATAAGAACTTCTTCGATCTGGTCGTATACCTTTTCACTGAGACCCACCCCTCCAGGGTAGCGGTCGTAGATAAAGATCGTCGGTCTTTCATTGTGAGCCGCCTTGATTTGTGGTACGACGAAGATGTCACTCGGATCGCACATGACATAAAGGGGAACGATCGATTTCAGGCTTTCCGCGCCCCGATCAGTCCTTCCTCTAGCCGTTCCTGTGACAATCCTGTATCTTCCTTGAGGGAAATCCAGCTGGAACTTGTGTGAAGTTCTTCTTCTGGCAGATGGATCGGACCTGATCCGATATTTTCATGAGTATCGAATTTTATTTTCTTGAAGATCGTGGCCATCGCGCGACCGATGACATCCCCGAATGCCGCATTCCCATGAGCCTGATTCTCTGATGCTTGTCTGTTTCAAGTACACTCAATTAGACGGCAAGGTTGGCATCCGTAAAATAATCCACGTCGACTTCCTTAACAAATGCCTTCTTCTCTTCCCAGTCCAGAACTTCCACTTGAAACTGTATGCCCTTGATGTAAATAAATCGCTTCATCATGAAGGAGGGTCATCGCCGAGAAACGATCCATCTCCCCGATCACCTTCACCGCCGAGTATCGTCTGGTCAACGATGATGACATTTTCCTGTGAGGCAGAGCGAAGACTGATGTTATGAGCAGGGAAGGCATCATTCATCCAATACCATTTGTCTCCATTTTTGTGAACAACCCTCTCTTCTGCAAGGAATTCCAGCATATCTTCGATTTCGATCCCGCCAAATTTATCACCTTCCTTGAAGGGAAGTTCAAAGGCGGCACATTTGATATGATCAATGAGAATGATGAGATTATCAGGATTGATCCTCGCCGTTTCAGGAGACTGGTCAAAGAAATAATTCGGATGTTCAATGATGAATTGATCGAGGGGACTGTGAGCTCGCCACCATGATGACCAGGGACTCACCATGTCTTCTTCCGGCTCTTCCCGCCTGCTGCCAGGCGCTTGCGATCGTTCCCGGATATCCCGTCATGATGCATACTTGCAGCTGGCCGATATCGACTCCCAGTTCAAGGGCATTCGTACTGACAACCCCATATATATCACCCTGCCCTCAAGCCTTTTTCAATTTCCCTTCTCTGAGTGGGCAGATACCCACCCCGATAGCCCCTGATCGACTTCGCTCCTAGTTTCCTTTCAACAAGCTCCTGTAAATACGTAAGAATGATTTCCACCCTTACTCGGCTTCTGGCAAAAATGATCGTCTGGATCTTATTTTTCAATAGCTCGCCCGCAAGCCTCCTGACCTCAAGGGTGGCACTTCTTCGGATATTAAGTGGTTTATTGACGATGGGAGGATTATAGAACACGAAATGTTTTTTTCCACATGGCGCCCCATTATTATCGACAAGGTCCATTTTCTCTCCTGTCAGTTGCTCCGCAAGCTCTTTCGGATTGGCAATCGTTGCGGAGGTACAAATGAATTTCGGGTTTGAACTCCGTAGATACGCACAAATTCTTTTCAATCTGTCTGATCACATTGCCACATGGGAGCCAAACACACCTCTGATAAATATGGAGTTCATCAATGATGACATATTTCAGATTCTCAAAGAGGGACACCCATTTCGTATGATGGGGAAGGATGGCTGAATGCAGCATATCTGGATTTGTAATGACGATATGTCCTGCTTTCCTGCACCTTCTGCCGGATATTTGCAGCTGTATCCCCGTCATATGTATAGCTATTGATGGAAAGACTCGTTTCTGAATGATTTCGTTCAGTTCACTCTTCTGATCCTGGGCCAGTGCTTTCGTTGGAAAGATATACAGTGCCCTTGAATCGGGATTATCCATGACTGATCTGGAGGACAGGCAAGATTGTAGCATAGAGTTTTTCCAGATGCTGTTGGTGTTACCGCCGTGAAGCTCTGACCTGCCTGGGCGAGGTCATAAGCTGATCGCTGGTGGGTGTAAAGGTTGCCGATCCCACGGACTTCAAGTGCATGCCTGATGCGGGGATCGAGGCTCCCTGGAAAATCCACCGTATCGGCTTGCTTTTCTTCTATAGTATGCCAATGACCGATCTGATCGCTGAACCGCTCATCGGTCTTTAACTGTTGAATGAGTTGTTGCAGATTGCTTTTTCGAAACATCTTGTTCACCTCACCCCCTATTTTAGCGAATCTATGTTCGAATACAAAGAAAAAAATATAGGGGTCATGACTTTCCATCACCATGAGCATGCTCAGAGGTTCATTCACATTGTATGGGCATTCCTCATACACTGGATGCAAAAGGCATGTCGAAAGGGGAATCACGATGGATAAACCACCAAAACATCCATTCGGCTTCGGGAATCTTATGAACTCCATGAATCAATTTTTCCATGAAAAGCCGATGAAAGGGATGCTGCAAAGCATTGATGATTTTTTCTCCTCCTCCCAGAATCCCTGGGGTTCCTTCCCCGTGGACCTGGAGGAGCGGACGGATTGCCTCGTCATCACCGCCGAGGTCCCTGGAATCAAAAAAGAGCAGATCGAGCTCGATATCTTTCCTGACTATATGACCATCAACATCACGAGAATCGAAGAGTTTACAGAAGACAATCAACGGAACCGCACGTTCAGCTATCAAAAGTCCACCTCGCGCAGCAGCAGGAGTATTGCTTTCCCAAGTACGATCGATGAGAGGGGGCAAAAAGCTTCCTTGGCAGACGGCATCCTCACCGTCATCCTCAAAAAAGACACAGGCAACAGGCTTCGAATCGAATGAAATAAGGGAAGGGGCATATGCCCCTTCCCTTATGCTGTATCTTACTTCAAAAATGCCCCGAATCCCTTCACAAGAGAAGAAACCTGATTGATCGCCCCCATCATTTGACTGCCGGTGTTCATCATTTTATTCAGATCGAATTTTCCGTCCTGTGATTTGAACGAATTCAACATGCCACCCATTCCCCCGGAAGAAGGCTTCGCCATGAATTTCGCCTTCGGATAGGGATTTGCATATCCTTGTTGAGAAGCATACGCCTGATACGGATTATATTCCTTTGACTGCAGGGGATTATCAAAATACGGATTCGAATAATAGCTCTGTGACGGCATTTGTGAATAAGGCATCATTTGATGGACCGGTTCTTGAGGGGGAAGCTGTTGCTGAAAGGGATCCATCCCTAGATTCGAAAGACCTCCGTATGGATTCTGCCCATACGCGGAATGCATGAATGGATGAGCTTGCCTTTGGTGATGGTGTGGATACATATGAACCCTCCCGTTCGATTTCATCATTTAGTACACCATATGACGCTTCAAGCAAAATGGTGAAAACACCCAGGAGGTCAGATTTTTCGACAATCAATGTCGATAGTTACACTATTCTTACAACTCAAATCCGCCGTCTTCCCATGATAGAATTGTGTCAGGAATCCTTGTTGGCACCACGCGGGGAACGAGCCTGTTGAAAAGACGGTAAAGGGAGGAAACACAATGAGTTTAAATGAATTGATTCAATGCTACAAGACGAGTAAACACGACGATGCAGCCAATCACCTCGACCTTCTGACCATGGCCAAAAAACTTTATATTTCCAATGAAATTACTTTTCAACATTATAAGGAGCTCATTAGAGACCTTGAACCGACGATGGACCATCAATAAATAAAACGAATATGCCATTAAAAAATCCGGGACCCCGATTGGTGGGGTACCCGGATTTTTCATGACTCAGCTGCCGCTTCCCTTCAATCCTTCCTCAGTTCATTGAGCTGTGTCCCCAGAACGTAGGAAACAGATTGATAATGACTGATGAACCGATTGTAGCTTGATTCCGGGAAGAAACAGTGAACCGAGAGCATTTCGATATTATCGTATGTATTGGAAATTTGCGGGAGGTGAAGATGTTTTGGCTTGGACGTGGCAACCCATTCTTCAGATAAAGACCTCCACTGATCATTCAAGCTTTTGACCTTATCCGCATAGGGTTTTACATCCCCGTAAAAGTCACCTTTCTCCCCGCTTTCCCTTCTTCGTTTGTATTCTCTCTATCATGAAACCTGCTTCAGTGAGCAGGCTTTCCGTCACACCGATCAACTTGTCCATCCACGAACCCCCCCAGTGTATCAAAGTAAAAAGCAGCCTAAACCACGGCTGCTTCGTTACAGTCATTTTATGATGTCTTCATGGATAATTCAAGCTTTTACACTGCGAATGAAGGGGACGGACGGCGAAGATCCCTGATCCCTTCACATCGATCCAGCTGATTTTCCACCTTCTGCACCTCGATGTGGAAACTGTCGACTCTATCCTGCTTCTCGATCCGGATCCGGTCATACAAATTTTGTTCCAACTGATTAAGGCTTTCCTCGATCTCGGCAAGCTTTAACATGATTTCCTGTTTCTGATGCATAATGGGGTCCTCCCAGCATTTTGATTTACTAAGAGTATTCTCCTTTTTGAAGGCATCCCCTTCCCCTGTGACAAAACTAGAAGCGATTCGGCAAAGATAGTGGACAACAGACAAGGCTTCGACATGATTGAATAAAAGGAGCTTCCACACTTCATACTAGGGATGGAGGTGGAAAACATGAAAAAGCAAACGAAAGATCCCAAGCAACAGGAAAACAAGCAAAATGCTGCTAAAGGGAATCCTAAACTGACCGGGCCGGACCGCCCTTCCACTTAATAGAAGAATGATGAAGACCCGGAGGCTGAAGTGCCCCGGGTCTTCGTCTTTTCATTCCCCTCATTTGGAAGACCTCAAGGAAAGGGCCTTCTTTACCCATTTAACGAGGCCATTCATTCTCATCAGCTGCTTTTCTTTCTGTACGAACCAGCTTTTGATCTCCACTTCTGAAGGAAGATCAACGGGATCGAACCACTCTTTTTTGACCATCCGTCTTTCGACCAGTCACGTTTCCCTCTCAAATGGTGTGGAACCTCATCATAAACACTTCGGAGCTCAGGCGAAGACGTACCGGTCGTCCCTTCAGCATATTCCCTTCGTGAACCCCTGGGTTCGACCGTGTCTGCCCATTTCATGATGTCTGTAAAATGATCACTATGAAAAAGGATTCGGTACAGCTTCTTTCCCAGAAGGATCCTGTTGTCCAAGCTCCTGAACCCATGTACACTAGCCCCATAGAGTCGCCCATCCAAGGTCGGAAAGAGCACCGAACTGAAGTGGAGCCGGTCTTCCACTAAAAAAAGCGGAGATGTAAAGACCCTGCGATACACAGGATCAAGGATGACAGGTTCCTGAATCAAATTTTGTTCGTTGATAATCAGCGCTGTCACCAGTCGATCAATATCCCCGTTCTTCCAAAAATAGGTCCATTCTGTTTTCATGAAAGAAGAGACTTGAAATTCATCTAGGAGATGAAACATTTCCGTCCCCGCCTGCACCGAATAATGGTAGATGAGGAGCTGAGGATAGGCATCTTCAAAAATCGTCCAGTTGGCGCGTTCATAGGTCATGAACAGTCCATCCCTGCACCTGCGGGAAAGAAGATCTCCGAGAATCCCGCCTTTGAGATCCGTCATATTCCATCCGGCATTCCTCGATACGAGAGAAGCAAGGAGGGACCATCTGACTTCACGGTGCAGGTCAAAGAACCCTTGATAGGCCATCGTCCTCGAGATATTATCCTTATTATGACCACGTACCTGGGCGCGTATCATCATGATCCAATAGCCGAGAGGTTTATCCTCTTTGATAGAGGGTATATTCGGATAAGATTCTTTTCATCTGATCCTCCCCGAGTCCTTAATATATCTAGGGTGAGGAGATTTGTAATGATTTATTCACACAAAGTCGGGGGGGACTTTCTGGTATGATATAGATTAGTCTGCGAGGTGTATTACCATGAAATTCCATTATCCGAATGGAAAGAAATATGTGGAACCGGAACGACCCTCAAAAAAACCCGGGGCTAAACCGAAACAAGTAACGTATGGCAACAGGGGGATGACACTCGAAGAAGATATTAATGAAACCAATCTGTATTATCTTGCCCAGAAGGCAGTCATTCATAAAAAGCCTACACCTGTGCAAATCGTTGATGTCCTCTACCCTTCAAGAAGCGCCGCAGTCATCAAAGAGGCCTATTTCAAGCAGCCTTCCACCACGGACTACAATGGTGTCTTCAAGGGCAGGTATATCGATTTTGAAGCAAAGGAAACCAAAAACAGCACATCCTTCCCTCTCAAAAACTTCCATGAACATCAAATTACCCATATGGAAGAGGTTTATAAACATGACGGGATCACCTTCGTCCTCCTGCGCTTCTCGGCGACGGAAGAAGTGTTCCTCCTCCCCTTCCCCTCTCCAGGTACCTATTGGAGAAGAATGCTTGACGGTGGGGCGCAAATCCATCACCAAGGAGGAAATCGAGAGCGACGGGACAAGGATACGCCTTGGACTCCATCCAAGGGTCGACTACTTAAAAATAGTCCAAGAGTTATATTTTTAGCTCTATCAAAATGAGTTAATCTATATTTTGTCTTCTTCCGTGTTGTATATTTCAAAACGTGGACAATACTAAAATAGACAGAAGATTGAAAGCGAGGAACCAAAATGGCTGGTGAGTATAAATCCAGAGAAGAAAAACGCCTTGCCCAGCAGAAACAAAAGCCCTCAGGTAAAAAAGGGAAGAAACGTTCTCTGTTCAAGCGTGTCATCTTAACATTATTCGTCATCGGGATCATCGGGATGATCGCAGGAGGCGGGCTGTTCGCCTATTACGCCTCAAGTGCCCCGGACCTTGATGAAAAATTATTGAAAGATCCGATTGCTTCGGAAATCTTTGACATGAATGGTGATCTGATCACCACGGTCGGAAAAGAAAAGCGTGAATACGCCAACTTTGAAGATATTCCAGAAGTGATGCAGGACGCGGTCCTCGCCACAGAGGATAATCGTTTCTACAAACATCACGGGATCGACCTCATTCGCCTTGGGGGAGCCGTCATGGCCAATATTACAGGCGGATTCGGATCCGAAGGGGCCTCCACTATCACCCAGCAGGTGATCAAAGGCTCATTCCTGAATCCCGAAAAGACGTTGAAACGTAAGGCACAGGAAGCATGGCTCGCCATCAAGCTCGAGCAGGATTACACAAAAGAAGAAATCTTTGAGATGTACTTCAACAAAGTGTATATGTCCGATGGCATCAACGGGATGGCCACGGCAGCGGATTATTACTACGGTAAAGATGTAAAAGACATCAAGCTGAATGAGGCAGCAGTGATTGCCGGTCTTCCTCAGAGTCCTAATAACTACAATCCGTTCAAGCACCCCGAGGCAGCAGAGAAGAGACGGAATATCGTCCTTTCCCTTATGGCCCAGCATGGAAGAATCACAGAAAAACAAAAAGAAGAAGCACAAAAGATTCCGATCACGGAAGGCCTCGTATCAGAAAAAGATCGCGCCAATCGGAATGATAATAAATACCCAGCCTTCGTCGATGCTGTAATCGAAGAAGTCGAAGATATGGGCGATTACAACATCTATTCAGATGGACTGAAGGTCTATACGACGGTCGATCCGAAAGCACAGGATCGCGTCGAAGAGATCCTTGCAGGTGAAAACACATCCTTCACCTATCCTGAAAAATACGACCAGCCGATGCAGGCCGGCATCACCCTCCTTGATACGAAAACCGGGGAAATCCGGGCCATCGGAGGAGGACGTGAACAAGATAAAAACGTACAGCGTGGATTCAACTATGCCACAGACATCAAACGCCAACCGGGCTCCACGATCAAACCGTTGATCGACTATGCACCGGCCGTTGAATACTTGAAATGGTCCACGTATCATATCCTGGATGATGAACCATATAAATATTCCGACGGAACAGAATTGAATAACTATGATGGACAATTCAAAGGACCGATCACCATGAGGGAAGCCCTCTGGGACTCACGGAATATCCCGGCCCTGAAGGCATTCCAGGAAGTCGGCCCTGAAAAAGCCGAGGACTTCGTGAATGGACTTGGGCTGAATTTCGACCATTATTATGAATCTGCCTCCATCGGCGGTGTATCACCTGGTGTCAACTCCGTCCAAATGGCAGGTGCGTATGCTGCATTCGGCAATGAAGGTGTCTATACGAAACCTCACGCAATTCAAAAAGTGGTTCTCCGCGATGGAGAAACGGAAGTCAAACCTGATATCAAGCCAAAAGCCGCCATGAAGGAATATACGGCCTATATGATTTCAGATGTTCTGAAAAGTGTCATTGATCACCCTAGGGGTACAGGGCTGTACGCCAAAGTACCTGGGCTTCCAATGGCAGGTAAATCAGGTACCACCAACTATTCTCAGAAAGATCGCGAGAAATTGGGAATCCCGAAAGCAAATGCACCGGATTCATGGTTCGTCGGATATACGACCAACTATACAGCAGCCGTCTGGACAGGGTATGAAAAGCAATCCAACTCCCTTGATCCGACCGACAGGCATATCGCCCAGTATATCGTGAGTGACTTGATGAGTTCCGTACATGATGGTGTCGACACGGCAGACTTCAAAAAACCGAACTCCGTTGTCGAGTCGAAAGTCGAGATGGGAAGCAACCCGGCAAGACTCCCTAGCGATTATACGCCTGATGACCGCATTATCACGGAATTGTTCGTACGCGGTACAGAACCGTCTAAAGTCTCGTCTGAATTCGATAAGATCGATGCACCTAGCGGACTGAATGCAAAATACGATGATAAGAAACAATCCATCAAGCTATCATGGGATTATAAGAAAAAGAAAGACGTCAAGTTCGAAGTCTCCGTTTCAATCAATGGGGAATCGAAACAAACCCTGACAACAACGGATAAAAAAGGTTTGAATGTCGATAACATTCAAGGCGACGGTACGTACGCATTCGAAGTCGTAGCCATCTCTGGCGGTCAGCGAAGCGACCCTGCTTCCACAAGCGTGACAGTGAGTGGTAATGACGAAGAAGAACAAGCGGAAGAACCGGAAGATCAACCCGATGACAATGCCGATGACGGCAACACCGACAATCCTGACACCCCGGGGAATGAAGATGACCAGGGCAACGAAGGAGATAACGGGAATGACAATGGGAAATGGAAATGGAAATGACAACGGGAACGGCGGCGGAAACGATAATGGCTCCGACAACGGAGACGGCGGCACCCCTCCAGGTGATGAGAATCCTCCAGCAGAGGGTGACGGAGACCAAGGAGGTACCGACACCGAACCACCAAGTGATGGAGGAACGACGGACGGTACCCAAGATCAAGCCCCTACACCGGCCCAATAGAAAAAAGCAGCGAGTTTGCCTACTCGCTGCTTTTTTTTATGGATTTCATCGCTCTGTCCTTCGCATATCTCTTCCATTGTTCTTCAAAAAGTTCCTGCAGCTGCAGGAAGGAATGAGCAATCCTTGTGTTCTGCCGGATAAAAGATAGCCGGTCCACGACGTTGTAAGGCTTCAACTCCAGCCCTTCCAATGCCTTCTCCCAATCGGTCAGATCAACCTCCTGCCCATTACTCCAAAATAAGAGCTGATAGAACCAAAGTATGGCCCTTTCCATTTCATCTGCCGATTCGGCATCACGTGTTTTGAAAAGGGTGGAAATCCGGACCTTTCCCTCTTCCCAGTTCCGATAAGCCTCTTCGGGATGAAGGTTGTATCCTCTATCATCTAGATTCTCATGTACTTCTGATAAGGGTGCACCCGTCTGGCCATCTGCCCGCTCCTTCATCCCCTCACCTTTTTCTTCATTCGTTTCTGCCCTTCCCTGCATAAATCAAGCAGAGGGCAAATATCACACTGAGGAGACTGCGCCTTGCAGTGATAGCGACCGAAGAAGATCAGGCGGTGATGCGTTGCGCTCCATTCTTCGCGGGGAATCTTTCGCATGAGCGTTTTCTCGACTTCGAGTACGCTGTCCTTCCATCGGCATATACCTAGACGCTTACTGACTCTCTCCACGTGGGTATCCACGGCCAAGGCCGGTACACCGAAGGCGACGGAGACAACAACATTCGCTGTCTTCCTTCCGACTCCCGGCAGCTTCACAAGCTCCTCATGTTCTCTCGGGACCTCCCCTCCATATTCCTGAAGAAGGATCTCACAGAGGCTACGGATATTCTTCGCTTTGTTCCGGTAAAGTCCGATGGACCTGATATCCTGCTGGAGCTCTTCCAATGTGACGGCCAAATAGTCCTCAGGTTCCTTGTATTTCTGAAAAAGATTCTTTGTCACTTTATTGACCAACACATCTGTGCACTGTGCGGAGAGCAGCACGGCGATGACGAGCTCAAAAGGATTTTCATGGACAAGTTCACAATGGGCCTCCGGGTACATGCCCCTCATTTCATCCAGACATATGGCAATCTGTTTATTGTTCAGCAAAGAAATACATCCTCCTTATCACGTGTGAGGGGTCACCACTCATGCCTTAATGCCCCTCTCCTATGCGTTTGAAAAAAGACCGGCCACGATGGCCGGTCTTTTATTCCCTATTGCTCCAACCAGTTATAAAAGGGAACCGACTTGCGCTTCCCTTCAGATTTCATTTCCTTCGGCGCAGCCGCTTTTTGATGCGGTCGGAAGCGCTGGCTTTGGTTCCTGGCATCCTCGATGGTCTTCACGCCGTTTTTCTTCCATTCGAATAAGATGCGGTCGATATATCGAAAATTAAGCTTTCCGGAGATGACAGCCTCCCTCAGTGCAGCCTTGATAATGGTTGGATTATGCTCATCCTGATCCAGCCACATGGCAAGGGTCTCGCACTCCAGGGGGGACAAGGGACGTGCGAATTCCTGTTCGAACACGGAATAGATGTCCGCCTCTTCCTCCATCGCCTGCACGGTCTGCTCCCTCTTGTCATCCTGAATGATATGGTCCGCCAGTTTACTCCAAAGGGGCGTCAGGCTGTACCGTTCGAAGAGGATGCCCTCCGGGGAAGCTCCTTCTTCGATTCCAAGGAATTGATGCTGGATCAGTTTCCTCAAAAGGGAAGAACAGTGTTCAGCACTTAAGGTCATGCTTTCGGAAAGGTCAGTGGGTGTCGGGAACTGATTTCCCTTATCCAGATGCCTGTAAATATTGAGTAATAGGACAAGCTCGGTTTCATTCAATCCGAGAACTTGATAATGTTTCAATAATAAATGGGGGATGTTCAATGTCCCTTCCTCGATCCAGGACAACATCAGTCGTTTATGATCCATAGTACTAACACCTCCTAACCAGTATATCATGGCTATGGGTCATTTTCTGCTATTGCAGAGTGTTTTTCTTTTCCATACCGCTTCAAAAAAAGAAGGCCATCCCGTGCAACATGCACAGGACGGCGTATTCATTACGGATATAGACGGTTCAACAGACGCGGGAATGGGATGGTTTCCCTGACATGCTCCACGCCGCTGATCCAGGCAACGGTCCGTTCCAGACCAAGTCCGAATCCAGAATGGGGAACTGATCCGTACTCCCTCAATTCAAGATACCATTTGTATGCATCTGTCGCGAGATCATGTTCTTCGATGCGCTGCTTCAACAGTTCGGCATCATGGATGCGTTCTGATCCACCGATGATTTCCCCGTATCCTTCCGGTGCGATCAGATCCGCACACAGGACAACATCATCACGGTCTGCATCCGGCTGCATATAGAACGGCTTCAATGAAGTCGGGTAGTGCGTGATGAAGACCGGTTTATCGTAACTTTCGGCAATGGCCGTTTCATGTGGCGCCCCAAAATCATCTCCCCATGTGATATCATCAAACCCTTTCTCGTGAAGGAGCTTGATGGCGTCATCATAAGAGATGCGCGGGAATGGAGCTTTGATCTGTTCAAGCTTGCTTGTGTCGCGTCCCAGACGCTCAAGCTCCAGCTTACAGTTTTCAAGCACACTCTGCACGATGTAGGACACATACTGTTCCTGCACTTCAAGGTTTTCATTGAATGTGACAAAAGCCATTTCCGGTTCAATCATCCAGAACTCGATGAGATGGCGTCGGGTCTTGGATTTTTCCGCACGGAATGTCGGTCCGAATGAGAAGACCTTTCCAAGGGCCATGGCCGCCGCTTCCATGTACAGCTGACCGCTTTGAGAAAGATAGGCATCCTCATCGAAGTATTTTGTTGCGAATAGTTCAGTCGTTCCCTCCGGTGCACTTCCGGTCAGAATCGGCGGATCCACCTTCACAAATCCTTCTTTATTGAAGAATTCATACGTTGCCCTGATGATTTCATTCCTTACCTTCATCACGGCGTGCTGCTTGCGGGAGCGCAGCCATAGGTGACGGTGGTCCATAAGGAACTCGGTCCCGTGTTCCTTCGGTGTGATCGGGTAATCCACGGCTTCATGGATTACTTCGACATCCTTAACCTGAAGCTCATATCCGAAAGGTGAACGTTCGTCTTCCGTGACGACACCTGTCACATAGAGGGACGTTTCCTGGGTAAGAGACTTTGCCTTTTTGAAGATTTCCTCTTCGACTTCGGCCTTGACGACGACACCCTGGATGAAGCCGGTACCGTCACGCAGTTGTAGAAAAGCGATCTTGCCGCTTGAACGTTTGTTGGCGAGCCATGCACCGATGGTCACTTCTTCCCCAACATAACGATTAACTTGAGCTATTGTGGTTTTCACGATTTTTTCCCTCCAAAAACTTATACACTTATGTATCGTACCTTATTATACCTTCCCGATCATCACGTCGCAACAGATTGGAAAAAAGAGCCCCTTGAAGAGGGGCCGGTCCTTACTTACTGCGGTCTACGACGAATGTGTGAATCCGTTTCAGCGCTTCCTCCATGGAATCAAGGCTGGTTGCATAAGACAAACGGATGTTATCAGGTGAACCAAAACCGGAACCAGGGATCACGGCCACTTTCGCTTCCTCAAGGAGGGCCTTCGTGAAGGCATCCACATCTTCATAGCCTGTCAGCTCTGCCGCTTTCTTGACATTCGGGAAAAGGTAGAATGCCCCTTGAGGCTTGATGCACTTGAATCCCGGGATGGCATTGAGCTTCTCGAATAAGATGTTCAGTCTCTCTTCGAATGCCTGCCTCATTTGTTCAACAGGAGCTTGATCCCCCTCATAAGCCGCGATGGCTCCGAATTGGGACGTAGTTGTAGGATTCGAAGTCGAGTGGCTTGCAAGATTCGTCATCGCCTTGATGATCGTTGCATCGCCTGCTGCGTAACCGATTCTCCAGCCTGTCATGGAGTGGGATTTCGACACACCGTTGATAACGATGGTCTGATCCTTGAGCTCCGGTGACAGCTGTGCGATGGAGATATGTTTATTCCCATCATACACAAGCTTTTCATAGATTTCATCCGAAACGATGAGAACGTCATGTTTGATGCACGCTTCACCAATCGCACGAAGTTCTTCCTCGGAGTACAGCATACCCGTCGGATTGCTTGGGGAATTCAGGATGAGCGCTTTCGTCTTGGATGAAAGCACCCCTTCAAGTTGCTCTGGTGTGATTTTATATTCGTTTTCCTCTTTCCCCTCAACCATCACCGGAACACCTCCGGCGAGCTTCACCTGTTCCGGGTAGCTCACCCAGTAAGGTGTCGGAATGATGACTTCATCCCCTTCGTCAAGAAGTACCTGGAACAGGGTATAGAGGGCGTGCTTTGCACCGCTCGTCACGATGACTTCACCGGGGCCATACTCGAGTCCCTGGTCAGTCTTGAATTTTTGGATGATGGCTTCCTTGAGGGCAGGAGTACCGCCTGAAGGGGTGTACTTGGTCTGACCGCCGATCATCGACTCATGTGCCGCCTGGATGATATGGTCAGGGGTGTTGAAGTCGGGTTCACCCGCTCCAAGTCCGATTACATCGATTCCCTGCTGCTTCATCTCTTTCGCCTTGGCCGTAATGGCCAGTGTTGTGGAAGGTGTTAGTGCACTTACTCGTTGGGCTAATGAAATGTTCATCGTGACTCACTCCTGTATTATAGATTCTCTATTTTTTTCCACCATTCTCCATTGGAGAACAGCATATAGAAATAATTCAGCTGTTCCTGATCATCGAGGTATGTGATTTCCCAAACGGGACCTACGGATTCATAGCCGAGCCGAACGGAGAGAAGTTCCTTTGGCTCGATCTCACTTCTGAGCTTTTTGACGGCCTCTTCTTTCGAAATGCCACCGGCCCAGTCCCTCTCGATGATTTTCCCTTTACCTTCAGGAACCCACGCGACCTTCTTCTTGCCGTTTTCATCCTTACCGATGATAACAGAATAGGCTTTGGTTCCGTTATAGAAGCTTGTGTCGTCGATTTTGGTGATGGCCGTTTCATCCTTAACGCGGTCGATTGCCGCTTCCGACTGTTTATGAAGCGGGCTCCGTGAGTTTTTATAAATCAAGAAGGCCGATGTGCCACCAATGAGCACAAAGGCAATCACGATTATCGTTATCCATTTTTTCATCATTATCACTCTTTTATGTACGATAGATTGTTAGTACTGCCACCTGCTGATCTTCTGGATCAAGTGCGAGACCAAACATATAGTCGTCTTTCTTCAATGTCCTGTTCAATTCGTCTACCACTTTATAAAGGTTATCTGTATAGTCGATCCGAAGGGTAGATAAAATTTCAATCTTGCTTTCCATGATGTTCCTCCTTCATCGATTGGTTTGTTACATTCTACACACATTATAACAACATTTCTCCATTGTGTAATCGCTGAATGTAAAAACTTCACCCCATCTTTTCATGACACTTACTGGAGGGGGTACTCCGTTCACCGTAATCCGGCCTCTTCCCCGGAGGCTTTCCTATCACCGGGGTTCAAAGCCACTCTTCAATCTGATCGATGAGTTCGAACAGATCCCCTTCCTGTACAGGCATATCCGGGATCGATTCGAGGAACGCCTTTCCATACCTTGTCGAGATGATGCGACGGTCATAGACGATGATGATCCCCTTGTCACTGCTCCTTCTGATGAGCCTTCCGATTCCTTGTTTGAAGCGGATGATGGCTTCCGGAAGTGAGAGGGAAGAAAATGGATTTTTGCCCGTCGCCTTGAGGATTTCCGCCTTAGCCTGTGTGACTGGCTCATCAGGAGGAGAGAATGGGAGACGAACCATGGCCAGGCAAGATAGATCTTCTCCGGGTATGTCGACCCCTTCCCAAAAGCTACTTGTACCGAAAAGGATTGCTTTATCAAATCGTTGAAAATTCTTTGTCAGTCTCGTGCGGCTCCCCGACGTGATTCCCTGGGCCATCAGCACATACTCTTCAAGGAGCCCCGAATCCTTCATGAGCTCATATGTCTTCCGGAGCATGTCGTAGGAAGTGAAGAGGATGAGCATCCTCCCCTTCGTCGCCTGTGCCACTCCGATAAGATGGGAGCTGATGGACTCGATATACTCTTCATTGCTCACCTGCTGAATCTCCGGTACATCTGAAGGAATGAACAAACGCGTCGCTTCCCGGTAGTCGAATGGTGAAGGTAGTCGGAGTGTACCGGCACCCTCCAGTCCGATTTCCTGAAGGAAGAAATCGAATGAATCGCTGACCGTCAGCGTCGCAGATGTGAGGATGACGCTCTCTTTTTTGACAAACACTTCATCCCGGAGTTGATCAGCCACTGTCACGGGCTGGCCTTGGATGGTCAAGGAGTTGGGCAGGGATCTTGTATCCCCTTCAAGCCAGATGACATACTCATCCGACGCTCTGAGGAAGAGGGTGGAGAGTCCGGAATGCAGTTCATTCCAATCAAGCAGGAACGAAAAGAATTCCTCGATGAAGGCTTTTTCAGGATCACTAAGCTTGACCTTCTTTTCCTTTACGGAATCAAGCACCTTCCTGAATTGTCCTTCAATCGTTTTCATATGGGAAACGACCCTTTCGATAATCATCCTGACGGGCATCCACTGTCTGCTTTTCTTCACATCTTCCGTCAGGCGCCATTGGATCTTGTTGACGCCCGATCGCTTTTTGGATTGCTTATAGAATGTCGATGCAAGCACCGTGAACGCTTCCTCGAGTTCCCTGTAAAAATCAGTGATGAGGCGGTCGACCTCAAAGGGATGGAGTTCCATGGTGACAGAATGGTTGGTCAAAAGTTCATCGAGCCGCTTGTACAGCTGATGGTGGTCAAGAGATCCGAGCTGTGAAACCGTAAATTTAATGGAAGGGTAATCCAGCATGATCCCAAGATGCTGCCTTGCGGCTTTTTCCAGATGATGTGCCTCATCGATCACCAGATAGTTAAAGTCGGGGAGCATCTTTTTCTCCATTTTAACATCGGTCAGAAGCATGGAATGATTGGTGATGATCAGGTCGGCCTGGAGGGCCTCCTTCCTCGCAGAAAGGTAGAAGTCCTTCGACACCCACGGATCTTTGTGATGAGGCAGATGCCAGCCATCCTGCTTCAGTCGATTCCAGAACAATTGTCCGCCTGAGCTCAGGTTGAGTTCGCTCATATCCCCGGTTTCGGTCCTTGTAAGCCAGACTAGGATCTGCATTTTCGTCAATGCAGCATCATACTGCGCTTCGTCTTCTCTCAGGGACTGCTCAAATTTGAACAGATTGATATAATGATTTTTCCCCTTCAGAAGGACCGTTTTAAACGGAAAGGGAGCGATGGCTTCCAAGACGCTTGATTTCCTGCTGGAGAAGCTGCTCCTGAAGCTGGATGGTATATGTACTGATGACTACCCTTTCCCCTCTGCGGATTGCAAAGTCGAGGCTTGGCCATAGATAGCCGAGAGATTTCCCTACGCCCGTACCCGCTTCGATCACCATGTTTTTGGAAAGGAGAAAAGCGCTCCGTGATGCTTTCCATCATATCCAGCTGTGCCCCCCTCCGTTCATAATGGGGGACGGATTTCTTCAGGAGCTCCTCTATTCCTTCTCCTTCGTCAGCCTTTCCTTTGGAGACCTTCAGTAGCCCTTTTTTCCTGATGGCCAGGCCGCGGTGGACCTCTAGTCCTTCAGGAAGATCCTCGATCCTCTCATATTTGTCATGGAGGATCTGCTCAAAGATCAAATAGAGATCACTCTTCAAATGATCGGAGAGCTTCCTTAGCTTTTCCAGTGTCACCAAGGGCAATCCATTGAGGGTATCGATAAAGTATAAAAGGATTTCAGCCGTTACGTATGCATCACTGTCAGCCTGATGTGGTCTCACATGACTGACATCGAGGGTGCTTGACAGCTCGGATAATTTGAAGCTATCTGCCGAAGGGAACGCGACTTTTGCCAATTCCACCGTATCAACAGACGGACCGTCAAACGGCACATATCCGCTTTCTTCAAGCTCCGCCTGAAGGAAGGATAGATCGAAATTGACATTATGGGCAACGAATACCGCCCCTTCAAGGATCTTATGGACCACGGGTGCGATTTCTTCAAAGGCCGGGGCATCCCGTACCATTTCATCATTGATACCGGTCAACTCTTCGATGAATGCCGGAATCGGCTTGCCCGGTGAGACAAAGCTCGTATATTGGTCGGTAATCTTACCGTTTTCGATCGTGACTGCCGATAGTTGAATGATCCGTTCCCCCCTCTTAGGGGAATTACCGGTCGTTTCAAGATCGACGACTACAAATTTCAATGGATCCATCTTCTTCACTGCCTTCATTTAATCGCTACACTTATCTTCAACAGTGTACCACAATCTCTTCACCGCGAGCCACCATGCGGGCATAAGAAAAGAGGGATGATCCCGGGATCTCCCTCTTCCGTGTTCACTATCAGTAGACCGTTGCTTCCGGTTCTGTACCGAGCATTTCCACGATCGTATTATTCTCATCCATGATGGCCACTTTCGGCACATGACGGCTGATGTGTTCTTCCCCGATGAGCTTGTAGGAGACAATGATCACGATATCCCCTTCCTGAACCTTCCTTGCAGCTGCTCCATTCAGGCAGATGACACCGCTCCCTCGTTTACCGGGGATGATATAGGTTTCCAGGCGTTCTCCATTATTGTTGTTGACCACCTGCACCTTTTCATTCGCCACCATCCCCACTGCATCAAGGATCTCCTCATCGATGGTGATACTGCCCACATAATTCAAGTTCGCTTCCGTCACGCGGGCCCTGTGGATCTTCCCGCTCATCATTGTCCTAAACATGTTTATCCTCCTTCGAGACTGTGATTATCGTATTATCAATCAACCTGGCCCTTTCGTATTGGACCGCGAGTGCTACGATGATTTCCCCATCCCACACTTGCACCGGGCATAGTCCCGGGTAAGAGAGAACGTCGATATAATCGATGACTCCTGATGTACCTGACTCGATCGTTTCACGCACGAGTGAGATGACTTCTTCACTTGAATCGGCCCCTTGTTGTATCGCCTTCCGTGCAAGCTGTAGACTATGATGCAAAACAGGCGCTTCCTCTCGTTCTTTTGGAGAGAGATAGACATTACGGGAGCTTTTGGCCAGTCCGTCGCTTTCCCTCATGGTCGGTACCCTAACGATGGTAACGGGAAAGAAGAAGTCTTTCACAAGCCCTTCCACCACGGCTACCTGCTGGGCATCCTTCAGACCCATGTATACGGAGTCGGGCTGTACGATGTGGAATAATTTTGTAAGGATCGTCACCACCCCGTCAAAGTGACCCGGCCGTTTCTTTCCGCACATCACATCCACCCCTTCTGTTACATGAAGGGTGACCGATGGGGTGCCTGCGTAGATTTCTTCCGTGCGTGGAAGGAACAGCACATCGACCCCCGCTTCCTCCGCCAGTGCCTTGTCTCTCTCCAAGTCTCTTGGATACCGATCAAAATCCTCTTCAGGTCCGAATTGGGTGGGGTTTACATAAATGCTCATCACCACAAGATCATTCTCTTCCCTCGCCTTTTTTACAAGTGACAGATGCCCTTCGTGAAGATAACCCATCGTGGGGACAAAACCAATCCCTGACCCTTGCCTCTTATTCTTCAATACCCCTGTCAGATCGTTGATGTTCTCTATGCATCTCATTTGTGTCCACCGCCGTAAAGGCTGTTGAGCTCTTCTTCCTTCATAGAGAAGGAATGCTCATCCTCCGGAAACCTCTCCGTCCTGACGTCTTCAATGTAGGAGGCAATCCCACCCCGGACGGCAAGGGACACGTCGGTATACGATTTGACGAATTTAGGCGTCCTTTCAACACCGAACAGGACCATGTCATGAAAGACCAGTACCTGGCCGTCGGTGTCTTTTCCGGCTCCGATCCCGATAACAGGGATGGACAGGGCATCGGAGACTTCTTTGGCAATCTGCTTTGGCACGCATTCGAGAACGAGGGCAAAAGCTCCTGCCGCCTCGCATTCCCTAGCATCCCTGATCAGCTTTTCCGCCTGGGAAGCTGTTTTCCCCTGGACCTTATAGCCTCCGAGTACCCCGACCGATTGCGGGGTCAGCCCGAGATGGGCCATGACGGGGACCCCGGCAGCCGTAAGGGCATGGATCCGATCAACGACCGTCCCCGCTCCTTCGACCTTCACGGCATGAGCCCCGCCTTCCTGCATAATTTTCGCTGCCGTCTTCAATGTCTCTTCCGTTGAGAGGTGATAGGTCATGAAAGGCAGATCCGTCACCGTGAACGTGTCGGGAGCCCCTCTTCTGACTGCTTTCGTATGGTGAATCATGTCAGCAGTGGTAACGGCTACCGTCGAATCATATCCGAGTACAACCATACCAAGGCTGTCACCGACCAGAAGCAGGTCGATCCCTGCTTCCTGAGCAAGCTTTGCCGTCGGGTAATCGTAGGCCGTGAGCATGGAAATCTTTTCTCCGCTTTCTTTCATCTTTAAAAATTGCGTCGTCTGTTTCATAAGTTCCTCCTTCTTTTCAGTCAGAGGTGACGAAACAAAATGATATAAAAAGGATCCTCCTGCAAAAAATTGACAGAAGGATCCCTGGATTATCGTAAAGTTTCGGCCCTCTGTCCCAGTCCTGAACGGATCAAGGCAGATTTTAGTTTTCGTGTATGGATGTAACCGCTTTAAGGTGCAGTTCCTAAGGGATACTGCCCAATTCCGATTATAGCATAGGACGAAGAAGAAGAGGCAAGTCTGAACGTAAAAAAAGAGGAGCTTTTTGCTCCTCTTAACGGGACAACTCGATATCGGCCGAATAAATATGGTGAAGTTGACCGGTATCATCTTCAATCTGAAGGACCCCTTCTTCTGTGATCCCTCGGGCATATCCTTCAATGGAGCCGTTGATCGTCCGTGCCGTGATTCTTCTCCCGATACTGACGGCATAGCTTTCCCACATGAGCTTGATGGGAGTGAATCCCTTTGACAGATACAGCTCATAGAGTGCCTCCATCCGTTCTAACACCTTCTGGACGATGTCAGATCGGGAAAGTGAACGGCCAGCTTCCAATCCATAGGAAGTGGCAATACTCTTCAACTCATCGGGAAAGTGCTCTTGGGTCTGGTTGACGTTCATACCGATTCCGATGATGATGGAGTTGATTTTATCCGGTTCCGCCTGAAGCTCGGTCAGGATCCCCGTCGCTTTCTTGCCATTGATCAAAATATCATTCGGCCATTTAATCTGTGGCTCCAGTCCGGTTGCATCCTGAATGGCCTGGACGACGGCGACCGCTGCAATCAATGTAAACTGGGGTGCTTTCTGTGGAGGGAGGAGCGGCTTCAAGATCAGGCTCATCCATACGCCCGTCCCTTTTGATGAATGCCACTCCCGCATGAGCCTGCCCCGTCCATCCGTCTGCTCATCCGCAATCACCAGTGTTCCCTCAGGAGCGCCATTGGCAGCCAGTTCATGTGCCACCTTCTGAGTGCTTCCCACCGTTTCCTTATAATGGATGTTCTGGCCGAGTGTCGTCGTTTTCAGACCGATTTTCAATTTGTTTGCGGTCACACTGTCAGGCGAACCGATGATCCGATACCCTTTCTTCCTGACAGCTTCAAGGACGAACCCTTCTTTCCTGAGCTCTTCGATATGTTTCCACACGGCAGTCCGTGAACAGCCCGCAATGTCAGCAAGGGCCTGGCCGGACAGGAAATCATCCGGTGAATCCGATAATGCCGACAAAAGTTTCTCTCTTATGGCCGATTGCATGTTGTCACCCACTTTCTGATCATAGCCTTTTCATTCGGAAGCTCTCCGTTTAAGATGGCCGCCTCGATTTTTGCTATTTCCTCTTTCACCCATGGTCCTCCCGGATTTCCTTTCCATTTGATCAGCTCCGCGCCAGTCGCATCGATGCCCTTTACTGAATGGATGGGAAGTTCGTAGTAGCGATTCATGGCCTCACCAACCGAATGGGGAGAGGTTGATATACAAGAAGCAACGGATTCTACGTTACCTACCCCGTTCCTACCTGTCTTATAGAGGAGCTGTGGAGACCATTCCCCACGAAGACGTTCCTTCAACGACTCTTTCTCTTTTTCCCTCGCTTTGATTTCCTTTTTAGGCAGGCGCCAGGCTTTCAGGAAACCGCCATCCATCACATGGAATAGCAGGTAGAGCCATGACTGGTCCTTTGACAGTGATCTCA
Organism: uncultured Bacillaceae bacterium; assembly: GCA_963762295.1. GTDB lineage: Bacteria > Bacillota > Bacilli > Bacillales > Bacillaceae_B > Rossellomorea. Next base: position 131,402 of record CAVXKK010000004.1, read on the forward strand.
CAGCTGGAATCACGCTCATGGCTTCAATAACATCGCCATATCCTTCAAGCATCGGAAGCTCACGGTATAGAGTGGTGCGCACCAGTAAACTAAAGGCGAGGTGTTTGTTCGGAGAGGCGAGGATCTTTTCGAACTCCATGGTCTTTCTCTCTACGGCGATATGGCTCATCAGGGAGGCGTGGCGGGTTATCGCCTCTCTTGTTTCATCTTCCATGTTGAATCCCAGCTGGGCGACGAATCGTATTCCCCGCATCATCCTCAAGGCGTCCTCTGAAAATCGTTCATCCGGTAGCCCGACTGTACGGATCCTTTTCTCGCGAAGATCCCCCCGGCCACCAAACGGATCCATAATCCTGCCCCTTGCGTCCATGGCCATGCTGTTGATGGTGAAGTCCCTCCGTTTAAGATCTTCCTCAAGGGACCTTACAAAATCGACAGAATCGGGCCTCCTGAAATCCTGATAGCCTGCTTCCGTCCTGAAGGTCGTCACTTCGAACCTTCCCGAAGGCGTCAATACCAAAACGGTTCCGTGATCGATTCCGATATCCACCGTATCCCTGAACATGCTCTTTACCTCTTCAGGAAGGGCAGATGTTGCAATATCGACGTCATTGATTGGCCGTCCAAGGAGATGGTCCCTGACCGATCCACCGACAAAATAGGCCTCATATCCGTTCGCTTCCAATTCTAGGAGAACGGGCAACGCCTGGGAAAACTCCCTCGGTAACATCCTATCTCCCCCTTAGATCAGTTCCTTGTAGATCGACTCATACTGATCGACCACTCGATTCCGATGGAATTTTGTGCGCACGGTTTCAAGTGCATTCCTTGAGAGCTCTGCATAAAGATTCTCATCCTTCAATACCCTGATGGCTTTACTTGCCACGGCTTCAAGGTCACCGAGTGGACAGATGAAGCCGTTCACCCCGTCCTCGATCACTTCCGGTATTCCCCCGATATCAGTGCCGATTGCCGGTACCCCGCAGGCCATGGCCTCCAGGGCCACAAGTCCGAAGCTCTCTTTCTCTGACAGAAGCAGCTTGAGGTCGCTGATGGAGTAGAGTTCTTCCAAGTTATTTTGTTTCCCCAGGAATAAGACATATTCCTCGATCCCCAGTTCTTTTACGAGAGTGGAGATTGCCCCCATTTCAGGACCGTCCCCTACCAGAAGGAGCTTTGAAGGAACGGCTTCCTGGATCTTTGCAAATGCACCGACAACATCCTTCACCCGTTTGACCCCTCTGAAGTTCGACACATGGATGAGAACCTTTTCATGAAGCCCGATCCCGTATTCCGTTCGAAGATGGGTCGAGTCGGTCTTCCGGTACACCCTTTCATCAATGAAATTATATACCGTGCGTATATCTTTGTCAGGACGGATCAAGTCGTCCGTCTGCTTCACGAGAGCTGTCGACACCGCTGTCACCACATCGGATTTTTCGATTCCGAAGCGGATGGCCCCCGTCAATGAGGCATCGTATCCAAGCACCGTGATATCCGTGCCGTGAAGGGTGGTGACAATCTTCACGTCCCTCCCTGACATTTGCTTCCCAAGGATGGCGCAGACGGCATGAGGGATCGCGTAATGGACGTGGAGGATATCAAGCTCCTCCCGTTCCACGACCTCGGCCATCTTATTGGCAAGTGCGATATCATAAGGCGGATACTGGAATACGGAATACTGATTCACTTCCACTTGGTGAAAGTAGATATTATGGTACATCTTGTCCAATCTGAATGGGATGCTCGAGGTGATGAAATGGATTTCATGTCCTCTTTCAGCAAGCAGTTTACCAAGCTCTGTTGCCACTACTCCCGAGCCCCCGACCGTCGGGTAGCATGTGATACCGATTTTCAACTTCATTATTGTTACTCTCCTAATAGATCATAATGCAATGTGATGGGTGTATGGGTGAAGAACCCTTCAGCATGAAGGGAGCCCACTTCCTTGCCCATCATGGTTTCCCTCGCTTCCACGGACTCTATATAGCCTTTTGTAAGCGGTGTCGCCACGCCGGTAGCCTGAATGAACTGACTCGCATAGGCCCGGAGGCTGTCCACTTTCTTATCCAAAAACCCTTCGATATCCACCATGAAGTCCGGGCGATGGAACCCGTTGATCATGTAATAATATAAGTGCTGGGGTTTATGAGCGTCCAACTCCCCATGAAACTTCCGGATCCCCGAAGAGAAGTACGCTTCAGTGATCAATCTCGATGCGTTTCCGTGATCGGGGTGGCGGTCCTTTTCATACGGGGCAAAGATGGCCTTGGGACGATACGTGCGTATGACTTCGACGACCTTTTTCAGATGATCTTCGTTTATGTAAATGCCACGATCGGGAATATCAAGGGTAATCCGCTCTGCTGCCCCGAGGATATCCGCGGCCTTCTTCGCTTCTTCCAGGCGAAGATCCACTGTTCCGTTGGATGACAGCTCTGCATGAGTAAGATCGCAGATCACGATGCGTTTCCCTTCTGCGGCGTACTTGGCAATGGTTCCCCCCATACCGATTTCGACATCATCAGCATGGGCACCAAAGGCCAGGATATCGACTTGTGGCTCACTCATTTCCATTGATGATGCTCCTCCATTCAATATCTCCTCTTTCAAGCCCTTTGACCAGGACTTCCGCACTTCCCATATTCGTTGCAAGGGGAACGCAATACACGTCACACAGGCGGATCAAGGCTGATACATCCGGTTCATGAGGTTGTGCAGTTAATGGGTCCCTGAAGAATAGGACCAGGTCCATCTTATCATTGGCAATATATGCTCCGATTTCCTGATCTCCCCCGAGAGGACCGGACCTGAATCGGTGAACCGGCAGTCCGGTTTCTGTCGTGATCCTTGTACCCGTCGTCCCGGTGGCGAAAAGGGTATGCTGCTCAAAGATGGGCTGATAAGCCAATACGAAACGGATAAGGTCGTCTTTTTTCTTATCATGGGCGATTAGCGCAATATTCATGAATGTCACCTTCTATTCCAGTATATTTTCAAGGCCGTAGACGAGGGTCTTTAATTCCATAACCGTTTCCACGCACACCTTCACGCCCGACATGAAGCTCTTCCGATGGAATGAATCATGACGGATGGTCAACAGTTCCCCTTCGCCGCCAAGCATAACCTGCTGATGGGCCACGAGTCCCGGGAGACGTACACTATGGATGTGCATCCCATCCATTTCGGCACCCCGAGCTCCCTGGAGGGTTTCCTTTTCTTCGGGATGTCCTTGTTCTTTCGACTCCCTGACTTCCCTGATCATCTCGGCCGTCTTGACCGCTGTGCCGGATGGTGCATCGAGCTTCTGATCATGATGGAGTTCAAGGATTTCAATGTCCGGAAAATATTTTGACGCCATTTGTGAGAACTTCATCATCAATACGGCCCCGATAGCGAAGTTCGGTGCGATGATGCATCCGATGCCTTTGTCTTCCGCCAGGGTTTTAAGCTCATCCAACTGTTCTACGGTGAATCCTGTCGTACCGACGACCGGTCTCACACCATGCTCCAATGCGGTCTTTGTATGTGTATATCCCACTTCAGGCGTTGTAAGGTCGATCAGGACGTCCGGCCGTTCATGAGCGAAACATTCTTCCAGGGAAGCGAACACAGGAACCCCTGCATCTGCCTCCCCTTTATGATCGATCACACTGACCAATTCGAAACGGTCCGTTTCTTTCACGAGGGTGACTGCTTCCTTCCCCATTCTTCCCCTTGGTCCTGCAATCGACACCTTAATCATTTCCATTGTCATCCCCTCCTTCTATACGGGTCCAGCGATCCTTATCACGGGTAGTGAATTTTTCCATCACTCGATCATGGGCGTCCTCAAGACTGATGCCAAGTGAATTGGCAAGACAGATCACCACAAACAAGAGGTCACCCAGCTCCTCATCTATGGCCTTTTCTGTTTCTGAATCTTTTTTTGGCTTTTCACCATAATAATGATTGATTTCCCTGGCTAGTTCGCCCAATTCTTCGGTCAGCCTGGCCATCATGGCCAGTGGGCTGAAGTACCCTTCCTTGAATTGACTTATGTATGCATCCACATCGTTTTGCATTTGTTCCATCGTCTTCTTATTCATGAGTCGTCACACTCCTCTATTATCTTTTATCATGTTAGCTAAACTTTACCGTCAATACAACTATTACGCATGCCCCCGGACGTTTATAATTGTTATTGCCAGTTTGTATCCCTTCCTATATAATGTCTCTGTCAACCAGTTCATTACGGCATTGAGGGAGGTTTCACCATGTTAGGGCTCCGCCTTAAAAATATTATCTTCATCATCCTGGGTTCAGCCATCTTCGCATTTGGATTAGTTCATTTTAACATGAGAAATGAATTGGCGGAGGGCGGATTCACCGGGATCACCCTGATCCTTTATTTCTTGTTCCATATCGATCCATCCTATTCGAACCTTGCCCTTAACATCCCCTTGTTCATTCTAGGGTGGAAGCTCCTGGGTAAGAAGTCGTTCGGGTATACCGTCATCGGCACCGTCGGACTATCCGTCTTCCTGTGGATCTTCCAGCGCTATCAGATGAATATCAATCTGGAAGGAGATCTGTTCTTAGCCGCCCTGTTTGCCGGTGTGTTTGTCGGGATCGGACTCGGAACGATCTTCCGTTTCGGCGGGACGACGGGAGGAGTCGACATCCTGGCAAGGCTTGCCCATAAGTACATCGGCTGGAGCATGGGAAGGACCATGTTCATGTTCGACGCCGTCGTCATCCTGGCTTCCCTTCTCACCTATCTTCAATACCGGGAAGCCATGTATACGCTTGTTGCTGTGTTCGTGGGGGCAAGGGTCATCGACTTCATGCAGGAAGGCGCTTATGCAGCGAGAGGCGCCATGATCATCTCAGACCATCATGAAGAGATCGCCAAAATGGTTCATGACAAGATGGATCGCGGCGTCACGGTCCTGAAAGGGCATGGCTCCTTCACCAAGCAAGACCGTGAAGTCCTCTACTGCGTCGTGGGGAAAAACGAAATCGTCCGGCTTAAAAATATCATCAATGCCATAGATCCACACGCCTTCGTATCCGTCACCGTCGTCCATGACGTCCTCGGAGAAGGCTTTACCTTGGATGCGGATAAAAATCCCCTCGACCTTTGAGCATCCTTTTCCCAAATATAAAAAACAGCTCCAGCAGATCCCATCAGGGTCTGTCTGGAGCTGTTTTTATTAGTCATCGTTATTCATCCCTGTGTAAATCAGGATCAAGCGGAGAAGCTCGATGATGGCTACCGCCGCTGCCGCCACGTACGTCATGGCCGCCGCGTTCAGTACCTTCTTCGCGTGGCGCTCCTCCTCATTTCGGATTAAACCGAGTGAAACCACCTGGTTCATGGCCCGTGAGGATGCATTGAACTCAACCGGCAGTGTAACGAGCTGGAATACAACACCGAGTGCCATGAGGACGATCCCCAATAAGAACATTCCTGTCGCCTGGGTAAATATCCCAATCATAAGGAAAACCCATGACATATTGGAGCCAATATTCGCTAGGGGAACCAGTCTGTGACGGAACCGTAGGAATGCATAGCTTTCCGCGTCCTGGATCGCGTGTCCGACCTCATGGGCTGCAACGGCCGCACCGGCAACGGAATGACCGTGATAATTATCCGGGGATAGTGCCACCGTTTTGGTAACGGGATTGTAATGGTCACTCAGGAATCCCCTTCCTTCTACCACCTTTACATCATACAGACCGTTATCATCCAAGATTCTGCGGGCTACTTCCATACCCGTCATACCTGAAGTCGATCTGACTTTTGAATATTTATTGAATGTGCTTTTTACTCTCATCTGTGCAATGATCGGAATGAGAGCGATCAGTAGAAAGTAAACCAAAAATCCTACCATTATCGCCATAACCTCCACATGTTAAATTACCTAAATTCTATAGTGATATAAGGATCATGTCAATTTTTTTGTCTTTCTGTTGTTTTCGCTTCCTTTTGACCCTTATATTTTCTCCAACCTACGTAAGATAATGTGGAAATGATAATGCTCCCTGTAGAAATGATCACCCACCACAAGGACGGATCGGCCTCATCCTCGGTTATATTTTCAAATAAGTCCTTCAAATCTCCTTCCAAGGTGGTCAACTCCGTCATCCCCTCGCTCTTGAGCACGCTTTTACGGTAGTGATCCAAGTAAGTGATTTTAGCATCTAGCGCCTGGGAACGTTCCACCGGCAGATCGAGCCTGACACTCGGCTGAATGATATTATATTTGGAAAGGAACGCATTCAATGTGGAGTGATAGGCTTCCATATCCCCTTCTTCCGCTGCCGTCTTCACGTCGCTGAAGGCTTCCATGATGGGGTCTTCCATCTCTACCCATAGGGGCTGATAGCGGCTGGACAGCGTATCGATTACAAGCCTGAACTTGGTTACGGCATTCACCTTTTGGGCATGGTCAACAGAAACCTGATTGATGCTTTCCACTGCATAGTCATGGGATATCGTCAGGATCCTCAGCTCATCCATGGACAAGGGGCGGCTGCTGCCTGAAGCCGGGAATACCTCAGAAAAATGGGTAAGGAACTTTTTTGCCTCCTCATATTTCCCTGCCTTCGTCATCTGAAGTGCCTGGTCGGCCAATTCATCAAGTTCCCCGGAACCGGCAGGCGATTCCCCCAGGGCATGAAATGGTTTCGGTACCAGCATGAGTGCTATGACAATAAATAATAGTTGAATGACTTTCATTCTCGTCCCCCCTATTGCTACTAGTAAAGTGTATGAAGGGGTGGACAAGAGTAGACCTCTTTACAGCCTCAGGGAGTTCCTCGCTGTCTTCTGGGTGAAATAATAGGCGATCGCAATGGAAGCGATGCTGAGCCAGAAGGTAAAATACCCGATATGCTGTATGTACTTGTATAGCTGGGAATAGATCGGATATTGCATATACACATAATCAATGATGTCATTATGGACAGCCCATACCGCCCCTACCACGATATGCCACGGTTTCACCCTGTAAAACGAGGAGTACAGGATCCCCTGGACAGCCATTGCCCCGTGGGACACCATGAGCATGTATCCTTCCCAAGGAAGATCCCCCGAAACCCAAAGAGTGAGAAGATTCATGACAATCGCCCACACCCCATATTTGAACAGGGTGATGATGGCCAGGACCTCGAATATCGGCCAATTCCGTTTAAGCAGGAAGGCGATAAGGACAAAACAGAAAAACAGGCTCGCAGTCGGACTGTCTGGTACAAATGGGATGAAAATCCCCGGTGTCCTCTCGAGCTGAGGCATATACCATATATAGCCGTATATCGTGCCGAGCACGTTGACCACCAGTAGCAGCCACAAAAAACTTCGATTCTTTAACAATGACCATAACCAGATCATAATCATCCTCACCTTTCTCTCCATGAGAAAAGAGAGCCAGCGTAAGCGGCTCTCTTCAACATTATTCATTCTAGACCTGAAATGAATTCTGCAAGCTTATCAAGTTCCTCATCGGAGCCCTGAAATAGATCGGCAGGCATTCCAGGCGGCTTACCGTTCACAGCGATATCCGCCACTTCATCGGCTGAGAGTCCGGTCCCAACAAGGGATGGTCCTGCTCCGCCCTGGAGATTTTCACCGTGACAGTTGATACAACCATTCTTTTGATCTGCAAAGATCTTATATCCCTCTGACTCTTTATCAAAGTCCGCTTCCGCCTGGATTTTCCCCTGCTCCTTCGCTGCAGCCCAGTCATGTGTCGCGACGGACTCCCATGTCAGGAAGTAGGTTGCAGCCAGTGCAAGAAGCATGAAGCCGGTTGCAAATGGACGCTTTGTCGGGCGTCGTTCCGGTCCCCTGTCGATGAATGGAGCCAGGAGAAGCGCACCGAAAGCGATTCCCGGTATGATGAAGGCACCAATCACATTATAAGGACCAGATGCGTACGTATACTTCAATAATTGATAGAGAAATAAGAAATACCAGTCAGGTAGCGGTATATATCCCGTATCCGTCGGGTCGGCAATCCGTTCCAACGGAGATGGATGAGCTACAGTCAAGCAAAGATAACCGATTAGGAAAACAGCTCCCACCAGCCATTCCTTCAGCAGGAAGTTCGGCCAGAAGGCTTCTGTTTTGCCCGGGAACTCCGAATAGTCTTTTGGAATATTCGATTTTCGTTCAGCAGGAACACGTGAGTCCCCTACAAACTTCATCCCTTTACCACGATGCATAATGTCCCCCTCCTTTTAATAGGTTTGTTCGATTTTACAACGGTCCAGATATACCCTGCTTACGGATCATGAGGAAGTGAGCTCCCATCAGTCCGAGTAGAGCAGCCGGCAGGAAGAATACGTGGATCGCGAAGAATCGTGTAAGCGTCTGTGCCCCAACGATATGGGGGTCACCTGCGAGGAGGGACTTAACCTGATCACCTATGAACGGGGTTGCTCCCGCAATCTCAAGGCCGACCTTCGTCGCAAATAGCGCTTTCATATCCCAAGGCAATAAGTAACCCGTGAAACCTAGACCCAACATGACGAAGAAGATCAATACCCCAACGACCCAGTTCAATTCACGAGGTTTTTTATAGGCTCCCTGGAAGAATACGCGCAGGGTATGTAGGAACATCATGACGATGACGAGACTCGCACCCCAGTGGTGCATCCCGCGTACGATCTGTCCGAATGCCACTTCATTCTGAAGATAATAAACCGATTCCCATGCATTTTTGATATCCGGAACATAATACATCGTCAAGAACATCCCGGAAAGGATTTGAATAACGGTAACGAAAAACGTCAAACCGCCAAAGCAGTAAACGAACGCAGAAAAGTGATGCGCAGGGTTTACGTGTTCAGGCACTTCGTGATCCGCAATATCACGCCATAACGGCGTAATGTCTAGACGCTCGTCCACCCAATCATAGATCTTGTTAAGCACTGAATACGCCCTCCCTACTTCTTAACGAATTTATTTGGTTCAGGTTGTCCAAGATACAGAATGCCGTCTTTCTCTTTTGTCGGATATGAATCCAACGGAGCGGTAGGCGGTGTTCCGGGAACGTTTTTACCATTCTTGTGGTAAAGTCCCCCGTGACACGGACAATAGAACATTTCTTTGTGATCTTCACTTGCGTTCCAGTTGACCGTACAACCCAAGTGCTTACAGATCGGTGAAAGGGCAATGATCTTGCCTTCCTTATTTTTGTAGACCCAGGCCGTCTGTGTCACATCCGATGTGTACCAGGCATCTTGCTGCTCATAAGAGAAGTCAACACGCACAGGCTCATTGGAAAGTTCGGACACTTTTTGTTTCGTTGCTTTAAAATCCCCAGATGCTTCCGCTTTCAAAACTGGATCAACAGCAAAACGGACCATCGGCATCAGCATACCCGCTGCCATGAAACCGCCTACACCCGTGAGTGTATAGTTAAGGAATTGACGTCTGGAAACACGCTGCTTGCTCATCCTTTTCCCCCCTCTGTCGTAAGGTAAGTCCATCCCGGACATATTTCGCACAAATATAAAACTAGGACATAACCATGATATATTAAACTTTTTGTAAAATCAATAACTGTATTGTCTAAATAATACAACAATGTGAAGTTTTTATGAATTTTTCTGCCACTTCTGAACAATCACATTCAGGAGCTGTTTCACCTGGTCTTCCATGATCGAATGCTTGTATTGCTCGTCGAGATGCTCAAGCGGGATCGAAGGCACCCAGATCAGCCCGTCCTCCATCAGTTCCTCGACCCCTTTCCATCCGCTGTCCGACGTCAGGAAGAAGCAATGCTTCACACCGCTCTCCTTCAGACCGGCTCCCCAATGGGCAAGACGTTCCTGTTCACCGGGATATCCGCCATTCAGGGAGTAGGTGTAAGGCGGGGTGATGATCATCCGTCCTTTGAACTGCCTTTCAAGATGGAAGCACAGGAGGGTGATGAATTCCATCTGTGCGGCAGACGTACGGATACCGTATCCAAAATCGACCGGGATCAGGGGTATGACGGCGGTGTCTATGTATTCCTTCTGCTGTTCAAATACGTCTATATCTTGTGTATTCCAATTCATTTTAAACCCTCTCTTTACAAATCTATCCTTCGTTACCATCATATCATTAGTCCAACCTGTTTTAAAGCGATTTCATTAGTGGAGCCGTGCAATAAAAAAAGGAAAGGCGAGAGCCTTTCCTTTTTCATCCATCCAGCATGTGAAGTTTCGAGGTCAATTCAAGGAATGCCTCCTTGTCCCCCTCATCAAGGGCACGGTCGATCGCCTCCAGTAGACGGTCCTTATGGAACGAGTGCAGGCTTTCAGTCAGGAACTCCTCCGCAACGGCCTTATCCTTCTCGTTGATCAGAAGGTATTTTGGCATGAACGGATTCTCTTCCAAGACGGCAGCGAACTGGTAGGTTGCATTCGCCTTGCTGAAATTAAGCTGGATGTAAATGTCTTCTTCTTTGTTTAAACGAATATCGTGAAATGACTTTTCCGCATCGGTCGTCATGATATTCTCTTTATAAAACCTGAACGGAACTTCTTCCACACAGTGGGTGGACATGACGAGTCCTCTCGGGCAATACTGGGATTCTTCGACAAAATGAACCTTCTTCATCAATTGGTCATGACTCATCAAGTAATTCAGAATCCACACGCATTCTCTGCGCTTCAATTGATACCGATTCAAAAACCAGCGGATAAAATCTTTCTTCTCGTTGACAGAAACAGGGGTGGCCATGGTATTCCCTCCTCTGCGAAAATGGTCTGTTACAATCTATATTCGGACATGCCTTCTGTGATGCCTGGTTCAGTCTTGCAATCTTTCAATCAGATCCTGCCATTCATCGTTGGACGGGTCCATGACGATCAGCTGTTTATATACTTCTACCGCTTCTGCCCGAAGTCCTTCCTCTACAAGAAACTCTCCATACTCGAGAAGGAATTCCTGATGATTCTTAAAGTCATTATATGCAAGACGATAATGGTTTAATGCATCCTTATATTGTTCAAGCCCCTCATATGCTTTGGCAAGGTCCCAGGAAAGCTGCGGTTCTTCCTCCCCTTCCCCTTTGACAATCGCTGCAATTTCAAGCACGTCCTCGTATTTGTCATAAGCAAAGAATAACTTATTCAGGACCAGGGCAGCTTCCAGGTATCCGGGATCCAGGGCAAGAGCATTCCTCAGCAGTTCTTCTGCATCGGTATCCAGACCGAGTTTCAAAGCCACCCTGCCCCCGAAGAAGCTGAGCTCCTTATTGAACTCATCTTGTTTTTGTCCTTCCCTGACCGTTTCCAAGCTTTCCTCCAGGCGTTCATCATGCTCATATGCCCGTGCCAATAGAAGATATACGGAGTGATACTCGGGGTCCAGTTCTTTGACAGACTCCAATTTTTCGATGGCCGTTTCATAAAAGCCCGCTTGATAAGCAGTGAATCCGTAGCCGAACAGGGTGTTGATCTCAAGGTGCTCCTCAAGGGCTATTTCATAATGCTTCAGTGCTTCCTCGAATGCCCCTCCAACGCTGTATGCCTCAGCCAGCCTCTGATGGATATGGACACCGCTGAACTCCACGTGCCCCGCTTCGACAAGGGCCGTATAGTACCGTATGGCTTCAAGGAATCTGCCTGTTTCCGAATAAAGCTCTGCAAGCCCAAAGTCAATGACAGGCTCATTCGGGAGAAGCTCTTTGGCACTCTTGAGCTTCTGCTCACTGACTTCAAATAGTCCCTGCATCTGGTAAAGATCTGCCAATAGGAGAAGTCCCCTTGGGTACACAGGATCTTCCTTATCAAGTTCCCCTAGCCGCTCCACGGCCTCTTCTTCCTTATCCATCTCCACGAGGATCTCAGCGATTTCGATCAGGAGCTCCCCTTCTCCAGGATAGTACTCCAGGAGATTCTCAAAGAGAGATTTGGCTTCTTCAAGGAAACCGAGGTGATGCAGTTCTTCTGCGAGTGAGAATTTTTCTTCATGTGTGCCGAACTTCATTGTTTCTTCAAGGTGCTTCATTGCTTCTTCCAGTTTGCCTTCTTCCAGGGAAGCGATCATTTTTTCTCCAGTGGTCATGGTCAATCTCTTCATCCTTTACATGTATGTTCCTCGGCATTACAGCCGGTATGGAGTAGGCTCCACAAAAAATCCGGGGGTGCGTATGCTAATCTCTTCACCTTTCCTCCGACAAGCTATAGGACGCCCGTCTAAGAAAAGACATTCCCCTTTACTCATCGTACATTTTAGCACAAGTTGGGTATCCCGAACGAGCAAGTCGTCCTCCTCATCCTTCTCCAAATAAAGGTTATAACTAATTTCTCTGCCGGGAGATAGAATTCCTCTATGTGGGTGTATCCCGATTTTTTTCAAAACCTCGCCATTAAGAGGGACTTTTTGTCCAATCGGGAGGCCGATATGGGGAATCTTCACCGATTTCATCGTATTTTGCCAGATCCTCAGATGCTTTTCACGGGTTTTGGTGTCCGGTTCCGTCGAAAAAAAAGGGACAAAAGTAATGGGGTAATGATTGAGGGCCTCTTTGATCCACCCCCACGGGACCGAGAGGAGTGCCTCCACACCCGTGATGTCGACCCAAATGACTGGGACTCTCCGGGATCTGCACAGTCGGATGATGCCCGGGGTGATCTTTTGAGGGGTCGTTTTCATCCCTATGATGAAATCGAGGGGACTTGATTGCATCGTTTCCTTGATCCCCCTCCAGTTTTCTTCAAATCGATATTCATATTCCAACTGAAAGGCGGTCAGGATGGTTGTACACCCCTTGCCTATGTAGTCATCCATGGAGCCTTGATGCAGCAGGTGTTCGGGGTATTCAAGATCGCAAAAAACAGGGGTTGGCCCCATGACGAAGGGAGAAACATCCACCCTCATAAAGCGGTACTGGGGAAATGAACGTCTGATGGCCGAAATGATCCCCTTTTCCACCAGGATCGAAACGGGTTCTGAGCCACCAACCATTCTTACGTGTTCTAAGATATATGAAGTCATGAAAACATCACCTTCCTTTATAGACAAGCTATGAAGGAGGTGATGCTTCCATGACTATTAGCGTGCTATCAATTGATCGATATGATCGAAGAACAGAGGATACGAAATATTCACTGCTTCATGGTCCTGTACTACCACATCTGAGGACGTGATCAGGGACGCGATGGCCAGTGTCATGCCGATGCGGTGATCTCCCCAGGAATGGACTTCTCCCCCGTGAAGCTCCTTCTTCCCGCGGATGATCATCCCGTCATCCGTGGCTTCGATGTCGGCGCCTAGCTTTTTCAATTCCATGACAATCGCATCGATGCGGTTCGTCTCCTTCACCTTTAACTCTTCGGCATTTTTAATCATGGTCGTTCCTTCCGCCTGGGTGGCAAGAAGGGCGATAATCGGGATTTCATCGATCAAGGTCGGGATGGTATCGCCTCCGATTTCGACTCCATGCAGACTCGATGTTTCAACGACAAGATCTCCTACAGGTTCCCCTTTGGCATCTCCCGAAGGAATGACCTCGATGGATGCACCCATCTCTTTCATGACAGATAGGATTCCCGTCCTTGTCTCATTTAGGCCTACATGCTTCAAGCGCACACGACTTCCTGGAACGATGGCTGCTGCCACCATGAAGAAGGCTGCAGAGGAAATATCCCCAGGCACATCGACCGTACAACCCTTGAATGCCTGGCCGCCCGTCACTTTAATGCTTTGCCCATCTCTCGAGACTTCTCCTCCGAACTGGAGTATCATCCTCTCGGTGTGGTCCCTGGTCCGCTCCGGTTCGATCACTTCTGTCACCCCTTCAGCCTGTATGCCTGCAAGGAGGATGGCAGACTTTACCTGGGCACTTGCAACGGGCAGTTCGTACCGGATTCCTTTTAGATCCCCGCCCCTGATGGAAAGGGGTGTATAATCCCCGCCTGCGCGTCCATCAATCTTTGTTCCCAACTGCTTCAACGGGTCAGCCACCCGCTTCATCGGTCGTCTGGCAATCGATTCATCCCCGATGAGGATGGAGTGGAAAGGTCGGCCTGCAAGGAGGCCCATGATGAGCCGGGTCGTAGTCCCTGAGTTTCCTGTATCAAGAATGTCAACTGGTTCTTTCAGTCCGTCCCAGCCCTTTCCGTGTACGATGATCTCATCACTCGAAACGTCGATCCGCACCCCAAGCTTCCTGAAGCATGATATTGTACTTAAACAATCTTCACCCATGAGGAAGTTATGTACCTTCGTCTCTCCCTCTGCAATGGAGCCAAACATGATGGCACGATGTGAGATGGATTTATCCCCCGGTACGTTGATTTCTCCATCCAGCCCCCTTGACGGCTTCGTTAATCGTTTACTGTCCTGCATATGGATTCACCTCATCCTAAAAATAGTTCATAGCCTGTTTTATTTGTCAGGCATTTCATCGCCTTGTCCCTGTCCTGGGACGTTTGAAAGCTGATGACAAGCACTCCGTAAATGTCTTCCCTTGTCTCCATAATCCGTATATTGGTCAAACTGATCTCTTCTTCGGCCAGATAACCCGTGACCTCTGAGATTACACCCGGATAGTCGGGGACATCCACAAAGAGATCATAAAAGGAAGGGATGGCTCCTTTGGAAAGGATCGGCAGCTCATCCCTGAATGATTTTGCTTCCTCGAAGTAGGATGCGATCACTTTCGGGTCATTTTCTTCGATCATCTCGATGACTGCTTTCATCTCCTCGGTCCACTGAGCAAGTTGGTCAAGGAGGACTTCCCTATTCTGCATGGTGATGTCCTTCCACATGACGGGGCTCGATGAAGCGATCCTGGTGATATCGCGGAATCCACCGGCAGCGAGCCTCCTCACATAGGGATGATCCTCAGCATGGCGTTTCGCCTGTTGCACGAGGGAAGCCGCCACGATGTGGGGGAAATGACTGATCGTTCCTGTTACCTCGTCATGTTCTTTCGGGTCGATCACAATGAACTTCGCCTGTGTACCACTGAGCCACTGCTTCAGCTCGTCAACCCTCTCTTCCGACCGCCCTTTACCGGGAGTGAGCATGTAAAAGGCGTTTTCAAATAGAAAGTCCTTGGCAGCCGTGACGCCGCTTTTATGGGAGCCGGCCATGGGATGTCCCCCTATAAAGCACCACTCGTCCGGAAGGATCGTCTCAGCCCTCGTCATGATTTGCGCTTTTGTACTGCCTGTATCGGTAATGATGACAGTCGGTTTCAAATTGAAATCCCTGAATGCTTCAAGAAGTTTTTCCGTCTGGAAGACAGGGGTCGATATGATAATCAGATCCGCTGATTCAACAGCATCCTTCAATGATTCGACGGCTTCATCGATAATTCCGAGGCTTAGTCCAAGCTTCATTTCCTTCTCCTGCACGTCAAACCCTGCAACCCTTGCTTCGGGATGCTGATTCTTTATACACAAGGCAAGGGACCCCCCGATGAGTCCAAGCCCTATCACTACTACATTACCCTTCATGTTCCTTCCACCTCGTCCCGTTAGAAAAAAGTCGGAAAGAATATTCTTTCCGACTGGTCACTATTCATTGTGTCAATCTGGCTCCAAGGAATTCTTTCATCCTGGAGATCACGTCTTCATTCTGTTCAGTAGAACCGACCGTCACCCTCACCGTGTTCGGAATCCCCAGAGCTTCCCCGGAGCGGACGATGTAGCCCTTGCTCATGAGGAACTGGAAGACTTCATCCCCACTCACGCCAAAATCAATCAGGATGAAATTTGCCTGGGACGGAAAATACTTCAGGCTATTTTCTTCACAGAAATCATAATATTGTTGCAGACCCCTGCGGTTTTCTTCCTTGCATTTCTCTATGAATGCCTGATCCGCAAGTGCCGAGAGGGCCGCACCCTGACCCAGGGCATTGTTATTGAAGGGTTCCCTGATCGGTTCAAGCTTGCTGATGACCTCTGCGCTCGCCACACCGTAACCGACACGGAATCCGGCGAGACCATATGCCTTGGAGAACGTCCGTGTGATCAACAGCTGAGGGTATTGCGGAAGAAGGTCGATTGATTGGTAATAATCATCGGCCACCACATATTCATAGTACGCTTCATCCAGTACCACCAGCACGTGCTCTGGGACCGCATCAAGGAAGGCGACAAGCTCACTTTTCCGGATATACTCTCCTGTAGGGTTATTCGGTGAACACAACCAGACAACGGATGTGTCCGCATCAATGGCGGAAAGCATCGCGTCCAGATCGTGGGCACCATCCTCCTTCAACGGAATCTCGCGGATTTCAGCACCCTCAACCAGTGCATTGTGCTTGTATTGAGGGAAGGTCGGCACCGCCATCACCGTGTTCGTTTCCCTGCTCAGCAAAGCCCTGGCAATGATTTCAATCACCTCATCGGAACCGTTGCCGAATAACAGCTGACCTGGTTCAACTCCAAGGAAACGGGCGGTTCCTTCACGAAGTTCTTTGGCGTATCCATCAGGATAGATTGCATGAGACAAAGCATGATCGGCAAGATATTCCTTCACTACCGGAGAGCAACCGAATGGATTTTCATTTGAAGCAAGCTTGACGACTTTATCCAATTTGAATTGAGCTTTCACGTCGTCCATCGTTTTTCCAGGTTGATATGATTTCAGATTATGAATTTGAGTTTTCCACTTCATGATTAACGTCCTTTCGTTCCAAGATCCGGCCTTAAACGGATGGCTTCGTTCTTATAGATATGCTTGATTTCTTCCTGTGGCTCCTCGGTGTTGTAATGGATCATCACACGTATGCACAGGGGCAGTCCGCCTTCCACATCCAGTTCCTGCATGCACATGACGGGTACATACGTCCAGCCCTCCAGCTGCCGCAGTGCTTTTGCAGGGAAGACACTTCCGATGTCATTGGTTGCCGAAATGAATACAGAAGCGATCTTTTCAGGCATGATACGATTATGTAGGATCATTTCGTCCAGTAATTGCTTGGTTGAGAGGAGGACTTCCTGTTCCTTGTTAGATGCCGCAGTGGTTGCTCCTCTGATTCCACGGATCATTCCATCATCTCCTTCTTTCTATCTATTGATTTTGCGGATGAATCGATCCGCTTCTTCCAGTTTTTCCTTCGATACATGTGTAAGATAGGGTTCTCCGATGTTTCGGAGCAAAACGAATTGTGGTTCCCCATTCTTCGCTTTTTTATCGCGTGTCATAAGGGCATACAGGTCAGCAAACGGCATCTCTTCCGGGATGGTGAGATCATATCCAAGGGAAGCTGTCCAAAGGGCGAACCCTTCGACGTCAAAGGACATCCCTGACATGTTCCTGCTGAGATACAGGGCATAGATCATCCCGATCACCACGCATTCCCCGTGGGTGCGATTTCCGTATCCACTTGCACTTTCGACGGCATGACCGTACGTATGACCAAAATTCAGGTAGGCCCGCACACTGGATTCCCGCTCATCCCTCGCGACGATATCAGCCTTTACCTTTATCCCCCTCTCAAGACACTCTTCCAGAAATGCATCATTCAGGCCACCAGGGCCCCGGAACGACTTTTTAATGTCCTGAAGGAACTCTTCACCAGATAGGAATGCATGTTTGATGACTTCCCCGAATCCGGAGAGTACTTCCCGCTCAGGCAGGGTTTTGAGGTGATCAAGATCGAAAAAGACCGCCTCAGGCTGATGGAATTGCCCGATCATATTCTTACCAAGCGGATGGTTGATTGCCACCTTTCCACCGACTGAACTATCATGTGCAAGGATCGTCGTCGGTACACCGATGAAGGGGATCCCCCTCATGAACGTAGAGGCCACGAATCCAGCCATATCCCCGATAGCACCGCCGCCAAGGGCAATGACGACCGAACTACGGTCGACTCCATTTTCAAGACCATGGGTCATGGCCCGTTCGAACTCCTCGAGGGTCTTCGCTCGCTCCCCGCTTGGAGCAAGATGGACCGTTACATCGAAGGTCTTCTCAAGACTCTCCACTAGACCCAGGCCATGAAGATGGTAGACCGCTTCATCTGCAATGACCCAGATTTTACGTCCTCTATATCCCTTTTCAATAAGAAAGGATGATATGGACTCCGTTAAATGATTCCCTACGATCACTTCATATGTTTTGGAAGCTGTCTCGATTGCCACCTTTTTCATGATTAAAACTCCCTTGATGCGCGTCGCTGTCTTTCCACATTATCCAAGAGCTGGTCGAAGCGGTCACTGTGGAATTGCTCCACGATGGCCGAAGCAAGCTCCCAGGCCACCACGGCTTCAGCTACGACGCTTGCTGCAGGGACGGCACAGCTGTCCGAACGCTCGATGCTTGCCCTGAACGGTTCTTTCGTTTCGATATCGACACTTTCAAGAGGCTTATAAAGGGTCGGGATCGGCTTCATGACACCTTTGACGCTGATCGGCATTCCCGTTGACATACCACCCTCAAAACCTCCAAGACGATTGGTTCTTCTCGTATATCCATTCTGTTCATCCCAGATGATTTCATCGTGCACTTCGCTTCCGGGTTTTCGCGCCATCTCGAAACCAAGTCCGAATTCTACTCCTTTAAAGGCATTGATGCTCATGACTGCCCTTGCAATCTTTGCGTCGAGCTTACGGTCGTAATGCACATAGCTACCGACGCCTGCAGGCATTCCTTCGACGACGACTTCCACGACACCACCGATGGAATCACCATTTTTCTTTGCTTCATCGATGAGATCCATCATTTTCTTTCCAGCTACTTCATCGAGGCACCGAACGGGAGATTCCTCCGTTACGTTCCGAAGCTGATCAATGGACTCATACGTTTCGTTTTCGGACTTGATGCCACCGATTTCAAGTACGTGGCCGACAACTTCGATTCCAAGCAGCTTCAGGAGCTTCTTCGCTACACTTCCGGCGGCTACACGTACTGTCGTTTCCCGTGCCGATGAACGCTCGAGCACGTTCCTCAAGTCTCTATGTCCGTATTTCATACCGCCTACAAGATCGGCATGACCAGGGCGGGGCCTGGATATTTGACGCTTTACTTCATCGGATTCTTCAAAAGGCTCGATCCCCATGATCTTTGTCCAATGGGTCCAGTCCTTGTTTTCCACTACCAGTCCTACGGGAGAACCCAGCGTTTGACCATGACGGACCCCCCCGACGATCTGGGCCTGGTCTTTTTCAATCTGCATCCGCCTGCCGCGGCCATGGCCTTTTTGACGGCGTGCCAGGTCTTCATTTATATCTTCAGCCAATAATGGCATTCCTGCTGGAAGTCCTTCGATAATGGTCGTTAATTGCGGACCATGGGATTCTCCTGATGTTAAATATCTCATAACACTTTCCCCCTTCAACTCGTTAAAGAATTATGTATCAATATAACATAACTATCCTCAGAATTCCTAGTACTTATACGTAAAAAAACCAGATTTCCTGTGAAGTCCCCCATCCTTTCAATGCTTTAGCAGAACGCATCTACCCGCCTTGAATCAGGGTAAAGTTGTGCCGGGAACGATGGGTAAGCACTTGCATGATCCTTGTTATAAAAACAGGATGACCCTATTGCAGGAGTCATCCCGTTACATTGGTCTTTCGGTAGAAGAAGGTCTCCTCCGACTGAAATCCATAGTGTGAAGGAGTGAAGATCTGTTCCGTGCTCCCCACGAATAAAAATCCTCCAGGGCTTAAAGCCTCATTGAATTTCCTGTAGAGAGACGATTTCGCTTCCTCTGTAAAATATATGAGAACATTCCTGCAAATAATCAGATCAACATGTGAGTCAAAGGGATCCGCCAGTAGATTCTGCTGCTTGAACGTGACGGAATCGACAATGAGACGGTCCAGCCTATACCTGGTCCCTTCTTTCACAAAATACTTTTTCTTCAGCTGCTCAGGTATCTCCTGAAGAGAGCGCTCCGGATATACTGCCGTCTTCGCCCGTTGAAGGGCATTTTTATCAAGATCTGTCGCGATTATAGTGAATTGTTCTGGTTTCAAATGCTTCAACAGAATCATGGCGATGGTATACGGTTCTTCACCCGTCGAACAGGCAGCACTCCACACCTTCAATTTCGTTCCTTTCATCAACTTTGGCAAAACAGACTCCTCGAGGACCTCCCAGCGCTTCTGGTTCCTAAAGAACTCCGAGACATTGATGGTCATGCGGTCCAGGAATTCTTCCATCTGCTCCCTGTCGTTTTGGATCAGCTTGAAATACTCCTTGAACCCGCGACAACCTTTCTTTTCATACAAAGCCGTCAGGCGCCTTTTCATTTGCGCCTCTTTGTAGAGAGAAAGATCGATATTGGTTTTACGCTTGACTGATTGAATGAACTCCATATATTCATTGGACAACTGGTTCACACTTTCTTCTTTCGGATTTTGCTACACCTAGTATATCGAACGGAATGCACAAAAGTTTATGGGAAACAGGAAAACTTATGACCATGGAGGGTGATTGATTTCTGATCCCCCTCAAGGGCGGCAATTCCTGATAGTCGTGAAACCGAAAAAAAGACAAACCGTTACGACGGTTTGTCGGGATGGATCAGTAGACCCACTCGTTCATCAGTTTTGAGTATTCGAGAAGCTCTTCTTCTTTGAAGAATAATCCAATTTCCCTGACAGCGCTTTCAGATGAGTCAGAGCCGTGAATGATATTTTTGCCGACCGTCAGTCCGAAATCACCACGGATCGTACCGAGATTCGCGTCTTTAGGATTGGTTGCGCCCATCATTCCACGAGCAGTGGTAATGACATTCTCCCCTTGCCAAACCATGGCAAAAACCGGTCCGGAAGTGATGAAATCGACTAGTTCCCCGAAGAAAGGTCTTTCTTTATGCTCACCATAATGCTCTTTTGCAAGCTCTTCTGATACGTTCATCAACTTGGCTCCTGCAAGCTGAAACCCCTTTTTTTCGAAACGTGCGACAATATCACCGATTAGTCCGCGTTGCACTCCGTCCGGTTTGACCATTAAAAACGTTTTTTCCATGCTCCCCACTCCTATTATGTATGTATAGTATGTCTTAGGACATTACACGAAAATAGTAACAGAGTTTCGCATGTTTGGCAACGTTTCCATTTTAAATTTTCACAATATTTCTCAATATTTTCTTTTTCCAATATAATTTGCAATGTTTTTCAAGGTACGCTTCACCCGGTTGGCCGGCAAATGTTCCAGGTCAGCCAATGCCCTGTCGAGATATCTTTTACTCAAGGCATAGGATCGTTCGATGGCATCCGTACCTCGTATGGCTTCGATTACTTCCCGGATCTCTTCCGGTGAACTTTCTTCCCTAATGCGGATGATCTTTTCTTTTACTTTGGGAACATCCATGGCGTAAAGGACTGGAAGAGTGATATTCCCTTGCCAAAGGTCGCTTCCCGCAGGTTTTCCTAGTTCCTTCTCCGTTGAAGTAAGATCGAGGATATCGTCAATGATCTGATAGCTCATCCCGACATTGTAGCCGAAATTGAAAAGTCTTTTATGTACGTCTTCCGGTGCTCCAGAAGAGATGGCGCCGAGCTGGCAGCTGACCGCGATGAGGAGTGCCGTCTTCCGTTTGATCCGGAGGAGATAATCTCTGAGATGCTGGTCATATCGATATTTATCCTGAATCTGGGCAATTTCTCCTTTGCACAGCTCCACTAACGTATGAGACAGAATCCTGTGGGCTTCCGGCACCCTGATATGGGTCATATACTCAAGGGCACGCGCGAAAATATAATCGCCCGTGTACATGGCAACCCGATTATCCCATTGCGCCTTGATGGTGGGTTTACCCCTTCTGAGTTCCGCATCATCAATGACGTCATCATGGACAAGGGAGGCCATATGCATGAGCTCTAGGGATACGGCCGCATGTTTGACCACATTGATATCATAGTCGCCATACTTGGCAGACAGCAGGACAAATACAGGTCGTATCCGTTTACCTCCGGCCTGAAGCAGGTGAAGGGAAGCCTCTTGTAAAAGGGAAGAATCCGATTGGATCGCTACTTCCAGCTCTTTTTCTATTTCCTCGATATCCGCTTTGAGAAACGAATACAATCTATTTAACTTCATAGTTTCTCCACCCATTTACCAAAAATATCGTACGTTCACTTTTTTCCGGAATGCATCGCTGCGACACCGCCGCTGAATGGCTTCACGTGCACATCCCGGAAGCCTGCTTCCTCGAACATCGCCGCTAGCTCTTTCATGCCCGGGAAATCCCTGGCGGATTCCTGCAGCCATGAATATTCATTGAAGCTCTTGGCAAAGAACTTTCCGAAGATCGGCATGATGAACCGGAAGTAGCCATAGTACATCTGTTTGAACACCGGCATCGTAGGCTGGGATGTTTCCAGGCAGACGGCCATCCCTCCAGGCTTCAGCACGCGATTCATTTCCTTGAGGACATGTAGATAATCGGGGACGTTCCGAAGTCCGAAGCCGATTGTCACATAGTCGAAGGTATCGTCTTCAAAAGGCAGTTCCATGGCATTCCCATGAATCAACTCGATATTGTCGAACCGGGAGTCCCGTACTTTTTCTTCCCCGATCGAAAGCATGTTCTGACTGAAATCAAGTCCCTTGACCTCTCCTGTTTCCCCCACCTCTTCAGCAATGGCCAACGTCCAGTCTGCAGTACCGCAGCAAACATCCAGCGCTTTGCTTCCCGGTTCTACCGACATATGCTTCATCGTTTCCTTGCGCCACTTTTTATGTTGTTGAAAGCTGATGACGGAATTCATCTTATCGTAATTTCCATATATTTTTTCGAATACTCCATGTACTCTCTGTTCTTTAGACTGCTGCATTCCTTTACCCTTCTTCCGCATATAATTTCGTCATTTCCCGTGGTTCGGCATAGGGCAGCAGTTCAAGTACAATCTTCTTCAGATCGGGAGCCACAAGACCCCCATCCTCCATATTCCGATGAACGGCCGCTTTCACACCCTCAATGAGCCGGTCAAGGGACGAAAGCAAATGCCTATGACCTTCACTCTTCTTCTTTAAGAGCCCGCTTTCCCTCAAGGCCGACGGTAGGCTAACCTTCGCCAGTGCCTGCAGGAAGCTTGTTGTTTCGGTCTCCTCCAAGCTGCTTCGCTCCTGGATGAGCTTCTTGTATACAAGCACATCCGAGACGACTTCTTCCCAACGGGAATCGTCCATGAATGCAAAGAAATTGGAAATGATAGAAGCCTCTCGCTTCCTCAGGTTCTTCATAAGGGCGGTGATATCGGCGTGATCTCCCTTGTAGATGGATATCTTACTCTCGTTGACTTCCTTAATGGCTTTTGCGAGGATCGCAATCAAATCGACCTCATCCGTTTCAGCGAGGATTTTATAATATAGACTACTGAAATACACTCCGGCAAGGACCGTGAGCTGCCTTTCTTTCAGCGGATCAAACTCCGAATTCGTGACTTTTTCATGGGTATCTAGGGCAATCTGCAAAAGCATGGCAGTAGAAATCCACTGAACCTCTTCCAAGCTGATGTCCCCATTCGCCTCTGCAAACGGAAGTAAAAGGAAATGGATCCGATCCCGATCAATATAGGGATGATCGATATATTCCTTTAAATAAGAGTGATGCAGCTGCTCTTCCACATATTGATGAATGATATTCGCTTGATGGTTGCAATCAATGAATTTCATACCCGGTAATCCCCATTTCTACTATGTATCGATCAATAATTTTCAGCATTATGTATTATATCATAAATTCATGTCCAATTGGGTAAACCGCCAAGAGGTTTATAGTGAAGGGGACGATGCCGAAGGGCTTGCCTTCTTTCTCGTCCCGCGGATTCTGCATCCTATTCACGGTCGACCTTATTTACGGCTATCGCTTTCCATTTCACCATAGGCCGTCTGGATGGACGCCTTGCCCCGGATTTTGATGGCAGATGTGTGATCGGTGAACTGAGCAATCATCACTTCCCCTTTATCCAACTTTTCGGAATGGTGGAAACGAGTATCTGTGCCCCGGGTCAGACCGATGACATTCACTCCATCTTCCATCGCTTTGATTACAACGTAGTCATTGCTGTTCATCCACGTTCACTCCCGAGTATTAGTCCTTGATGAACGAAAGCACTTCGTTCCTCGCTTGTGCGTCTTCCTTGAAGCTTCCACGCACAGCCGTTGTAACGGTACTTGCCCCCGGCTTTTTCACACCGCGCATTGTCATGCACATATGTTCAGCTTCAACCACGACCATGACGCCGTGAGGATCAAGCGTCTCCATGATGGTATCTGCAACGGTCGATGTGATCCTCTCTTGAAGCTGAGGGCGCTTTGCAACCGTCTCTACTGCACGAGCAAGCTTACTAAGTCCGGTGACCCTGCCATTCCGAGGAATATAAGCTACATGAGCCTTCCCGAAGAAAGGTACAAGATGATGCTCGCACATGGAATGGAACGGGATATCTTTGACGAGGACAAGCTCTTCATGATCTTCACCGAAAATCGTTTCAAAATACTCCTTCGGATCCTGATGCATCCCTGAAAATACTTCAGCATACATTTTGGCTACCCTTTTTGGTGTATCAAGCAAACCTTCTCTATTAGGATTATCTCCTATCGCTTCCAGAATTAATCGGACAGCGTCTTCTATCTGGCGGTAATTCACTTCAGCCATCGTCGTTTCCTCCTAAAGTAACTTAAAGAAATAGTAACATTGTATATAGTATCACAAGCCATCAGCCCCATCAAAGCAGAGTGCTTTGTGAACGCGCCGCGTGATGCGATTTGATAAAAAAAAGACCGCACAATGTGCGGTCTTTACGCTCAAAGTATGTAATTATTTTACAGCTTCTTTAAGCGCTTTACCTGGTTTGAAAGCAGGTACTTTGCTTGCTGAGATCTCGATTTCTTCACCAGTTTGTGGGTTGCGGCCTTTACGGGCAGCACGCTCGCGTACCTCGAAGTTACCGAATCCGATCAACTGTACTTTATCACCATTTGCCAGTGATTCCTGGATTGCATCAAAAACAGCGTCGACTGCTTTTGTTGCGTCCTTCTTAGAAAGTTCAGCAGCTTCTGCAACAGCATTGATTAGTTCTGTCTTGTTCATGCCATTCACCTCCTCCCAAGGAAATGCCTCAGTTTTGGTTCATTTACTTTTACTATCATTAGTAAACAAGTTTAGCGAATTCTATACATGAACAGTAAAAAATCGCTTGAAAACGTTGATGAATCAATATTCAACAACAATTCTGTTAGTAGATTATCATAATAGATTGGCCTTAGCAAGAATAAAACCAGAAATAATGGGAATCTTTTCTTATTTGATACACAAATGTAATAGAAACCCCTCTTTTTGGCTTTAAATACAAGGTTTATCCATCCTTCGTCACTCTACCCTTCGCCACTTATTGTTAAACCTTTTGACGTCTGTCTTGTTTAAGAATAAACATAAAAATTTGCTTCAAGGCAGATCACAATGATGCAGCTACCGGATTCTCATCCCCTCCCTATCCCCCCATCGGTAGCCAGATGTTCGAGCCTTAGGGTCCCTCATGGGCGGCCACACTCCTAAAAAGGAATATTCGACCGATTCCACACTCTCCATTTTATTGTCAGAACCCTTCAACACATACTGCATCCCATTTCCAAGGTAGTTTTTGGGTATGTTTATCCGGAATCTGACGAAGGGTTTCTGGCAGATCCCGCCCATCTCACAGACTGGTTCACCTCTTTTCGAAACCGTCTTCTCGCTTGCCCCGTCGAACCGGTCTGTGCGTTCAGAGCGGACAGATGACGCTGATTTTCTGTATGGACATCACCGATACAAAAGCGGTTTATCCCGTTATACCTGTCAGGAATTTCCCCATAAAAAAACCTCCCGACGATCGTTCTTGTCGGGAGGTTCCAGTTAGAGGATGATGGCGATCAGGCCGCCTGACCCTTCATTGATGATACGTTCTAAGGTATCTTTGAGCTTGTAGCGGGCATTTTCAGGCATAAGGGATAGCTTTGCCTGTATGCCCTCCCTTACGATCGAGCTAAGGGAACGTCCGAAGATATCAGAGTTCCAGATTGACAGCGGATCGTCTTCGAAATCCTGCATGAGGTAGCGCACGAGTTCTTCGCTTTGCTTTTCCGTGCCGATGATCGGTTCGAATTTGGACTGAACATCGACCTTGATCATATGGATCGACGGTGCGACGGCTTTCAGGCTGACACCGAAACGTGAGCCCTGCCTGATGATTTCCGGTTCATCGAGGCTCATATCGGACAAGGACGGAGCTGCGATGCCATATCCCGTCTGTTTCACCATCCGCAATGCATCTGATATTTGGTCATATTCCGCTTTGGCGTGGGCGAAATCCTGCATGAGCTCAAGGAGGTGATCTTTCCCCCTGATCTCCACGCCGACGATTTCCTTCAGCACCTCATCATACAGTTCATCCGGTGCATACAGATCGATTTCGGCGATCCCCTGCCCCATGTCGATACCGGCCAATCCGGCCCTCTCAATATGCTCGATTTCACTGAAGTGGTGGACGACCCGGTCCACATCCCTCAGGCGCTTGATATCTTTCACCGTCTCCTTGACGGCCTCCTGATAATTCTGTCTCAGCCAATGCTCCTCTTTCAGCACCATGACCCAGCTCGGAAGATTGACGTTCACTTCCAAGACCGGGAATTCGAACAGTGCTTCCCTCAGAACGTTCATGACATCCGAATCCCTCATGCTCTCGACGCTCATGGCAAGCACCGGAATATCATATTTATCCTGAAGCTTCAGACGCAGGTCTTCGGTTTCCGGCGCATGCGGCCTTGCGGAGTTGATGACCATGATGAACGGCTTGCCGACTTCCTTCAGTTCTTCGATCACTCTCTCTTCCGCTTGGATGTAATCTCCGCGGCCAATTTCGCCGATGGACCCGTCGGTCGTGACGACCACACCGATGGTGGAATGCTCCTGGATGACTTTACGTGTCCCGATCTCTGCTGCTTCATGGAACGGGATCGGTTCCTCATACCATGGCGTATTGATCATCCTCGGGCCATTCTCGTCTTCGTATCCCTTGGCACCCGGTACGGTATACCCCACACAGTCTACCAATCTTATATTCACTTCAAGGCCTTCGTCCACATGAACGGAAATGGCCTGGTTCGGTACAAATTTCGGCTCTGTCGTCATGATGGTCCTTCCGGCAGCGCTCTGAGGCAGTTCATCCTGTGCCCTGGCCCGCTCGGATTCACTTGCAATATTGGGGAGGACCACCAGTTCCATGAATTTCTTAATGAACGTCGACTTCCCGGTCCTTACAGCCCCTACAACCCCCAGGTAAATATCCCCACCCGTTCTTTCGGCAATGTCTTTAAATAGATCGACTCTTTCCAAGAGACTCCCTCCTATCTTCTATTCCAAGGATCGAATTCATCCGCTTATGCTGTCTCTCACAGTAGGCTTGATGTTGTCCTAATGTCTTAAGACTATTAATATGCACCTTTTACCCCCTTATGAATGATTTCAGAAATTTATTATGTCTTGGCATTTATGATCCTTCATACAGAGAAGGGAATAAAAAATGTCATAATAAAAACCCTTCTCCTACACTATATTTTGCAGGAGAAGGGTTATGCCTATTTTGTCATGAAGACCGGTTCATTCTTATCATCTATCGTATACGGGAGTGAATAGGCAGGGACGAATAGGGAATCATCGGTCAATAGCCGACGGATATCCTCCCCTTCCTTCACATCTTTATTATCTTTCACCTTATCGTACAGATCCATCGAGTAGTCTACGAAGATCTCTCCGTCTCCGTTGATGATGAGAGGGAGATTATGATTCGTGTATGGACTTTGTACATATACTTCATCATCGTATCCGAGTTCCTTATAGTTGAGCTTGTATACGTTTTCCGCTACCTGCTTTTCAAAAGGAGGAAAATCCTGGGCCTGGATACGGATATTCACTTCCCTGATCCTTTCTGCCATCCGGAGATCAAAGATCTTCACTTTGGGATCCTCTTCTGCATCGATAATGACATATTGGAATATTCCACCGCTCTCAAATGCATTACCCGGTACTTCATTGAGATACTGAGGGACCAGCTTTTTGAAATCCAGGGGATATTTTTGATAGATAGGGGTATCTTCTTCCTTTGTTTTGATCGGGAGAAGCCCGCCCGTGTCTTTCTGATATGTATCGACGGCTTCTTGAACCGACTTGACCTGTGCATCATAAGGAATTCTATTCTGGCTTTTATTTTCTTCCGGATACAAGCATCCTGATAAGAGGCTCATGGTGATGACCAGAAGCAAAGCTAGTGCTCCGTTCTTTTTCAATCATAATCGTCCTTTCACAGTGGAGCTATTCAATCCGCCGATTGTATGGTCGGCACCCTTGCACGGGATTGAAGCGCTTTAATTTGACGGTCCGCTCAATACGATATAGAGCATGGTGAGCCCACCGGCTATCATCATGATATAGGCCGCAAAGGCAGTGACGAATTTCAATATCTTCTGTTTGATTTTATAACGGCTAAAGTAAATGGTCATGATTGCAAAAAACATAAAGCCCATCGACGCGAATGAAATCCACATCTTCATCATTGATGTCATGATGTATCCCCTCCCATTTATCGAATTGTATTATAACATAAGATTTTCCGAAAAAAACAAAAAATCCGAATCTGAAACAAAGTTTCCATTATTATGTGATGTAGCGCATTCATTTCCATCGATTCGCAAAAAAATAGCCGGTAATGTCAAGGGGATTCCCTATCATTACCGACTGAACAGCTTGAGACCTACCCATCCATAAGCAAAGCTGTATATATTCAAGACAGTGTATGCACGTTTGTTGCTTGCGTATCCTCTAAATGCCCATGGATGGCTGTTTTTTTAATCCGTCAGACGTTCTCCGAGAATGTTGACGAGGTCTTCCATCTCATTCGTCTTGACCCTTGCCATGAGATGGTCGACCGCTTCCTTCGCCTTGACCTCATTGAAAAGGACATCATAAAGAACATTGGTGATCGGCATCTTCACATCATACTTTTCGGCAAGCTGATGGGCAGCCTTCGTCGTACGGACACCTTCGACCACCATCCCCATGTTTTCCAGAACTTCATCGAGATTCTTACCTTGACCGAGAAGGTTTCCGGCTCTCCAGTTCCTGGAGTGGACGCTTGTACAAGTGACGATCAGGTCGCCGATACCCGTAAGACCTGAGAACGTCAGGGGATTTGCCCCCATTTTCGTGCCCAGTCGTGCGATTTCTGCAAGCCCCCTCGTAATGAGGGCTGCTTTCGCATTATCACCGTATCCAAGGCCGTCCGTGATCCCGGCAGCAAGGGCGATGATGTTTTTCAAGGCCCCTCCGATTTCAACACCAAGAAGATCAGGATTTGTATATACCCTGAAGTTCTTGTTCATGAAAAGATCCTGCACTTCTTCCGCAGCCTTCATGTTTTTCGAGGACACCGTTACGGTCGTCGGATGGCGCAAACTTACTTCTTCGGCATGACTCGGGCCGGAAAGGACGACGATTGCCTCCCTGTTCACTTCATCCATTTCTTCTTCGATGATTTCAGAGATCGTCAAAAGTGAATCCGGTTCAATCCCTTTGCTTACATGAACAACCGTCAACGGGCCAGCCTGCACTTCCTGAATCCGACCGAGCACCCCGCGGATCGCTTTTGTCGGAACCGCAAGGATGATCGTGTCCACTTCTTGAAGGGCTTCTGCCAGGTCGTGATAGCCGCGGATCGTTTCAGGTAGTTTAATATCTTTCAGATATTTACTATTGGTATGATGGCGATTGATTTCGTCGATCTGTTCTTGTTTATGTCCCCATAGGCGGACCGGTACGTCGTTATCGGCGAGGACCATGGCCAGGGCAGAACCCCAGCTCCCCGCGCCGATCACGGCAACTTCTTTAGAATGTTTCACTGCCTACACCTGCCTCATTATTTTCTCGCTCTTGCAATGATACGAATAGGAGTTCCTTCAAATCCAAATGCGTCCCTGATCCGGTTTTCCAGGAAACGTTCGTAAGAGAAATGCATCAATTCAGGATCATTGACGAATACAACGAATGTAGGAGGCTTGACGGCCACCTGAGTTGCATAGTAGATCCTGAGACGCTTCCCATTGTCTGTAGGGGTCGGATTCATCGCGACAGCATCCATGACCACTTCATTCAGCACGCTGGACTGCACGCGCATGGAGTGGTTTTCGCTGGCTACGTTGATCATCGGCAGTAGCGTATGGATACGCTTCTTGGTAAGGGCCGATAAGAATACGATCGGTGCGTAGTCAAGGAACTGGAAGTGATCCCTGATGTTCTTCTCCCACTTGTTCATGGTCTTTTCGTCCTTCTCAACCGCATCCCATTTATTGACGACAATGATAACGGCACGGCCTGCATCATGGGCATATCCCGCGATCTTCTTATCCTGTTCGATGATGCCTTCGTCGCCATCGATGACGACCAGGACGACATCCGAGCGTTCAATCGCCCTTAGGGCACGAAGGACGCTGTATTTCTCCGTCGTTTCATAGACCTTTCCTTTTTTCCTCATACCCGCAGTATCGATGATGACATAGTCCTGCCCATCATAGGAATAAGAGGAATCGACTGCATCCCTGGTGGTACCGGCCACATTGCTCACAATGACCCGGTCTTCTCCAAGTAGGGCGTTGACGAGGGATGATTTACCGACGTTTGGACGGCCGATCAATGAAAACTTGATCACTTCATCATCATAATCCTCTTCCTCTTCCTGCTTGAAATGCTTCACCACATCATCCAGAAGATCACCTAGGCCAAGACCATGCGATCCTGAAATCGGATAAGGCTCCCCGAACCCAAGGGAATAGAAATCATAGACCAATTCCCTCATTTCAGGGTTATCTACCTTATTTACCCCAAGAACGACTGGTTTACTCGACCGGTATAGGATCTTTGCCACCACTTCGTCCGCAGCTGTCACTCCTTCTCTTCCATTTGCAAGGAAGATGATGACATCGGCTTCATCGATGGCGATTTCAGCCTGCTGTCTGATTTGATCTAAAAACGGCTCGTCCCCGATCTCGATCCCGCCTGTATCGATCATATTAAATTCATGAGTCAGCCACTCTGCAGAACTATAAATCCGGTCCCTCGTCACACCAGGTACGTCTTCGACGATTGAGATCCGTTCACCGACGATCCGGTTGAAGATCGTCGATTTCCCGACATTCGGACGTCCGACGATGGCTACCACTGGCTTTGTCATATTGTTCACCCTTTCTATCTATCGCTTCCGTTTCATTAATTCGCGTTTATGTAGAGAAGGACTGGCCCTTCACTGGGTCAGTCCCCTTAACTTAAGTATTTTAACAATAAAAGATGAAACTAGCAATTAGTGTTTTACAATAATGAATAAGCCTTCGTCCAATTCATGGGCAATTCCATCAAGGATGGCTTCCAGGTTATTGCACACTTTCTGCAGTTCTTCAATGGTTTTACAGTGAAAGACCGCTGTACCTGCAGGCACTCTTTCAGGCGAAGTGGTAACTGCTGCCAGTATGAATTTTTGTATGACCGTGCTCATTTACGTGCCTCCTTATTCGCCTTGGATTCAGAGGGCATCCTGATGGCATTTTCAAGCGTCGGGACCTGACCGAGTATGGAGATTGCCATATCGACATCCTTTTTCTGAGGAAGCACGAAGATTCCCACCCGGCCATCATCGAGATCCCGCTTTGCCAGCGGTGTAAGGGCAGGCGTACCGGAATCTTTAAAGATCCCAAGCGACGTGGAGATATCATGGAGGATCGCCTGTCTTTGGCCAAGATTCGCAAGTGTCGAAGTGGCATCGAAGGTTTTGGGTGCGAGGATGAAGCCCATCCCGTACTTCATGATTTCCTCCTGTCTCGCAGGAAGTCCGATATTCATGATGTAGATATTATCGACATACAGGCCAGGTCCATCGAAATGAGGCTTGATGAACTCAATATCCACAATGTCCTTCAACTTCCCTCCCGCCATCAGCATGTGGGACACGAACATACAGATCAAACTGACGACAAGGGCGATATAAAAATTGAACACAATGAAGGTCAAGGTCGCGATTAATGAAGTGAAGATCACCAAATAGTTACGGCTTTCAAAGGCAACGGCAATCCCTTCTATATAGGTTGCGCCACGTGGTACAAGCTCATAGGCATCCAACTCCGTAAGTGTCGTCCTCTCCATATTACGGACGTCCCTGAACTGTGAGGCCGCCACCGTCAGGAAGGTGATGGCCGTGAAGTTCTCTTCCATCAGGGCAGGGATCGCGATGGCACCAAGACCGGACGCAATAAATCCAAGTGCGATGTGGATGATCTTGCCGTGAAGATACGTCGGATATTGCCGGTAGTCCGTGCGTAGCATATAGATTCGTGTCAGGGTCCCTGCCACTACGCCGAAGATCACCGGAAAAACATAGTCATTCATAAGTGATGTACATCCCCCTTGTTCTCCTGAAGTTTCGCATTAAATAATCGATTCAAATACAGAAGCCCATCGATCCCGACCAGGATAAGAAACGATACGGCAGCTGCGTCCAGGTATTGATGCTCTCCGATCGTATGGCCAAAACCGATGGCCGTCAAAATCATCCCTATGAATACCTGCCCCAAGGCACCCCCAAGCAGGGCAGATGCATACCTCATATTTCTCGAAGCTACGTCGCTGTAGAAGAGGAAACCCATTACAATGAGGACGGAAACATCAAGAATAAAGGGACCTACGATCATCAGGACAGGGTCATAGATCGATACCAGCTTCACACCTGTCAGACACATGGCCGTCGAGATCAAGCTGATGAAAAGATACAATTTTTTATGCAAGGGCAGCTCTCTTATGGTCCACAGAGCCAACAATACAATCAATACCAGGGGAATGGTGACCCGGTAGTGGCCCAACCCGAATTCATATGGAAAGGTAGCAATGAGGACCAAACTGTAAAAGGAGATCCAAAAACGGCCCCGTCCCTTTTTCATTAAAAACGTACTGTAAACCCAGACTCCCCATAAAATCCACAAATAAAATATACCTTCCATGACGTTCACTCTCCCTTATTATCTACATTATGGAAAATATTTATGTATCCCATTCATGTATGAGAAAAATCATCGCTGAAAAAATAAAGGAAGGGGGTGAGAGACACATGGGAAAAGATCGTCAGGAAAAGAAACTGAAACAGAGTAAGCGAGTGGAATCAGATCGTGACCAGGGGCTTCATTACAAAGGCGCTACAAGCATGGAAAGCCCTGCTGAAAGCAGAAAGCATAGGTGATCCACCTGCACAGAGATAAGTTCGGGTTCAAGCAGACTTGAATCCATTTATCCCATAAAAAAAGAACGGATCCCGTCGGATCCGTTCTTTTTTATATTCCCCTTCTGCTGAAACGTTCTGGTTCAAGACCCCGTACCATCAGCCAGTGGTACACATGCCCCGTAAGGATGAGGGGCGTCTGATGGAGATCTTCAAGGGTCTTACAGCCCAAAGCACTCATCAGGTAGCGTAAATCCGTATGGATCTCGTTGACTTCCTTGATGGTGGCCTGAAGTCCATCGCCCAAAAGTTTACCAAGGAGTACACCTGCCATTCCAGCAGCCGATGCCCCGAGACTGATCGACTTGACGATATCCAGACTATTCATGATTCCACCTGAAGAAAGGATCGGCAGGTCAGTGGCCTGATGAGCTTCTGCAATGGAAATGGCTGTCGGAATACCCCAGTCATCAAAGAAATGAAGCATCCTTTCACGACGTTGATTTTCAATCCTTGAGAAGTTGGTCCCTCCGAAGCCCCCGATGTCGATTCCGGCTATCTTGGTTTTGGAAAGGGCCTGTGCCGCTTCCTGCTGATTCCGAAGCCGGTTTCTTTCACAATGACAGGTACAGACAGCCCTTCTGCAATCAATCCGATGCGCTCCAGGGCTCCTTTAAAGTCGCGATCCCCTTCAGGCATGGTTAATTCCTGGATGACATTCAAATGGATCTGAAGGGCATCAGCCTGGATCATCTCCACGGCATCCTGTGCCTGTTGCACCGAAGCCTCACTGCCAAGGTTCCCAAGAACGATCCCTCAGGATTAAATTTCCGGACGATTTCATATGTGGATCTTTCTGACGTGTCCTTCAGTGCCGACATCTGCGACCCCACGGCTATGGCCATACCTGTTTCCCTGGCAAGAACCGAGAGATCCTCATTGATTTTGGATGTTTGTTCCCCGCCACCACCGGTCATAGCATTAATGAAAATCGGCGAACTCCACTCAAGTCCGCCGATTTTTGTATGAAGATCAATATCTTCAAGTGCTATATTCGGTAAGCTTTGGTGAACAAAAGCCACTTCATCAAATCCGGTCTTTCTTAACTGACCTGTTGATAAAGCATGTTTAATATGATCCTGTTTTCGTTGAGCTCTTGTCACACGCATCACCATTTTTGTATTTTATCGTAAAGCAATCCCCCGCCATAACCGGCAAGGGGATTGTAATCAAACCTGCTTTTATTTAAGTCTTTCAGTTTATCACCGATCATTTCACCGAGTTGGAAACCTGTGCTCTCTTCAGGCATTTCATAATCGGTTACTTCTGCTTCCTTTTCTTCAAGGGCTTTGATGCTCAATGAAAGGCGTTGATCTCCTTCATTCACATCGAGGACCTTCACTTTCACATCCTGATTCTCCTGAAGAACTTCGTGCGGTGTACCGATATGCTTGTGAGAGATCTGGGAAATATGCACAAGGCCTTCTACGCCTGGGAACACTTCA
The DNA here is from genome assembly GCA_963762295.1 of uncultured Bacillaceae bacterium. Taxonomy (GTDB): domain Bacteria; phylum Bacillota; class Bacilli; order Bacillales; family Bacillaceae_B; genus Rossellomorea. The sequence continues at coordinate 166,093 of CAVXKK010000004.1, forward strand.
ACGAATGCGCCATAAGAAACGAGGCGTTTCACGACTCCTTCAAGAACGGTTCCTTTCGGTGCTTTGCTTGCAATCTCATTCCAAGGTCCAGGTAGAGTCTCCTTGATGGATAAGGAGATCCTTTCGTTGTCACGGTCCACGCTTAGTACCTTGACCGTTACTTTTTGACCTTCTGTCACGACGTCTGACGGTTTCTCCACATGTTCATGGGAGAGTTGAGAAATATGGACAAGTCCGTCCACACCGCCGATATCGACGAAAGCCCCGAAATCAGTGATTCTTTGTACGGTTCCTTCAAGGACGGAACCGGATTCGATGTCGACGAGAAGCTGCTTTTTCTGCTCTTGCTTTTCAGCTTCGACGACTGCGCGGTGGGAAAGGATCAAACGATTTTTCTCCTGGTCCAATTCCACGATCTTGAACGTAAGGGTCTTATTCTTGTAATCTGCGAAATCCTCAACATAGTGGTCTTCCACAAGTGAAGCTGGTACGAAACCGCGCACGCCGAGATCGACGACGAGACCACCCTTGACGACGTCTTTGACTTCCGCTTCAAATATATCCCCTTTTTCAAAGCGGTCCTTCATATCTTCCCATGCTTTTTCAGCATCAACTTTGCGTTTGGAAAGGACCAAAAGCTCCTCTTCCACTTTCGTCACGATTAACTCAAGTACATCCCCTTCACTGACTACATCGGATGCTGTTTCAATATGAAGGCTTGAGAGCTCACTGATTGGAATGATGCCATCCACCTTGCTATCCTGGACATCCACTAGGACCTGTTTCTCTTCGACCTTAGTGACGGTACCTTGAACTCTTTCACCAATCTCGAGATTTTTCACTTCGATTCCATTCATGTCTTCCATTATGTACTCCTCCTTAATCCATGACTGCAAAAAATTTGAACTTCTCGCATGCATTTTAAATATTCTTTCTATTAACTTCTAATAAATAGCTCTTTTTGTCAAGCAAGAAAGCTTATATTAATGATGGTTCTTCATTAAATCGGAGATATGACCCATGATGATATCGGTCGTTTGCTCGGCGTTCATCTTTTGCCCCCTGATCGGATCCATATCGATCGGTGGACCGAAGACGACCCTGAGCTTCCGGAATGGTTTGTACGGTCCAATGATGGCGCACGGTACGACATAGGCGTCTGAGCGAAGGGCAAAGAATCCTGCTCCTGCCAATCCCTTTCCGATTTCTCCTGTCTTACTTCTAGTACCCTCAGGGAACAGACCTAAAACCTCTCCCTCTTTCAAAACCTTCAGACCCTTCCTCAATGCCTCCCGGTCGCTCATCCCTCTCCGTACGGGGAAAGCGTGGATGCCCGGAAGGATCTTTCCAAGGATCGGGACATTGAAAAGTTCCTCTTTGGCCATGAATGACACGGGTCTTGGGGCAGCGACCCCGACGACCGGGGGATCCAGGTTGTCGATGTGATTCGAGCAAAGGAGGACTCCCCCTTCTTTAGGGAAGTGTTCAAGACCCTCCACCTGTATGCGGTACAATGGGGAGAGGATTGACTTCACAAGACCTCTTGCAAAGGAATAAAGATTCACATCAACCGATCCTTTCCACTTGTTTCATGATTTCCTGCACCACTTCGTTGATTGAAAGGGAGGTCGTATCAATTTCGATGGCATCCTCTGCTTTTTTCAGCGGTGCAACTTCCCTCTCGGAATCAATTTTATCCCGAAGGGCGATCTCTTCCTTCAACTTTTCAAGGTCGGAAGGGAACCCTTTTCTCAGATTCTCAGAATGACGGCGCTCCGCACGCTCCTCCACACTCGCAAGCAGGAAGATCTTCACTTCCGCATCTGGTATAACATGGGTTCCGATATCGCGGCCGTCCATGACAACCCCGCCTTCGCTTGCAAGCTGCTGCTGCCTGCTGACCATTTCTTCACGGACCTTGGAGTGCACAGCAACGTGTGAGACCGAATTCGTTACGTTGGCCTGCCTGATCTCATCGGTCACATCTGTTCCGTCTACGAGGACGATCTGTCCGCCATCAGTCGGCTTCAACTCAATGACCGTGTTATCCAATACGTCTTTAAGGGCATCCTCATCGGTCAGAGCGACACCTTTATTCAATGCTTTATATGTCAGGGACCTGTACATGGCACCTGTATCGATATAAAGATAAGACAGTCTTCCCGCCACGATCTTTGCGACGGTGCTTTTTCCTGCCGCTGCAGGACCATCAATAGCTATTCTTAAATTCATTTTCATCCACCTGCTTACATTCCTAATAAATTTCTTATCCATTTTAACATAAATCATCGGGGGCGCATCAGGAAAGTTTTCCACTGGGGGCTTTCGTGTGAAAGGGGAGAAGTACAAAGGAAGGAATGGGAAGAGGAAGGGCTTACCGCCCCTATCTGCCTGGATTCTTGATTGTTTCAAGTATCTCGCTGTAGGTCAGTTTTTCCACTCCTTCATAAAATGTGATCTTCCGAAGGGACGGAATGGGATCATAATGGATGAGCCACTGGGCGGCAAAAAGCAGAATCAGATGTATGATCATCAGTTTAAGGAGGATACGTTCGACGGCTTTCATTCCATCACCTTTTCCATTTGATTAGAAAAAGTATGCACCATCCATTAGATATTATTCATGCAAACCCTTTTTTTCTGTGATCAAGCTGTTTTTCAAAACAGAATCGCATGATGTGGCGCTTATGGGATTCATCCGGTGACATGAATTCAATGCTTGCAAGTGTTCTCCTGTCTTTTTCCCATATTCGATTGACCCTTCCCTTCAGCTCCAGGTACTGGTGGGCCTTTTGCAAGGGGAGGACAAGAAATAAATCCACTTCTTCCTCTTCCAGTAGCCCGGCATCCTCTCTCAGGATGACAGCACATCCCCCTGCACTGATATCTTCCGTAACCGTAACGATTTGTTTTTCCTCAGACTCCAGGCTGATATCGACCGGTGCTTCAATCCGGACGAAATGCCTCCTCTGGATTCGTTGAAACTCTTCCTCAGATGGCCGCTCCAGCTCGATCAAAGGAATTTCCGCCATCCTTCTCCCCACTACATTTGTTTTACATTCCAATACCGTCTGGTCCTTCAGGACAAAACTAACCTTCAGACGCGTCCCGTTTATAAGAAATATAGATTTTCCGGTATTCTGATGAATCGGATAATCAATCAGGACCGTATCATCTTCCAGTTCGCATACCCTGCATTTGTACGTCCCTTCCACGCCTACCTGTTCCAGCTGCAGCATCATTCCAACTTCAAACATAGTTCTTTCCTCCTATCCTTTTATACCTACTTCCATTATGCCATTCCCCGCTCTTTTTTTCCATAATTTTTCATCTACACAAGAAAAAACGGGCCATTTAGCCCGTTTTCTTTTTAATAAAGCTGTTCCGTGCTTTTCAGACGCTCGACTTTTTCTTCCTGACCGTTCTGAGCGTTGATGAAAATCCTGAAGGTGTCCTTGTCCATCATTCCCAGGAATTCATAGCAGAGCACCTCTTCATTTAAATCATTGACGATGACTGCCTGTCTTTCTTCCATCACTTTCAGATTCGGACTGGTGTTTTCCTTTGCCTTCTCCATAGAAATGGTTGGTTCAGCCGTTTCACGGTCATGATGATTCCTCAGGTATTCATCTGCAGCAAATCCGACGATCTGACCGTTGTCCAGGGCAACCTTCACTTTAATGGAATCAGGATAGATCCTCACCCCGTCAATATTTTTCACGAAGGTGAAGACACCGATATTATTGTATTGCGCACTTTCAAACAGCTCCAACTGCTCAAAATCATTGTCATTCAGGAACTTTGAAGCATTCCTGGATGCCTCATTCAGGGAGATGACGGCGTCCTTCACATTCCGGTTGTTGATATACCAGATTGGATAACCGCCTTTTTTAGTGACATCCATACTGGCCTCGGTCCCTCCATTGCCGATGGAAACGGAATAGAATTCAAACTCTGAACCCTTGCCGCTTTTTTCGACCCTTGCATCCTTGGATTCACCGATACCCGAATACTTTCTCAAGAGAGCAACCGCTTGATCCTTTGTAATGTTTTTCCCTTTGAGCTTCTTAAAATTATTATCCTTTTTCTGGTTGTTTACGAACGTCGTCGTCCCTACGTTAGCTTCGGTATAGCCTGTTACATTTTTTTCGACGGTTTTGAATCCGTCAATAATGGTATTATCGGTTTGCTCTTTTCCGCTGGCAAGGGCCATTTCAACATCCATCCACCGGAGGTTATTCTTCATAACGAGATTTTGCACTGTCCGAAGCTCATCCTGGATTTCCGCACTTTGCTCATACAATTTTTCGAGTGATTTATATTCTTCGTCTGTCAACGGGTTTTTGTCGAGGTCCCGGACGGCCGTGCGATAGCTGAAATCACCGATCTGGCTCAGGAATTCCTCCGTTTTGTTGAACGGCAGAAGCGATAGGGGCAACTGTCCCACATCGCTATGTGCCTGTGAGGTCAGCCTCCAAACATCCGCCAAGGCCGGTGATAAAGACTTTCTTGAATTCATGGCAAGCGTCGCGCCGATTCCGTCATGCAGCATGTCCATCTGGTACGTCAATTCATGGAAGGCGCGCTGATAATTATTCTCTGCATTGATCAGTATCGCATTCTTCTCCTGATGCTCCTGATATCCCCAGAAGGCTGTTCCTGCCACGCCTATGATTAATATCGCAATGATTATTCCTCGTATCATCTTGAGTCACCCCTTAATTACAGAATATATGCTTCCCGATTTTCTTGATCTGTGGTCTGCTCCAAATCCATTTACTTGTAGCTGTTTCAGGATTGAAGTAGTAGAGTGCACTTGAAGACGGATCCCATCCGTTGATGGCATCCATGACTGCCTCCTTGGCCCTTTCATTCGGCGTGAGCCAGATCTGACCATCCGCCACGGCTGTGAATGCACCTGGTTCGAATATGACTCCTGCCGCCGTGTTCGGAAAAGAAGGGCTATCGATCCGGTTCAATATCACGGCTGCTACAGCCACCTGTCCTTCATATGGTTCCCCCCTGGCCTCTCCGTAGACAGCATTCGCCATGAGTTGGATATCATTTTGGGAATATCCGCTCGGAGCATTGACAGCAGTCGGTTTTGCCCCGGATGAACCTTTATTGGCGTCCGGCTTCTCAGTGCTCTGCTTATTTTGATCGGTGCCCCCGTAATAGGTGAATTTGTTTCCTTTATTGATTTGATCATGTACATACTGCTTATCGAATTTAGAGGCTTTGGCTAACTTGTCTTTCGTTGTTTTGCCTGCGAGACCATCAATGGGAAGTCCGTATTCATACTGAAAATTCCTTAGGGCCCAATAGGTGCCCCACCCGAATACCCCGTCAATTTTTCCGTTATAGAACCCTATATATTGAAGTCTCGCCTGAAGCTCGATGACATCATCGCCGGTGGCCCCCTGCTGGATGACCTGCCCTGTGAACGCATCTGTTTCCGGCGCTTCGGACGATATCATAACAAGGATGCAGACCAGTACTGCAGCGCCAACTTTCCAAATTCTCTTCATCATGCGTAACCTCCATCTTCTCAATTCACATTTTCAGTAGTTTTTGTAGAGGCACCCATTTTATGCAAATCTCTTTGCCAAAAGATACGTTTCAATTGTTGCTGATCTGTGTGAAAACAAAAAAAACACTCAGCCTGAGTGTCTTACGGGATCCTTGATCATTTTTGATTTATAGTGGTGTTCTGATAGCCTGTGAGCATGCTTCACCTTTTTCAATCCGAGCCACCAAAGGAAGAACATGAAGGGAATCATATAATACACCCAGTTTTTTTCTGAAAGGAAAATATAATTGTAGGTGCCATGGAGGATGATGGGCAGAGAGATCGACATGATCATCCACTTCATCTTCCCTTCTTCTGGGGAGAACTTCGCTTTACCAAGGTAATACCCCATCAGGACACCGAATAATGCATGACTTGATACAGGAAGGAGTGCACGTCCGAACGCATACTCCACTCCGTTCGCTACGAGGTAGAGGATATTTTCCACCGTTGCAAATCCCAGGGATACACTCGCTCCGTAAATGATGCCGTCATAAGGTTCGTCGAAATGTACATGCTGATAAATGACGAAGATGAGGATGAACCATTTAAAAAACTCCTCCAGGAATCCCGAGGAAAGATACGCGGTGGAAAAGTTCGAAGTGACAAACCCTTCGACATCCAGTACATATTGGAGGAACATGATCGGGAAGGTGATGATCACACCGAATAAAAAGGCCTTGAACACCAGCGCCACAGGTTCTGCATCGTATTCATCACGTAGGTAAAAATAACTCAGCAGCGCCAAGCCAGGTGCTATGCCTGCTGATAAGATCACCAGCATAAAAAGTCCTCTTTTCTTTCCGTTTTCTTCATCGTATCATGTTAAATGTAGGAATGGAAATAAGAATCTTACCGACTGGAGGAGAAATCCATGAAAAAGAAAATCATCGTCATCCATACCGGAGGAACCATCTCCATGATGGAGGATGCAGAGACTGGCGCCGTAAGTCCAGGCAAGGAAAATCCTCTTTCCGTCCAGACATCCATCGTTTCGGATCTTGCCGATCTACAGTGATCGAGGCATTCCATCTGCCTTCCCCCCATATCACACCTGTTCATATGCAAAAAATCAAGAGGATGATTGAGGATACATATCAAGAAGAGCCTTTCCATGGCGTTGTCATCACGCACGGAACCGACACACTGGAAGAAACGGCCTATTTCCTGGACCTCACACTATCACTTCCGATCGCAGTCGTCGTTACAGGTGCCATGCGATCAAGCAATGAAATCGGAGCGGACGGGCTATACAATCTCATTTCATCGGTTCGCGTTGCGGCCGATGAGAAGTCCCTCACCAAAGGGGTACTCGTCGTACTGAATGATGAGATCCATTCTGCCAAAAATGTGACCAAAACCCACACAAGCAATGTGTCGACCTTCCAGAGCCCACAGTACGGTCCGATCGGGATTGTCACCAAACAGGGTGTCCTGTATCATCACCAACCCACTTCAAACGAGCATTATCACGTATGTGATGTCTCCAAAGAAGGTGCACTTTGATCAAAGCCTATGCGGGAATGGACTCCGATCTCCTGAAGGCCATCAAGGAGCTCAGCTACGAAGGAGTGGTCATTGAAGCACTCGGGCAAGGAAATCTTCCACCCGGCGAACTTGAAGGAATCGATGATCTGATTGCCGCGAACATACCGGTCGTATTGTATCGAGATGTTTCAACGGGATTGCACAGGATGTATATGGATACGCCGGCGGGGGCAAACAATTGAAGGAGAAAGGCGTCATCTTCTCCAACGGCCTCAACGGACAAAAGCACGAATCAAGCTAATGGTCGCCCTGTCCCAGACAAGTGATCTGAATGAGCTTGAATTGATTTTTAAACAATAAGAGAGGCTAGGACCACGTGTTTTAGTCATAGTAAAACCCGAATTCATTTGTCTACCATCAGGCAAATGAGTTCGGGTTTTACATTTGTTTATTGAACATTTATCGTTCATTGTTTCTAGCGGTTGATTGGAACACAAGACGTAGACTCCTGAGATGGGTAACTGATGTGAGACCCCCTCACACTTGCCGAGGAGGCTCACGGACTACCCGCGGAAAGCGACGTCTTGCGCGAAAATCACGAGCAGTATAAGGAACCTATACGGAGAGTGTTCGTCACTCAATGGTCCCTGTTTGGTTTTGTCCCACTCTTTTTCTATTTTGCCTTCCTGGCAATATCGTCCGCAATCTGTTCACCGTGATGCCTGCCGTTTTCAATAAAGATTTCATTGGCATTATTACCGGCTGCGATGACACCGGCGATATAGATGTTGTCAACATTCGTTTCCATCGTCTCCTCGTTGATCAGGGGTCTGCCGGATTCAGGATCAAGCTGGATCCCCATCTTGGTAAGGAAACTGTGATCGGGGTGATAGCCTGTCATGGCGAATACATAGTCATTCTCTACGGAGAAAGTTTCCCCGTTCCTGCTGTAGGTGACCGTTTTATCGGTGATTTCTTCCACGCACGCATCGAATTCCATTTTGATTTCCCCGTTTCGTACAAGGGCATCGAAATTCGGGAGGATCCACGGCTTCACGCTCTTTGAATACTCACTGCCCCTGTAAATGACAGTCACCCTTGCACCTGCCTTATTCAACTCAAGTGCTGCATCGACGGCCGAATTTTTTCCACCGATCACCACCACATCCGTATCAAAGAAAGGATGGGCTTCCTTAAAATAATGATAGACCTTATCCAGGTCTTCTCCTGGTATCCCCATATAATTCGGATGATCATAATATCCTGTGGCGATGACGATATACTTACATTCATATTGATCTTTTGTGGTGGACACAATGAAGGTTTCCCCTGTTTTCTCCACTTTTTCTACGTTCTCAAAGCGATTGATCCTCAGGTCTTTCCTCTTCGCCACCTCACGATAATAAACAAGCGCCTGGTTCCTGCTCGGTTTATGCTCTTCAATGACAAACGGGACGTCTCCGATCTCGAGCTTCTCGCTGGAGGAGAAGAATGTTTGGTGTGTAGGGTAATGATAGATCGCGTTCACGATATTTCCTTTTTCGATGATCAAAGGATTCAATCCCTTTTTCTCTCAATCGGATGGCATGCCGATAAACCACACGGCCCTCCGCCGACAATGATGCAATCTTCTATTTTCAACTGTCGACACTCCTTCAATTCCTCACTGAATGGTTATCTTTATAATTCAGATTTTAAGAGTCTTACTCATATTATGTAATAATTTTACAACCAGGTCAAAAGAATCACTGACCTTCCGAACTCTTCACCTCATACTATTTTCGCTCAATTGAAAAAGGCTCGCCCATATCGGACCGCACCTCTTTGGATACTCGTTAAATCCATCCCCTGAAACGACATGCTTCCGCCATTTTCCTGACCCCGACCATGTAGGCTGCGAGCCTCATATCAACTCTTCTCGTCTGGGCAGTTTCGTAGACATTTTTAAACGAGTTCACGAGGATTTTCTCTAGTTTCTCTTCCACTTCTTCTTCTGTCCAGTAATAGCCTTGATTGTTCTGAACCCACTCGAAATACGAAACTGTCACTCCGCCTGAAGAAGCCAAACATCCGGCACAAGGAGGATACCGCGTTCAGTCAAGATCTTCGTCGCATCAAGGGTCGTTGGTCCATTGGCAGCTTCCACCACGATGCTTGCCCTGATATTGTGGGCATTCTCTTCCGTAATTTGATTTTCAATGGCAGCAGGGACGAGAATGTCACAATCGAGCTCCAACAGTTCTTCATTGGTAATCGTATTATTGAAAAGCTTCGTTACCGTTCCGAAGCTGTCCCTTCTGTCCAGCAAATAATCGATGTCCAAGCCGTCTTCATCGTGCAGTCCGCCATAAGCATCGGAGATCCCGATGATCTTGGCTCCTGCATCATGCATGAATTTAGCAAGGAAGCTTCCGGCATTCCCGAAGCCTTGAACGACCACCCGTGCTCCTTCAAGGTTAATCCCTTTTTTCTTCGCTGCTTCCCGTATACAGATCGTCACCCCTTTGGCAGTGGCCGTTTCCCTACCATGGGAACCTCCGAGCACCAACGGCTTTCCCGGTAATGAACCCAGGAGAATTGTATTCATCAATTCGACTGTACTCATCCATCATCCAGGCCATGATTTGAGAGTTTGTAAACACATCCGGAGCCGGAATGTCTTTTGCAGGTCCGACAATTTGACTGATGGCCCTGACATATCCCCTGCTCAAACGCTCTAATTCCCTAAATGATCATATCCCGTGGATCACAGATGATTCCACCCTTTCCTCCACCGTAAGGCAGATCGACGATTCCACATTTCAAGCTCATCCAGATTGAAAGGGCCTTTACTTCCTTCTCTGTGACATTCGGGTGAAAACGGATACCGCCCTTGGTCGGTCCGACCGCATCATTATGCTGCGCACGATATCCCGTGAACACCTTTACTTTTCCGTCGTCCATCCGCACCGGAAATTTAACCGTTAACATACGGACAGGTTCTTTAAGTAATTCATAATACTTCTTCGGAATATCCCAATTTATCGAGTGCAAGATGAATAACCGTTTGTGTTGATTTCAGCACATCATGCTATCGAGTGATGATTTTCTTTCCCCTTATCGGCTACCATTTTATATAAACCTCCCAGTATTCTTCACTGTATAGCAGAACATGTCATTCGCTTTCATGACATAGTATACACGTTTGATCCTCCTTGCAAAGGCAGAAATGAAAAAAACCAATAAAAATTGTAATCGCTTTCATTTTTGGATTCTTAACAGATCAATTCTTATAAGATTTCCTTTTCTGGCTTGCGTTGGCGTTGGCGCAACCCGCTACTCATCGAAGGGAACAAGCAAAAAAATCACCTTCATACGAAAGTGACCTGAACGTGCATCTATAGGGAGTTGGGGGCATCAAAAGAAACGAAGCAGCTCTCGATCTGCACCTTTTTCAATGAGCATCCGCCCGTATTCCAGTAGAATATGCTTGGTCATGGACGAGATCTCACCGTATTCCTGAAAAATCGCTTCCAATAGTGACCGTTCCTTCAGGAGAAAGATCATCGATGAACAGGTAGTAGCGGCCCTCGTGAAAATACAGACCGGTATTTCCATTGGAATGCTGCCACCAGTGAACGTCTGAAACCCGCTTGACTGCCGAGATGATATCCTCGATATCTTCCATGTATACAAGGAGGTGCCTCTCTTCCGGAGGAGCTTCTTCATGAATATCTTCCCAGTCCGAATAATCCTCATCTGCTTCGAGGGTGAGGATCATGCAGACTTCTCTTTCATCGAAGGATTCAATTTCCACGGTGATTTCCATCTGGGTTTCGATCCCGAACTTCCATTGGACCTCTTCCAACATATCTTCGAACAAATCATGCCACATATATGAGTTTTTCCATTCCTCTTGTTCGAATAACCCTTTTTGCTCGAGTTCCTCGACCGTAATGGAAAATTTTATTTTATTTTCGGAAATTCGCTCCAGCTTCATCCTTTGTACCCCCTAAGTGTATGACGGTTTAACACATACTATGTTCAGGGGGTAAATCAGTGCATGGTACCGCTACAATTTGCTTTTCAGCCATGCTTCCCAGTCACTCTTCTGCTGACCTACGATATGGTCTGCATATTCCGCCTTTTTATCACGCGTAAGATGGTCGATGGCGAACCCTCCCATTCCAATTTCAAGGCCAGGCCGATCCTTAGTTAGGGACTCTACCAATTCCAATAGAGCATCAACATTTTCCCTCATGGTGCAAGAGAAAAAGAGGAACTTGGGCTGTACTTCATCCAATACCACATCAATGTCATTTTCCTTAATGCTTGACCCAAGATAAATCACTTCGAACCCTTTCCTTCTCACATACAACGTGAAGATAAGCAGGCCGAGCTCATGCCACTCACCTGGTCCGCATACGGCCACAACCTTGGGCAGGATGCCGTTGTGAGGAAAGGAGTGCATGATGATCCCAATCCTCGACCTGAGGATGGAGGTGGCGAAATGTTCGTGCGCCGTCGTGATTTCTCCGTTCTCCCACATGTCACCAATTCTGACAAGCAGGCTCCCGAGAATATCGATGACGACCTTGTCGATCGTATAGATTGAAAAAGATTGATTAATCAATTCATGAGCTTTCGTTTCGTCAAAGCTCAGTAATGCTTTTAATAAATCATCCGATATGCTTTCCGTTCTGTCTTTTTGTACAGGTGGTGACAGTTCCTGATCCTCAAGCTCACTCTTGTCCAGAAGCGACACGGCCTGACTGATCGTAAATCCTTGGTCCACCTTTTGTACAAGCCAGCGCAGGATGCTTACATGCTGTTCTGTATAGAGGCGGTGACCCGATTCATTCCGGATGGGCGCGATGATCTGATAGCGTCTCTCCCAGGCACGAAGGGTACCGGGTTGAACGCCTAAGATGGTTGATACCGCTTTTATATTGTACTTGCCTTCTTGTTTTTTATCATTGCTCATATAAAGTCCCCCATGTCCACTCTTCTCACTAGAAGTATAATCCAGAATCGCCGTTGTGTAAAATTTGTATAGGCTATGAATAACCTCTGTGTATAAGAGGGGGACTACTCCTTACCTGAACGATGCTCGATTGTGATGATATGAGTCTCGGCTTTAGCCCCGAGTCTGAGAGGAAGCAAAGACGTACCATATCCTGCACTCGTCACCCTCGTGACTGCCTGCAGCAGGTCGACGCCGGACTTTGGATAAAGGCCCCATCCGAACAGCCTTATTTGTCCCCCATGTGTGTGGCCGCTGAGCATCAGGTCGACCCCATCTGTTGATGTAAGGTCTGTACTTAATGAAGGGTCATGGCTCAACAGGATATTGCATGAATCCGGGTCGATTCCTCTCATGGCACGAGGAAGGTCAGCCCTTTCTAGTGTTCCATCATCTACACCGATAAAGGTCACTGCCCCGTAACCTGCAGTATCGTTCACGATCTCCCGGACACCCTTTTTTTGAAATAGGGCCTTCAACATGGCCGGGTCCACTTCGTAATCATTATTCCCCCATACAAAAAAGATTGGTCCAATGGAAGATAATGAATCAAGATTCTTCTCCACCCTGGCCAGAGGGACCCCTCCCTCGGTCAGATCTCCTACGATGACGACTACATCCGCCTTATCCTCCACAGCATGTATAATGTTTTCAGAAATCCTTCGTTTATGTATATCGGACAGGAAGAACAACTTCAAGGGGGGAGCATCAGCCGGATATGAAGGGAACCGGAATGTGAGCTCTCCCACCCGATCGGCGAACGCCTCCTTCACCATGTACAATAAGAGGGCAACCCCAACAATTAAAAGAACACTAATGATCCACATGACGTCCGCCCTCTCGTTTCAAATCTAAAGATATCATACCATATATGCATGTAACGAAGATGAATACACAAGCATGCACCCAACCCATCCACGTTAATGCGATGATGGACAAAAAATGGATGAACATCAGAAAATACCTCGGCTTCCTGTTCCTAAGGGCCTGAACTTCCACTTTGATCACCTTCCCCTGAAGGATGAAACCCGCAATAAAGAATGCAGAAGCTACAAAGAAGCCGCCCGGACTGAGGACGGCGCCCACAATGAGATCCGAGATTGTTTCGCCTTTATGAACAGGGAACAGCAGGATGAAAGCACCTCCGAACAAAACCGATAGTACCAGTAACCGGATTTCACGCATAAAAAAATCCCTCCCATACATCAACGTATGAGAGGGGATGAATTTCATTCACATCATTCATCTTCATGTATATCTAGAATTCTGAAGCCCGACTTCTCCAACTTGGAAATGAATTTATTCATATTATCCCTTTTCTCGAGTTTTAGAACGATCCTCCGCAGGAGCTTATCCGTTTCATCGAACGTGACCAATGAAATGACGGATTCGGAATGTTGTTGAATGATGTCCCCCAGACGGGCGATTCTTCCCTCGGTCTCCACGGAGGAGAAAGCGATCCTTATTCCCTTCGTATTCATGCCGAAAGCACTTTTGAAGTGATCGAGGACATCGAATCGCGTAATCAGACCGAGGAATTCCCTATCTTCTCCAGCCACCGGAAGAATCGGGGCATCTTGAAGCAGGACCAATGCGCTCTCGAACACATCCTTCTCCGTCACGTAGGTCCCTTGTTCTGATGCCACTTCCCCTGCTTTCACTTCGTTCAGGAATACGTTCTTTTCCATCCCTGACTCGAAATAATGCCTGTAAATGGAGAAACGGCTGATTGTTCCAGCATATTTCCCATTCGATAGAACGGGGACACCGTCAATTTTATGATGCTCAAGGACATCTAGTACTTTCTTCAAGGATTCTTCTACACTTACGACATAACACTTATGCTTGGGAATCATCACGCTTTTGACAAACATAGCTGTACCACCTCAATATTATTTTTGTATAGGTTATAATTCAACGTCGACGGCCCTCATCCCTTCAATCAACAGGCATTTATTTTCCTCATGTTTTCTCCCCTGCTTCATATGCTTTTATGAAGGATCCTCATGAAGGAGGCGTATGAATGAGCCATTTTTATAAAACGTATGAACCATATGTCAGCCCGTTTGACCCTTGTCCCCCCATCACTACGAAGGTATACTCCACTCCTCCCCAGCTTTATATGGGATTTCAACCACCTGGATTGGAACAATTCACTCCCCGTGATGCATTGCGGACCGGGACTTTGTGGAAAGCATTCTATGATCCATACTACAGCCCTTACGAAAAGATGAAAGGAGACTAATCTTATATGACGCAGCTCCCCCAGGAGTACTATGACATTCTTGAAGAGCTTCAGACCGTCGACTTCGTCATTGTTGAACTGACCCTTTATCTTGATACCCACCCGACTGATCAGGAGGCGATTTCCCAATTTAATATGTATGTAAAAACGCGTAAGTCCATCAAGAAAACCTTCGAAAAGAAGTTCGGGCCCCTCACGAGTTTCGGGAGCAGCTACTCGGAATATCCTTGGAAGTGGAAAGAGGCCCCGTGGCCCTGGCAAGTATGATGAAGACAAGGAGGCGATCCGATTATGTGGGTGTATGAAAAGAAGTTGCAGTACCCGGTCAGGGTAAGCACGTGCAATCCGAAGCTTGCAAAGTTATTGATCGAACAATACGGCGGAGCTGACGGGGAACTCGCCGCGGCACTCAGGTATCTGAATCAGCGGTACACCATCCCCGACAAGGTGATCGGACTACTGACCGATATCGGAACGGAAGAGTTCGCCCATCTGGAAATGATTGCGACGATGGTGTATAAACTTATCAAGGACGCTACCCCTGAGGATATGAAAGCGGCTGGACTCGATGCCCACTATGTCGATCACGATGGGGCAATCTTTTATCATAATGCGGCCGGAGTCCCATTCACCGCTTCCTATATTGCCGCAAAAGGCGATCCGATTGCTGATTTATATGAAGACATTGCAGCAGAAGAAAAAGCACGTGCGACCTATCAGTGGATCATTAATATGAGTGATGATCCCGATTTGAATGACGGCCTCCGATTCCTGAGGGAAAGGGAGATCATCCATTCTCAGCGATTCCGGGAAGCCGTTGAAATCCTCAAAGAAGAACGGGACCGGAAAATTTTCTTTTAGTCTATTTCGCTTCATGAAACAGATTGATGTCATATTGTTTTTTCATGGTTTCAAATACGATGTGCCGGTTTATCCAGGCTTCTTCTTTCCAAAGATCCTTGCTGCGGTCGATGATCTCGCATCGCAGGGCATGAAACTCTTTTTCCGCTTTTTCCTTACGCTGGTGAAAGATTTTGGTGGCTCCTGCCATGCCTGCTACAGCAAGGAAAGCATACAAGTGCAGCGATTTGGATACGAAGGAAGAGATCATGGAGGCTGCTGAATAGGCATGAGGGCCAATCACCGTGTGAGTCAGGTAATATAAGAATATGGTACAGCCCACCGCGGTCACCCATAGGGCAAAATGATGCTGTTTTTTCAGTTGGTCGAATTTCTTTTTCTTTTCAATCAGGTTCGTCAACATCTGCTCCGTTGCACGGTCGGTGATATTTTTCATTTCGTCCACACACTCACCCCCTCGATTCATTATATGAGCCCGTCCCTTTTTTAGAAGCACGTAAAAACCCGCCTTCCACGGAGGCGGGTTCTTATTCATTCAAGGGAATCGTCAACACTTGTCCCGTATAGATTTCATTATTTTGAATACCATTGGCTTCACTGATGATCTGTACGCCGGATGGGGATTGATAATAATCCATCGCAATCCGGTAGAGCGTTTCCTGGGGCTTGACCGTATGCTGGACCACACGTCCCTCCTCTTCGCTCTCTTCTTGTTCAATCGCAGCCTGTTCCTTCTCTTTCTTTTCTTCTGCTTTTTTCGCTTCTTCTTTTTCTTTTGCCTTTTTGGCTTCTTCGCGCTCTTTCGCTTTTTTAGCTTCAGCTTTTTCTTTCGCTTTCAACGCTTCTGCCTTTTCCTTTTCTTCCTTGGCTTTCGCTTTTTCAGCTTCTTCCTTCTTCTTGGCTTGCTCTTTTTCCTTATCCTCATCAGCAGCCGGAGCCGTTTCATTTGGTTCCCCTTGATCGTATTGAACCTCTTCGACTCCATTTTTACTTGAGAAGACTACGAGCGGTCCGGATTTATTGACAAAATAAGAATATAAACTGAGGAAAATGATGGGCATCAGGAAGAAAAATACGAGCAACAGTTTGATGAGGGGATGCTGAATTGCCGTCTTTTTCTTTTTCGATTCCCTTTTCTTCCGCTGTATTTCACTTCTGCTCGGGAGTCCGTCGGATTCATGTACAGGCTCCACTTCCTGCACCCTGTCAATCTTCTTTTTTGATTTGGCAGCTTGTTCACGATATGGATCTTTACTCATAGCTATCCCTTCTTTACTCTTCAAGTCTCGCCTGATGGCGCATATATAAACCTAAGAGAAAATCAATGATAAAATGCATGACGATGGTGACCAGGAGATTCCCTGTCTGGTCATAGATGATCCCCATGACAAAACTCAAGGTCAACACATTGACGATAAGGAACCAATGGGCCCAATACCTGATATGGATCACAGCAAACACAACGCTTGCCACCACCAGTCCAAAATGGAACTGAAGGATCCCCCTGAACAGCAGCTCTTCGCTCACCGCGATAATGAACGCTAAAACCATGATTTCGAAGAAGCCACGATCGGCGAATATCCGCTCGTTCACTCCACCATCATCATAATAGTGTGATGGAAGCAGTTTCATCATAATCAAATCCGCTGTCACAACCAGGATTCCGAAGGCTCCGCCAATCCAAAGGACGTCCATGTGAAAATCGAACTGTTTCCACCATTGATCAATATCACTGATCAGCACATACCCGAGACCGATGGAAACGGCTATGAGGAGGCATTGAGTGAACATCAGATGGAATGTCACCTGTTTTTTGGATAAACCTTTGAGGATATCTCCTTGCTTTTGCATTATACCACTGATCCTAACAGTATTTTTTTGAGCTGGTCTGCCCAATGGTCACGTGACGGTGACGAGTGGATGCCCTCGCCACGGAACTCACCAAGATCTGACCCGCACCGGTCACAGCACCGTTCCGGTCGATCTTGAAGTTCCTCACCAAAATGATCAAGGAGCACTTGACGCCTGCATGAGGCCGTATGGAGCCATCCCATGATTGAATCGAGATTCTTGCGTTTATAGGCAAGGCGGGCGTCCCTGATCCGTTTGATTTCTTCTACCATTCTATCAGAACGATAGCGGGCATACGACTGGATATAATATTCAAGGAATCTGTACTGCACATCAGACAGCTGCAGGGCCGCAATGATCTCTTGCCATTCCATGGCGGGCACCGCCTTTATCGTGCCTTCGATTTGCGCGTCATCCGGCAGCTCGCTAAGCATGAATTGAAGTGGGATGGACGCATCCTGTTCTGCATACAGGACAAGAGAGACGCTTTCTCTTCCATCCCTTCCAGCACGGCCGATCTCCTGAAGATAGGATTCAATGCTTGCCGGCAGATGATAATGGATGACAAAGCGTACATTTTCCTTGTTCACTCCCATACCGAAGGCCGAGGTAGCACAGATGATTTGCAGTTTATCCGATAGGAATTGCTGTTGAATCAGGATCCTTTCTTCATGCTCCATTCCACCGTGATAGTGCGCGACCCCCTTCACTCCCTGCTCACGCAGCCAGAGGGCAACATCTTCCGCTTTCCGTTTACTGGTGAAATAAATGATTCCAGGTCCCTTTAGACGCTCCACGAATGAAAGGACTTCATCCCGCTTATGCCGATCGTCTTCCACATTCCTCACAAATAGTCCAATGTTCTTCCGATCGACTGAATGAACCAGCTCGGCTGCCTCCTTCATAC
Source organism: uncultured Bacillaceae bacterium (assembly GCA_963762295.1). Lineage (GTDB taxonomy): Bacteria > Bacillota > Bacilli > Bacillales > Bacillaceae_B > Rossellomorea. The sequence continues at coordinate 184,016 of CAVXKK010000004.1, forward strand.
GGAGGACCTCCCGGATATCATCCCGTACTGTCCTTGTGGCAGTGGCAGTGAGGGCTAGGGTGACAGGCATCCCCAAGCGTTCCCTCGCCTCGCCCAGGTCGAGGTAATCCGGTCGGAAGTCGGGTCCCCACTGGGAAATGCAGTGTGCTTCATCTACCACGAACAACCCTACTCTGATCCTTGAAGTGGCAGTTCGGAATGCTTCACTTTTCAACATCTCCGGAGAAACGAATATGAATTTGAATCGTTGGATGTGATCCAATGCCCAGGCTTTCTCCTGATAAGAGAGAAACGAATTAAGGGCGATCACACTCTTTTCCCCGTTCACCTTCATCTGTTCCACTTGATCCTGCATGAGGGAAAGCAAAGGGGAAACAATAAGCACCTGGCCATCTATTAGCTGACCCGGAAGCTGATAGCAGAGGGATTTACCGGTTCCGGTGGGCAGCATGGACAACGTATCACAGCCATCAAGAATGGAAGTGATGGTTTCTTCCTGTCCTGCGCGAAACGTTTCGTATCCAAAGTGCTTCTTCAGTACTTCCTGTAGATTCACGGGGTCTCACCTGCTTTCGCAATGACTGCACGGATCTGAAAATAGGACAGCTCAGGAAATCTCTCCTTGATCGGTTTCAGACGCTTCGTCTTTAACTCTGTCAAAACGCCCAGAACATCTCTATACACCCCTTCATCTATGAAGGAAGTGACAGGGAAGTCATGAAGTGTCAAGATGATCTCGATTAAATGGTCTTCGATTGTATTCACTTTGAGCTCCCGGATCCTGGCGATTTCCTCAACAGGTATCCCTTTCTGAAAAAGATCGAGCGTTTTCTTTGTCGAAGAGGTGAGGGGTTGGATATGCTCCTTTTCCTCTATAATCGAATAGACTATCGGGTAGGCGACTGCATCCTCTTTGGCACGCGTAATGATAAAATGGAGAAGATTCAAGAATCTGAACCGGTACTCCTCACGGTCCATACCTAACCTGTCGGCTGATTGTCCTTCCGTAGCTCCATAATCCTGATATCCCGTAAGCCTCTGGACAAGGATCCCAGGGTCTTCACCCGGGGGTGCCTGTGAGAGCAGTGCATGCAGCTCCTCAAACAAGGTGGCTGATAATACGTCACTCTTCCCTTGCTTCCGGATGAATCCTTTTAACCATTCTTGAACTTTCCGGTCCCTCTGTACAGGGAAATACGATGTTTCGTTCATTCGCGCATTGGATAACACCTGTACCAGGAGGCTGAGTCTCTTCCAAAGAAGGATGGCCTGATCACCATGCTTTAACCCATCCATATGGGCGGGATACGGTTTTTCCTGAAAGTAAGACGCCAAGCCTTCTTTTCCGAAACGAGTCAGACGGGCACGATTATCATCGTTCAGCATGATGAACTCTTTTTCCTGAAGCACAGCAACGCAACGGTCAAAGTAGTCCCTTTTCAGTTTTGGAAGTGACAGGAAGAGAGCCTGCAGCCCAAATAGATGTGCATCCTGTATGGATTGAGACGACTTTTTCCCTTTCATGATATGGTAAACGGAATAAACAGACCGTTCCTCCCCGAGCCTTTCCAGGGAATCCAAAATCAAATAGTGAAGATATGTCAATGCAATGACTCCTTAACATGTAGGTTATTGTCAAATATTGTACCACGAAAACAACCTTAACCGAGGTTTTGTTTTACGGAAACGGATAAAAATATGAAAAAGAGTACCTAACTATTGAAAAGTTACCCATTCCTCTATAAAATAATGATTAGTAATTGATTTTCACCATTAAACAACGTGTATAATGATGAATTATATAGAATTATTTATTCGGGAGGTTTTTTCTTTGCCAAAGTATACGATCGTGGACAAGGATACATGTATCGCTTGTGGAGCTTGCGGTGCAGCAGCACCAGATATTTATGATTATGATGATGAAGGCATTGCATTCGTCACATTGGACGATAACCAGGGGACTGTTGAAGTTCCTGATGTCATTGAAGACGACATGGTTGATGCATTCGAAGGTTGCCCTACTGATTCCATTAAGGTGGCTGACGAACCATTCAACGGCGATGCGTTGAAATTCGAATAGGATGTAAAAAAGACGGCGAACCAATCGCCGTCTTTTTTATGTTGGTCGAAAGCGAAAAGAAATGAGCCTCCGAGGAGGTTCATTTTCTAATTAGGCCATGCGTCGATTTCCGAATTGCTTCGACAGCCATTCTTGAATCCGGATGAACAGAAGGGTGAAGACGACCGCCACCAGGATTCCCTTAAGAATATTGAATGGAACGATACCGGTAACGATGATTTCGGCCGGAAGTTCGAAATTCATGAAATATTTATAGGCAGGAAGGAAGATGAAATAATTCATGATCCCCATGCCGATGCTCATGACCAGCGTACCTGTGACAGCCCGATCAAGAAGGCCTTTTTTCGATTGAAAGCGAGAATAGATCAGGTGAACGTGGTAAGAATCAGGAGGATTCCTGCAGCAAAGTTTGCCACATGACCTACCGGTACCCCTGTTTCAGTACCAGTCAATACATAATCAATCACATTTTTGAAAAGTTCCACCAGGATTCCTGCGAGCTGGTCCCAGCGCGACCGTTGCAATCAAGGCCGGAACATCACTGAAGTCGATCATGCAGAAACTCTGGAAAAGGCGGGATAGGGAAGTTTAAAAGCATCAATACATACGATATGGCACTTAGCATACCAACTGTGACGAATATGCGCGTAGTCATTTTTTTCATAGCACTCTCTCCTTTTGGAGATTCATCTCAAATCGAAGATGGTCATGCCCGAGGCCGCATTAAAAAACTCCTAGATAAACGATATCCAGGAGAATTAAAGGCATACCCGAATAGACATTTAGACTTCCCATTTTCTAAACGTTGTGGCAGTAACCTTCATCTTCTCCCATCCAGACTATACTGTCGGCTTTGGAGTCTCACCAAATCCTGCCTCAAAAAGGCTCGCGGGCTTAGAAGCAAAAATGTTTCATCACCGCCGGTAGGGAATTTCACCCTGCCCCGAAGATGAATCTATATTATTTTATACTTTCTCATTATACATAAGAAGTGCCGATATGTGAAGAGAAATGCTTTGAATTCGAAACAATCAGTGGATCCTTAACGTTTGCGATGGATAGATCGGCGAATCCCTGCGTAAATCATTGGCAGCCAGAAGCTTGTCCAGTTCTATTCCATGGGCAACGGCAATAGAATAAAGTGTGTCCCCCTGTTCAACCTGATAGGAATCCTCCCTCAGACTCAGCTCCTGACCGACCGCGATCGTGGCATCTTTCAGACCGTTCCATTTCATAAGGTCATCCACGGTCAGTCCGTGCTTATTGGAGATGGACCATAACGTATCGCCTTTCTTCACCCGATACTGATCGCCAGCAGCCTGTGAAGCCGCAACGGTCTGATAGGGATCTTTCTTTTCAGCGAACACCACGTGTCCAACCCCTCCTTGTCCAAAAACGACAAAAGGATCGATGGCATTCTCCTTTTCAAACGTCCATTCCCCTGCGTGAATTTCAAAATGAAGATGGGGACCGGTGGATATCCCGGTATTCCCGAGCTTCCCGACCGGCTCACCCCTATGTACGTCCTGCCCTTCTTTCACCCCTCTTGAAATGAGATGAGCATAAACCGTCTCATATCCATTTTCATGACGAACGAATACCACATGACCATAGCTATCAGATAAGTACGATTTTGTCACGACCCCGTCTGCCACCGAATGAACGGGGCTGCCTTCCTCGCCCCCGATGTCCATTCCTTTATGGGTCCCGGATCTTGAACCGAACACATCCGTAATGGTCCCATCAACTGGAAACCTCCATTCAGCAGTGGAATCACTTTCTGCCTTTGCGACTCTTCCCGTCATGAAAATCATGCCTACACATAGTGCCAACACAATCACAATCAACAGTCTCCGACCATAATCAGCAATCATACCGTTCCTCCTAATAAATGCTCACCCAAAATTGAACAACACCTCTCACTATATGCCCCTACAAGCTCCACTATTCCAAAAAAACCCTACCCATCAGTCTGCCATTATACAAGAGAAATATACTAAGAAAAGCGGAGGGGGCTCGTCCTGAGGCGACAAGCATAAGGCAAAGGCACCAGAAAGGCGTTCTCTGCCTTTTTGGGGACTTTGACTTATGACCTCGAGCCTCAACCCGCCGGAGCTGGACAATAGAAAAGCGGAGGGAGCTCGTCCTGAGGCGACAAGCATAAGGCGAAGGCACCGGAAAAGCGTTCTGTGCCTTTTTGGGGACTTTGACTTATGACCTCGAGCCTCTAAGCCCCCGGAGCTAGACAGGTAGAAAATTGGAGGGAGCTAGCATGCTGATTGGTCCGTTCCTTTCCGCTGCAGGGACTTGCTTTCCGGCGGGGAGGAAGTCGAGCTTCCTCGGCTGCGCCTGCGGGATCTCGACCTTTCCTCTTTTCCCGCAGGAGTCAAGTCCCTTCCGCTCCAATACACTCTGTGATTTACATGTGGTTGCATTTAATTCTCCATGATCCGAAGAGTTATTTGAGCTTTTTATGCAGAGATGATGGCATCCAAAATGAAGATGGGCACCCTGCCAGAAGCATTTTGATTAGAGTGCATTGGGAAATTGCCTTTTCCCTCTTCAAATGCTGACTCGAGCGGTTTTTTTGATATCCCCTACTGTTCTTCAGCTCTAATACACTATCTGATTTGTACTTGGTTGCATTGGGTTCTACATGTGCGAGGAATCATTTCAGCTAAATATGCGGAGATGATATCATCCAAAATGAAGACGAGGAATCTGTTGAAAGCATTCTGATTAGCGTGCATGGAGAACGACAAAAGTTTGTTCGTTTCGTTCAGGTGCTGGCGTCTGCAGGTTTTCAACCTCCATCTCGCAGTAATCTAGCATTGCCCACTACGGACCACTAAATAATTTCGGCATGGCGTTTAGTGCAGCATCCAGTATGTTACCAATGTGTGAAATACCCCTTATTCCTTTCTCCTCTCGATCGTCTACGCCCATTTCCCCTGCTCGTCATTGGGCATAAAAAAAAATGAAGAGCGGGAAATTCCGCTCTTCATTCATTCCTGAAGCGTAATTCGATTTGGTGCGATGGGTGTTTCGATCGGTGCATCGAATGTAAAACCGCCCCATTCTTCTTCGCTGATGTTTTCAAACATCACCTTTTTGTAGCCGAAGCTTCGTGCTGTGAGGAGGAGTGATTCGATTAGCTCCAGGGCTTCTTTTTCTTCCATATTCTCCAGATGTACTTCATTCATGAAACTGATGGTTGGGTAGGCGCCCTTCTCGACTACACGAACATTCAGCCCTTCGGGTATGGCACTTTCATAAAATTCCGATCCGGCTTCATTCATGGATGTAACTGCACTATCCAAATCTTCATATTTCAGGTTATCCGGTACAAGAAAATGGTCAAGTCCGTTAGGCGAGTATAGAAAGAAAGCCTGTTTCGCATTCTTCGGCAGCTCGATTTTCTTTAGAACTCCATATCCAGTGAATTGCGGATCATTCCCATCCTTATCCTTAAGATGAAGCTGATCAAAGCCCCTTCCCTGGAAGGAGTAATACAAGGAGTAGTAAAATGCATATTCCATTGTGCTGTTGCCGGTATACGCCTGATTCTCATTCAGAGTGAAATTGAGATCATCTCCATACCCTTTTGAAACGGTTCCTTCCAATGGAACGAATTCTTCCATTCCCAGCTCCTCTTCAGGAATGAGCTTAGCAAGTTGAGTATATCCATCCAGCCATTCATCCCCGTCTGACAGGTGCTTCGTCACACTCACAGGAACAGGGACGCCTTCAGGTGAAACAAGACCAAACGTATAGACTACGGCATCTTCTACCATGTTTTCATAAAGGGAGAGGCGATTTTCTTTACCGGTCACTGCCTTATCCGCTTGAAGATCTTTGCTTTCATTCATCGTCGATGCTCCTTGATCTGAGCGGCTTTCTTCTACCGGAGACTGCTGAAGAAGAGCGGGGCTCAGCAGGGTAAAGATCAATATGGCGGCAACGGTGACCAGACCAGGAATGATTTTTTTCCCCTTACGATGTCGCTGCTTTTCACCTTGTTCCCTGATGGAAGCATAAATGGACTCAGGTTTCCGCTCATCTTTGATTTTGGGAAGCTTCTTGACCAGCTTTTCAATGTCCCTGTCATTCCAATCAGATTGCTTCACTATCGTCCCCCTCCTTCCGCAACCGTTTGTTCATTTCCATCCGCAGCCATTTGACGGCGCGGTGCTGGGTTGTTTTCACTTTGCTTTCCGACCAGTTCAAAATCTCTGCTGTTTCCACGATGGAAAGTTCTTGTAGATAGCGCATGATGATGACCATTCGGTGATCCGTTGAACAATATTTTAGACATTCATACAGTTCGCGCACTTCCTCATTGGCCAGGGCGATTTCCTCAGGCAGCGGTTTTTCATCGGATAATTCGCTCCGATTCCAATCAAATTTGTCCAGAAGGCGATTTTTCCAGTTCTTTTGCTTCCTGAAGTGGTCGATTGCAACATTCTTCGCTATAGAGAATAGCCAGGTTCGTTCAGAGCTCTTCCCCTCAAAATGCTGATGTGACTTGAGTACGCGGATATATACTTCCTGTACCAGGTCTTCAGCCAATTGTTTGTTCTGCACCATATAGAGAAGAAATTGAAATACATCCTGATGATACTTTTTATACATGTCCTCAAAAACGGAGTGCACTTCTTTCCCTCCCCGTCATTCCATTAGTCGTTATATCCTTGCAAAAGGTTACACATTATCAAATATAGTAGTTTCTGGGACGTTTGGAAAGACCTATATTTCAATTCCTTCCCTGGGCACAAAAAAGAACCCTTACGGCCGGTTGCCGTAAGGGCTGAAAACACAAAATCCATGATTGTTCCCCGTGTAACAAGAAAAATCGGGATGATCCTGCAATTCTCATGCGAGAAATGACTAATAAGGGAGAAAGAAGGTGAAGGTTGTCCCTTGATCAAGCTTGCTTTGCACCTGGATATGTCCGCCATGGGCTTCCACGATATTCCGTAGCAATGGCAAGACCGAGTCCTGTTCCCGCCTTCCCTCTTGTTCTTGCTTTATCGGCTTTATAGAACCGTTCAAATACGAATGGAAGATCCTCCTCTGGAATCCCGGACCCTGTGTCTTGTACAAAGAAAAGGTACGCCTTGGGTATTCCGATTCAGCGAAACGGTCACTTCTCCTCCAGCCGGAGTATGCCTATGGCGTTATCGATCAGATTGGTCAACACTTGTTCGATTCTATCGGGGTCGATGGACAGTTCGCGTTCCCTCTCAACCTCACTTTCAAAGTGGATGGAGATCTTCTTTTCTTTGGCCAGCCCACGAACTTGTTGGCCACCCTTTCCGTAAACGGCATGATACCGACGGATTGTTCTTGAAGGGTGATATGCCCCGCTTCCATCCTTGCAAGATCGAGTAGATCATTGACCAGCCTTCCCATCCGGAGCGACTCATCATAGATGATGCGGGCAATTTCTTTTTTCTCTTCTTCAGTCTCCGCGATATCATCCACAATCGCTTCACTGTACCCTGCAGCATCGAAATCGGGGTTCGGAGTTCATGGGAGACATTCGCAATGAAATCTTTCCGAAGTTTATCCAGTCGGCGTTCTTCTGTCATATCCCGTACGACGGCGACGGCGCCCCGGATCGTATTATTATTGTACAGTGGACTAACAATCACCACATAGCTCCGTCCTTGAAGCCTGATTTCATCCGTTTGTTCCATTGCGGTCACTACGACACTCTGCAACAGTTCTTTCACAATGGTCGGAATTGCTTCCCCTTCGTTGCTACCATGCTCATAATACCACTGCTGGAGGAACCGGTCGGCAGGAGGGTTCGTGATCAGGATCGTACCGTCCCGATTAAAGGTGATGACCCCATCGGCCATGGAACTCAGGATGCTCGACAGCTGCTCTTTTTCCTGATTCAGGGCATTGATATGGAACTTCAGCTGTCTTCCCATTTGATTGAATCCTGTCGCGAGTTCACCGATTTCATCTTTTGTCAGGATCGGTACTTTCGTATCGAACTTCCCTTTTGCCACTTCGAAGGCAGCTTCCCTCATTTTCCTTAATGGAGAAGTGATCCTGGTGGAGAGGAAGAATGCAAAGATGGTGGTGAGGATGATCGCAATCCCCATGGCAAGGACAATAAGCTTCGTTGTCTGTTTCGTCGTATCCTTGATGACATCGAGGGACTGATAAAGATAAACAGCCCCTTCCTGGCCGTTGACGCTGCAGGTGGCTTCCGACGATGATAATGTTCTCATACCGGTTGGCAGAGGGTTCAGATGGAACTTCATATTCCCTCTTGATAGTCTGATCACGGACTTTTACTTACTTAAGTTTCGGGTCATTCCTGATAAAACGGTGAATATCCTTCTCGACCCCAGTGGAATCTTGAGAAAACAGTTCTTGGTTATCACCGACCGTAATGAGAATATTGACAGGCTCATCGATGATTTCATTGCCAAGCTCAAGGCCAAGATCCAGATCTTTGTGATTTTCAATCACTTTGGCCACTTTGTCGGCTGTGATCGTAAGCTCGTTTTCCACGACATCCACATGATAGTTCTGGAAGAACTCAAGAAGGAGGATTGTCAGAATGAAGAGAACAAAGGAAACGAGGAGAAGGATGGTGACCCAAAGCTTCCCGACTACACTACGCCAAAGTCTCATTCATTTGTAACCTCGAATTTATATCCGACACCCCAAACGGTGACGATCATGCGGGCAGCGTCTTCCGAAACTTTGTTCAACTTTTCACGAAGGCGTTTGACGTGGGTATCCACCGTCCTCAGATCACCGAAGAATTCATAGTGCCAGACTTCTTTGAGGAGATGTTCACGATCGAACACTTTATCCGGGGCTTTGGCAAGGAAGTAAAGGAGCTCATATTCCTTTGGCGTAAGGTTCACATCGATTCCATCTGCACTAACCCGGTGAGCATCGTTATCGATGGTCAGGTGCTTATAGACGATGAGATCCTTCGCTTTGGCATCGGTCTGGATGAAGCTGGTCTTGGATGACCTTCTGAGAAGGGCCTTCACCCTTAGAACCACTTCTCTTGGTGAGAATGGTTTCACGATGTAATCATCGGTTCCCACTTCGAAGCCCTGCACGCGGTTCACTTCTTCTCCTTTTGCCGTCAGCATGATGACAGGCGTCGTCTTTGTCTCGCGAAGATTCTTACACACTTCGATCCCGTCCATCCCAGGCATCATCAAGTCGAGAAGGATGCAATCATATTCGCGTTCAAGAGCCATTTCAAGGGCGCGTTCTCCGTTTTCCGCTTCTTCAATTTCATAATTTTCTCTTTCCAGATACATTTTCAATAGTCTTCTGATGCGGTCTTCATCGTCCACGACCAGAATTCGAATGTTTTCTTCCATGGGTTTTCCCCCTTTAGCATAGTTATCTCCATTTTAATCGGAAATAGTGGTACTTTTAAACCGAAAAGCTTGGTTGATTTGTTCGGAAAATCATTCCCGTAGTCCATCTATGTACGTTTCCTGCTATCCACTGTTTCATTGTATCAAAAAGCTGACAGGGACATCCATGTCAGCTCTTTGATTCTTTGCAATCATGCGTATGAATGTAAACCTGCAATGATCAGGTTGACGGCCACAAGATTGAAGAGGATGATGGCGACCCCGACCACGGCCAACCATGCCGATTTCTCCCCGTGCCAACCTTTGGATAATCGTAAATGAAGAAAGGCCGCATAGAATAGGAAGGTAACCAGCGCCCATACTTCCTTCGGATCCCATCCCCAGTAACGGTTCCAGGCAATCTGTGCCCAGATCATGGCGAAGATCAAGCCGCCGAGTGTGAAGACCGGAAATCCGATGAGAACGGACCGATAGCCGATTTCATCCATGAGATTCAAGTTCACATTTTTCACCATCGGCTGCATTTTCGCAGCGATGCGCTTACGTAAGATCAACCTGAGAAGAAGATAAAGGAGCGCTCCGGATATGAATGACCAGATCACCGTATTAAGTTTCTTCGCGTTGATGAGGGCAGGCATTTCCACCAGGGGCTCCATGACCCCTTTCGTCTGCAGCTCGCCTTCATTCGGCCCTACAAGTGCGGGCAATGTATATTGTGCTACTGCTTCCTTCTCTTCCTGATTGATATAGTTGAAGTCTGCCTGATAGTCCATCCCTTTGAATACGACAGACACCACAACAAAACCGAGTACGACAACCAGTGAGAACATGACTGTTTCAAGCCAGAATGATTGTCTGCTTCCCTTTGAATGGTCGACTGATTTCAACAGGTAGATCAACCCTGCCACGAAGCTAATGGAAAGGATCGCTTCCCCTGCCGAAACGGTCGTTACATGGATCTTCAGCCAGTCACTTTGAAGGGCAGGAATCAGTGGCGAAATTTCCGTAGGGAACATGCTTGCATAGGCAATGACCAGCTGCGCAAACGGCAGTGCAATGACCCCAAGAATGGTTGTTTTATACATAAAGTAAAGAATGATGAACGCTCCCACGAGCATCATTCCGAAGAATGTGGTGAATTCAAAGAGATTACTTACCGGGGCATGTCCTGAAGCCCCCCATCTCAGGAAGAAATAGCCGATTTGCGCAACGAACCCGATGATCGTCAACGTGATACCGATCATACCCCATTTGCGCTGATTCGTTTCCGTCGTGTTCTTTTGGCGGATACTTCCACCAAAAAAGAACGTCGCCACCAGATACATGATAAAGGAGATGTATAGCAGATTACTGCTCCACTCAGCCATTGTTGTCGACATCCTTTTTCCTCCTTGCTTCTTTCGATTGTTGTTGATCTTCCGGTTCCTCTATGCCTGTGCCATCCAGGATATAGCGAATTTCGTTCTTGAGGCCATGCCAATTTTTATTGGTATGCCCGGCAACGATGATCCCGTCCTCCGACTTTCTAAGCCAGATCCTCCGGTGATGCCAATATGCCCCTTGAATGACGCCGATCATGAAGATGGCTCCCCCGACTGCCAGGATCCAAAGCGTGAGATCCTTTAGAACGTTAAGGCCGAGATATCTCTTGAGTCGATTCCGGCGAACGACAGCTTATACTCATTTTCCCCGAGGGGTTCAAGGTTTTTCTGGATTCCAATAAAGGCCATTTCTCCATCCGGCTTTTCAGGTGAGAACAACTCAAACAGGAATGCAGGGTTATCCGGACATGGTGAAGCGGTTTGAGGCTCACCCTTTTTATCAAATCCTGAAAAATCAGGATAATAGCCTTTCAGTTTCACTTTATAGCCATCATCAAGTTTGTACTCTTCTTTCGGATCCTATAAATTCACCGTGAACTCCCCGTGCTGATCACCCGTGTCTTTTTTATCCAGTGTGAAGCTCATGCTTGTCAGCTCATCAAGGCGATAGCTTGTTTGATAAACCGCATAGTTATCGAATTTCAGAGGGTGATTTACCCGGATGGAATCTTCTTTTTCCTCGGTCCTTTCGACTTCCTGTCCCGGAAGGCGATCTCCTGACTCCTTATAGAGGACCACATCGGTCTGGTAATTCTTTGCGACATTACCATTCTTCTCGATGGCTTCACTGAACACTTCTTTGTCTTTCTCTTTATCATAGGTTTCCATGATGAAGTTTTCGTTTTTGATGAAATACTCATTGTGCGTGCCAGGTACCGCCCGGGTCTCTCCCTCAGGAATCCAGATGGTTTCATTCAGGTACATTCCAGGTACAAAGCGGAGCATGCCCCCAATGAGAAAAATGATCAGCCCGATGTGATTCACATAGGGACCCCAGCGCGAGAATCGATTCTTTTCCGCCAGAATGCTTCCATCTTTTTCTCTTATCTTATACTTCTTATCTGATAATCTCTTCTTAGCATCATCCATTGCTGTCGGCTCAAGACTTGAAGTCGCAGTCTTGCCGTAGAATCGCTGTCTCTTCAGGAATCCTTCATGCCGGTCGACCCTTTGATTTTTGAGGGCCCTGTAAAGGGGGATCACCCTGTCAAGGCTGCAGATGACGAGGGAAACACCGATGGAAGCGACGAGGAGAAGATACCACCATGAACTGTAGAGATCGTGGAATCCAAGCGTATAGTATAGATCTCCTAAGAACCCGTATACATCTCCGTAGAACTCTTCCGGCGGCCTTCCTCCGGGTATGTATTCTTCCTGGGGCAACACCGTGCCCAAAGCCGAAGCAATGAGTGTGAGGACGATGAGCCACACACCCACTTTGACTGACGAAAAGAAATTCCAGATCTTATCGATGATGGATTTACTGTAGGTTTGAGAACGTCTGGCGCTTCCCTCATAGCGCATATCATGCAGCTTTTCCTTTTTTGCCTCTTCTGTAAGGGCCCGTCCACACGATTCACACAGGACCGTTCCATTGGGATTGACATGACCGCATACGCATTTGATCTCTTTCATGTAAAAACTCCTTCTGTCAGGTTGGCATTATGGCTTGATACTCTCAAGGTCTTCTATGATATCTTCTTCTGACATCGTCCCCGTGATGATCTTTTCGATCTTCCCATCTGGGTTGATCAGAATGGTCGTCGGAAGCGGATCGATTCCGTAAGCATTTTGCACTTCTTCTTCCTTATCAACGACAATCGGGAATTCGAGCCCATGCTTCGAGGAGAAGCTGTTGATCAGGAAGTCCGACTGCCCAACATTCACCGCAAGGATCTGAACGCCTTTATCCTCATATTTTTTATACTGATTGTTCATATAAGGCATCTCACTTTCACAGGGTTTGCACCATGTTCCCCAAAAATTCAGGAATACGCCCTGTCCTTTGTAGTCGGAAAGCTGATGTGAATTGCCTTCCATGTCTTTAAGGATAAAATCAGGGGCCTGATCCCCCACCTTTAGCTTTCCGCTATCTTCCTTCGTGAAATTGGCATACAGCGTGTAACCGACGGCCGACACCAGTATCAGCAAGATAACTGACCGGATCATCAGTCTGCGCTTTTTCTTATTCATCGTACCCCTCCCGGCTCTGAAATCGCTATCAAGAATAAGTGAAATAAAATGACTTCCCATTGAACGTTATGTAATGCCTCCCCATCAATTCAAAAGATGATAGAAGGAAAGGGGATGATCGATTGATCAATCCCTGCTTAATGTCTGTTCACCTCAACCGTTTCAAGAAGCAGGGGCCTTCCCCGTAGTGGTAAAATTCCTTTCCAATTATACCATTGTTCTCATAGACGGTTTTCAGATTATATGAAGGATATCGTGACATTTTCATCTTTATTGGCGGCAGTTTCGGCCAATGTTCTTAATTGTTTGACTTCATGCGGTGTCAATTCTCTTCCTTCCCCTGCATTCAGGCCATGGAGGGTAAGAAGCCAAACCGTTCACGTTTAAGTTTTTGAACCGGGAATCCAATATGCTCGAACATTCGGCGAACTTGACGATTCCGACCTTCATGAATCGTCATTTCGATGATGGATTTTCCTTGCTTCTTATCCATGCTCAGTATTTTCACTTTAGCCGGGGCGGTCATGCCGTCTTCGAGCTTTAATCCTTTTCAAGTTCCCTCATCTTGAATTTGGATGGAATCCTTTTACTCTGGCGACATAGGTCTTTTCAATTTCATTACTTGGATGCATAAGTAGATTGGCAAAATCTCCATCATTGGTAAAAGCAACAGGCCAGACGTTTCATAATCAAGTCTCCCTATCGGGTAGATTCTTCTTCGATTTCCGGAAAGAAATCCGTTACGACTTTCACTTTTTTTATCATCGGTCACGGCAGAGATCACACCTCCTTGGTTTATAAAGCATATAATACACTTTATTTTCCCGTTCGATTTGAACACCTGTGACTTCCATTCTATCGGAAGCGGTTACTTTTGTTCCTAATTCTTTTACAACTTTACCATTCACTTTTACTTTGCCTTCTATTATTAGTTGCTCAGCTTTGCGTCTTGATGCCACGCCACTATGAGCAATTACTTTTTGTAATCGTTCCACGGTCTTTCACCTCATTTGATTTTCAATACATTTGTCTCCATGAATTATTGCACAATCCATGACAAAATAGAAAGGTATAAAGGAAAAACAGCCTTTTGGATGCCAATTTCCTTTTATACCTATTCGTTATTACAAAAGGTTTATGAAAACATAATAGTCACAATCAAGATTGCTGCCGCGATTCCTACAAGGTCTGCTAATAAACCCACTTTTAAGGCATCCCCCATCTTCCTAATGCCTACCGCCCCAAAGTAAACAGTTAAGACATATAAAGTAGTATCGGTACTTCCTTGAAGCGTGGAAGCAAGTCTCCCAATAAATGAATCCGCTCCATACGAAGCTACCATATCACTCATCATTCCAAGAGCAGCCGTCCCGGATATCGGCCTAATAATCGCAAGTGGCACGATTTCAGGCGGGATACCTAAGGCGATTAATCCAGGTCGAATAAGATCGACAAAGAATTCCAAAGCGCCTGATTCCCTAAAAATCGGTGATAGCTACAAGCATCCCGATAAGAAAAGGAATAATTGAAACAGCGATCTTGATTCCTTCCTTCCCACCCTCCACAAATATCTCATACGTCGGTACCTTTTTGCACGTTCCATAGACTAAGAATAAATCCAATCATCATGGGGATCATCCATAGTGAGATGAACGAAATCCATTGCATCTATTTCACCTCCCGATGAGTTCGTCCTATAGTGAAAATACCGATCTATAAGAATAGCGCCAATTGTTGATAGCATTGTAGCAACTAGCGTCGGTCCAACAATTTCCGTAGGGGATGCTGAATCATATTTCATCCTGATTGCGATGACCGTTGTTGGAATCATTGTGATGCTTGACGTATTGATGGCTAAAAACGTGATCATCGACCTGCTCGCCGAATCCTTCCCGCCGTTTAACTGCTTTAATTGCTCCATAGCTTTAATCCCAAGTGGGGTTGCAGCATTCCCAAGTCCGAACATATTCGCCATCATATTGCTCAAAATATATCCCATGGCCGGATGGTCTTCTGGTACTTCCGGGAACAGCCGCTTCACAAAAGGCCTGCAGAGTCTTCGCCAGCTTATCGAGGAGCCCCGCCTCCTGGGCAATCCTCATCATGCCGAGCCAAAAAACGAGGACGCTGACAAGGCCGATACAAAGGGTGACCGCTTCATTGGCCGATTTAAAGATTGCTTCATTCATTTCGTCCATCCTCCCGTTGATCACAGCAAAAATCAGACCGATGATCGTGAGCGCCACCCAGATGATGTTAACCATTCCGGTTCACACCAAGGACCGATTGAATGGAGCCGGCCCATAGCTTCCACCAGCTTTTCTTCTCGTGTTTTGACCCTGATTCAAAGTAGACCGGGAGAGAGTCCACTTGTCTCATCATCCAGATAGACGAGGGCATTCCCCACGACATCCGGCGCCCCCTTTCCATCGACCCATTTCTTCTCTGGCTTCATCATCTTGTACTCCACTCTGACACCGTCCACTTCGTTCTTTTGAAGAGTCAGGACTGCATCCCTGTCCACACGGACGTGCCCTTGATAAACGGGATCATCGATGGTTTCGATTTTCCCCTTCGCGATGACGATTTTATAGTCATACTGCTTGAATCCATACTCAAACATGGAGATGTGATCATTCCAATCATCCGGCCCGTTCAATGTAACGGCAATCAAATCCTCCCCATCTTTAGAAGCTGTGGAGACAAGTGTCCGTTTTGCCCTTTTGTGAAACCCGTCTTCCCTCCCGTGCTGTATTTATAAAGCTCTGTCAAAAGCCTGTTCTTATTCTTCCACTTCCTGTCCCATTTCTCTTCAGGATTGGGCGCAGTATGGAGTTTGGTCCCGGCAATCTTGGTATAACGCTCATTCTTCATGGCATACCTGGTCAGAATTGCCATATCCTTGCGGTGGAATAGTGATCCTCATGATCATCCAGCCCATGGGGATTTGAAAAATGGGTGTTTTCCATGCCAATTTCCTGGGCTTTTTCATTCATCATATAGACGAACCCGTCAAGACTGCCGCCCACGTAGTCTGCAATGGTAACGGCCGCATCATTTCCCGACCTCAACATCAGCCCGTATACGAGGTCTTCCAATTTGATTTTTTCCCCCGCTTTCAGGTACAGCGAAGATCCTTCTGTTCGGACAGCATCATCTGAAACGGTTACATCGCGGTCAAGCTTCCCAGATTCGACTGCCAGGATCGCTGTCATGATCTTGGTGATACTCGCAATCCTGCTTTTCTCATCCGCATCCTTTTCATATAGGACCCTGCCTGTTTCCTGATCCATCAGGATCGCTCGCTGTGAACTGACAGATGGAGCAGCCTGTACCTTTACTGAAACCAATGAGAACAAGAGGACAACGATCAGGAGGCTGTATATGTAGACTTTCCGATTATTCCCCTTCACCTGCATCTACTCCTTGTCATGACTATTTGTACAAGTTTATGCGGGACAACGGGTAATATGATTGAATAATCCTTTGCGCTTTCCATAAAAAAACACCGTCCACTTCCGGACGGTGTTTCAGGATCATTCGCTGCTATCCAGCGTTTCTTGGAATTTTTCAAAAAACAGATCTGCTTCCTCATCTGCAAATTCTTCTTGTACATGATCGGGCAGGGGCGGAAGTTCTTCTATGCTCTTCAATCCGAAATAATCGAGGAATTCTTTCGTCGTACCGAACAGATAGGCCCTGCCTGTTCCCTCGGCGCGTCCCAC
The DNA here is from genome assembly GCA_963762295.1 of uncultured Bacillaceae bacterium. Lineage (GTDB taxonomy): Bacteria > Bacillota > Bacilli > Bacillales > Bacillaceae_B > Rossellomorea. The sequence goes on from CAVXKK010000004.1 coordinate 200,763, forward strand.
TTCTTTCACGAGCCCCTTCGATGTAAGGGTTTGTACAGGGCGTTCCGTTTTGACCCCGCGGATCTGTTCGATTTCAGCACGGGTGATAGGCTGCTTGTACGCTATGATGGCCAAGGTTTCAAGTGCTGCTTGGGACAGGAGGCTCACATTTGGTGACTCCACCAGCTTTTTAAGGTATTCAGCATGTTCTTTTTTAGTAGCAAGCTGATACGCACCCGCGATTTCAACGACTGCGATCCCTCTGTCGTCGTACCATTCTTTCAGTTCATTCATTCTGTTCAACGCTTCGTCTTCCGGTATGTCCAAAACCGAACATACCTGTTTCAGGGAAAGACCTTCGTCTCCGGCTGCGAAAAGCAGGCTTTCGAGGATGGCCTTCCAATTACGTTTGTCCAACTAGTCCTACCTCCTCACTTGCTTCCACAAAAATTTCCGTGAAATTCTCTTCCTGGTCGACGATGATCTTTTGACGTTTCATCAATTCGAGCACGGCCAGGAATGTGACAACCAGATGATCTTTTTGATCGGAGGGGAAAAGGCTGGTGAAGGTTGTTCGCTTCCTCAAACTTTGCAGGCTCACTAAGATTTCATCCATTCGTTTTTCTATGGAAATCTCCTGCCTGGTGATTCTCGTTTGCACAGGCTTCTGGAGCTTTTTGCGTCGCAATAATTTATTGAATGCACCGAGCATATCATAGACTGTGACCTGGCCGATGCTGTCTTTCAGGTTTGAATCCTCTATGTATTCAGATAGGTCGCTTGGCGGCTTCGTGAAGACCTGCCCCCGCTCTTCTTCCCTGCTACGGAGTTCAGTGGCAGCTTCTTTGAATTTGCGGTATTCAATCAGCCTTTCGACCAGTTCATCCCTCGGATCCTCTTCCTCGAATTCGATTTCTTCATCGAGGGAATCTTCATCGTATTTCGGCAGGAGCATCTTGCTCTTGATCGCAAGGAGCGTCGCCGCCATCACAAGATATTCGCTCGCAACGTCGAGCTTCAGATCCTTCATGGCGTGCACATAGATCATATATTGCTCGGTAATCTGTGCCATGGGGATATCATAGATATCGATTTCCAGTGAATTGATCAGATGCAGCAGAAGATCCATCGGACCTTCGAACGCTTCAATTTTCACGTTATATTCCATTTCATCACCAATTTCCATTGTACAGACTTAAAAAAGAGCTACTTATTAGTATAGTAGATTGACTACCATTCTCCAATAGAAATTTTACCCCCTGCCCAATTCGTTTCACCACACGGGTGAGTATGCTACACTTACCCTATTGAAAGGAGCGGTTGAATGACACAACACCCCACCCCCTATATTGAATTCCTCGCCCACTTCAATGGGAGCAGGGATTACTTTGAGTGCCATGAGGTCCTAGAAGAATACTGGAAAGACACCGATCCCGGCAACAGGGACTCCCACTGGGTCGGCCTCATCCAGATTGCCGTCGGGATGTATCATTATCGCAGAGAAAACCTGAAGGGTGCGGAACGAATGATCCGTAAAGGTACGGAGAATTTGAAACGCCACCGATCGGTCGTGACAGGTCTCGGCCTTGATGAAAGCCGGCTGTTTTCCATACTGACAGAAACGGAGCAGAGCATTGTGAAAGAAATGCCCTATCGCAGTGTCAGCCTCCCCATAAAGGATCAAGAACTGCTTCAATCCGTTCAGCAGTGGTGCACTCATAACGGATACGGCTGGTGTATACCGAGTGACCTGACCGATCACGAACTGATTCACCGCCATTCACGCAGGGATCGCTCCCAAGTAATCCAAGAACGGGAGGAAGCCCTTCTTCTCAGAAAAAAAAGAAACTAGCCTCAGGGCCAGTTTCTTTTTTTCATTCATTCATATCCCCTTCGCATCTTTCAAAAAAGGAAGCGGTTTCTTCGTTGGGTTTGACATCGAGCTCAGAGTACATGTCCTTCAGATGTTTCACCATCGACTTCCCGATTCCCTCATGACGATGTGACGGGTTGACGGAGATGTGATGGATTTCCATGGCACCTTCTTCTTTCTGCACCCCGATCAGTCCGACTATGTCTTCTTCTTTCCATAAAAAAAGCTGCCAATTATCATCTGTTTCATACTGCTTCATCGTTTGCTGAAGCTTCTTCAGATCCTTTTCACTTGGCATGAAAGATAATAATCCCATTGCGATCTTTTCAAAAGCCTTTTTATATCGGATTAACATATTTACCCCTCGTTACGTTTATATCCAGATACTTTCATCGTGGATAAAACAATCATTTTAATAAGCGAATGTTTTACTATCTTACTAAAACTGTTCTTTTTTATCAACTACCGTTTAGTTTCCCGCTAGGAAGAGCCAGTAAACCACTCCCCACACCAAACCGACTGCCAAAAGAAGGAAAAACAAGCGCGTATTGCTTTTCGACATAGCGTACCCCCCGATTCAACACCCGTTCTCCGGACGTATCTGGTAAACTCTCACTCTATCAAGTATAACAGGTCATGGGAATATCCGGCACCTTTCAGGCCTGATATTCCCATGATCGTCATATTCAAGCGAGTGGGAGATCAAGGGAGAGGAGATCCTCATAGGTTTCTCTTTTCACCACAAGGCGATCTTTCCCTTCTTCCACGAAGACGACGGGCGGACGGGGGATGCGATTATAGTTATTCGCCATCGAATAACCGTACGCGCCTGTGCAGAAGACAGCCAGGAGGTCACCAGGTTCTGAAACCGGTAACGGCAGATCCCAGATCAGCATGTCACCCGATTCACAGCATTTTCCTGCAATGGACACGGTTTCTTCCACAGGTGCTCCTGCTTTATTGGCAAGGACCGCCTCATATTTGGCACGGTACAGAGCAGGACGGATATTATCACTCATCCCTCCGTCGACGGCGACATATTTCCTTACTTCCGGTACCACCTTGGTCGATCCGATACTGTAGAGGCTCGTCCCTGCATCACCTACAAGGGAACGGCCAGGCTCGATCCATATTTCAGGCATGTCCAGTCCATGACGCTCCACTTCTTCCTTCACCACTGTGATCATGTCTTTTACATACTGTGCAGGCGGGATCGGCTGATCTTCCTTCGTATAGCGGATACCGAAGCCGCCTCCAAGATTGATGACCTGTGGTTCGAATCCATGCTGCTCTTTCCACGATGCCACGGTGTCGATGATTTTCCTTGCAGCCAGAATGAAGCCTGTCGTTTCAAAGATCTGCGACCCAATATGGCAGTGGAGTCCAAGGAGTTCGATGCCCTCCATGGCCACTGCCTTTTTCATCGCCTCTTCAGCTTGGCCGTTTCCAAGATCGAATCCGAACTTCGAATCCTCCTGACCCGTCAGGATATAGTCATGGGTATGGGCCTCGATCCCAGGAGTGACACGAAGAAGCACCCTGGTTGAACCGCCAAGCTCCCCGAGTATGGCGCCGATCAGCTCAAGCTCGTGGAAGTTATCAACAACCATGCATCCAACCCCGAGTTCGATCGCCATTGCAAGCTCTTCATACGATTTGTTGTTCCCGTTAAAATGGATCTTCTCGACGGGGAATCCGGCTTTGATTGCAGTATGGAGTTCCCCTCCGGAAACGACGTCCAAGGACAGCCCTTCTTCTTTCATCAATTGAAAGATCGCAATGCTTGAAAAGGCTTTGCTCGCGTAGGCAACCTCCGCTTTGACACCCAACTCTTCAAATGTATCCTTGAAACCGCGTGCACGTTCCCTGATCAGTGATGTATCATATATGTACAGGGGGGTACCGTATTGTTCCGCGAGCTTTACGGTATTGACCCCACCTATGGTCAGTTGACCCTGTTCGTTAATTTCCTGAGATCCATGAAGTTCCATTCTCTGCTCATTCCCCTCTTTAATCCTTTACTAATTAAAAGTAATTTACCATAGAATGAGGGGGCTTGCAATCCTTCCTGGATTCAGCTCGGCTGTTTATGCCGGTTCCGTGCATGGACGATGCTCGGCCTGATTTTGGCACCCGGTACCGAACGCCTGATGAGGATCTGAAGGAACGCTTTCGGACTGAATGGCAGCAGGGGCCACATATAAGGAGTATTCAGTGACTTGATATTGGTGACGAATAGGACGTAAAGGGTACATCCGATCACGAGTCCAGGGATATGGAACAGCGCCACGAAAATCAAGATGATCAGTCGTGCCATCTTATTGGCAACGCTTAATTCATAACTCGGGGTGGCAAAGGTACCAATCGATGCTACCGCTACGTAAAGTATGACCTCCGGTTGGAAAAGCCCGACATCGATGGCAATCTGACCGATCAGAACCGCCGCGATCAGACCCATGGCCGTTGATAGCGGCGTTGGCGTGTGTATCGCCGCTATCCTGAACATCTCCACCCCGAGATCTGCGATGAAGAGCTGAGCGATTACCGGGATATTGGTCTGTTCATCCGGACCTACATACTTGATTGCTTCCGGCAATAATGATGGATCCAGGACAAATAGATACCATAATGGCAGAAGGAATAAAGAGGCAAGGACACCAAGGAATCTCGTCCAGCGGACAAATGTCCCCACCGCAGGAGATTGGCGATATTCTTCCGCATGCTGAAGATGATGAAAATAGGTGGTCGGCGTGATGATCACACTTGGTGAGGTATCCACGAAGATGAGCACATGTCCTTCCAAAAGATGGGTCGCCCCGACGTCCGCCCTTTCCGTGTATCGGACGAGTGGGTAGGGATTATATCCTTGTTTGACGAGGAATTCCTCGATTGTTTTATCGGCCATTGTCAGACCGTCAATCTTAATGCTTTGAAGCTCTTGTTTGACGATTTCGATCAGATTCGGATCGGCCACGTCCTCGATATAGGCGACGGAAATATCCGTTTTGGACCGTTCACCGATCCTGAAGATCTCGAACCGGAGTCTCGGATCGCGGATCCTCCTACGGGTGAGGGCCGTGTTGACGATGATATTCTCCACATAGCCATCACGTGAGCCCCTCACTACTTTTTCAGTATCCGGTTCTGACGGCTGCCTTCCGGGATAGCTCCTCACATCGACGATGAGGGCTTCCGGTGCACCTTCCACAAAGACGGCGATCAACCCTGAAAGGACTTCATCCACGGCTTCCTCCACCGTTTTGACAGGTTCGACCGACTGGTGGACCAGACGGTTGTGTACGATATCGTAAATCTTACTGGTGGCCCGCTCATTATCATTCACATCAACGAGTTCTTCAACGATATGAATGACATACGACGCATCGGTCAATCCATTGATATAATAGATATGGACACCTTTCTTCAGGATCATCAGCTTACGGACACCCAAGTCGAAGCTTTTATTCAGCCCCACATGATTTTGCATATACTCTTCGAGTCTCCCCAAGTCCTTTGGAATCGGGGTTTTTCTGATTTCACCCATTGTACCCACTCCTCTCTAAGATGATTTCCACTGCTTTTTTCGTGATGGGGCTGCCTTGGGAGAAGTGATCTCTTTTCGCCATTTTTCCTATATCCCCTACACCGACAATGACCGGTACATCAAGTTCATCCAGGCAATAAACCGTATCCCCTGTCAATCTGCCCATTTCCATTTCCGGTACACCGAATTTATCGACACCATAGGGGGTGAGCTCCCCGAATTTATCCACACACACGTCGACTCTCGTCCACTCCGCATGCCTTGTGTGACTGGCAACGGCTATCACTCCGAGCACTTCGATATCTCCGTGCTGTGCCACGTACTTCATCGCCCTCTCCCCCGATCCTTCTCCGAGGAAGCCACTATCATCGAACATGACAAAAACGGGGTCACATTTTGCCTTTTTGATCAACTTGACCACTTCCGGTCCCGAGAGGACGGTTGGATTCCCCTTCGTGCTGGAAATACACCGTCCGCCGAACTCCTTGGCCACGCATTCAACGGCCTTTTTCGCATATTCGTCACCGTCGGTTACAAGGATGACCTTCCGTTTTTTCTCTGTCATATCAACGACCGCCTCTGCTTATGATTACGGCTGTACAAGGTACAGCCAATGGAATAGGGATCCTGCGATCTTGCCCAGGACAATGGCCATGATGAGCGTGATGATCTGGCTTTCGATCCCGATCCGTTTTGCCAGGATGGGGAATACATTGAGCACCTCCGTCAAGGCCGCTGCCATCAGACCGATGAAAATCCCGCTTGCCGCTCCGATGGGAATCAGGATGATGGCGGCTGTGTGCAGCGTAAAATCATTCAATGAGATGACCGTTCCCGAAAGCGCCCCCGTCACGACTGCCCATTCATAGGAATGGATCATTTTCATTGTTTTCGTCAACTGCGTGAGCCTCGGGATGATGCCGAGGACCGTCAAGAATGCCACCAGCCCGGAGCCTACAGCAAGTCCCCCTCCAAACCCCACAAACAGTGCTAGGATGATGTTAATGGTCATCGAGCTTTTTCTGACTTTCTTTGTTTTCATGCATGATCACATATTGATCAAGGTCCTGCTGGTAGTTGAACATCTCTACCTCAAGGGGACTTGGTTCTTCATTGATCCGTTTTTTGAACACATGATTGAAGAACAGGATCATTCCAAGACCCAGACCGATGGAATAGGGGATCTGATAGATCAACGGGTGTGGGTCGACACGACCGGTAATGAAAAAATACATGCGCTGATGAACTTCCCTCATGCTCACATCTTCATGGAAATTGATGATGGCGAGCGCGGTTCCGATGAATAAGAGGAGCCAGACGCCTGCGAAAAGAGGAAGAGATACCTTTTTCTTTTCATACACCACTTCGATGATGGTTTGGACTGGACCGATTGTTTGGATATCGAGAGAAGGATGGACGGCGTTAATGCGCCTGATGGCCGTCATTACATCAACGACGATGATGTTTTTATCTTCCACGGTAACGTGATGGACCGGTATGTCTCTGATGCTTTCCAAAATCGGCTCCGGTGCGATGAGCTGGGCGATCTGCCCTAATTTCACTAAACTCTCTTCCCTCACTTGGATACGGTGGCGCAATCGGATATACAGAACGTTCTCCAACATACTCACTTCCTGATTCCCTTGATTTTCACCTTGTTACCCATAGTATGGATGTTCCAAAATTATTTATGTAAACGCCCCGTTTCCTCTCCACACCAAAAAGCCCGCAGGCCCCTTTATTCAAGGGTCCTGCGGGTTTTCATTCTGTATTCATTTGTTCCTTCATCGACTTGAGGATCTTCTTTTCAAGTCGTGATACCTGTACTTGTGAAATACCGAGCCGTTCGGCCACCTCCGACTGGGTTTGATCTTTGTAGTAGCGCAGGTACACAATCAAACGCTCGCGTTCATCCAGTTCCAGAATCGCTTCCTTCAGGGCAATCTTATCAAACCATTTATAGTCGGTCTGATCGGCGATTTGATCCAGTAGGGTGATTGGATCCCCATCGTTTTCATAGACCGTTTCATGGATGGAAGAAGGCGTCCTGCTGGCTTCCTGCGCCATGATGACTTCTTCCGGGGAATACTCCAGATGTTCGGCCAGTTCGTTGACCGTTGGCACCCTTCCGAACGTTTTCGAAAGCTCATCCTTCGCCTTACGGATCTTATTCCCCATTTCCTTGAGGGAGCGGCTTACCTTGACGGTGCCATCGTCCCTGATGAAGCGCTGGATCTCCCCGATGATCATGGGGACCGCATAGGTGGAAAATTTCACATCATAACTCAAATCAAATTTATCAACGGATTTCAGAAGGCCGATGGAACCGATTTGGAACAGGTCATCCGGCTCGTACCCCCGATTGAGGAACCGCTGGACGACAGACCAGACCAGCCGCATATTCTTCTGGACAATGATGTCCCTCGCCCCCTGATCACCTTCTTGACTGAGTTTTATCAGTTCCTTGACCTCGTGATCCTTTAAGAATGGCTGCGCCTTTTCCTTTTCATTTTTCACTTCGACATCCATGGGCACGACTCCTTAATTGCATAGCGTTTTACTATTGGTTAAGTGCTTTTTCAGCCTTACCGTGGTGCCTGTACCTGGGTGTGAGGATATTTCGATTTCATCCATGAAGTTTTCCATGATTGTGAAGCCCATGCCAGAGCGTTCAAGTTCCGGCTTCGATGTGTACAGGGGCTGGCGTGCTTCATCCACATCTCCGATTCCGATCCCTTCATCGCGGATGGTCATATCGATGTAGCCATCTTCCTCCATGATGACAGAAATGAATACTTGGCCCGTCGGTTTGTTTTCGTAGCCGTGGATGATGGCATTGGTTACGGCCTCGGAGACGACGGTTTTGATTTCCGTAAGTTCATCCATCGTCGGATCAAGCTGCGCGATGAAGGACGCTACGGTCACACGGGCGAAGGACTCATTTTGACTCACTGAACTGAACTGGATACTCATTTCATTCCTCATTCAAGCGACCCCCAATCGTTGCAGTGCATTTTCTTCAGAAGGCTCAAGACGGATGATCTTGAAGAGCCCTGACATTTCAAAAAGGCGGTTGACTGAATGAGAAATGGCACAAACGACCATCTCTCCGTGTTTTTGCTTAATTTGTTTGTAGCGGCCAAGGATAACACCCAAGCCGGAACTATCCATGAAGCTCAGTTCTTCAAGATTCAGGATGATATGGCGGATATTTTCATTCTCGATCAGGGCGGATGCCCTTTCCCTTAATTCATCAGCGGTATGATGATCCAACTCCCCGCTCAAACGGATACACAGGACGTCACTTTTCACTTCTAGGTCAATAGCAAGACTCACTATAGAAAGCCTCCTTCTCTGTCTTATAGTGAGTGATTTCGCTATTCTTTTTCAAGATTCCTTCCTGATGACAAAACTAGAAGGAATTCGTCATAATTAGTCAATGTTTATTGATCGGTCTTGGTGAACATGCTCAGGCTTCGTTTATAGAAGTCCCACCAGCTTGCCTTCTTCACATCACTCTTTGCCACAAGCGGTGTTTCAAGTACTTTCTTCCCTTTGTTCATGATGACGAGCTTTCCGATTTCGTCCCCTTTCTTGACCGGGGCCTTCACCTCATCTGCAATGCTCACCTTCTGCTCTACCTTATCAAGTTTCTCTCCTTTTTGAGTCAGGATTGACACCGGCTCCTGTGTGACTGCTTGGAGTTTGCGATCTTTTCCTTTGGACACTTTTGCTTGCCCTATATCGTCACCCTTTTTATAGAGGGGCTTGGTTTGATATTGATTGAAGGCGTAATCGAGCATGGTGCTTACTTCATTGTTGCGGTCCTTAGGGGATGGTGCACCGAATACAACGGCAATGACCCTCATGTTGCCTTTTTTCGCAGTGGCTGTGAGACAATATTTTGCCTCGTTGGTGAAACCGGTTTTGAGACCATCCACCCCATCATAGAAGCGGACAAGTTTATTTGTATTCACCAGCCAGAACTTCTTATCTGTATTCTCCCTGAGATACGATTCATAGCTTCCAGTGAACTTTGTGATCCCTTCATATTTCAATAATTCCTTTGCCATCATGGCCATATCATGGGCAGAACTGTAATGGCCTTTAGACGGAAGTCCCGTTGGATTTTTAAACTGGGTGTCCTTCAAGCCCAGTTCCTTTACCTTGGCATTCATTTTCTCAACGAAGCCTTTTTCACTGCCTGCGAGGTGCTCTGCCATGGCTACAGATGCGTCATTGGCAGAACCGATGGCGATTCCTTTCAACATTTCCTCCACAGACATTGTTTCACCTGGTTCAAGGAAGATCTGGGACCCGCCCATCGATGCTGCATGTTCACTGGTGCGGATCTTATCCTTCCAGTCGATCTGGCCGTTCTCGATCGCCTCCATGATCAGGATCATGGTCATGATCTTTGTCATGGATGCCGGGGCCAGGCGTTCATGACTGTTCTTATCGTATAGGACAGAGCCCGTATCCCTTTCGATCAGGACCGCTGATTTTGCTACTTCAGCAAGTTCGGACTTCTTCTCCTCAGCAAATCCCGATACGGGGTTCAATGAAAAAATAAAGAAACATAGCGTCAGGATAGACAGTACACGTTTCATGTTAAGATCCTCCATTCATCTTCAATATTCAAAACTTCTATCACCATTTTTTCCAACATAGACCTTTTTATACAAAGGCTTCCGAAAATTATCGGCAGATGGTGTGAATTCTCACTGTCTGTAAGCACAAAAAAACCACCTTCCGTTTTCCGGAAGGTGGTGCTGGTAATCAATGTGTGATTTCTGTGTGAATCAGGGTCGGAGCTGCTACTTTCTCAGGAGATAGCTTGATGCTTTCATAAAGCTTTTCTTTCACTCGTTCCAGTTCAGCTTCATCATTGCTGTATATGGTCACCAATGATTCTCCTGCCTCTACACGGTCACCGATTTTCTTTCTGAGCTCGAGCCCGACGGCAAGGTCGATGACGGAATCCTTCGTCGCCCTTCCCGCTCCGAGCCACATGGCTGCAGTCCCGACGGCATCAGCGATGATCTCAGATACATATCCTGATTCCTTGGCAGGCAGTTCACTGACATGGGCAGCCTGAGGGAGCTTGGACGGTTCATCCACGATGGATGCGTCCCCTCCTTGAGAGGCTAGGAAGATCTTGAAGCTTTCAAGGGCGGATCCATCCTTCATGGCTTTTATCAATCGTTCACGTGCTTCTTCGATGGAATTCGCCTGTTCGGCCAGATAGACCATGTGACTTCCAAGGGTCAAACAAAGTTCAGTCAAGTCTTCCGGTCCTTCGCCCTTAAGCGTATCGATTGCTTCCTTTACTTCAAGGGCATTCCCGATGGCGAACCCGAGGGGCTGACTCATATCAGATATGACGGCCATCGTTTTCCGGCCCACATTATTCCCAATATTGACCATGGCACCGGCGAGTTCTTTGGAGTCTTCAAGGGTCTTCATAAAGGCCCCTGCTCCGGTTTTGACGTCAAGCACGATGGCGTCGGCTCCTGCTGCGATCTTCTTGCTCATGATGGAGCTTGCGATCAGCGGGATGCTATTCACCGTCGCTGTCACGTCACGAAGGGAGTACAGCTTTTTATCGGCAGGGGTCAGGTTTCCACTTTGTCCGATGACCGCCAGTTTGTTTTTATTCACAAGACGGATGAATTCGTCATTTTCAATTTCCACATGGAAGCCTTCAATGGCTTCCAGCTTGTCAATGGTTCCGCCGGTATGCCCGAGTCCGCGGCCGCTCATCTTCGCCACAGGCACTCCTACTGCCGCCACAAGGGGGCCGAGTACAAGGGTCGTCGTATCACCGACGCCTCCCGTCGAGTGTTTATCCACCTTGATGCCTTCTATAGCGGAAAGGTCGATCTGGTCACCCGACTCCACCATTGCCATGGTCAAATCGGCACGCTCCCTTTCGGTCATATCCTTGAAGAAGATCGCCATGGTCAAGGCGCTAACCTGATAATCCGGAATGGATCCATCTGTATATCCGTTAACGATAAAGTTGATTTCCTCTGTCGTCAGTTCTTTTCCATCACGTTTTTTCTCTATTAGGTCAACCATTCTCATCACTTTCACCCACTTATACGTATTAGCTTACAATGACTTAACGATTTCTTTTACATAGGAGAGGAAGTTGGCACGAACCATTTCGGTCGTCTCCATGACCTCATCATGGGACAGGGGTTGATCCAGGATTCCTGCAGCCATGTTGGAAATGCATGAGATCCCGAGAACCTTCATACCACCGTGGCGGGCCACGATGACTTCGGGAACGGTGGACATTCCGACGGCGTCTCCCCCAAGGACACGTGCCAGGCGGACTTCTGCAGGAGTTTCATACGTAGGACCTGTATTCCCAACGTATACCCCTTCCTGCACGTCGATGGAAAGCTTCGCTGCAATGTTCTTGGCAAGCTGGCGAAGATCTTTCGAATAAGCTTCCGACATATCCGGGAAGCGGGGACCCATGCGCGAATCATTCGGTCCGATGAGGGGATTTCCTCCCATATTGTTGATATGGTCCGTGATGATCATAAGGTCGCCGGCCTTGAAGCTCTCGTTGACGCCTCCAGCCGCGTTCGTCACGATCAGAACCTCGACTCCAAGCTCTTTCATTACGCGAACCGGGAAGGTTACCTTATCAAAGTCATATCCTTCGTAGAAATGGAAGCGTCCCTGCATTGCTACGACTTCCTGACCGGAAAGCCCACCGTACACAAGCTGCCCCGCATGCCCTTCAACCGTGGAGACAGGAAAGTCGGGAATTTCGTTGTATGGGATCTTAACGGGCTCTTCGATCTCATCTGCGAGGACTCCAAGTCCGGAACCCAAGATCAAGCCGATTTTCGGTGTCTTGGTGAATCGTTCATTCAGGTAACGTGCGGCTGTTTCAATTTGTTCATATTTCATGGTATGGTCACCTCTCCTTTACCTCTATATATTGGTGCCGGCCACTGCTGCCCGGCTATCTAGCATTGGACGTTGGAAAGCTTATTTCAGTGACGTCAGGAAGCTTTCCCCAAACTTTGGATGTTTCACATTGAAGTTGTCGGCAACCGTGGACCCGATATCGGCGAATGTCTTCCTTACAGGAAGCTCTTCACCTTCTGCACTGAATCGCTTTGAATAAGCAAGAAGCGGTACATATTCACGCGTATGGTCGGTTCCAGGAGCCGTCGGGTCATTCCCATGATCCGCCGTAATGATGAGAAGGTCTTCCTCGGTCATTTTCTCGAAAACCTCCGGAAGCCTCGCATCGAATTCTTCCAATGCCTTCCCATATCCTTCAGGGTCGCGGCGATGGCCGAACTGGGCGTCAAAGTCGACAAGATTCAAGAAGCTCAAGCCGGTAAAAGGCTGGTCCATGGTCCGGATGAATCCATCCATTCCATCCATATTATCCTTTGTCCTGATTGAATCCGTCACCCCTTCCCCGTTATAGATATCGGAGATCTTCCCGATGGCGATCACATCGTATCCCGCATCCTTCAGCTCGTTCATAACGGTGCGATCAAATGGTTTCAATGCATAATCATGTCGATTCGATGTTCTTTTGAAAGCACCCGGCTCCCCAATGAACGGACGTGCGATGACACGGCCAACGAGGAATTCATCATTCTTCGTAAGTTCCCTTGCCATTTCACAGATGCGGTACTGTTCTTCAATAGGGATGATGTCTTCATGTGCTGCAATCTGAAGAACGGGATCGGCGGATGTGTATACAATCAGAGCACCGGTCTCCATATGTTCTTTCCCTAGTTCATCGATGATGGCCGTTCCGCTTGCAGGCTTATTCCCGATGACGGTCCTGCCCGTTTCCGCCTCCAGTTTCTGGATGAGCTTTTCCGGGAAACCTTCTGGATAGGTTTTGAATGGTGTATCGATGTTCAACCCCATGATTTCCCAGTGCCCTGTCATCGTGTCTTTCCCCACGGATGCTTCCTGCATTTTCGTGTAGTGGGCAAGGGGTTTTTCAGCCTTGTCGATCCCTTTGATCTCACGGATATTGCTCAGGCCAAGCTTGGCCATATTGGGCATATGGAGCCCATTCATATGTTCCGCGATGTGACCGAGAGTATCGGCACCTGTATCGTTGAAGAGGTCTGCATCGGGTGCTTCACCTATTCCCACTGAATCCATCACGATCAGGTGGACCCTTTTGTATGTATAGCTGCTCATATTATCTGCCTCCTGTAAAGAACCGCTTGTAAAACGGTTACATTTTCATCAATGCTAGTAGTGTACCCTCTGCCACTCAGGGTGAATCAGAACGATACAACGTCAGAAGTCTGACATCTATATTCTACTTTCCCCTTCAAAAAAATACAAGGGAGATCCCGCAAATTTTGCGGGATCTCCCTCTCCATCAAGCCCTGGGATGAAATTTCGTATACACATCCTTCAGGCGGGTCTTTGTCACGTGCGTATAGATTTGTGTGGTGGAAATATCGGCATGTCCAAGCATTTCCTGCACCGCCCTCAGATCGGCTCCATTTTCAAGCAGATGCGTGGCGAATGAATGCCGTAATGTATGAGGCGTGAGGTCCTTCTCGATATTGGCCTTTTTCTGCAGGGCCTTGAGATTTTTCCAGAACCCCTGTCTGCTCATCCCACGGCCATGATGGTTAAGAAAAAGGTGATCATCCCGTTCTTTGCCCGACCTGAGCTTCAAACGTGAATGTTCGAGGTAGTCCCCGAGTACATTCATCGCCGTCTGGCCGATGGGGATGATCCTTTCTTTATTACCCTTTCCTATACAGCGGATAAATCCCATATTGAGATGAAGATCATCGAGCTTCATACCAATGAGTTCACTCACACGGATACCCGTTGCATACAAGAGCTCGAGCATGGCCTTATCCCTCATGCCGAGGGGGGTGGAGGCATCGGGCGCCTCCAGGAGCGCCTCAACCTCGGATAAGCTCAGGATCTTGGGCAGCTTACGTTCGGTCCTCGGTGTCTCGAGATGGACCGTCGGATCCTGTTCCACGGCTTTCTCCCTTAAAAGGAACTGGTGGAATGAGCGGATCGAAGCCACATGCCTTGCCACGGTCTTCGATGATTTCCCCTGATCACCAAGATGTCCAAGAAACTGGACGATATTCACACGTGACACCTCATTCCAGCCTTCCATCCCTTCTACATTCTTAATGTAGAGGGAGTAGCTCTTCAAATCGCGCTTGTAGGAATCAATCGTGTTTTTCGAAAGCCCCTTTTCCACTGTTAAGAAATGCATGTAATCTTCTATGCGGTCTTCCAACATCCATTACTCCCCGTTCGTATAAAAAAATAATAGGCGATCATACCAATGTGCTTCCTCATCCGCAACCGCCGAGGAAACTTTCACGGCCGACCCCTCCGGTTCATCGTACCGGTGATATCCTTCGTATTCTTCACCGATCCACATGATGCCGTAATAAAAAAGGATCGTCGATCCCGTAAAAAGGATAAACACCTTCAGTGTCTGCCAGATCATCCGGACTCCTTTACCCATCTTCCATCCTCCCCGTCATCTATTAATACAAGCTATGACGGTTTTCGTTCATTTTATACCTGAACGGATGAAAGTTTAGGCGATGTGCCGGCAAAAAGCCCCGAAGATTATGTATATCGCATGCTTGCGACGGGATCTCCGGGGCTTCGATTACTCTTCATTATCCTGACATCTTGAGCAAATGCCATGAAAGGTCAATCTGTGGTCTTTTATTTTAAACTTCCAGTCACGTTCCACAATGTTTTCAACGTCTTCCAATAGGTCTTCCTGAATTTCATCCACCGCTCCACATTCAATGCATACGAGATGATGATGGAAGTGGGCAGCTCCTTCTTGGCGAAGATCATAGCGAGATACTCCGTCGCCAAAGTTGATTTTATCCACGATTTTCAGTTCGGACAACAGCTCCAGGGTGCGGTACACCGTGGCAAGTCCGATTTCCGGAGATTTTTCCTTAACGAGGAGGTATACATCTTCGGCACTGAGGTGGTCTTCTTCATGTTCGAGCAGCACCCGCACAGTCGCTTCACGCTGGGGTGTAAGCTTGTAACTGGCTGAGTGAAGGTGCTTTTTGATTCGTTCGATACGGCTTTCCATGGTCCCTTCCTCCCCCGTCAATATCTAGTTTATTATAACAAAAAGGGAGGAATAAGCAAAATAAAATTATTACAAACAAAAAAGTAGAATGATTCTTATATAAGAATGTATTTACTTGATTTTCGAAATAACCGTTTCCATCAGACTCGGAGAAAGATAGGCTTCCACTCCCGCTGCCACCGTGATAACGGCGATGGCTGCGACAAGGAATACCACATATCGTGAAAAGAACGGGATCATGGGTAACTGCACGGAAGTCTGTCCCCTCATGAAGATCTTTCTGATCAATGTAATGGAAAAGCTCGCGCTCACTGCTCCTATGAAAATGAAGGCCGGGATGATGATAATGTTTTGTGGAAGGATGCTGACGAATGACAGAAGGAAGCCGCTCCAGCCCATCTGGTTCACGAGAAAGCCGACAGAGAAACCGACCACGACCCCTTTCATGAACACGAGAACGAAGATCAACGGCAGACCGATGATCGAAATCCCGAGCAACCAAAGGATGCCCAGCGACTTCACATTATGTAGGAAGCTTTGCCTGAACATATCCTCTGAAGATGTCATCCTGCCTCCTTCTATCTCGGTGAAGAATTTCCCCAGATAAAGGTACAGATCTTCTTTTTGGGCGAATGACAGGGAATTGACGACAATGGCACCGAAGATCACGCCCATTAGGAATAGTGTGATCATGAATAAATAGATTGAGGAATGGGCTTGTACATGTTGGATTAGTGGATTGGATTGAGAAAATTTTTTACGCATCACTGTGCTCCTCCTAGACATCGATTACTAATCTATATGAGGGAGCACCCTTCCATATGACAAGATCCCTCCCGGATGATGGAGAGGGATCTGCATGTCCAGGATTAGCGTGTTGCCTCCTGGAGTTCAAGATACTGAATGGCATACGCCGTCTTGGCGTCATAGATCTTCTTTTCCTTCATGAGTGCCTTCGCTTCGTCCAGCCCCACTTCCAGAAGCTCGACGAATTCATCTTCATCCGGACCCTTTGCATCTTCCATTTTATACAGATCCTTTGCGACATACAGATGTACAAGTTCATCAGCAAATCCCGGTGAGGTGTAGAAGGAAATCAAATGCTCAAGCTTTTTGCATCCGTATCCCGTCTCCTCTTCAAGCTCCCTCTCCGCTGTCAGGGCAGGCTCTTCACCAGGCTCAAGCTTGCCTGCAGGGATTTCAATAATGGCTTTCTCCAGGGCTTTCCGGTACTGCTCGACCATGACGATCTTTCCCTCTTCTGTGAGGGCGATTACAGCCACGGCGCCTGGATGCTTGATCAATTCACGTTTGGATGTCTTTCCGTTCGGAAGCTCCACTTCATCGATCTGGAGGTTGATGATCTTTCCTTCATATACGGTCTCCGACTGGATCGTTTTTTCTTCGAATTTACTCATTTGCGACTCTCCTGTTCTTTCAACGCTGGATTCTTCATACATTCTACCATACTTCCGAATCGGGGTGGAATTCTTGGAGATTCTGGTGGATAAAGATCGTGTCATCCTCATAGGCAAGGCGTGGGAAATCAGAAGGAAGTTAAAAGAATACAGTCTTCGGTTTGATACGGTCCATGATTGGATCAAGGCAATGCATTCCGAGTCCCGTTAATTGTTTATCCCGTCCCCCATCCGTTAATATAATAGAGGAAAGAGTAACGGAAGGGATGGATGAATAGTGGATAAGAGAGAACTTGGAAACTCCGGTCTATTTGTATCAAAGCTTGGACTCGGGTGCATGTCCCTCGGGACGGAGGAGCAATCGGCGGTAGAGATCGTTCGCTACGCACTGGACCACGGCGTGAACTATCTTGATACCGCCGATTTATATGACTTTGGACAGAATGAAAAAATAGTGGGACAAGCACTGAAGGGACGCAGAGACGAGGTGGTCCTCGCGACAAAAGTCGGGAACCGCTGGGACGATGTGGATGATGGGTGGCGCTGGGATCCTTCCAAGAGATACATAGAGAAAGCCGTAAAGGATAGCCTTCACCGTCTGGGTGTCGACTATATCGATCTGTACCAGCTTCACGGGGGAACGCTCGAAGACCCTTATGAAGAAGCGATCGAGGCTTTTGAAACGCTAAAAAAAGAAGGATTGATCCGGGCGTATGGGATTTCTTCCATCCGGCCGAATGTGATCAAGCGATTCCTCTCACACGCCGATATTCAGAGCATCATGATGCAGTACAGTCTCCTCGATCGCCGCCCTGAAGAATGGATGCCCCTCCTTGAGAGACATGGTGTAAGCATCGTGGCGAGAGGGCCCCTTGCCAAAGGCATGCTTTCAGAGCGGATGCTGGCGAAAGCATCGGAGTCCGTCCGTGAGAAGGGTTATCTGGACTATTCTTACGGGGAACTGGAAGAGACGCTCTCGTCCATTAAAGAAAGACTGGACTCTCGAGGCATGAATGAACTTGCCCTGCAGTACGTACTCTCCCACGCAACGGTCGCTTCGGTCATCGCAGGAGCAAGCTCAAAGGAGCAGCTCGCCCAAAACATCGAAGCGGTCAACGGTGAGACGCTCACGGTTGAAGAAGTCACTCTTCTGAAGGACCTGACCAAATCTTCTAGATATGATTCCCACAGGGACTGACCCATAGGAAAGGGACGGCTGTTCATAGCCGTCCCTTTCTCTTTATCCGCGATCTTTGAACTCTTTCCAATTCATGCTGCTCTCATTCAAAAGTTCCTCGAAGCTTTTATTCTTTTCCCGACGCTTTTGCTCTTCTGCCTTCAAGCGCCGCTCTTCCGCTTTCTTATCGGCCTCTTCGTTCTCAAGCTCCTGCTTTTTATGTTTTAGCTGCTCGAATAGATCGGCATTGATGGAATGTTTGAGCGTCAGTTCTGCTTCCTGTTTCTTTTTCTTTGACATCTCGATCCCTCCCCACCCCTTAGTTATAAAACGTTCGACCTCATAAGTCCACTATCTTGCAACAATTCGTGGTGGAAAAAGGAGTGGACTAGCTGCCGATAGAAAAAAGACCGGGCATCGAAAACCCGGCCTTCCATATTCCCCGATTCTCTTTACTATGGGATCAATACGCTTCAAGCTTCACATCATCATGGACGATGAGGTCGGCAGCCGTTGATGACTTGATGTCGTCCACGCTGAACCCGTTGGCCACTTCGCGGAGAACCAGCCCTTCATCCGTGACGTCCATCACGGCACGATCGGTAATGATGCGGTCCACGACGCCCCTGCCTGTAAGCGGAAGGGTGCATTCCTTGAGGATCTTGCTCTCCCCACTCTTATTCACGTGCTCCATGATGACGATGATGCGTTTTGCCCCGTGGACAAGGTCCATGGCTCCGCCCATCCCTTTGATCATCTTGCCGGGGATCATCCAGTTGGCGAGATCACCATTTTCCGCCACTTCCATTCCACCGAGGATGGCGATATTGATATGCCCTCCCCGGATCATGGCGAAGGACTCCGCACTATCAAAGTACGCTGAACCGGGAATGGCCGTCACGGTTTCTTTCCCTGCGTTGATGAGATCTGCATCCACTTCCTCTTCTGTCGGATACGGTCCGATACCGAGTAATCCATTCTCTGATTGAAGGACCACCTGTTTATTCTCCGTGATATAGTTGGCTACGAGCGTCGGCATGCCGATGCCGAGGTTGACGTAGAAGCCATCCTCGATTTCTTTTTCCGCACGCCTGGCAATCCGCTCCCTCATACTTCCTCGATCCATTTTCTGCACTCCCTTTCTTATGATTTTACCGTTCTTCGCTCGATCCGCTTTTCTTGATCGGCTTGAATGAGCCGTTGGACGTAGACGCTCGGCGTATGGACCTCCGCCGGGTTCATACTGCCCGTCTCCACAAGCTCTTCCACCTCGGCGATGGTCACCTTACCGGCAGCGGCAATCATAGGATTGAAGTTCTGGGCGGTTTTATTGTAGATGAGGTTTCCCATCTTATCGCCCTTCCAAGCACGGACGAGTGAAAAATCGGCGGTGTAGGCCTCCTCGAGGAGGTACTCCTTCCCATTAAAGGTGCGCGTCTCCTTGCCTTCTGCCACCGGAGTACCGACGCCGGCCGGAGTGTAGAACGCAGGGATGCCGGCTCCGCCCGCACGGATTTTTTCAGCAAGGGTGCCTTGCGGGACGAGCTCGACTTCCAGCTCTCCAGAAAGGACCTGACGTTCGAACTCTTTATTCTCGCCTACATACGAACCGATCATCTTGTCGATTTGTTTATTCTTCAACAGCAAGCCAAGTCCCCAGTCATCCACCCCGCAATTATTCGAGATGACGGTCAGGTTCTTGACGCCTTTCTTTTCAAGGGCCAGGATCAACTTTTCCGGAATCCCACACAGGCCGAAGCCTCCTACCATCAATGTGGCCCCGTCCTGGATATCGGCCACAGCTTCATCATACGATGTGTATACGGTTTTCATCTCGTTCCCTCCTGTTCTATTGATTCAGCTCAACGATCGTCGCGACACCCTGTCCCCCACCGATGCAAAGCGTAGCAAGACCGTGGGTGACATTTCTTTTCTTCATCTCGTGAATGAGGGTCACAAGGATCCTGGTCCCGCTCGCACCGATCGGGTGTCCGAGGGCAATCGCCCCTCCATTTACATTCAAGCGCTCCTTATCGAAATGAAGCTCTTTATCAACAGCAAGGGACTGGGCCGCGAATGCTTCATTCGCTTCGACGAGACCCATATCTTCAAGGCTCATCCCTGTCTTCTCCATAACCTTCTTCACTGCCGAAACCGGGCCGATCCCCATCACACTCGGATCGACTCCTGCATTCGCATTTCCTTTGATCACGACAAGAGGTCTGATCCCGAGCTCATCCGCCTTCTTCTTCGACATGACCACCACTGCTGCTGCGCCGTCGTTGATGCCCGATGCGTTTCCTGCCGTGACCGTCCCCTCTTTTTTGAAGGCCGGACGGAGCTTGGATAGTCCTTCGGTCGTCGAGCCTTTCCTCGGAAACTCATCCTGACGGAATACGACTGCTTCCCCTTTTCGCTGCGGAATCTCTACCGGTACGATTTCATCGTCGAATCTTCCTTCTTCGATGGCCGATACCGCCTTTTGCTGGCTCCATGCCGCGAATTCATCCTGCTCTTCCCTCGTCAACCCATACCGATCACACAGATTTTCAGCCGTGACACCCATATGGTAATCATTGAAGGCACACCAGAGGCCGTCAGAAATCATGCTGTCGACGACCTTTTGATCACCCATCTTATAGCCGTCCCTTGCCCCTTTTAATAAATAGGGGGCCATGCTCATATTCTCCATCCCTCCGGCAACGACGATATCGGCATCCCCCGCAAGGATGGCCTGCGTTGCCAAGTGGACCGTTTTAAGGCCGGAGCCGCATACTTTATTGATGGTCATGGCGGGGACGGTTTCCGGCAGTCCCGCCTTGATGGAAGCCTGGCGTGCAGGGTTCTGCCCAAGGCCTGCCTGCAACACATTCCCCATGATCACTTCATCAACCTGATCGGGATTCACCCCCGCTTTATTCAATGCTTCTTTGATCACAATGGCGCCAAGGTCCGGCGCCGATACGCCCTTCAGTGAACCGTTGAATGTCCCGATCGCTGTTCGCACTGCACTGACGATGACTACTTCATTCGACATCATTCTTCCTCCCTTTCTTACAATCTGGTGTGTTTTTAAGAGAGTTCGACCATAAAAACATTCCCATCATACAGTTTTCGATGAAAGCGCTTAAATTCCTCTAAATTTGACGAAAAATTTTTAGTTGATTTATATATTAGAATATTTCTACAATAGAAGCAGGAGGGAGATTATGAAACTACCTAAACAAGTAACCATCATCGAAGTCGGTCCACGGGACGGTCTTCAAAACGAACAGAACTTTGTACCGACTGAAGTAAAAGCCGCCTTCATCCGTAAGCTCAAGGCTGCAGGGATTCAGGAGATGGAGCTGACTTCCTTCGTTTCCCCGAAGTGGGTGCCACAGATGCGGGACGCATATGATATTGTGGAAAACTGTCTGACGAAGGATTCGCGCGACATGGTATTGGCGCCGAACCGGAAAGGCGTCGAACGCGTCTATGAAACGGGATGCCGTGCCATCGCCGTATTCGTTGGCGTGAGCTCGGGGTTCAATCGGAAGAATATTAACAAGTCGACAGAAGAGGCCTTGGAGGAGACCCTGCCTCTGGTCAAGGAAATGAAGGAACGGAGCTATTTCGTCCGTTCCTGCATTTCGACGGCATTTCACTGTCCGTACGAAGGGAAAGTTGATCCGTATGAGACCCTTGCCATCTGTAAGGCGTTCCGGGATGCCGGGGTGGATGAGCTGAGTGTCGCAGATACGATCGGGAAAGCCAATCCCCTCGAGGCATTCTCTCTCTTTTCCCTGTTGAAACGGGAGTTGCCCGACGTGCTCATGACGGCGCATTTCCATGACACACGGAAGATGGCCTTGCCCAATATTCTTGCTTCCATGCAGGCGGGCGTCACCAGGTTCGATTCTTCTGCAGGCGGTCTCGGAGGTTGTCCTTTCGCACCGGGTGCCACAGGAAATGTTGCAACGGAAGACGTCGTGTATATGCTGGACTCCATGGGAATCTCGACAGGAATCGATCTTGAACGTTTGACAGACGCTATACGGGAGGTTTCTCCCCATATTTCACGGAAAATTGAAAGCGGTTACTATAATCTGAGTCTTTGACATTTCTTCCAGCGCTCCCTTTGGGTGGCGCTCTTTTTGTACCTGTGGAGTGCTCTCCGTTTCTCTTTTCACCCCAATTTGCTACTATGGAAGAAAATGAGTCTTCGAGGTGAGCCATGAGATGAAGAAGAAGTTAGCCGTACTGGGAGGAGCCGTCTCCTCATTGGGCCTGCTCGGCCTCTACATAACCAACCGCTTCATGTATCTGCCGAAAAAAGATGAGAAGGACATTTACGAACGGGAAATCCAGGCAAACCGCCTGATTGAACGTGAATACAATACCCTTCCGAAAGAGGAGGTCACCATCACCTCTCCCTTCGGATATTCCATCAACGCCGTCTTCATCACCCCATACCCAGAGGGGAAATTCATGATCTTCTGCCACGGTGTGACGGAGAACAGATGGAACTCAGTGAAGTATATGAATCTATTCCTAAAGAGGGGCTATAATGCCGTCATTTATGACCATCGACGACACGGGGAGTCCGGCGGGAAATCGACGAGCTACGGATATTATGAGAAGCAAGATCTGAAGGCCGTGGTGGACGAGTTGATCCGCCGGGAAGGGGACGATGTTCACTTCGGGATCCACGGGGAATCCATGGGGGCCGCCACCCTCCTTCTATATGCAGGGAGCGTCGAGGACAGAGCAGATTTCTATATCGCCGATTGTCCTTATTCCGACTTCGGTCAGCAGCTGACCTACCGGATGAGCGCGGAGGTGAAGCTTCCATCCAAAGCGGTCCTCCCCCTTATCAACGGGATGCTGAAGCTCCGGGAAGGCTATACCCTGAAGGACATCGCGCCACTTGCCGTCGTGGACCGGATCAAAAAACCCGTCCTCTTCATCCACAGTGCCGATGATGACTTCATCCTGCCCCGCATGACGGAGGAGCTTTTCGAAAAGAAAAAGGGACCCAAACAACTGTTCATGGATTTCAAAGGCGCACATGCCCAATCGTATAATGATAATCCCGAGAAATATGAAGAAGTCATCGACGAGTTCCTCCACCATTTCATCGGAGGCGCTGAATCATGATTCCTAAGGAATTTGCTGATAAGATGGTGGCTATGCACGGGGAGCGTGGCCCGGAATGGATCCACCGTACGGAAGACGTGCTCGCATCCATCAAGAAGGAGCGCAATCTCACATTCGGGGACCCATTCGACCTCAGCTACAACTTTGTCATCCCTGCATCTGATGGCGCTCACGACTACGTGTTGAAGATAGGGTTCCCCGGTCAGGAATTCACACACGAATTCCTGGCTCTCAAAGCCTATGAAGGCGCGGGTATGGTCAAGTTGATGGAAGGCAGCCGGGAAGAAGGCTGGATGCTCCTTGATCACGTGAGGCCCGGAACACCCCTCCATGCCGTAAAGGAGGAGTCAGACGTGCTGGCCATCTGGTCTGATTGCGCAGGGGTGATTTGGCGTCAGATTCCAGACGGTGCGGATTTTCCGACGGTTTCCGACTGGTCAAAAGGCTTCGATCGCCTCCGTAATCGCTACGGTGGCGGAACCGGCCCCATTCCGGAGTATCTGGTTAAGAAGGCCGAGACCCTTTTCCCCGAGCTGCTTTCAACTGCCGGTCCCCTTTATCTCTTGCACGGTGATCTGCACCACGGCAATATCCTGCATTCAGACAGGGATGGCTGGACGGTCATCGATCCGAAAGGACTGATCGGAGAGCGGGAATATGACTGCATCCAATTCATGCTCAATCATTGGCAGGACCATCCGGAACCCCTTTCGCTCCTCGCTTTGAGGGCTGGGACACTCGCATCCTCCCTTTCTCTTTCCTACGGGAGATTGATCCGCTATGGTCTTTGCCACTCTATACTCTCTGCCAGCTGGTGCACGGAAGACGGCGTCGGCGACCCGTCCAACGGCATTGAGCTAGCCAAATTATTCGACACACTCATCCAAGACGAACACTGACAGAAGGAGACACGACATCATGACATTCTATAAGACTTTATTTTTTGACGTGGACGACACGCTGCTGGACTTTAAAGCTGCGGAAGAAGAGGCCATCACCCTCCTCTTCACGGAACATGGGATACCCCTTACGGAAGAGACAAGATCCCGTTATTCAACCCTCAATCAATCCCTGTGGCGGGATCATGAACAAGGAAAATTGGATCGGGAGACGCTACTCAACACCCGATTCTCTCTTTTTTTCAAGGAACTCGGACAAGATGTCGACGGAAAGGCTCTCGGCGAACAGTATCGCTCCTATCTTGAAAAGGGTGATCAGCTCATGGACGGCGCCCTTGAAACCATCACAGCCCTGAAGGAAAATCATGATCTTTACATCGTCACCAACGGGGTGTCGAAAACTCAATATAAGCGCCTCACTTCTTCCGGGCTTCATCCCTTATTCCTTGAAACCTTCGTATCCGAAGACACCGGCTTCCAAAAGCCGATGAAAGAATTCTTCGACCACGTCTTTGCACGGATTCCAGGTCTTGACCGGTCAGCGAGCCTCATCATCGGCGACTCCCTGACGGCAGATATCCAAGGGGGGGCCATGAGTGGGATCGATACCTGCTGGTACAACCCTTCCGGTAAGCCGAATGACAGTGGAATCGTGCCTACCTATGAAATCCGCGACCTCCGGGAGCTTTTGAAGCTTCTATAAAAAAACGCCCCGCATCCTCTTGAAGGATACGGGGCGTTTCGGTTCATTCCGGGAACAACACAAAGTTCATTCGTCCGTTGATGATCTGACCGGGGCTTTTCAGTTGGAAGGTGTTGCTTGAAGGTGAAAAGTCAATTTTCAACTGTTCGTCAAGGAAGACCATCTTGGACTTCTCCACAAAGATGGGACCTTCATTCGTCTCGATCACAAGATCCTCGCCTTCCACCGGTTCATGTACATACCAAAGCGTCGGAATCCCGCTGACGACGCATCCGCATCCCTCTGTGTCATACTTTAATTTTAAATGGCCTTCACGGCCGGAAATTTTCTGATTGATGATTTCACTTGCTTTTTCGGTCCACTCGATTTTCATTTGTCTGCCTCCTTTACCCTTCCATACTATCATAGTTGGAGAAGACGTATTGCAATTTCGGCTCAGTCCCTATACTATCAAAGAGATTACACGATTTTGAAAGGGTGGATTATGATGTCAAAAGCACAGATCAAAGTGAACGATAACGGGTCTTTCCGGGTCAGCGGGGATGTCGAACTCGTAGATGCCGACGGAAATGTATTCCCAACAAAACCAGTCTTCACCCTATGCCGATGCGGCATGTCTGCGAATATGCCGTTTTGCGACGCATCACACAAAGGGAAGTTCGACTCCTGCGTACGTGCCGAAAAAGTCCTGGACGAGGAATAATCACTCATCGATCCGGATATCTGCTATGTCAGCTAGCCGGATCGCATGGACCTCACCGAAGCGATCCACTACACGGAGCTTCCCCTCAAGGGAATCTGCGTGCTGAATTTCCCCGATGAGGAGGCGGTGCCGCTTCCTTTCATAATGAGTGATCATCACACTCCTGCCATATTCCACTGCTTCTATTACCACTTCATTCATCATCTCGAACTCCTGTTCATCGAGCTCCCTCCGCTTTTCAAATGAGTCTTCCTCCGCCCAATCCCTCAGCATTTTCACATGCTCGGGAAGCATCATCGATGTCCACTTGATTTTCCCACGATCGCGAATCATCCCATTCACCTCTCATTCCTCTACGATTTATGACCGCCGACCAGCTTCGCCCGGTGGCGTGCCGTCCCGGCCGCCGTGTAGGAGACTGCCCTCAGGAGGGATGAAGATCCATATTTATTCCGGATCCCGTCCACCACATAGCCGAGTCTCTTCAGTTCCGGACGCTTCAAGTCGAAAAGCGACATTTGAAGCGGGCCGTCTTCCACGATATTAGATAACGTAATGGACAATTTCCGGACAGTCCTTCCGCTGTAATTCTCTTCAAACAGCTCCAGGCAGGTCCGGTAAATCTCCATCGTGATGTTCGTCGGCTCCTCCACCGTCCTGGACCGATGGAACCCTCCGCCGAATTCTTCATGACTGTACCCGAGTCCGAAGCTGATGGTCCTTCCCGCCTTTTTATGGGAACGGGCGCGCCGGGCGACCTCCTCGCACATCTCAAGGATGACATGTTTGATTTCTTCCTTCTCTTTATAATCCCGAAGCAGGATCTGACCTTTACCGAAGCTCACCTGCCCATCCATGATGGGGGCCCCGATTTCAGACAGGTCCACTCCCCATGCATGATGGTACAGCTGATTCCCCATGATCCCGAATTTCGCTTCAAGTTTCCCGAGCTCATACTGGGCAAGCTGCCCGACCGAAAAGATCCCCATTCGGTTCAGTGTCTTTTCAAGGCGTTTGCCGATCCCCCACATCTCGCTCAAAGGGGAAAGCGGCCATAATTTATCCGGGACATCTTCATACGTCCACTCGGCGATCCCCTTGATTTCGCATCAAGATCAAGACAAAGCTTGGCAAGGAGCATATTCGGTCCGATCCCGATGGCACAAGGGAGCTGGAACTCCCTCTCCATGTCATCCTGGATCTTACGGGCGATTTCTTCCGCCCCTCCCCACAGTCCCATGGCCCCATCGATTTTGATGAAACTCTCATCCACGCTGTACGTATGAATGGCCTCCTTCGGAACGTAACGGTGGAACAGCTTCGTGATCTCCATGGAAATCCGGACATACGTCGCCATCTTCGGCTCTACCAGACAGATCCGATCGTCCCGCGGGATTTCATACATCCGCGCCCCGGTCTTGATCCCAAAGTCCTGCTTCAGCTTTGGTGAAGCCGCCAGCACGATGCTCCCCTGACGACTCTGATCCCCGACGACCGCCAGATAGCAATCAAGGGGATCAAGTCCCATCATCACAGCCGAACAACTGGCATAGAAGCTCTTCATATCGATGCACAAAATCTTTTGATGCGGAAGCCCGCTGTAATCGACACTCATCTCTCCCACCCCAAACCAGAACATTCGTTCCATATAGTATATGATGATTGTATACGAATATACGTTCCTATTTCAACAAAAATTATTGGTAAAAAGAAAAGCGGAGGGGGCTTGCTCTGAGGCGACAAGCATAAGGCAAAGGCACCGGAAAGGCGTTCTGTGCCTTTTTGGGGGCTTTGACTTATGACCTCGAGCCTCAAGCCCCCGGAGCTGGACATAAAGAAAAGCGGAGGCGGGTCGGGCTGAGGCGACAAGCATAAGACGGAGAACCCAGAAAGGCGTTCTTGGCCTTTTTGGGTTCTTTGGCTTATGACCTCGAGCCTCAACCCGCCGGAGCTGGACATAAAGAAAAGCAGAGGCGGGTCGGGCTGAGGAGCTGGACAAAGAAAAGCGGAGGCGGGTCAGACTGACCGAACAAGCAAAAGGGGAAGAAACCAGAAAGGATTCTCTTAACCCTTTTGGTTTCTTCCCCTGTTGACCCCGACCTTCTCCCCCTCCCCCAGAGAGTACTCAGCAGTTGTTGTCCTTAAGGAAAGCAGAGAGCATGAGGCGATCCTCTACCGCCTGTTTCAATAAGCTGAACTGCCCGCGGATCACCTCATCCTCTATTCTTTTTAGTACGATCCAAGCTTCATCATAGACGTTCTTGTCGATGACCCCGGCTTCCATGGCATCATCAAGTTCGTCCGCATCAAGGATCTCCCTCTCACCGGTGGGCAGCACCACCAGGTCAAGGTATAGGTCGTCCATCCAGGGCACCCCGTCTTCCTGACCCGTTCCCCGGCAAACGTCGATGTACCACTGAACGATTTCCCCTTCTCCATTGAACATCGTTGTAAGAGTGTAGGCACCGTGGTATGGGAAATGCTGAAGCCACTGATATCCATTGTCCACAAGGCACACTCTCCGCCCCCCGTAGCTTTTCCAAAGCGGCTTTCCCACCTCCTTCATCTCTACCAGCGTAATGTCGCCCTTGAAATCTTCCCGATTGACAGAGGTCATGCCATACCGCTTTGTCAAAATCCGCCTCCACCCTCTGCGATCACCATATTTCCTTTTCATCCTGCACTTCTCCCCTATATTGAAAAATGGCTTCCTTTTTCCTTTTTAAACGTAAAAGGATCGGTCACAGTGACCGATCCTTCCCTTCAATTTGCAACAGGCCGTGCGGGAACCATCACCCGTTCATGCTGAAGATTCACCACGACCTTCACGGCCATTCCAATGGAAGGGTCCGTGAAACGCACATCATAAACCCCCGGCACCTCCTTGGTGACGGAGTGAAGCATCACCTCTGAAAACCTCGGATCCTGAAGGACGAGCCGGACGGCATGGCACTCCTTCATACTCCCCTCATCGGAAAGAAGGCTCATTTTTTCCGCCTCCGCCCTGCGCGGATGGGACTCAGATATCTCCCCTTCTGCTTCTACCTTGATTTTATCCCCGAGACCCACGTCCTCAACCTGGATTTCATCGCCGTCCCCATTTATCACGACTGCATCTTGTACAGAAAACCATATATCATTGATTAAAAGTTGTTTTGCCTCCACCTGGGTGACAAAGCCTATGTATGATCCACTGGACTGTCTATGTTCCACCGCGTTCCCCATTCCGCAGCCGGTCAATAGGACCATGGCGGTGACAAGCATCACAGCGATCGAATAATTCTTCATAGACTCCCTCCCCTCCCTACTTTAGACGGACGAGCAGGGAAAAAGGTTTCATGAAAAATGAAAATTTTGAATAAAGAGATAGATGATTGGTCCCGTTTGCAATCCGAATCGCCCCCCCGACCCAGACGGCGCACCTTTTCATCCACTACAGATGCAGAAACGCCCGATCATTTTTTGAAAAAGAATCGATTCCCGAC
Organism: uncultured Bacillaceae bacterium; assembly: GCA_963762295.1. Taxonomy (GTDB): domain Bacteria; phylum Bacillota; class Bacilli; order Bacillales; family Bacillaceae_B; genus Rossellomorea. The sequence continues at coordinate 229,794 of CAVXKK010000004.1, forward strand.
GGTTTCAATCAGACCAGGGAACAGCTGATAAAATAAACTGCCGGCATTCATCCACCGCGGCAGGTTGATTTCCCGCCTGGATGTAAACAAGGCATGAATCACTTTACCAGCCACTTCATCGGGGTTCAGCATGAACTTTTCAACATTTTTCACATAGGTGCCCGACTCATCGGCAATGGTAAAGAAGTCGGTGGCAATCGGGCCGGGATTGACAGCCGTCACCAACACGCCGTACCGCTTCGCTTCCATCCTCAGACCGTTCGTGAACCCGAGGACCGCATGCTTCGATGCCGAGTAGGCGCTAGATTTGGGCGATGCGAACTTCCCTGCCTGGGAAGCGATGTTGACGATATGGCCGTATCCCTGCCCCTTCATGATCGGCAGGACTTCACCGGTACATGCCATCAGTCCGAGGACGTTGACGTCGATCATCCCCTTCACTTCCTCGAAGGACACCTCATGTGCTTCTTTGAAGATCCCGAAGCCTGCATTATTGATCAGCACATGGATAGGCCCGAACTCTTCCTTGATTTCCCCGAACACCTTCCCTACCGCTTCTTGGTCCCGTACATCAAGGGGATAGCCCACCACCTTGATGCCATATTGATCCCGAAGTTTTGTGGCCAGGTCTTCAATGAGCGGGGCGCGGCGTGCAATGAGGGCAAGATTCGCGCCGGACTCGGCGGCCTTGATCGCCATCCTCTCCCCGATTCCCCCGGAAGCACCGGTGATGATGATGTTTTTTCCTTGTATCCTAGAATTCATTTTGACTCCCTCGCTTATGAAAAATAGTAGTACACCCCATTTTGTTTCTCTGCTTTCATTCTATCCGATGCCTCCAGATAATCAAGCTGCCCGATTGTTTCGGATAAGGTGAGACCGAGCTCCTTCTTGTACACGGCAGGGAACAGCCTTTTGCAAATCTCGAAGGCTGTCATGGGGCGGGCCTGGATCATCGTTTGGACGGTAGCTGCCCGCTCTTCCTGCTTCCGTTTCCTTCTGGCGATGAGTTCCTGTACATCCCGGACGTCCGCTCCGTGCCCTGTATACGCCACCGAAATCGGCACGTTTGTCAGTTTATCGAGGGAGTCATTATACTGCAGCATGGGCTTCGGCCTTCCCCCGCCATTGAATAATGGTTCAATCAACGGGTTCGGAGAAATATGCGCCAGGATGTGGTCACCGGCGATCAGGGTACCGTCCTCCTCACGGTAGAAAGACAGGTGACTCTGAGCATGTCCAGGTGTGCCGATGATCGTCCAGCCCGGAAGTCCCGGCACATCTTCCCCTTCTTCTACGCAGCGGTCAAGGGGGCGATTCCCCATCAGGGTGAGAAGATGTTCAAACGATGTAATCCTAGAAAGGATTTCTTCATCGACCCCCGATTCCCGGGCAAGGTTGAAAAAGAACCTCCCATACTCGTCGAGAAAACCTGCGTCTCTGTGCAGCCAGTGACGGTTATACGGATGGCCGATGATTTCCACCGAAGGGGCGAATCGTTCAACCATGCCTGCATGATCTGGATGATGATGGGTCAATACCACCTGGTCAATGTCCTCAAGCTCATATCCCGCTTCACCTATCTGTGCATTCAAGCGCTCCCACGCTTCTTCCGTAAGAGGGCCCACATCAACTAGAGTCAATGCGTCGCCTTTCACTAGATAAACATTCACATCCCCTACAGCATACGGGGTGGGTAAAGTGATTTTGGTTATGGTATCCTTCAATGTCTTTCACCTACAGTTAGATAATTTATTGGACCGGATGACTTCAGCAAACCAGCAAAAATGAATGGCCCTTCATTTTAGTGTACCTTGTAATCTTGCCCGTGTCATTTTTCTTTTTTCAGAATAAACTGAAATAAACCCTTGACAGACGGGTTGCCTATCGAAGATAATCACCTATAATACGAATCGGCCAAAGCGATGAGAAGGACCAGTAGCATGCTGACGATGTCAGAGAGCGGTATTCACCGGCTGCAAGATACCGCCATCCCCTCTGCATGCGAACCTACCTTTCGAGCGTCTTTAATAAAGAACGTGTTCCAGCGTTATTGGAGAATGAGTGTGCCCTCTTATCGGGCAAAACAAGGTGGTACCACGGGAGCAGATCCTTTCGTCCTTTTTCTGGATGAAGGGTCTGCTTTTTTATTTTTGGACACTCAGGAGGGGAATGAATAGATGAACACATTATTTATTGGAGCAGGCTCAATGGCTTGTGCGTTGATGAGAGGGGCATTGAAATCCGGTGCGTTAAAAAAGGAAGATACGTATGCGCTCAATCGTTCGAATGACGTGCGGATGAAGGAACTTGATGAATGGTTCGGGGTATCGAAACCAGGTGGCGGCCAATCATTTGACCTAGTGGTACTCGCCATGAAACCGAAGGATTTTGACGAAGCGGCAGACGTGATCCGGAGCCATCTTTCCAGCCAAACAGTCATCCTTTCGGTCCTCGCAGGAATTCCGGTCTCTTATATTCGCGAAAAGCTCGGGTTCCATGGGGGAATCGCCCGAGCCATGCCGAATACAAGTGCCGCACTTGGCAAATCGGCGACCGCCGTGACCCTTGATCGCTTTGACGATCGGATCATGAAGGAGGCCGTCGTCCACCTGCTCGACTCGGTGGGTCTGACCGTGGAGGTGGAAGAGCATCAGCTCGACCTGATCACTGCCTTATCAGGAAGCGGCCCGGCCTATATTTACTATATGGCGGAAATGATGCAGGCAACCGCTGTTGAACTCGGCCTTCCATCGGAGCTTGCACGGGATTTGACCATCCGCACAATCACCGGCGCAGGGGCCATGCTTGAAGAATCGGGACTGGACGCCGAGGAGCTGAGGAAAAATGTCACGAGCCCTGGTGGGACGACGGAAGCAGGAATTGAAGCATTGAAGGCACACGGGGTGGAGCAAGCCCTGTTCGAGTGCATTTCCTCCGCACGCAACCGCTCGGAGGAAATGGGTAGGCAGCTCATCAAAACAGAAAAGGACTGAAGCACCCCGGAGCAGATTTCTTTCCCATCCTCATGCCGCGTTGATATAATCTTGTGCATCGGGAAAAATAAACTCCTGAATTGGCCGAATGGAGGGAAAAGAATTGGATCGAAAACTATTTCAACCATATACCATCAAGAATGTAGAATTGAAAAACCGCATCGTCATGGCTCCGATGTGCATGTACTCTTCCCATAATGAAGACGGAAAAATCGAGAACTGGCACCGCACGCACTATACAAGCCGGGCTGTAGGGGGAGCGGGGCTGATCATACAGGAAGCCACCGCCGTCACACCTCAGGGCCGCATCTCCCCTCAAGATCTTGGAATCTGGAGTGATGATCACCTTGAAGGCCTTACAGAACTTGTCTCTCTCATGAAGGAACAAGGGGCCAAAACCGGTATCCAGCTTGCCCACGCCGGAAGGAAGGCCGTCCTTGAAGGTGAGATCCTCGCACCATCCGCCATCGCCTTCAACGACGACATGAAAACGCCTGTTGCCATGACGCTCGACCAGATCAACGAAACGGTCACAGCATTCATACATGGTGCTGAACGTGCAAAAAAAGCCGGCTTCGATGTAATTGAGATTCACGGAGCCCACGGCTATCTCGTTAACGAGTTCCTATCCCCCCTCTCCAACAGGCGGGAAGATGAATACGGAGGCAGCGCAGAAAACCGATACCGCTTCTTGAAAGAAATCATCGACGGGGTCAAAACCGTATGGGACGGTCCCCTCTTCGTCCGCGTATCGGCGAAGGATTACCACGAAGAAGGCCTCGACGTGGATGATTACATCATCTTCTCCAAATGGATGAAGGAGCAGGGAGTCGACCTTATCGATGTCAGCTCCGGAGCCGTTGTCCCGGCACGGATCCCTGTTTTCCCAGGTTACCAGGTGAAACCGGCCGAGCGCATCAAGCATGAGGCCGGCATCGACACAGGTGCCGTCGGACTCATCACGTCGGGTCTTCAGGCAGAAGAGATCCTTCAGAATGAGCGCGCTGATCTCATCCTCCTCGGAAGGGAGCTGCTTCGCGATCCATACTGGCCGCGTACGGCAGCAAAAGAACTCGGTCACGAGATCACCGCACCCGTTCAATATGAACGCGGCTGGTAAGGCATACGAACATCAAGGGCATGTCGCAGACATGCCCTTTCCTTTTGCCCACGCTCACCAAAAAAACCGGCTTTCCTGTGGAAGGAAGCCGGTTTTCATGTATTATTCGGTATAGATCTTTTGAACTTCATATTGAAAACCCTGATACCGGTAATTTTGCTTTTGATACATTTCCCGGGGCGTGTCTTCCCCGTCCGCCACTAGGATCACGGTGCGATCCGGATAAAGCTCCATAACCTTTTGCTGCAGTCGTGAAGCAATCCCTTTTTTGCGATAATTCTCATGAACCATCAGGCCGTCGATTTCAGCCGTCCCTTCCTTCAGAATCACGTCGACCGATCCGGCAGGCTCTTCCTTGTAATAAGCGAGGAGCTGGGTGACATGGTCATCTTTGAAATGTTGGTGATGGACGGCCACCTTTCCTTTGGCAAATGATTCACCGTAAATCAGATCCTGCTCATATTGAAACGCAAGATAATCTTTAAGATCGCCGATGACTTCCACTCTTATATCCGGGTCATCTACCATGCGCGGGAAATCCTTCGGGTGGATCGCATATAGCTCTGTGAAGCTGATCTCAAATCCTTTGGAAGCCAGATGATCGGACAATCCATCAATCGGTTTCTTGTTCTCAGGGAGATGGAACTTCACATGCTTTTGCCCCTTTGCGGCATGATAGTCTTTCAAGTAATCCGCCGTTTCCCTGAATTCCTCCAGGCGGGGTGCCCGCAAAAATTCAATATAATTGCTGCTGTACCTTTCAAGAAACTCCGGGTCATGGACATGTTTGTACAGTTCATTTTCTTTCACTAATCGCCCATCGCGATGGATGTTTTTATAGGTGATATGCGTCATGATTGTGCCTCCATTGATTTCCGCGGTACGGTGAATTCCAATAGATCTTGTGCCATCATGGTTTCGGGGAAGATCTCTTTTGCTTCCTGTACCAGTTCCGGCCATGCTTCTTTCGCGTAGCGGGACGATATATGCGTCAGGAAAAGAACCCCTGCCCCGGCATCACGTGCCGTAGCCGCTGCCTGTGCAGTGGTGGAGTGGAAATAATCCCTCGCCATTTGCGCTTGATCCCTGTTAAACGTCGCTTCATGAATAAGAAGATCCGCCGATTCAGCGAGTACCCTTGAATTGGGACAGACCCGGGTGTCACCGAGTATGGTTACAGTACGGCCCGGGATAGGGGCACCAAGAAAATCATTCCCATCGATCACCCTTCCATCTTCAAGGGTGACGGTCTCCCCTGCCTTCAATCGTTTGTAAATCGGACCGGGCGCGACTCCCGACGCCCTCAGACGCTCGACCTGGAGGATGCCTGGCGCATCCGCCTCCGTGATCCTGAACCCGAAGGATTCAATTCCGTGATCGAGCTTGCGGGCTTCAACCGTGAATTGGTCATCACGGAAAATGATCCCTTCCCCGATTTCCACCACATGAAGGGGATAGCGAAGATGGGTCTTGCTGACAGACAGGGAAACCTCGATGAATGATTTGATCCCTGCCGGACCGTAAACCGTAAGGGGAGTCTCCCCTCCCTGGAAAGACCGGCTGCCTAGGAAGCCCGGGAGCCCGAATAGATGATCACCGTGCAAATGCGAGATGAAGACCTTTTCGATCCTTCTCGGCCGGATATTTGTATGTAAGATTTGATGTTGCGTCGCTTCTCCACAATCGAAAAGCCAGATCGCGCCCCTTTCTTCCAATAACTTAAGGGCTACGCTTGACACATTGCGGAATTTGGCGGGCACACCTGCACCCGTCCCTAGAAATTGCACATCCACGTTCTTCACCTCTATGTATTCTATCCTTTCATCATAGCACATCTTTTCCTGTCCTTTTAGTAGTTGATATCGGAAAAGAGCCAATCTTTCATACTTTCATCAATTTGAGCCATTCTAAACAAAGGAGCTCCTGCAGTCAGGCAAAAGACTTGCTTATTAAAGAATTAGTTTTTACAATGAAATCATTGTACAAAAGAGGAAGTACCATGCCGGCTTTACCGGCAAAAAGATAAAGTGAGGTCATGACATTGAATAATCAGCAAACACCATCTTCTCTCATTACGATTTTCGGAGCGACTGGTGATCTAGCCAAGAGAAAATTATATCCATCCCTTTATCATTTGTTTACAAAAGGAAAAATCTCCAAGCACTTTGCCGTCATCGGCATCGGGCGCAGGGAATGGTCGAACGAAACCTTCCAGGAGCACGTAAGAACCTCTGTACATAAAGCAATCGGCAATAATGAAAACATAGAAGAATTTGTATCCCATTTTTATTACCAGGCTCACGATGTATCAAGCGATGAATCCTACAGGGAATTGAAAACCCTCTCGGATCAGCTCGATGAACAGTATCAGCTTGAAGGAAATCGCATCTTCTATCTCGCCATGGCACCTGAATTCTTCGGTACCATCACAGAGCAGCTCAAGAAGCAAGGCGTTACGGATGCAAAAGGCTTCCAACGACTTGTGATCGAGAAACCATTCGGTCACGATCTTCCGTCTGCTGAAGCGCTGAATAAACAGATCCGCGAGTCCTTCTCTGAAGACCAGATCTATCGCATCGACCACTATCTTGGTAAGGAAATGGTTCAAAATATCGAGGTTATCCGTTTCGCCAATGCCATGTTCGAACCACTCTGGAACAACCGCTATATCTCAAACATCCAGGTGACTTCTTCAGAAGAGCTCGGAGTGGAGGATCGGGGCCGTTACTACGAGAAAAGTGGAGCCCTCCGCGACATGGTGCAGAATCACTTGATCCAGATGGTGGCCCTCCTTGCCATGGAACCGCCAATCAAGCTGACAACTGATGAGATCCGCAGCGAGAAAGTCCGCGTCCTTCGTTCCCTACGTCCAATCGAAGGTGAAGAAGTGAAAGACTACTTCGTTCGCGGTCAGTACGGACCAGGAAAGATGCAAGAAGAAGCTGTACCGGGCTATCGCGAAGCAGACAATGTGGATGATGAGTCCAACACGGAAACATTCGTGGCAGGAAAACTGATGATCGATAACTTCCGCTGGGCAGGTGTGCCATTCTATATCAGAACGGGCAAGCGAATGGAAACGAAATCGACGAAAATCGTCGTACAGTTCAAGGATATCCCGATGAATCTTTACTACAATCCCGGGAAACCACTTGCGCCGAACCTTTTGGTGATCCATATCCAACCTGAAGAGGGCATCACCCTTCACCTTAACGTTAAGAAAACCGGCCAGGATATTGAAACGACTCCTGTCAAACTGAATTTTGCCAATCACGACCTGGATGGCATCAACACACCGGAAGCATACGAAAAATTACTTCATGACTGCCTGAGGGGCGATGCAACGAACTTCACCCTGTGGGACGAAGTGAAATTGTCTTGGGCATTTGTTGACAAGATCTCTGAAATTTGGGAATCTACTCAACAGGAAGACTTTCCTAACTACCCTGCCGGCTCAATGGGACCAAAGGCTGCAGACGAGCTCTTGGACAAAGATGGTTTCAACTGGTGGCCGATAGGGAAACTTGATGTAGAATAACAATGATACTTGAAGGGTGAGGAAACAATGAAGATCTATGACGTAACTGCTCCAATCCACAGCGATATGCCGGTATACAAAAACAAGCCGGAAAAAAAGCCGTCCATCAAGACCGATACAAACGGACACGTAACGGAATCACGCATCTCCATCGACCTACATACCGGTACACATGTTGATGCTCCCCTCCATATGTTCAACGAAGGGGAAACAATCGAAACGATCGATATCAAACAGCTCGTCAGACAGGTGAAAGTATTCGATCTGACAGATGCAGAAGAAAATATTTCGTACGAGGATATCAAGGACCTCGACATAGAAGAAAATGATTTTGTCATCTTCAAGACGAAGAACTCATGGGATGAAGAGTTCAACTTCGAATTCATCTATGTGGCCGCAGATGCCGCCAAGCACCTTGCAGAGAAAAAGATTGCAGGTGTCGCCATCGATGCACTCGGCATTGAACGTGCCCAGGAAGGTCATCCGACTCACCGCACATTGATGGGGAACGGAGTCATCATCATGGAAGGCCTCCGACTCAAAGACATTGAACCGGGCCAATACTTCATGGTCGCAGCTCCCCTCAACGTACAGAAAACCGACGCTTCTCCTGCAAGGGTCCTCTTGTTTGATGAAATGATCGGATAAGCATAACACTAAAAAAGGTACCAAATCTGATGGATTTGGTACCTTTTTTGTATAGATCATTAAAGTGAATTTTCTTATTCAAACATATAGTAACCCACACATAAAATGCATAGGGCTAAACTAATCAGTATTAAAAACAGCTTTCTTATATACCACGGAAACATATAAATCACATACATTACGATTTCCCCTATAATACTCCCGGAATCGGCATTTAACAGTTCACTATGATAAAACTCTTTGCCCATGACTGAGAAAAAAATCAGGCTTAGAAAAGAGAAAGCTGCTAGTATCATCATTAGAATATCCATATAGACCCCTCTGTCATCCCTCGTTTTACATTGCGATAACCCGTGTGTTTGTGCAATTCGTTAACAACACACTAACAAGCCCATTTTATCATACTATTTAAAGCTTAATGATGAAGACAAAAAGGAAAACTTTGCGAAAACAAGATACTAGAAGCTCCACTCTCCATTTTTTCATGGACTGCATGATGGAATCTCTTCCTTTCCTGCTATGCTCCAGATCCATCATCACATCATATCTTAAGAGAAATGGATGCCTTGTACCCTACAAAAGCAAAGGGTTCAAATCGCATGCGATTTGAACCCTTATAGGATGCCCCTACTCCCTCAGAAAATCCTTATTAAAGCTTGTGTCGGTTTTCGTGTCGGTCCGGGAACCTTTGCTCCCCTTGATGCCCCTTGCAATGGAATCTTTTCCGTACTTGTCCTGGAGTTCGGAAACGACTTTGTACAGAGGCTCTTTTTCTGCTTCTTTTTTGTAGGAGAATAGGTCAAGTTGTTCTGTTGCTTCGCTCTTTTCCACCACATCCTGGGCTGTTACCCCAAGAAGCCTCACAGGTTCCCCGTTCCAATGTTTCATGAACAGAGCTTTTGCCACTGCGAAAATATCCTCTTTCTTCCCTACCGGATTCTCAAGTTTCCGGCTCCTGGTGATGGACTTCCTGAACTTGTCCTTGATCATCACCTGAATCGTCATCCCGAGGACATCCTTCTGATAGAGTCTTGAAGCGACTTTTTCACTGAGTTGCAAAATGACAGCCAACAGATCCTGTTGATTGGTGGTGTCTTTTGGGAGCGTAGTGGAGTTCCCCACACTTTTATAATCATAGATGGAGTCAGGGTCGACGATTCTCCTGTCGATCCCATTGGCTTTTTCCTTGAGCCGTAGCCCATTGATCCCCAGGCGAGACTTGAGTTGGATATCGTTGGCGAAGGCAAGGTCCCTGCAGGTCTCGATTCCCATCCCGTTCAATTTCAATGCTGTTTTCTCTCCGATCCCGTGCATGTCGATGACCGGAAGCGGCCAGATTTTCGCGGGCAGGTCACGCTTTCTCAGGACCGTAATACCCATGGGCTTCTTCATATCTGAAGCCGTCTTGGCCAGGAATTTATTAGGGGCGACACCGATGCTGCAGGGAAGATCCAGTTGAGAAAGGATCTGTGATTGGATTTGACCGGCAATTTCGACCGGTGAGCCCAGTTCAAACGAATCAGTGATATCCACATATCCCTCATCGATGGAAACGGGCTCCACGAGCTCGGAATACTGTCTTAAAATATCGAACATGCCTTTGGAAGCTGAGCGGTAGCGTTCGAAATTGGGACGCATGACAATCAGGGCCGGACAGAGTCTTTTCGCCTCCCAGACGGGCATCGTAGTCTTCACACCGAAGCCCCTCGCCTCATAGCTGCATGTGACGACGATTCCCCTCCGCTCTTCGGGGTTCCCGGCTATGGCCAACGGCTTCCCTTTCAGTGATGGATCATAAGCCATCTCCACGGATGCATAGAAGCTGTTCATATCGACATGGAGGATCACCCGTCCATTTTTAGGATAAAAATTTTTCATACGATCGCGTCTTTCTTAGTTGGATTGCACTTCTTGTTCCGTGACATAGGTGCGGATCTCAGAAATGCCCTTCAGTCCGGCCACCAATCGATCAGGATCGATCTGGGTGAGCATGCGATCCTCGAGATTGATAATACCCGAGAAGTAGTCGGCCTTTCCGTAAGCAAGCAAACCGACCTGGGTGAGGGCTGCATCGGAATACTCGAGGATTTCCTTGGCTTCTTTCACAAGGAGACCGATCGTCATGATTTCACTCTTCACCACGATAAGAAACGCATTGGTCCGGTCCAATGATGAAGAATAAAGGATTTCTGAAAGGTCAAAGACAGGAATGAGCTCCCCTCTTACCTTCGTCACCCCAAGCACAAATGATGGAAGATGGGGAATCGGGTTGATCCCCTCGGATTTTTCAATGGAAACAATGGTGTCAACGGGAAGAGCATACTCTTCCTTCCCTGCGTGAAAAACAATGACTTTAGCCATGAACTGACTCTCCTCTCCGTCCGGCTTTCAACCTGGACGCTCGTCTTTCTTTTAATGTACCATAGTTTGCCAAGTAAGGGGAGTCAGAACAAAAGGTCCACCAGCAAACGCGCTGATGAACCTTTCTCCTTATAGCCGGAATTAGTTAGATGCTGCCTCTTCTACGATGGCGATGACCATCTCAGCCAATTTATACAGCTCTTCTACAGGCATTCTTTCATTTTTTGTGTGGATTTCTTCATATCCTACGGCGAGATTGACCGTCGGAATGCCAAATCCTGCAATGACGTTCGCATCACTGCCACCGCCGCTTGTTTGAAGCTCACTCGGGCGTCCCACTTTCGCTGCGGCACGTTTTGCCACTTCCACGACTTCATCCCCATCGGAGAATTTGAATCCTGGGTACATGACTTCAATCTCCACTTCTACTTTGCCACCCATTTCGTCAGCAGCTGCATGGAATGCTTCTTTCATTTTTTCTACTTGAGCTTCCATTTTTTCAGGAACAAGGGAGCGTGCTTCTGCTAGGATATCGACTTGCTCGCAAACGATATTTGTTGCCTTCCCGCCTTCGAAGCGGCCGATATTCGCCGTCGTTTCTTCATCGATACGGCCGAGAGGCATCTTGGAGATGGCTTTTGAAGCGATGGTGATGGCGGAAACACCTTTTTCAGGAGCAACCCCCGCGTGTGCTGTAATGCCGTAGATCGTCGCTTTCACTTTCGCCTGGGTCGGCGCAGCCACAATGATGTTTCCAACTTTCCCATCGCTGTCGAGGGCAAAGCCATACTTCGCCTTCACCAGTGAAGAGTCAAGGGCTTTTGCACCGACGAGGCCGGATTCTTCCCCTGCCGTGATGATGAACTGAATATCACCGTGCTCGATATTGTTTTCTTTCAGCACTCTTACGACTTCGAGCATCGTAGCAAGACCTGTCTTATCATCGGCCCCAAGGATGGTCGTCCCATCGGAATAGATGTAGCCATCTTCCTTCAGTTCAGGCTTGACGCCCTTAGCAGGAACGACAGTATCCATATGGGAAGTGAAGTAGATCGTATCCGCCTCTTCCTTTGTTCCTTTGAGGTTGCAGATCAAGTTACCGGCACCATGTCCTGTTACACCTGTCGTGTCATCCTCGAACACATCGACGCCAAGTTCAGTGAATTTTGCGGTTAATACTTTCGCAATTTCCGCTTCGTCCTTTGTTTCAGAATCGATTTGCACCAATTCCATGAATTCATTCAATAAACGCTCTTGATTGATCATATTTGTACCTCCAAAATTATGTAATCACTCCTACTAGTATAGCGCTAATGACCCTGAGCCACAAATAGAGTGCTTTCTGCAGACCGGAACATTCTTCTTTTGAGCGGATGGTGGCACTATGCTCTTTTTGCTTGTCGGCTCTGGGCGAGCCGCCTCCGCTTTTCTTTCTGTCCAGCTCCGGCGGCTTGAGGCTCGAGGTCATAAGTCTAATCACTCAAAAAGGCACAGAACGCCTTTCCGAGTGATTCGCCTTATGCTTGTCGCCTCAGGGCGAGCCGCCTCCGCTTTTCTTTCTGTCCAGCTCCGGCGGGGTGACCCTCGAGGTCATAAGGCTTTCAACCCAAAAAGGCACAGAACGCCTTTGTGGGTTGAAAGCCTTATGCTTGTCGGGTCAGCCCTCCCCGCCTCCGCTTTTCTTGTTACAGTGGGATGTTTCCGTGTTTCTTTTTGGGGCGGTCTTCTCTTTTGTTTCTCATCATGTCGAGGGCCTGGATGAGTTTGATCCGGGTTTCGCGGGGGTCGATGACGTCATCGACCATGCCGCGGGATGCTGCAACGTACGGGTTGGCGAATTTTTCACGGTATTCTTCGATCTTTTGTGCCCTGACTGCTTCAGGATTGTCGGATGATGCGATTTCCCGGGCAAAGATGATGTTCGCTGCACCCTGTGGACCCATGACGGCGATTTCCGCGTTTGGCCATGCAAATACAAGATCCGCTCCTATTGATTTTGAATTGAGTGCTACATAGGCTCCTCCATATGCTTTCCGGAGGATGACGGTCATCTTCGGCACAGTTGCTTCTGAATAGGCATAAAGGATCTTGGCCCCGTGGCGGATGATGCCCCCGTGCTCCTGTTTGATTCCTGGGAAGAAACCGGTCACGTCTTCGAAGGTGATGAGGGGAATGTTGAAGGAATCACAGAATCGGATGAATCTTGACGCCTTATCAGACGAATCGATATCCAATCCGCCTGCCATGACCTTGGGCTGATTACACACAAGGCCGACGACTTCGCCCTTGATTCGCGCAAGACCGACGACGATGTTCTTCGCGAACTCTTTTTGCACCTCCATGAAGCTTCCTTCATCGACGACTTGATTGACGACCGTCCGCACGTCATACGGACGGATGGCATCGAACGGGATGATGTCGGTGAGATCGGGTCGATAATCATCCGCCTCCCCGGTGTCGAGACGCGCAGGCTTTTCCTCATTATTTTGTGGAAGGTAGGTGAGTAATTTCCTGACCTCGCTTAACACTTCTTCCTCGGTTTTGCCTCTGAAATGGGCATTGCCGCTGATCGAATTATGAACCTTTGCCCCTCCGAGATCCTCGGCACTGATCTTTTCGCCGGTCACGGTCTCGATCACCTTCGGACCGGTGATGAACATTTGACTCGTATCATCGACCATGAACACAAAATCCGTGATGGCAGGGGAATACACCGCCCCTCCTGCACAAGGTCCCATGATGACGGAGATCTGAGGGATGACACCCGAGTAGATGGCATTCCGGTAGAAGATGTGCCCGTAGCCGTCGAGGGAGACGACGCCCTCCTGAATGCGTGCCCCGCCTGAATCATTCAGTCCGATGAACGGAGCTCCATTTTTAACGGCAAGATCCATCACGTGGGCAATCTTTTTGAGCATGCATTTCACCCAGCGCTCCCCCAAACACGGTGAAATCCTGTGAAAACAGATAAATAGGCCGTCCTTCGACCTTTCCATATCCGGTCACGACCCCGTCTCCCGGTCCCTTCATTCCTTCCAAACCAAAGTCGACGCTTCTGTGTTCAATGAAAGGGTTCAATTCCACAAAGGTTCCCTCATCAACGAGCAACTCGATCCGCTCACGTGCTGTCAGCTTTCCTTTGGCATGCTGCTTGTCAATCCGCTCATCTCCGCCGCCAAGCTCCACTTCGCGCCTGCGCTCATATAGTTCGTCAATTTTTTCGTAAATATCCATTATGTTGTCTCTCCCTTCGATGCCTTTTTCTCACAGAGCTCATAGAGTACGCCCTTGGACGATTTTGGGTGAAGGAACGCAACCGAAGCCCCTCCAGCACCCGTTTTCGGTTTTTCATCGATCATCCGTACACCTTTTTCTATAAGCTCCTGGATCCTCTCTTCTATCGTTTCTACAGAAAATGCTATATGGTGAAGCCCCTCTCCCCTTCTCTCAATGAAAGCCGAGACAGGACTTTGATCCGAAATGGGCTCCAATAGTTCAATCTTAAGATTACCGGCATCGAGGAAAGCCACTTTCACCCCTTGATTGGCGACTTCCTCCACCTTCAAAAGCGGAATGCCAAGCACGCCCTCGTAGAAAGGAAGTACCTCTTCAATGGAGCGGACAGCCACCCCGATATGATCGACTTTCTTCATTCTCTCATCCCCTTGTTGTCACTATCACCACTATCCTATTTCCATAAAACTTGTCGAAATTCCTCCTAAAAGCACAAAAAAAGTAAACGTTTTCTTCTTTCAGAGTCCTTGTTATATACAAGATTTCACGATAAAATAATGAGTAAACACGCGAACAGATTGGAGCGAACCAGTACATGGGCAATAAGAAAATCCAACGAATCATCGTATTCATCATGTTATTCGCCATGATCGCCTCCACCATCATGGCCGGATTGACATTCCTGCTATAGGCATACAAAAAAGTCCGCTACGATGTAGCGGACTTTTTTGTATGAAAGGTACGTGATTTCTTGATTCCTTTAAATGAGCTTTTCAGCTGCAGGTACTCTTCCATCTCACGGACGAACTGATAGAGAGCGGCTCTCGTCTCAAATTCTTCGCGCGTCTTAGGAAGATCCATCTGTTCGAATTCGACTTTCATATCATAGAGCATCTTCAAGTAAAAGAGAGCGGTGTTCCCGGGATGGATATGATCCCGCAGTTCCTCAAGGAAATCGGCGATCCGGTGGCCCTGTTCCACGGTTTGTGATATTGAAGTGGCAATCGGCAGGATCCGCTGAAGAATATAAAACTGTTTTTCCCTCATTTTAAAATACAAATAGTATAAATTTTCATCGCGTAGAAAGTGATTTTCCACATCTTTAAAGGCAAGGGTCTTCGCTTCCCGGAGAAGCTTCTCCGTTTCCGTGATTTCCTTCCCGTCCCAATTGCCATCATTCGTTTTGAGATAGTTGATCATTTCACAGAAGATCTTATAAAAGTTCTCTTCGATGTGTTCCTGATAGTCGACCAGCTTTTTTTCCACACTGGGCATATACAGATTCATCAAAAGGGCGATACCGATCCCCGTCACAATGATCCCTAGCTCATTTTCATATAGCCCAAGGGTAACGTTCCCTGCGGAGTACACATGAAGGATGATGACGGAACTTGTGACGATTCCTTCATAGATGTTCAAGCGCAACGGTGATCGGGATGAAGATGAGGAGTACAAGCCGATGACGGCAGGGTGATAGGAAATCAACTCAAAGAGGGCACCGGACATGACCATGGCAATGACACATGCCAGAAAACGGCTCCAGGATGCATTCATGGATTTCTTCTTCGTATTCTGGATGCACAGGATCGTCAGGATCCCTGCCGATACGAAATTGTCCAGGTGAAGCCACTGGGCGACAGTGATGGCAAGCGCCGTCCCTATACCGGTCTTCAGTGTACGGTATCCAATTTTAAGCATAGGTATTTTCAATCTATATGTCACAACCTTTTCTATCGATTGATTTTGGCTTCTTATAGAATACCACATTTCGAGTCGACCGATGCCCGATTCAAAACCTTAATTGAATTAGAAATAGTGTGACAGCCGCTCCAAAACAAAAACAGAGCCGCCGAAGCAGCTCCGTTATCACTTCACAGTATTTTTTCAAGGAAGACCTTGCCCCTTGTGCTGGTAGGATTTGAAAAGAATTCAACAGGATTTCCTTCTTCCAGGATGACCCCGTCATCCATGAATACGACCCGGTCCGCCACTTCCCTGGCAAAGCCCATCTCATGGGTGACAATCACCATCGTCATGCCCGAATGGGCGAGTGCTTTCATGACGTCGAGTACTTCTTTCACCATTTCGGGGTCAAGGGCGGAGGTGGGCTCGTCGAAAAGCATCACTTTCGGCTCCATGGCCAGCGCCCTTGCGATTGCTACCCTCTGCTTCTGCCCGCCGGAAAGACGGTTGGGGTATTCATCACACTTCTCTTTGAGTCCCACCTTCGTGAGGAGTTCCATTCCTGCCTTGGCTGCCTGATCCTTTGAGATTCCCTTCACACGGACAGGTGCATACGTCACATTTTCAAGAACGGTCAAATGGGGGAAGAGATGAAAGTGCTGGAACACCATCCCAACATCCTGCCGTACTTTCCCGATATTCTTTTTGCTCACCAGCTGCTCTTCAAAATGAATCTCACCGGATGTCGGCTCCTCGAGGAAATTAAGGCAGCGGAGAAGGGTTGATTTTCCCGATCCGGAAGGGCCGATTACGGCGACGACTTCCCCTTTCCCGACAGAAAAGTCGATGCCTTTTAATACGTTTAATTGTCCAAAAGACTTATGGATGGATTTCCCCTTAATCATTGCCTTTCAGTCTCCTTTCAATAAGCTTCCCGATGAATGTCAGAATGATGACGAGGACGTAATAGATCAGTCCTGCAAACAGGAGAGGCTCGAAAAAGGAATACAAATCGCTCCCCACCATATACGAACGCCTCATGACGTCTGCTGCACCGATCACCGTTACGATGGCCGACTCTTTCGTTAAGGTGATGAACTCATTCACAAGCGCAGGCAGGATGTTCTTGATCGCCTGAGGCAAAATGATGTCCATCATCATCCGCGGATAAGAAACGCCCAGTGCAAGGGCCGCTTCTTTCTGCCCCTTATCGACTGCATTGATCCCAGCCCTGATAATTTCAGAAATATAAGCGGCTGAATTCAGGGAAAACGCCAGAATGGCAGCGACAGACGCTTCGATCTGGGTGCCGAACAGCTGCGGAGACCCGTAAAAGATGATCATGAGCTGGAGGACAAGCGGCGTTCCCCGGAAAATGGATGTATATAAGTCTGCGAGAATGATAAGCGGTTTGATCCGGACTGATTTTTAATAGAGCCAGGAGGATCCCGAATAAGAAACCAAGAACCGCGGCAATGGCGACAATTTTTAATGTAACCTTCAACCCTTCAAGAATGAAGGGTATGGAAGGCATGAGCTGTGCGAAATCTAGTGGCATGCTATCTCCTCCAAGTAACCAGGGAAGGGATTCCCCTTCCCTTCAACCTTATTCTTCGTTGTCGAACCATTTTTCGGCGAGCTTATCGAGCTCTCCGCTGTCTTTCAATTTTTTCAATTCGTCATTGAACTCTTTGGTAAGCTTACTTTCTTTCGGGAAGGCGATGGCGTATCCGGACTCTTCCTCATCGACAGGCATCGTCACACCTTGCAGGCTGTCTTCTTTATCAAGGTATCCTTTGGCCACCGTGTTCTCGATGATCAAGGCATCGAAACGGCCATTTTGCAGATCCTGGATCAGCTCAGGGATTCGGTCCCGGCTTTCGACCTTCACATCCATGCTCTCGGCAAGGGCCTTCGCAGCATCTTCCTGGATTGATCCAAGCTGAACACCCACTGTCTTCCCGTCAAGATCCTTTTCTGATTTGATTCCACTTTCTTTCGTAGAAATAATCATGTCTTCCGCAGTGTAATACACGTCACTGAAATCGACGTTTTTCTTACGCTCCGGTTTTACGCTCATGGCAGACATAACGAAATCCACCTGCTTCGTCTTTAATGCCGTGATCAGACCGCTGAATTCCATGTCCTTGAATTCCACTTCATATCCGAGCTCGTCTGCGATCATATTCGCTACATCAATATCGTATCCAACAATTTTAGAGCTGTTGGCCGTATCGACAAATTCAAACGGTTTATAATCTGCCGAAGTCCCCATCACGAGTTTTTTCGGATCTCCCGTTGTGGTCTCGTCTTTGTTTGTCCCGCATGCCGCCAAAGAGAAAGTCAGTGCGACAGCCGCTGCAGATAGCAGTATCTTTTTCATGTGTTACGCCCCCTGTAAATTGAATATTTATAAGTAATAATGAATAATTATTTCATAAAAGTATTTTAGCAAATACTGAGCGTTATGCAAGACTATTTTCACACATTTAAAGAAGTTTGTATATTCTGATTTTTATACTCTTAAAAAAACCCCATCTTTCTAGATGGGGATTTCGCTTATACTTCTTCGCAATATTCGTCAAAGTATGACTGCAGCTTTGAAACAACCGACATCGGATCATGTCCTTCAATCTCATGACGCTCAACCATCTTGAGGATCTGACCATCCTTTAGTAGAGCGAATGACGGTGAGGAAGGCGGGTACCCTGTGAAATAACTACGGGCTTTTGCCGTTGCTTCCTTATCCTGACCGGCAAATACCGTAACGAGTCGATCCGGACGTTTATCATAATGGATGGAATGAGCCGCAGCGGGACGTGCAATCCCGCCCGCACAACCGCAAACGGAGTTCACCATTACGAGGGTGGTACCTTTTGATGTGAGGGTCTGATCGACATCCTCTTCCGTTGTCAGCTGTGAATAGCCTGCCATTTCGATTTCCTGGCGTGCCTGCCGGACAACATCATTCATAAGTAAATTAAAATCTATATCCATGTGGATCTCTCCTTTTCCTTTTCAGACATATCCTTATCATACCAATGAACCTACTGTGGTTTCAATAAAATTCACCTGATTCCGTTCTTATACAGGGTCAATAGTTCTTCAATCGCCTTTGTCGTTGTGGTCTCCGAATGTTTCAGCCGCGCTTCCATCAGAGGGAGCGTTTCCTTGATCTTGTCATTGTACAGAAAGTCTGTCAGCACCCGCTCTTTCAGCATGGTATGGAACCATTCTTGTTTTTGCTTTTCCCTTCTGCTGTCAAAGACGAGTGACTTTTTCATCTCCTGTTCAAACGTACGGATCAGCTGCCATAGTTCGCTCAGTCCCTCTTTTTTCAGGGCGGAACAGGTATGGGCACCTGGTGTCCATCCCTTTGTGGCAGGCGTAAGGAAATGCAGGATCTGATTCAATTCTTTTTTCGTTTTCTCTGCAAGGGCACGATTTTCACCATCTGCCTTGTTCACGACGATGGCATCAGCCAGTTCCATGATCCCCTTTTTCATCCCCTGAAGTTCATCACCTGCACCTGTAATGACAAGAAGCATGAAAAAGTCCACCATTTGTCGGACAAGCACTTCACTTTGTCCGACACCCACGGTTTCAATCAGGATGACTTCATAGCCGGCTGCTTCACACAGAAGGAGCGTCTCATTCGTCCGACGGTGGACGCCCCCGAGGGTCCCGGCCGTCGGGGAGGGCCGGACGAAGGCCAAGGGATTTTTTGAGAGGAGCTCCATACGGGTCTTGTCCCCAAGGATGCTCCCTCCGCTTAAAGATGAGCTCGGATCGATGGCAAGGACCGCCACCTTCAGCCCTTCCTCACATAGCATCTCTCCCAATTGCTCAATGAAGGTGCTTTTCCCTGCTCCGGGTACGCCTGTGATGCCGACCCTTAATGAATGGCCTGTATACCCGAGCAACTCTTGCAATAGCTGTTGACCTGCAGCGTAATGCTTAGGGGAACTGCTCTCGATGAGGGTGATCCCCCTGGCAAGGGAAGCCCTGTTCCCCTGAAGGATGCCTTCTTTCATCTCCTCGATCGGAATCGGCGCAGCCTGTTTCTTTGACGAACTTCTTTTTAGGAGGTGCCATCACTCCACCACTTCCTCGTATCCGAGAACACGGTAGATTTCTTGGATTACTTTTTGAGCGGCCACCGGGATGATGGTTCCCGGTCCGAAGACAGCGGATGCCCCGTTGGATAGAAGGAATTCATAATCCTTCGCTGGGATGACGCCGCCGATCACCACCAGGATGTCCTCCCTTCCAAGTGCCTTCAGTTCTTTCACGAGCTCGGGAAGGAGGGTTTTGTGACCAGCTGCGAGAGAGCTGAATCCGACCACATGCACATCATTCTCCACGGCTTGCAGCGCCGTTTCTTCTGGAGTCTGGAAAAGGGGGCCGATGTCGACATCGAAGCCGAGATCGGCAAATGCCGTGGCAATGACCTTGGCTCCCCTGTCATGTCCGTCCTGTCCCATCTTCGCAATGAGGATACGCGGTCTCCTTCCTTCATTTTCAAGAAATTCCTCTGCCATCCCCTGTACTTCGCGGATCTCCTGCTCATTGGAAAAATTCGAGCTGTAAACTCCGCTGATGCTCCGGATCGTCGCTTTATGCCGTCCACATGCCTTTTCCACCGCATCCGAGATTTCTCCAAGCGTTGCTCTTGCACGGGCTGCTTCCACGGCGCGATCGAGAAGGTTCCCATTCCCGGAAGCCGCTGTTTCAAAGAGATCATGAAGTGCCTTTTGAACCGCGTCCTCATCACGGGATTCTTTGAGCTGGCGGATTCTTTCCACCTGTTTCAGCCTGACCGCCGTATTATCGATATCGAGGGTATCAATCGGATCCTCTTGATCAAGTCGGTACCGGTTGACCCCGATGATGGACTTCTTCTCCCGAGTCGATCATCGCCTGCCTCCGTGCGGCGGCTTCTTCGATCTTCATCTTCGGAAGGCCCGTTTCGATGGCTTTGGTCATGCCGCCCAGTTCCTCAATCTCTTCGATATGCTCCCATGCCCGTTCCATGAGTTCACGGGTAAGGGATTCCACATAATAGGAGCCTGCCCATGGATCGATCACCTTGGTGATTCCCGTCTCCTCCTGAAGATAGAGTTGGGTATTCCGGGCAATCCGAGCTGAGAAATCGGTCGGAAGCGCGATGGCCTCATCCAGTGCATTCGTATGAAGCGATTGCGTATGTCCCATTGCAGCTGCATGGGCTTCGAGAAGAGTCCGTGTGACATTATTGAATGGATCCTGCTCGGTCAGACTCCATCCGGAAGTCTGGGAATGGGTGCGAAGGGCAAGGGATTTGGGGTTCGGCCGGTTCAAATGTTTTCATCATCTTGGCCCATATTCGCCTGGCTGCCCTCATCTTTGCGACTTCCATAAAGTAGTTCATCCCGATTGCCCAGAAGAAGGATAGCCTTGGTGCGAAAGAATCGATCCCGATCCCTGCTTTCAATCCCGTGCGCACATAGTCAAGACCATCTGCGAGGGTGTAGGCAAGCTCGATATCCGCTGGCGCTCCCGCCTCCTGCATATGATAGCCCGATATGCTGATGCTGTTGAATTTCGGCATATGGTTGGCCGTATAATCAAAAATATCCGCGATGATCTTCATCGACATATCAGGAGGATAGATGTACGTATTCCTGACCATATATTCTTTCAAAATATCATTTTGGATCGTTCCGGAAAGCTTCTCCCTGCTTACCCCCTGCTCTTCAGCCGTAACGATGTAGAAAGCCAGGATGGGAAGCACGGCCCCGTTCATCGTCATGGATACAGACATCTGATCGAGTGGGATTCCGTCAAAAAGGATCTTCATATCGAGGATCGAATCAATGGCCACACCCGCCTTTCCTACATCCCCCAGGACCCTCGGATGATCCGAGTCATATCCCCGGTGGGTGGCAAGGTCAAAGGCGACGGACAGCCCCTTTTGCCCCATGCTCAAATTCCTTCTGTAGAAGGCATTGCTTTCCTCGGCAGTGGAAAATCCGGCATACTGCCTCACCGTCCATGGACGAGATACGTACATGGTCGGATAGGGTCCCCTCGTAAATGGGGCCATCCCCGGAAGATCATTCAAATGCTCGCTGCCCTCAAGATCACGTTTGGAATAGTGGGACTTGACCTCGATAGATTCGTTTGTTGTATAGGCACGGTCATGCTCCTTCCCTTCTTCCCCTTTCCTGGAAGCAAACGGGTCGATGGCAGACCAATCAGGCTTGTTCATCATCATTCATTCCCTCCTCCCAGATGGATAGTAATCGGTCCAGCTTCTCCAGGACATCCATCCTCAAGTGGATCGAACCATTTATACCCGGGGCGTTTCTCGACCCAGCGATGTCCAGGGTGATCCCAGGATCAATTCCGATGATCGATTCGGATGCATCAGGCAGGAAGCGGTCGTACTCTTCGTCCGTTCCGCAGAGGACATAGTAGGAATACCTTGTTTCTTCTATGAATCTCAGGATCTCACTCTTTGAACGGCAAGGACTGCTTTCCTTCGCGTATATGCCTCCGACGGCCAGGAACCCTTTTGTAAAATCGGCCCTCGCCTTATAATCCTTCCACTCCCCCAGACCGATGATACCAGCAATCGGTTTCGCTCCCCTCTCTGCAATCCGCTGGGCCCTTACCCGGAGGCGTTCATATGGAAGGGCAAGGCGCCCCGGTAGATCGTCCTCCACTGCTGTAAGCGTGTCCTCTGGATTTGCATATGCATTCGTCCCGATCAGCGTGCTTTTACCTGAGGAAAGGTCATACAGCCGTTCGGCATGAACCGCTTCAAGATCGCGCCCAAGTGCCCCGCTCTCAATATAAGGAATAATCCCTCCTGACTCTTGGATCCGCACGAATTCCTTCCATGCTCTCCGACCGACTTCCTCCGTCAGCCACTCGATGTAATACGATCCCGCTCCCGGATCGATCACTTTGCTTAGATGGGCTTCTTCCCCGATGATCATCGGGATATTCCTAGCCATCCGTTCGCCAAGAGCACTTTCACCCCTCCCGTCAAACGGTTGAACATCGATATAGTCGACGCCTCCAAGCGTGGAGGCAAATGCTTCTCCACCGCTTCTCAGCATATTGACGTATGGGTCCAATCGGGATTTATTCAGCGGCGACGTCTCGGCGCTCATGCTTCCCCGTTGTGTTGAATCATCACCGTATGTTTCCATGACGGTCTTCCACAGGGATGAGAATGCCCTCATTTTCGCCACTTCCATGAAGAATTGACTGCCTACGGCGAAATGCACGTGGAATTTCCCTGCCATTTTATCCATTGTCCATCCTTCGTTCAACAGGATGTCAAGGTAGGCCACTCCTTCAGAAAGAGCGAGTGCAAGCTCCTGCACCGCATGGGCACCCTGCCTATGATAAGGGGAAAGGTCTATAATGATCGGCTTCAAAGCAGGTGCAAAATCATGGATGTCTTTTATATTCCTTATCCATGCCGGCACATCCCATTCTTCCCCTGAAAAGAGTCCTTGAGAAACGGGATCCCACCCGAACACACCGGAGAAGGCCCCGCCTCCATCCGTCTTCCACGCATGTATAAATGAAAAATCCCGATCTGTCAGGAAGAATGCATCGGCATCTCTTCCCTTTGTAAGGATCTTCTTCATGAATGGCGGGAATCCCACGGGATCGAGACCATCACCTCTGAATGAAATACACTCCTGTCCTTTTTCCAGCGCCGCTTCCATTGCCTTAAATAGCCCTTCCCAAGTGTTGCGTCGGATGCGTGGGGCCACTTTTGCACTCCCACGCTTTGATGATGCCGGTAACCTGATAGGAAGATCATCTTTTGTATATAAAGGCTTAAGTGGTATGCCTTCGTAGGTTGCTGTCCGGAGGGAATCAATGGATTTCCCCTTCAAAGCCGACTCTGCGGCTGTCTTCCATTCCTCGACAGTACGTGCTTCAAATTCCTGCTCCTTCATCTCCCGCAGCATGAAACTCCCCCTATAATGTAATCGTTTACAAATATGAAGATTCGAAATGTTTTCTCTTTACTATTTTAGTATATAGAAAGAAGCCATCAGGTTCAATGCGGGCACATGAAAAAACGTCCCGGAAGACGATCCCGGGACGTTCCATTTCACCATTACTTTTTCGCGTTGATATACAGTTTTCCTTCAGCGCGTTTTGTTTCTACATTTCCGAAGTCATCTTCCACTTTCACTTCCACGACTGCTCCAGGAGCTTTCACGTTGGAAGTGGCTGTGTAGTAGCCTTCGTAATGACCTTCAGACGTTTCCCTCATCGGAAGTTCTGTCGCATTCGAGGTCATGCTGCGGGCATTCGTTAATGGCATATGAAGAACGAATGTCGCATCCAGTCCAGGCTCACTGTCAAATTCGATCTTGACGGATTGGCCTGATTTCAGTTCCTTATCTTCTCCAGGAAGCACGTTGGAAATCTCAAGATCCCCGTATTTAGCCTGGATGGTGACTTTCTTCGTTGTTTTGTTGCCCGCTTTGTCTTGAGCAACGACTTTAATGACATTTTCACCCTGTTCAAGAAGGATTCGATGACTGAATGCACCATTCTTTACATCTGCCTTTTTGCCGTTCACCTTCACCCAATCAAGATTGTCGTCAGACACAGTCCCTTTGACGGTAACCGTTTCTTTATTGGTTTTCGATTTATCGGCAGGAGATGTGATGGCGAGCTCAGGCTTTTCTTGATCAAGGATGATGGTAACAGGTTCAGACGCCCCTGTTTGCCCCTGTTCAGTGGAAGCCTTAGCCGTCAGTACATTTTCCCCTTCCTGCAGGCTGACGTCAGCAGCGAATTTACCTTCACCGTCTGCTGTTGTCGTAGCCGCTTCTTCATCACCATTCAAGATGATGACATCTGTGTCAGGAGCAGATGTTCCTTCCACTTTCACCTGTTCTTTATTCGTAAATGAACCATCTTCAGGTGATGTGATGACCGGCTCTTTCACTTCATAATTCACGGTTGCACGAATCATATAGTTTCCTTCTTCTTCAGGAGACGGCGACCATGCCCCGCTGACACGCTGCCAGCTGCGTGCAGCATATTCTCCGTCTTCATCTGTTGCAAGTCCAGGTGCGTTCGGGTTTGGCTTTAGTCTGAGTGTAGACCATGTAGAAGTCACCATCAACCATGATGCCTTCATCACTGAGGTCGACCTGTGTCCACTGACCGTTACGCAGGGCTTCCCCTTCGAATGGTCCGGCAAGCTTCTTGCCTGGAGCCCCGTCCGTACCGCTTGCATCATAAACTTCCACTTCAAATTCGGTTCCACCCGGTACAGGCCATTCTGTATCCCAGAATCGGAACAGACCGCCAGTAACGAGCGCTGTATCGTTTCCTTCCGCAAGGGACATCTTTACAGCCCATGCCGTTTCCTGCTGCGTTATAGGCACGTGCATTTTCAGCCGTACCATCATCGTAGCCGATTTCTCCAGGAAATCCGATGAATGGTTTCAGTGCGAAATCCTTCGTTGCAGATTCTCCACCTTCAACCGTGACTCTCATCTTCTTGACTGTAGTAGTTAGGAGCAACAACTTTGACCGTATAGTCGCCTTCATATACGTTCAGCTCATAGCGCCCATCAGCGTCCGTTTGGACAGGTTGGACGACAGCATCTTCAAGGACCATGACGGTTGCATTTGCAACCGGATCCCCGGTCAATTGATTTGTAATGGTACCTGAGACATTCCCTTTAGGGATTTCTTCAAGGGTAAAGTTGGCCGTCGTTGTATGGTCTGCTTCAATCGTTACACTTTGAGTCTGAGAACGGAATCCATACGTGGATGCCTGCAGGGTAAAATCGCCGGCTGCATGGGTAATTTCATAAGATCCCGTCGCAGGATTCGTGTAGACACTGCGTCCGGTTTCAAGAACTGACACCTCTGCTCGAAGTGGTAGCAAGACTGGTGTTGGCTGCTTCCTTGCTTTCGTCTTTTGCCGCAGGTTTTTCAACCTGGATCTTGGCAGGATCTACTTTAGGTTTTTTGGAAACAGAAGAGGATGCGTCCTTCTTTGAATCCAACCCAAGGTTCATTTTCTTAGATGGTTGCAGAGATGAATCGGAAAGCTTGACATCATCAAGATACCAGCCTTGCTTCGGAACGCTTCCATCGGTTGTCACATTGAATGCGATGTAGATGCGTTGACCTGCATAGTCACTCAGATCCACTTCTCCATCGATCCATCCGTTCGTTGTTCCATTGACACGGAGAGCCTGTGTCCATTCCTTGCCGTCTGTAGAGACGAATACATGACCGAAATCATATCTGGTTTCAAGATCATGCCATTGTTTGAATTGCAGGAAGCTGTTTCCTTCAGGCAGATCGACTGGAGGCATTTGCAGAGACATGTTGGCACTGTTCGCATAATTACCATCCAATTTCGTAGCATATACTTTTTCACCTGAAGCTGCATTTCCCGGTCCGGAAGTAGGCGCTCCCCATTCCCAGCTATTCCCGTTCCCATAAGAGAACCAGCCAGTAGGTTCAGACTCGAAGTCCTGCTCATAACCTACAGAGATGCCTGGAAGAAGTTCCAGGGAATATTCATCTGTGGAAGCCTCATTCCCTCCAAAGTCTACTGCTGTCCATTTATATGTTACGTTGTCCGTATTCAACGCATCAGCAGGGATGACCGCTTCGTAGGTTCCTTTAGTGAAGTCGCCGCTTTTACGCTTCGCGTCGACATCGACCCACTCACCATCAGCATTTTCATAAGACAGCTTAACGATCGTGACACTAACATTATCCGTTGCTTCGGCTTCCAATTTTAGATCCATGCCTTTAGACATCCGTCGGTTGTTCGTGGTTGATGGACAGGTGCTTCTGTATCATCGCCTTCTTGCGCGACTTGACCACTCACTTTACCAAGACCATTCATAATGGAATTACCGCATCAAATGCATTAACAAGACCATTCCCGAATCCGTTATTCGGTACATCAGGGTACGTACCGTTTGTTAATGGCACAGCGGTCGTGTTAAGGATTTCCTCAATCTGGTCAACTGTCAGGTTGGCATTTACTTGTTTCAGGAGAGCCACAACAGCCGATACGTGAGGTCCCGCCATGGACGTCCCGTTCCATCCGCCTTCATACGTCCCGCCTGGAACGGAAGATCGGATGTTCACACCCGGAGCTGCGATATCCGGCTTGATTTCATCATAAGGTGATGGACCAAGTAAGGAGAAGCTTCCCAGGTTGATTGTTGATATCTGTTGCGCCAGTTGCATAGGACTCAGGGTAGTTTGCCGGGTTCGCAATAGAACCAGGACCCCCTGGATTCGTAAGGGTCGTATTTCCTGCTGAGAACTCTGGGAAGATTTCCGCCGCTCTCCACGCATTGACCATTTCCCGATACCATTCATCAAGCCCTTTTCCTCCGCCCCATGAGTTATTTACAACATCAGGAGCTTTTTCAGGATGTGGATTGCCTTCTGCATCTTTCGGAGCAAGAATCCATTCTCCTGCATCCAGTAAATCGGCATCTGTCCCACCATTGAGCAGTGAAGGCTTTGACAGCGATCCATTTCGCACCAGGAGCTACTCCGATTTGATTGGAACCATTCGGCTCGTGGCCCGACCATCGTACCGTTACGTGCGTTCCATGTCCCTGATCATCATAAGGTGTGCCCTGGCCGGCTGTCGCATCAAACCAGTTGAATTCATTGTTAGGCGTATTCGGGTTTTGAGGATCAACCCTCTGTACTTTTCCTTCAATGCCGGGTGATCCCACTGGACCCCAGTGTCGATGGAAGCGACAACGGTACCTGATCCATCAATGCCCATGTCCCATACGGCAGGAGCACCGACTTTGTCGATATTCCATTCGATCGGCGGCCGTTTCGGCTTTTTTCCATCTGCGAGGTTTCTTTCTCTTTTACCACCTGGCTTATTGAGCTGACGTACTTCATTCGGAAGGATCTTCTCAACTTCAGCATAGGTGGAAATCTTCTCCATGACTTCTTTCGTACTTGTTACGGCCATGCCATTGACAACATAGAAAACTTTGGATGTCTTTGACTGCACCGGATTTTTTTTGTTTCGTTAAGTATTCTTTTACTTCTGCTTGAGATTCAAGTGAGGTAGCACGAAGCTCTGAAACAACCAGATTCCGTTTCAACAATTTACTGTTGTTAGCAGAAAGCTTTTGCTTCTTCGCATTTTTTTCCGCTTTCTCGGCGATTTTTAACGTATCTACCTGCTCCTTGAATTTTACTAAGTATGTGACGTGCTTATCTTTCTTGAATTGTTTCTGGAGCTTTGATGTGATCTTGGATTGTGGAGACACTTTGGCAGAATCTTTTACTGAAGTCGATGGCTTTTCCTTTTGAGCGGCATTGACAGCCCCTGCGTTAAAAGGAAATAATAGTGGAACAAACATCGCTAAGTGTCAAAATAATGGATAACCATTTTGCTCTCTGTCTTCTTCTTCCCTTCATCTAATTCCCTCCGTTTGGTTTCATTTTGGTTGAACAGACACGATCTCCTTTCTTTTGCATTTCACCTGGTAAATAGTAGGTGCTAAACCAAACATAACCAAAGGTTCCTGTCGAATGTTGTAGAGGAATGTCGTTCAAATTCGTAATATTCTGAAAATAAACAGAAAGGCTTAGAGACCTTGTTCCGAATTGTGACGAAGGGTGTATTTATGAATGACCATTCACCTATCTCCACCCTTTATTTGCCGCTTTATATGGGCCATTCGACTATTCCTTACAAATAGAGCACAATATTTCCTCATTAAGCCTCACATAGGGTTAAAGGGAAAAAGCATTTAGCCTATCGTCCTATTCTGATTGAATGATTCACCCCATGAAATATTCTTTCGCAACTATTCCGTGCCATTTGCCTACTCTTTCCTACCATTCCTCTTCGACCCTCATCCTAAAGTCTCAGAAATCACCAATTAAAAAAGGACCATCCTCCCAGGAAGGGTCCTTTTAATTTAGTAAACAGATGTTGTTTCTTTTGACGTGTTCTCTAGAATTTCTTTAACCCGCTGCAGGAATCGTCCACACACCAAACCGTCCAGTACGCGATGGTCCAGGGACATACAGAGATTCACCATATCCCGAACGGCAATCATGCCGTTGTTCATGACAACAGGACGTTTCACGATCGATTCGACCTGAAGGATCGCTGCCTGAGGATAATTGATGATTCCCATCGATTGCACTGATCCAAATGACCCCGTGTTATTCACTGTAAATGTACCGCCCTGCATATCTTGGGAAGTCAGTTTCCCACTTCGTACTTTTCCTGCAAGCTCGGTGATTTCCCTTGCAATGCCTTTAATGGTTTTTTCGTCTGCATTTTTGATGACAGGTACATAGAGTGCATCGTCGGTGGCAACTGCAATGGACAGATTGATATCCTTCTTCTGGATGATCTTATCGCCAGCCCACATGGAATTGATCTGTGGGTACTCTTTCAGCGCCTGTGCAACAGCCTTGACGAAGAAGGCAAAGAAGGTCAGATTATAGCCTTCCTTCTGCTTGAATTCCGTTTTAAGAGAATTGCGGTAGTCCACCAGATTGGTGACATCCACTTCCATCATCGTCCAAGCATGAGGTGCTTCATGCTTGCTTCGAACCATATTAGCTGCAATGGCTTTCCGGATTCCAGAAACAGGGATTTCAATATCGCCTGGCATGGTCGGTACGTCCGGAGCCTGGGGAGCAGGTTTTTTGGACGGCTGCGCTGCAGGCTCTCCTTGTGATGGCGATTCCTGTTGCGGAGCGGCCTTCGGAGCCTCGCTTGCCTGAGGAATGTTGCCGGACTCGATGATCTTTTTTAAGGTCTTTTCTTGTAATCCGGCCGCCGGTCCCTGTTCCCGTCACTTGGTTCAGGTCGATTCCGTTTTCCTGGGACATTTTCAGGACGGCAGGAGAATATCTGCCTTTATTGCTTGTGTCCGCTGAAGCAGGTGCAGACGGAGCTGAGGCTTCTTTCTTTTCGCTCTCTTTTCTTCGGCAGGAGCATCATGCCTCCCCTCTAATTCAATCGAACAGATGATTTCTCCAACTTCAAGAGTGTCACCTTCTTCGGCAAGAAGTTCCTTG
Organism: uncultured Bacillaceae bacterium; assembly: GCA_963762295.1. Classification (GTDB taxonomy): domain Bacteria; phylum Bacillota; class Bacilli; order Bacillales; family Bacillaceae_B; genus Rossellomorea. The sequence goes on from CAVXKK010000004.1 coordinate 259,459, forward strand.
ATGACCCCTGTAAAAGAAGAAGGTACTTCGGCGTTGACTTTATCGGTTTGTACTTCGGCAATCGGATCATATTTATTGACCGTATCTCCCGGAGACACCAGCCATTTACTGATCGTACCTTCTGTTACACTCTCGCCTAACTGAGGCATTTTCATTTTTTCAATACCCAATGAGGATCCCTCCTTACTCATACGGTGATACGATTAAAATTCAGCCAAGTTCCCGCATTGCTTTTTCCACTTTATCAGGGTTGATCATAAAGTATTTTTCCATTGTCGGTGCATACGGCATGGCCGGTACATCCGGTCCTGCAAGACGCTTGATCGGAGCATCAAGGTCGAACAAGCAGTGTTCTGCGATGATGGCAGACACTTCACCCATGATGCTTCCTTCTTTATTGTCTTCCGTTACAAGGAGTACTTTACCCGTCTTGGAAGCAGCTTCGATGATCGCCTCTTTATCCAGCGGATAGATGGTGCGCAGGTCGAGGATATGGGCTTCAATGCCGTCCTGAGCGAGCTTTTCTGCTGCTTGGAGAGCAAAGTGGACGCAAAGGCCATAGGTAATGACCGTAATGTCTTCCCCTTCGCGTTTTACATCTGCTTTCCCGATTGGAAGCGTGTAATCGTCCTCTGGTACTTCGCCTTTGATGAGGCGGTAGGCCCGTTTATGTTCAAAGAACAGCACAGGATCTTCATCACGGATCGCTGCCTTTAATAAGACCTTTTACATCATAAGGCGTTGAAGGCATGACGATCTTCAGACCAGGCTGGTTGGCAAAGACTGCTTCTACTGATTGCGAATGATAAAGGGCTCCGTGCACTCCTCCGCCATACGGTGCGCGGATGACCATCGGACAGCTCCAGTCATTATTGGAACGATAACGGATTTTGGCCGCTTCGGAAATAATCTGGTTGACAGCAGGCATGATGAAATCAGCAAACTGCATTTCAGCAATTGGTCTCATCCCGTACATGGCTGCACCGATTCCAACACCTGCAATGGCCGACTCGGCAAGGGGCGTATCGATGACGCGATCCTCTCCGAATTGATCATATAATCCGTGAGTCGCCTTAAAGACGCCTCCCTTTTTGCCGACATCCTCGCCGAGGACAAATACTTTTTCATCTCGTTCCATTTCTTCTCTCATGGCCAATGTTACGGCATCAATATAAGAAATTACTGGCATAGTGGTTCTCCCCCTTACTTCTCTTCTGCGTAAACATATTTCATGGCGGATTCCGGCTCTGCATATGGCGCGTCTCTGCATAATCCGTTGCTTCATTCACTTGTTTCATCACGCGATCATTGATTGCTTTCTCCAGCTCATCGTCCATGACGCCTGTTTCTTTTAAATATGCACCAAATGTAATGATCGGATCATTCGTTTTGGCTTTCGCCACTTCGTCCGGAGAGCGGTAGCTTCGGTCATCATCATCTGAGGAGTGGGGAGTCAGGCGATAGGAAACCGTCTCGATCAGAGTAGGCCCTTCTCCGCGTCTTCCGCGATCAGCCGCTTCCTTGACCACTTTATACACTTCGATAGGGTCATTGCCATCAACGGTGATTCCTGGCATGCCATATCCGATGGCTCGGTCTGATACTTTCTCACACGCCAATTGCTTCTCGATCGGAACCGAAATGGCATATTTGTTGTTTTCACACATGAAGATAACCGGAAGTTTATGTACACCGGCAAAGTTTGCTCCTTCGTGGAAATCCCCTTGGTTGGACGATCCTTCACCAAACGTCACAAATGTCACAAGATCTTTTTTCTCCATTTTCCCTGCGAGTGCAATTCCCACAGCATGGGGTACTTGGGTGGTTACCGGGGATGAACCTGTGACGATCCGATTTTTCTTTTGCCCAAAGTGACCAGGCATCTGACGGCCGCCTGAGTTCGGATCTTCTGCTTTTGCAAAGCCTGAAAGCATCAATTCTTGAGCCGTCATCCCGAACGTGAGGACAACGCCCATATCACGATAGTACGGAAGTGCATAGTCCTTCTCGGTATCGAGTGCAAAAGCTGCACCGACTTGAGCGGCCTCTTGACCTTGACAGGAAATGACGAACGGAATTTTCCCTGAACGGTTCAACAGCCACATCCGCTCATCAATTTTTCTGGCGAGGAGCATAGTTTCATACATCTCTACTACTTTCTCATTGGAAAGCCCTAATTCTTCATGACGATTGCTTGCCATTTTTTCAACCTCCTACAGCGTTAATGGATAACAGGAACCCTTCTATCAGGTCCCTGGGTAATGAAATGGTTGTTCCGGGAAACAAGCGGGTGTATGGCGGAAGATCGTTCCGGCTCCGCTTTTCTACTGTCCAGCTACAGGGCTTAGGGGCTCGAGGTCATAAGCTGCTCTGATCAAAAAGGCAAAGAACGCCTTTCCGCTCAGCCCATCTTATGCTTGTCGCCCCTAGCCAAGCCCCTCCGCTTTTCTACTGTCCAGCTACGGCGGGGTGACCCTCGAGGTCATAAGTCATGCCGGACAAAAAGGCCAAAGGCGCCTTTTCACCGTCCCGCCTTATGCTTGTCGGGTCAGATCCCCCCGCCTCCACTTTTCTATTGTCCAGCTGCGGGGCTTAGGGGCTCGAGGTCATAAGCTGTTCTGATCAAAAAGGCAAAGAACGCCTTTCCGCTCAGCCCATCTTATGCTTGTCGCCCCTTAGCAAAGCCCCTCCACTTTTCTAGCCATGAATGGCTTTTCCGTCTACTGCCAGGGCGGCTTCGCCGATGGCTTCTGAGAGGGATGGATGCGGATGGATGGTGTGGGCGATTTCCCACGGTGTTGCATCAAGCACTTTGGCTAGTCCTGCTTCGGAGATCATGTCAGTGACGTGAGGACCGATCATGTGAACGCCGAGAAGGTCATCGGTTTCCTTATCTGCGACGATTTTGACAAATCCATCTGATTCTCCGTAGACAAGGGCTTTACCGATGGCTCTGAAATTAAATTTCCCTACTTTGACCTCATGTCCTTTGTCTTTTGCTTGCTGTTCCGTCAATCCGACACTGGCGATTTCAGGATTGCTGTAGATGCATTTAGAAATGAGCGTATAATCGATTGGATGAGGCTTTTGATCAGCCAGATGCTCCACTGCCGTGATTCCTTCGTGTGACGCAACATGGGCAAGCTGCAAGCCGCCGATTACATCCCCGATCGCATAGATATGGGATTCTTTTGTCTGAAGTATTCGTTAACTTCGATGAATCCTTTTTCCACTTTAATATCTGTATTTTCAAGGCCAATCCCTTCGACATTTGCTTGTCGTCCAACGGAAACGAGGATCTTTTCAGCTTAAAGGTCTTTGTTTCGCCTTTATGCTCGGCACTGATTGCAACACTGTCTGACCCTTTGTTCAAGGTTTCAGAGAGTACTTTCGCGCCAGTGACGATCTTGACGCCTTTTTTCTTCATCAATCGTTGCATTTCTTTAGCGATATCTTTATCTTCCGTTGGTACGATGGTGTCCGCATACTCAACGACCGTCACATCGACATCAAAATCAGATAGCATGGATGCCCATTCAATCCCGATGACCCCGCCTCCTACAATGATGATGGATTTCGGCAAGGTTTCAAGGGATAACGCTTCATCTGAAGATAGGACAAGTTACCATCAATATCTAGTCCCGGCAGTGAGCGTGGGCGTGAGCCTGTTGCTACGATGACATTTTTCGGAATGAGCATGGCATTCTCCTCGCCGTTGTTCATTTCCACTGAAATGGTCCCCGGCATCGGTGAGAAGATGGATGGTCCGAGGATTCGTCCAAGTCCTTCGAAGACATCGATCTTCCCTTGCTTCATCAAATGTTGTACACCTTTATGAAGGCCTTCGACGATGCTTTCTTTACGTTCCTGGACCTTAGGGAAATCAAGCTCCACTCCATTGATTTTCACACCAAAATCTTCACTGTGTTTTGCCGTTGCATATACTTCAGCACTTCGTAGAAGAGCTTTACTCGGAATACATCCCTTATGAAGGCATGTTCCTCCAAGTTTCCCTTTTTCAACGATTGCTGTTTTAAACCCAATTGAGAAGCACGGATGGCGGCGACATAACCGCCTGTTCCTCCACCCGAGAATGACTAAATCATATTCTTCAGCCATTTTTATGCCTCCTTATTGTTATACTCTTGCCTCATTTTTTACATGTTCCCGGATATATCTTTGTAGTCTTCTTCATTTTTGAAGACTCGTCAAGTGCCCCTTCAGCAAGAGCCTGAAGTTCATTTTCACCGGGTTGGATAATGACATCGGCAATCCAGTTGATTCGCTTGAGATGGCCTTGACGAAATCCTTTGCCGTATGCAAGTCCTCCCGTCAAGACGATGGCATCCACTTTGCCATTCAGCACGGCACTTGCCGACCCGATTTCTTTGGCAATTTGATAAGCCATGGCATCATAGACATGACTTTGGCCTTTTCGTCGCCATGTTCGATCATTTTTTCTACTTTTACCGCATCATTCGTACCGAGGTAGCCGACCAGCCCACCCTGTCCAACAAGTTTCTTCATGATTTCCTCACGGTAATAATCCCCTGAGAAGCAGAGGTCAACAAGATCGCCGGCAGGGACAGTTCCAGCACGTTCAGGACTGAAGGGACCGTCTCCATGAAGTCCATTGTTCACATCGATGACTTTTCCGATGATGATGGACACCAACAGTGATTCCTCCACCCATATGAGTGATGATCAGATTCAAGGTCTTCATATTTCTTACCGATTTGTTTCGCCACCCTTCTTGCGACCGCTTTCTGATTCAAGCGCATGGAAAATACTTTTTCTTTCAATGAGGGAGAATCCTGAAACCCTGGCGAGAGGCTGGAGCTCGTCCACTACAACGGGATCGACGATATAGGATGGGATATTTAACCCGGATGCAATTTCAAATGCCAGGATGCCTCCGAGATTCGATGCATGCTGACCAGAGTATCCCTTCTCTGAGATCGTTCGAGCATGTCTTCATTCACTAAGATAGGTTCCACCTTCAATCGGGCTTCAATAGGCCACCCCGTCCACAGACGGCACTCAGTTTGGAAATATTGATCCCTTCTTCATCTAGTGTTTCGAAGGATGGTATTCTTCCGGAATTCATATTGATCGATGATCGTCGCAAATTCATTGATCTTTTCCGCGTCATGACGGATCGTTTTTTCAAAAATGGAACGTTCATCATCGAAGACCCCAATTTTTGTGGATGTGGATCCAGGGTTAATGACAAGTATTCGATGTTTGTTTTCTTGCACAGTTGTTACCTCCAATTAGGGCGAGCTGTATCTTTATTCTTTGCTATTCCAAGGATTCCCCCTGATGACAAAATGTCTTACTCTATCATCCAAAAGATAGGAAACGCCTCACTTTTTGGAAGCGGAGCGTTCTTCCATCTAATGTATTTTACGGCGGCTAAGGATGTGATGTCCGTTTTGAAGGAACTGACTTCTTGAACGGCGCATTTTTTCGATGCGTTCTTCTGCCATACGGTCTGCAGCTACATATGTAGGAACATGATCACGCTTAGCGATTTCGATTACACGTTCGACATTGTTATAAACTTGTTCAACTTTTTTCATGGCTCTTTCACTGTTATATCCATAAAGCTCATCCGCTACGTTGATAACTCCACCTGCGTTGATGACATAATCCGGTGCATAAACGATTCCCATTTCATGGATGGCATCACCGTGACGTGTTTCTTTCAGCTGGTTATTCGCAGCTCCTGCGATCACTTTTGCTTTAAGCTGTGGAATCGTTTCATCATTGATGATGGCACCAAGTGCACATGGCGCAAAGATATCACAGTCTACTCCATAGATTTCATTGGTATCGACAGCTTTTGCACCAAATTCATCCACTGCACGCTGAACGGCTTCTTTATTGATATCCGTTACGATCAGGTTTGCGCCTTCTTCGTGAAGGTGGCGGCACATATTGTACGCAACATTACCGACACCTTGGACTGCAATGGTTTTCCCTTCAAGTGAATCAGTTCCGAATGCTTCTTTGGCTGCTGCTTTGATTCCGCGGTATACTCCGTAAGCTGTTACAGGAGAAGGATTCCCTGAAGAACCGAATGCAGGCGAAATCCCTGTCACATAATCTGTTTCTTCATGGATCAAATCCATATCCGCAACAGTTGTACCTACATCCTCTGCTGTGATATAACGTCCATTCAATCCTTGGATATAACGTCCGAATGCACGGAACATTTCTTCATTCTTATCTTTGCGCGGATCTCCGATGATGACGGTCTTCCCGCCTCCAAGATTCAATCCTGCTGCTGCGTTCTTATATGTCATACCTTTTGCAAGGCGAAGTGCATCTTCAATTGCCGCTTCTTCTGATTCATAAGTCCACATGCGTGTTCCGCCAAGTGCAGGTCCAAGAGTTGTATCATGAATGGCAATGATTGCTTTCAATCCTGATTCCTCATCTTGGCAGAATACCAATTGCTCATAGTCGTATTGTTCCATATAGCTGAAGATTTTCATTAGTATTTCCCCCTATTTATAAGTGTAGTTGTGTTAGCGGTTTTCAGAAGAGCAGATGGCGAGTGCCAATGAATATAATTTGCTCTCTGCACAGGTCTGATCTGGATGTTAATACGATTGGTGCTTTGGCTCCCGCTATGACGGCACCCACTTTTGCCCTTGCAAAATACATCAGGGATTTATAAAGGATGTTCCCTGTTTCAATAGTAGGAACCAGCAGGATATCCGCATTTCCAGCTACCTCGCTTTTAATTCCTTTATGTCTGGCTGCAATCGATGAAACGGCGTTATCAAGGGCAAGCGGCCCATCCACCAGGCAATTTTTAATCTGTCCTCTTTGGTTCATCACCGTCAGGGATGCAGCGTCCAGTGTGGCCTGCATATGAGGATTGATGACTTCGACGGCTGCCAGAGGAGCGACTTTAGGCATGGTCGATTCCGATGGACCGGGCAACTGAACGGTATTTTGAATGATTTGGGCTTTTTGCTCCAAGGTCAGGTGAAATATTCATTGCTGCATCGGTGACAAAAATGAGATTTTCGAAACCTTGCACTTCAAAGGCAGCTGCATGCGATAGCACATTCCCGGTCCTGAAGACCCCACTCTTTATTCAATACGGCCTTGAGAATGACCGAAGTGGACACATGCCCCTTCATCAAAACGTCTGCTTCTTTTTGCTTGACTGGCTTGAACGGCAAGTTCTGCAGCATGTTGCACAGATGGTGAGTGGATGATCTTAATCCGGGTGCTGTTTAGAAGGTCGCGCTGCGATTCTTCCATGAATGTTCGATTTTCTCGTTGTCACCAAAGAGCAAAAAGTCTGCCATCTCCCTTTCCACTGCCATGGATACGGCTTTAAGGACTTCTTTATCTTCTGCAGCAGCGACAGCTACGGTGGCATTTTCCTTTCGGGTTGCTAGATCTACTAGAGATTGTAGATTCATGTATGTGATTCAACCCCTTTTTACAATTATCGGTTCCACTCTTCTATCTTGCAAGAAGCGTGCCAACTTTCAAAACGTGAAAACGCTTCATTTCTCTCGACGCAGGTGTGCAATTTTTTTCATAGTGTGCAAATTATTTCATGCTATTTATTTCAATATTATACTTTTCAATTTTATAATATAGATTCCTGACAGAAACATTGAGTGCTTTTGCCGTGGCGGTCTTATTCCCTTTATTTTGCTCTAAAACCGATTGGATTATCTGTTTTTCATACCATTCGAGACGTGCATTCAGATCGGTCTCTACAGGATCCGACTCGATTTCAGTGGTGCGACCCTTCGTATGTCCCATGGAAGAAAGATGCTTTTCATCTATATAGATCTCACTTGCCTCCATGAATATAATGGCCCTGCCAAGTACATTTTCCAGTTCACGGACGTTCCCTGGCCAGTCATGCTCCATCAGCTTCATTGAAGCCTTTTTCGTCAGTCCTTCAACCTTCCTCCCATAATCCTGATTGATTTTCGCGATAAGGCGTTCGGATATCAATGGGATATCCCATTTCCGATGACGAAGCGGCGGGATTTGGATCGGCATTCGATTGAGACGGTAATATAGATCCTCTCTGAATGATCCGTCCCCCATGCCTTTTTCCAGATTCACATTGGTGGCGGCAATTACCCGGACGTTTATAGGGATGGATTTTGTCCCTCCGACCCGGACGATTTCATTCTCCTGCAGCACCCTCAAAAGCTTCGCCTGGGTGTTGGCACTCAACTCCCCAATCTCATCCAAGAAAGATACTGCCATTATTTGCTTCTTCAAAAAGGCCTCGCTTACCTCCGCGCTTCGCTCCGGAGAATGCTCCTTCTTCATATCCGAACAATTCACTTTCCAATAGGTTCTCAGACAGCGCCGCACAGTTGACCCTGATGAACTTGTTGAATTTCCGGTCACTTGCATTATGTATGGCGTGGGCAAACAGTTCTTTTCCGGTTCCAGATTCACCTCGAAGCAAAACGGTAGCAGGCGTCTTCGCACCGAGCTTCGCTTGCTCGATGGCAATTTTCATTTCTTCAGATGTCCCAATGATATCGTCAAAAATATATTTTGCTTCAAGGGTACGGATGATCCTGCGCGCCCGGTCCAATTCATTCGTGAGAGATTGGATTTCAGACATATCATGGATGACACCGACGCTCCCTTTCAGAATGTCGTTGACAATGATCGGTGCAACATTGACGATGACTTCTTTCCGTTTTGGGCCGACGCGCATCCTCGTCCCCCTGATGGCCTTTCGGGTCTTGAGGACTTTGAGATGGATACTTTCACCTTCGGAGATATCCGCCGTTGCCGGCTGACCGATTACCTCCCGCTTGAAAGCCCGTGATTCTGGTATAGGCGGGGTTGATCAAAATCCCCTTCCCTTCCTCATCGACGACCGAAATGGCATCATCACTCGATTGGATGATCGCTTCAAGCATCGTCTGGATTTCTTTCAGATTGGTGATTTCTTCGGCAAGATTCACCACTTCGGTAATATCTTTGAACACCGAAAACGCACCGATAACTTCATCCGTGGATGTGATCATCGGGATCCTGCTCGAAATAATCTTCAAGCCGTTCTGGAGGATGACTTCCTGGTTGATTTCAGACCTTCTTGTTTCAATGGTCGAGAGTAGCTTGCTTTCCGGCACAACCTCAAGGATGTTTCGGTTCAAGGCGTCTTCCCCGCTGATTCCCGTCATGCGCTGGGCACTTTGATTAAAAAGGATGATCTTACCCCTGTGATCAATTCCGACCATCCCATCATCTGTGGAATTGAATATGAGATCCCGCTTGAAGGATTCACTTGTGAGTTCGTGGATCAACTCTTCTTTTTCCTCGAGGAGCTTGGAAATAAGAAATGCGACACTTCCAGGGATGAGCACCGTATTTTTCCCCCGTCGATCCCTGATGTCTTCAAACACTTCCTGATCTCCCGTCACCTCAATGACGATATCAATGGAAGAGTCAAGATACGGTCGCCAATCATCGCCGATGGCAATGCCCCATTCCCCGGCAAGCTTTACCCCTGGAGCCCGCCTGTCCACATCGATGACCGCTACTACATTCATGGAAGAGGCTTCGTGGAGAATTTTCAATATCGCCACCCCACCTTTTCCTCCCCCTACTATGAGAACATCCTGCAACATTCTTCACCCCATCGCTTTGTCCGTGCAATATATTTCACAGTTCCATTTTACCTCACAAGGACCACCTTGACAATTTTCATGATGGAGGTAAAATTCAAGTAAGTGGATACAAAGGGGAAATGTACATAATGTCACGCCTTATCGCCTTGATCATCATGCTCATACCAGGCGCACTTGCTGCGCTCGGTATCAAGCTTATGAGGGACATGCTTTTCGGCATCCTGCAGCCTCCCATACCGTACCTCTGGCTGCAATTCGTACTAGGTTTAGTCTTTTTCGTGGTCGGCCTTGGATTCATTGCAGGATTCGTTCTCCACAGGGACCGGAAAAGGAACAAAGTTCAACCTCGCTTCACGAAAAAAAGCTAGCCTGCAGGCTAGCTTTTTTTCGTATTCCTGATTCCGACTGCGCGTTCGGGAAAATCGGTAATGAGTGCTGGACACTCTATATGCAACAGCCTTTTTATCGACGTTTCCTTGTTCACCGTATATGGCCTCACCAGCACTCCCTCGTTCACCGACTGCCGGATCATATCATCCGTTACGGCGTTGAGGTTCGGATGGATGGCACCTGCCCCGATGGAACGGGCATAGGACCATGGCATGAACAGCCGATTTGAGTAAAGGGCTGCGACTTCCACTGCCGGATTCAACTTCCTGCACTTCACAAGGGAATAATGATTGAAGGAGGAGATGATGATCCGCTCATCGTAACCATATTTCCTGATCAGTTCGAAGACTTTCTCCTCGAGGCTGGTATAGTCCATGACACTGTTCTTCAATTCGATGTTACAGAGGAGATCATTCCCTCTCATCCATTCGAATACTTCGATCAGGGAAGGCACCCTACAGCGTCGCAGTATCTTCCATTTTCCATTTGCCCTAAGCTTTTGGATATCCTTAAGGGTGAGATCCTTAACGAAGCCTTTCCCGTTTGTCGTGCGATCGAGTGTTTCGTCATGGATGACGACCACCTGATCGTCTGAGGTAAGCTGTACATCAATTTCGATCCCATCCGCCCCGACCCGCGCTGCTTCAGCGAACGCTTCCATTGTATTCTCTGGGTGAGTCCCTGCAGAACCCCTGTGGGCAAAGATCAATGTCATACCTTCACGTCCTTTTTTGCTTCTATGTATGGTCGGTACCCTTTCACACAAAAATAAAAACCCGGCATCCACCGGGTCATCCTTTCTACTTACTCTTTCAAGAAGCTATATGCTCCAAACGCAGCTTGTCAGCCACCATCGCAATGAACTCCGAATTGGTCGGTTTTGCTTTTGTCATGCTCACTGTATACCCGAATAAGGAAGAAATGGAATCAATATTCCCACTGCTCCATGCCACTTCGATGGCATGACGGATCGCCCGTTCGACCCTTGATGCGGTCGTGTTGTATTTCTTTGCAATATCAGGATAAAGGACTTTCGTGATGGAACCAAGTAATTCGATATCATTATACACCATAGAGATCGCTTCCCTTAAATATAAATATCCTTTAATATGTGCCGGTACGCCGATTTCATGGATGATGCTCGTGATGCTTGCATCCAAGTTTCTCGGTTTTTGTTCAGAATTCATTCTGGATGAGGAAGGTTTTTTGATGATTGGGTTTGATTTACCGCTAACTTGTCTGATATGACTCACTAGATTTTCCATATCGAATGGCTTTAGAATGAAATAAGAAGCACCAAGATCGACCGCTTTTTTCGTCACATCTTCCTGACCGAAGGCCGTAAGCATGATCACATTCGGGATGTTCTTCTTTTCACTAAGACGTTCGAGAACGGCAAGCCCATCCAGATGAGGCATGATGATATCCAAGACAAGTACATCCGGGTCGACTTCCTCCAATAAATCTAGGCAATCTTGTCCATTATGGGCAATCCCTACAACTTCCATATCATTTTGCGAAGCAATATAGTCTTCCAATAATGAGGTGAGTTCCCGGTTATCATCCACAACACAAACTTTAATCGATTTCACTAAAGGTTTCCTCCTCAGTCCAAATAAATTCATCTGTTATTTTTTATTCTAAATTACTTTTTCGACAATGCAACCTAATTTCCTTTTATTTTTGAAAAAAACTTGAAATATATTATATTTTCTTCGATTTTCTTTCATTTTCTCTTATATTTCGACCTGATTCGATATTTCACGATTGAAGTTTTGTCGAATAATCTTTATTTTACCAACGGACAACTCTCTTTGGCAAACGATTGATTCTCATAGCACTCACAAAAAAGAATCCTTATAAGTACTGGTTTCAGTACTTTCGTAAGGGTATTCATTTCAGCTTGCTCGGTTATGATCTTTTTTATAAATATCGATTCCTGCTTCACTCAGCATCCACTCAATATGGACACCGTACCCGCTCGTGGGATCATTCACAAACACATGGGTGACAGCACCAATGACCTTTCCATCTTGAATGATCGGGCTTCCGCTCATCCCTTGGACGATTCCACCTGTTTTCTTCAGTAACTTGGGATCCGTCACTTTTAACACCATCCCTTTTGTTGCAGGATATTTCTGTGGGATGGTGCTTACGATTTCAATATCGTACATTTCAACTTCTTTCCCATCCACTACCGTCAAAATTTGGGCAGGTCCTTCCTTCACTTGATGAGATAGGGCGATCGGCATGGGCTTATCCATCAACTCATTTTCAATGGTCTGGTTTAAGTGCACCAAAAATGCCAAACGGACTGTTCCGCTTGATATTGCCGATCACGTTATGATCAGATGAGAACCGTGCCAGTTTCTCCCCAGGCTTTCCATCGCTCCCTTTCTGAATGGATGTTACCTCGGAATTGACGATTTCCCCATCTTCCACGACGATCGGCTTTTTCGTATCCATATCGGAAATCACATGTCCAAGAGCTCCGTATTTCTTCGATTTGGGATCATAAAATGTCATCGTACCGATTCCTGCTGCAGAGTCCCTGATATACAGGCCTAATTTATAAGTTGTCGTCTCCTTTTTCCTTCAACGGCAGTAATTGGTCTTGATTGTCTTTTGATCCCGTTTGACCACGACATCAAAGCATTTCGCTTCTTCTCCTGCCGTTTGGACAAAAGGAGCCACATCGGCATAATTCTTCAATCTTGGTTCCATTAATTTCGGTAATCATATCCCCTACTTGGATCCCTGCTTTTTCACCCGGTGATACTTTCCCCTCATCCGTATTCACCAGATGATGACCGACGACCAACACCCCTACCGTATTTAATTTGACCCCGATGGATTGTCCACCCGGGATCACTTTAAAATCTTTCAGTACTTCAACATTGACTTTTTTGATGGGTAGGCCGGCAAGCTCAAAGACCACTTCGTCTTTGCCTACCCGACTTCCTCTGCATGGATAATTGTCCTTTCCCTTCGACCAATTGAACATGCTCATCATGCGATGAACCATGGCGGTGACGGAGCTGCCTTAGGGAGAGCAACTTGATCCCCTTCCATCATCCTTACATGAACTTCGGAGTATTCACAAATTGTTGAACAGGTTTGTAAAAACCGATAAGACAGAGCGAAACAAGGAGAATTCCACCTATACATTTCCTTAACCAATCTAGACTCACTACTATTCACTCTCCTCGCTTCTAATCCACAACACACTTACTATTGGCTACAGTTTTAATTTTGCCTTTAAAAGGCACATTTATAACTGGTAATCATGAAAAAAAGCTACCCGAATTGGATAGCTTTTCATGTCTCTTTGATGGAACCTGCCAAATGAAGTAATTCTTTGGCATGTTCAAGTGTAAGATCGGTGATTTCCACTCCGGAAATCATACGTGAAATTTCCTGATCTTATCTTTTTCCTCGAAGACGTTTCACCATTCGTACTCGTCCTGCCCATCCTGACATTTTTTTCGAAATGAACAGATGACAATCCGCCATGGCTGCCACCTGAGGCAAGATGGGAGATGCACATCACTTGTGAATGGACGGCAACCTGATAGATCTTTTCAGCGATGGACTGAGCGACCCTTCCGCTGACACCTGTATCAACCTCATCAAAAATAATCGAAGTAATCCCCTGATGCTTTGAAAAAATGGTTTTAAGGGCAAGCATGATCCGTGAAAGTTCTCCCCCTGAAGCGACCTTCGAAAGGGGCTTCAACGGTTCTCCAGGATTCGTTGAGATATAAAACTCGACCGTCATCCCATCCATCCTTTTTGAAATCTTAAACGAAAAGGATTCACTTTTCCCCATTTTTCACAAACCGGACTTCGAATTTCGTTTTATCCATATACAGCTGCTTTAACTGTTCATGAATACTGGCGGTCAAGTTTCTTCGCCCACATTTTTCTGGTATCGGCAAAGATTTTTCGCCTCGAGTGATAAATCTTTTTCAAGGGAGCGTAACTTGCTCTTGTAACTGTTCAACATGGGAATCCTTATTCATGATCGTTTCAATTTCTTCTTCAATCTTAGAACTATAGGCAAGGATCTCTTCTACCGATGACCCATATTTTCTTTTAAGTCCATTGATTTCATTCAATCTGGCCTCGATCAGATCCAGCCGATTCGGCTCAAATTCCAGCTGATCCAATTCTCCCCTGACTTGATGGGCGGCATCTTCAAGAATATAGTAGGCGATTCGGATACGGATTCCAGCGTCTTTCCATACTGCGAGTCGACTTCTGCAGCGGTTTCAAGATGACTCATGGCAAGTCCTGCCCAGTCCATCCCTTTTCTTTCCCCTTGCATGCTGTCATACGAGGTTTGAAGGGCTTCAAATAGTTTTTCAAAATTCATCAGTTTCCGCTTTTCATCCTGCAGCTCTTCATCTTCATTCAGTTGAAGATTCGCATCATGGATCTCTTTCAGCTGAAATTGGATAAGATCCAGGCGATGAGCCATCTCCTGTTCATTTTCATTCAATCTGCTTAAGCTGCTTATAGATGGATGATATTCTTTATACACTTGTCCGATAACTGTGATGATCCGGATGCAATATCCTTCCCTCCAAACTGATCCAGTAAGGTAAGATGAAGATGTTCATTCATGAGCTCCTGATGTTCATGCTGCCCATGGATATCAATGAGGGATGCCCCGATTTCCCTCATGGTGGCAATCGTCACAAGCTTTCCGTTTATTCTGCAAACACTTTTTCCCGTACTGGAGATATCTCTTCTGAGAACAATCATGCCTTCTTCAATCTCGATGCCAAATTCTGCCGCTTTCGCATGAGCAAGGATGACGTTTCATCATCAAGAATAAATAACCCTTCAATTTCAGCTTTTTTCTCCCCATGGCGGACATACTCAGAGGATCCTCTCCCGCCAACCAATAGATGAATCGCGTCGATGATGATGGACTTACCCGCGCCTGTTTCCCCTGATAATACCGTCAATCCTTCTTCAAATGAAAGGGCGATCGAGTCGATAATGGCGAAATTTTTGATTGAAAGTTCTTGTAGCAAAACATCTCACCTCAAATAAAAAGGACACTTTCCCATCAAATATCCTGAAAAAGAAAAGAATCCTATTGGAAAGTGCCTTTGTATTGAAGGGCTTAATTATAAGCCCCGTCGAACGGTCGATCAATCTTTTATAGCATATCTAAGAAACGTTCTGGAAACGACTTTCGGTTTCATCTTCAGATCCGGCAAATGATCAAACAAGTGTCATCCCCGCAAATGGTTCCTAGGATCTCTTCCCAGTCCAAGTTGTCGATTAAAGCCCCGATGGCATTCGCATTTCCCGGGTAACGTTTTCATGACCAGCATATGACCGGCTGCATCAACTCTTCACGAAGGCATCCGTCAATGTACTCTTCAACTTTTGAAGTGGATTAAACGCTGATCTGCCGGCAAGACTGTATTTGTATCTGCCCATCCATCAAGCGGAACCTTCACCAGATGAAGCTCCTTAATATCCCTGGAACGGTTGCCTGAGTGACATTAAAACCTGCATTCTTCAGGCTTTCCACCAGCTCATCTTGTGTTTCCACATCTCTATTCGTAATGATTTCCCTGATCTTTAATATGTCTTTGCCCTTTGTTCATCATAGACCATACACCTCTTACTTCATAATGAACCTGTATATTTATACCTCTACGCTTATGTTAGCCTATTTTGTTGTACAAATCCACCAGAAACCGTGCAGATCCTTCACTTCTTTGTCTGTTTCATCAGAAAAGCTGTTCTCATTTTACATTTTTATGTAATATTAATATTTTTTATAATTAATGTAATAATATACAAATATAGCTTTATTGCTGGAAAAAAGAAAGAAATTTAAGACTTTTAAATGAAACCGTTTAACCGTTTGAATCCTTTCTATATACAGTTTAGTGTATATAAGCACGGGGTATAAGACTATAGGAATTGCACATATTACTTATTATACAAGAATACCCATTTTTAAAAATTTCTATTGTGCAACATTTGAAAGCCTGACATGAATCGTTTGCTTAGAACGCAAAATACAAAAAGACAGGGGGATGGAGTAGAAAAAAGAAGTTAGGTTCGGGTTAAACAGAAGGAGGAACATTACACTTATGAGTCAAGGAAAATTTAAAAAGACGATATCACTATTCGACCTCACCCTAATCGGTCTCGGGGCGATCTTCGGATCTGCATGGCTCTTCGCCGTCAGTAACGTCGCATCCCAGGCGGGGCCAGCCGGGAGTTTCTCCTGGATCATCGGAGGCGTCATCATCCTATTAATCGGTCTTGTGTATGCAGAACTGGGTGCGGCGCTACCACGTACGGGGGGAATCATCCGGTATCCGGTATATTCACACGGACCACTTGTCGGTTACATGATTTCATTCATCACGATCGTTGCTTACACCAGTTTGATTTCAATTGAAGTGACAGCTGTACGGCAGTATCTTGCTTATTGGATCCCTGGATTGACGAAAGCGGGGTCTGAATCACCAACAATCGGAGGATGGCTGCTTCAATTAGGGTTGCTCATCGCATTTTTCCTACTCAATTTTTGGAGCGTAAAGGCTTTTGCCAAATCCAATATCATCATTTCCATTTTCAAATACGTTGTACCAATCACCATCATTGTCGTATTGTCGTTCCATTTTAAATCAGGGAACTTCTCTGTTGAAGCTTTTGCACCATTCGGCTTTGATGGTATCCAAGGAGCCATCGCAACGGGCGGGGTCATGTTTGCCTATCTTGGGCTTCATCCTATCGTATCGGTTGCCAGCGAGGTCAAAAACCCTCAACGGAATATTCCGATCGCCCTTGTCCTTTGCATCATCCTTGCAGCATTGATCTATACGGCACTGCAAGTCTTGTTCATCGGAGCTATCCCAACTGATACGATCAGCAATGTAGGTTGGGCCGGAATCCAGGAAGAATTCTCCCTTCCATTCGGAGATATCGCGATTGTCTTGGGTCTTGGTTGGTTATCTGCACTTGTGGTATTCGATGCCATCCTGTCCCCCGGAGGGAACGGAAACATTTTCATGAATACTACGGCACGCCTTGTGTATGCCTGGTCACGAAACGGTACGCTATTCAAGACCTTCTCCAAAGTGGATAAGGTAACGGGAATTCCCCGTTCCTCCCTGTGGTTATCATTGGGACTTTCGATCTTCTGGACACTGCCATTCCCATCTTGGAATGCTCTGGTTAACGTCTGCTCGGTGGCACTGATCCTTTCTTATGCTATTGCACCTATTTCATCGGCCACCTTCTCGGTCAATGCTAAGGACCTAGAGAAGCCATTCAAACTTAAAGGAATGAACATCATCGCACCTATTTCCTTTATCTTTGCTTCGTACATTGTTTACTGGTCTGGTTGGAAGACCATCTCATGGTTACTGGGCTCCCAGTTGCTCATGTTCGTCGTTTACTTCATATTCAAGAAATATGTACCAACCGACAAAGTGAGCCTTCCACAGCAGCTTAAATCAGCCTGGTGGCTCGTTGGGTATTACATCAGCATGCTCATCATCTCTTACTTTGGTTCATTTGGCGGTGGAAAAGGCTACCTGGACAACCCAGCCGACCTGATCCTGATTGCCATTGTCTCACTCGCCATATTCTTCTGGGCTAAGTATACGGGTCTTCCGAAAGCCATGATTGACTCAGATGATGAAACACCTGAAGAAAAAGTAGAAACTTCACATTAACGCGTGAATTCTTATAGTCTTTTACCGCAAAGAAAGCGTGGGACCAATCGGTCCCACGCTTTTTTATGGTTACTCCTCATTCTTCTGAGCAGATTTGAATTGAGTGTGAGCTTCTTTGATTACATCTTCCGGTGTGACCGCTAAATGAGACACACCTTCTTCCCTTCCATACCACTTAAGGTGAATCAGGAATTCGATGTTCCCGTCACCACCTGTGATCGGCGAGTATGAGAGACCTTCGATATCATAGCCCTCATGTAGTGAGAGGGTCATGATTTTCTCGATCACCGCCTTATGGACAGAAGGATCACGCACGATTCCTTTTTTTCCGACCTGATCCCTGCCCGCTTCGAACTGTGGTTTGATGAGGGCAATGCAGTCGCCTCCTTGTACCAGGAGCGTCTTCAGTACAGGGAGGATCAAGGCAAGCGAGATGAAGGAGACATCGATGGAGGCAAGATCCGGCATTTCACCTTCCAAGTCTTCAGGCTTCACATAGCGGAAATTCGTCCGCTCCATGACGACCACCCGCTCATCCTTCCTTAGCTTCCAGGCAAGCTGATTGTAGCCTACATCAAGGGCATAGCTCATTTTCGCCCCATTCTGAAGGGCACAGTCGGTAAATCCACCCGTCGAAGCTCCGATATCGAGAAGAACTTTATCTTCTGTGGTGATATCGAATACGTTGAGGGCCTTTTCAAGTTTCAAGCCCCCCCTGCTGACGTAAGGCATCACTTTTCCTTTGACCGTCAGGGGTGAATCTTCGCTTATCTTTTCGCCCGGTTTATCCAGTCTCACTTCATTTGAATATACAAGACCGGCCATGACCGCCCTTTTTGCCTTTTCACGTGTTTCGAAAAGACCTTGTTCTACAAGAAGTATAT
The DNA here is from genome assembly GCA_963762295.1 of uncultured Bacillaceae bacterium. GTDB lineage: Bacteria > Bacillota > Bacilli > Bacillales > Bacillaceae_B > Rossellomorea. The sequence goes on from CAVXKK010000004.1 coordinate 278,092, forward strand.
CTAATCGTTGTTTTTTCACTTTCATGTTCAAGCCCTTTTTTGTTTTTTTGGTGTAATCGTTAGAATCCGGTCTATGACGTTTTCCTTTGTCATGCCGATTTCATTGAGCAGCTCTTTGACACTTCCATGTTCGACGAAGTAATCAGGGATTCCGATTCGATCAATAACGGCGTCATGATAGCCTTTTTCCTGGGCAAACTCAAGTACCCCGCTTCCGAATCCGCCCTGAAGGACTGCTTCTTCGATGGTCAACACGGGTATTTCCTCGGAAAGAATGGAAGAGAGCATCGCCTCATCCATCGGCTTGATGAAACGTGCATTCACGACCCGGACTGATACCCCTTGCTTCTCGAGGTCCGCTGCTGCTTCCATAGCCATCGGGATTGTTGTACCAAAGGTCAAGATGACAGCATCCGTCCCGTTCTTAAGAATTTCCCACGTGCCGATCGGAATGGTGTTCAATTCTTCGTCCATTTTCACACCATAGCCATTTCCACGCGGGAAACGGAGGGCGATTGGTCCGTCGTTGTAGGAAAGAGCCGTATTGACCATATGCTGACCTTCATTTTCGTCTTTCGGCATCATAAGCACCATATTCGGCAGATGGCGCAGGAAAGCAATATCGAACACCCCTTGGTGGGTTTCGCCATCAGCACCGACAAGACCCGCCCGGTCAATCCCAATGAACACGTTGAGGTTCTGTCTGCAAATATCGTGAACTACCTGGTCATAGGCACGCTGAAGGAATGTCGAATAAATCGCAAGGAACGGTTTCATATCCTGGGTGGCAAGACCTGCCGCAACGGTTGCCGCATGTTGTTCGGCAATCCCGACGTCGAACATCCTGTCAGGGAACTCCTCCGCAAACCCGAGAAGGCTTGAGCCGACCGGCATGGCAGGAGTGATGGCCACGACACGCTCATCTTCACGCGCCACCCTTCTGACCGTTTCACTGACAAGGCTGCTCCATGATGGAGGTGCGCCTACCGGTTTGATCAGGTCACCTGTATCAATCTTATACGGGCCGGTTCCATGCCATGTACCGAGTGTGTCTGTTTCGGCAGGTTGGAATCCCTTCCCCTTCTTCGTGAGAACGTGAAGAAGAACCGGACCTTTTGTTTTTTTCGCATACTGGATGTTTTCCTGTAAGTTTTCATAATCGTGTCCATCGATCGGACCTAGATAGGTGAAGCCAAGCTCTTCAAAGAACATCCCGGAGACGAACAGATATTTCAAACTGTCCTTTACCCGTTCAGCCGTGCTGGCAAGCTTCCCTCCGACGGCCGGTATGCGCTTCAGGATATACTCCAGTTCGTCTTTCACCCAGTTATACTTATTCGCCGTGCGAAGACGTCCAAGGATATTATGCAGGGCACCGACATTGGGCGCGATGGACATTTCATTATCATTCAATACAACGATCATGTCCTTCTTTTCATGGCCGATATGGTTGAGGGCTTCGAGGGCCATCCCTCCAGTCAGCGCACCGTCCCCGATGACGGGAATGATATAGGAATCTTCCTTTTTCACATCCCGTGCGATGGCCATCCCCATGGCAGCCGAGAGGGATGTAGAGCTGTGCCCTGTCTCCCATACGTCATGCTCGCTTTCATTCCGCTTTGGGAATCCGCATAGTCCCTTATATTGTCTAAGGGTATCAAACTGACCTGCGCGCCCCGTCAGGATCTTGTGTACATAAGACTGGTGTCCCACATCCCATAAAATTTTGTCCTTGGGACTGTCAAAATGCTTATGAAGGGCTATAGTCAATTCGACCACACCAAGATTCGGCCCGATATGACCGCCTGTTTTGGAGAGGTTCCCGATCAGGAAATCACGGATATCCTGGCTTAGTCCCTCCAGTTGTTCATTGGACATATCCTTTAAGAAAGAGGGATCTTTAATCGATAATAAATCCATACGGTCCACTCACTTTCATCACTAGTTAGTTTATTTCATGTGTTTGACGTTTTTGCTTTTTGTATGGTTTCCACTGGGGTTACGAGCTTCGCCGTTTTCGACAAAATGTTTGTATATTCCCTAGAATACGCAATTCCCGGCAATTTTCCAAGTGCTTTGACTTTTCTACGTGAAAGTACTTGTCCCCGCGTGTAAAAATAGCCGCTAACACGAATGTGATAACGGCCATGCTGATCATTCAATGGATTGTATTGTTCACTATGAACCGGACTTCCCACTGTTTCTCAACGTCCGATGTAATGGCTTTCCTGAGTGGATTATACCATAAAAGGGTAGCGTCCTCAAACAGCAGCTGTCAGTGGTTGCGCACGGCAATGAGGTTGGCGATCTCTTCAAGAAGGGATGTATCTCTGTCCACCCTTTTCAAGGACGCAAGTGCCCCATCCAGATGATGGGCCAGTTTTTCCTTGGCCCCCGTCATGGTCAAAAGCTTTGGATACGTGCTCTTATGTTTGGATTCATCGCTTCCGACAGGCTTTCCGATCAATTCTTCCGAACCCTCGATATCCAGAATATCGTCTTGGATCTGGAAGGCAAGACCGATATGATAAGCAAACTCCTCTAAAGAAGCGCGCTCCTCTGCAGAGGCATCAGACATGATGGCCCCTGCCATAACGGAAAACATAAGGAGTTTGCCCGTTTTACGGACATGGATCGACTGCAGTTCTTCCACAGTCAACTCTCCATTTTCCCCTTCGATATCAGCGACTTGACCTCCAACCATTCCCTCTGGCCCTGCACAGCGGGCGAGCAAGGCGATGAGTTCAACCTTCTTCTTGTCTGAGAGGCCTTCATCTTCAGCAAGAAGTTGGAAGCTGAATGTGAGGAGCCCATCCCCTGCAAGGATGGCCATTGCTTCACCGAACACTTTATGATTCGTTGGGTTTCCTCTCCTCAAATCATCATCATCCATGGCAGGCAGATCATCATGTATGAGGGAATATGTATGGATCATTTCAAGGGCTGAAGCCGCTGCCATCCCTGTTTTCGGATCCCGGCCGAAGGATTGCATGGTGGCCAGCACCATGAGGGGGCGAAGCCTTTTCCCACCGGCCTGCAAAGAATAGATCATCGATTCCTTCAGTTGATCGGGAAGGGTCAAAGCTTTCACTTTCCCGATCATATGGCTGGTCACTTCGGAAAGATAGGTGGTTTGAAAATCATTGAACGACATGATCACTCCTCCTCCGGGAGGTCAATGGTTTGCTCCCCTTCATCCGTCATCATCTTCGTCAGCTTGTTCTCTGCTTGCTGAAGGGTATCATGGCAATACTTAGAAAGGTTCATCCCTTTCTGGTAGTAATCGATGGCCTGCTCCAAAGGGACCTCTCCTTCTTCGAGCTTTTCTACGATTTCTTCAAGCTGGGCAATCGCCTCTTCAAATGTCGGTTCATTTTTCTTTGCTTTCGGCATGTGTCTCACGCTCCTCAATAGAATCTGCCTTACAATGTATCTGACCATCTTTGACCCGGACGGTTAGGGACTGTCCTTTTTGCACCTGTGCAACCGAGGTAATCAAACTGTCATCTTCATTGTAGGACAAGCTGTATCCGCGCTCCATGACTTTCAACGGACTCAGCGCCTCCATCGTCGAGAGGATGGATAAGAATTGCTGGCGCTTTTCCTTCAGTCCTGATGCATATTGTTTTTCCAGTCGTACCTGCATGGATTGCAATCGTTCTCCTTGAAGTTTGATCATGCGATCAGGGTGGAGACGGCGCATCCTTTCCGTTAATTGAGTAGTATGGTCCTGAAGCTCTTTCAGACGGGTGGTTGCTGCCCTGTCCATCTTCTCATTGAGACGGTCGAGCTGCTCCATCTTCTGTTGATACACAAGATGCGGATTTCGTAACGAATAGGACCTTCTGAGTGTTTCCAACCGTTGACGATCATGGTTGAGCCTGTTTCTGAAGGCTTTGATGAGCCGGAGTTTCCGGTTCATGATCCTTTCAAGAAGATCATCAATATGGGGAACGGCTAATTCTCCTGCAGCCGTCGGCGTCGGTGCCCTGAGATCGGCCACAAAATCTGCGATCGTAAAATCTGTTTCATGCCCGACAGCAGAAATGATGGGAACCATCGACCTGCTATGGCATCCGCCACAATTTCTTCATTGAATGCCCATAACTCTTCAATCGAACCGCCACCCCGGCCGATGATCAACACATCGATATCGCCGTGTCTTCATTGACTTTCTCATGGCGCCTGCAATCGGAAGCCTGCCGCTTGATCGCCCTGGACCAGAGCAGGATAGACGAGGATTTCCCCGATCGGATACCTCCTTTTGATCGTGGTGATGATATCACTGATCGCAGCACCCGTCGGGGAGGTGACAACGGCGATCCGCTTCGGGAACTTAGGGATCATCCGTTTGCCTGGACTCGTCGAAATATCCGGCTTCCTTCGAGCTTTTCCTTGAGCTGTTCATACGCTAAATAAAGCTCACCGATTCCGTCTGGTTGCATTTCTTTCACATAGATCTGATATTGCCCGCCTGCTTCATACACGGAAATATCTCCGCGTATCAAGTACATTCATCCCATTTTCCGGGCGTGAATTTCAGTGAGTGATTCTGACTTGAAAACATCACAGACAATATCCGGGCCTTTTCATCTTTCAGAGTGAAAGTACATATGTCCGCTTGAGTGCCTTTTGAAGTTGGAAATTTCTCCCCGTTGACGAGACAGGTTGGACAGATGCGGGATCCCTGTCGAATTTTCGTTTTATGTATTTTGTCAGAGCTTGTACCGTTAAATAGCGTCGATTGATCAAGTTCCATGCAGTCACTGACTCCTTTTCATGTCCTGTGCACTCTGAATGAGTTTTATATGCGGAATAAAGAAAGGGACAGCGATTCGCTGTCCCTTTCCTTTTTGTTACGTATATTGTACTATGTTTCACTCATTTTGGCGATTCCGGACAGCCCATTCTGCAGATTTCACTGTATTATAAAGCATCATGGTGATGGTCATCGGGACCGACTCCACCGGGAACCGGTGTGAGTTTGCCTGCTTTTTCCTTCACTTCCTCGCAGTTGACATCTCCGCATAGCCGCCATCTTCGTCCTACGATTCATGCCTACATCGATGACCACAGCACCGGGTTTGATGTCTTCACTCCGATAAACCCGGCCTTACCTACGGCGGAAACGATAATATCGGCTTGCTTTGTAAGGGAAGACATATTGTCAGTTTTTGAATGGCAGTACGTTACAGTTGCATTCCGGTTCAGGAAGCATGGTGCCCCACTGGTTTCCCGACAATGTTACTTTTCCCGATGATCACCACATGACGACCTGCAATCGGGATGTTTTCATATTCAAGCATTTTCAATGCCGAGTGGAGCGCAGGAATAGAAGGTTTCCTGAGCGGTTGCCAATTTGCCGATGGAAAGTGGATGAAGTCCATCCACATCCTTCGATCGGGGAAACCGTCTCCATCGACATTAACGGGGTCGATATGATCCGGGAAGGGGGAGTTGAACAAGAATACCGTGAATATGGGCGGATCGTTCAGCTGATCAATGATTGTCCCACTAGTTGTTCTTCACTGGCAGACCCATAGAGATAGAGTTCGGAATGGATACCGAGATACGGAACATGCCTTCTGTTTTCAATCTCACATAGGACCTGGATGCAGGATTGTCACCGATGAGGATGATGGCAAGTCCGGGAATGATACCGCTTTGTTTCAGTTTCCCGACCCGGGTCTTCAATTCCAAACGCCACTCATGTGCAAATCTTCGTACCATCTATGATCCTGGTCGACATCCGTCAATGCCCCCTTCTAGTTCAGTCTTGACTTACTTTTGAAAGTACACCATTGACGAATTTACTGGACTGCTCATCCCCAAAAATCTTGGCAATTTCGACGGCTTCATTGATGACGACTTATTCCAGGAACTTCCTCTACATAAAGAAGTTCATAGGTACCGATACGCAAAATATTACGATCAACTTTAGCCAACGATCAAACGACCATTTTTCAAGTTTCCCTTTATGACCGCATCGATGGAATCCTGATGTTCAATGAATCCGATGCACGATCTGCTGTAGATAAGCATCCATCTTTCTCTTCTTCCAGCACATTCAAAAGAGCCTCTTCCGGCTCAATCCCACTCATATCTATTTGAAATAACGCCTGTAATGCCTTTTCACGGGCAACTCTTCTTTTCATGATAATGACTCCTTTTAATCCAAACTCAATTTACATACCTTTGATAATAGCACAAACCAGCACCAATACGCACGCGTAACTAAAAAAATCAATATTCTAAAAACAAGGCAGTGCTAAACCATATGGTTGATTGTTCTATGAAAATGAAGGAACTCATGCATGTAAACATTCCTTTTGTATATCCCATTTAAGCACTGTTTCGTTTAATGACGAAGCACCTTATTGATGAATGCTGTTTTTGCTTCTGTATATTTTTCGCGGTCTTGATTAAACTCTTGTGCGATCCGTCTTTTAAGTGCAGCGTATTGATCTGCAAGATGTGCATCCGCTCGTAATTTATTTCGGAATTTAAGTTGTTCCCCCCACCGCTCTTCTCCTTCTTGCATGAGATGTAAATGAGCTACCCGTTTGTCATTCTCTACTTTCACAAAAAATCTTCTCCAATGTTGTTTGTCTAATTCGGGGGGGACATAATGCCAATCGTATAAAGACAAGTTATCCACTACGCCGGTGATTTGTTCGAAGGATGCAATAGATGCCATTAAATCAATAATTGGTTTAGCAGGTAAATCAGGAATTGCGGTGCTTCCAATATGTTCTACTTCCCTGACCCCACATGCTGAAAGTATTTGGAGTAGTTCCTTGCTCTCTCGAATACCTTTGTTCTTCCAATTAGGGTCTGGATTCTTTATTTCTATTGTTTCATATGCCCACACCGGGATATTTCGCTCATCATCCATGATCATATCGTCAATCCTCCTTGAACAAAACGTTTCATTCATTTAGAATATTCCGTCAAAATAAGACTAACACAGGATTCGATAATTGCCCAAACCTACAGGGTTAGTAGAAAGACGAGAACCTTCCTAAAAAACAGCTTCGCTTGCTCTCATCCTTTTCTATAGTACGAGTATTCGTTTTCATGGATTATCAGCGGTCTTTACTATAAAAGCGGTGGCGGGTCGTTTGCACCGTCATGGATAAGGTGAGACTTCGAATCTGCCATACGAAAAGAAAAAGGGCAGCCCATGACAGGCTGCCCTTCCCTTCTACATTTCTTCTTCAATCTCAGGTTCGATCCTTTGGTTTTCAAACTGTACGCCGACGATATGAACGTTGACTTCTTCTGCCTCCAGGGCCGTCATGTTCAAGAGTGCCTGACGGATGTTGTCCTGAATTTTTTGAGCGACAGTCGGAATCGAGACGCCAAACTGCATGATGCAGTATACATCGATCAGGATACCATCTTCAGCAAGTTCCACTTTGACACCTTTACCATGATTTTTCTTTCCTAGGCGTTCAACGACACCAGATGCAAAGTTTCCACGCATCTGTGAGACGCCTTCCACTTCAGAGGCTGCGATGCCTGCAATGACCTCGATCACTTCCGGAGCGATTTCGATCTTCCCAAGTCCGTCTTTACCATGAGACATCTGTAAAAGATTTTGATTTTCCGCCATTCGTGGTCCCTCCTTGGATTTCTCTAGGATTTCATAACTTCATATTTCTCTAGGAATTTCGTATTGAAATCTCCACCTACAAAGGTTTCATGTTCCAACAGTTTCAAGTGGAATCCGATGGTTGTGTGAACTCCTTCGACAACAAATTCATTCAGTGCACGCTTCATCCTTGAAATGGCTTCTTCCCTCGTTGCTCCGAAGGAAATGACTTTCGCAATCATGCTGTCGTAGTAAGGAGGGATCATATAACCAGGATATGCAGCAGAATCGACCCTTACACCTACACCGCCCGGAGGCAGGTACATTTCGATCCTTCCCGCAGATGGCATGAAGTTCTTTTCAGGATTCTCTGCATTGATGCGGCACTCGATCGCCCACCCGTTGAAAGTCACATCTTCTTGTGTAAGGGAAAGTTTCTCCCCTGAAGCCACCCGGATCTGTTCCTTGATAAGGTCGACGCCTGTAACTTGTTCCGTCACGGGGTGTTCAACCTGGATACGGGTATTCATTTCCATGAAGTAGAATGATTGCTGATTATAATCATAAATAAATTCTACCGTGCCGGCACCTGTATAATCAACCGCTTTTGCCGCTTTAACGGCTGCATCCCCCATTTTATCACGAATTTCTTCGTTCAAGGCAGGTGATGGGGTTTCTTCGAGGAGTTTTTGCAGACGGCGTTGGATCGTACAGTCACGCTCCCCAAGGTGGATGACGTTCCCGAAATTATCAGCCATAACCTGAATTTCGACGTGACGGAAATCCTCGATGAATTTCTCGATGTAGACACCCGGGTTCCCGAATGCCGTCATTGCTTCCTGCTGGGTGATGTTGACACCCTTCACGAGCTCTTCTTCGGTCTTCGCAACACGGATCCCTTTACCTCCACCGCCGGCAGTCGCCTTGATGATGACGGGATATCCCATGGATTCAGCAAGTGCTACTGCTTCTTCTGCATCCTTGACGATCCCTTTGGAGCCGGGAACGACGGGTACACCTGCTTCGCGCATCGTTTCACGCGCCACATCCTTCGTACCCATTTTCGAAATGGCTTCGGGTGATGGGCCGATGAAAGTGATGTGGCATTCGCGGCATAGTTCGGCGAAATCAGAGTTCTCCGCAAGAAAGCCATAGCCTGGATGGATCGCATCACAGCCTGTGAGCTTCGCAACAGAGATGATGTTGGTGAAATTCAGGTAACTGTCTTTCGACGTCTTTGGACCGATACAATATGCTTCATCGGCCAGTTGTACGTGAAGTGCTTCTTTATCTGCTTCGGAGTAGACGGCTACGCTTTCGATGTCCATATCCCGGCAAGCCCGGATGATGCGGACGGCGATTTCTCCCCGATTGGCAACTAATACTTTCTTAATCATGAGTCCATTCGCTCCTTATTCAGGTTTCACCAAGAACAATGGCTGACCGTATTCGACCAGTTGACCATCTTTCACTAGGATCTCGGCGATTTCCCCTTTTACTTCGGCTTCGATTTCGTTGAACAGCTTCATGGCTTCAACGATGCAGACAACTGAATTCTCATCCACTTTGGAGCCCAATTTCACGTAGGCACCTGATTCTGGTGAAGAGGATTGATAGAATGTCCCCACCATCGGTGACGTGATCGTATGGAGATTCGATTGATCTGCCGGTGCTTCCGCTGCCGGTGCTTCCTGCTTTGGCGCAGGTGCAGCTGCAGCCGGAGCCTGCTGGATGGCCTGAACGGCCGGTTCATGTACCTCTTGTGCGGCTTGTACTTGTTGTACAGCGTTCTTTTTCAGCTTGATCTTGGAACCTTCGTGCTCGTATGTAAATTCATCCACACTTGATTGGTCTACCAATTTGATTATTTCCCGGATTTCTTGGATTTTTAACACAATTTTACACCCCTCTTAATGGTTAACTACTTATGACTAGCTACTAATATCATACGATAATATCTAGTCTAAATTCAACATATGATTCTTGTTGTGGTGGGACTTACCTATCCCTTACCCTTATTCTAGTCCTTTTCACCAAAAAAATAAAATAGTTACCCGAAAAAATGGAGAACAAAAAAAGCCTGACCCCCTATTCCGGGAAATCAGGCTGTGCACCGACATCAATTATTCGGCTGGAACTCTACTGCAACCGGCTTCAATTGACCGACTTCACTTTTGACGAGACGGATGATTTCATTGGCCTCAGTAGCACTGTGCTCTTTATCAGACTTGACGGTGATACGGATATTATCAGCGGATGCCCTCACGAGTGCATCTTTGTAGCCCATTGTTTTGATCAGCGTTTCAAGAACTTCCTCTGTCATGGCCGAGTCCTTCAGGTTTTCCATTTCTTCATAGGCAGCGCTCTTATCTTCTGCCGAAACTTCCGGATCTCCCACCTTGGCTTCAAGTTCCTCCCTCATCTGATCCCGCTTCTCATTCACTTCGATGCGGAGTGCTTCGAACATTTCATTGCCGGCAGCATCTGTCACCACTTCCACATCACCCGATGTTTCTTTGTCTTTTGCATCTTTCTTCGCATCTTCTGCTGCGAAATCCGTGGCTTGCTGTGTAGGTGACGTGATGTAGTAAACCGAGAGGACAATCACAAGGCTCAGCATCGTCAACAACCATACCGTTTGCTTTTTCAATAACATGTATCGTTTCCCCCTTATTTTTTCGGTAGGACCGAAACCCGATGGCTAGGTACATCCAGCGTCCGGGTCACTGCCTCAATGATCCATTTTTTCAGCTGTATATTATCGGCTCCCTTGGCTACCACCAGGACTCCGCTTACTTTTGGTTTTTTTGTTTCTTTGATGATGGGAACTTCTTTCTCTCCATCACGGATGATCACGATCTGCTCCTCCTTGTTGCTTTCCTGGATGGACCGTTCCCCGCCTTGCTTGTCTACCTCATCGGTTTTCTGGTTGGATTGGGTCGCGTTTTTCTCGAACACCTTGCTCTCCGTTGCTTCGACGTTGACGACGACGTGGGCTTCGCTCACCCCAACGATTTGATCGAGCGCTTCCTTGAGCTGATTCTTATAATGTTCTTCATATTCTTTCATCAGCTGCTCCGTATCGGATTCCTTTGACCCGAAGGCCGGTACCTCCTCAGTACTACTGGAAACTTCAACGGCATCTTTTTTTGGTACCCATAAATCACTCATCAGCATAAAGGCAACCCCGAGGAGCAAAACAATCAGGACGTATTGATACTTTTTCCCTTTCTTACCTGGTGGAGGGTTCGGCCTTTCTTTTGAAAACCACTCCTTCAATGCTTGAATCGGTCCTTTATCGAGATTCACGGGATGAGTTCCCCCCTTCGACTGAAATGATTAGCTGATCCTGGGCTAGATTCCATTTTTCTGCTAGAAATGAGGCGATCCCTGAGTTGTCACTTTTCACTTCCCTGTTTCCCTTCTTCTCTTGTGAATCGATCTCCACCATCTGTACCGCTTCAACCGAATCATCTTTCTCCTCTGTCAGATGAACCGTTACACTCGTGATGCTCTCGGGTAACCGGTCCAGATCCTCCGCCTGAATATCTACACTGTCAATGACTTTGTTATGCCGGTCCATCAGCTCCTTTTCAGCATCATTTTTCATTTGGACAGCCATTTGTTCTAAAATATATGCACGCTGTGAAGCTTGTATTTCTTTTTTCTTCGATTCAATCGAATTTTCTACAGATTGACTGGTTGATTGCTTCCAATCCATGGACGCAAGGGCTGCGTCAAAATCGGTGGTGAACAGCTTAAGAAGAGGCGTCAAGATGATGGTGATCAAGATGAGGCCGGTGACGATTTTGGCATACTTCTTCATGTTCGAGCTTGGCAGGAGCATGTCGATGACTGTCGCCAACAGGATGAATACGATGATGTTCGTGATCCATTCGGTTAAAAATGACATCGGGAATCCCCCTTTAGAACGTCGTTACCGCACCATCATGGTAATGTTCCCTGCAGCCACGATGATGGTGATGCTAAGGAAGAACATGAACGATACGATGGCCAGGGCAGCAAAGACATAAATAATGCTTTTTGAGATGGTATCGAGGCACTCAATCACCGGTCCCCCACCAAGAGGCTGGAGAAGGGCGGCAGCCAGTTTGTAGATGAACGCGATCATCAGGATCTTGATGGCCGGGAAGGCCGCGATCAGCAAGATGATGGCCACCCCTGCAATCCCCACGGTGTTCTTTAGGAGAACCGAAGCACTGATGACCGTATCTGTGGCATCGGTGAACATCCGCCCGATCACGGGTACGAAATTCCCTGTAACGAATTTGGCCGTCCTGATCGAGACACCATCCGAGACGGCAGCAGTGGTCCCCTGGACTGAGATCACGCCAAGAAAGATGGTCATGAAAGCGCCCAACAGTCCGATGCTCCACGTTCTGAGGAGCTGGGCGAGCTGCGTGACCTTATAGTGGGTCGATAACGTGCTCACGATGCTCAGCAGCGTGGAAAGGAATAAGAGGGGCAGGACGACATTCTTGATCAATAGACCGCTTGTATTCATGAGGAAGATGATGACCGGGTGAAAGAAGGCAGCTGATATGAGACCACCTGAAGCGGCGATCAATGCCAGCAGGAGCGGGATAAGGGCAATGATGAAATTGACCATGGTGGTGATGGCCTCATGCGTATAGTCGATGGCTACATGGAAGCTATTGAGGGCGATGATGATCAGGACCATGAAGACGATTCCATAGGCGACCTTGCTGACATTTCCGCCCTCAAACGCATTCTGCAGGGACTGAAGGAACATGCTGAAGATCGTAAGCATAATCAACGTCCCCAATAACTTACCATTCATCACCAGCTCCTGAAATGCAAATTGAGGAGTCCGCTGAACCAGTGCCTTAAACGAAAATTCTTTTTCGCCTTTGATGAAGTCGATCAGACTGCCTTTTTGACTTTCAGGTAGGATATCCGCCATAATCATCCACGATACTTGTCCAATATCCTTTCAACTCATCGATGCCGAGATGATCGATCTGCTGCATTGATCATTTCATCCTGGATGCTTTTATCCTCTGCCGAATTTCTCTTCGGCTTGTCCAGTTGCAGGGAATAAGAAGGTGATTAATAGGCTGAGACTAGCGTGCGTTGGATTGCTTTCATGATTTCCCCCCTCGGAACGGTTCAAGTGACGGAATCATATTAATGATTGTTTCGATGATGACTGTCAATATCGGGATGGCCATGGCAAAGATCAGGATCTTCCCGGCAAGCTCCACTTTGGCAGCAATGGCGCCTTCCCCTGCATCCTTCGTAATATGTGCGGCAAATTCAGCTATATAGGCGATTCCGATGATTTTAAGGATCGTTTGGACATACACCATGTTCACGTTTGCATTGGCTGCCAGTTTCTCAATCATATGAATGATGGCGTAGATTTGATCAATGAGAAATAGAAAGATCGAGCAGCCGACAAATACAATCAGCAGAAAAGCAAAATTCGGTTTTTGTTCCTTGACGATCAAGGCCAGAAAGGTCGACAACAAGTGCGATTCCGACAATCTGGATGATCTCAATCGTCGGCCCCCCCTTCCTATCCTTGATATAGGAAGACCGATTTGATCTTTTGAAACAAATCATCCACAATGGAGGCCACCATGAACAAAATATAGATGAACCCGAATAACGTGACCCACTGGGCATATTCCTTCTTTCCCACCTGATCAAAAATCGTGTGCAAAAAGCAACGACAATCCCTACTCCGGCAATCTTAAAAATGATATCCACGTCAATTCCCATATTTACTTCCCTCCTGGTTTCAAGCCTCATCATGCAGAAGAGATGATGAGAAGCAAGTCCGTCATAGAAACCTAGACTTTTAGTCATCTTTTCATATTTCTTCTGCTTTTCGGCTGGCTTCTGTTTCTTCTCTATCCAGATGCGTTGAGGCAAGCTGGATATGTTTTTGCTGAGTCACAATGTCATGACTGCCAATGTTTCTCCGAATTGCTTCAGGATTTCATACTCACCCGCTTTAAAAGCGGTTAATTTCCATACATCATTCAGGCTTTCTTCCCATGCTTTCTTACTGAGATTTCCTGCTCTGTCAATTTCTTCGAGAAGGTTTCAAAAAACCAGGAAACAGGCTTTTGCAGCTGTTTGGAAATCTTTCTGGTCGCTTCATGCAAAGGGGTATGACTATAGGTGATTTCAGCCTCCAATGATTGAAGGGCCAACTTCAATAGCCGTAACTGCCTCGGCCTTTCCGTCAGATATTTTGAAGCTTCAAATCCTGCCCAGGAAGTGGAAAGCAGAATAAATACGCGCCGATGATTTTGATCATTGTACGTCACACTCACTTTTATGAAGAAATCGACTTGTCCATTCTGCATCGAGCACCTCATGGACCTTACCCGGCTCATCCCCCCTTCTTCAGCTCCACGAATCGTTCAATGTCTGGCAGATCACAATGACCTCTGATCACAGGGCTCTTCCTTACTTCTTCAAGGAATGACCATGGGTCGTCATGACAAGGGTGATACCTGCATTAACGGCTTCCTGAATGGCGTTACCGTCTTCCTGACCGGCCGATTTCATCCACGATCAGGACATCCGGACTCATGGAACGGATGAGCATCATCATGCCTTCTGCTTTCGGACAGGCATCCAGCACATCGACCCTCGGCCCGAATACCAACTGAGGGATACCGTTCTACGCACCCGGCAATTTCGGATCGTTCATCGACAATTCCCACCTTGAATGGTGGGATCCGTTCTCCGGGATCTCCGTCGAAATCATGCGTGCCAATATCCCGTCAGCAGGGTGGTCTTCCCTGTCTGAGGGGAACCAATGATCATTGTATGTTTCCATCCCCCGCCTGTACAGATAGGGGATGAGGGGCTCCGCGATCCCAAGCTTTTGGCTGGCAATCCGGATGTTAAAGGAAGACAGATTCCGAATGCCCTTCACAACCCCGCCTTCTAAGATGACTTTCCCGGCGAGCCCGACCCGATGCCCGCCTTCAATCGTGATATATCCTCGTCTCAGTTCTTCTTCCAATGTATAAAATGAATGCGTGATAGTTTGTTGATCAGAGCTTTTCACTATCTTCTGAGGTCACTGTATACGGAAAGAAATGTGGCTTCCCCCTTGACCGTAACTTCTAATACTCTATTGGTACTAACCCTGATTTCTTCAATCCGGTTCAATCAATGTTGTGGAAGGGACAGGACTATGTCGGATATAGTGCTGGGAAGCATGGCCAGAATTCTTGCATAAATCGACCTCCTAACTAAATTCCATTATCGGGATATCGTACATGCTTCCCGATAATACAATGTATTCTAGCGAAGGTCAGATTATGACAGTATAGTTGGGAGATTCAGGAATGGGGTTGTAAGAGCGAGGGGAATGAGATGTTTCGGGGAAACAAAAAAAGCCTGAACGGAAATTCCGTTTGGCTTTCATATTAAGATTACCACGTGACACGTATGAACCATCCGTTGTGTTAATAATCAATTTATCCCCTTCATTGACGAAGAATGGAACGTTTACCACAAGCCCGGTTTCAACTGTTGGCAGGTTTGATCCGCCGGAAGCCGTATCGCCTTTGATTCCTGGTTCTGTTTCCGTCACTTTGAGTTCAACAGTGTTCGGAAGCTCGACACCCAAGCGTTTCACCTTGATACATCATGATGGAAACTTCCATGTTTTCTTTAAGATACTTCAATTCATATTCGATGGAAGAAGCCGGAAGCTCGATTTGTTCGTAGCTTTCGTTATCCATGAATACATGCATGTCCGCATTAGCATACAGATATTGCATGTGACGGTTGTCAATTTGGGCTTTGCCCACTTTTTCACCTGCACGGAACGTTTTTTCCTGAATGGCACCTGTACGCAGGTTACGAAGTTTGGAGCGGACGAAGGCCGCTCCTTTACCAGGTTTAACGTGTTGGAAATCCATCACGCGCCAGATTCCGTTGTCTACTTCAATGGTTAGTCCTGTACGAAAATCATTAACTGAAATCATGTATGTTCCTCCTACTATATAGTAATCCTGTTTGCCATCAGAATGGCAGGATGATCAAATCTTTCGTTGAATGCGTGAGGTTTCATTACCATCTTCGGTGATGACTGGATCATCCTCGATCCGCACGCCCCCGACTCCAGGTACATAAATACCAGGTTCTACGGTGACGATCATACCCGGCTCAAGGGTCATTTCAGATCTGAATGAAAGTCCGGGACCTTCATGGACTTCAAGTCCGATCCCGTGTCCTAGTGAATGTCCGAAATAGTCCCCATACCCTTTTTCTGTTATGTAGTCGCGAGCGATGGCGTCAGCTTCTTTTCCAGTCATGCCCGGTTTAATTTGTTCGCAGGCATCAAGTTGGGATTGCAGGACGATGTCATAGATTTCCTTCAGTTTCTCGCTGGGCTCACCGACAGAAAGGTCCTTGTCATATCTGAAGCATATCCATTATAGTATGCACCATAATCAAGGGTTACAAAATCCCCTTTTTCAATGACTTTCTCGCTTGCCACCCCGTGAGGCATGGCAGAACGGAGCCCCGATGCGACGATGGTATCGAATGAAGAACTGGTCGCGCCTGCTTCCGCATGAAGAATTCCAATTCATTGGAAACGTCCAGCTCGGTCAAACCAGGTCTGATGTAATCCAGTATATGCTTAAATGTGCATCGGCAATGTCCGCAGCATACTTAATTATCTTAATCTCTTCAGGAGTCTTAATCAAGCGTAATTTTTCCACTAAACCGGACACCGGTACAAATTCCGCACCAAGGGCAGCCTGATAAGTCGTGAAGGCACATAGGTCATATAGTTCTTCTCGAAGCCAAGTTTCTTGAGTCCGAGCTTCTTCACCTGCTTGGCCACTTCTTCATGGATCGGTCCTTTATGCTGGATGATGTCATATCCGACAGCCTGCTCCGCAGCTTGTTCGGTATATCGGAAGTCTGTAATGAATAGTGCCTTATCCGCTGAGATGAGCACCACTCCTGCCGATCCCGTAAAGTTGGTCATATAGCGGCGGTTGAATTCACTTGTAATCAAGAGTGCATCGATCGATTGTTCATTCAAAGATTCGCGTAAACGGTTAAGTTTTGTCATGTTTATTTTCCTCTCCCCATTCGATAATTGTCCAACGCATCCATGGCCATTTCGTACCCGAGTAAACCAAAACCTGCAATCTGTCCAATCGCTTCAGGAGCGATGACGGACGTATGTCGGAAGGATTCCCGTGCATGGATGTTGGAAATATGCACTTCGATGAAAGGAATGTTCACTGCTGCAACGGCATCACGGATGGCGTAGCTGTAATGGGTGAACGCCCCCGGGTTCATGATGATCCCGGCTGCCCCTTCATCTTCTGCCCGGTGGATCCAGTCGATCAGTTCCCCTTCATGATTGGACTGGTGTGCTTGAATCGCATATCCCATGGCGGTTGCTTTCCGGCTCAATCGTTCCTCCAGGTCGGCAAGGGTGTCACTCCCATAGATACCGGGCTCCCTTTTTCCGAGCCTGTTTAAATTCGGTCCGTTCAATATCAGGATCGTTTTCTGCATATGTATACCCCTAAAAAAAATAGAATGTTCATCATGAACATTCTACCATAAAGCTATGCTGATACCTACAAAATTGTCTGATAACGGTCCTCAGTGGGAAACCGGATCTGTATTCCCGTGTTTCGCCCTCAGCTCATTTTCCTCATACGAAATGGAATAGCCGACAAAGACGCCGTAGAGGATGTAAAGACACAGACTGGTCACGAATGTATCGACTCCGATTTTCATGAGTGAACCGATGCTCGGGAACAGAGGGTACAGGACGAGGAAGAATAACAGGAACAGTGCTACCCCGTATGCCGCGCCTACCCACATGGATTTGAATCTCCTCAGGATGGCCATAGTAAACGAAAGCCACACCGATGGATATGACCCGTATGCGAGGATGGCCAAGACCGATCCCGATCCACTTATCAACCCAGTCCCCCGCCGCCCACGGTTCAAAGATGACGGTCGGTTCGATTTTTGTAAAAGAGAAATAATAGCACAGATACGCAATGGCGCTCCAGAATACGCCCGCCATGAACCCCGTGATGACGACAAGTGCCGCAAAAGATAGGGGCTTCTCGCTCTGATTCTGCTCGAGTCCGAGGATCCTTTTTGCTCTCTACGCTTCCCTCTTGAACCTTTTCATGCTGTCCTTTTTCTTCTGCCATAAGTATCACCTCCGTCGTAGTATGTCCGAAATGAAATGGCTCATGCGAGAAAATCGGGGCTCTTTCTAGTGCTTTCTTTCATTTTTTAGTAAAATGGGTATACACCCAAATTATCGGGAACATTATCCCTTTGATTTTTTAAAAATAGTAGGTTAAAAAATGTGAATTCGGTCTAAACTATACGTATAGAATGAAAGTCTGCATATATGGTAAGGAGGTGGCTTTGTTGAACGCTCGTAACCTATTCGTCTTTTCCCTTATGATACTCGCCGCCGTGGGACTTGGTTCCCTTCTCATCGGCAATCCCCTGGGTCTCTTGCGACAGATCTTAGTGACCGCCGCCGTGATCGGTATCATCTACTTTATTTACCGCAAGTGGTTCAGCGGTCGCCGTACAGGCAGCAACAATGAGCAAAGAGCGTTTGTTAAAGCGGCCAAAATGTCCAAGAAGAGGCATAAGCGTAAGCCTGTAAGTAAGCCTCAAGTCTCAAACGTATCGAAGAAACGTCCGGTGCGGAAAAAATCCAGCGCCAATTTGACGGTTATAGAAGGAAAGAAAAGCAAAAAGAACAACCGCGCCTCTTTTTAATGGAGGAATGGTTGTTCTTTTTTTAATGCCAATGCTTCAGGAATTCTACCGTCCTGCTCCTTCCAAACTCAATGAGCTCAGACTTCCGTGCCCCATCCAGTTCAAAATCAGTGGTCATGACCCCTTCTGTTGGGATGAACACGATATTCCGCTCGTGTTTACGGGAAATATAACGGGCATCATGGGCATCCCTCATGGTTGTGAATAAAGCCTGATAGAGCTCAATGGCATTTTTGATCACTTTTTTCGGCTGATCGGTCAGGTCGTGACTCAGCTTCACACCGAGAACGGGCCTCTCTGATTTGTCGTTATCCTTATCGAAGAGCCACATAGGAAAGTTGCTCAGAACCCCGCCGTCGACAGTGATGCTTGTTCCTTCAAGGGATTTCAGCTTCACTGGCTCAAAGAAAAAAGGAAGGTTTGCGCTCATCCGGATCGCCCTTGCTACCGGGAACGTTTCCTTCGGGATTCCGTAGCTGTCCAAATCATCAGGAAGAACGATCATCCTCCCGTTCGAAAGATCCGATGCAATGACCCGGAGGGCCTGCGGCGGCAGATCCGCAAATGTCTCTACCCCCTTCGCCTTCAACTTCTCCTCGATCCACGCTTCAAGGGCTTTCCCTTTATATAGTCCCAGGCGGAAATACACCATGATCCACTTGATGATCGGCAGGGAAAACGGCGAGGCATCCATGAACGTTTTCACGTCGACTTCATCCATCAGTTGCGCAATTTCTTTACTCGTGTATCCGGCTGCGATAAAGGCTGATATGATCGCACCTGCACTTGTACCCGCCAATCGCTTGAACGTATATCCCTTTTCCTCCACAGCCTGATAGGCCCCTATGAGTGCGAACCCCTTTATGCCTCCTCCAGAAAAAACGCCGTCGATTTCCATCCTACTCCCCCCTTCAAATGGTATTACTACATACCTAATGAAGAAGACAGGATTTTAGACGTCATTCAGTAAAAGAATTCCACCAAATGCAAAAGGGGAGCGGCGCCTACACGCCCTCCCCCTTTACATCGTAATAAGTCATCCACTTACGGGCATCCAATTAAACTGCAGGTCAAAGTTCCAATAGCTTTTGGAATGCTTGCACATTCACATCAAAGTCCGGCACCGTTTCGGTATCTTCCGCATCCTTCACCAGTTTTACAACCATTTCGTTGAACGGAGTCGAAATGCCCTTACCTTCTCCGAGTGTCGGTACAACGCCGTTGATGTAATCAATTTCGGTGTTCCGTTTTTTCTCAAGGTCCTGCAGCATGCTTGCCCGCAGCAATCTTGATGGTTCCATCACGACCCTCAGTGTCTGAATGCGATCAGCAATGTCGTGTTCGCTTACCAGCTCAAGGGACTCCACGTCGAACCCGCCCATATTGGCAAAGTTAACGCCGTTGGCATGGCCGACCTTGATGGTTTCATCGGCGATATGAACGGCACTGGTGATGCCGATTTCATTGTCAAGAATGTCTCCGTATTCACCGTTCAAGGCTGCAGATAAACCGCTGAAAGCATTGTTGATCAGTAATTTGGACCACTTGGTTCCCACCAGATTATCGGAAATATGCGTGCCGCCTACAAGGTCCAGGATGGACTTGATCCGCTGAATCCTATCAGTCGTTTCACCGTTCAACTCGCCGATCTGAAACGCATACTGTTTGAATTGGCTAAATTCAGTTGTAAGATTCGATACACCCGGCTCTATGAATGTGGCACCGAATTCAACAGAACCCGCAATCACACGTTCTTTTCCGATAATGGAACCGACCTTGTCTTCTGGAATACCATTTTGCAGGGAGCATACGACACTTTCCTCATGTAAGAAAGGAAGAAGCTCTTGCAAAACCGCTTCGTTATACAATTGTTTGGTGAGAAGCAGAACCAAATCATAGGTTCCTGCTTTCTCCGCTGGGGTGATGGCTTTGACCCTGGCGTGAAAATCCGTCGTACCGATGACTTTCGCCCCTTCCTGATTCAAGCGGTCGACATGTTCTTTATATGAATCAATCAGTTCTACATCCATTCCTCCGTGGGCAAGATATGCTCCGACGATGGTCCCGAGTGAACCTGCTCCCAATACTGCAATTCTCATGAACGTATCCTCCTTATTTTTCCTCCAGATAGTTATATACCGGTTGTGCTGCATTCAATGTCAAGTCTGTCAGGATATGGGATGCCGATACCACTTCCAGTACGGGAAGGTCGGCAAGCGGCGCCAGTGCGTGTTCGAATAACTGCAGTCTAGCAGGGCCGCTCCATGCCCCCTTCACGTTGATATCGGTTATCTGAGTGCGCACGAGATCGCAGATCCTTAAATTCCCTTCATAATCTGTTGCCATCTTGACCATGAAATTCGGTCGGCAAATCTCTTCAAGCGCTTCTTCCTTCGCCATTTCAGCATGCTTATATCCCATGGTGGCCGTTGCAACCCGGAGTGAGCCATAATCCAGGGTCCCAACAAGGGTGTCGGAATCGACATAAAGCTTAGGAGCACCTAGTTTCTTCGGATACGCCGTCAGCTCCCTACCGCTCGCAATCGCTGGGAAATTGTCCACGTACATCGAATGCACATAATCACCCTCTTCGCCGTTGAAGCGGACAGGGATGACCTGACCTGATTCTGTATATGCACCCAGACCAGTTACATCCGGCATCCACATGACCTCGAATTTCACGAGGGGTTCTTGGAATTCCAGTGGTTCCGGGACGGCTTCACGCAATGCCTTTTCATCCGTCCGATACAGGATCGTCAGGTATTCCCGGTTGACAAATTTATACGCCGGGAAAGGATATGCCGGTGCCGTTAATGGTGTTGTAAGATTTTTCGAAATGGTATTCACATCAATTTTCATCGTGATCGCACCTTCCATCCTAGTGAGTGAGATTCACTGAACTGAACCTCTACCTTGAGCTTACTCCTTCATTTACATTTAATCTAATACATAATAATATATAGTTATATTTATTACAGTAAATGATTTAAAGGAGCATGATGGATGGAACTTCTACAGCTCAAATATTTTCAGACCGTAGCCTACACCGAGCATATTTCGAATGCGGCCAAACAACTCTCCATTGCTCAGCCTTCCCTGAGCCTGACCATTAAACGTCTTGAAGATGAATTGGGGACGACACTCTTTGACCGCAAAGGAAGGAATATCCAACTGAGCGCTTCCGGGAAGATCCTTCTGAAACACGTAAACAGGATCTTCATCGAACTGGAGAATGCACAAGCAGAAATTGAACGGAAAGAGCATCACCAGTCCCACACCATTAACATTGCCATTTCCAACCCCCGGTTCCTCTCCGGCTTGATCAGTGAGTACATCAATCGCTCACCTGAAACAACGATCATTCAATCCATCAGGGGCAAAAGCGATATACTCGCTAGTTTAAAACGGGGCGAGGTGGAACTCGGGATTGCTGGCGATACGGTTCAGGATGAAGAGTTGGAAAGCCGTTTGCTTGTGAATGAGGATATTGTCCTGGCCCTGCCCTCCCATCACAGACTGACTGGAGAAGCCGAATTATCCCTCAGCCATGTGGCCAATGAACCCTTCATCACCCTGGCCAATAATGAAGAATACCGCCGTTTTACGTCCATGCTGTGTGAGAAGGCCGGTTTCACGCCGAAAACGGCCTTTGAGGTGGATTCGAATCTGCTGGTTGAAATCATCAAATTGGATCAAGGAGTGGCACTGCTCCCGATTTCCATATGCAGAAAGCTGGGATTGAATTATCGTCCATTGACGGATCATTCTGCTACCTACCCGGTCAGACTCTATTGGAGAAAGAACAAGGTGTTATCCTCTTCAACAGAGGGCCTTCGAACCTTTATTTTGTCGTATTACACAGACCACCATCACCTTTTCACGGTGTGATACGCTCCTCAGGATGAAAACAGACTTCCAAAACAAAAAAACACCTCTCTGGATCCAAGTATCCAAAGAGGTGTTTCTTTCTATCGTTTTATAGTCCGCATTTGAGCTGTGCACCACAGTTCGTGCAAGTGTTGCATCCACCCATATCTTTGACTGTTCCTTTACGGCAGACCGGGCATGTGTTCCCGACTTCCGATCCGATGGTCACATCAGTCGAACGCACATCCTGGATCGTGTCTACAAGAACAACCGGTTTTTTCGCTGTTTCTACAATGGTCTCCTCTTCATCGTCAAAGCTGTTTTCTTCTGCTTTAAGGGTGAGGACCTGGGAATCACGGCTTCCGTCTACATACACGGTACCGCCTTTTGCACCACCTTTATAGAGGCGTTCATACACTTTTTGCACTTGTTCTACAGTGTAACCGCGCGGGGCATTGACCGTTTTGGAGATGGAGCTGTCAATCCAGTTCTGGATGACACATTGTACGTCCGCATGTGCTTCCGGTGCCAGGCTCATGGATGAAACAAACCATTCAGGCAGCTCATCAGCACTCGCTTCCGGATTTCTTGAAAGATAATCTTCTACGATATCCGCTTTGACTTCAATGAATTTACCGAGTCTTCCGCTTCTGTAATACGTGAAGGAGAAGTAAGGCTCAAGACCTGTGGATACCCCTACCATCGTTCCGGTCGAACCCGTCGGTGCAACCGTCAACAGATGGGAATTACGGATTCCGTGCTCTAGAATTCCTTCTTTCACATCTTCCGGCATTTTCTCCATAAAGCCCGTTTGTATGAAGCGTTCACGGATGGCTTGTGTTTCGTCATCGGTGCTTCCGATCAAGAACGGGAAGCTTCCTTTTTCTTTGGAAAGCTCAATGGAAGCACGATAGGCTGTTGTTGCGATGACTTCAAATACTTCATCCACGAGCTTGTTGCCTTCTTCTGAGCCGTATTCTTTCTCACAGTAAATCAGAAGATCGGCAAGGCCCATGACACCGAGACCTACACGGCGCTCGCCAAGTGCCTGCTGTTTTATTTTCATCAAGGAAGTATGGAGTCGCATCGATGACATTGTCCTGCATACGCACACCGACTTCGACTGTTTGCTTAAGCTTCTCAAAATCAACGGTTTTCGTATCTTTATCGGCGAATTCAGCGAGATTGACGGCTGCAAGATTACATACGGAATACGGTGCCAGTGGCTGTTCACCACAAGGATTGGTTGCAACAACCTTTTGACCGTATGCTTTTGCATTCGTCATGTCATTGGCATTGTCGATGAAGAAGATTCCCGGTTCTGCAGAGTATGTGGCACATACATTGATCAGATTCCAGAGTTCCTTCGCTTTGATCTTGCGGTAAGTTCTGACTTTATAGCCCATCTGTTCCCATTCGCGAACATCTCCGACATTATGCCACTCTTCATTGTAGATACGCCATTGTGTCGGCATCATAGCTTTCGACATCCGGGAAGCGAAGCTCATACTCTTCGTCATTCTCGACTGCATCCATGAAATCGCTAGTGAGGCAAACTGAGATGTTGGCACCTGTGAGGAACTCCGGATTGTGAACGCTGTATGTTCCACCGGTATTCAGCTTTTCTTCTGCACCTCTCAGAATCTTCTCATCAAAGCCTCCGTAGCCAGGGATATGCCTGTAATTCAGAATTCCTTGATACATCGCTTCTTCCTGCTCAGTGAGCGGTGTAAATTTCAATTTATCCTGAGCTGCTTTCTTGATGGTCTCATCTTCTGTGTTCTCAAGCAAGTAGCGGAGGATGCGGGGATTTTGCATCTTTGAAATGATGAATTCCACAATATCTGGGTGCCAGTCTGAAAGCATGATCATCTGGGCACCGCGACGGGATCCGCCCTGCTCGACCAAGGTGAGTCAGCTTGGCAATATCATCAAGCCAGGATACAGATCCGGATGATTTCCCATTTACACCTTTTGCCAGCGTATTGCGTGGACGCAATGTAGAACCATTGGTCCCTACCCCGCCTCCGCGGCTCATGATTTCCATTACCTGTTTCCGGTGTTCGGATATACCTTCACGTGAATCCTGCACAAATGGCATGACGTAGCAGTTGAAGTATGTAACATCCGTTCCTGCTCCTGCCCCGTAAAGGACACGTCCTGCCGGTACAAAGTGCAGGTTCACCAATTCATGATAAAATTTCTCGAACCAGACTTGTCTTCAGTTCAGGAGTTTCTTCCACTTCTGCCAAGACCTGTTGCGTTACGCTTTGCGATTTGCTCGTAGAAGACTTCAAGTGGCTTTTCGATGACGTCCAGATTACGCAGGACGATGCCCGTTTCCATTTCCTCCGGCTTTATCGATTGCGCTTCGGTATTCTTCTTCAATCCAGACGTGGGCTTTTTTGTTCTCCCAATCGATTTCTTTAATATATCCAAGGCCCCGTGCCGGGAACTTCGGATCTTCCTTGATGGTCAGAACAACGAAGTCTCCTGCTGAGAGGGTGATTTTTTCGGTATCTTTGAATGAGTATCGGTCGATCATGACAAGGCGGGATACACCTTTATGGGTAGTCTTCATATCCGGGGTGATCGCGTGCACTTGTGGGAACAAACGGATATCTTCATTCAATCTCTCAATGTTTAAACTCATATTTTCTTTCGACGCAACAGTCATATCGACAACTCCTTCTAACTCTATGTTTCTTCTGCGATACATGGTGGTTTGATTTCCTTAACTAACGTTATCACAGCGACTTTAGAAAAGCAACAATAAAACACAACATATAGTGGTCAGAATTTTAAGTCGCCACACCATATGTTGTGCCGAGGTTCATTTCGCCCTTCGTTTGTCAAGTGGACAATCCTTCAAGAACATTAGAAAAAAGGAGATTAACCGAAATAAACCTTCGGAAATCGACCCATTTCTATGATTTTCAATGTTGATATTATCCAATACCCGACAAACTTTGAAATAGCGGGCATTTATTCTATTTCCTGCAAAAAAAATAAAAATTATCTTTTGTAGTTCCACTCGTCGGACTCGTAACGTTCCTTCGCGAGATTTTCTACATATTGTGTTTCTTCAGGTGAAAGCTCATACGGTTCCAATCCGATTCCGAGACCGTCTTCGAACCCTTTCTTGAAGGCGTCCTTGGCCATCTCCATGGTGACCGGTTGTGCACTGATCTCATTCATGGCGACGGCCTTGCTTTTGAATGCACGCTGCATGCGTTCTTTCACACGGTCATTCGGATAGTTGAAGAGGCTGAAGAGCTTGTCTTCGTCCAGGTCAAGGAGAATGGATCCGTGCTGAAGGATGACGCCCTTCTGTCGTGTCTGAGCACTGCCGGCCACTTTACGACCTTCCACCACGAGCTCATACCAGCTTGGCGCATCAAAGCAGACGGCTGAACGCGGATTCTTCAATCCTTCCCGCTCCTCCGCTGTTTTCGGCACGGCAAAATATGCTTCCAGACCGAGCGCCTGGAATCCTTTTAAAATCCCTTCGGAAATGACGCGGTACGCTTCCGTTACCGTCTTCGGCATATCGGGGTGATCTTCCGAGACGATGACGCTGTAGGTAAGTTCGTGCTCATGAAGGACGCCCCTGCCTCCTGTCGGTCTTCTCACAAAGCCCAGTTTATGCTTTTTCACATTTTCCATGTTGATTTCTTTCTCTACTTTTTGAAAGTATCCGATTGAGAGGGTCGCTGGGTCCCAGCCATAGAATCGGATCGTGGGCGGGATCTTCCCTTCGCTGTGCCAGTCAAGGAGTGCTTCATCCAATGCCATATTGAAAGAAGGGGAGCAATGACCGGAATCAATGAATCTCCAAATTTCCTTTTCCATTATGCATACCTCATTCTTAAGTTCGCAGTATTATGTATCGGTCACAAATGGCAGACCGTTCTAATCCGTTATTTAGTCTATCAAATACCCGATAAAAAACAAAGGGAAACCGATTGGAAAGTGTTTGAACTTTATTTCAAAAATCTTTTGATTATGTTTGTCATCATGAATATAATAGTAGATAGCGCATTTGTAGAAAGGAGCATGAATGAATGGAAGCTTTATATATCCTATTGATCGTAATCGGTGCAATCGCAGCGTATTCACTCATTACATATTTCAATCAAAAAAGAATCGTCAACACACTCTCAGAGGAAGAGTTTCGCGCAGGCTACCGTAAAGCCCAGCTGATCGATGTCCGCGAAACCAATGAATATAACAATGGTCATATTCTTGGCGCCAGAAACATTCCACTTTCTCAACTGAAAATGAGACAAAAAGAAATCCGTAAAGATCAGCCCGTCTACCTCTACTGCCAAAGCGGCATGCGAAGCGGCAGAGCGGCTCAAATGCTCCGTCGTCTCGGCTACCGTGATCTCCATCAATTAAAAGGTGGATTCAAAAAGTGGACCGGGAAAATCAAGCACAAAAAATAAAGCCTTCCGGGGACCCCATCAGGGTCCCGGAGGCTTTTTTCGTTTAGAAACGAGACTAGGACAAAAGTGTTTCAGTCATAGTAAACCCGAATTCATTTGCCAATGAATTCGGGTTTTTAATTTGTTCATAATGTATATTCATTGGTCCTAGCGGTTGATTGGAGTGCAAGACGTAGACTCCAGCGGGAAGAGTAGCTGATGTGAGACCCCGCAGGCTTGCCGAGGAGGCTCACAGGCTACCCGCGGAAAGCGAAGTCTTGCACGGAAATCATGAGCGGTATTGAGAACCTACACTAGTAGTATTTGTTTATTTGGTACTTTTCTCGTTTAGTCCAACCTTTTTCTCTTTGCTTGCATTAAACTTCTTTCTGATATCGAAGGACGGGTTTTCGTGCCGCCAAGGTTTCATCCATGCGTTTCACGACCGTCGTGTGCGGAGCTTCCTGGACGATTTCCGGATTTTCTTCCGCTTCCTTCGCAATCTGGATCATAGCATCGATGAAGGAATCAAGGGTTTCCTTCGACTCGGTTTCCGTCGGTTCGATCATCATGCACTCTTCTACATTCAATGGGAAGTAGATGGTAGGTGGATGATAGCCAAAGTCGAGGAGGCGCTTCGCGATATCAAGGGTACGCACCCCTAGTTTCTTCTGACGTTTTCCAGAAATCACAAACTCATGCTTGCAATGACGATCATACGGAAGGTCGAAGTGAGGAGCAAGCCTTCTCATCATATAGTTGGCGTTCAGTACGGCATTCTCCGTCACGGCGCGCAGACCATCAGGTCCCATCGTCCTGATATACGTATAGGCACGGACATTGATCCCGAAGTTCCCGTAATATGGTTTCACTCTTCCGATACTTTCAGGTCGGTCATAATCGAATACAAAGTCTTCTCCCTTTTTGACAGAGGATCGGCTTTGGAAGATAAGCGATCAAATCTTCCTTCACTCCCACAGGACCGCTTCCGGGACCTCCTCCCCCATGAGGACCGGTGAACGTTTTATGAAGGTTAAGATGGACGACATCAAAGCCCATATCTCCCGGTCTTGCTTTTGAGAGGACAGCATTGAGGTTCGCACCGTCATAATAGAGCTTTCCACCGGCACCATGGATGATGGAAGCCATCTCCAGGATATTCTCTTCAAAGAGCCCAAGGGTGTTCGGGTTCGTGAGCATCAAGGCAGCCGTATCGTCTCCCACCACTCGCTTCAGATCTTCGAGGTCGACGAGGCCATCTTCGTTGGACTTGACCGTAACGGTCTCAAAACCTGCAACCGTCGCGCTCGCCGGGTTGGTCCCGTGGGCAGAGTCGGGAACGATGACCTTTGTACGCTGGGTATCTCCATTCGCTTCGTGGAAGGCGCGGATCATCATAAGCCCGGTCCATTCCCCATGAGCTCCCGCAGCCGGCTGGAGGGTCACTTCATCCATCCCGGTGATTTCTTTCAGATGTTCCTGGAGGTCATACATGAGACCAAGTGCCCCTTGTACACTTTCAGGCTCCTGAAGCGGATTGATATGGGCAAATCCATTTAAGCGAGCCACATATTCATTCACCTTCGGATTGTATTTCATCGTACATGACCCAAGCGGGTAGAAGCCGGAGTCGACTCCATGATTGCGTTTTGAAAGGGCCGTGTAATGACGCATGATATCAAGCTCGGACACTTCAGGCAGATTGGCTTCCTCTGTGCGGATGTAATCGGCCGGAATCAAATCTGAAAGATCTGCCGCAGGAACATCCAGTTCAGGGAGGCTATATCCTACGCGTCCTTCTTTAGATGAGTTCGAAAATAAGAGGCTGATCCTTCTTATGCATGACAATCCCCCAATTCTTTAGCAAATGCATCGATTTCTTCTTTGCTGCGAAGTTCCGTGACGGCAACAAGCATATGGTTGGCGAGCGTTTCGTCCGTAAGACCGAAGATCATATCCCCCGATCATCCCTTTTTGGAGGAGATGAAGATTGATATCCTTGACCGGCGCCTTCAATTTGACGACGAATTCATTGAAGGAAGGTCCTTCGAAAGCCACTTCGAATCCGGTAGACTTTCAGGGCATTTTTGGCATAGTGAGCTTTTTGGATATTCTGGATGGCCATCTCTTTAACCCCCTGCTTCCCGAGTGCCGTCATGGCAACGGAAGCCGCCAGGGCATTCAGTGCCTGATTGGAACAAATATTGGACGTCGCTTTATCGCGACGGATATGCTGTTCCCTTGCTTGAAGGGTCAGAACGAACCCACGGATACCGTCTTCATCCACCGTTTGACCGACAAGGCGGCCCGGTACTTTCCGCATAAGCTTCTTATTGACGGCAAAATATCCGCAGTGCGGTCCGCCGAACGCACTCGGGATACCGAATGGCTGCGCATCCCCGATGACGATATCGGCACCTAATTTGCCAGGTGGTGTAAGTGCTCCGAGTGCAAGAGGATTGGAAGAGACGACGAACATCGCTTTTTCACCATGGGTGACGTCTTCAATCGCTTTCAGATCCTCGATGCGTCCGAAGAAATTAGGATATTGAACGATAACCGCTGCCACATCATCACTCATTAGTTTCTTAAGTTCTTCAACATCTGTCACCCCATTCTTATGGGGAATTTCCACAACGTCGATATACTGACCTTTCGCATAAGAGCGCAGGACATCTTTGGATTCAGGATGAACCGTCGCATGATACGAGCACCTTCTTGCGGCGGGTCTGACCGGCACTGAAAGCATGGCTGCTTCAGCAAGAGCCGTCCCTCCGTCATACATAGAAGAGTTCGCAACATCCAT
This sequence comes from uncultured Bacillaceae bacterium, assembly GCA_963762295.1. GTDB lineage: Bacteria > Bacillota > Bacilli > Bacillales > Bacillaceae_B > Rossellomorea. The sequence goes on from CAVXKK010000004.1 coordinate 307,586, forward strand.
ACCTGTCAGTTCGCAGATCATGGTCTGGAATTCAAAAATGGCCTGAAGCTCTCCTTGTGAAATTTCTGGTTGATACGGCGTATAAGCTGTATAGAATTCAGAACGAGATAAAACGTGATCCACGATGATCGGCATGTAGTGATCATACACACCTGCTCCCAGGAAGCGATGTATGACTTTTGAGATCGGCATTTTTCGCTGCCAGATTAGTCAGTTCCTTTACCAGCTCCGTTTCAGATTTCGCTTCTTTAATGTTATAGTCCCCTTTGAAGCGAACTTCTTCAGGAATATCTTCAAAAAGATCGTTAACGCTGTCTACTCCAATGCTGTTCTAACATTTCCCTTTGATCTTGCTCTGTCATCGGTAAATAACGATGCTTCATGACCGTCATTCCTCCCTATTTCTTTGTTCTTTTATAAAAAGGTGTCTCACTACAACTTTGCTTTAAGCTTTTTCCCTCTGATTTCAACGATACTTCAGTATCCAGGATGGTAAATTCTTTATTGAGTAATGCCAAGCCTATATTTTTCTTCAATGTCGGCGACTGGGTACCGGTTGTGACTTCCCCGATTTCTTCTTCCCCTGAAAATACTTTGTATCCGTGACGCGGAATGCCGCGGTCGATCATTTCAATCCCGACTAGCTTCGAGGTGCCCCTTCTTCCTTTTGTTTCTTCAGTACTTCCTGACCGATGAATGGAATCTCTTTATTCACTTTCACAGCAAAACCGATTCCGGCTTCGATCGGCGTGATCGTATTGGGATAATTCCTGTCCATAAAGGGCAAGATTCGCTTCAAATCGCAAGTGTATCACGTGCACCAAGCCCACATGGAACGATCGCCTTCCTCCTTCACCCGCCTCAGGATTGCCTTCCAGATAGCACCGCGGCGGAATCTGGATCACAGTAAATTTCAAATCCGTCTTCCCCTGTGTAACCCGTTCGTGAAACGAGCGCTGCGTGACCTTTCCATCTAGATTCATTCGGTTGGAATTTAAAAAATCCGATGTCAGCCAATGAATGTTCATCGGTAAGCTTTTGTAAAACGTCTCTGCAAGCGGTCCTTGAATGGCAAGTTGGGCCATTTCATCGGAGATGATTCGTCAGCTCGACACCTTCTGTTGCATGTTCGTTCAGCCATTCGAAATCTTTATCGATATTTGATGCATTGACAACAAGGAAATAATCATGATCTTTCATTTTATAAACAAGTAAATCATCGACCGTTCCGCCGTTTTCATAGCACATGGCGGTATACTGAGCGCCTCCGTCTTTCACTTTGGAAAGATCATTGGTCATCATTTTTTGTAAGATACTCAAGGGCACCTTCCCCCTTTACTTCAATTTCTCCCATATGGGAAACATCGAATAGACCTGCCCGGGATCCTTACAGCTTCATGTTCTTCTTTGATACTTGGAGAATTGTACTGGTAAGGCCCAGCCCCCGAAATCGATGGTCTTTCCTCCATACTCTTTGTAAACTTCGTATAAAGGTGTTTGTTTTAATTCTGACATGACTTTTCCCCCTTTAGCTTCGTTACACATGCATTCTTACCTTGAATCCCATGAAAAAAGGACAGAAAAACCCCTTTTCATAAAGAGGGTTTCTCTGTCCTTGCACCTGAAAGTTTACCGAAGAACGGCTTTCCCCTTTGGTGGTTTCCCATCCGGAAACACTCTCCAGAGTTGCGTCCAACAAGAGTCTTTTTGCCTGAGAGATTCACACGTGATGCTTGCTCCTTCGGCGCTGTAACTGCAGTCTCTCCCCTTGTCATCATTCGCCAATATTCCTTGAAACAATTGGTCATACTAGAAATATACAGAAGAAATGTTGTAGATGTAATGTTCGGATTTTCGATATTTTTGTAACAATTGAAAATCTATTTTCATCCTACCATTAAATACGAGTTTTGAGCAATCATTTTTATAAGAAATAAGGAGATGTTTTTCAGATGAATGTTGATAGTTATATTTGATGAAGAGATGGGGAGAAGGTCTCGAGAGTCTTAATCGACAAATGATGGTCCATGGGGAAATTGGGAGCTTTATAAGCTCGCCATCGAATTCGAGCACCATCTTGCAATTCCGAACTTTGAAGGCCTGCAGGCACCAAAACATTTGGCAAACGTCACTCCCCTCCCCCATCAGCTGGAAGCTGCAAGACAAGTTGTGGAGACCATGAACGGGAAAGCGATCCTTGCAGATGAGGTCGGGCTCGGGAAAACAATCGAAGCAGGGCTTGATATTAAAAGAATACATGATTCGGGGATTGGTAAAGAAAGTATTGATACTCGTTCCGGCTTCCCTTGTTTCTCAGTGGGCATATGAATTGAACAGCAAATTCTTCATTCCCGCCGTCCCCCAGAGAAAGAGTTACGTGTGGGACCAATGTGATATCGTCGTTTCTTCCATGGATACTGCTAAAAGAAGTCCTCACCGGGAAAAGGTGTATGAACAGGATTATGACTTGGTCATCATTGACGAAGCTCACAAACTGAAAAATCATAAAACGAAAAACTATGAATTTGTGCAGAATCTAAAGAAAAAATTCTGCCTGCTTCTGACGGCCACGCCCATCCAAAATCGTGTAGAGGAAATCTTTCATCTTGTTTCCCTCTTAAAGCCGGGGCATCTTGGCAATGAATCGGGATTTACAGACAGATATAAAAAAGGAGATCGGTCCCTTCAGGAGGATGAACATTTAAAGAGCCTCATCAACAAAGTGATGATCCGGAACCGAAGGGATGATACAGGTATCGAATGGACGAAGCGCCATGTAAAGACGGTCCTTATCGACTTTCAATGAGGCCGAAAGGGATTTGTACGACAGTATCGACCTTCTCGGGGCCGCTACGATGACTGGGCCAATCCAGCTCCTTCTCCCTTTTGACCCTGCAAAGGGAAGCATGCAGCTCAGCGGGAAGCTGTATTTTCACCTTGAAAAATATGCTAGAAAAGAAGGAATCCCTCCAGAGGCGTTCAAACAGGTGATCGGGACGCTCATGAAAAAAGTGGAAAACGTCACGATGAACTCCAAGGCACAGAAAGCATTGGAAATCGATCCAATCCATCAATGATAAAGTGATCATTTTCACGGAATACCGTGCTACACAGCTGTACCTTCAATGGTTCCTGAAACAGCATGGAATCAGCTCGGTCCCATTCAGGGGTGGGTTCAAACGAGGAAAAAAGGACTGGATGCGAGAATTGTTCCAAAAGCATGCCCAGGTGCTGATCGCCACGGAAGCCGGAGGGGAAGGAATCAACCTTCAATTCTGCCATCATGTGATCAATTTCGACCTTCCCTGGAATCCCATGAGACTTGAGCAACGAATCGGCCGGGTCCACCGACTCGGTCAGACAGAAGATGTTCATATCTATAATTTCGCCACAAAGGATACCGTCGAAGAACATATCCTGAAGCTTCTCTATGAAAAAATCAATCTTTTTGAGCGGGTGATCGGACGAATTGGATGAAATCCTGACCCGACTCGATTTCAAAGATTTTGAAGATCACGTGACAGATATCTTCTCTTCCTCAAGAACAGAAGGGGAAATGAAGATTAAAATGGAAAATTTGACGAGCATGATTCAATTCGCAGAACAATTAAAGGAGGAAAAATCAGATGCAGCAGCACGAAATACATCGATTTCTTGAGCGGTATTTCGTCGCGAACGGATGTGAGATGGTGGCAACGGCGATGGATATATGACTGTACAGCTCACCATCGAGTTGGATAAAGAGCTCATGAACCGCCCATTCTACTGGCATTACCTTGAAAAGACCGGCGGGGACACCAAATCCCATGGCACTTATCTCTCGTCACCGAATCAAGAAAAGGCACCGGAAGATATCAAAGGGGAGCCCATCCACTTCGGTTCACCCCGGCTGCACCAGATCTTTCATTCGACCCGAAATTTGGCAGGATATATCCGGCTGTATGAGAACCGTACAGGGTACCGAGCGGACAACAGATCCCGCTTCATCCCTGGCTCGGGATGAATATTAAAATATCCTATCAATCGAATCGAAAGAAGGATACGTTCCGCAGCATCGGCCTCAATCTCATTAACGGCATGATGAAAGAAGGATTTCACGATGAACTCCTCACCCTCAAGCTGACGCCGAAGATCCCGGATCTCTGCTTCACCCTGACCCCGATCATCCGCCCCAAAAGCGGGATCGGACGCATCCAGCAACAACTGCGGGACGAGATCAGCCGGGAGTCGACGGAATGGGCAGAATCAGCCCTTGCCTCATGGAAGGAAGACCGGGAGCTGTTGGATCACTTTTATAAAGAGGTCGAAGAAAAGCCCGAATCCTACTTCCTTGAACAAGCCGCCCTAAAGGATCAATACCAACCGAAGATCGAGATTGAGATCATCAATGGGGGGATCTTCTACCTGCAGCAGTGACAACAAACAAAAAAGCGGGAGCTTGTGTAGCTCCCGCTTTTTTCAATGATTCCGCTTTTTTTTAAAAAACAGCCCGACCGCATAAGGGATGATGCCGAACCACCGATACAGGAATGGTTCCTTGCGGGTCTTGCGCTGCTTCTTGATCGTTTTCCGTTCCTGGGGTGATTTGTTATAATGCTGAACCACGGTTTGGGTCAAGAATTTGACGTAGTCATTCACAGACATCCTGTCACCACCTTCACCCATCCAGTATGCCCAGCTCCTCTAGTTTTAATTCTCCCCAAGGAGGGAGAGGATCTCTCGTGTGACTGCCTCTTCATCTTTCCCGCCGGTGTCCACCTCGTGGGTCCTCGCTTCCTCATACAGGGGAATGCGACGACTGAACAGGCCTTCCACTTCATGACGGGGATTCTGGGCAAGGGGTCTGTCGGGATCTCCTTCAAGGCGCTCCCACAGGCTCTCGAACGGAGCGGACAGATGGATCACGCATCCGCTTTCGCCAAGCAGAGTGCGGTTCTCCTTTCTCTCGACGATCCCTCCTCCCGTTGTGATGATGCACGCTTCCTTCAAGAGCTTCGCCAGGACGGCCGTTTCGAGATCACGGAAATATCCTTCCCCGAAACGCTCGAAAATCTCGCGGACAGGCATCCCCTCCTGCTCGACAATGTATTCGTCCATGTCCACGACATGAAGGCCGACCTTCTCCGAGAGAATATGTCCGATTGTCGTTTTTCCTACTCCCATAAATCCGATTAGCACAATTGATTCCATAATCTACTTCCAATCCACTATCTTTTTTGTGTCCTTATTATACACGACTACGACCGGAAGAAAAACCTCACCAGGCTGATTCAGTCTCACTTCGATTTGCTGGAGGTCACCAGACCCCTCCAGGTAGTCCACGCTCATCGTGCCGAAACTTCCCTTACGGAGTCCATCGACACCGCTGCCAGCTTCAATTTCATAAAGTACGGTCTGGTACAAGCTGATTTTTCGCTCGTACACGTTTTGCATATTGGTCAGGTAGCGGTATTTGCTCACATATAGATCTTTTGAAGCGACAGCCACGGTCAAGATGACAGACAGGAACATTAACGTGAAGGGCAGGATGAACCCTTTCTCATTCCCCATAGTAAAAGAACTCTCCTTCAAGCTTCTTCCCATCAAGGAATACCCCCTCTATCCTGACTCCACCGTCTATTGCATGGAAACTGACCAAGGAAAGCTTCTGAAGGACCACTTCATGCCCCTTATCATTCACACGTCTCCTGATGGAATCCTGATATTTTTCATACGTGACCTTCTCCCCATTCAGGATAAATGAAAACCCTGTATTCGTTACGGTCATCCCTCTGGATTTCCACGTTTCTTGCCTGACACTCTCATTGAATAAGGTCCACTGGTAATACGGCAGTGGGATCATTTCCTCCCGAACGAGGGAGAATCCTTTAATCACCAACGGGATGGAAAATGAAATCAGACAGACGATAAAGAAGGAAAACAGGGCTTCAAGGAGTGTGAATCCACGCTCATTCCACAGAGCTGCATATTTTCCTGATGTCACGGCCCCTCTGCATTTCCACGCAGATCGATGATGCCCATCCTTCCCAATACCTCGTATAGTCGACCCCTCCATAGGATTTCGAGCTCCTTTCATACACATTCGTGACCATGGCACGTTCAACCCCCTCCTCCATCCATTTCAATGCTTCCACCTCGGACTGCTTATCCCTGAGCAGAACGGACTGGTTCAACAACAAGGGTAGGAAGACACCGGTGATCAACAGCAGACAACTGAATGCTATGAGCATTTCCGGGAAGGAGAAGCCATCATTTTTTTTGAACATAATAACGCCCCTGTCCGATTTGAAAGGTCAATTGATACTTGGTCCCGCCACGCGCAAAATTGACGCTGCCGAATCGATTTGTATTTCCATTCGGATAGAAGGTGATGTCATACAAAGTGCTGGATTTGATTTCGAAACCGTCCTGCAGTTTTCGATTGAATAACGTTTCATTCAGGACATTTTTTGCACTATAGGATCCATTCTCGGGATAAAAGGAGAGGCGGACGGGAATCTGGTAGCGGAACGCATAGCTTTGAACGTAAGCGAGGTCAGATTGAAGCTGGGAGACGAATACCTTTTCATCTGTTGACGCCTTCGTCGGATTCACGGAAAAAACAACCCATGTCAGCAGAACGCCCGTCATGAAAAGGACCAGGAGCATCTCCACAAGGGTGTACCCCTTTTCCTCCCGCATCCTACGAATCACTTACCTCTACATCACCATTCTGACTGATCGTGATGGCCCTCCCATCGGGACAGGCCTTGTACTCATCCTTTAAATACCCCTCTGTGACAAGATTCTGGATCGTGACTTGACCTGTATTTCCGTCCATTTTATAGGCTTCGACCTGTCCTTCCACCATATTGACGAAGGCCTCACAGCCTTTTGCATTGATGGAACCGCTCTGTTTCGTCACATTCGGGATCGCGATGAACAACAGGACCGAGATGACCAAGAGAACGATCATCATTTCAATGAGGGTGAAGCCTCTTTCATTTTTGAATAGGTGTTTCACGTTTATTCCCCCTTCTGAACTCATACTCCCTGCATCATTTGGAACAGGGGCATCATGATTGAAAAGTAAATGGCCATGATGAATAAGCCGACAAAACTGAAGATGACTGGCTGGATGTATTTAAGGAGGGCACCGCTCCTTTCTTCGAGTTCCACGAAGCACATCTCTCCGTAGAGCTGCAATTCTTCCGGCAGCCGTCCGTTCGTTTGACCGTGGTGGATGATATAGGCGATCTCCGACTGAAAAAAAGGGATGGCACCTGCGCATTCATGGAGGGACCTACCGGACTTCAAGCCCTGTATGAGCTCGCCGGATACATATTGAAGGGTCGGTCGGAAGGTTTGTTGTTCGATGATCCTGAGGGATTCGGTGATGGACACACCATTGCTTAATAAAAACCCGAGTTCCCTTGAAAAGAAATGGGTGTGTGCCAGTTTGAAGAAGCGGGAAAAGAAAGGAATCCTGCTCGTGTGGATGGAAATGGTGACCGGAGAGATCCGGTGACGGAAAAAGAAAAGGATGATCCCCGCTGAAAGAAGGACAGCAAGGATTGCCGCAAGTAGGAGGGGGACGGCTTTTACGATTGAGAGTAAAAACTGCACGCCAGTGGAAGGTTCATAGCCCATGGAGCTATAAAGGGTTTCAAACTTCGGAAAAAGCACATTCCGGAGTAGGACCATCATCATCCCGGCGATGATGATGAGCACCAAGGGATACTGGATGACCCGCTTGAGCCTTTCTTGATTCTTCTGCTTCTGCAGGAGATACTCCCCTGCCCCCATGAGGGTCGCCCCCATCTGACCGTGGAACTCGGCAAAATAGATCTGGGCGCTCACATGGTTAGGGAGCCTGAGTTCGTTCGAGATGACCTTAGATACCTGTACGCCTTCCTGCAGGGAATGGAGGATCCGGGTCTTCAAGACGGTCGCCTCCGGATGATCGGGGATGAGTAGGAAGTCCACTGCCTCACTGAACGTATATCCCTTCTCGAGGAGGGAACCCATGCGCTTCAGGAACTTCCCCTGCTCATCCCTTTTCTTCATGTATCCATTTCCGATACTCAGATTCCGGAACATACCCGAGGGCCACCCCCTTCCGGATGAGCTGTTTCAACGTCAAGTATTGATGGTCGACCTTTTCCCCTTTGGCTTCCATCAGTACATTCTTCAGTTCTTTGCCAGTCAGGATCTCGAAAACCGTAGCCCGGTTGGTCCTCTTCCCTTCAGCGAGGCATTCCCCGAAGCAATCATTTCCACAGACTGGGCATTTCAATCGTAGAAGCCGCTGAGCGGAAACGGCCAAAATGGTCTGTTCAATATCATGCCATTTGATCCCGAGCTCCATGAGCCGGTAGATGGCCCCCTTCGCATCCCGCGTATGGACCGATGAAAGGACGAGATGTCCGGTAAGGGCAGCTCTGACGGCAATTTCAGCCGTTTCTTTATCCCGTATCTCCCCGACCATGATGATATCCGGATCATGGCGGAGAATCGCTTTAAGACCGGTTGAATACGTGATCCCCGCCTTTTCATTCACTTGAATCTGGACCATCTCATCGTGCGCCTTTTCAACAGGATCTTCTAGGGTGATGACGTTCCGATTGAGGGAGACGGCACAATGGTGGACAAGGGAGTAAAGGGTGGTCGTCTTCCCGCTTCCCGTCGGTCCGGTAAATAGAATCAGTCCGTGGGAGTGCATGAGCAGGGCGACGAGTTTTTTGGCTGAAGACGGGTAAAGGGACATGTGCTCGATGGGGATCTGATAGCGTTCAGGGAGGATCCGGATGACGAGGCTTTCTTTGAGATGGGTGGTCGGAAGGGTGGATACCCGCAGTGCAAGGGGGATCCGTGAGATGAAATGGGTGTAGGAACCGCTTTGGGGCTTTCGCTTCTCTGCGATATCCATGGAGGACATGAACTTCAGATGGGCGATGAGGCGCTCGGCCTGGTCTTCGTCGATCGTCTTGAAGGGGACGAGTGTTCCGAGCTTTCTGAATTGAATGAGGTAATCGTTCTTACGGGGGACGAGATGGACATCTGTTGCATGACTGCGAAATGCTTCCGAAATCATCCGTTCGGAGAAGGTTTCCACAGAGTAAATGATGAATCACACCACCTTTCAGTAGTCTTGAAGATATATATACGACAAAAAACCTGAAAATCCTGCAACACTCCCCAATTTTTTTCGTTTACTTTGATCAAATAGAATGGCCCCGTCTGATTGAACGGGACCGATGAGTCAAGCCGCTTTCTTCACTTCGTCGTTCTTTTTCTCTTTCTTCTTTTTCCCCTTCAGGGACTTCACCACACCTGCTAATCCTTTCGGGAAGCCCAAGAGGACGACGATATAGAGGAAGCCAAGGAAGATCGTCCAGCGCTCGAAGATCGGGTAGACCGATGCCAGCTCCGAGAGGTAGTGACGCAGGAACTCGATGATGCCGGCCCCGATGATGGGACCAATCAGCGTGCCGAGACCACCGATCATGGTCATGAGCAGGGCATCGAGTGTCACTTCGATGGAGAAGACGCTCACATTGATGAATCGCAACGAAACCGCATACAGGGCGCCGCTCAATGCGGCCACCATTCCGGATGTGACACTCGCCATAAGCTTGTAGTGTAGGGTCTTGAATCCCAGCGCTTCCGTCCTGTATTCATTCTGCGAAATGGCCTTCAGGACTTTCCCCGTCGAAGAGGAGGTGAATAACTTCAACAGAATGAAGATGGAGGCCATGACGATCAAGGTTACATAATAGAAGCTCATGCGATCCTTGAACACATCCGGTACAGAGAATGTAAAGCCGTCCCCTCCCATGGTGAGTGTCCGCCACTTCTCGGCAAGGACCAGAAATAGCTGCGAAACGGCCAGGGTGAGCATGGCGTAGAAATGACTCTTGAGGCGAAGGGACAGTAGTCCGATCACATAGCTCACCGCGGCTGAAAGAGCGATGCCGATCAGAAGTCCGATGACGAAGTTCCCGAGTGTGGCCTCATGATTATTGAACATCAGGGCCACGCTGTAGGCACCCAGGCCGAAGAACATGCAGTGTCCGAATGAAACGATCCCTGTATACCCAAGAAGGATATCGAAACTCATGGCGAAAATGGCGAAAATGAAGATCTGTGTGAACATGATGAGCATGCTCCTTGAATCATTGACAAAAGGAAACAGCATCAAGGCCACCAAGCCTGCCATCCCTCCGTAAAGAGGGATACGATTTGTCATGCTTTTCATACGGCTCCCCCCTTTTCCCCCATGAGTCCGGTCGGCTTCACCAGTAAGACGAAGGCGAGGAGCAGCATATTAAGGGCAAGGGAAAGGTCTGGAATGTAATAGGCCATAAAAGCGCCCAGAACCCCGACGATCAAGGAGGCGAGGGCCGACCCCTGAAGGCTTCCCATCCCGCCGATGATCACGACGATGAAAGCAAGGATGGCATACTGCATCCCCATCTCTGCAAATACGACACCTGAATACGGGGCAAGGAGGGCACCGCCCATTGCCGCCATGGCAGACCCGAGGAGGAACACAAATGTAAAGATGGCTTTGACGTTGATCCCCATGGCCTGCACCATTTCTTTATCGATGACCCCGGCCCGGATCATGAGGCCAATCCGCGTCTTACTCAATAGAAGCCAGAGTGCTGCATACATGATGATCCCGACCACGATCACAAACAACCTGTATTTGATGAGGATCACTCCACCGTCAAATTGGAAACTGCCCTGCAGCCACTCCGGTAGATTCACTCTTATGGGATTCGGTCCCCATAAGATCTTGATGCTCTCTGTCAGGACCAGCATCCCTCCCAGGGTGATGAGGAGCTGCCTGACATGGTTTCCATAGACCGGTCGGATCAAAAGTCGTTCCAATACGAGACCGAGCACCATCCCGATCAGGATCGCCGCCGCTACCGACAGGAGAAAATTGCCCGTCTCATTGAATACCCATGCTCCCATGAATGCTCCCCATACGAAGAGCCCCCCATGGGCAAAATTCAAAACGTCCATCAAGCCGAAGATCAGCGTCAGACCCGCTGCGAGGAGGAAAATCAGCAGTCCCGTCGAGATGCCGTTCACCAATAGATTAATGATTACATCCATACTTGATCCACTCCCTAAACACCTATGCTATCCCAAGATACTTCCGACACATCTCACGGTCTTCCACCAGTTCGTTCATCCGACCGTCGTGGACGATCTTCCCGTCATCCATGATATAAAAATAATCCCCGATCCTGCTTGCCATCATGAAGTTCTGTTCAACAAGGAGAATCGTCGTCCTTTCTTTCATCTTCAGGATCGATTCCATCAGCTTTTCCACCATGATCGGGGAAAGCCCCTTACTCGGTTCATCGATCAGGAGGAGGCCATCCCCATTGATGTATGCCCGGGAGATAGCCAGCATCTGCTTCTGCCCTCCTGATAATAGACCGCTCTTCTTATGCCAATATGTCTTCAGGTCCGGAAACAGGTCCAGCATCCATTCTGCTTTTTCTTCTGCCCCTTGGTCCCCTTTCACTTTTGCCAGGCTCAGAGTCTCTTCCACCGTCAAGCTGCCGAATATCCCTTGATTCTCAGGAACATACCCGATCCCTTTTTTCGAAATCTGGTGGGTCGGAGCGCCTCTCAAGGATTCGTCCTTATAGGAGATCGACCCCGTGCTCTTTGGATTGAATCCCATGATCGAGCGGAGCGTGGTCGTTTTGCCTGCCCCGTTACGTCCGAACAGGACCGTGATGCTCCCTTCCTTGACCCCAAGGGACACACCCTGCAAGATATGGTACTGCCCGAGATAGGTTTGAAGATCATCCACTTTTAATAGATTCATTATGCATCCCTCCAAGATACGCCGTCTGTACACGCTCATCCTTGATGATCGTCCGTGGATCCCCACTTGCGAGCAGCTCTCCGTTGAAAAGGACGACCAATCGATCAGACAGGTGCATCACCATGTCCATTTTGTGTTCGATGAGGACGATGGTATGGTGACCGCCTTCCTTGATCCTGTTGATTACTTCGAGGATTGCCGGGATGTCTTCGATGGAGATCCCGGCAGTCGGCTCATCAAGGAGAAGCAGTTCCGTTTTGAGGGCTAGAAGCATGGCAAGCTCAAGCTTGCGTTTCTCACCGTGTGCCAGGTCGATAGCAAGGGCATCACCCTTTTCCTTCAGCATACACGTCTCCATTAGCTCTCTTGCTTCCTCTTCCTGCCGTTTTTTCAACCCTGGTTTCGGGAAGATGGAATAGTAATCCTTCCCTGCCGATTGAACGCTGAGGCGGATATTTTCAAGTACGGTCAATTCAGGGAAGATGTTGGTGAGCTGAAAGGATCTGCCGATACCGGCACGCGCTCTCATGGGGATCGATAATCCCGTGACATTCCGTTCTTTGAAGTAGATTTCCCCTCTCGTCGGGGTGATCTGCCCGCTGATCAGATTGAACAGGGTCGTCTTGCCTGCACCATTCGGACCGATGATCGATACAAGCTTCCCCCTCTCAATCTCCAAGTCTACTTCTTTGATCACATCATGTTCCCCGAATGAAACGGATAGACGGGCCGTGCGTAATATCGTGTCCATTCCGGTACCTCCTTTATGAATAGCATCCAGGGAACGCTGTGACATTCCCTGAATATTCTGATTTTATTATTTATTACGTACCGGTGGCTCTGTCTCGTTCATATCCAATTCCCTGATGAGGACCGGTACCGGATGGTCGACCCCTTCTTCTTCTTCAAGCGTGATGGCATATAGGGATTGAAGTGCCTGATGGTCGTCCGGACGGAACTTCATCGTCCCCTTAGGCGTTTCGAACTCCATTCCTTCCATTGCTTCGATCAATGTCTCTGCTTCGGTATCACCATCGGTTTTTTTGATGGCCTCCACAATGGAGATGGCAGCGCTCATTCCGCCTGCAGTGAACAGGTCCGGCACCTCTCCATCATATTTTTCCTTATGTTTCTCAACGAGCCAGTCATTGACTTCATTATCCGGCAGCGTGTAGTAATAGATGGAATATCCGCTCATCCCCGTGAGGGAATCCATCGTCTTCAGGGAATTGATATCCTGAGCGGCCGTGGAGATCTTGATGCCCTGCTCTTCGACTTTCATATCCTTAAGCTGTTTCCAGGGTGCATTGGAACCGGCCCAGACAATGAAGAGGTAGTCCGGTTTATCCTTGATAATGTTTTGGATATTGGCGGTGAAGTCAGTCGAATTCGGATCTGCATACTGTTCGTTGATAATGTCAGCTCCGAGCTTTTCCGCACCTTCTTTAAAGGCTTCAATCCCTTCGCGCCCATAGGCATTATCCTGAGCGAGCGTGGCGATCTTCACGTCCTTTTCGGCGATGGAAGCAGCACCTGCGACAGCATCCTGGGATGAATTCCGCCCGGTCCGGAAGATGTATTTATTCCAGTTTTCGCCTGTGATGCTATCTGCCACGGCAGGTTCAACCACCATGATTTTCTCGTATTCTTCAGCCAGTGGAAGGACAGCGAGGGTATCTCCCGAACTCGAAGACCCCACCAGGAAATCGACCTCATCTTCTTCAAGGAGCTTCGTCGCTTTTTTCACTGCAACGTCAGGCTTTGTTTCTGTATCTTCCACGATGAATTCAATTTTCTTCCCGTCCACTTCATTCGTACCGTCCGTTGCATATTCAAGGCCGAGTTCAAAGCCCTGGATCGTTTGTTTTCCGTACGTTTCAAGCGCTCCCGTCTGGGAGGCGAGTACCCCCACTTTGATTGTATCGTCACTGGAACCTGAACTTTTTCCGGAACAACCCGCCATCAACATGACCGAACACGCCGCCAGGAAGCTTGCTTTGACCCACTTAGATTTCTTCATCGTCTTATTCCCCCATTATTCATCTTTTTTAAAGAACTGAAGCTTGTGAAGAAGACCGTCTGCAATGGTGATTTTTCCTGTTGGATCGATATCGAGCCCTTGAGGTGAGAAAAAGTTGCCATCTTCTCCCCCGAATGAACCGAACTGCTCGAGGAACGCACCCTTATCACTGTACACATTCATCCGATTGTTGGAGGTATCCGTCACATAGACCTTATCATTCTGGTCGATGGCGATACCCGTCGGCAGGAAAAGGTCACCGGGTTCCTCTCCCCAGTTTTCAAGTGGATCCAGATTCCCCGATCCTCCTGCCGTCCCCCATTTGGCCAGGAAGGTGCCATTATTATCGAACTTCTGGACGCGGTTATTGATGCGATCGACCACATACACGTTATCCTTTGAGTCTATGGCAAGCTGCATGGGCTGTGAAAATTCTCCGTTCCCCGTCCCTTTTCTCCCCCATTCCTTTTGGTATACAAAGAAGGAGTTGAACTTCTGGATCCGGTTATTCTCTGAATCTGAGACGAAGATATTCCCTTTGCTGTCAACGGCAATGCCACTCGGAAGTCGGAAGAATCCGCTAAGTGTGCCCAATGAGCCGTATGCCGCAAGGAATGTTCCATTGTTTGAGAACTTCTGGATGCGGTTGTTGACCGAATCGGCTACGTATACGTTATCGTATTTGTCGACGGCCATCTGCCTCGGCACGTAGAATTGGCCAGCCAGGCTTCCGTATGCAATCGGACCGCCCGTTCCCAATAGACTCCCCCACTTCCCCGTCACTTTACCGGTGGAGTCGTATTTTAAGATTCTGTGATTGAAAGAATCGGAGACGAATGTGTTGCCTTTTGAATCACTTTCGACATCGAACGGCCCTGCATACGTCTTATCCCCGTAGCGGCCGTCACCAATCGCCATCTTGAATGAGACCGACAGTCCGACTTCTTTGAAGACCATCAAGCGGTTGTTCCCCGTATCGGTAACGTATAGATCCCCTGTACCATCCGAAATGATCTGGTTCGGGAAGGCCAGCGTCGGAAACGCGCCCGTCGTATAGAGGAAGCGGTCACTGGAATCGAACTTCATGATGCGGTTGTTGTACGTATCAGCCACGTAGAGGGCACCGGACCTCGAATCGAAATTCAACCCCCTCGGGTGGTAGAATTGGTAGGGTCCCACACCCTGTGTTCCACCGATTTTACGCTTGAAGACCCCATCTTTAGAAAATACCTGAATCCGATTGTTGTAGGTATCGGCTACGTAGACTTCGTTTTGATCATTGATGGCAATTCCCTGGGGAAGGGCGAGCTTGCCGTCTGTTCGTCCGTAGGACCCGATCGTCTTTTCATACGTCCCTTCACTGTTGAATCTCTGGATCCGGTGGTTGAATTCGTCGGTGACATAGTACCGATTATCCTTGTCGACGGCGATTTCCCTCGGGAAACCGAACTCTTCAATACCGTCTCCTTTTGTTCCCCAGCTCTTCAGGAAGTTGAAGTTCCGGTCGAATTTTTGGATCCGGTAGTTGCCTGTGTCCGCCACAAGGAAATTTCCTTCACGGTCGACTGCAATACCGAATGGCATATTGAATTTCCCAGGGGAGCTGCCAAGGGAGCCGATCGTCTTGACGACCTTCCCGCCGGCATCCATCTTGACGATGCGGCTGTTCCCCATATCCACCATGTAAATGAATCCGCTTTCATCTTTCGCCATCGCAACTGGTGTCCTGAATAGATTACCGGGATCCACCCCGCTGCCGAACGCCCCCTTGAAGGAATAGGAAGCCCCCGCTTGTGTGGGCGCCAGAAGGGTCAAGAGCAGCACAACCACCACGGCGGCTCTTTTAAGCATGAGATGGACCGTTCCAGCGTATGACGGTTGCCGCCCATGTATATCCGGTTCCCGCACTGACTGCCACGGCGATATCACCCGGCTCGAGGAAACCCCTTTCCTGGGCAAAATGCAGACCGATGCATGGATCAAGGGACGACATGTGACCATGATGATCGAGGTACACCGCGTTTTCTTCCTTGATCTCCAGCGTATCAAGGAGCTCCCTGAACATGGAGCGCTTCGTATGAAGGGGAAGGAGTGCCTTGACGTCTTCCGTTTTATAGCCGCTTTTGGCAAGGGCATCATTCACCACTTTGGCAAAGTTCGGGATGGACACCGGATCCAATCGTTCTTTCATCGACATAGGGTCCTTGACGTCGATATAGTGCTGATTGGCATCGACCGACTCATGACTTGCATACTGCTTGGAGCCTCCCGCAGGGATCCTTACGTCATCATGGAAGGAACCGTCGGTGATGATCGCACTCTCGAGGATCTCACTCTGGGTCGCCTCGCGGGAAACGAGGGCGGCTGCCCCACCGTCAGCGAAGTTGAACATGAAGCGTGCTCTCGGGTTGCCATGATCCAGAATCTGTGATTCCTTGCATCCTCCGACGAGCAGGATATGGTTGATTGATTCGTCCGACCTGATCATATCCCTTGCCACCTTGAGGGCGATGGGGAAACATGAGCTCACATTCATGATTTCAAACGCATAGGCATTTTTTGCCCCGAGCTCATGCTGAATCTTCGGTGCACTGGTCCAGACATGATAATCCTTGTGGGGACTGCCGAAATAGATGACCACATCGAGATCGGCTGGATCCATTCCCCCAAGTGCTTCTTTTCCGGCGGCAATCGCCAGGTCCGATGCATGCATGGTGTCATCCGACACATGCTTCTCATACAGCCCGAATTTTTCAATGATGATGTTTTCCGGAATACCTGTCTTGATCGCCAGGTCTGCAGCAGTCTCTACCGCAGGGGAAAAGAAAGTTCCCGTCGATTGAATGCCGATAGCCATCACACCGTTCCTCCTTCACTTGGGACCATCATCTTGGCGGTCCCGGTCAACACCACTTTTTCATTTTGATTGAAGCATTCGGTCAGGAGGGTCAGGACATGCTTCTCTTCATTGAACTCCTGTACCGTTGCCTTTGCCGTGATGGTATCCCCGATATAGACAGGTGACTTGAACCGGATCGATTGTTCCATATAGATGGACCCCTTCCCAGGGAGATGGACACCGAGAAGCTGTGATAAGAGACTGCTCGTCAGCATGCCATGGGCGATCCGCTCCTTGAACCTTGTTGTCTGGGCATATTCCTTATCAATATGGACGGGGTTGAAATCACCGCTCAATCCGGCAAACATGACAATATCCGATTCCGTGATGGTCTTACTGCATGCGGCTTGTTGTCCGACTGTATACGTACTCATTTACGATCCGCTCCTTACCAGCTGTGTTTTTTGAATTTTACCCGTGGCATTTTTCGGCAGTTCCTCGAGGAACGTGACCACCTTCGGCAGCTTGTATCGTGCAAGCTGATTGGTGCAGTGACCGAGGACCCCTTCTTCACTGAGGGAGCTTCCCCTCTTCTTCACGATGAAGGCAACAGGTACTTCCCCCCACCGTGGATCGGCTGCACCGACGACGGCCACTTCCTCCACATCCTCGATCTGATTGATCACCTGCTCCACCTCAAGAGGATAAATGTTCTCCCCTCCGGAAATGATCATTTCCTTCTTGCGCCCGACGATATACACAAAGCCTTCTTCGTCCACACGGGCAAGGTCGCCTGTGTGAAGCCACCCATCCACGATTGTTTCCTTTGTGGCGTCCGGCCGGTTCCAATACTCTTTCATGACGTTTGCACCTCGTACGGTAAGCTCACCCACTTCACCCGGACGGCACGTCTGCCCATCTGCTCCCATCAATTTAAAATCATTGAACATGACAGGTTTTCCGATGGAACCGATTTTCCTTCGGGCATCTTCCTTCATGAGCATGAAGACGGTCGGCGATGTTTCCGTCATACCGAATCCCTGGCCAAACAGGAAGCCCCGATCAAGGAACGCAGTGATAAGCTCATGAGGACACGGGGCTCCCCCATTGTAGAACCACCGTACGGAAGATAGATCCGTCCTATCAAAGGATGGCGAAGAGAGTAGCGCCTGGTGGATCGTCGGTACCCCCATGACAATAGTGACCCTGTGTTCCTCGATCATCTCAAGCGTCTTTTCCGGATCGAATTTTCCCGGAATCACAATCGTCCCGCCGGCAAAGAGAGTCGGAAGGGCAAACAACCCGATGCCTCCGATATGGAAAAGGGGCAGGAGCACAATCGACCGGTCATCAGACGTGAGCTCTACGGCAAGTGTATTATTCACTGCATTCCAGAACATATTTCCCTGGGTGAGGACCGCCCCTTTCGGCTTACCCGTCGTACCTGATGTATAGCAGATAATAAAGGGAGCGCTTACATTTTTCTCTTCATGTAAAGATAATAGGGGGCCATCCAGCAACTCATCCAAAGGTAGGACCGCTTCTGCATCCGTATCCCTCAGTAGCCCCTTGGCAAGCGGGACATGCTCTTCATCCGCTGCAATGACCTTCGTGCCACTATCCATGAGCTGAAATACCAGCTCACTCGCACTCAACCGGATATTCAGCGGTACAGCCACTGCTCCTATCTTCGCTGTGGCGAATAACAGGACGATATATTCCATCCGGTTCTGTGAAAGGATGGCCACCCGTTCCCCTGTACCGACTTTCAGCTCATGTTGAAGCTTACTGGCAGCACGATTGATTCTCTCATTCAGTTCTTTGTAGGTGATGGACTCCTGATCGGTTATGATGGCGGTCTTGTCACCACGGAGATACGCCCATTTCCCGATCCAGTAAGATATTCCTTCCATGATTCCTCCCCCTTTAATTTTTCAACCCTTCGAATATCAGGCTCATGGCTGATTCAAATGCTTCATCAGGTACGTCCGACCGTTCCCAGTACACCCATCTCATTCCGAGGAACTGACCGATGGACATCAGGCAATAAGCGACCGTTTCCTGATCGAGCACCTTGAACTCACCGGACTCCATCCCTTCGGACAAACTTTTTAAGAACCCATTGGCAAGCTTCCCGTAATACCATTTGTATAAGTCGCGGTCCACCACGACCGCCTGCTGGACGATGCTGTACAAATTCGGATGATTCTTGACCCAGGTGAAGAAGGAGTAGAATCCCTTTCGCTGTGCTTCCTCGTATGTAGAAGCAGCGGTCATTCCTTCCTTAATGGCCAGCCTCAGATCACGGCTGTAGTTCCTGATCAGCTCGTCATAGATATCTTTTTTAGAAGGGAAATAGTTATAGAAGGTCCCCTGAGCCACTTTGGCTTCCTGAGAAATATTCACGATGGATGTTTCATAAAAGCCTTTCGTCCCGAATATTTCTTCAGCTGCCTTCAGCAGTTTTTCCCTTGTTTCAATTCCTTTCGGTGTCAGTTGTTTCTCTTCGATCATGATTTTTTCTGACATATGAATCACCTCTCAGTTTTTATTATATTTAATATTCTAAAAATTACAATACAAATTTAGGATTTTTTTACTTTCCTAGGAAACAGTAAAAAGCTCCCTTTAAGAGGGAGCCTGTTGAATCCTCATCTTGAAAAGGAGTCCATTAATTCTTTCAGTTTATTCGACGTGGCTGTGAGACTCTCGATTTCTGTCATGAACTCCGTTACAAGTTTGGCTTCTTCACTGGTGGACTGCGCAATTTCCTTAAAGTCTTCCTGCATCCTTCTCATGGACATCTTGATGGAAGACAACGTCTCTTCGATGGACAGAGTGGCATTCTTAGCATCCAGCGCTAGTTTCCTTACTTCTGTCGCCACAACTCCGAACCCTGCCCCTGCACTTCCCACCCTAGCTGCTTCGATGGCGGCATTCAGTCCGAGTAAGTTTGTTTGATCACTGATTCCTTTTATCGTAGTGGCCACATCGGTAATTTTCGTTGACTGCTCCACTGTACTTTTCGTATTCTCTGAAATCTGTTCCGTAGTGGCGGACAGCTCTTCTGAGTGGGCAGCGATATGTTGCACCTTCCCGAGAATCGATTCAGAGATCATGTCAATATTCTCGACAATCTGGTGGAACATTTCTTGTCTCTTCCTTGAAACGGCTGCATTGACTGCTCCCACCACTTGCCCTGATCCGCCCTTGATTGGAAATGAGATACTGTCAAACGGGATCCCGAATTCTTCCTCGGGAACCTTCACGACTGTCGTTCCGGTCTGATTGACCATTTTATAGTTCAGATAGGCTGCAGGTAAAGGATCACCCGGTTCGTGTCCGAAATTCAACTCTGAACTCGGGGAATAATAGAGGTATTTTTCATGATCGAAGACGGTGATCATCGTTTCTTCCCTCAGTATTTCTTTCATGTATGGTACGGAATGTATGAATGCTTGAACTGAATCCATGGCCTTTACTCCTTTATATTCTTTTTCATGAAAATATATCGACATAATTTCATCAATTTGAAGCATTATAATTTCTTTTACCTAGGATAAAGGTCATAATAGAACCGAAAGGAGAGATTTACCATGACAAATATTGAAAATAAAGTAGCAATCGTAACCGGTGCCGGAAGCGGCATTGGCAGGGAAACAAGCATTCAGCTTGCAGAAAAAGGTGTCCGTGTGGCAGTGGTGGACCTTTCCGTGGAAGGCGGGAACGAAACCGTGAGCCTGATCAAGGAAGCAGGCTTTGAAGCATTCTTCATCCAGGCGGATGTAGGGTCAAGAGAAGACGTGAAACATTATGTTGAAAAAACAGTAGATACATACGGAACAATTGATATGTTCTTCAACAATGCAGGGATTGAAGGGGCCGTTTCCCCATTGGCTGAATATCCAGAGGATATCTTCGAGAAAGTGATCGATATCAATCTGAAGGGGGCTTTCTACGGGATGAAATATGTCCTGCAGGTGATGCTCGCAAATGGTGGCGGCTCCATCGTGAATACAGCGTCCAACGCGGGGCTCGTCGGTTCTCCGGGAGTCAGCCCTTATGCAGCTACAAAGCATGGTGTCATCGGCTTGACCAAAACAGCGACCGGTGAGTATGCGTCCCAAGGCATCCGTGTGAATGCCATTGCCCCAGGTCCTACAGCGACCGGAATGATGGATCGCTTCACTCAAGGATCAGAAGAAGCGAAAAAAGCCGTAGAATCTGGCATCCCTGCCGGAAGGTATGGTACAGCCAAGGAAGTTGCAAGCCTGGTCGTCTTCCTGTTAGGCGACGAAGCAGCCATCATTAACGGTGCCGTCTACCCGATCGATGGCGGTCTTACTTCCTTATAAGTATTGCACTATGAACCCGCTTCTAGCGTCGAAGCGGGTTTTTTGTCATATATGCTTATAAGAATGAAATTTGTTCAAAACCTTTTAAAACTCCATATTTTTACAACCACTCTCTCGAATATCCCTATTTGTCCATTTATTCTAAACTTTTACAAAATTTGATTTTTATTTACACTAAACAGGCAAGAATCATGAAATGAGGAGAGATGTATATGAAAAAAATAGGTAAAGTCGTCGTTGCTTCCGCTCTTTCTCTCGGTCTGTTAACAGGTGTAGGAGGATTCCATGCTCCATCAGCAGAAGCTGCAAGCAATGGGACGACCAAATGTGAGTATGCCAAAATTTATCACTATGTAAAATCAGGTGACACCCTCTCCGGCATCGCAGCCAAGCATGGTGTGTCCGTGAACACCATCATGAAGAACAACAACATTTCGAATCCAGACAAAATTTATGTAGGTCAAAAGCTTTTCATTAAGTACAGCAACGTCCAAATATGTGACTCTTAATCAAAAGGGGGCAGATCCTTCTCAGATTTGCTCCTTTTTCATGTATAAATTCTCTCATACCTCCCATACTAACCTTTGTACAAGCAAACCTTGGGCTATAGCCAAGCGGTAAGGCATCGCACTTTGACTGCGACATGCGTTGGTTCGAATCCAGCTAGCCCAGTTAGAAAAGCGGAGGGGGCTCGCCCTGAAGCGACAAGCATAAGACAAAGAACCCGGAAAGGCGTTCTGTGCCTTTTTGGGGTCTTTGTCTTATGACCTCGAGCTTCAAGCCCCCGGAGCTAGACAGTATCAAAAGCGGAGGCGGGTCGCCCTGAGGCGACAAGCATAAGCCAAATACCCCGGAAAGGCGTTCTGTGCCTTTTTGGGGTATTTGGCTTATGACCTCGAGCCTCAAACCGCCGGAGCTAGACGTCAAGAAAAGCGGAGGCGGGTCGCCCTGAAGCGACAATACCCTCGAGCTTCAAGCCCCTGGAGCTGGATGTCAAGAAAAGCGGAGGCGGGACCCATGCCCTCCTCCCTCTTCATTCAGATCTGGTTTTCAAAGCCAAATACAACATAAAAAAGCAGGCACTCCCTCGGGTGTCTGCTTGGCTATTCATATTGAATTCTCTTCATGCCATTTACCTCTAGCTGCTCTTTTTCAGTGCTCTCTTTTTGACGCAAGACCCTGGAGTCCCTCTGGATTGTAGCCGACAACCAATTTCTTACCATCTGTTAGAAGGGGCCTTCGAAGAAGTTTCGGCTCATTGACAATCAATTGGATAACTTCGGAAAGTGGTAGATCGTTGACGTCTTTGCCGAAATCTTTGAATGTTTGGCTTCTCGTTGCGAGTATTTCATCAAATCCATCTGTTGTGAGGGAAAGGAGGTGCATTAGTTCTTTTGTGTTGGGGTTTCCCTGAATAGATGTCTTTCATCGAAATCGACGGAATGTGGCGGTTAACCATTTTTTGGCTTTCCTGCAAGAGGTACAGCTTGGATAAGTAAAAAATGTCAGATTGATTCATTTATTTGACCTCCTTGAGATGTTTGTTCATCTTGGTTAAACATATTGTATATTAATTGTATAACATTTGTACAGTAATATCCCTTGAAAATATGTGAATATTTTTTTAACAGTCTCCCGGCCTTCCCTAAATGAAAAAAGAAATGGCTTGCGCATTTCCAAATCCATACGTTTGAAATCCCTTTCAAAGTGGAACGATAAGTACTATACTTCTTGTTGAGAGGCTGAATATCATTTTCCGTCACAAATCCAATAAACACATATTTACTTTTATGGTAGATATTCATTTATAATATTGAGTGATGGACATAGGGTCAAAGGAGGGTTTACATATGGATCGAATGTTTAGAGTTTTAGGATTTTGGACGGGTATTTTTGCGGTTATTTTCTATCTTGGTGATATGCCAAAGACATCATTAATATTTTTAGGGCAAACAGGATTCTTCATTATGCTTAGCTATTTAAAGCTATCCGAACGCATGTATATTTATGTTTTCGGTGCCTACTTACAGTGTTTTTTGCAGGTTTTACATATTGGACGACCTTTATGATGACTCCAGGTGCAGGAGGCCACTAAAAAAAATCCCTTCAGCATTAGCTAAGGGATTTTTTTGTTTAGAATCCATTTAAAAAGGGATTCGAATCCATTTCCGTGATCGATGTCGTTTCCGGTCCATGGCCCGGCAGGACCGTGGTATCTTCAGGCAAGGTCAGCAGATGATCGTGAATACTGGCTAACAGCTTGCTGAGGGTTTCCACCAGGCAAATCAGACCGTCCCGATACTTCCCATGAAGAGAGTATCACCTGCCAACACGACTTCCACATCCTTCACATAGTAGGAGATGCTTCCCGGAGAATGACCAGGCGTTTCGAATAATTGCAGATGAAAATAGCCAATATCAAGTCTCTGTTCATCTTGTCACTATGTAATCCGCTGGCTCTCGCGCTGATCTTCTCTTCCATCATGAACAGGACCGATCCATTCAATGAAGGATCAATAACCACTGTGCTTCTTTTTCATGAACATAGACAGGGATGCCGAAGCGGTCCCTCATTTGATCCACTGCACCGATATGATCAAAATGGGCATGAGTCAGACAAGATGGCCAACGGAGTAAGGATTGTTTTTCCAACCATCGAATCAGTTTCTCGCCATTCCCTCCTGGATCAAGACCAGACAATCATTGTTAGTGTTCCATAAAACGTAGCAGTTTGTTTGCAACGGGCCTGAGCGGAATTTGTTTCCATTGCAACGTTATCCACCTCCTTCTATTTGATACGCTTCATTGTATCAGAACCTCCCGTCATAGAAAATTCGGTCGAATAGAAAAGTCAATTTTTTGACCTCGACAAACGGAGAAAAAAATATAAAATGTAAATGCGTGCATATTATGTACATATTTTGTGGTATTATGAAAGCGTTAAACCGAACGGAAAGGGGTAGGATTAATGGGTCTTGTCATCATCACAGCATTGGTTACACTATTGGCATTATTCGCCGTCGTTAGTACGTTTAAGAATAAAAACGCCCTTGGGAATCTTCTTTTCCCTCGCCACATTAGGGGTATTTGGGTGGTTCACGGTCATGACCGTCCTTCACTCCGGTTATCCCGGAGGACATTAATGAAGGAAAAAGCCTCGTTCTGTTGAACGAGGCTTTTTTTGATCATGCGTCCATCTTTTTCTGGACGGCAGAAAGCTTGCCTTCCATAGTCGAAACCTTATCGCGCCGGTCATCGATTCGAATATTTGTTGCCACACGTTGAATCCCCTGCTGAAACGGTGATTCATGAATATCCTGTATGACTTGGAACAGGACAGGAAGCTCGCCTTCAATAATGGTATTCATCGGGGTGAGCTGATAACGGATTTTCCCCTCCGATTCATACTGCTTCAAGATCTTCTGGAGATCAGCCACATAGGAACTGACACTTGGGGATTCCGTTCCAATGGGGATAACCGTGACGTCTACAATGGCCATTATAGTTGTGCTCCTTTCACACTGAGTAGAGGGATGATATTGCGATTAACCAGGGAGATGACTTTCTCCAGCTGGTTTCCGTACAAACAGGCATTTCCCTTCGGAGCGCATGTCAGTGGCTCGAGAGGAAGATTAGTGAACAATACCTTCTCTTTGCCGCTGAAAACCTCCCACTCCTTCAACGAGAAGCCTTCTGTATCTGTATCTGCGGCCCCCCTCCCGTTCGCAGCGAACGTAAGAAAGCGGCCTTTCCCTTCTATCATATCATAATATGGGACCAGCCAGTCGGAATAGCGGCTCAGAAGCGATTGGGTAAAGGTCGATTGCTCGTCCCCTTCCGGAGTGAGGAAATGATACTGAAAGACACCTTTTTCATCCGTTTCCTTGATCGTCATGAGGGAATCGGAAAATTGATTGAAGTGGATAAGATTCTCCGCAATGATCGTCTGCTTTCCGTCGAGCAAGGACCTCTCCACCAGGGGAGCGGTGAGAGCGATGTCTTCTGTTGGCCAATCCTGGAAGATGAGGGCATCATCCGACTTCCACTGAACGAAGGGTTGATCAATATCAAGGGGGCTCACGCTCTTTTTGTTGATATCCACTAAGGAGACCTCGTAGCTCCAATCCTCGGCAAAGCTTGTGAGAAGCATCTCGCCGGGAGCGAATGCATTCCATTCGAAAGAGAGATCATAGGATGGAATATCCTGCTCAAATATAGAGCGTCCTTCAGGATCGAGATAAGTGACCGTCGCTAGATAAGAACCAGGGGAAGTCTGGACGTAAATGCTTTTTTTATCAGGAGAGATACTGGAAGTGACATACGATGAACCGGTCTCGAAAATTGTTTTTTGAGAACCGGTATAGATGTTATATTTACGTAAGCGGGTGGTTTCATTCTTCGTGGCCACCGTCAGGATTTCAGAATCCGATAGCCATCCGACGTTTTCCACAAATCCTTCTTCTTCCATGTTTTCTGCTAGGATGCTTTTTTCAGGCTCCTTATGAGGCGCTTTCACCCCTTCGGAAGAAGTGCATGCCGATAGAATCGCCATGATCCCGATGATACCACCTGCAATTGCGGCTTTATTCCACACTGACCCCTCTCCCTTCGACTGCTTTCTCTATTAGTACGTCCCACATCGGGAAACGTTTCAAAAAGATAAAAAAAAGACGGCTCAGGAGGCCATCTGTCAAACGCCGATAAACGTTCCTATGCTTATCATACTCCATTTTTCTTCTCTAGCGAAGGGGGTCACCACCATTTATATAACATAATGAGATAGATCCCAAGCGTATCCCTGTATATGGTATCGAATTGAGAGAGAGGGAGTGGATTGATCCCCTTGCCAAGCTCCAACGTGATGCCCGTTTGCTGGAATTCCTGGATAAACCAATCCTTGAAACCTGCATAGCTGTCTACATAGCGGATTGATGCATATCCACTCGCCCTCTTTATTTCTCCCGCGAGCCTCTCGGACTCTTTTGACTCGAGTCCTTCATAGCCCCAATAGAACTCCTTCCCCTGGGTATGGACGGCGACCAGCCGATGGAAGCGTTCCTTTCTTGCGAGCTGTTCCATGGCCTTCGATTCCGGCTCGGATATGGGCAGATTTCCGGTAAAATCACGGGGGCCCGGTGTGTTCACCTCCATACGCCTCTTCTCGAATTCCCAGCGAGCAGGATACTGTTTATTCAAATCGATCCCTCGGATGTTCGCCTTCCAGCCGGTAAACTCCTCCCTGCCCCCATTCAGACGGATCAATTCCTCAGCCATCCCATCAGGTGGACCATTCAGGACAAGATCAACACCATCGGGATTGACCATGGGAACAAGGGAAAGGGACACCGTCCGATATAAGGGCAGGATCGGTATTCCCCTCAAATCTTTGGTATTCGTCAAGGAAAGAAGATAGTCGTTCAGGAAGGTCATCAGGACCGCACTCGTGATCCATTCGTTCCCGTGGAAAGCACCGTTCATGTGGACCTTCCTGGGACCGCGCCCGATCTTGCATTCCAGCAGATCTTTTCCAAGTACACTTTTCCCAATCGCATTCACCTTGATAAATGGATAAAGCTCCTGCAAAAGGGTCAAATCCTTTTGAAAGCTCACAGAATCGTAAGGCTGCTTCCCATTCACGATGGGCGTGACCACACGCTTGGGGAGGAACAGCTCAACACCTGTTTCCACTTCATTGGGATCGCTGTTCTCATTGATCAGCAACAAGGCATCTACACCGATATTACGCTCACCTGCCAGCCCCCAAAGGGTGTCTCCCTCCCGGACCTCGCAGGGCTCTTTGATGAAACCCGGCACCTCCACCATCTCGTCCGTATCAAGATGATCGGGGTCGAGTTCGGGGTTTGAATCAACGAGCAGTTCTACAGGAATGTGGAACAGGCTTGCATAGTACGACAGGGAATCACCTTTCCTCGCCTTCACCTTCATGAGACTCCTCCCATTTCATGCCTTTCTATACTCATATGATGTGGAGGGAAGTTCTATTCACGGGGTTCAATCACACCCTCTATTTCTGTGAAAGGCAGGGTCCGTTCTTTCATGACTTTTTGAAGAGAAATGGTTTTCGGTTCATGGTCCGCACCGATACTGATCGTAGCAGTTCGTTCCTTAGGTGAGTACACGACTGAATGCAGGGTGCCAAAGAATTGGTGATAATCTTTGAAAAACAAAGGGGAGGTTGGTTGATTGAAATGCTGAAATATGTCACCGGGTTGAAGGGAAGGCTCCAAGAGTTGATTAGCATAATACCATCGATTCATTGAGCCTTTTATGTTCTCTCGATTCCATCCTCGCATACCCTCCGAACGAAAGTGATTGGTACAGGCCAGGGGAGATTCTGTTATCATGTTGCATCCTTGAGGACCGGTTTCAACAATGATGGATTTTCCTGATGCATCCGCCATGGAATAGTTGTAAAAATATTTGTGTGGGAGATGGTAAAGAAGTTCGCATGCTTCATCAACGTTCGAACATAAATCCAACACCATCCGTACTATAGTGGGTGCCACGAAACCTCTTCCTCCACGCTCGCTGTTTACAAAATGAAGCCCCACCACTAAACCCTTTTCATTCATACCATCCAATCTACCTAGCCGGTGCTGACTGAATCCGATTGATGTATGATGATTTTCCGAATGATTAATGATGATTCTGGCATCATACAGCTTGTGATGAAAATCATAGTTCCGGTAGTATCTTCCGGAATGGTCTACCAAGGCTGTACAGCCCATCGGCGGCAGTTCAAGGTCAAAACCACTGAACGTTTTGAGAACCAATTCCAGATTCCACTCCATTCCTTCCGCAAAGCCGGCCAGTTCCTCTAAAAGGTGTGGGGCAACTTCATTCAATGCTGACCTCGCCTTTACTGAGTCAACAGAATTGCTCCATTCCCGTATAGCTTCAAGTTCACTATAGGATGCTGTTTTTTTAAACTCACAACCCATCTCCTTGCCTTTTTGAAAATCAGTTCCAACGATGTTGAGAATATTTACTTTTAATACGTCTTTATCATCCATTATCTCCCCTCCAATTGACGACCGGTAAAAGCAAATCAACATAAGAAAAAGATGGTCCTCTATACCACTCTATGATTGGCCCTGCCGGATACCATCGGTTTTGCGAGGCGTACTCCAACAGTTGATGATAATGCTGTTTGATATGGTCGTCAGCAATACTTGCTGGTAATGCGATACATAGTCCCCCTTGCATCGTTTCTACATGAACATTTTGAGGAATGTCGATTCCTGTACATGCTTGTATACCGAATCCAATGTGGGCATGGACAGGGTTTTCTCCAGATATATATTTCAAGTACAGTGCATGAACAGGAACACCGACACGTTCAAACTCACGCAATTTTTCTTGAAAAAACGGTCCAAATTTCCCAACTTGTGCTGTTGCTTCATACCATATGATCTCATCTGGTTCCTTTTCAATTAATGAAACGTCTTGAAAATCTCCTTTAAGAAAACGAATACTATTCTGAAGGATTTCTGCTCTTTTTTGGATAGATTGAAGAAGGCTATCGAGATAATCCTTTCTTCTATCCGGCTCCTCGATTTCATTCCACTCTTTGATATTTTCAAGTGGGACCTCAGCAAGCCTCAAGTTTGCAATCATTCGAGCCTCTTTTACTTGTTCTTGATCGTAAAATCGGTAACCCTTTTCATTTTTCTTCGTGGGCATAAGTAAATCTTTTTTCTCATAAAAGCGAAGAGCGCTCTTCGATATACCTGTTTTATGTGAAAACTCTTGTATCCCCATTAAGGACATTCTGCCACCCCTCTCATTTCATATGATACAGCTTCATGTAAGTTGAAGGTCAATATGCTTCTTAGTATCATAAGAATAAAATATGATGCTTTGATGTATCATCTTGTCATTTTCCTTTTCTCTCAAAAAAATTCTCGTGAGTGATCTAGAAACGTGCACATGCAAAAAAACACCCGACCAGAAGGCCGGATGTTCCAGTACTTAATGAAGGGTGTTTTTGACCAGCCAGGCTGCCCCGATCACCCCTGCATCATTTTCAAGCGTTGCAATATCAATGGTAGTAGACGTTCGCACCTTCGGGAAGGCAAACCGCTTGAAATAGTTCATTACGGGCTCCAGAAGGGTTTTTCCGGCTTTTGAAACGCCTCCACCGATGACAATCTTTTCTGGATTGATGGCGTTTCCGAGATTCGCCAAACTCAACCCTAAATAATAGGCAAGCTGATCCACGATTTTAAGAGCGAGGCTGTCCCCTGCCCTTGCCGCATCGAATACCTGCTTCGACCCAAGGGGCTTCAGGTCGCGCAGTACAGAGTCCTCTGTGGATGACTGGAGTTTCTCACGGGCCACCCTGACGACCCCTGTCGCAGATGCGACGGTTTCAAGGCAACCGGTCTTCCCGCAGTTACATGAAAAACCGCCTTTCGGGACAACGGTGAGATGGCCAATTTCGCCGCCGGCACCTCTGATACCGTGAACAATCTCACCGTTTGTGATGACCCCTCCACCGACGCCGGTACCGAGTGTCACACACACAAGATCCTTGGCCCCATTCCCGGCGCCTTTCCACATTTCACCGAGTGCCGCACAGTTGGCATCATTATCGATGACCGCCGGCAGTCCCGTTTCCATCTCAATAAGATCCTTGAGAGGCGTATTTTCACCCCACCCGAGATTGATGGCTTCATAGATGATTCCCCTTGTCATCTCGACGGGTCCAGGTGCACCCATGCCGATTCCAACAAGCTTTTCCTTTTTAACATCGAGTTGTTCCAGCTTCGCATCGATGCTTTTTGCAATATTGATGATAATATGTTTACCGCTATCCGATTTATCCGTTGGTATTTCCCATTTATGTAGGATTTCACCGTATTTACTTAAGAAATGCGATCTTTGTCGTGGTTCCCCCAAGGTCCACTCCCACGAGCCATTTATCTGTCATAACATCACCTATCCTGTTTATCTTTTTCCCGTTCCATTTCACTGCGAAGCAGCAGCAGTGCCGTTTGGAAGTCCTTCTGTTCGATGAGGTTGGAAACATACAGCTCCCTTAATTCCCCCTCCATCAGCTCGAGGTCAGAAAGCCGATCCCCTACATAGATGATGGTACCGAACCTTTTCAATAATTGCTGAATGTCATAGATTGTTTTCATATCCACACCCCGATTCAAACGTTCACTTTTAGAAGTATAAATGAAAATCTGCCTCTTCTCAATAAAATAGAAAGGGCTGGGACAAAAGTGTTTTACTCATAGTAAAACCCGAATGAATTTCCCTACTTTCAGGCAAGTTCATTCGGGTTATTAAATTGTTCTTTGACCATTTATATGTACTTGTTTCCAGCGGTTGATTGGAGTGCAAGACGAAGACTCCAGCGGGAAGAGTAGCTGATGTGAGACCCCGCAGGCTCGCCGAGGAGGCTCACGCGCTACCCGCGGAAAGCGTAGTCTTGCACGGAAATCATGAGCGGTATAAAGAACCTACACTGATATTGTTCGTCGTGAAATAATCCCTTTTTAGTTTTGTCCCAACCTCAACGGTCCGGATCCTTAGGGTGAAGGAAACGCGGCCTCCGATTCTTAAGGGGCATGGGAGACCGGAGGAACACATCCCTGAAGGCCCTGAAGTTGAAGGGAATGAACGGCCACATATAGGGAATGTCGAAAGACTTCATCCTCGATAGCATCATGAGCCATAGGAAGACCCCGATGACGAAACCGTAGACTCCCCACAGGGAGGTCATGATCAGCAGGAAGATCCTCACCAGGCGATTGGCAAGACTCATCTCATAACTCGGAGTCGAGAACGTGCCGATGGCTGCAATGGCAAGATACAGGATGACTTCATTCACCAACAGGCCGACTTCCACGGCTACCTGCCCGATCATCAGTGCAGCAACGAGACCGAGTGCCGTCGCAAGGGAAGAAGGCGTATGGATCGCTGCCATACGCAGGATGTCGATTCCCACCTCGATCATCAGGAACTGAAGGAATAATGGGACTTCCCCGGACTCATTCACTCCTATATACGAGAGGGAGTCAGGCAGGAGACTCGGATGGATCGTAAACAGATAATACAGTGGCAATAAAAAAATGGAACACCAAACCGCAATAAATCGGACGAATCGTAAATAGGCCCCCACGGACGGTTTGTTGCGATATTCCTCCGCGTGCTGGAGATGATGCCAAAACGTTGTGGGAGTGATCATGACGCTCGGTGATCCATCCACCATGATGATGATATGCCCTTCATATAGATGAGCTGCCGCCGTATCGGGCCGCTCTGTGTAGCGCACCATGGGATATGGATTCCAGTGACGGCCGGAGATGAATTCTTCCAGCGTCTTCTCGCCCATGGGAAGCCCGTCAGTATCGATCTTGGACAGGGCATCCTTGATGCGATGGACAAGCTCCGGATCCGCTATATCTTCAATATAGCTAACCACGATGTCGGTTTTACTCCTTCTTCCTACTTGCATGTACTCCATCCTCAGGGAAGGATCCCTTACCCTCCTCCTCGTCAATGCCGTATTGAAAACGATCGTTTCTACGTATCCGTCCCGTGAACCACGGACCACCCGCTCGATATCAGGCTCCTGCGGCCCCCTTACAGGGTAGGTCCTGGCATCGATCATGATGACTTTATCGACCCCGTCCACCACTAGTGCCGTAGGTCCGGCCAGTACAAGATCCACCACTTGATTCAAATCATCGACCTGTTCGATTTCGATATAGGGGATATACGTTTTCAACAGCTTTTGGAGTGTATCTTCCTGGAGCTGCTCCGGGTCAAGACCCGAAAGGATCTTCATCAGATAGTGCATGATGTCATCTTTTACAAAGCCGTCCACCATGAACAGGCCCATCTTCCTTTCAGCATATTCCACATCGAGCTGAATGACATCGAAACTCTTATCGACAGCAAGGACTTCCCTTAAATAGCTCGTATTTTCTTCAATTACAGATGAAACAGGTTTCTTTTCCTGCATGGCCATAGCATTCACTTCCCATTTTTCACGTTATCCTCACCATCTTTGACACATTCCCCATTAGTCATACCTTTCATAATCCACTCTTCAGCTTCATAGATTGGATGAAAGGGACAAACTTATGGAGTGGATGATTATGAAAAACAGGATAAAAGACGTTTTGCCGTTCCTCATCATCTTGGCATCTGCCATTCTATTGATTCAAATGCTATACAAGCCCGAGACAAGGGAAAGCATCATCTTCTTCCCTATTGACCAAAATGCCTCCTTCCTTGCAGCCTCGACTTCCATGAACCTCACGCAGCAGAAAGATCAGGTGGTGGATTGGACTGTAGCCTCGGAACTTGACTCTCCGTCTTATCTCAGACAGGATGTGGGACTTCTGTTCAGCAATGGGAAGTTGAAAGGCGTATTGAACAAATGGAAGCCGAACACCTCCAGCCTATATCAAAAAATGAAGGTAGAGGGCGATGAGAGCAACCTCCTTCAGGCAGTGGCCTATCACTATGCCGAGATCCATGAAGGGGAAGACACGTTCAAGAGTGCACAAACCATGTCCAGTGATCGGCTTTATATCATCGATTCCGCCTTCAGTCCGTTGGGCTCATTCAAAACACCGACGACGGATGTGCAGGCCGAATGGAAGAAAAGCCTCGACGGGTTGGTCACAAAGACCGTTGAAGCTGCATGGGCCAAGGGAATGAAAGAGTTACAAATCAATGGAGGGAATTACAACGCCCTTCCCCTGACAGAACTCCCGGCTTATTCAACCCGTCCCTATCCCGGATTCACCCCTGCCCAGTGGGCAAAAGTAACGGGAAATCTATGGGAGGGGCTCTATAAGAATTATGCGATCGGCATAAAAAAAGAGGATGGAGCTATCCAGAATCCCGTGGACAGCACCATCCCCCTCATCCTCCTGAAAAAAGACCGGAAGGAAGTCCTTGTATTGATCATCGACAAGAAAGGTGAGGCCTCCCTCCTTCGTCAGGTGATTTCCTATTAATTCTCCGCTTTTCAGGTAGTCGTAAAGATCTTTATAGTTCTCATTGGAATCGGACAGCTCGTAAGCCCTCTTGGCATGCTTGAGGGCTTCTTCCCTTTTCCCCTCTTCACCTCGTAAGATATAGGCTAAATTATAATGGGCTTCCGAAAGGGATTCGTCTTCCTGTATGGCCATTTTGAGATGGTCCTCTGCCTGATCCATTTTATTCAGTTGGATTTCGGCATAGGAAAGTTGAAAGTAAGCAATGGCATCGGGATCGCCTTTTTCGGCAACCGGTCTCAAAAGCGCTTCCGCTTCCTCCCATTTTTCCATGGCAAGCTTTTCTCCAGCTAGGGCATTGACACGGTCCACACTCATTTTAAGTGGATCATCATTCCATCCCCTATTGATGGACAGTGAAAGAATGATGATCATGACAGCTAGGAACAACAGCTGCCTGATCTTCTTACCGGACTTCGGCACACCTACAATACCTGCCATGATGAAGCCTCCCACCACTCCACCAAGATGCCCGGCGTTGTCGATCCCAGGGAGAATGAATCCGATGACGAGATTGAGGGCGAATACGACGATGATATTATTGCCCATCGTGCGGAAAAAGATCTTTGGATGAACGGTGCCGAAATACAACAGGGCTCCGAAACACCCGAAGATCGCCCCGCTGGCACCCGCCGAAACTGTATCGGTGAACAGAAAGCTCCCGAGTGACCCCAAAACCCCTGCGACGAGGTAGATCAGGACAAACCTGAATCTACCGTAAATCCGCTCGACTGCACCCCCCAGATAGAACAGGGCAACGGAGTTCAAAAGAAGATGAATCATGCCGATATGCAGAAAGATCGGGGTGATCAGACGCCACCACTCGCCTTCAAGCATGAGCGGTTTGTACTTGGCCCCAAAACGGATGAGGGTTTCAGTATTGTGACTTCCCCCGTTCAGTTCCAAAATCGCAAACATGATCACCTGGATAGCGATGAAAAGGTATGTAAAGAAGGGCTTTCCCGATTGGAAAAGGCTTTGTTCTTCCTGGATCCGCCTCTTGGCAGAGGTGAGGGCAAGCCCTCTCATCCACTCCACATCACGGTCCCCGATATCCTCCGGCAGATCCCAGTCCCCCCCACTGAGCACGGGATCGTTACTCAGCGTTTCTTTGTAGTGGGCGGACTCGACAACCAGGGGTGTGACCGTCACATGCCCAGCGCCAACACGACCCATCTCATCATCCACAGGAGGATAGGTGGATACATAAATCGTTTTGATGTTGAGCTTACTCTTACGGAGTGATTTACGCAGGTTTTCTCCATTCTGGAGGACAAGCTCCATATCCCGCTCCATCCAACGGAAGAAATCCAGATCCTTCAACCGGACGCGGACGATGCCGGCTTCTTTCATTCCCGTATTCTCAAGCCACACTTCCCCATGTTCATCGGATTGATGGATAAGCCTGTACTGTTTACTTTCCACCAGATGATGAACGATTTTCCAAAACAGATAGTGATTCGTCAACTCCACTCGCCTTCACTACTTTCATTGAGTATAGATGTTACCCATACTATACCGGACAGTGAAAAATAAAGAAATAGAAAAGCCCGTATCGACTGGATACGGGCCATGCATTACCGGAATGTACTCTGTATGAACTTTGAGCGAATTGCCGGTATCCCCATCGTCCACCTGACCGCCCATTTCCTCAGGAAGCTGCTTCCGAGGATGAGGTTAAGCAATCTGTAACGATTGGGAACGAGCATGAATAAGACGAGTCCTACTATCAACCATTTCATCCATCCGTTCATCTTGATCCCTCCTGATGATAGTTTGGATGAATACGGTGGAACTTATGCCAGAACTTTTCATTTTCACCAGAAAAATAAAACCGGTAAAATGCCGGCAAGGAGACAGGAAAGGAAATTCACCATTTCATTGGTCATCCAGGGTATCCCCCCTGTTTGAATCGTAGCTCTGCCGCAATGGGCCCGTGCTTCCGTTTTCAGCCCACACTCAGGGCAGATCGAGCGGGATTGAATCGTCCCTCCGATTACCGTATCGATAGCACTCCCCAAAAATCCTGCCGCGGCAATCACTGCCGCACCCCCCAGGGAGATGTCCGGAAGGAGGAGAAGAGAAGCGCCAGCGATCAGCAAGGCTCCACCGGCTGATGCACCGGTACCGAGGACGGAAACGCCGCCTGAGGTTCCCCGTTCCACTTTCCTTAAGGTGAGAAAGTGACGGGGTGACTCCTTCGACAGGGGGCCGATTTCAGAAGCCCATGTATCGGAATTGGCAGCGGCGATGGATGCGGCGAATCCCAAGTTCCACACCGCATCACCGGTCCAAAGGCCCAGGATGGCAAAGAGAGCCGGGACCCCACCGTTTGCCGCTACCTGCTCCCAATCCCTGGTTGACGACTTGGCCAGTTTTTCTTCCACCCCCGCCTTCTGCTCTTTCCTGAAGGCAGAAAACAAGGAAGAAGTGATGAAGAAGAGGAATAAGAGCATCAGGCCTTGAATCCCGCTTCCGAGTACAATCAAAGAACCGACCAAGAAGGCCATCGCAGCACCCGAAGCGGTGAGGAATTTCAACTTCCATCCGGCCGCTGCTCCCGTCACGATTCCAATAAATGAGAGGATGGATTCAACGCCCACAGTGGATGATCCCGGATTCTGTGACGATCTTTTGGACAGGAAGATCAAATGACTCAATCGGGACTTCCTCCACCAGCTGTTCGTCTGCAGCCAGGGAGATGGTCATCCCTTTGTATCCCGTCAGGATCCGGTCGTAATACCCCCCGCCAAATCCGAGGCGATATCCCCCGGTGGTGAAGGCAAGTCCCGGAACGATCATCAGGTCGATCTTATCCAAGGCAACCGGTACAGCCCCTTTCGTCCTCGGTTCGTAGAGTCCGTAATAGACTTGTTCAAGTTCGTCGAAGTCGCTCAGGGCATAGAAATCCATCCCCCTCGTCTTAGGCAGGCACCTCGGCACGACCATGATCTTTCCTTCTTCCCATCCTCGTTTCACGATCCCCCATGTATCGATCTCCGGTGGTTTCGATACGGTGACAGCGATTACCCGGCTGCCGGTCCAATCGTCGGAAGTAAACAGGTTCTGTTCAATCCTGTGTCCTTTTTGTTTCCCCGTGACGAATGGGATGTTCCCAAGCTTCTCAAGCTGCCTCTCCCTCATGATTTGCTTCATGGTCCCACTCCTTCCTGTATGATGTACCTTCATTATATAGAATCCTGCGGTGAAGAACACCCGTCATATTCAAGATGATCATTGGTTCGGACAAAAAAAGAGACCGTATCCTTTTGGGATTCGGTCTCTTTCCTTACATTATTTTGTTTCACGGTGCAATGTAACACGCTTCAATTTCGGGCAGTATTTTTTTAGCTCTAAGACGGTCTGGATTGTTACGCTTGTTCTTCGTTGTAATATAGTTACGCTCACCAGTTTCTGTGCAAGCTAAAGTAATGTTTACACGCATTATAATTTCCCTCCAAACATTTACATGTTCTTCTCATCATACGACTTTTCTATAATATCACTTTTCTGAGGGAAATGCTAGTCCGTTTTTCATTCTCTCATCCAAATTTATTACCTCTTCCTTCATGGCTCCTTCGATTCCATAAACGCTCCCATTCTTCCGTTCGAATGGCTCCAGGGAAAAGTCCAGCATATAGACCATCATATTCTGGCCGTTGGTGATGGGATAGTAGTACAAACTGCCTTCCTTCAGGGATTTCTTCCATAATTGCAGACCCTTCAGGTTCAAGGGGTAGATCGTCTTTTTCACCGAATCCGCTGATGATACAATATTCGTTGCAGCGAGATTCCTTCCTCCATAATTCCAGAAGATGTCTTTCCCGAAGGATACGATACCGATTGTATCTTCTTTGCAGGAGAGCCATTCCACCAAGAAAAAGATCTTCAGCTTCCTGGGCTTATCCGTTGTATTCTGCAGCCGGAACGAAAGGGATTCTCCCCATTCCTCACAATTGCCCTCAACCGACACCCCGATCCCATTCACGATACGTTCTTTCCCCTTGTCAAGGGCACGGTTCTTACCGGAGTCCCATGCGATTCCCTGTATATGAAATGTCCGATTATACTCATTCATATGCTTCGACACCTTTAGCCATATTTTTTATTTTTTCTCCATAGTATTCGGCCAGTTTCTTCGATTGTTGTTTTCGCTGGGCTTTTGAGTAAATGATGAACCCTCGTTCCGGGTCATTAATGATTTTTGTCCTGCCCCCGCCCTGATCCCTGAACACCACTTCCCCACTGCTCCAAAAGGCTGGGACCGTTTCCATCAGTTTTGCAAACACGATCGGTTTTTTCCGTTTTGGACAGGAAACGCGGATTTTGGTCATGAACGGCTCTCCTTTCATGGACAGGTCACTGAGAAAAGGGGCTGCGATCGTACCTGCCATGACATCTTCCCTGGCATGCTTATATTGGTCAGGGCTTCCGATATCCCGCCAATATGCGTTGGTTCTGTAAGCAAACACCCGCTCATTGGAAGAAAGGAGCTCCGGGATCAAATCCTTGCTGAAATCCACCTGCCCTTCCCGGTGATATTCATCCAGGAGGGACGGATCCATCACATAGATGCCGGTGTTGACTTCATCCCCGATCCAGTCTTCGGGCTTTTCCCTGAATTCAATCAGCCTTCCCATGCTATCAGTGTGACACACCCCGTATCCAGCTGGATTACTGACCTCTTTGGTCACCATGGTCATACGGGCCTTTCTCCGGAAATGATACGAGATGACGTCTTGAAGCTTGAGATCGGTGAAAGCATCGCCGCTCATGATCAGGATGGGTTCCTTGAACCGCACCCGGGCACGGAAGAGACCGCCCGCTGTCCCAAGGGGGAACGGTTCCTCCAGGTACGATATGCTTACACCGTGTTTGCGCCCATCTTTGAAGTGGGATCGGATCGTATCTGCTTTGTAGCAGGTGGTGATCACGATATCCCGGATCCCTTGAGACTTCAGGAGATCGATCGTGTACTCCAGCAGCGGCTTATTCAAGATAGGGACCATCGGTTTTGGTACGGTAAGGGTATAGGGGCGCAGCCTGCGCCCTTCCCCGCCTGCAAGAATGACCGCCTTCACTGCACACCACCCGCCACTTTCGCTTCCAATCTCACATCCTCATAAATCTGCCAGGTCAATTCGGCGATTCGCTCCCAGCTGAACAGGCTTTCTGCCAGCTTGTGCCCGTTTCTCCCCCACTCTGCAGCCTGTTGGCGGTTTTCCGTCACCCGCCTGATCTGAGAATACAGATCATCGGCATCCTCAGGCTGGAATAAAAGCCCCGTCTGTTCATGCTTCACGATCGTTTTCAGTCCCCCTGTATTCGAGGCGATGACCATTTTCTTATGCGCCATGGCCTCAAGGGCTACGATTCCAAAAGGCTCATAGAGACTGGGGAATAGAACGGCCCGGCACCCTCTCAAATAGCGGTTTCGTTCTTCATCCGATATGAATCCTACGAAGTTGATCATCGCCGAAAGTCCGGCTTCACCTACGCGAATCCTATAATCATCGAGCAAGGGACCCTTACCTGCAATCACCACGGAGAAATCCCGCTCTTCTTCCTTCATCCTAGCAGCTGTTTGGATGATCGTTTCAAACCCCTTCTCACTGACCATCCTTCCTATGGCGAAAAAGTAGCCATCATCGTTGGATGATTCCGCTTCCGCCCCTTGATCGAGCTCGACTCCGTTCGGTATGACCGTGCACGCTTTCGCAGCCGGAAAGAGATTTTTCACTTCCTCTTTCATGTGATCGCTGCAGACGATCACATGATCTGAATCCCTGGTCAGTCTCTCCTCTTCATCATGGATTTTCCGCTGAAGATCCGTATGGATCCCGTGATTCCTACCGTGTTCCGTCGCATGGATCGTTGTGATCAATGGGAGGGACCTGGTCGATTTCAGATGCCGTGCCGCCCTACCGACGATCCAATCGTGAGCGTGAAGGAGGGTGATGTGTTCGTGAATCATCAACTCCCCGGCATAGCGGATGAAAGCATGATTCAAATCGATGACCCACTTGAAGAAGTCGTCTTCATAAGGATGGAGAGGATGGACCCTGTGGACCTCCACCCCGTCGACTTTTTCATATGGAGCCATTCTAGGAGTGCGGGCAGTCAATACGTGCACCCTCCTTCCCTTTTTAGAGAAGGTGGTGGCGAGATCATGCACATGTCTTGAAAGCCCACCTACCACATTGGGCGGATACTCCCAGGATAGGACCAGAACCGAACCCTGTTTCTCCTCCTTGCCGCCTTCTACAAGCAGTGTACCCGAGATATCTTCTGTACGTGGATACGGGATGAGGATCTCTCTTTGCTTGAAGAATGGGTGTACTTCCGCTTGTGTTTCAATGAATCGACGGCACATCTCAAACTGGTCAGGGTCGGCATTCCCCCCCTGCATCACTCTGTCGATGGCAGCCATCCACTCTCTTACAAGATGGATAAGAGGGAGATCTTCACCATACACGCGCAAGTGCGATTCGATGGTGGCTTCCATGCGGTGCAGGAACGGCAGCTGCCTGATGGCCTCGTCAGGTAGAATCGGCTCATTTCGCTCCGACCCCTTGTAACCGAACTCCACCCTCGCAAGGACGGATTCCGATGTTTCATAAAAGGAGGGTGTTTGTCTCATGTGCAGAACACCATCTCCTTCATCCACAGGGATGAGGTGCAGTCCACGCGGTGTCCGGAGCATATCACCCGATCCTTCTTTTTCACTATGATCGAATGATCGACCTGAGATGAAGGAGGTATGGATATGGTTTTTTACCAGGTACGCATCAATACCGGGAATATACGCTGCCTGAGGCATCCAGAACCAGGTTGCTTGATGACCGAGATATCGCTTCATCAAGTTCACACTCAATCGGATCTGGAAATCGATCGCCATGGAGGTCCTGTAATGTGTAAGGGGCAAGGGATTGACCGTAGTGGGGACAACAGTCAGTCCGTCCTCCATCACGAGTTCACGCCATACGTTGATAAGATCTCCATCATACATACTCCACATCGTGAAAATCTGCTGCCATATTCCGTTTTCTCCTTGTTCAAGAAGCTTTTTCTGTATCAGGCTGTCGGCTTCTGCCTGGAAGTCATCGCTTGAACAGATCGGGAAGACCATGGGATTGACAACGACGAGCCTGTGATTTCTTGATGAAAGAAGGGCACCCGTTGCCATCAGGATGGAAGTCAGGCATTCCTCCCTCCCTTGAGGAGTGTTCCAGCCTGATAGGATGGAATCATTGATTGCTGGATAGGTGATCTGATTCATGACTTGACCTCCTTCACATAGTAGGAATAGGTGCTCACATGTTCAACCCAGTTCGGAGTTCGGATCCTGCCGGCTTCAAAATCGTGCAAATCCTGCAAACGATGATGCTCCTGGGTTTCTTCCGTCCTTGGCGTATGAATCACGTTGGATCGTGTGAATGCCAGGAACGTCCCATCTTCCAACTTCCAGCCGATATCCATACAGTAGCTCCTGTTCTCCCTAAGGCCCGACACAAACCACCCATTTTCTTTGGCCGGTACATATGTATCGATGTGAGAGTGATGGTTGTGGCCGTCAAATGCAATGGACGTCACATCATATAACCTTAATACGAAAGGACGCTCCTCCCCTGATAGTGATAATTGTTCACCCGTGTGCTGTAGCCAGTTTCCCGGTATCTC
The DNA here is from genome assembly GCA_963762295.1 of uncultured Bacillaceae bacterium. Taxonomy (GTDB): domain Bacteria; phylum Bacillota; class Bacilli; order Bacillales; family Bacillaceae_B; genus Rossellomorea. The sequence continues at coordinate 348,357 of CAVXKK010000004.1, forward strand.
CCAGTGACAATAGACCCGTGTAAAACTTGAGAACGTTAGAATCAATTCAGTGGAAGGATGGGATTTCAATGCGGGGCGTTGTTTCTTCGCCCTCACTCTGCCCACCCTTTTGGCAGGGGCACTGCTTTTATCCAAACCTGCATCAGGTTGACCGACCGTGACGGTCTTTTGATATTTCACCCACTGATACTGTACTTTGCCTACGGTCATATCAAGTTCCTTGGCTATTTTTCTGAATGAAACTCCCTGCTCCCTCAATCTGATGATTTCTTCCAGCATATAATTCCCTCCTTATGAAAGACGATCCTCTTCTGTATGAACGTATCTAAATATTATGACAATTGTATAGAAATATCGTACCACTCAACTCAAATTCCTACAATAAACGCATTTTGTCGTATCCTAGCCGGTTCAGTCACAGTAGCGTCTCCCCCACGAAAATTTATTGAAAAATCATCAAGCCGGTTGGTTTCCGTTCTGTTTCTCTTTTCCTCAAATCGTTTTCTTGACATAATATTGGGCATTTCTACAAATAGAACCAAATGATGATAGAGTTAGGAAGAAAATTATGCTATAAATAGAGAGAGTTACGCATGAGAGGTGATAAAAATGTTGTATGTTTTACTGGGTATTTGGGGTGTATCCCTCCTTCTCTTCCTCTCTTCCTTCCTTCAAAAAGATCCTTTGAACGCTGTCGAAAAGAGTGTCGAAGAACTTTCGATCAATATGTATCAAGAGCAATTAAAATTAAAAAAAAGAATCAAAGTGCTGGAAGAAGAGTTGATGATGGGAAGCCCGGTACCAAGTCCGAAAAAATCCATAAATGAAATCATTCGGAACCAGGTCATATCCCTTCACAAACAGGGAGTGCCGCCTGAAAAGATCGGATCTCTTTCCGATCTGTCCAAAGAAGATGTCCGTTCCATCATTCAAGGGATTTCCTGATTATAAAAGGGAGACCGGTTCCAAGTCCGGTCTCCCCTTTCGATTTAAACCTGAAAACGGTCCACAAGCCGCTGAAGGATCACCGCCTCCCCGTTCACACGATCGGATTGATCATACATGGTATCAATGAGATTATGCTGCACTTGTATGGAAGAGTGGGTGTCTCTCGCACTTTCATCGAATGTATGGCAAAGTTCTGAAAGCATGGATACAGAAATGGCCATCTCATCCTTGTACTCATTCAACAGTTTCATCCCCTCAGAGATTTCCCTGATTCCCTCCCCCATTCCGGTCACAAGGACCGTGACCCTCTCAGCATCCTGACCCACCTGCTCCGTCAATGTTTTTGCGATGCTCGCTTCTTCAAAACCTGCGTCCAGACTCGCTGACACATGATGCGTGATGTGTCGAACGCCCTTGATATCTCTATCCATTTCTGTTAGCGATTTATGTATGTGATGGGAGAGCTGACGTATTTCCCCGGCAACCACCTGGAACCCTCGACCTGACTCTCCCACCCGCGCCGCTTCAATGGATGCGTTTAAAGATAGAATGTCCGTCCGGGTGGCTACTTCCTTTATAAAGTGGGTGAGACGGCTGATCGAGTCCATACGCATCTGGAGTTCTTTCATCAGGTCTGTTGTCTCGCCTATTTTCATATACACTTTTTCCATCTGTTTGGCATTTTCCATCATGGAGTGACCCGACTGACCGGTTATCGTTTGAATCGTTAGAGATTGAGTCTTCAACGCATTGAATTCTTCTGCCACCTGTCCCATTCTGCTGCTGAATGTGCGGTAATGACCGGTAAGATCGGATGTGGAAGCCGCTTGTTGGGTTGAACCGACCGTCAGCCCTTCCATGGAGACAGACACCCCCATGCTTGATTCCTTGATGCTATCAGATAAACCCACCATCTTTTGACTATTTTCCTGAACATTTCCTGCGCCCCGCTCGATTCCCTGTACAAGTCCTTTCAGTTCCTGTACCATCTTGCTAATTGAATCACCGAGAAGTTGGATTTCATCTCTGCCATTAGAAGAGGGGACATTTTCCGTAAGATTGCCTGCTGCCACCGATCGGGTGATAGCCAATAGTTCATCTATGTCACGCTTCATTCTCGTTCCAGTTCTATGTATGATCCAATAGCTCAATACAGTTGTGAAGAGGATCATTCCCACTGTCAGTGTTTGGCTAAGGGCAATGGAGCGCTCAGCCTTTTTCACGATCGCTGCCTGTTCACTGGAAGTCTGCTTTCTTAACGTCTCAAGGATCTGGTTGTTTTCTTGCCTTAGCCCTGATATCTTTTCTCTAGCGTCGGTATAAATGCCCTCATCGAGCCTAACGACGGCCGGGGCGATTTCTTTTGAAAACATCTCATCGATTGCCTTATTGTTTTCAATGAACGCTTCCATGGCTTTTTTCGTCTCTTCGTTGGCAGATGCAAGGTTCCATTCCGTGGTTTGCGTTTGAAGTTGATTTCTTAACCTGCGGTATTCCTTGAGATCTTCCTCTTTCATGAAGGTAATATAATCCGCAATCCGGATATCCTTCTCGTTCACCATTCTGGAGAGATCCGTCACTTCGACAGAACGTTGCCCCTTTTCTTTTACAACAAGGAGATCGGCATGAATTTTATGGATGGTTACGAGGCTGACTCCCACACACAGCAGGAATAATAGGGTGTTGGTCAATAAGGTGAAGCGAAGCTTTCGCATGATTGAGTGTTTGGGTTTCATGACGATCATTTTGTCCTCCTTCTATTCTGGTTCCTCCTTCCACTATGGGTCAAATGTCTCAGAAGCGCCATAGCCTTGAAGCAAACTTAACGCCATCTTAACGCTTGATTTACAAATAAAAAAATCCAGACCTCTCAGTCCGGATTTTTCACCAATTAATTATTGAGATCAAAACGCTCCCCGGTTACAAGAAAAATGACATTTTCACAAATATTCGTCACGTGGTCCGCTACCCTTTCAATATATCTGCAGGTAAAGGCCAGTTGAGTGATCTGGCTGATTTCATTTGGGTAGTTTGGAATATACGTCATGAGTTCCTTTACTAAGCTTGCCATATAATCTCATCCACCTCATCATCACGATCCGCCACTTTTTTGGCCAATGAAGCATCTTCTTCCTGAAAAGCTATCAGCGCTTCTTCCAGCATTTCTTCTGCGATGCCAAGCATCTTCGGAATTTCTTCTATCGGTTTGATCAATTTTTGATTCGCCGATATGCAAGGTGGATTTGGCGATATTCGTAGCCATATCCCCAATGCGTTCAATTTCAGATGAGATCCTCAGTGCAGAGATGATTTTCCGTAAGTCCGTTGCCACAGGTGATTCTTTGGCAATGAGAATGATGGCAAGATGATTGATTTCGTTATCCATGCGGTTGATTATATGATCATGCGCGATGATTTCCTTGGCCTTCTCGATATCCTGTGTCTTTAATGCCTCGACGGACTCTTGCAGGGACTGACTTGCCTCAAGATCAGCCATGGCGAATAATTTATCCTTCAATTCCTTGAGGTTTAAATCGAAATTGCTTCTGCTTACCATCTATGGAACTCCCCTTTAATCAGATTGATGTCACACTTACCCAAATCGTCCTGACACATAATCCTCTGTCCGTTTATCTTCAGGATTGGAGAATATCTTATCTGTCTCATCGAGTTCGATCAAGATCTCCAAGTAGGAAGAACGCCGTTTTATCAGACACCCTGGCAGCCTGCTGCATATTATGGGTGACAATGACAATGGTATATTTTTTCTTGAGCTCACGATATCAGCTCTTCGATTTTGACCGTGGAAATCGGATCCAGGGCCGACGTCGGTTCATCCATGAGGAGGATTTCTGGTTTTGTTGCAAGTGCCCTTGCGATGCAGAGACGTTGTTGTTGACCGCCCGATAGACCCATGGCCGGCGCATCTAAACGGTCCTTTACTTCATCCCAGAATGCAACACTTTTCAACGTCGTTTCCACAATTTCATCAAGTTCTGCTTTCTTTTTCACACCGTGGACCTTGGGGCCGAAGGTGATGTTGTTATAGATGCTTTGGGGAAAGGGATTCCCTTTTTGGAAGACCATCCCTACCTTTTTGCTAAGGTCAACAAGGTCGACTTTGTCTGACAGGATGTTCGTTCCGTCATAATTGATTTCCCCTGACATTTTTATGCCCGGGACCGACTGATTCATCAAGTTCAGCGTCTTAATGAATGTCGATTTCCCGCACCCCGACGGTCCGATGATCGCTGTTACTTCATGATCATAAATAGGGAAGGTGATATTTTTCAATGCATGGTTCTTCCCGTACCACAGGTTCAAATCGTTGATGGCAAATGCCGTCTTGGCCGCTGTTGCTAAAGCCATATGAAACCCCTCCATCCAGTTTAATTCTTGTGGATCTCTTGTCCCTTAACTAAAACGACCGGAAATGTATTCTTCCGTCCTTTTCTCTGAAGGATTGGTAAAAATCTTCTCCGTTTGATCAAATTCGATAAGGTCTCCATTATAGAAAAACGCTGTTTTGTCCGACACACGCGAAGCCTGCCCCATATTATGGGTGACGATCACGATGGAATAATCCTTCTTCAAGTCTGCAATCAATTCTTCGACCTTGGCGTTTGAGATTGGATCTAGGGCCGAGCATGGTTCATCCAGCAGCATGACCGTCGGCTTCATGGCAATAGTCCTGGCGATGCAGAGACGCTGTTGCTGACCTCCCGAGAGGGCAAGTGCCGAAGTATGCAAGCGGTCCTTTACTTCATCCCAGAGAGCGGCCTTCGTCAGGCTTTCTTCTACAATTTCCTCCAGTACAGCTTTCTTCTTGATTCCTGAAAAAGTCAGGCCGTGGGTGATGTTTTCATAAATCGATTTATTGAATGGATTCGGTTTCTGGAATACCATACCGATTTCCTTACGAAGGGCTACGACATCAATATTCTTGTCAAGCAGGTTGACATCTTCGTACATGATTTTTCCTTCTGCCCTTGCTATCGGTACAAGATCATTCATTCTGTTGATGGTGCGAAGAAACGTCGATTTTCCGCATCCTGAAGGTCCAATCAATGCCGTGACGGCATTTTTTTCGATTTTCATAGAGATGTTTTTGACGGCATGGTTGTCGCCATAGAAGAAATCGAGGTTTTGCACATCCAAAATCGTATCATGTCCAGGCTTGAAGGTCTTTTCAACGGGTCTGGTTTGCATGTCGATCATCATATTCAATCCCACCTTCTCTTATTTTGTCGCCGTGATTTTTTTATGAATATAGCTGCCAAGAATCCGTGCGCCCAGATTAAAGATCAGTACGACGATGATCAGGACCGCAGATGCTCCCGCTGCCTTCTCCGCTACGTCAGGGATGAATCCTTGTGTATTGATCGACCAGATGTGCACAGCAAGAGTTTCTGCCGGCCTGAAAACATTCAGTGGAGAAGTGGGTGACAGTGGATTCAAGTCTGCATAATTCAGACGCGGCGTCGATAAACCGGCTGTGAATAAAAGAGCTGCCGCTTCACCGAATACACGTCCCGAAGCAAGGATCGCACCCGTCAGGATAGAAGGGAAAGCACCCGGGATCATGACGGTCTTGATTGTATGCCAGTTCGTGATACCCAGCGCCAGGCTTGCCTCTTTTAGTTCACGTGGTACGCCTCGGATCGCATCTTCAGTTACCCTTACCATGACAGGAAGATTGAAAACAGTCAGTGCCAGTGCACCACCGATGATGGTGTATCCCCATCCGGTTGATATTCACAAATACCAATAGACCGAACATCCCGATCACAATGGAAGGAAGGGATGCCAGTACTTCAATACATGAACGGATCGTATTGGTGATCTTACCTGGTTTAGCGTATTCAGCCATATAGATTCCGCCGCCTACACCGAGGGGAACGGTAATCAACATCGTGATGAACAGGATATAGACGGAATTGAATAGCTGATCCCGAATCCCGCTCCCTTCACGTACTGTGCTTGATGGGGTGGTCAGGAAATCCCATGTGATATACGGGACACCTTTGACAAGAATATAGGTGAAGAGGGCAACTAGCAGGGCAATGATGAGTGCTGCGATTCCGATAAATACGCCGGTTGCCAGTTTGTCTGCTCGTTTACTGTTCATTAGATTTTCCTCCTTGATGAGAGATAACGGATCAATAAGATAAATAGGAAGGACATGATCAGAAGGATAAGTCCCATGGACCACAGCGTATTATTCTCTACGCTTCCGTAAGTGGTATGTCCCATATTCAGCGTAATGATCGTCGTCAATGTCGCAGAGGCATCCAGAAGGCTAGATGGAAGATCACGTGTATTCCCGATGACCATTTGCACGGCTAGGGCTTCACCGAACGCTCTGGCCATCCCGAGTACCACAGCAGTCAAAAGCGTCGGTAATGCAGCTGGGATCAAGACTTTCCTGAATTGTTTGCCAGCGTGTTGCACCTAGGGCATATGAACCCTCGCGAAGGTTTTTAGGCAGTGAACTCATGGCATCTGTTGCGATGGTCGTAATGGTCGGCAGGATCATGACGGAAAGACGATGGTCCCTGCCAGTAATGAGAATCCCATGCCGGAAGAATGTGCCCCTGAATGAATGGAACCAATACTGTAAGCCCTATAAATCCATAAACAACGGAAGGAATCCCGACAAGAAGTTCCACGATCGGCTGCATGATTTTCCTTCCCCATGACGGGGCAATATCCGTCATGAAGATGGCTGCGCCTATTCCGAGTGGTGCTGCCACTAATGGCGGAAAGAATCGTGACAGCAAATGATCCGAAAATGAACGGAAAAGCACCATATAAGGGGTTTTCCCCTGTAGGATTCCAATCTGTACTGGTTAAGAACTCAATTGGACTTACACCATTTTTAATGAATGATTGCAACCCTTTTGTTGTTAAGAAGATGGTGATGGAGATTGTTGCCGCAATCATGATGACTGCACTTAGTGTGACTAAGAAATTTCCCTTTGAATTCCCCGTTCATCCAAGATCTATTATTCTTTAGTCAGCCTTTTGAGGCCGGCAGTTGCTTTTCCATATCACGTAAACACCCCTAGTTACGAGATAATAGGGTAAATGCCTTATGCATTTACCCTATCAAGTTATCTAATTGCATTACTTCTTGTGATTTTTCCTTCTGCATCACGTTCGACTTTCATGTCAGCAGAAGGAATGTACCCTTGATCCTTCACTAAACCACTTTGAACATCGTCACTCATCATATAATCAAGGAACGTTTTTGCCAGACCATCTGGTTCGCCTTTCGTATAAGAATGCTCGTAAGCCCAGATCGGGAAGTCGCCTTTTTGTACGTTTTCATCAGTCGGTTTAACACCATCGACTGAAAGTGTTGTTACCTTGTCATCCGTGAAGTAAGAGAATGCAAGGTAACCGATGGCTCCGTCCGTTTCATTGATGATTTTCTTTACAGTATTTGTAGAATCTTCTGTGATTCCTTCAGCAGGATTTTCTCCATCAAGTGCAAATTTTACGAAAGTGGCACGAGTACCTGAAGAATCAGGACGGTTGACAAGAGTGATCTTTTGATCTTTACCGCCAAGCTCTTTCCAGTTCTTGATTTCTCCCGTGAATACTTTCTTCAAGATCTTCTTTGGAAATGTCTTTCAATACCAACATTCGGATTAACTGCAGCTGTCATTCCAACTACCGCTACTTTATGATCAACTAACTCGTCCGCTGGAATTCCTTCTTTTTCTTCAGCGAACACATCGGAGTTACCGATTTGGACTGATCCTTCAGCTACTTGGGATAGTCCTGTTCCAGATCCACCGGCATTCACTTGGATATCGGCTTCTGGATTTTCTGCCATGAATTCTTCAGCTGCTGCTGCAACAAGTGGTTGCATTGCAGAAGAACCTGAAACTACGATTGAACCTGATGCTTTTTCATCACTTTTTGCCTTCGTCGTGTGCTGCTTCCATTTCCGCACGCCGCCGAAATGCTGACAGCTGCTGCTAGTATTGTAAGCAGTCCGTACTTTCTTGAAGTTCTTCATTCGTTAATTCCCCCTAGAATATTGGTTGTTTTGTCCTACATGAGTATAGATTAATGGATAAGTGTTAATGGGGTTTTAATCGATTGTAAAGCTTTTGTAAATCGTGTATGTGCCTGATTTTATAAGCATCGGAGATCGGCATGACACGGAAGATGGAGCTCCCGCCTATCGCATGGAGGATATTTTTTCCTAGGAATATCACCTCATCCCTTCCCATCGCATAGTCCCTATTACCTTGTAAGTTCTCCTATCCTGTGTCTCGCATTCGCTTCTTTTCTACGCGACTCGAAGCATCGAAAAAAAACAAAACAAAAAGAGGGTGGATTTCTCCACCCCCTACCGGGATCAGTTGTTCTCTTCCCTTACCTTTTCCTGTTGCTTTTCAGCCTCTTTTGCATTCTCGACTTTTTTGTCTACGGTGTTTGTATCTCCAGCGGTCTTCGCTCGTTCTTTCTTCAACTCGAAATACTTGTCCATAACCCGCTTGGCGATCTTTTTGTTTGTATAGGGATCGCTCACTCCCCCGGCCTGGATATGGGAGGACGGAACGACGGTTGCATAAGCCACTTCCGGGTTGTCAAACGGCGCGTATCCGATAATCGTCGTATTGTAATTCAGCTTGCCGTCCACGTACGTCTCGGCTGTCCCTGATTTACCTGCCGCATTATACGGAGCGTCCTTGAACTCATTATAAGCCGTTCCATCAGGGTTATGATAAACCCGGTAGAACCCTTTTTGTACATGTTCGATCTGGTCTTGTGTTGCGTCGATTCTGTTCAGTACCTTCGTCTCGTCTTCAAACAGGACGGATCCGAGACTCTTCTTATCATTGGTCGGCTCCCGGATTTCCTTCATCATATGAGGCTGAATCCTGTACCCGTCATTGGCGATCGTCGACACATATTGAGCGAGTTGCATAGTCGTGTAGGTATCGAACTGACCAATGGCGTAGTCAAGGAGGAATCCTGGATCCGTAGCCGTTCCTTTCAAACCTGGTGACTCGCCAGGAAGGTCGATGCCAGTCGGCACACCGAGTCCGAATTGGGCGAAATGCGTCCGGAAGGTGTCGAATGCTCCAGGATTATTCACGATCGGCTGATTCGGTACATACCGTCCCCCAGCAATCCGAAGGGCGACTTTCCACATATAGGAGTTTGATGACTTTTCCAAAGCGAACAAATCGGTGATCGGCATCTGGCCATACTTATTGAACCAGGATGATTTCGGTGGCGTCCCTTTGATCTTCAGGGGTTCGTCGATCAAGGTCTCGCCCGGGGTCAGATTCCCCGTCATATAGCCCGTTAGGACCGTAGCCCCTTTCACAACGGAACCGACCTCATAGGAGGACGTGAAGGTACCAAGTGCCGCATCCCGCATCTCATATTTGCCGGTCTCTTGATTCTTCATATATTGCTTTCCTGCCATGGAAAGGATCTCTCCTGTATTCGGATTGATCATCACCACATAGGCTCGGTCAAGGTTCGGAGATGCTCCCCGGTGCTGTATCTGTTTCGAAAGTTCATCTTCGATGATTTTTTCCACTTCACGCTGAAGCTCCATGTCGATGGTGAGGACAACATCCTTTCCACGCTGCCCTTCCTGGACGAGAAGGGATTCAATGATGCTTCCGTTTTTCGTGATGTTCTTCATTTGTTCTTTTTGACCTTGGAGCAGATCTTCATATTGAAGTTCCAGATAGCTTTTCCCTACCCTGTCGTTCCTGTTATACCCTTCAGCAAGATACGAATCGACCAGGTTTTTCGGGAGACCTTCCCTGGCCGAGGATACGTTCCCTAGGATGGTCCTTAGCGTATCATCGAATACATAGGACCGCTTCCAATCCGTCGTTGTATTCACTCCGGGCAGTTCGTTCAGATGCTCACTTACTTTTGCGAACTCTTCGGGGGTCACATCCTTCATTTTTCACAATCTGTGGATTCAAGGCATAGCCTCCGGCAAACTCACGATAAATCGCAATGATCTCAAGATCCTTTTTGGATAGGGATTCAAGCTTGTCGTCCGTGATCCGGTCGAGCCTCATCTGATATACCTTGGCATTCACATCATCTTCAGAGAGTTCTTCATCCGCCTGAAGCTTCTTGATTTCAGAAGCGGAGACCAATTCTTCTGCTTTGTCGCTATTCTTGATGATCCAATAATCCTTTTTATCCCGGACCGTCACACTTTCCGTGTCTTTGTCGATAAACTCTGAAAGCTTGGTGGCGACGTCGATCATCTCTTCCGTCGTTGTTGTATTCGTCCTCGTATACGTGATGGCATTCAACGGGACATTATCCACGATGACATTACCATATCGATCATAAATTTTCCCTCGTGGAACACCGGTATTCACGACCACATCTTCGGTTCTTTCCACTTCACTCTTGTAACTTTCCCCATTCACAATCTGCACTACGCCCAACCGCAGCACAAGCATGGAGAACAACAGAAAAACAGCAAAAAACAGCATATTCATCCGAATGGGGACGTGCGTTTTCTTTTTCCTTTTACTCCTTTTCAATCCTTCCAACCCTTCCTCTATGTAGAAATTCTATCTATGTATAGTGTATAAAAAAAGTGGCTGAGTTTCTAGCTGATAACTATAGGGAGAGGATATTTTCCCTCCCTTTGAGGAAATTGGCTAGGGCTGCTGGAATTGAATCTTCCGGATGAAAAAGTAAATCATACTGTGCCCCGCACCAAGCAGCAATAGGAGGACAGGGATGCTCACCTTCTGGTCGAACAATGTCACAGCCGCAATGAAAGCAAGGACCGATACGATCCTCCCCCCGTTTAGAAACAGCTCGCGAACAACGATGTACTCGATTCGCATTTCAGCCGCCTTCCAGCCTGTGCCGATGACGTCATAGGTCATGGAAATATAGGGGACCAGGAGAATGGGATATGCAATGGCGATCAATCCAGCATAGATCAGGAGTCGGGTGTACGTCACATCAAAGACGATCAAGAAAACAGCGAGATAGAGAAGGATACCGCCAAGCAATATCGCTTTTTTCCTGAATTCCTTTTTAATGACCCTCGAGGCGATGTAGTAGCTGATAAAGGCGATGCCTGAGTTGATCAGGCCGAATGTCCCGAGTGCGAATTCACTTCCTGTACTGATGTAAACAAAGACCGAAATGGCAAATATGAACGTCCCTTCGCGGATACCCCTGAAAGAAATGGGCATTCGTGATCCGCCGCCAGTTCGGATCATTGCTCCTTTCCTCAAAAATCCTCCAGAACAGATACTGTCCGTCAGCCGGTCTCCTTTTCAAGAAGAAGCTCAGCACGACGGCTACGGCAAACAGGAACAGGGAAAGAGCGAAGACAATGGTATATCCTTGAAACGATGCGAAACGGGAAATGATAAATCCGGCAAGCATCGGTCCGACGATTCCGCCTGCAGAAGTCAAAATCCCGAGGAATCCATTGAAAAAGTCCCTTGTCTCCGGTTCGGTGATTTCGAATGTGAGCACGTTGAAGGCCAGCCAGTAAAACCCATACCCGATTCCAAGCAGTGCCCCAAGGACAACAAGATAATGTTCTGCCAGATGCACCGAACGACAAGGACGGATATATAGAAGAAGCCAAAAAAATAACACCGATGCGTAATACGATCACCCGATCGACTTTCTTTGCCCATCTTCCTGCGAGGATGAATGTCAATGGCTGAAGGATGACAACGGTTAGATTGTAAATACCCGAAATCGACAAATCACCTGATTGTTTCCACAAATAAATGTTGACAAACGTATTCGACAAGGCAATACTCAATGAGTACATGCCGCCGATTAACAGGAGCAGCGTCAATTCTTTCGTTAAATCGATGTCACCTAAAAACCTTTTATAGCTCATAGCAAAACTCCCCTTTAACGTACCCCTATTCTTTGAATAAGGAGAGGGAAGTTATGCAGAAAAAAGAGAGGTTCCCGGTAATGGGAACCCTCTTTCAGACATCTTGAAATTATTTAGCAGCTGAATAAAGCTTAGCCACTTCATCCCAGTTTACTACATTCCAGAAAGCTGACGATGTAATCAGGACGACGGTTTTGGTAGTTCAGGTAGTAAGCATGCTCCCAAACATCAAGACCAAGGACAGGCGTTTTACCTTCCATTAAAGGACTAGTCCTGATTTGGTGTGCTTGTTACTTCCAATTCACCGTTGTTTACTACAAGCCAAGCCCAACCTGAACCGAAGCGACTTGCACCTGCTGCAGCAAATTCTTCTTTAAACTTGATCGAAGCTTCCGAATTTAGAAGAGATGGCATCAGCCAGTTCGCCTGATGGAGCGCCTCCACCATTCGGAGACAGCAGCGTCCAGAATAGAGAGTGGTTGGCATGACCGCCACCATTGTTGCGAACAGCAGTACGAGCACCTTCAGGAACAGCATCTAAGATTCGAAACAAGCTCTTCAACGGATTTGCTAAGAAGTCGTCGTGACCTTGAAGTGCATCATTTAATTTTGTTACATATGTGTTATGGTGTTTCGTATGGTGAATGTTCATCGTTTCCTTGTCGATATGAGGTTCCAATGCGTCATACGCGTAAGGTAATTGTGGTAATTCGTAAGCCATGATTAAATTCCTCCCTATGTATAGTTTTCCGGACTTCTAGTTCCGGCCTGTTTCAGTATAAGATTACCAAATCTCCACAGCAGGTTCAACTGATTTGCTTCGTCCCCTGCCACTGATACTCCTTTAAAATACCCATTCTCCCCTATCTTAATCCCCGCGTCCCGGGATTGTTCAGATCACCCAGAAGAAATAGACCAGCATGGCGGCCTGGATGAGGCCTTTTGTGATCACACTGGAAATGAAACCGATCACAGAACCGACCCCCACCTTCACGGCCTGTGTGAATGATGTCCGCTTGATCAACCACTCACCGAGGATCGCCCCGATGAACGGGCCGATGATGATCCCAAGGACCGGAATGACAAATGGACCGGCAAGAAGCCCTATCGTACTTCCCCACACCCCTGCCTTGGAACCGCCAAATTTTTTCACGCCGATGAGATTCGTGACATAGTCGGCTCCGAATAGGAGGATCACGAACAGGATCTGAATGGTCCAGAACAACCAGTTCATCGGTTCGAATGAGAAGAAAACTCCATAAAGGATGTAACCAATGAGCAAGAACAACACTCCAGGAATGATCGGATAGATCAGTCCCGCAAACGCGATAACAAACGCCGCTATAATCAAGATCCAAAATAAAACGTCCATATCCCCATCTCCATTCGTTAAAAAAGGGGACCTTCACACGAGGTCCCCTTTGTTCTTCATTATTTTAATTCTAGCACAGCCTCAGCGATATTGACGGCATGATCACCGATCCGCTCAAGATTGCTGATGATATCCACGAACACGATGCCAGACTGACCCGTACATTTCCCTTCATTCATGCGCAGGATATGTTGCTTCCTCAGCTTACGCTCCATCTTGTCGATGCGGTCTTCCTTCTCGATGACTTCACGTGCCATATCCAAGGAGTTCACATCCAACGCTTCAATGGACTGACTCACAGTAGAAATCGTAAGAGCAAACATTTCCTCGAGGTCATTCATCGCTTCCTCGGAAATTTTCACTTTATTGGCTTGCTGATATTCCACCAGCTCCACGATGTTTTCAAAATGGTCCCCGATCCGCTCAATGTCCCTGACGGTATCCATGAGGATCGAATGGCGCTCCGACTCTACTTCGGACAAGGATGCAGAAGAAAGGTCGACGAGATAATCCGTGATCTTTTTATCCAGGTTGTTGATGGCCCCTTCAATCTGATACGCAGTCTCGGCGTTCTTCGAATTCGTTGTTTTCAAAAATTCGTTTGTCTCTTCAAGACCCTTTACAGCAAATTGGCCCATACGCAAGACTTCTTCTTTGGCCTGACCGATGGCAATGGCCGGTGACTGCTGGATGAAAACAGGATCAAGATGCTGTGCGTTATAATCGATGATCGCATCTTTACCAGGAATCAGTTTTGTCACAACATAGGCAAGAGCCGCGATGAATGGGAACTGAATAATGGTATTGGTGATGTTGAAAGTACCATGGGCGAATGCGATTGTCATTGGTTCATTCAGATTCAGTGATGACTGCATGAATAAGATCACCTTGTTAAATAGCGGTAGGATGATCAAAAAGATTGTCGTCCCGATCAGGTTGAACAGCACATGTACGGCTGCTGTCCTTCTTGCCGCAACACTCGCTCCAAGGGCTGCAAGGACCGCTGTGATCGTCGTACCGATATTGTCACCGAACAGGACAGGAAGAGCAGCCTTGAGTTCCAGTAGATCGGAGCTGTATAGTTCCTGAAGGATCCCGATCGTTGCAGAAGAACTTTGTACAATCAACGGTGAATACCGTCCCGACGACGACACCGAGAATCGGGTTGTCGCTCAGGCTGACCGTGAGCTCATGGAATGATTGCAGTTCGCGAAGCGGCTTCATTCCCCCGCTCATCAATTCGAGACCGTAGAAGAGCCCCCCGAATCCGAAGACCATTTGACCAATGTTCTGGATTTTCTTGTTTTTAAAGAAGAACAGCAGGATGGCTCCCAAGGCAATGATCGGCAAGGCATACTCGCCAATGTCAATCCCGATGATGAAGGCCGTAACCGTGGTTCCGATATTTGCCCCCATGACTACACCAATGGCCTGTCTGAGGGTCATGAAGCCTGCGCTTACCAGACCGACGACAATGACGGTCGTCCCACTGCTCGATTGAATCAAGACAGTAACAAAAATCCCTGCCAATACGCCCATGAATGGGTTCGTCGTGAACTTATCAAGAATTTCCCTCAATCGGTCACCGGCGGATTTTTGAAGTCCGTCCCCCATGTATTTTATTCCGAATAGGAAGATCCCAAGTCCACCTATAAACTGAAACAACATTTCTTGCCAATTCAATTCCATTCCTTCAACCCCTAAGCGTTAATTTCGACACTGATTTACAAAAACCCCATCACCTTTATAAATTATTTTAAAGAACAGGTAAATAGTTTACGGTCCGAATTTACAATAGATTAATAATATGACCCTTTTGTTACATTTTGATTACAAAGAGATCTTTTGTTCTTCTCACAACAAGTGAATGTTCATAAAGTTGTCCGATTCGAACTTGTAACGCAGTCATGGATACGATTAAAATAGAAGAGATATGCCGAGAAAGGAGTTGAGGTTTTGAATATTTTCAACCAGCTGATAAAAAGTATTCATTCCCCAAAACATATAGCCGCATTCCGCTTTCAGGGAATCGGGAAAACCATCTTATACATATTCCTATTGTCTTTCCTGTCGGTCATCCCACAGGTGATCACACTGACTTCATTTTCTACGGATGCCATCAATGAGGTGGAGGATGCCTTGGAGCATAACATTCCTTCATTCACCATCAAGGATGGGGAACTTAAGTCTGATTCCAAGGAGCCCATCATCGTTGAAAAACCCGACATGACCATCGTATTCGATAGTACCGGCGATACGAAGGTTGCGGATTTGGAAGAAAAAAATTCCATCGCTTTTCTGAAAGATTCCATCGTGGTCAATATGTCGGGAAGCGTCGAATGGAGCTACTCCACGATCGGCGCCGAAGACACCACCAAGGAGAAGGCACTATCCACAGTGAGGATGATGGATAACCTGAAATGGATCTTCCTACCAGTGGCTATGCTCAGCGTCTATTTGTTCAGTTCAGCCGTGATGTTCCTGAAGCTCATGATTTTCGCACTCATTGCAACGGCATTTGCAACGGCCATGCAAAAGCGGGTCAATTATCGCCAAGGCTTCCGTGTCACAGCGTATGCCGCTACGCTCTCGACCCTGTTCTTCGCCATCATGGAGCTCTTGAAGACCCCGGTTCCGGCTGCACCGTTCGTCGATTGGTTCGTTATCACCGTCATGATTTACCTTTCCGTAAAAGAAATCCCGCAGCGGAAGGCTTAACCGTCTAGAGCGTCCTTCAATGGGCGCTCTTTTTTTTATGATAGATAAAATACAAATGGGTCAGAGCCAGAGCCGCGATGAAGGCGAACGTCCACCCGTACATACTCAGCATATCCTCTTTCCACCTTCCATAGGCAATCGGCCCAAGGGCGACGCCAGCAAACCGGCTCGTTCCGTACAAACTGACCACAAGCCCCCTCTCTTCCTCCCCCACTGCCCCGGTTACTTCGGAGTTAATGACAGGTAATATGAGTCCAAGGCCACCGAAACAGACTGTCAGAAGGAACATGAGGCCACTCAGGGAATTCCAGAAAAACAAGCTTCCTGATGCCACCAGCATGAGGATCGTCCCCGTTCCCATATATCTGCCTCCATTCCCGTCCTTCAGACGCTTCCCGCACCAATAGGATGTCACCACCATAGCACCAAGGGGGAAAAGAAATGCAAAGCCTTTGAAGAAGCCATCGATATGAAAGATATTTTCAATATGGTAGGAAAGGAAGTAAAGAATGCCGAATAATACAAAAAGACCCGTTCCACCCATCGCATAAAGAGGAACCAACAGCTTCCATTTCTTCTTGAAAGTTAATTGGACATCCTGCATATATCGACCGGCGCCATGGAAGGAACCGGATTTTCTTTTCTCTACTGAAAGCTCTTTTCGCATCCCTGCAAGGATGATGAAGCTTACCAGGATATAGACCCAAAAGGTATGGTTCCAAGGGAGCAGAAATGCCAAGGTGGCACCGAGTATGGGGGCAAGCACCTTTCCTGCCCCGTTGGATACCTCAAGAGAAGCCAGTACACCCGTACGTTTCTCCCCGCTGAACAGATCCCCTGTAAGGGCCATGGCGAGAGGAGTGGTCCCTGCGGCACCAAGACCCTGGATCACCCGCCCCGTCATGAATAGAAGTCCTGAGCCGCCACCACTCATCACACAAATCAGGCTCCCTAGCATCATCAGATAAAGTGACCACTTCACCATGAAGCTTCGGCCGAAACGGTCGGAAAGGATTCCAACCGCCGGAATGACGAGGGCTGCAGGAATCGTAAAGGCACTTAAAATAAATCCACTCCACTTTCCCTCTAGCTCAAGTGATTGTTCAATTTCAGGCAGGATTGGAATGAGCATGGAGTTTCCAAGCACCATCAATAGTGGAAGTAATAGTATGACAAACTCCAGACGTGTCATTTTCATCATAAGAAACTCCTTTTCCAAATGAACAAAACCAGGAGGAATGTTGATCATGAAGAGGCTCGCGGTTTTTGTAGGTGTGATCATTCTGTTATACAGTGTGTATTATGACTTGAATAAAGGAACATTAACCTTACTACATGAAGAAACAGTAGAGACTGCAGCTACACCGACGGAGCCCATCACCCCGGACGTCAGGGAGGTGCCCTATGTCGAAACGAAGGTTTCCACAGGGGATACCGTGCTGAGTTTAGTGAAAGATGCAGTTGGCGGCCCCCTGCCCGTGTCTGTCGACCAAGTGATCCGTGATTTTGAAGAACTGAACGGGATCGGGGCTTCCGAGATTCAGGCGGGAAAAACCTACAAGTTTCCGAAATACCCCTCTTGAATATGCTTTTTGACACCTATTTCTTGTCAATACCTACAAAACACTGTTACAATAGCTTCGTATTACTTATAATGAGCTTTGAAGAACCTTTCTAAAGGAGCGAATTACACTTGAGTGAAATTATACATCGTACAAAAACACGTCCCGTCAAAGTCGGAAATTTAACAATCGGCGGTAATAATGAAGTGGTCATCCAAAGTATGACGACGACCAAAACCCATGATGTTGAAGCAACGGTAGCAGAAATCCACCGTCTGGAAGAAGCAGGATGCCAGGTCGTCCGCGTCGCTTGTCCTGATGAACGCGCAGCGGATGCCATTGCTGATATTAAAAAACAAATCAATATCCCACTTGTTGTCGATATCCATTTTGATTATAAGCTAGCCCTTAAAGCCATTGAAGGCGGAGCTGATAAAATCCGGATCAATCCAGGGAATATCGGCCGCCGTGAAAAAGTCGAGGCTGTCGTCAAGGCGGCAAAAGAAAAAGGCATTCCGATCCGTATCGGTGTCAATGCAGGAAGCCTTGAGAGAAAGATCCTTGAGAAATACGGATATCCTACAGCTGATGGTATGGTGGAAAGTGCCCTTCACCACATCAAGATCCTTGAAGATCTTGATTTCCATGACATCATCGTCTCCATGAAGGCATCCGATGTGAATTTAGCTATTGAAGCCTATACAAAAGCGGCGAAAGCCTTTGACTATCCGCTTCACCTTGGGATCACAGAATCAGGTACACTGTTTGCCGGGACTGTAAAAAGTGCCGCAGGTCTCGGTGCCATCCTTAGCCTCGGGATCGGTAATACAGTACGGATTTCACTTAAGTGCGGATCCTGTAGAAGAAGTAAAAGTAGCAAGAGAACTATTGAAATCATTTGGATTGGCAGCAAATGCAGCTACATTGATTTCGTGCCCGACTTGCGGTCGTATTGAAATCGACTTGATTTCGATTGCCAATGAAGTGGAAGAATATATCTCAACCATCAAAGCTCCGATCAAGGTTGCTGTACTCGGATGTGCTGTGAATGGTCCTGGTGAAGCCAGAGAAGCCGATATCGGGATTGCAGGTGCACGAGGAGAAGGACTCTTATTCCGTAAAGGGAAAACGGTCCGTAAAGTACCTGAAGAAACAATGGTGGAAGAATTGAAAAAAGAAATTGACAAGATTGCCGAAGAGTACTTTGCAAAGCAGGAAGCTGAAAAGAAACAGCAGGAGCAAGTCTAACTATGAATGAAAGAGGACTGATCAAACATCAGCCCTCTTTTTTGTATTCTTGAAATGCTCCCAATTTCAAGAAAAACGATTTATTTTAAAAGAACGGCAGTACAAATAATCCTACGATTATCGGATACGGCCCCAATTCCGATTGCCCAGGCACCGAGCATTTCTGCGCCTCTTCGCCTTGCCACAAATCCCAAGACAATCCCCGCTGCTCCCATGATGACCGGGAGAATAAACAAGGATAGAATGGAAAGGGCAAGTGCCGAGTATCCCAACACACGTCCAGAAGTCGTCGCATCTTCTGCTTCATCCCGTTCATAAGCATCTACATCACGGATGGAAAGTGGAGCAGCAATTTCAGTCGCTGTTTCTTCACGATAGTCTTCTCTCACAACATTTGTTTCCTGATTGTCGTGATAAGTCGATTTCATTTTCACGCTCAATTTTCATTAGTTCGCGTCTGTTCTTCATTCATACAGCAATCCCTCACTTTCTGAGTATGGGAGCCTTCTTAGTGTTCGTTACGACCGCTATTTTACTATGCTAATGTTTGTTATTTATGTGCGAGGGGTGGAAGGAAAAATGAAAATCCGTTTACGGGCAAGGGCGGAGTATGATAAACTTGAAGGAGTTTTGATACAGAGGAGCTTGATAAAAAATGAAACGCTTTGGAATTGATATAGACGGTACGGTTACGTCCCCTGCCTCCCTTCTGCCTCATATAAATGATCATTTTGATTTGGCATTGACGCTTGATGATATCACCCAATATGAACTGACGGAAGTCCTCAATATCACTCCTGCTGAATTCGGATCATGGTTCACTGATGCTGAGCCTATCATCTACAAGGACTCCCCCATTGCACATGGAGCCAAACAGGTACTGGATCAGTGGAAGGAATCTCATGAATTGTTCTTCATCAGCGCAAGGAGATCGGATCTTTTACAAGTCACAAAGGACTGGTTCTCTGAAAGCGACCTGACCTACCATCACATCGAACTGATCGGGTCGCACGATAAAGTATCGACGGCCAAAAAATACGATGTCGATCTCTTCTTTGAAGATAAGCACGACAATGCCGTCGCGATCCATGAAGCGCTGAAGATCCCTGTGCTTCTCTTTAACACCCCTTACAACCAGGATCCGATTCCTGAAGGTGTCATCCGTGTAAACGATTGGGAAGAAGCGGAAGCATGGGTGAAGAATTGGTTGTCATGATACAAAAAAAGCGGCCCGGTGGGCCGCTTTTTTATATCCTTATAACGAGTGAAACAAATGCTTGAAGCGATCGATCCTCTTCCTGTTCGCCTTAAAATCATAGTAGCCCAGCCGGGAAGCTGATCTGATGTGAAGGAGATGATTGTATTCATCAATATAAAACTCCACATCATCCTTGAATTTTAAAAACTTTGTACTGAATACAGCATGGAGGTATTTTGGAGTTTCCTCCTTCACCTCTGTCTGATCAAAGTGAGCAAGGGCCACATGGATCTTTTCCTTCACCCTTTTTGGATCTTCATCGATGGGAATGGGTGAAATCCGGTGGTAGGAGGTAAGGTCTATGGTGCTCACGCAATTCTTCTTGTTTGATGGGCAATGATTGAACGGTACTTTATCCACAGCAGATCGCTCCCTGTTTTTTGAATTCGCTCATTATTTTCCCCATTTTCCCTTTTTTAAACGAAGTCCTCCATTTTTTAACCTGCCGCAGCCACACGGAAGAGTATAAAAAAGAAGCTAGGACTACTGTTTTTAGTCATAGTAAAACCCGAATTCATTTGCCTGCGATAAGGCAAATGAATTCGGGTTTTACATTTATTCACTGAACATTTATCGTTCATTGTTTCTAGCGATTGATTGGAGTGCAAGACGTAGACTTCTGCAGGAAGAGCAGCTGATGTGAGACCTCGCAGGCTTGCCGAGGGAGCTCACGGGCTACCCGCGCAAAGCGTAGTCTTGCACGGAAATCATGAGAGGTATAAAGTACCTCCACGGATCGTGTTCGTTTTTACATGATACCTTTTTATTGTGCCAACCTCATTGGCACTGAGGGCATTTTCCGTAAATTTCGAACTTATGTCCTGAAATATCATAGCCCGTTTCCGATAGATCTTCCTTCAGGGCTTCCATCGGGCAGCTGTGGATTTCTTTCGTCTTGCCACAGTCCATACAGATGAAATGATGATGGTGATGGTTGGCCGCACAGGTGAACCGGAAATGGCGTTCGCCGGACAAGTCTGTTTCCTCGAGTATTCCAAGGTCAACGAACAAACTAAGGTTCCGGTAGATCGTATCAAAACTCAAACCCGGGTAATCGCCTTTCATATGCTCCAATACATCGCGTGCCGTCAAGTATTTATTGGAAGACGAGAAAAGTTCCAAAAGCTGTTCCCTTTTCCCCGTATGTTTATATCCTTCTTCCTTCAGTAACTCCAATGCTTGTGAAACATTCATGCTCAATGCACCTCTACTTTCGAAGGTTTATTCGAACGTACCTTCTTAATGAAGATCGTCATCATCAGGATGATGATGGCGGTCACCACGATTGTCCCGCCTGGCGCAAGGTTTAAATAGAAGGCACTCACTAATCCTACAATAACAGATATTTCACCGAACAGCACTGCAAAACCAATGGTTTGCTTGAATCCCTTCGCGACCCTGATACTTGCAGCGACAGGCAATGTCATCAAGGAAGACACGAGGAGGATCCCAACGATCCTCATGGAGGCGGCAATCACGAGGGCGACCATGATCATGAAGATGAAATGAATGGCCTTGGCAGGGATGCCAGACGCCTTCGCATGCTCTTCATCAAACGAGAGGAGGAACAGCTCCTTGTATAGGAGGAAGATGACCGTGATTACCACCACGCTGATGACACCGATCAAATACAGGTCCCCCCTGCTCACTGCACTGACGCTTCCGAATAGATAGCTGAATAGATCCGTGTTAAAGCCGTCGGCGAGTGAAATGAAGATCGCGCCGATTCCCACACCACCCGAGAGGATGATCGGAATGGCCAGCTCTTGATAATGCTTATAGAGTGTCCTCAGCCTCTCGATGAAGACCGATCCCAGTACCGAGAACACCATACCGAAGTACAACGGATTGAGAGTCGCAAGAGCAGGGACCGTCTGGCTCACATACAGGCTCGCTGCGATCCCTGAAAGGGTCACGTGACTCAGGGCATCCGCAATGAGGGAAAGCCTTCTCACGACGATGAAGGCCCCCAAGAGCGGTGCGATGATTCCAATCAAGATCCCCGTCAAAAATGCATTTTGTAAAAACTCATAATGAAATATTGCTTCTATCATCGTTCCCTCTCCCCTTACGCATGCTGATGATCATGGTTCAAAACGTGGACGTCATGACCGTAAAAAGAGGAAAGCTCATCATCTTTTTGCTTTTCAAACTCTTCTGTATCACCATGAAAGTGCAATTGTTTATTTAGACAGGCTACATGGGTCACCTTGCTTGTGATCGTCCCGATATCGTGGGTGACCAGAACCAGGGTGATACCAAGATCTTTATTGAGGCGCTCCAACATTTCATAAAATGTCTGGACGTTTTGTGAATCGACCCCGACGGTTGGTTCATCCAGGATCATGATATCAGGCTTCGATACTAGTGCACGGGCGATAAAAACCCTTTGCTGCTGACCACCCGACAGCTCGCCGATATTCCGTCTGGCAAATGCCCCCATGCCAACGGAGTCAATGGCTTCAAGCACATCTTGTTTATGCTGATGGGATATCCGCCGAAATAAGCCCGCTTTCTTGGTGAGCCCGCTCGACACAACCTCGAAAACCGTTGCCGGAAAGCCCGTATTGAAGCTGTTTGCCTTTTGGGAAACAAACCCGATCCTGCTCCAATCCTTGAATTTCTGAAGCGGTGTCCCGAATAGCTCGATATTCCCCTGCCGCAGCCTTAGGAGACCGAGCATCAATTTCAACAGAGTGGATTTACCCGATCCATTCGGTCCAACGATACCGAGGAATGCCCCTTGTGGAACGGTCAGATTGATTTCCTCAAGGACACGCTCCCTTTCATACCGAAAGCTTACATCTTCTATTTTAATGACTGGTGTCTCTCCATTCATAGTTATCATCTCTCTTTTTAAGAATCGTTACGATTTATGTCCATAGGGTAGTATACAACATGGGAATTTGATTGTAAACCATGGGGAATCGGGAAAAATCGTTGTCACTTTCTCTAAGCTCACGTCATATGTATCTTGTGAGGAGTGATTAGGATGAAACTGCTGCAAAATGTGATCAACCATAAGATCAACACGATCTCACAGGGGGAGCTCATGAAGTATGCCGGTCAGTACCAGGTCTCCCTCACCCCTGCACAGGCCGACAGCATCGTGCAGAGCGTCAAAGGGAAGCACATCGACATCTTCAATGATGCAAAGCGAAGTCAGTTGGTAAAAGATCTGGCGAGGGTGATCGGCCCCTCCAAGGCAAAAGAGATCAACGGTCTCTTCCTGAAGCTGATGAAATGAAAGAAGGAGGCACCCCTAAAAGGGTGCCTCCTGTCATTTATGCTTCCACGATCTTATTCAGCACATCTTCGTCGAATTCTCCGTTACGGAGCATCTCGATTTCGAATTTATAAGGTGCCTTTTTATTTTTCTTGTCTTCACCCACATATGGGGTCTCGAGTATTTTCGGGATGTCCGCAAGCTGCGGATGATGGACGATCCGGTTGATCGCATCAAATCCGATATGACCGAATCCAATGTTTTCATGACGGTCCTTCCGGGCTCCGGTAGGGTTTTTACTATCATTCACATGCAGGACCTTGAGGCGGTCGATGCCGATGATGCGGTCGAATTCGTCCAGCACCCCGTCAAAGTCCTCCACGATGTTATAGCCCGCGTCATGAGTGTGACACGTATCGAAGCAGATCGATAAGCGGTCATTCAGATCGACACCCTCGATGATCGCAGCGAGCTCTTCGAATGAACGTCCACATTCAGAGCCCTTCCCTGCCATTGTTTCAAGGGCAATCTGTACTTTGTGCTCCTTCGTAAGGACTTCATTTAATCCTTCGATGATCTTTTCGATCCCTTTATCCGCTCCGGCACCGACATGCGCTCCGGGGTGAAGGACGATCTGTCCTGCACCAAGGGCTTCAGTCCGTTCGATTTCCGAGCGGAGGAAGTTGACGCCAAGCTCGAATGTCGCAGGGTTGGTGGTGTTTCCGATATTGATGATATATGGGGCATGGACAACGATATCCTCGATGCCATGCTCTTTCATATGGGCCCTTCCTGCTTCGATATTCAAGTCTTCGATCTTCTTCCTTCTTGTGTTCTGGGGTGCACCCGTATAGATCATGAACGTATTCGCCCCATATGAAACGGCCTCTTCACTCGAAGCCAGCAGCATATTTTTTCCACTCATTGATACATGAGATCCGATCTTCAACACATGTCTCAGCTCCTTTACGACGCTTGCAGATTATTTATTCCTGCTTTTGATTCTTCTTTCGCGTTTCTTGATCTGCTCCATTTTGTATTTCATTTTCTTTTTGTATCCAGGTTTTACCTTTTTCGGCTTCCGAACCATGGATTTGGCTTTTACATCCGCCTCATCGGCACTGGTTTTCTGGCGATTCTTCCGCTTATTCAGCGCAGGGAGCTCCACCCATTCGCCTTTTTTAATGTCTTTGTGGGCAAAATGAATGCCCTTTTTATCCAGGCGGTTAATGGCATCTTCATCGGACGCCTCATAGATGGTGAAGGCAATACCGCTGTTGCCCGCACGAGCTGTACGGCCTGTCCTGTGGATGTAGAAATCAAGGTCCTGAGGCAATTCAAAGTTGATGATATGGCTGATTCCCTCGATGTCGATCCCCCTGGCAGCAAGGTCCGTGGCCACGATGTATTGGAATTCGAGATTTCTTGTCTGTTTCATGACCTTTTTCCGTTCGCGCGGAGAGAGGCCACCGTGAATCCTGCCTACTTTCAATCCTTTAGCAATCAGGGCATCCGCCACTTCATCCGCTTTCGATTTCGTGTTTGTGAACACGATCCCGAGGTACGGGTTGATGTCGGTAAGGATATTGTAAAGCAGGTTGATTTTGTCACGGCTTTTCACAGGGACGATGACGTGCTCGATGTTCTTCGCCGATAGACGCTCAGGTTCCACATGGGCAAACTGAGGGTTTTCCATATATTTCTTCAAGAATGGTTTCAACTTCTCTGGAATGGTAGCAGAGAATACGAGCATCTGGAGGTTTTCTGGCATTTTGCCTGCGATTTGATCTACATCCTCGATGAATCCCATATCAAGCATCAAATCAGCTTCATCGATTACAAGCATGGTTGCCGTGTACACCAACAGCGCCTGTTCCTTCACAAGATCGTTGATCCTTCCCGGTGTACCTACGACGATATGCGGCTGGATCTTCAGTTTCTCGATTGTCCGTTGCTTGTCCGTTCCCCCGATGAAACAGCGTGATGTGATGTCGGTATCTTTTGTGATCTTCAAGATTTCCTGATAAATCTGCTGAGCAAGTTCCCTCGTAGGTGCAGTGATCACTGCCTGGACTGTTTCAGAAGCTGCATGGATCTTTTCAATGATCGGAAGCAGATAGGAATGGGTCTTTCCTGTACCGGTCTGGGATTGACCGATGGCACTTTGGCCCTTCAAGATCATCGGAATCATCTTTTTCTGGATTTCCGTCGGCTCATGGAACCCCCGTTCTTCAATAGCATGCTGAATGAACGTTTTGAATTCATACTGTGTGAAGGCGTTCTTTGTCATGTTTCTTCATCTCCTTTATATCGACATCTCATTATACCTATTTCATGGTGATGCATGGACACCCCATACTGAAGGGTCCACCCGGTGTTCAGCGGGTGAAGATCTATATAAAACGTCAGTTGTCATTTAAATTAAGAACATCTAACCATTATAATCAATTTCCGGGGAAACTTCTAGCCTATCAGGACAAAATCATTTCTCCCTCTACACAATACCCTTTTCAATCTGCTTGCATACGTTATAAAGATGACGATTCCATTTGAAAGGAGGCGATCATCATGCCGCCACGCGGAATGATGAGAACGCGGGGAGGAAATCCATTCGGCATGCAGCAGCGAAACCCGTTCGGGATGCAACAGGGCAACTTCCGCATGCAGCAGGGGAATCCATTCATGATGCAACAGGGCCGAAGGAATCGACCGAATATGGACCGTACTTCACCTTCTCCGTTCCAGATGCCAGGGGGACAGCAGGGCAAAAAGCAAGGTCTGCTCTCCAAACTATTGAAAAAAGGCGAAAATCGAAGGGGCGGTGCACCTGAAGGCGGAGGTGGTCTTCTTGAGCAATTCACCCGATCGGCAGCTGATGCAGGAATGGACCGTTCTCCTCAGGCAGCGGGGGGAATCCTTCAGGGGCTTATGAATCCCGGGAATATCGGCTCTTTCCTGACGAACACCCAACAGGTCCTGCAAACCGCTCAGCAGCTCGGACCGATGGTTTCCCAGTATGGCCCTATGGTCAAGAACATCCCAGCACTATGGAAGCTGTACCGGGGACTGAAGGATGTAACAGGGGATGAAGAAACGAATACGGAGCCAGTTGCAGAAGATGCTACTCCCTCACCAGAGGATCAGAACACAGATGTAACCGTGGAAACACCCACCCTCGATGAAGAATCAGATCCTGTTCCTCCTGTCAGACCAAAAGCCCCAAGGAAAACGGGGAAATCTTCACCCAAGCTTTATATATAGGCCTGTAACGCCCTGCAGAATACGTATCTGGAGGGCTATTTCCAATGGTTCAGCCCTTTCTCCACCCATACTCTTTGTCATGAAGGACGTTCTCCTTTATAATGGGGATACAACCTTTCCCATGTAGGAGGATTATTAGTGGATATTATTAAAATTACCCCGAGGGGATACTGCTACGGAGTCGTCGATGCCATGGTCATCGCCAGGAATGCGGCGCTCGACAAGTCACTCCCCCGTCCGATTTATATATTGGGCATGATTGTCCATAACAAACATGTGACCGATGCATTTGAAGAAGAAGGCATCATCACCCTGGATGGTCATAACCGGAAGGAAATCATCGACCAGGTCAATGAAGGGACCGTCATCTTCACGGCACACGGGGTATCCCCGGAAGTGAAGGAGATCGCCAAGAATAAAGGCCTCGTCACATTGGATGCAACATGTCCGGATGTTACGAAGACACATGACCTCATCCGCGAGAAGGAAGCCGAAGGATACGACGTCATCTATATCGGTAAAAAAGGCCATCCCGAACCAGAAGGAGCCGTTGGTGTTGCCCCTGACATCGTCCACCTCGTGGAAACAGCCGAGGATGTGGAAAAGCTCACCATCGACAACGAAAAGATCATCGTGACGAACCAGACGACGATGAGTCAATGGGATGTTCTCGATACAATGGAGAAGGTCAGGGAACTATATCCGCATGTGGAGCTTCATAAAGAAATCTGCCTGGCGACGCAGGTGCGTCAGGAAGCCGTGGCAGAACAGGCCGGGGCAGCAGACGTCCTGATCGTGGTGGGTGATCCGAAGAGTAATAACTCCAACCGCCTGGCACAGGTGTCGAAAGAAATCGCCGGAACACCTGCCTACCGGATTTCTGACATAAGTGAGTTGGAGCTGGAATGGCTGAAGGATGCCAAAGTGGCTGCCGTCACGGCAGGTGCTTCCACCCCAACCCCCATCGTCAAAGAAGTCATCCGCTTCCTGGAAGCATATGACCCGGCTGATGATGAGACGTGGACAAGGGAACGCAGTGTCCCACTGAATAAGATTCTTCCAAAAGTACGCAAAGCAAAACTCGGTTCTTCTAAATAAAACATAAACGCCTATGCAGGAATTCTTCTGCGTAGGCGTTTTCTTTTCCCCCTGAATGTTCACACTCATCATGGATCCCTCTTCTCATGAATGCTATACTAAAGGAAAACATTTACAGGAGGAAGTATGGGATATATCTTGGAATTGCGTAAACATGTCGGGACCCTTCCCCTCATCATGGTTGGATCATGTGTCCTCGTCATCAATGATTCACATGAACTACTGTTGATGAAACGCACGGACAACCAATGCTGGGGCCTCCCGGGAGGTTCCATGGAGCCCGGGGAAACCCTGCAGGAAGTAGCGGAAAGGGAACTTTACGAAGAAACCGGTTTGAAAGCTGAACGCTTAACCTTATGGCGTATCTATTCAGGTCAGGAATTCTACTACCGGTACCCACACGGCGATGAGGTATACAATGTCGTGACCGCCTATCTATGCAGGTCCTTTAGTGGAGAATGCCGCTTGAATGAAATGGAAGGCTCCGAACTGCGCTTTTTTCCATTGGACTCCCTCCCCCTGGATCTGAGCCCGCCCGATCAACCAATCATTTCGGAGTATATGGTAGAAAAAGAAAAGCCCTGTTCGCCCCCTTGAAAGTAAGGAGTGCGGACAAGGCTATTTTTCACATGAAAGTAAACGGATTCGTGTTAGAGGCAGAAGGGAAGATGTTCACGACATACCCTTTTTCCGCGCACGTCTTGGCCAAGTGCTGAGCCACACCGTCCTTCATGATTTTTTCAATATGATGACCGGCATCAATGACGTTCAAGCCGAGCATCATGGCATCGTGGGCTGTATGATAGTAGATGTCACCCGAAATGAAAACGTCTGCTCCCTGTCGCTTGGCAGCATGGATGAATTTATTCCCGTCACCCCCGAGGACCGCCACTTTGTTCACTGGCGCCTGAAGGTCACCTGTCACTTTGATACCATCCATACCGAATACCTCTTTGACCCGCAGGGCGAATTCTTTTAGGGTCGTGCCCTCTGGTAACGATCCGATCCTGCCGAGACCCATAGCAGGGGCTTTGTTCTCCAGTGGATAGATGTCATAGGCCACTTCTTCGTAAGGGTGATGGGCGACCATCGCTTTCAGTACCCGCGCCTCTATAGAAGCAGGGAAAACCGTTTCTATTCTTTCTTCCTCTGCTACTTCAAGGCGACCCTGTTCACCAAGATAAGGGGCGGTTCCTTCGCCCGGCATGAATCTGCCTTCTCCCTGTGTAGTGAAACTGCAATCGGAGTAGGCGCCGATATGCCCCGCTCCTGCTCCCGCCAACGCACCGCGTAGGCGTTCCCCGTGCTCTTTCGGTACAAAGACCACCAGTTTCCTGAGCTCTTCAGAGAACGTCGGTACAAGAACGGATGGGTCAATTAGCCCGAGGGCTTCAGCGAGGAGATCGTTCACTCCGCCTTCCGCTACATCAAGATTGGTATGGGCGGCATAAACGGCAATATCATGTTTGATGAGCTTTTCAATCATTCTCCCTTGATAGGAATCAGTTTGGATGATTTAAGGGGCGAACAACGGAGGATGATGGGCGATGATCAATTTCACATTATTCTTGATCGCTTCATCCACGACATTTTCAACACGTCCAGGGTGACCATGACATTTTCCACCTTTTCATTCAGCCTGCCGATCTGAAGTCCGATCGGATCACCTTCCTCTGCCAGATGCTTCGGTGAAAATTCTTCAAAAAGCTGAATGATCTCATGTCCATTCACTGTTTTCATCGATTCAGAACCTCCTCAACCAGTTTGATTTTAAGAAGCTGATCGTTTCTGCGCTCTTCGAGTGCCGGGTTTTCTCTGCCTTTTCCATGTTATTCAGGATATTCTTCCACTGGGTCATTTCCTGTGTCCATTTTTTCTGAACGGTGGACTGCATTCGGTACTTATCAGGATCGGACCCATGAGAAGCTCGTCCTCCAGGTTTCCAGTTGGAATATCCTGCCTTCGGATCTCCTTTTTCCGCCACTAGAATTTCATAAATCTTACCATCTTCTTCCAGGATTTCTTCACTAATAAGTCCCAGCCATTGTCCATCAACCATACACGTATGGACATTGCGCTGACATTGGGTTGGAGGATGAGTCTTGTCATTCTCCAGTTTGTCTTTGCCTCTTCCAGAATGGATGCAATCAGCGTCCCACCCATTCCAGCAATGGTGATACAATCGACTTCTCCCGGCCGGAGCACATCCAGACCATCTCCCAGTCTGACATCCACCTTGTTTTCCGGGCATTCAGTTTGACTTGCTTCAAAGCAGACACAAATGGTCCCTTCACTACTTCCCCTGCAATGGCCGATGAAGCAATCCCTGTCTTGACTGCATAGCACGGAAGATAGGCATGATCTGAACCGATATCAGCTATTTTTGATATGTTTTGGTATGTACGAAACAACTGTTTCCAGTCGTTTGGATAATTGTTCGAATATTCATTCATTTCACCTTATCAATCTGGATTTATTCTTCCCTTGCCTATTCCGGGAAGGATTTTTCCGCTTCGATACTCATTCTAACCAATTTCAATATAAAAAAAGCCCTTTGCCCAAAGACAAAGAAGCTTTTTCCCATTATTATTTAAGTGATGAGATCCAGTCTGCCATGGCATCAAGATTTTCATCTGCCACAAGACCAGCCGGCATGATGCCTTTACCATTTTTGATTCGTTTCCTTGATTTCGTCTTTGGACAGATCCGTTCCTTTAAGTGCAGGTCCAGCTCCGCCTTCATAGTTCCCACCGTGACAAGCTATACAAGATTCCTTGTACTTGGCTTCAGGATCGAATTCACCGCTTGAAGCCTGCTTCTTTACCGCCTTTTTACCATGCTTTTCTTCCTTTCGCTTTCTCATCGGCATTATTCAGTCCTTCAAGAGATAAGAAGAAAACAAGACCAATTCCAAGAGCCACAATAAGTACGAATGGAATAATTGGATTGCGATTCATGGTTTTAACCCTCCTTTATGTACAACATCCAAAAATAGTGCTCTATTTCAACACTTTATATTTTACTGTAAAAACAGGGAAAGTAAAAGTACTACAATTAACTTTTCCATCTTTCTCACAAATTAGACACATTATCCTTCGATTTTATGACGAAAACTCTTAACCGTTTTCATTATTGACACAAAAGCAATTCATTTCACAGGACTTTCATCCTGTTCTGATTTGGTATCGCTAACATCGATCGCTTTCATTTCCAGTTATTTTCCCAAATAAGGGACCCGTTAACCAGGTCCCCGGCATATTGACACCCGATCAATCTTGAGATCACCATTCTCTGAACCTCTGAGGTACCTTCTCCGATTTCAAGGAGTTTCGCGTCGCGTAAGGTAGCGCTCCACATGGTATTCTTTCATATACCCATATCCTCCATGGATCTGAATGGCTTCGTCGGCCACTTCCATACTGATTTCGGAAGCGTACAGCTTACACATGGACGCTTCTTTAGAAAATGGTCTTCCCTGATCCTTCAACCATGCTGCTTTATGAACCATATTCCTGGCAAGCTCGATTTTCATTGCCATGTCAGCCAGCTTAAATTGAGTAACTTGAAATTGGGACAGCGTTTTACCGAATTGCTTTCTTTCTTTCGAATATTGAAGAGCCTTATCAAAAGCTGCCTGAGCCACACCGACAGCCATTGCCCCAATTCCGATCCTGCCGCCGTCAAGAGTGACAAGGAACTGCTTGAAGCCTTCTCCCTGCTTACCCTAACAGATTTTCCTTCAGGCACTTCCACATCCTCAAGGACCAGCTCAGTCGTGTTGGATGAATGAAGACCCATTTTTTCATAATTATCAATGACCTTAAAGCCTTTGGCGTCCGTAGGTACAATGATCGCACTGATTTCTTTATTTCCGTTGTTTCTACCTGTAATCGCAGTCAACGCCAGATGATTCGCATAACTTGCATTGGTAATATAGCACTTATTGCCATTGATGACCCATTTATCCCCTTTATCTTCAGCAGTGGTCTGGGTTCCGCCTGCATCTGATCCGGCATTGGGTTCAGTCAGGCCGAAAGCTCCAAATGATTCCCCTGTACAAATCGGCGTTAAATATTCCTGTTTCTGTTCGTGTGTACCAAATAAATTGATCGGGGCGCCTCCCGAGTGAAATATGGGCAGAGTACGTGATCCCTGTTGAGGCACATGCACGGCTGAGCTCTTCTGTTACGATGGCAAAGCTTACTGTATCCGCTCCGGCTCCACCATATTCCTCCGGAAAGGGAAGGCCCATCAGTCCCAAGGTCTGAAAGTTTTTTAAAGATTTCTTTAGGAAATTCCTTTGTGCGGTCCCTGTCCAGCGCACCAGGTGCCACTTCTTCTTCAGCGAATTCCCTGATCGTTTTTTTAATCATTGTCTGTTCTTGTGTTAAGTCGAAATTCA
This sequence comes from uncultured Bacillaceae bacterium, assembly GCA_963762295.1. Lineage (GTDB taxonomy): Bacteria > Bacillota > Bacilli > Bacillales > Bacillaceae_B > Rossellomorea. The sequence goes on from CAVXKK010000004.1 coordinate 380,335, forward strand.
TCTTTATCCCCCTTGTCTAACTTTGATGACTGAAAGCCACAGACTTCTTAGTTATATAGCGCTTTCAAGCATAGTCATGCAAATCTATGAATACGCTATCATTCCATTATAAGAGGGAATAAATGAATTTTCTCAACTTTAAAAAACTTTTAAATTTTCAGAAGTTATAGTAATATATAAATAGTCAACAGGATCGCTCCGACCGATCCCTGCCAACGTAAAATAGATTCAGCTTCCATTTCACACCCGCACCGATCCATATAAAACAGTTCAAAATAGAGGTTGCGTATAATGACAGATGCGCTTTCCTTCAAAGAATCCTTTCCGTCAGTATGACCATCGATGAAAGAAGAAGGATGCAGGCAGCTGCAACCACATAGAAGAAAAGGGAGAATTGTTTCTTAGTATAATAAATTCCACACCCATTAATAATCCGACAAAACTTGCCAAAATCGCTGTTTGCAAAACGATTGACAATTCAGTAAAATAAATGACAAATAGTGAAATTACTAACGAGTGCAGTGGCAATGCATGCAAATCTGTTACGTGATTTTCGCTGAGGATGCGCTTTCATCGATTCCTGCTCCTTCTGTATAAAGATTGCAAGAAGATAGTCACAGTATTGTTCTGGCAAGCATCTTCGTTTCCTTCCAAAGTCGAATTTCATTGATAATGGTTTCTGTTTTTTAATCCTTTGTTCTGTTTCACATTATGTCACACCTTTCAGTAGTTGCATCCTATAAGCTCTATTCAACAGCCTGATCAGGGAAAATCCTTTATTCGCCGACAAAAAAACCGCCTCTATGCACAATAGAGGCGGTTAATGGTTCTATTCCAAGAAATCTTTCAATCGTTTGCTTCTGCTTGGATGACGTAGTTTCCGAAGGGCTTTCGCTTCGATTTGACGAATACGTTCCCGTGTAACACCAAACACTTTTCCCACTTCTTCCAGTGTACGGGTTCTTCCGTCATCAAGACCAAAACGAAGATCGTAGAACATTTTCTTCCCGGTCTGTAAGAGTATCCAGGACATCTTCAAGCTGTTCTTTCAAAAGTTCGTAAGCTGCATGCTCCGAAGGGGATTGAGCTTCTGCATCCTCAATGAAGTCGCCAAGGTGAGAATCATCTTCTTCCCCAATCGGTGTTTCAAGGGATACAGGTTCTTGAGCAATCTTCAGAATTTCCCTTACTTTTTCAGGTGTCAAGATCCATTTCTTCAGCAATTTCTTCCGGTGCAGGTTCACGACCAAGATCTTGAAGTAATTGTCTTTGTACCCGAATCAGCTTATTGATGGTTTCAACCATATGAACCGGGATACGGATCGTTCTTGCCTGGTCAGCGATGGCACGTGTGATGGCTTGACGAATCCACCAAGTCGCATACGTACTGAATTTGTACCCTTTCCGGTAATCAAATTTTTCCACCGCTTTAATAAGACCCATGTTTCCTTCCTGAATTAGATCTAAGAAATAGCATCCCGCGGCCGACATAGCGTTTTGCAATACTGACAACAAGTCTAAGGTTGGCTTCTGCAAGACGTCGCTTAGCTTCTTCATCACCTTCTTCAATTCTTTGGCAAGATTGATCTCTTCCTCTGCAGAAAGCAGGTCGACCCTTCCGATTTCTTTCAGATACATACGTACAGGATCATTTATCTTAACCCCGGGAGGAACACTTAAATCATTCAGATTAAATTCTTCTTCCTCTTCCTTCTCTAACTCCGTGGCACCTGGATCATCATCTTCATCACTTTCATTGACGATTTCTACACTTTGTTCACCTAAGTGTTCATAAAATTCATCCATTTGATCGGAATCCAATTCGAAGCCCGATAGTTTATCGGCAATATCTTCGTATGTGAGGACTCCTCTTTTCTTACCTTGGTTAACTAAAAATTCTTTCACCTGATCAACTGTTAATTCTGACGCTATTTGTTTGGAACGCGCTGACTTTTCAGCCATTTGTTCCCCTCCTTCCAACTTCCTTACAAAACTTTATAGAGACTTACGCAGCTGTAAGATTTCCATCGCTATTTGTGCTTCCTTCCGATAATCCTTTATTCTTTCCGCTTCTTTTCTTTCCGCTTCTTTTTCTTTTATTTTCAACATCTTTTGATGTTTTAACACCTGGTTCACATAATCCGTCAATTCATGATCCGTACATTCTTCGCTGATGGACATCATTTCGATTTCCGTCACGATCCTTCTCAGCCTTTCATCGGGTAGATACCCGATAAATCCGCTGGCACTGGGTGGCAGACCTTCTTCATAATAACCCAATAAATAAGTAATAATAGCCTGATGCTCATCAATATTGAGGTTGGTGCCTGCAAGCCACTCCTGAATCTTATAAGCGATATTCGGGTCCTTCAGCATATAGGCGATCAAGCTTCTTTCGGCGTTTTGATATGCAGGCAGGAGCTGAGACTGGTCCGTTTGAAGTGACTTGCAGACCGACTGTGTAGCGGGTTTAGATGAACGCGTCTTTGTCCGGGGTGCTTGTACTGCAGCCATGCTGCTGCTGAAGAGCGTCTAACGATAGATCGAACTCATCGGCGAGATATCTTAAATAATAATCTTTTTCAACGGCATTACTCAATTGATGATTTCCTTAAGTATGTCTTCTATATAATTAAGCCGATCTCCTTCATCATTTAAGTTTTTATTCAGTTTGTAATACCGAAGTTTAAACGCCATGAATGTCAAGCTTGCCCCTATTACATCCTGTTGAAATCTTTTCGGAACCATATGTGGTAGATGTAGTCATCAGGGTCTAATTGTTCAGGTATAGCGGCGATGCGGATATTCATACCGTGGTTACGTCAGGAGATTTCCTGCTCTGAATGCGGCTTCGACTCCCGCTGAGTCGCCATCATAACAAATGACGACGGAATCCGTTAGTCGTTTTATCAGGCCGATTTGCTGCTCGGTCAAGGAGGTTCCCATGGTGGCGATCCCATTTTCAACTTCCGCTTCGCTTGCTGAAATAACATCTGCGAACCCTTCAAATAAAATCGCCTGCTGTTTCCGCCTGATCAGGCCCGTGCACCATGATAATGATAGAGGATTTTGCTTTTATTGAAGATCTTCGTTTCCGGACTGTTCAAATATTTCGGTTCATCATCTGTTTTGATGCTCCTTCCTGAAAATGCGACCGTATTTCCTTTTGTGTCCATGGATCGGAAACATGATTCTTCCCCTGAACCGATCGAGGAAGGAATTGATCCCTTTCCCTTCTGACGAGAAGCCCGCCGCTTCCATAAGTTCAAGGGAGATATCCCCTCTTTTCCAGAAACTTGACTGTGAAATCCCAACTTGGAAGCGACCAGCCGATTTGGAATTTCGTGATACTTTCCGTTGTAAAGCCCCTGGCAAGCAAATATTCCAGTGCTTCCTGACCTTCCTTTGTATTTAAGAAGGAGATGATGGTAAAATTTACTTAAAAGCTCATGAGCTTCCATCATTTGCTTCTCATCTTCTTGAGGAGGAAGCGGTTCGGTGCGAGAAGGTGTGAAGAATGGAAATTTCTTCGCCGACTTTTGCTCCCAGCTTCTGAGCTGCTTCCTGGAAGCTTAAGCCGTCTACATCCATGAGAAACGTAAAAGCGTTTCCTCCTGCACCACATCCAAAGCAATGAAAAATTTGTTTATCGGGAGAAACAGAAAAAGATGGAGTATTTTCTCCATGAAACGGACATAAACCAAAATAATTTCGTCCCTGTTTTTTCAGTTGCACATAATCACTGACAACATCGACGATATCGGTTGACGATAAAATTTTATTTAACGTTTCTTCAGGGATTCTTTCAGACATACTCTATCACCTGTTTTTATATTACCCTCTTAATCCATTCGGTAACTTATTGTCAATTCTCCTGCAATTTCCGACAAGATTTTATCGAAGGACGTACAAAATGTTTCTCTGTCTTCATTTGTAAAAGGCTTGGGACCTTTTCCATAGTTGCCTCTTCTGCGTTCTTTGGCTGCGACATACCGATAATCGAGAGCCGTGACAATACTCTCTTCCTTGTAGGCTTTTCCCCTGAGGAGAGATGGCATAAACTTTTTTTGGCAATACCAGACTTGCAAGTCCTATGTCCTGTGTCACCAGAACATCGTCAGCCGTACATGATTCATGATGTATAAGTCTGCCGCTTCTTTCGAACTATCCACATATACCCACTCACCTTCATCAGGTGTATTCTTTCTGTGGGCATGGGAGGCAACAAAAATAACCTCAAAGCCATAACCTCTTGTGATTAGTAATGATTTCCTGTTTTACAGGGCAAGCATCTGCATCTACATATACGGTAGGGTTATGTTCGCTAATACTAACTATTCTACATCACTCCGTATTATCCTTCTCTCTTTATGAACTTTCCAAGAGATTTGATTAAAATTGTCGAATTTTAATTCAGACGAGACTTGACATATCACAATAATTAGTTTATTCCTTAAGAGTTTAGTCTAAACCTATTTTAAATATTTTTATCACAATTTTTTATTATAGTATAATCGGACAAGTTTGACCACTATAAAAACTTAATTCCTTCAGCACTTTACAATTTCTTGCATGCTGATATTTAATGGTTCGCCTAACGCAAAAATGTCCCTCATTCACAGGAAAACCATACTTTCACGATCATGAATGTCAGCGATCACGTTAGTTGATTTTTGGTAAATATTCGTGATGACATTGGCTGTTTCTTCAACGGCTTTATTCGTAACATCGATGACATGACAGCCGATGCGGTCCGTAATTTTTTCAAAATATGTCAGTTCATCTTCTATCCGTTTTATATTCGCATAGCTCGCCTGATCATTCAGATCCGAGAGATTTTAATCTTTCCCTGCGAATGGTATTCAGTTTCTCAGGACTGATTTTCAATCCGAAGCATTTCTTTGGTGAAACCATGAATAATTCCTCCGGAGGATCTACTTCAGGTACAAGAGGAACATTCGCCACTTTGATCCTTTTAAGTGCCAAGGTATTGCGATAGAGGCGTTTTTGACGTTCTGGAAACTCCGACAATACGATATCCGCCCTGAGAATGCCCCGAGGGTCACGTCCATCATCATATTTCACGGCAAATTCAATGGCTTCCACTTTCTTGAAATAATCGTCATCAAGCTTTCTGACAGTACCTGGTTCAAACAGCGGTTCCTTTTGGTAGGAAGATTGATAATTTATCCATTAATGGACCGATGATATCAAATGCATAGAGCTCTTCCTTTTCGATTGTTCCTTAATATACGCCGCATATCCGGCTTTACAAGGGTATACACAATCAACCCCTGATTGAGTTTTGCTAAGGAGATCACTTCATCGATATGTTCAGTGTCCTCTATATACGGAAAGCGTTTAATGACCGTATTGGAACCATTGAATTGGCTAATCGCCGCTTTTGTCACTAATTCAGCAGTTTCACCCACCGAGTCGGATACAACATAGATGATCGGTTCTTTCACGATCGTTCACCACCTTCTAATATTCATCTGCCAACGCAACAAATGCTTTTGTTATATTGGTCTTCGTAATCCTGCCTGTGACTTCTAAATCGCCATTTTCGGTTTTTTTGATGACAGGGACAGAGTCAATTTGCTTATGAATCAAGTCCTTCGCCACACCGATCAGCTGGTCATCTTTTTCACAAACCGTGATATTGGGCATCCTTGTCATAATGATATTCACCGGCAACGTACTCAGTTCCTGCTTTCCGATACTCGCTCTCAAAAGATCTTTACGGGATAGGACACCCACTAAGTATGTATTGCGCGTCCACTACAAACAATGTTCCCACATCTTCCAGAAACATCGTCACGATGGCATCATACACGGAAACATTTTCATTCACCACAACAGGAATCGATTGATAATCCTTGACGTAAATTTTGTTCAGGTTTTCTGTCAGCAGCTGTGTCCCCGTTTTTCCTGTATAGAAATAACCCTACCCTCGGACTTGCATCTAGATAACCTGCCATGGTCAGGATGGCAAGATCGGGTCTCAGAGTGGCTCTGGTTAAGTTTAATTGATCTGCAATCTGTTCCCCAGTGATAGGTCCATTGTCTTTCACGATTTGCAAAATACGTTCTTGACGTTTATTGAGTTCCATTGTTACTCACCACCTAACGGTCAAACGATTTATGTTATACTTTATATTAAATATTATATACTATTAAATCAAAATGAAAAGAGCATATTATCATTCCATTATGTGTACAACCTATAGCTAAATTTCACTTTACAAAGAGTATCTTCTTTCTGAAGAAACTTCAAATCTTTTCTCTTCTCTGAACATCAATAGTTGTTATTATTTATTCATCATGATAAAATAGTCTTCATCTTATAATCAATAATGCTATGATGGATCAATAAGTACCTTGCTAACCGATAAGCGACTGGGGATGGTGAAAGCCCGGAAAGCATGGAAACGGCAATCCGGAGCTATTTACAGATTGAAAGTGGATATACCTATATGTATATCAACTAGGGTGGAACCGCGAGTCACAAGCTCGTCCCTAGGCCTCAAGCGCCTAGGGACGAGCTTTTTTATTTACATAAACCTGATGAAAAAGGAGTGACTTATATGTCAATGGAACAAGTAGTCAACTTAGCAAAGCACAGGGGATTTGTCTTCCCAGGTTCCGAAATTTACGGAGGACTTGCCAATACATGGGATTACGGTCCGCTTGGTGTAGAACTGAAAAACAACATCAAGAAAGCATGGTGGAAAAAATTCGTACAGGAATCCCCTTATAATGTAGGCCTTGATGCAAGCATCCTGATGAACCCGCAAACATGGGTAGCTTCCGGACACGTAGGGAACTTCAATGATCCGATGATCGACTGTAAGCAATGTAAAACACGTCACCGCGCAGACAAAATCATCGAAAATGCCCTTGAAGCAAAAGGGATCGAGATGATTGTAGACGGCTTTCATTCGAGAAAATGGAAGAAATCATCAAAGAACATGATATCGCCTGCCCTGATTGCGGAAGCCACGATTTCACAGAAATCCGCCAATTTGATCTTGATGTTCAAAACCCATCAGGGTGTAACAGAATCTTCCACAAATGAAATCTTATTTACGCCCGGAAACAGCGCAGGGGATCTTTGTGAACTTCAAAAACGTTCAACGTTCCATGCGTAAGAAAATGCCTTTTGGTATTGCGCAAATCGGAAAAAGCTTCCGAAATGAAATCACGCCTGGTAACTTCACATTCAGAACCCGTGAATTCGAACAGATGGAACTGGAATTCTTCTGCAAACCTGGTGAAGACCTTGAGTGGTTCTCGTACTGGCGCGAATTCTGTAAAAACTGGTTACTGAATCTTGGTATGAATGAAGACAATATGCGACTGCGTGACCATGATCGAGGACGAATTATCCCATTACAGTAACGCTACAACGGATATCGAATACAAATTCCCGTTTGGCTGGGGAGAGCTTTGGGGTGTGGCAGACCGTACAGACTTCGATTTGAAGCGTCATATGGAACATTCAAATGAAGACTTCCATTACATGGATCCGCAAACAAATGAAAAATATGTACCATATTGCATCGAGCCTTCCCTTGGGGCGGACCGGGTAACGCTTGCATTCCTGTGTGATGCATTTGAAGAAGAGGAGCTTGAAAATGATTCCCGCACCGTCTTCCGTTTCCACCCGGCACTGGCACCATATAAGGCAGCTGTCCTGCCACTTTCGAAGAAGCTTTCGGATGATGCATTCAAAGTGTATGAAGAGCTTTCCAAAGACCTGATGATCGATTTCGATGAGACGGCTTCCATCGGGAAACGCTACCGTCGCCAAGATGAGATCGGTACACCATTCTGCATTACATATGACTTTGATTCTGCTGAAGACGGACAAGTGACGGTCCGCGACCGTGATACGATGGAGCAGGTTCGCATGCCGATCAGCGAAGTGAAAAGCTTCCTGGATGGTAAGTTAAACTTTTAAATGAAAGAAGACCTCTACGCCTGAGCGTGGAGGTCTTTTCTTTTCAATTCAACAAAAGGACCGCTCCCTGCGAAAGGGGCGGTCCTTCTCACTCTATTCACATCACACTAGAATAAATCCTTAAGGTTATCCATCTGGTCCAGAAATCTTCTTGATTTTAAGTCAGCCCGGAGTTTTCATCATAATAGGTCCTGATGACCTTTTTTAATTCGGCCTTTGTTTCATCCTTCACCGAAACATTCCCCAACCGGTTGATATCAAAGTAATAAAAAACCCTGAGTAATTTGACGTCCCCTGTTTCAAAGGGAAACGTGGGGGTCCTTATGACGCACCGATGGCAGATGAAGCCATTTTCCCGAAATGAGAAGGAGAATGTCCCTTCCTTCTCACCGCACACAGAGCATCCATCGATATTCGGATAAAGCCCCAAGACCGGCAGCATCTTCATTTCAAAGATATGGACGAGGATCTCGGGATCCACTTCCTCATCAAGATAATGAAGGGATTTGTAAAGAAATTCGAACAGGAAGGGATTCGGTTTCCGGTCCTCTGTTGCCTTATCCAGCAGCTCCACCATGTAGGTGGCGTAGGAAGTTTTAAATAAATCTTCCCGGATATGACGGAGGGACTCCACCATCTCCCCCTGCTGAAGGGTACCGAGGCCGTTTCCTTTGATATACATGAAATAGCCGTATGTAAATAACTGTGATATGGCGGAAAGACGGCTGTTGGGTTTCTTAGCCCCGCGAGCCATCAATCCCACCTTACCGAATTCTCTTGTAAAGACGGTAACGATTTTATTCGTTTCTCCGTAATGATTGGTCCTGATGACGATTCCTTCACATTTCTGTAGCATAGGGCCACCTCCCGACGTCCATTTGTCCGGGTGATGACAAACTGTATCATGTTATAGGAAAATCCGCTTCTGCTATTTCCTCTTCAAATCCTGTAATGTTCATCACATGAATCTTTTTCAAGTTCTTTAAAGAGCAGATACGTGTCGATACTTCCTGTTTGCGAAAAAAACTTCCAGGTTAAGTCTAACATATAAAACCCACCTTTCTGGATTTAAGCTAGTAAGACTTCATAAGCTTTCATGTGATTAGAATGAGCATTTCCCGCAGAAGATGTGTTCTAAATATTGTTAATCCCGAGATCAATATTCATCATCATTGAAGCCGAAGTCACGCAGGTTCGAAGCACGGTTGCGCCAATCTTTCTGGACCTTCACCCAAAGCTCCAGATAAACTTTCGATCCCAGGAGATTTTCAATATCGATCCGTGGCGCTCTTGCCGACTTCTTTCAGCATGGCTCCGCGTTTACCGATGACGATCCCCTTCTGTGAATCACGTTCCACGATGATCGTGGCAAGGACATCGATGAGATTATTGGAGTCTTTCCTCTCCATCTTGTCGATGACAACCGCAATACTGTGCGGAATCTCTTCCCGGGTCAGATGCAGCACCTTTTCCCTGATGAGTTCGGACACGATGAAGCGTTCCGGATGATCCGTGATCTGGTCGGCAGGGTAGAATTGCGGCCCTTCCGGCAAATGGTCCTTCAGCAATCCAAGCAGCTGATCGACGTTATTCCCTTCAAGGGCTGAAATCGGCACAGTGGCCGCGAATGGATACAGCTCATTATACTTTGGATCATCGGTAAAAGCTCATCTGGATGAACCTGATCGATCTTATTCAAAATGAGGAAGACGGGCGTCTTGACGCCTTTGAGCTTCTCGATGATATAGTGATCACCTTTGCCGAGTCCTTCTTCGACATTGACCATGAAGAGGATCACATCGACTTCCTTCAGGGTATTCTGTGCGATTTTGACCATGAAATCCCCAAGCTTATGCTTTGGTTTATGGATTCCCGGTGTATCGATGAAGATCATCTGCGCTTCATCGGTCGTATAGACTCCCTGTACTTTATTACGGGTCGTTTGAGGCTTGTCGCTCATAATGGCGATTTTCTGGCCGATAACACGGTTCAGGAAAGTAGATTTCCCGACGTTCGGTCTTCCGATGATGGAAATAAAACCTGATTTGTATCTGTATTACTCATTTAAATCCTCCGGTGAAAAAGCTCCCGGCAACAACTCTGCAACTGTTAATTCCTGAACATCTCCGTTCAGATTGGTGAGGATGACCCTCATGTCTTTCGGACAAAGCTCCGAAATGACCTGACGGCACGCTCCACATGGAGGGACCGGTCTCTTCGTATCTGCTACGACGGCAAGCATGGAGAAATCTTTATCTCCTTCTGAGTACGCCTTGAATAAAGCGGTGCGCTCTGCGCAATTACACATGCTGTATGCTGCGTTTTCGATATTACATCCATGATAGACCTTCCCATCCTTTGTGAGGAGGGCTGCCCCCACCTGAAACCTACTATAAGGGACGTATGCTAGTTCTCTTGCTGCCTTTGCTTCTATTATCATTTGTTGAACATTCATTCGTTTGATTCTCTCCTTTTTCCCTTACCCCTTCATTTTACTACACTTTTTCTGAAATGAAATGGGATGTTATCAAATTGTTAATAAATAGTTAGATAATTCAAATAACTTATTCACTCTGTTCTCTTTTCCCTTTCTCCATTAAAACGCTTTCAGCCAAGAAAATCAAATGTCCCCAAAATGGGGACATGGATTTAGAAAACCGCCACTATTTTCGGGACGAAAATGATCAAGCCGATAATGGCCGAGCAGATGGCAAAAAGCAGTACGGCCCCCGAACCAAGATCCTTTGCCAACTTGGCAAGGGGGTGATACTCCGAAGTCGAAAGGTCAACCGCCTTCTCGATGGCCGTATTCACCATTTCGAGGGAATGCATCAGGAAGATCAGGATGAGGATGACCATCCATTCCATTTTTGACACGTGGAGCAAAGCCGCCATGATTAGGACAATGACGCCCATGCATGTATGGATTCTGAAGTTTTGCTCGGATGTCCAAGCGCTCACCATCCCTTCCGATGCATAGCCAAATGATCTCATCAGCTTCTTGAAGCCGCCCTTAGTCCCTTTGGAGTCCATATGCGTCCAGAATATCCTTTTGTCTCTGGAACATCTTCTTTTCGTCTTCTTTCTCCATATGGTCGTATCCAAGCAAATGAAGGAAACCATGAAGGGCGAGGAAGCCCAGTTCCCTTTCGAAAGAATGACCGTATTCTTCCGCCTGCTCTCGCGTGCGTTCGATGGAGATCACGATGTCTCCGAGAATCCGCGGAATCCCTTCCCCGATGATTTCCACTTCGTCTTCTCCAAGTTCTTCGAGTGCAAATGAAATGACATCCGTCGCCTGATCCTTATCGCGGTAATCCCGGTTGATTTCCCGGATCCGTTCATTGGACACGAAGGTGACGGACACTTCACTATCTTCTTCGATCCCTTCTTTGCCGGCGGCAAAATCCAGGATGGACAAGACGAGCTCCGTATCCTTATCCGATATCTCTTCCGTTTCATCAATCAAATCAATATTCAAGATCATGTTCATTCTCCTTTTGCTTGAAGTTCCGGGTATTCGATCCTTGGATGGAAGATCCCATTCAATGTTTCGCACAGGGACCTTTTCACTTGCTCCAGTTGTTTCAGTGTAATATCACATTCATTAAACTGGCCATCCTGGAGCCGGTCTTGGACAATGGAATGGATCAGGTTTTTGATTTCCTCCTGTGTGGGAGATGACTTTGAGCGTACGGCAGCTTCCACGCTATCCGAAATCGAGATGATCGCCGCTTCGATGGTTTGCGGCTTCGGACCAGGATAACGATACTCTTCTTCCTTCACATCTTTCCCTTGTTCCTTCGCCTTATAATAAAAGAATTTCAACAGGGTGGTTCCGTGGTGTTGTTCTGCGATATCGATGATTTCTTTAGGAAGCTTATGTTTCCTCAGCATGTCTGCTCCATCCGATCGTATGACTAATGATAACATCCCGGCTCGTTTCAGGCGAAACCCGGTCATGGGGATTTTCCGATTCATCTGATTTTCGATGAAGAACTGGGGACGCTTCGATTTACCTACGTCATGATAATAACATCCCACCGTGCAAGAAGGCCATTGGCTCCGATGGCTTCACACGCAGCTTCGGCGAGATTGGCCACCATGACACTGTGATGATACGTACCGGGAGCATCGGTCAGCAGCTTCTTCAGAAGTGGCTGGGTCGGTCTCGAGAGCTCCACGAGTCGCATGGAAGACAGGATCCCGAAGCCTGCTTCAAAAAAGGGAAGGAATCCGATCGTGAAAATGGATGAACCCACTCCTGAGATCAATGCAAACACGAAATAGTAGAGATATTCCGTATTCGTATAGGATGTCCCACTTAAGCAGGATCAGAAATGCAAGGACCAATACGTTCACAAGGGCAACAAAAAGACCGGCACGGAGAATATTGGACCGTTGATTCTTGCTCACAAGGAATAACACCCCTGAAACCCCACTGAACAGGGTATAAATGGCAATTTCAAAATCGATGGCTCCCGTGAACTGATGGTGGAAGATCACACTCGAGCAGGCAGACAGGATGAAGACCATCATCATGGCGATCCGTTCGTTCAATAGGATCCTGAGGATCATCCCGCTGAACGCTGCCGGGAGTATGTAGGCAATATCATTGAACTCAAGCTGCTCAAGAAGACCGACGATCTTCATGATCAGCAGGGAAATGACGAAAACGATGCTTGTTAGCAACAGATAATTCTGCTTTCTTTCCTCTGTGATCTCAAGGGTGTAGAAGAAGTAATACAATGACCCGATGATGACGATTACAAAGATCGCGAGACCAAGGAATGGTTTAAAAGAGAAACTGTTGTCGACCATCCCGAGCGCCTTCAGGATTTCGTATTTTTTCGGCGTCACGAGTTCACCGTCTTCTACGATGACACCTCCTTCAATGATTTCCACGGAGCTGACATTGGCAACCGCCTGTTTCTTCAGTTCATCCGTTTTTTCTTTATCATAATATTCCGTCGGCTCGAGGGCCAGGTTCCCGAGATCGATGGCCACCTGAAGGAGATTGCCGTTGAATGAAAATTTGGAAATCCGTTGTTCGAGATCCAATCGTGCTTCCTTCAGTTCCTCTTCCTTGACGTGGTTCTCCATGATCACTTGCATCTGGGTGGAAACCACCGTTTCGACGCGGTCAAGGTCTTCGCCTGATGCTTCGAGCATGGTCAACAAGCGATCATCCTTCAGCGTATCTGCTGCATCGTTTTCCTTCGGCAGCTTCTCTTTCAGCTGATTAAGCTGATCGTTCAGTTCTTTTTTTGAAGGAGGCTTCAGATCATCCCGGTTCTTTTCCTCGTATTGTTTCTTCACTTCCTTGACACTTTCAATCATGGAATGGACCAGGGAATTGGAATTGTCGATGGCCCCTTCCTTCGGGGTATACACCTTCCCGACTTCCCTTTCCGCTTCTTCTTTCTTTTTCTCCGTCGCTTCAGCATCGACGAATTTCTTTGGTGCCCTGATCGTCGTTTGTGCTTCTTCATACAGATGGATATCCAGGGTTTTCGGTTTTACATTTCCATATAGGACTCCGAAGACGATGAGCCCGAGGAGGATGAATAGCAGATTTGTGAATAATCTGTAGCTGAGAATGCTTCTTATCTTGTTCAATAATGGGTGCGTGCGCATAGAGAACCCCCTGTTGTAACGGTTCCGGCAACGTGCAGCCGGTCCAGGAAATACATATGTAAAATGATAGCAGTTTTTTACTTATTTATCTATGTATAAAAGGGTACAAAAAAGATTGATCCTCGCCGCGCATGGCGACATGACGCGCGAGATCAATCCTGGTATTATCCTTGTTGTTCGTTTTTTTCATATGCATCGATGATTTTCGCTACAAGGGGATGACGGACCACGTCAGCCTGTTCAAGGTAGATGAATTCCACCCCTCTGACGTCTTTAAGGATCTTTTCCGACGAAATCAATCCCGATTCACTTCCACGCGGAAGGTCTACCTGGGAACGGTCACCCGTGATGATCATCTTGGAATCAAATCCTAATCGAGTCAGGAACATTTTCATTTGTGCCTTGGTCGTATTCTGAGCTTCATCAAGGATGACAAAAGCATCATCCAGGGTTCTTCCCCTCATATAGGCAAGGGGTGCGATCTCAATGGTGCCTCTCTCGATAAGGCGGGCAGTATGCTCCGCTCCCAGTACATCATGAAGGGCATCATATAGCGGCCGCAGATAAGGATCGACCTTTTCCTTCAAGTCACCCGGCAGGAAGCCTAGGCTTTCCCCTGCTTCCACCGCTGGCCTCGTGAGGACGATCTTCTTCACCTGACCGTTCTTCATAGCATGAACAGCCATAACAACGGCGAGATACGTCTTACCGGTACCAGCAGGACCGATGCCGAAGACAAGATCCTTCTTCCGGATGGCCTGGATATATTGTCGTTGTCCAAGGGTCTTGACCCTGATTGATTTTCCCTTGGCATTCTTTGTGATTTCTTCTTGATAAAGGTCGGCAAAATATTCAAGCGTCCCTTGTTTCCCCATTTCAATGGCATACAGTACATCCCTTGAACTGATGTTGATGCCTTTTCGGATAACGGCCACAAGCTGATCCGCAATTTCAACGGTCAGGCGCACCTCTTCTTCCTTACCGGAAACAAGAAGCTCTTCTCCCCGGGTGACGATTGAAACACTGAGTTCCGTTTCCAACAATTTTAAATGTGAATCCGATACCCCAAAGAGCGCGACGGCTTCATTCGGGTTCTCAAGCTGCATTTTCATTAAGATTTCGTCTGACATTCGCTAGTCTCCTTGAATGAGTGGTTGTCCTACTGCAATGTTTTCTACTACCTTAAAGTGAATGGTTACCCTAACTTTACCATTCTCGAACTTTTCATGCAAAATTTTTTCTCCCTTTATTTCCGCATCGTCCGGAAGTTGGGACAGAAGGTTGTTACGTGCAAGCTTCCTTGCTTCTGCGAGAGCTTCCTTTTTTGTATACTTGCGGTCCACCACTTCTTTCTCTTTAATGGACGTGTCGGTTATGGCAATGGGAATTTCCCACTTCAAAAAGCGGAGCCGCTTTGTATTCTCTTCTTTCACCGATTCCTTATATTCTGGATCCCCGAATCCCCATACAGGAAGCTTCCAATCGGATATCCCGACGTGGAAATGCCTCTTTTCGTTTCCTGTAAAGACGGAAAACGTGGATTGGAGAGGCAGATCGACGCTCGTCTTATACCAGGTTTCCCCGAAGACTTCTCCTTTGGCGGGTACTCCTTTCGGTTTGTCCTCCGTACCGATCAAGCCCGATACAAGCAGCTGTCCCTTTTCCACATAATCGGTGACCGCCACCTTCGGATCGCCCTCTTCGACGAACATACGGACAATGACCGCTTTCTTGCCGGCCACAAGATGCTGTGCACCTGTGGCTTCTCCCGGCTCAGGCGCGTTCTTCTCCACTACTTGGAAGTGAAAGGTTGTCCCCTTAAGGTCCACACCGACCCAGGTGATATTATCCATTCGATACGATAATTCACGCTGGATGGTTTCCACATCCGGCACCGTAAACTGGGTTTTACCGGTGGACAGTCCCAACGACTTCAATTCTTTCCTCATCTGATGCTCGACTTCCGGGGATGCCCCCTTGATCTCGATCCCCCAGATCATATTCGAGAGGACGAAGATGATGGCGAAGAAAGCAAGGGCTCCGGCGAGGAAACCGGAATTCTTCCAGATCCGCTTCAAAAGGAACGGCCCCCCCTCCCCTTTCAAGAAGGAGACCCTGCAATCGAACGGGCGCACAGCATGCCTCAGCTTATGTACATCACTGAATGCGATCTGGAATGTGATGGATTCTGCTGTCTTCCGTTTCACATCCCACACGGGGATTCCAGCCTTTAATAAAGCGTTCAGGGCAGGTTCCATCACCCTTCCTTCGATCTTGACCACGACCTTGCCATTGATAAAGGTGACCCATTGATTCTTCAAAGTCCGTTCCCCCTACTCATCTAAATAGATTACTTCAACGACTTTCCCCTGCAAGAGGATCTCCTCAGGGAGGATGATTTTAATCACAAACTGCTCCCCCTTGATTAACAGCTGCCCCTGCTTCAGGAGCAATCTCACTTCATCATCCGCAAAAGTCAGCAGCCCCCTGTGGTTTTCTATATAAATATGGATTTGTCCAATCATTGTGATGCGGGGTAGGTCCATCATGACATCTTCCGGCAGGTCCATCTTTTCTGTCATCCATTTGCGCATTTCCTGGAACCAGTTTTTCGCCATAAAAAAAGAACCCCCTTTCATCTCATACGTATGAATGAATCGGGAGATATATGTATGGCCATTGTATAAAAACCGGGTTTCCTAAAAGCTTGTAAACTTCTTCACCTCCAATGCAGTCAAGATGGCTACCCCATTTCGAGCATTCGTTATGAAGTACATTCACCCAATGAAGAGCATAGGATAATTCGACAACTTAGAAGGGATTGAGAAAAATGTACTACGATCCATATAGGTACCAACCAGTGAATGTCTATCTGGGTAACCAGGTGGGAGACGGGATGAATTATTACTATGGGGGCCGTCCGGTTGAAAGATCCACCTACCACCCTGTGCCCTTTTGGTACGGTGATTCTCCTCTCCCCCTAAACAACTACGGGCCGTCCCACACCTATCACCATCAACCCGGTCCTCTGACTACAGTAGACAGGCATGAAAACAACGAGAAAAACGGCCTTTATTTTGGCAGGACCCCAGATGAATGGATCACACATACAAACTTTTTGGTAAAAGAGGGGCTCGAGGACGTTAAAAGGGGTATTAACGCTACTCACATCCTCCAGGAATTCATTTTAATGGGGGTTCTTGTAGGAAAGGGGTATCCCCCTGAAGAAGCATATAAAACAGTGGAAGAGTGGGAACGTAGCGGCGCATCCAAACTTCTTCAGCAAAGCAAAAACATGTAGAGGTATTGTGATGCCCCAAGCAATTCCCCCTGATCTCCTCCATCAATAAAAGGGAGTGCGATTATTCATATAATCGCACTCCCTTACTGTGTCTTCGAACCAAGGAATCTACAAGAAATCTATTCCATTTTTTCAAGTCCTTTTTCAAATGCCGCCAAATGATTCATCGAGGCTCTTCGCAACTGAGAAAAAACAGCCTTCGCATCGGAAGGGAGATCCTGCGATAAAAACCGTTCGTACATGGAAATATTGTCTATTTCCCCTTCAACTCCTGCAGCATAGGCGGCCTTTATACTTGCTGGAGTGGATACGAGTGATTGTGAGTTATCTGCCGGAATCGGGATTTGATACCGTTCAAAAAGAGGGAGCAGTGCATGAATATGATTCTTTTCGGCTTCTTTTATCTGTATGAACGGACGGATCGGCCCAAAGATCTTTATGATCTGATCATACCTGGCTTGTGCAAGGTATTCGTCTTGAAGGGCATAAGTCAGCATTTGAGGAATTGTCAGAGTAGAAGCAGCCAACGCCCCCTGTGCACCATATTGTTCAAGTTGCCTGTCGGGCATCTTCGATTGTTGGATGAGATACAGGAACCATACAGAGTGGTTTTGTTCATCCGCTGCTGCTCGCCGAAATCGATCTTTAATCACAGCATCCTCCGCTTTATCTGCGATATCCAAGTAAAAATCAACACCTTCTTGTTCATCTACGAATGAATATTCAAGCGCAGATCGATATTCATCAGGGCATTCCCCACTGATCATAAACGTTGGCTGCCTTCCGGTCAGGTTGGTGTATATCCTGGTGAATTCGTGAAAATGACGCTTTTCATCTTTTTGTATCTCGAGTATTTTATCCCTTTCCTCTTTCACAGGTGCCAGTTTTGCCAACTTTTCATAACACGTCAGAGCACTATATTCTGCATGTATCGCCGTCTGGATATCATGGATCAGTTGAGTATCACGGATGGATCGCTCATATTGCCGATGATGGGAAAATAGATGATGCCAATGCATGATTGTCCTCCTTCTGAATCTCAGTCAACATATCCTATGCCTTTTGCAATGATACGTGCGGAAACCATCATCGGAAGCACGGCTCAACCTTTTGCCGGTATTCATGTGGATGCGTCAGTATCTATTTTCCCCAAAAGAAAAAGGTGAGGCACAACGTGTGCCCCACCCTTTCCATATTCATGTTGCGTGCGGATCAGGTGACCCACACGCTAATCTATCTGCCTTTGAAGGTAATCAAGTGATTTTCCTGTTCAGTCAGCATCGTTCACAGGTTATTTTCGATGATGCCTTCTTCTAGACCTTGGCGCTCCGAAAACTTCGGAGTAAATGAACCCTTTCACTACATCATCCTGGTTATGAAAATCAAGGTCGATGTGCTTTTTCCGAATGGTTTCAGCCTTTGCCAATGTTTTCTCCATCTGCTTCGATAACCGCTTCTCCTCTTCTTGCAAGGTGTTGGTAATCGTATTCGCAGCGGTTGCCTTCTTCTCTTCAAAACGAGTCTGAAGGTTTGCTGCACTCTTTTTGACTTGTTTTTCGACTCTGGCTTTTGTTTGTTCGATTTCAGGTGACCGGGAAGGATTGCTGCCCGGGTTCGGCGTACGGGGTCTGTTCGTCTGATCCTTTCCCTTTTCTTTATTACGGCCGAAAAAGGCGGAGATCAGACCGATGACGATCGCAAATATCAGCCCTTCCATGAAGGCATCTCCTTTCCTTCAGGGACTTACTTATCCGTATCGTGTTTGTCCCCGGTCATTTTACCGATGGAATCTCTCATATCCGTATCCGCATCGATATTCTTAAGGTTCATATAATCCATGACGCCCATATTGCCAGAACGTAATGCTTCCGCCATAGCAAGCGGTACTTCCGCTTCCGCTTCCACAACTTTCGCTCTCATTTCTTCGACTTTCGCTTTCATTTCCTGTTCGTTCGCTACGGCCATTGCCCTTCTTTCTTCCGCTTTCGCTTGGGCGATGTTTTTGTCCGCTTCTGCCTGCTCTGTTTGAAGCTCGGCACCGATGTTTTTTCCGATATCCACGTCCGCGATATCAATGGACAGGATTTCAAAAGCCGTTCCTGCATCCAATCCTTTCGATAGAACTGTCTGCGAAATCAAATCAGGGTTTTCCAACACCTTTTTATGATTGTCGGAAGAACCGATTGTAGAAACGATCCCTTCCCCTACACGGGCAACGATGGTTTCCTCACCGGCACCACCGACGAGTCGGTCGATATTGGCACGAACGGTGATACGTGCTTTCGCTTTGACTTCAATCCCGTCCATCGCCACACCTGCGATGAATGGTGTTTCGATGACCTTCGGATTAACACTCATCTGAACAGCTTCGAGTACGTCCCTTCCGGCAAGGTCGATGGCGGCTCCGCGTTCGAATGTCAATTCGATATTGGCACGGTGGGCAGCGATCAAGGCATTGACGACCCTGTCGACATTACCACCTGCAAGATAGTGACTCTCAAGCTGGTTGATGGATACTTGCAGACCGGCTTTATGAGCTTTGATCAACGGATTGATGACCCTGCTCGGGATGACCCTTCTCAGTCTCATACCGATCAGCGTGAAGATACTGATCTTGACACCTGCTGCAAGTGCTGAAATCCACAGCATGACAGGGACGAACGTGAATAGGATGGATAGGATGATGATTCCCACCACGATGGCGGCAATCAAGAGAATCGAACTTGTATCAATGACCATTTACACAACCTCCAATAATTTAGGTGATTTCCCTTACAACGATACGGGAACCTTCCACTTTTACAATCTTAATCTTTTCATTTGCTTTGATGAAGCTTCCCTCGGTGACGGCATCGATCCGCTCGTCGTCGACGAGGACGGTGCCCGATGGTCGGAGCGGCGTTTTGGTGATGCCTTCGCGTCCGATGAGTTCCAATCTGTTGGCATTTGAAACGTAACCGCTTTCCGTGGATGTTGAATCTCGCAAAATCATCTTATTGAATAGTCTCATCTTTTTACCAAACACCTTTACATACAGAATGATGGCGGCGATCGCTACAGCGATGGCTATTAGAATCGAGTAACCCATTTGCACAAAATCGCCTCCTGCCATAAAAATGCTGCCGATGACAGCTGCGGCCCCGAGCGTGCCGGCAATTCCTCCCGGAAGGAAAAACTCTGCTATCAACAATGCGATCCCTATGATGAAGAGGATGAGGGTTTCATACCCCGCGAGACCCGCCACCATATGACCATAGAAGAATAAAAGGAGCGAGCTGATACCGACTGTCCCTGCTACCCCGAACCCCGGAGAATAAAGTTCTACGATAAGCCCCAGGCTGGCAAGTGACAGAAGGATCGGAACGACGACCGGATTCGTCAAGAAGCGGGCAAGCTTTTCTGCGAATGTTTCTTCCACCTTCACAACAGAATCCTCTTCAGCGCCTATCTTTTGAAGCAGTTCATCCATATTGTTTACCGTACCGTCGGAATATCCGACTTTCTCGGCGTCACTGGACCCCAGGGTCAACAGCTCACCCTTCTCTAGGTCGACTTCGGGGATGGACATAGAGTCATCCGCCATCGCCATGGCGTACTTCGGATCACGTTCCTTGGATTCTGCAGCGCTTTTCATGGAAGACAGCCAGTAACTCTGAGCTTTTTTATCCGCTGCGTTGCCCTCCTGGTCGATGACGGCTGCAGAACCGAATTGCCCATTCGGCACCATATAGATTTCATCGGAGTGAAGGGCCAAGAAAGCTCCAGCAGACAACGCCTTATGATTAACGAAGGCGACTGTCTTTGTATCGATTCCATCCATGAGCTGACCGATATCACCCGCGGCATCCACAAGACCACCCGGTGTGTTGAGATCGAATATGATCACATCGGCCCCGGCATCTTCCGCTTCCTTGACGGCACGTTCAAGGAAGGCATGCAGACCGCGTTCCACTTCTTTGTGGACCGGGATCACATAGGCCTTTTTGGCGGCGGCACTTGTCAACGGCTGGATCAGCGAAAAACCGAAAAGGAATAGGAACAACACCAATAATCCTTTTTTCAAACAGACCCCCTCGTTTCATTAAAATTATTCCCTGACTTATGTACGTTTGAGTTGGGGATCAGGTTTCATCTTTTTTGAATTTTTCTCATGAGG
The DNA here is from genome assembly GCA_963762295.1 of uncultured Bacillaceae bacterium. Lineage (GTDB taxonomy): Bacteria > Bacillota > Bacilli > Bacillales > Bacillaceae_B > Rossellomorea. Next base: position 401,392 of record CAVXKK010000004.1, read on the forward strand.
AAGATTCTGGTTGAAGAGCGATACGCGATCAGGGCGGCAAGACGGTGTGGCGGGCATACCTCTGCAGGAGAGGATCCATGGGGCGGTTGATGCATGCTACTTACTAAAAAAGCCGGCAAGCAACTGCTTCCCGGCTTTTTCCTATGATAGATGGTGAAGAACAAGTTTATTGACGAGAGCCCCATCAGCTTTCCCTTTTACTTTGGGCATGATCGCTCCCATCACTCTGCCCATGTCAGCTTTAGATGAAGCGCCCACTTCGGCTACCGTCTCTTGGACGATGGCTGAAACTTCTTCTTCCGAAAGCTGTTTAGGCATATATATTTCGACGTAAGTCAGTTCTGCTTGGAGTTTCTCCACGAGATCGTCACGACCTGCGTTTTGAAACTCCTGGAGGGAGTCTTTCCGTTGTTTGACTTCTCGAGAAAGGACTGTCAACTCTTCGTCTTCAGAGAGCTGCTGTTTTCCGAACTTGATGGCTTCATTTTGAAGTGAGGCCTTCAACATGCGGATGACGGACAGCTTCTCCTTTTCTTTGTTTTTCATCGCTTGTTTCATATCATCATTTAAACGATCGAGAAGACTCATGGTTACACCCTCTCTTAGAACTTACGTTTTCTTGCTGCTTCTGATTTCTTTTTGCGTTTTACGCTTGGTTTTTCATAGAATTCGCGCTTTCTAAACTCTTGTAAAGTTCCTGTTTTAGAAACTGAGCGTTTGAAGCGACGAAGAGCATCTTCAAGCGATTCGTTTTTACGAACAACTGTTTTTGACATCTCTCTTTCCCTCCCTCCGAACACACTACACTTACATGTTCAAGTCAGAAATGGTTTGTACCAAATCCAAGGACAATGGAGTCCCTTTACTTAAGATCTTCCCTTGCTGCATTGTCACAAGGGGACAGAAAGTGTATGTCTTTCTTGGATGAATCCCACAAAGTACTAAAAGGAATCCATGTACTTTGCCATTATAATATATCCTATGTGATAGGTCAACAATTTATCCCGAATCAGGACATAAATAGGCATGTCCTCCGCGGTTTCCCCATAGATTCTAGTATGCTCTCTATTCAAAGCGGAAGGGAGATGATCCTATTATGGAGTATATGTTGGCTTTCATTCTTTTTATCGCTTGCTTCCTATTCGGAATGACCTGGCTGAGGACGGGCCTGTTCAACCTTGCCAGTGATAATATCCGGAGATGGCTTCACTACCTGACCCATACACCGGTCAGGGGCGTTTTGACCGGTACGGTCCTGACGGCATTGATTCACAGCAGCTCTGCGGTCATGGTGTTGACAGTCGGCCTTGCTTCCTCGGGCATGATTCCGTTCAGACAGACGATCGGGATCATGCTGGGTTCAAATATCGGGACCACCTTCACGTTGGAAATGTTCACACTCAACCTGAATATGCTCATCATCCCTGCTGCCCTCGTGGGTACCGTCCTCCTCTTGTTCGGATCAACGAATGGCAGGAGCTTCGGGATGACCTTGGTGGGTTTCAGCTTGATTTTCACCGCCATCATGGGCATTCAGCGACTGGCTGAACCCCTGACTCAACATCCGGCGGTAAAAGGGTATATGGAGAACATGGATCGTCATCTTTTCCTTGCCCTCCTTGTCGGCTGTCTCCTTACTGCCATCATCCAGTCCAGCACGGTCGTGACAGGAGTGGCCATGGGGTTTCTTGCAGCAGGTTCGATCGGGATCGATACGGGCATCGCGGTGATGCTCGGGGCAAACGTAGGGACATGCATCACCGCCATCATGGCGAGCTTCGGTGGTGGTCGCGAGGCAAAGCTCACGGCTTATGCGCATGTGTGGCTGAACGTCATCGGCGTCGGACTTTTCATTCCCCTTATCCCCCTTTTAACGAGAGGCGTCGAGGCTTTATCCTCTTCAGGGGATCTGCAGCTTGCCCATGCCAGTGTAATCTTCAACCTGGTTTGCTCCCTCATGGTCCTTCCGTTCGCTTCAAGATTTGCCCGGTTTGTTGAAAAAATTCACGGTCCCAAGAATCGAGGATAAATAAAGACGTGAGAAAAAGGAAAAAGGCACTACTTCATGACGAACACGATCCGTATAGGTTCTTTATACCGCTTATGATTTCCGTGCAAGACTTCGCTTTCCGCGGATAGCCCGTGAGCCACCTCGGTCTTACATCAGCTACTCTTCCCGTCCTGCATTCCAATCAACCGCTAGAAACAATCAAATCGTCATGTTCATGAAACAAATGCAAAACCCGAACGCATTTACCTTATCGTAGGCAAATGAATTCGGGTTTTTACTATGACTGAAACTCTTTTGTTCCAGCCTCGTTCCTATATATTAACTCAGTAGTCCGATTCTGCAGCAAGTCCCTGCATGATTTTCACACCGGAGCTCGCACCCAGTCTTGTAGCACCTGCTTCGATCATGTTTTGGGCATCTTCAAGTGAGCGGACTCCACCAGATGCTTTGACGCCGATGTCAGGACCGACCGTTTCCCTCATGAGGGTGATGTCGGCTACCGTTGCCCCACCAGTGGAGAATCCAGTAGACGTCTTCACATAATCAGCACCTGCCTCAACAGCAAGCTTGCAGGCTTTCACCTTTTCTTCGTCCGTCAGAAGGCATGTTTCAATGATGACCTTTGACAAGGCTTTCCCTTTAGAAGCTGCCACGACCGCTTCGATATCCCTTTTCACCAATGCATCATCCCCGCTCTTAAGCGCGCCGATGTTGATGACCATGTCCACTTCCGTCGCTCCATTGGCGATGGCATCCTTTGTTTCGAATGCCTTCACTTCAGGGGTGGAAGCTCCAAGCGGGAAGCCAATGACCGTGCAGACCTTCACCTGTGTACCTTCAAGCAGTTCATGTGCGTATGCCACCCAAGTAGGGTTCACACATACAGATGCGAATGTATATTCTTTTGCCTCTTGACAGAGGATTTCGACTTGTTCTTTTGTTGATTCCGGTTTCAGTAATGTATGATCGATCATATTTGCAATTTGTTGAGCCATTCCAATCTCTCCTTTTAACAGTTGTCCGTACCTCCATCATCATACCAAAATCCTCTGAAAAAGACGAGTATTTCTTGTTGGAAGATCGCGCACCACTCCACCTATCATGGGGATGAGACCGTTTTCTCGCAAGCTACTCCTCTAGATCCTGTATACCCTTGCTTCATAAGGTTTGAGCATGATCAAATTCGATTCTTCATGAGCCTCGACTTCTTGATTGGCCAAGAGCAGACGGGAAGAAACCGTCTGGATGTCCCCAAGATCCGCTTCCGCATCTTCCGTTGATAAGTTCGTAAGCACCACGACACGGGTGTCTTCAACGCTTCGGGTATACGCATAAATCTGTGGGTGGTCCTCAAGAAGAAGCTCATAGATCCCATATGTGAACACAGGCTCTGCCTTCTTAAGTGCAATCATTTTCTTATAGAATGACAGGATGGACCCCGGATCTTTCTCCTGTGCGGATACATTGATTTCCTTGTAGTTGGGATTGACCTTCATCCACGGATCCACGGATGAGAATCCAGCCTGCTCAGCAGCAGACCACTGCATCGGCGTACGGCTATTATCACGTGATGTGGCCCAGATAATCTCCATGATGGCGTCATGCTCCAATCCTTCCTCACGCTTGGCGCGGTACAGATTCTTCACAGCCACATCATCATAGTCTTCGAGTGAAGGAAATTGGACGTTGGTCATGCCGATTTCCTGTCCCTGGTAGATGAACGGGGTCCCCTGCATGAGGAAGTACATCGCTCCCATGGCAGTCGCGCTCTCCCTCCACAGATCGGTATCATTCCCCCAAGTCGACACCACCCGCGGCTTATCGTGGTTCTCGATGAACAGGGCGTTCCAGCCGTCACCTTCCAGCCCCTTCTGCCAGCGGCTGAGGACCTTCTTCAGTTCCACAATATCAAGCTCGGCATCGGACTCGGCATCCCATAGTCCAAGATGTTCGAACTGGAAGATCATGTCCATCTTCCCTTCCTTCTCCCCGACCCATAGACCAGCCTCATCCGCGCTTACGCCATTGGCTTCACCGACCGTCAACACATCATAGTTCGCGTAGGTCTTTTCTTTGAATTCCTTAAGGAAGGTATGAATCCCTTCCTGGTTCATATGCATATCGAAGGATGAAACATATTTCTTTCCATCAGGATTCGGCATATCCGGAAAGCCGGGACGCTTCTTGATATGGCTGATGGCATCGATCCGGAAGCCATCGATCCCTTTGTCGAGCCACCAGTTCACCGTGTCATACAGCGCTTCACGTACATCTGGATTCTCCCAGTTCAGGTCGGGTTGCTTTGTGGAGAACACATGCAGATAGTATTGCCCCGATTCTTCATCGAATTCCCATGCCGAACCATTGAAGATACTTTCCCAGTTGTTCGGTTCCTTTCCGTCTTTAGCGTCTCTCCAGATATACCAGTCCCGTTTCGGACTATCGACAGCGCTTCGGGATTCAATGAACCATGGATGTTCATCGCTCGTATGGTTCAACACGAGGTCCATGATCAGCTTCATATCCCGCTTATGCACTTCAGACAGGAGTTGATCGAAATCTTCCATCGTGCCGAAATCCTTCATGATGTCCTGATAGTCGGATATATCATACCCGTTATCATCGTTCGGGGATTCATATACCGGGCAGATCCAGATTACATCGATGCCAAGGTCCTTGATATAGTCAAGCCGCTGGATGACACCTTGAATATCACCAATCCCGTCCCCGTTGGAATCTTGAAAACTCCGGGGGTAAATCTGATACCCTACTGCTTCTTTTCGCCATGATCGTTCCATCTCATCACACCTTATCTATATTTTTTAGATTAAACGCTTTCAATTAAACATGCAATCGTTTGCACAATCAAGAAAAAAAGTACTGGAAGAGGTTATTCCAGCTACGTTAAGTTTACCTCCTTCCATGGACCATATCAATATCTATTTTATAAATAAGCGCAGCCACGCCAAGATTCCGCCACCAAGTCCAAGAAAAAAGGCCGCCAAACGGCAGCCTGTTCATCAGATAACAGCTTTTTGATCCTCGAGGACGCGGACGAATTCACCCTGATTGGTCGGATAACCAGCTTTGGTGATTTTCACCTTCACGAGTTTCCCGATCATCTCTTCGCTTGCAGGGAAGATGACTTTCAGGTAATTATCCGTATACCCTACATACAGATCCCCTTCCACCTGCTCTTCAGGGATTACTTCCAGCACTTCGTTTTCGAAATGGGAAGCGTACTCCTTCGCCAGCTGATCAGATAGATTGATGAGGCGGTGAACACGTTCATTCTTCACCTCTTCATCGATTTGATCGTCCATCCTGGCAGCAGGTGTACCTGTTCTTTGGGAGTAAGGGAACACATGGAGTTCAGAGAATTTTTGATCTTTGATGAAATTGTACGTTTCCATGAACTCTTCTTCCGTCTCACCCGGGAATCCGACGATCACGTCAGAAGTCACCGCCAAGCCCGGTAAAGCTTTCTTGAGCTTATCAAGCCTTTCGGCGAAGAATTCCATCGTATACTTCCTGCGCATCCGCTTCAGGACGGTATTGGAACCCGATTGAAGAGGGATATGCAAATGTCTTACCACCATATTGGACCGGTCGATCACATCGATGACTTCATCCGTAAGCTGACTCGCTTCGATGGACGAAATTCTGATCCGCTTCAGTCCTTTCACTTTCTTCTCGAGGTCGGTGAGAAGCATGGCAAGATTATAGTCTTTCATATCTTCCCCGTATCCACCTGTGTGGATCCCGGTCAGGACGATTTCTTTATATCCTGCATCAACCAGCTGCTGTGCCTGGTGGATGACTTCCTCTGGGTCGCGGGAGCGCATGAGGCCACGTGCCCATGGAATGATGCAGAACGTACAGAAGTTGTTGCAGCCTTCCTGAATCTTGAGAGAAGCCCTTGTACGGTCCGTAAAGGCCGGTACATCCAGCTCCTCGTATACACGGTTTTTCATGATATTGGTCACGCCGTTGATTGGCTGGCGTTCTTTTTTGTACTCTTCGATGTATGTGAGCATCTTCCTGCGATCCTGCGTTCCGACGACAATATCCACTCCGGGGATAGCCATGATTTCTGCAGGGGAGGTCTGTGCATAGCATCCCGTCACGCAGATGACTGCATCGGGATTCTTACGGATTGCCCTTCTGATTACCTGACGGCTCTTTTTATCCCCCGTATTCGTCACTGTACACGTGTTGATCACGTAGACGTCTGAAATGGAGCCATACTCTACCCGTTCGTAACCTTCTTCTTTAAACAGCTGCCAGATCGCTTCTGTTTCATAATGATTCACTTTGCATCCTAACGTATGGAACGCTACTGATGGCATTGCCTTCACCTCATTAATTCTAATTGATAGCTGATGGCGGACAGAGCATAAAGAGGAGCGGTTTCAGTCCGTAGGATCCTCGGTCCGAGGCCGCATGGGATGAACCCGTTCTCCTTGCACAATTCCACTTCGTTATCGGTCAAACCGCCTTCGGGTCCGAACAGGATCAGGACCCTTTGTGAAGGCGTCACCTCCGAGAGTACGTTTGAAAGATTGCTCCTTTCTCCCGCTCTCGATTCTTCTTCATATGCCACAAGCTTGTAATCATATCCGTCGGCTTTCACAAGCAGTTCTTTTAATGTAAGTGGGGAAGAGAGGTCGGGGATCAACGTCCGGTGCGACTGTTCAGCCGCTTCCTTGACAATCTTCTCCCAGCGCTCGACTTTCTTCTTCCCCTTCTTTTCATCCCATTTCACAATGGAGCGTTCTGCTTTAAAAGGGATAAATCCCGAGGCGCCAAGCTCGGTTCCCTTTTGAAGGATCCATTCCAACTTATCCCCTTTCGGCAAACCGCTCGCAATGGTGACTGAAATTGGCATTTCCTTCTTGTCCGATTCCCATTCTACTATCGACACATCGACAGCGTCACTGGAAATCCTTTCAATTTTGCCGATGGCAGAGGATTGGTCAGGAAAAACAACGAAGATTTCGCTGCCTTCCTGCATCCTCATCACCCGGACAATATGATGATGATCCTCACCTGAAATGGAGACCCATTCTCCATCCTGATAGGGTTGCCCTACAAAATAGCGCTGCATATCAATTCACCGGCTTCTTCGCGATGATGGCGACCCAGTCTTCCATCACCATGACTTCTTCCACATGGAACCCAGCCCCTTCAAGGGCGTCACGTACCTGCTGTTTCTTCGGCTGGATGATTCCTGACGTAATGAACGTTCCGCCAGGCTTTGTGAGGCGATAAGCATCCTCGGTGAAGCGAAGGATGATTTCAGCCAGGATATTGGCTACAATCACATCCGCTTCTTCTGTGATGCCTTCAAGTAGATTATTCTGATCGACGGTCACGATGTTCTGAACCTTATTGAGTTTGACATTCAAGCGTGCCGAGCGCACGGCTACCTCATCCAGGTCATAGGCGTTCACACGCTGTGCCTTCATGAGGGCAGATGCGATGGATAACACACCGGATCCGGTCCCGACGTCGAGTACGAAGTCGTTTTCTTTCACTGTCCTCTCAAGGGCCTGGATACACATGACCGTGGTGGGATGCGTTCCCGTACCGAATGCCATACCCGGGTCGAGCTCGATGATGAGTTCGTCGCTGTTAACTGGGGTATACTCTTCCCACGTCGGCACGATCGTCACCTTATCAGAAATCTTCACCGGATGATAATATTTTTTCCACGCTGTGGCCCACTCTTCCTCATTCACTTCGGAAATCTCCACTTTGTTCTCACCGATATCGATGTCATATGTCACGAGATTGGTGATGCCCTGCTTGATTTCCTCAACGGTTTCACCAAGGAAGCTGTTGACCGGTAGATAGGCTTTGACCAATACACCTTCATTGGGATAATCCTCAGGGTCGAGTTGGTAGATCTCCCCGAATACGTCTTCCCTTTCTTTTATCAGCTCCATCGGATCTTCAATCACGACACCGCTTGCGCCTGATTCATGAAGGATATTGGAAACTGGTTCGATTGCTTCATTCGTTGTAAGGATACTGATTTCTGACCATTTCATGTTTCTCTACCAACTCCGTTCTGAGTTATTCACCTTTGAAGGCTTTTTTTACTTTATCAAAGAAACTTTCGTGCTGTTCATCCGGAATTTGCCCGCTGATATCGGCAAATTCCCTTAATAGTTGTTTCTGTTTTTCCGTAAGCTTCGACGGAGTGACGACTTTGACCTAGACATGCTGATCCCCTGTGCCGTAGCCCCTTACATTCGGAACACCTTTTCCTTTTACACGGAATCTTGTTCCGGTCTGCGTGCCTCCAGGGACTTTGAGTTTCACTTTGCCGTGTAATGTCGGCACCTCAATTTCATCCCCTAGTGCCGCCTGTGCAAACGTCACGGCATTTCGCAGTAAACGTCATCTCCATTACGCTCGAAGAAATCATGTCCCTTACGTGGAATACAACATAGAGATCTCCAGCCGGTCCACCGTTGATTCCCGGTTCACCTTGACCGCTCACACGCAGCTGCTGTCCATCATCGATTCCTGCAGGGATCTTGACGGAGATCTTACGGCGTTTTTGCACTTTACCGTCTCCTCCACATGTCCTGCATTTTTCTTTGATTTGTTTACCAGTTCCATTACAATAATGACAAACGCGTCGGTTGACGATCCGTCCGAATGGAGTATTTTGCTCCACATTCAGCTGACCCGAACCATTGACAGTGGGAACATGTTTCCACTTTCGTCCCGGGTTTCGCACCCGATCCATCGCAGGTATCACATTCTTCTTCTCTCGGAATCTCGATTTCCGTATCTTTTCCGAATACCGCTTCTTCAAAGGTCAGAGCGTCATGGTGTATTGAAGATCGGCTCCTTGCCCTTGGGGCGTTCGGATCGCGTCTTCTGCGGCCGCCGCCGCCTCCGCCGAAGAACGTATTGAAGATATCTTCGAATCCACCGAAACCTCCGCCGCCAAAGTCTCCTGCGCCACCGCCGCCGAATCCCTGGTTAGGATCCGTATGTCCGAAACGGTCATACTGAGCGCGCTTCTGATCATCACTTAATACTTCATACGCTTCCGTTATTTCTTTGAACTTTTCATCCGCATCCGCTTCTTTATTAATATCCGGATGATATTTTTTAGAGAGTTTGCGGTATGCTTTCTTCATTTCTTCTTTTGAGGCGTCTTTTCCGACCCCAAGAACCTCATAATAGTCCCGTTTACTCATTAAAACACCACTCCCGAATCCTTTGCATAAAGGTTATTTTAACATTGAGCTTCGACTATTATCAATAAAAACTCAACATTCCTTACTTTAGTTTGTGTCTGTTGATTGAAGGTTTCCTTCAATCATAGAAAAAGCCAAAGCCAAGAACCGCCCTGACTTTGACTTTTTCGTTCGTTTATAGCTGATTATTTCTTGTCGTCATTTACTTCTTCGTATTCAGCGTCTACGACATCGTCATTCTTTCGAAGCTTCGCCTTCAGCTCCTTGAGCTGCCTGAGCTTCCGCTTGAGCCTGCTCATAAAGCTTCATCGTTAAGCTTTGAACGATTTCCTGCAATGCATCTTTCTTTTCGCGGATAAGATCAAGATCATCTCTTCTCGATTGCTTCTTTCAGTTCAGCTTTCGCATCTTCCGCTTTTTTCACTTCATCTTCTTCTACTTTGCCTTCAAGATCTTTTAACGTTTTTTCCGTTTGGAAAACAAGTTGGTCGGCTTCGTTGCGAAGTTCAACTTCCTCTTTACGTTTCTTATCTGCTTCGGCATTTTCTTCTGCTTCTTTCACCATGCGTTCTACTTCATCATCTGAAAGGCCTGTAGAAGATTTGATTGTGATGTTTTGCTCTTTACCTGTTCCAAGATCTTTCGCACTAACATTCACAATACCGTTCTTATCGATATCGAATTTCACTTCGATTTGTGGAACTCCGCGTGGTGCCGGCGGAATATCCGCATAATTGGAAACGTCCAAGCGTTTTGTTATCCGCTGCCATTGGGCGCTCACCTTGTAATACATGAATATCAACAGCTGTCTGGTTATCAGCGGCAGTTGAGAATGTTTGTGATTTAGAAGTCGGGATCGTCGTGTTACGCTCGATCAGTTTTGTAGATACGCCACCCATTGTTTCAATACCAAGTGAAAGTGGTGTAACGTCAAGAAGGACAACGTCTTTGACGTCACCAGTCAGAACTCCACCTTGGATGGCTGCACCCATCGCTACAACTTCATCAGGGTTAACACCTTTAGAAGGCTCTTTACCTGTTTCTTTTCTGAATCGCTTCCTGTACGGCAGGAATACGAGTTGATCCACCAACAAGGATGATCTTATCGATTTCACTTGCAGAAAGACCGGCATCTTTCATCGCTTGACGAGTTGGTCCCATTGTACGTTCTACAAGGTCAGAAGAGATTTCTTCGAATTTCGCACGGGAAAGAGTCACTTCCAAGGTGAAGCGGTCCTGCTTCTCCAGCTGTGATGAAAGGAAGTGAGATTTGAGTTGAAGTGACTCCAGAAAGATCTTTCTTCGCTTTTTCAGCAGCGTCTTTCAAACGTTGAAGAGCCATTTTATCTTTGAAAGATCAATGCCGTTTTCTTTTTTGAATTCAGCTACAAGATAATCGATGATCACTTGGTCAAAGTCATCTCCACCAAGACGGTTGTCACCGGCAGTTGAGCGTACTTCGAATACTCCGTCACCAAGTTCAAGGATGGATACGTCAAACGTACCGCCACCAAGGTCATAAACAAGGATCGTTTGGTCTTCGATCCATTTTATCAAGTCCGTATGCAAGTGCTGCAGCAGTCGGCTCGTTGATGATACGCTCAACTTCAAGACCTGCGATTTTACCTGCATCTTTTGTTGCTTGACGTTCTGCATCGTTGAAGTAAGCAGGTACTGTGATAACCGCTTTTTCAACTGTTTCACCAAGATAATCTTCTGCATATGATTTCAAGTGTTGAAGAATCATAGCTGAGATTTCTTGAGGCGTATATTCTTTTCCTTCTGCTTCTACTTTGTGGTCTGTACCCATGTGACGTTTCACTGAGATGATTGTGTTAGGGTTTGTGATCGCTTGACGCTTTGCTACTTCCCCAACTTGCTTTTCTCCATTTTTGAACGCGACAACAGAAGGAGTCGTGCGGTTACCTTCTGCGTTTGCGATAACTTTTGGTTCTCCGCCTTCAAGTACTGATACACAAGAGTTTGTTGTACCTAAGTCAATACCGATAATTTTACTCATCGTAGAGAAACCTCCCTGTATTCATATGTAATGTGTAGTGTATTATTGATTGACTTTTACCATAGATGGACGAATGACTCTGTCTTTCAGCTTGTATCCTTTTTGGAATTCTTCAACAACCATATTGCTATCGTATTTTTCATCTTCCAGTCTGCATGACAGCTTGATGCATATGAGGGTCAAACTCCTGTCCTACAGCTTCGATCGGTTCTACGCCTTCTTTTTTAATGGCTTCGACCAGACTTCTGTGAACCATTTCCATTCCTTGAAGCAGGGTTTTCGTTTGATCGTTATCAGCTTCTATATTCAAAGCACGTTCAAAATTATCGAGTGCCGGCAATAATTCAGTAATCAATGCCTTGAGCACGATATTTTTCCTTCGCTTCATTCTCACATTTATACGGCGACGGAAATTATCGAAATCGGCTCTTAAACGAAGATAGCGATTTTCGGACTCGTTCAAGCTTCTCCTGGAGATTGTGAAAGCTCATCTGAGTCTTGCTGCTCTTCAGGCACTCTTCACTGAGGTTCTTCAGCGAATACTTCTTCCACTGCTTCTCCTTTTTCCACTTTCGCTTCCGCTGTTCTTCGTTTTGTTTCTTCAGACATAACATTCACCTCCTTCAACAATGTGATTCTACGCTCCTTAAGGCTCCGAAACGTCGTAGAACGCTTTCGGGCCTTATTTTCTTTATACAATATGTCCACTAATCTCGCTTTGATACAGCTTCGTCAGAACCTTGGACATATCGTTTGAAAAGAAGTTAAGTAGGCTGATCGACACGGGAATAATCCATCCGGGTAGGCCCGATGATGGCAATGGACCTAATTGCTCTTTCCCGATCGAATAAGTAGCGGTTATAAGACTGCAATTCTCCATAGCAAGATTGATTATTTTCTTTCCCAATCTTGATGTTCAGTCCGTGACCCGGAAGGACGGATCAGATTATAAATGCTTTCTTCCTGTTCAATCATCTCAAGAGGCATGCCTGACCTTTTGTACATCATTGAATTCAGGCTGATTCAGCATATTGGTCTTCCCGCCAAAGAACAGTTTATCTGTTCCCGACGGATGGAAGGAATCCGAGCATCGAATGCAGGATGAAATCATAGATTCTGTATATGCTCGTTTGAGTAGATGAGCGACTTCCTTAAAGATTTTATCGTTCAGCTCACTGATGGGAACACCCGTGAGGCGATCATTCAATATGTGACAAGCTTTTCAAGCTCGCATGCATCCATTGTCGGCGGGACAGGACAGCGTTTTATTCTCCACATGTCCGTTATCCGTGACGATGATGGCGATCGCCGTTTCATTGTTAAGCGGAATGAGTTGAATTTTTTTCAACTTGTTTTCCTTCACATCAGGCCCTAATACGATCGTTGTATAATTGGTCAGCTCGGAAAGGATCTTCGCCGATTTCTGAACCACTTTCTCCAATTCATAAATCCTCTCGGTAAAGATCGAGCGCAGTGCATGCACATCATTCTTCTTCAATTTTTGTGGAGAAAGCAAGATGATCCACATAGTACCGATACCCTTTTCGGACGGGACGCGACCTGAAGAAGTATGGGTTTTTTCGATAAACCCGAGTTCCTCAAGATCAGCCATTTCATTCCGGATCGTAGCCGAACTGAAGGAAATTTCATCTTTTTTCGACAGGCTCCTGGAACCGACAGGCTGTGCAGAAAGAATAAAATCATCAATAATCACTTGTAGAATAAGAAGTTGTCGATCTGTTAACAACATTCATCACCCCTGTTAGCACTCTTAGATACTGAGTGCTAAATCTAATAATAAATTATCAAATCAGTAAAGGGATGTCAATATTTTAGATCACACCGAGGAAAGATTGAAACACTTCATTCCCCAGGAACCGTCCCTGCTTCGTGAGACGAATCCGATCGCCTGCCACTTCGAGGAGCCCCTTACGCTCATTCCTCCAGTGCATCCGGGAAAATGCATTCCACGGCCGCACCGAATTTCTCTTCGAATCTCTTTCTGCTGACGCCTGCAGTCTTCCTTAAACCGAGGAACATCTCTTCCTCCATCATTTCTCCTTTGGTCACATCATGGGATTGGATCGTCGGGACCTCGCCCAGACTCAGGCTCCATGTATTTCTTCAAAGGACCGTGGTTGGAATAGCGCACTCCGTTTATATATCCGTGTGCGCCTGCTCCTAAACCAAAATATTCTTCATTATCCCAATAAACAAGATTATGAAGACTCTCAAAGCCTTCCTTGGCAAAGTTGCTGATTTCGTATTGGTGGATGCCATAGCGCTCCATCGTCTGGATCAGAACATCGTACATGGCGGCCTCCTGCTCCTGTGATGGCAGGGACAGCTTTCCTTTTCTCATCAGATTGTAAAACACCGTCTTCGGTTCCACGATCAAGGAGTATGCCGAGTAATGAGGCAAACCAAGATCGAGTGCTTTCGTCAAGGTATCCTTGAAATCTTCTTCTGTCTGCTTCGGCAGGCTGTAGATCAGATCGATGCTGATATTTTCAAAGCCGACTTTCTCTGCTGCTTTGACGGAGGTGTACACGTCTTCACTTTTATGCGTGCGCCCGATCGACTTCAAAAGTTCATCATTGAACGACTGTACACCGAAACTCAATCGGTTCACACCATGGTCTTTCAGCACCTTCAGTTTCTCTTCCCCCAGATCTCCAGGGTTCGCTTCGAAGGTGAACTCCCCTCCTGAGAACGGAAGATGCTCATTGATCTTTTCACATAAATACGCAAGCTGGCGTGCATCCAGGGAAGTCGGGGTCCCGCCGCCGACAAAGATCGTATCGAGCTGTCCCTCCTGCCTGCTAAGTTTCATTTCTTCTCCAAGCCGCATCAAATACTCATCGACCGGCTGGCCTTCAAGGAACACTTTATTAAAATCACAATAGTGGCAGATATGTTCGCAGAAAGGGATGTGGATATAGGCTGATTTTGCCATTGATATCCCTCCTATTTCAACTCATAGAGAAAGGGGGTAAGCGCCGAATCATCCGACGCTTTCCCCCTTCCCCCCTGTATGTGTGCGCCCCCATCCGGTGGGGGTTGGTCATTATTTTGTATCCGTGTCGTCCATTTTTAGGACCGCCATGAATGCTTCCTGCGGAACCTCTACGGATCCAACGGATTTCATCCGCTTTTTACCTTCTTTTTGCTTCTCAAGAAGCTTACGCTTACGTGAGATGTCCCCGCCGTAACATTTAGCCAGTACGTTCTTGCGGATGGCTTTGATGGTTGAGCGGGCAACGATTTTTTGTCCGATCGCCGCTTGGATCGGCACTTCAAATTGCTGTCTCGGGATGAGCTGCTTGAGCTTTTCGACAATGAGCTTCCCGCGTTCGTAGGCAAAGTCCATGTGGACGATGAAACTCAGGGCATCGACATTCTCTCCGTTCAGGAGGATGTCCATCTTCACAAGCTTCGATTGCTTGTAGCCGATGAGTTCATAATCAAAGGAAGCATACCCTTTCGTATTGGACTTCAATTGATCGAAGAAGTCATAGACGATTTCCGCCAGGGGAATTTCGTAGACGATGTTGACGCGCGTATCGTCCATGTACTGCATGTCGATGAAGTTCCCGCGCTTATTCTGGCACAGCTCCATGACCGCGCCGACGTAATCATTCGGTACCATGATGGTCGCCTTGACGTACGGCTCTTGTACATGGTCAACCTTCTGAGGATCCGGCATCATGGATGGATTATCGACGCTCAGGCTCTCTCCGTCGGTCAGCTCTACATGATAGATAACGCTCGGCGCCGTCGTGATGAGGTCAATCTTGAATTCCCGCTCAATCCGTTCTTGGATGATTTCCATATGAAGGAGTCCAAGGAAACCACAGCGGAAACCGAAACCTAGTGCCTGGGAGGTCTCAGGTTCATATTGCAGGGCCGAGTCATTCAGTTCAAGCTTTTCAAGGGCTTCACGCAGATCATTATATCGATTTGAATCGATCGGGTACAGACCGCAGTAAACCATTGGATTCATGCGGCGGTAACCTGGAAGTGCTTCTTCGGCCGGGTTGTTTGCAAGGGTGATGGTATCCCCCACACGGGTATCTCCAACATTCTTGATGGACTGCGGTCAGGAATCCAACATCCCCGACGGTCAAGCTCCTTGAGTCCAGTTGGTTTCGGTGTGAAAACGCCGACCTCGGTGACTTCAAATTCTTTTCCGGTTGCCATCATACGGACCTTGTCCCCGACTTTGACGCTCCCTTCCATCACACGGATGTAGGCGACGACGCCTCTGTAGGCATCATAGAGGGAGTCGAAGATCAGGGCTTTCAGTGGCGCATCGGGATCACCCTTGTGGAGCAGGTACCTTTCTCCACGATCTGTTCGAGGATGTCCTCGATTCCGATTCCGGCCTTGGCAGAAGCAAGGACCGCTTCCGATGCATCCAGTCCAATGACATCTTCCACTTCCTGTCGAACCCTCTCAGGATCTGCAGCAGGAAGGTCGATTTTATTGATGACCGGTAGGATTTCCGAGATCATTGTCCAAAGCCAGATACACGTTGGCAAGGGTCTGTGCTTCGATCCCCTGGGCTGCGTCCACCACGAGTACGGCCCCTTCACACGCCGCTAAGGCTTCGGGATACTTCATATGTAAAATCGACGTGTCCCGGAGTATCAATCAAATGGAAGATATATTCCTCGCCGTCCTTTCGCCGTGATACTTCAACTGAACTGAATTCAGTTTGATTGTAATTCCGCGCTCTCTCTCAAGGTCCATGGAATCGAGCAGCTGCTCTTTCATTTCACGGGCGGTCAGTGCTTTTGTCTTTTCTAAGGATTCGGTCAGCCAGGGTCGATTTCCCATGATCGATATGGGCGATGATGGAAAAGTTCCTGATCCTGGACTGTCTGTTCTAATTTTTCTTCACGATTCATTCTATCGTTCAACTCCTGTAAATTCCACACATATACACTAGTTTGAATTATAGCAGTACCATCTGCAATATTCAATGTAAACTGAAGCCGCCAGGTTATATGAGTGAACTGAGGAAGTCGAGGAGCTTATTGGTGATGCCCTCCACCAGTCCCGCGATGGTTTTGCCGATGGATGAAAAGAAATTATAGGCTTTCATTTCCTGTAGCTTTTCCTTCTTTTCTTTTAATGTCTTCCCCTCGACATCTTTTCCCAATACGGTTGCTTCAATATTCCCTTCATCATCCTCCGAAACCTTTACCGGTGCGGAGAAGGCATCCTCATGCTGGGCGCCTTTCGTTTCCACGATCCCATCATTGGCATATTGCATTCCGATCAGCACGCCGAGGAATAAGGCCACCGCCAAAACAAGGCACTTCAGTGTGAACATCTTCATGAACATCCTTCTCCTTTCATCTTTTCGTTCCACCGTCCAGGTAATCCGCGTACGCTTTTGAAAATGCGCGGGCAGACCGCTCGATTTCATCAGTAGAGTTATCGACCCCTCCAAATTCCAAGAGGAGGGAATGATCCGACAGGTCCTGATTGAATCGCCCGTCCGTATCCGCTCCGCTTTTGAGGATGATCCCACGGGTGATTCCGGGAGAAGCGGACTCGAGTTTCGAGACCATTTCCCGGGCAAATCCAAGGTTCTTCTCATATCCCGGCTGATCCCGCCCGATGACAAAAGCAATCCTCGCATATGGTTTATCATGGATGGTGACCGTGGAAACGGAAGGACCCACAGCGTCACGATGGATATCCAGGAGCGTGACGGGCTGTCGATGGCTTAGGATCACAGGGATGAGGATCTCCCGTGACTTTTCATAGGCCCTGCCATACGGAGTGTTTTGTTCAAGAAGCTTCTGGATCACATCCGTACGGTCTAGTTCAGCATGGACGCCCTCTTTTGCCAGCTCTTTCTTGATCATGTCCCCTGCATCCATGACCGTACTTTCGTCCCCATAAGCCTCTTCGGAATGAGTGAAATACAAGAAGACCTCCCCTTCCGGAGGATGACCGTATAAATGTCCCGCCGGGATGAGCGTCAGGGTAAACAAGAGAAGCGCAGGCTTCTTGAAAAAATGCGTCAGAGAACGTCTTCGATTACTTTCTACCATAATCAGGCACCTTCTTTCATGCCTCTTACTAGTATTTCTATTCATCTGATAGAGATGATAGAACGGCAATTAGTAGCATTATCGGGAATTCCTCCTGGATTTAAACCCCTATGCAAAAAACCCCCTCAGGGCAGGGGGCTATCTCGTTTTGAATCCGGTATCGTCCTGGTCGACCGCTTCATGGAGTGCCGCATTCAGCCCGTTTGCGATCAGGTTGGCCATGTCTTCGATGAACACATCCACTTCCTTCGGCGTGACCATGAGATTATGACCGATCGGGGCCAGGACTTCATGGATCAGCTTTCCTTTTCTCATCATCGCCGAGGGTTCCGACGACTCCCAAAAACGTTTGCCGGTGCTGTTCTTCCGGCAGGTCTTCATCGGTGAGTTTGCTTCGTTCACCAAAGCTGAGTCCTGCCGGGGCAAGGGACCTTGACGGACGGTCGCCTTCCTTCATCTCTTTGCCAAAATGTTTCAATAGAAAATCCACTGTATCGCTGACGATTGTCACTGCATCGAGTACAGTCGGGACACCGATGGCAAAAACGGGTACTCCTAAGGTTTCCTGATCCAGCCCTTTTCTTTTATTCCCCACACCGGACCCTGGATGGATTCCGGTATCCGAGATCTGGATGGTGGCATTGACGCGCTCAATGGACCTGGAGGCCAGGGCATCGATGGCGATGATAAAGTCGGGCTTTAGATTTCTCCACCACTCCGAAGATGATATCGCTCGTTTCAATCCCTGTCAGCCCCATGACACCTGGAACGATGGCACTCACCGGGCGATACCCTTCTTCGACGGATTCAGGCTGAAGTTCAAACAGATGCCTGGTCACGATGACATCTTCACATACCCTCGGTCCGAGAGAATCCGGGGTCACATTCCAGTTTCCGAGTCCAACAATTAGACAGCTGGCATCTTTTGCAATGTTCTTGTTATCAATCAGAAATTGCGTTAAATTCATTCGCAAATACTTTTCTCAACCCGTTGCTGCAGCTCCGTATCTTCTTCACGGATGCCATGGGCCTCAATGGTCAGATAGTTCCCGGCCTTTTTTCCGATTTTCTCTTCGCCTTCCGGTGTAACCGTGACCAGGGAAACTTTCACTCCGTCTTCTTCTCTTTCTTTAATCATGACGCCGTGAATCTCGAGACGTATTCTCCGCTCTTATCAGCGACTGCCATTTCTCTTGCTTCAACGGCAAGATCGGTACGGACTGCAATATATACTTAAGATCGATTTTCTTCTTTTTTCATTTCGACTCATACCTCCAGGCTTGGGATATCTATCCAGTATTTTTTTATGTTTACCTTTTGGGCAGGCTTCATTCACTCGTTTAATTTCATCCATAGTATTGCATTATCACTGTCCGTTTGATAAAATATCATTTGTTCTTATTGTTTAGGAATTCAAATCGAGTCACATAGAATCTCGATCCTTTTATAGGAGGTGACAGGAATGCCAAATATCAAATCAGCTATCAAACGCGTAAAAACAAACAACGAGCGTAACGCTCAAAACGCTGCAGTGAAATCTACAATGCGTACTGCGATCAAGAAAGCAGAAGCAGCAGCGACTAACAGCGCAGATAACGCTAAAGAACTAGTAACTGAAGCGGTACGTCAATTAGACAAAGCAGCTCAAAAAGGTCTTATCCACAAAAACGCTGCGGATCGTCAAAAGTCTCGCCTAATGAAAAAAGCGAACTAATTGAAAAAAACCACCGAACCAATTGGTCCGGTGGTTTTTTTATGTAAAACCTGCCATTTAATTCTTGGATGGCCATTTTCATTTTAAAATGAGTTTTGATCATGAATCACTCTACTTATTCATATAGCTTCACAGCGCATGCAACTTAAAGAGAAACATTTCAATCATCAGTTCTTTTTTGATTTTTCCTGTTTTGATTTCATAATCTCCTTGTGAAAGGGATCGATGATATGGGCCAGTTGCTTATCGTTGAAATGCTTTGCCTGTCCTGCTGCGAGTTTCACCCTGAACGGATGCACCTTTAAGTGGTGGCGATTTTTTGTTGTCCGTAGCCTCTTCGTGAAAGCTCCTTCACCCCATAAATAAGCGGAACTGCCCGGCAAGGATCGCAAGAATTTTAAGCGGTTCTTCGTTTTGCTTCAGCAGATCGTAATAAATTCTGAATGCTTCATCGATACTTCTGTGAACGACTTTGTCCACGAACGTGAAAATATTCTGTTCCAACGACCTGGCCGTTAACCGTTCGACTACTTCCACATCAATCCGGTTCGTGTCACTTGCATATAAGAGAAAGCTTATCCAATTCCTGAGTGAGCATCATCAGATTTGTCCCTGCAAGGTCAGCAGTAATTCAACGGCATCTTCATCAATCTGGACACTATTCCTGGCAGCACGTTCCCTTACCCAGGATTTCAATTCCTGTTCATTCAGCTTTTTTGCTTCGACCACTTCAGCAGTCTTTTTTAAGGATTTGGTGATCTTTTTACGCTCATCCAGTTTTTCATAATTCGCCGTGATGACAAGAATAGTGTAAGGGGCAGGTGATTGTATGTATTGTTCAAAGCGCTTGATATTATGTTCTACTTTTTCTTTTGTTTTTTCAGCAGTCAGGAAAACAGGGTTTTGGAGAACGACGACTCTTCTTTCTCCCATGAACGGAAAGGTTTCCGCATCTTCAATCGCTACTTCTATCGGTGTTTCCTCCAGATCATAGCTGGAAAAATTAAAATCCATTTCTTCTTCTGAAATGGCCCATGAAATGATTCTTTGTTTCGTTTCATTAATAATAAATGATTCATTTCCGTAAACTAAATAAATAGCGGCGAATTGAGATTTCTCTATTTTTTTCCAAGTATCAATAACCAAGTCAGCACTCTCCATTAAGTCTTTTCTATTACTCTATGGTAAAAAAGCTTTTTGGTTTTGGCAAGGGGTAAAGGGGACATCCCTCATAAAGGACACCCCCTATATCTATATTAACGCTAACGGAAAAGACCTAGGAACCTTATCCGTCAAGCGGTATTTCCTTTGTATTGATTAGTGTCACCCCATGCTCTCGAACTTATGGGTGACAACTCTTGTCAGTAAAGGAAAAAGTAAAGTGGAAGTATAGATTTTTCGTAACGATGTTCTATACTAGAATAGAAATAGGAGGGGTAGTTGTGAATCAATTTGAAAAGAATGTACAATCAAAAAGAAATGATGCAGTAGATTCAGGCGTCGGCTTTGGTGTTTCTTTTGGATTCTTTGCTGTAATGTTCATTATTGCAACAGTTATCAAATTCATTGGTTCATTAATGAACAGATAGGAGGCAGACCTAAAAGGGTCACGGTTCTTCAATTTCCGTATATGGTACTCACCGAAGTATCCTACACATGACTTGAAGCTCCTTGACGCTTTTACCGGTCTGCCTTTTTTTCATACTCCCATCCTATGGTCGGTGGGCAGAAAACGTTCCGCTTCCCCTCCAAAAACGATAGGTCACCGCCCCATCGTCCGCTGTGTTGTAGATTTTTACGCCCTTCTTCTTCAGGCGCTCCACCACATCGGGATGCGGGTGACCGAATCGATTATCCTTTCCGGCTGAAATGATTGCTACTTGGGGATTCACCGCTTCCAAAAATTCGTTTGACGTACTCGATGCACTGCCGTGGTGCCCCACCTTCAGGACGTCCGCTACAATGTTGTACCGCCGTATCGTCTTCCGCTCCCCGCCTTCTTCCAGGTCTCCAGTGAAGAGCCATTTCATCCCGCCGATATGGGCATAGATCACAAGGGAGTCATCATTCCCCTCATACACAGCGTCATCGGGTGAAAGGACTGAAAAGGAGCTGTCACCAGCCAGCCACGCGTTGCCCATTTTCACTTCCCGTACGGCACTCTCCCCTGCAGCAATCATGACATCCGCCATCACTTCCTTTTGCCCACTTCCAGGTGAAATCCATACTTCCTTCACATTCAATTCTTCCAGCACATCCACCGCGCCTCCTACGTGATCAAGATCCCCGTGTGTGAGGATCAATTTATCTACCGACTGGATGCCCTTGCTTTTCAAATAGGGCACTACGATATCTTTCCCCGTCGAAAATGCTTTTTTCCTCTCCTCCCACTCTTCCTGAGGGAAGGTCAGATTCCCTCCTGTATCGATCAGATACGTTCCCTGATTGAAAGGAAGCTCGATCAGAATCGCATCCCCCTGCCCGACATCGATGAATGTGATCTCTCCGTATGGCCGATAGGCATTCCATAGAAGATGCAGACTGATGAAAGAAACAAGAACCACCGTGGTTTTCACCCATCTCCCTTTTTCCACCAGAAAAAAAACCACCCAGATGATGACGAAATAACCGGCCGTCACGATCGGGTGCGGCCTGCCAAGAATGAGCGTGCTGAAAGGGAATGAAGCAAGGAACACAGAGAAGCGATCCGTCCATCCAAGCAGGGATTGAAAAAGTTCCATGGCCAAGGGAAGATGAATGCCTATGGCCGCGGCAGCATACAGAAGGAACGCCGCGGGGAGGATGACAAGGGAATAGAGTGGTACGTATAAGAGATTCGTCAGAAATCCGATCACGGAAAACTCGAAGAAGTGATGGAGGATGAAGGGTAAGGATGCAACCTGGGAAACGAAGGTCACTTTAAAGGCCTGCAGAAGGGTTGAAGAGCTCGAGAGGATCCGGTTGGAAGAGAGGACGAGAGAAAAACTAACAAAGAAGGACAGCTGGAATCCCGCGTGAAACAGTAGGTAGGGATCGTAAAAGACCATCACACTGAAGATGATGCTGAGACTATCGATAGTCTTGATGCCGAGGAAGGCTTTTTGTCCCAAGAGGATGACGATGAGCATGGACGAAGCCCTCACGACAGATGGTGCAGCACCCGTGATGACCATATAGCATAGAAGGAACACAATCACGACCCACCCCGCCCGTTCTTTCCGCAGCCCCGCACGAAGAAGCAGGAAGAATACACATGCCGAGATGAGCCCTACATGAAGGCCCGAGATTGCAAGGAGGTGAACGACACCGAGGGCTCTGTATGCCTCCATGGTCTCTTCTGCTATCCCGGCTGTTTCCCCAAATAGCAGGGCCTGAGTGACGCCGACCGTTTCAGGGGGAAAGGACCTATCGATCTTCTTCAAGCCCTCTGCCCTGACCTGTACAAGCTTATCGCTCCAACTGTTGGACGGGACGCACGTGCTGAACGATTCGACTTTAAGGGTCCAATAGGTCTTCTGCTGATACAGATACTCCTTGTAATCGAATAAGTTGGGGTTCCCGCTTCCGCTTGGCTCCTTAAGCTCCCCGGATACAGTACAGGAAGTTCCGGGTGTTATCGATGAGAAACGCTCTTTTTCTGATGGGGATGAAAGGTAGTAGGTGAGGGCTGCTGCTTCCCCTCCTGTGTCGACGGGAGAAGAGAAACGGTTTCCGTCGATGGACGGGATGCTCGTGAAGGTGATCATGAAGGTGGTTTGATCTGGAGAAAGGGTACTGATTCGGCTGTTCTGTTGGTAGAGGCCGTTCAGGTATGAGAGGAAGATAAGGAAGGAGCAAAGGAGGATCCGCGGGGATTTCCTAACGATCAGGGAGAGAAACAGAAGGGAAAGAACGAAAGCACCCCAAACCCATTGAAGTGCCAGAAGCGTCCCTGCCAACACGGAGATCCCTCCGTACAGAAAGAACTCCCTATCGACTCTATTCATTGAATAGTTTCATATATTCCTGTTCATAGTGGCTGACTTTTTCTTCATCAGCTCCGCATGCCCTGAGGTCTTCTATCATCCCGGTGATCATGTCTGCTTTTTCACGGTGGTGCACATCGATGCTGTTTTCATCGAATTGAACCTTTTCGACCTTGACCCCTGCCTGTTCAAACAGCTGGATTGCATAAGGATGGTTCTTGTAATCTTTCGCATAATAAACCGTTGTGATGCCCGCTTGGATAATGGCTTTGCAGCATTGCAGGCAAGGAAAATGTGTCACATATATATCGGACTGTCCCGAACCGACGCCAAATTTCGCACATTGGAGAAGGGCATTCATCTCTGCGTGGATCGTGCGCACACAATGGTTATCGATCACATAGCAGCCTTCGTCGATACAATGATCCCCTCCTGCGATGGAGCCGTTATATCCTCCTGCAATAATCCTTTTATCCCTTACAATCGTTGCACCAACGGCAAGTCTTGTACAGGTGCTCCTAAGTGCCAGCAAATGGCTTTGAGCCATGAAATATTGATGCCACGCAATTCGTTCCATTGATACTCCCCTTTTCTACTAAGATTCGTCTATCGCCGGCTCAACCGACCTTGTACTAGTGTAGTCATAGATGCGTCCAACGTCAATTCATTGAACGGTAATCAATTCTCTCAATCGTTCAAATGTCTTCTCCCCGATGCCCGAGATGTTCTTGATATCGTCCACAGACCTATAGGGACCATTCTCTTCGCGATATTGAATGAAAGCGGCAGCCTTTGAAGGACCGATACCAGGGAGGGTCTGGATCTCTTCTGGGGTGGCAAGATTGATGTTCACAAGCCTGCCTTCTCCTCCGCTCGTGCCCGAAGGAGAGCCCGGTGGAAGGGGACTCTCCACTTCACCTTTTTTCGGGATATAGACCATCATTTCGTCGCTCACCTTCAATGCTAGATTGACGGCATTTCGGTCGGCATCCTTGGTGAATCCGCCTGCCATTTCTACGACGCCGTCGACTCTCTCATGGGGAGACAGTTCATAGAGACCAGGGCGCTCTACCTGCCCTTTGATGTCGACGAAGATCTTGTCATCGGTCGGGACCGTCCCAGCCTGCTGAGGAGGGGCAATTTCAGATTCTTTAGCTTCTATTGCAATGGGGGTTCCCTGTTGGGGTGGTGAAGGTTTGAAGAGAAGGAAGAGTGACAGGGCCGCGGCTCCTGCCAGGATGAAAAGGAGAGTGCGATGTTTCTCCAATAAGTGTAGCAAGAGATCACCTCTTATGGGGAATATTGATCGTGGTCTTACAGAGAGGAGAAGGAAGAATTGTCGTGGTACATGTTCCATTCGACACCATCTGAGAAAATCCTTCTTTTTTCTTAAAATAAAAAACCTGATGATGCGATGATCATCAGGTTTCTGTATTCTTCACGCACGTAAAGAAAATACGTTCACTTTCTTCTGTTGGAGACTCATCACGGTAATCGGCCGTGATTTCCTTCACGATGAATCCTGCTTCTTCGAGCCACGCTTGATAGCGCTGGAGCGGATACGTTCGTTGTTTATGAAGCTCTTCCACCCTCTCATAGAGGCCTGTCGCTTCCTGACGCACGAAGAAGGTCAGTTCATGCTCGACACTATTGGGATCTTCACCTTTGAAGCTGTCCCAGATATACGAAACCTCTTCGTCGGTCAAGGTAAAGCTTGATTCCATGAAGATCTGCATCCATCTTGAAGATGGAGTGGACATCAAACAAGAAGACACCATCCTGTTCAAGATGAGCATGGACGCTCTTGAACGTATCCTTCACGCTCTCTTCGGTCTCCAGGTAATTCAAGGAGTCACAAAAGATGGTCACGATGTCATAGGACCCAAGGCAGTCAAGAGCGGCCATATCCTGATTGAAGAGCGGAAGGGCGACGCCCCTCCGATCCGCCTTCTCCCTGGCGACCATGAGCATGTCTGAGGATAAATCGACACCGGTGACATCATAACCGGATTCAATGAGCTTCAAGGAAATCTCACCTGTTCCACAGGCAATATCCAGGACCCTGCTGCCGCCATTTCCATACCGTTCACCACGTGCCCGGACAAAATCTACCCAGCCATCATACGGAACATCTTCCATGAGATAATCATATATATAAGCAAAACGTTCATAACTCATAGGTCACTTTGTTCTACTTCTACCAATGAAGCATCTCCCCACAAACGTTCAAGGTTATAGTAGCCTCTCTCATCTTTATGGAACACGTGGGCAACAACATCCCCAAGATCGACAAGGATCCAGCGTGCCTGATCGAACCCTTCCAGACGTTTTACCGTGTAGCCGTTTTCTTCTGCCGTATCTTTCAATTCCCGGGCAATGGCCTGTACCTGTTTATCGGAATTCCCGTGGCAGATAAGGAAGTAATCCGCAATGAAGGAAACACCTTTCATATCAAGGACCACAATATCTTCTGCGCGTTTATCATCTGCTGCTTTAAAGCTAATTCTACTAAAGTTTGTTCCATTCCTTCATCTCCTCCTATCTAAGATCAATTCGTTGTAAAATCTGAAATGTATCCGGATAGATCGCTTGGTTTTTTTTCATTAAAAATGTCATGGTATTCTGCAGCGAAGCTTTAATCAATGCTTGGTCCAAGGGATGTTTCTGCCAGCTCCCTGACTTCTTCCACTCCCGGGAACTGACGATTCGGTTCAATATAATCCGCTAAGATAAACAACCTTATCAAGGACGGTCATCTTCCTCTTTCCCGGAAGTATGGTAGCGGATGGCTTCCAGCACCTCATCATCATCGATCCCTACTTCTCTTTCAACAAGATAGGCTCCGACAGGTGCATGCCATAGCTCGCGATTGTAGTCCAAAAGCTCGTCACCCAGGTGATGCGAGAGATGATTTCCTTCATTTCGTCTTTATCCCTGAACTTGGCATAGTCATGAAAGATCGCAGCAATTTCTGCCTTTTTCACATCCGCTCCATATCTTTGCGCGAGCTCGATGGCTAGTTTCCATGACACCGCATGTGTGAATATACCGATGTTCCGTTAAATGTTCTTTCACCATCTAAAGGGCTTTTTCCCTATTCATACAATTTCTCCTCCTTTATCAATCGATACACGTCATCCGGAACCAAGATAGCGGTAGGACCGCTTTCTCTTTTGCAAGATTTCTGAATGTACGAAGAAGAAATATCGATAGCGGGAACTCCAATGACGTAATCTCATAAGGAAGTTCAGTGGAATACATGGGCGGTTGACCCCGATGAACGTCGCCATATTCTGAAGTAATTCATCGATTTCATACCATTTCGGAAGATACTCGATCATATCCCCGCCGATGATAAACGAAAAATTCATGGTGATGGCTTCTTTTTCCATCAAAAGCCTGATTGTGTCATAGGTGTAGGAAGGCACCTTCCCTTTCCAGTTCGATCCGCTCGAGCCTGAAAGACGCGATGACCCTTGATGGCTGCCTTGAGCATGGCGACGCGCTGAGCAGCCGTCACATGGCTCATCCATCAGTTTATGGGGAGGGACACGGTTCGGCATGAACCAGACTTCATCTAATTGTGCCTTGATCCAATACTTGTTCGGCCACGATGAGGTGACCCATATGGGGAGGATTGAATGTGCCACCCAGAAGTCCCGATCTTCTTTTTCATCGTATCGATCCTTATCTTGGCAGGATTAATGTCTTGTTTTCTTTTGATTCTTTGTAAAGGACAATGGTATTTCCGATGAGCTGTACAAGTTCTGCCCTGGCACCTTTTGAAAGCTCTTGTGCAACCTCATGATTTATCCATTTCACAATTTTGAAGGATGCTGATTTTCATCAGTTCCCTTGTCTTCAATAGCTTCTTCAATTTGTTGATCATATTATCATTGACTCCGCCTTTTCCGACTTGAAAAATCGGATTCAAATGATGGGCTTCTGACCGTAAAAATCTTTTTTGTTTACCTGTTAACATGTTAACCTCCTAGTTGTTTTAAAACGATTTTTTTCATAGTTGATAGCGTCAGGGAAGATTCCCGTCCACTTTTCAAATGCCAGTGCTCCCTGATAAACGAACATATCGAGTCCATTCTGAATCTGTGCACCCTTCCGTGCTCGCTTCATGATGATGTTTCCAATGGATTATAGATAATATCACTGAACATGGACCCCTGCTTTAACCGAATCAAAGCTATAGGACTGTCCTCGATGTCGGGACTCATCCCGATCGAAGTGGTCTGAATGACGACATCATACTGTTGACCGTCACTCTCAGCATCATTCATAGGGTAAGTATGAAGAATGAGATGGCAAACGGACAGGCTGCCATCATCATCAGCTGCCCTTCTTCGGTACGGTTGGTGATATCGATCTGCTTCACGCCAATGGATGCCAAGTGTAGTAATAGATGGCCTTGGCGGCACCTCCTGCCCCGATGCATCAAGATCGGACTTGTCATTCATGATCGCTCCCTCACTGCCTTCTGCAATCCTTCCACATATCCCGGACCATCTGTATTATACCCGATCAGCTTCCCATCATCATTCACAATCGTGTTGACAGCACCGATGGCTTCCGCCAAGGGGATCGATCCGATCAAGGAGATGCCATGACAGCGACTTTATGTGGAACCGTGACATTCACCCCGCTGATCCCGAGTGCTCTAATGCCTCGAATGGCCTGTGAAAGGGCATCGTTGTTCACATGAAATTTCATGTATTCAGCCTTCGATCCCGCTATCTTCCAGCGCTGCCATTATGCATAACAGGGGACATGGAGTGGGCGATCGGGTCACCGATGACCCCGTATAAATAGTCACGATAATCCCTCCTAGATCAATGATTTTCTCAGGAAGACGCTGACCCCTTTCGGTACATGGGCTGCAATGGTTGCTCCTGGTTCGTTCACTGTAATCCAACCCAGTCCGGAGAAACACGATATCGGTTTTCCCTTCCTTGATTTTGAATTCATGCTTCACAAGCTGCAGGGAACGTATCCATATCCTCTCATGCTTGGCGGCTGAACAGTTCCCCGGCATGATTTTTATAAAGCTCATCCGCTTTTTCCATCTTCGTCCGATGAATATTCAGCTCATTGGAGAAATAGCAGGTAAATGCCTGTCGATCTACCCTTCAGGAAATCAAAACGGGAAAGCCGCCAAAGAACAATGTTTGCTCCGGATTCAACTGGAACGTCCTCGGCTTGATTTCCTTTTTCGGCGTGATGATTTTCAAATCCTGTTTATCCACATAGTGGGCCATCTGATGATGATTGATGATTCCCGGTGTATCGATGAGGGATTCATCATCCCCAAGGGGAATCTGAATCATATCCAGTGTCGTACCCGGGAAATGCGAAGTGGTGATGACATCCTGTTCCCCGGAAACCTGCTTGATGATGCGGTTGATGAACGTGGATTTCCCTACATTGGTACATCCCACCACATACACATCATTGCCATTCACGATATTCTTCAATGGCTTCGATCGTTTCTGCGATTCCCTGGCCGCTTGAAGCACTCACCAATTTGACATCGATAGGCTTCAGCCCGAGTTGATTTGGCTTCATGCTTCATCCAATGAATCAGCTTCGAGTGTTTCACTGATTTCGGAAGAAGATCGACTTTATTTCCCACCAGGAGGATCGGATTCGAACCGACGAAGCGGTGAAGTCCGGGAAGCCAGCTGCCATTAAAATCAAAAATATCGACGACTTTGACGATCAATCCTTCAGAATCGCCTATTTCATTGAGGATCTTCAGGAAGTCATCATCCGTCAATGGAACATCCTGCACTTCATTATAATGCTTTAAGCTAAAACAGCGCTGACAGATGACTCTCATTCTTTTTCAAGGCCGAAGGGGGTGCATAGCCCTAATCCTTCTTTATCCTCCGTCTGAATTTCAACTCCGCAACCTATACATACAACTTGACTCACTTTTCATCCTCCCAACCAAGCATGCCTTTACGCTTGAAGAACTTCATGATTCTTCTTTCGACCTTGCGATTGAACTTTGTCAAAAAACCATCCGACTGGGCCACTGGGACCACCAGAATCGTGTGGAAACCACTCCGATTCCCACCCAATACGTCCGTCAGCAGCTGATCGCCGATCACAACCGTCTCTTCCTTCTTTACGTCCCATCTGCCTGATCGCCTTTTTAAATGCACGTCCCATGGGCTTTCGTGCCTGAAAAATAAACGGGACACCAAGGGGATCGGCAAAAGATCCGACGCGGCTTTCTATTGTTATTGGAAACAATGGTCACGAGGATCCCGTGTTCCTGCATTTCCTTGAACCACTGGATCAGCTTTGGGGTCGCATTCGGGCTGTCCCATTCCACCAGCGTATTATCAAGGTCCGTAATGATTGCCTTGATTCCTTTTTCCTTCAAATGCCTCCGGCCGGATCGCTAAATATATCTTGAACCTGTTCATTAGGTAAAAATTGTTTCAACAATGCAACACCTCATATTTATAGTCATATTGACATCTAGATCGTTCCGCACGCTTACTGTACAACAGATTAATGATAACCAATTTCCCTATGATTTCAAAATAAATCGCATATATTAGTTGGAAAGTGTCGAAAATATTCGATAAAATAAAAATATTTTTCGACAAATTCCAACTTTGCTCAATACCTGTGGATAACCTTATTCACATTATACACTTACGAACCAGCTAATATTTTACCAGTTATATACAAGTTAACCACAACTTATCCACGAGACATGTGGATAACGGAACGTTGTTCTGCAAATTAAATTTGGTAAAGTTTAATTACTAGCTAAAACGTACTACATAGGTTTCGAATAAAAGATGATGTTTGGAGGTGGATTAATGAGGAAATTATCGGACGAACTGTTGATTGATTCTTATTATAAAGCCATGCGAGTTAAATCTCAACACAGAATTCATTCGCCTCATCGAAATGGAAATTCACCGTCGATCTCTTACAAATAAAATCAAAGCTTCATCTTAACACGATAAACGGGACGGATGCTGATCCGTCCCGTTTATTTTGACTTGAAGCTTCCCAAATGCTCCCCTACCCTTACTTCCCGCGGTGTGTTGTCTTCGTCAAAGGAGAAACAACCTTTTTCAAACAGAAGGATCACGGTTGACCCGAAGCTGAAGTAGGCGACTTCCTCTCCTTGGATCCATTCTTTCCGATCTACGACGTAATCGACACTGTTGACGAACATGGCCCCGACCTTGACGACAGCCACCCGTCCCCCGGGATGACGCAGCTCCGTGATCGACCGATAATTCTTTGATAAGGTTTCCTTGCCGTACCGTAAACCTAGCTCGTTCACGGGATAGGAGTGCTTTCCAAGCTCCCATCTGCCGATGACCTCGCCGCTTGCCGGACTGTGGATGCGGTGGTAATTTGCAGGGCTCAAATAAAATACAGCGAAGGCTCCCCCCATGTACGGTGCTGCTTTCTCATCCGTCCCCATCATATCGAGGATGGAATAAGGCTTCCCTTTCACGGTGATTTCAAGCTGATCCGTGATCACACCCGATTCTGCCATAACACCGTCTACAGGGCTCACAACTGCGGCATCCCCTGCCTGGATCGTCCGGGCGCCCGGCTTTAGCCTGCGGATGAAGAATTCATGAAGGCTCGGATAGTGATCGATGGATTTCTCCATTTCTTCCGTATCGATTCCGTAGGTCCTGGCAAACGAAGGGATGAGCTTCCTGCTTGCTTTCGACCGGACAAACCTCCGAAGCAAGAATGAGGACCATTTTTTATTCGTCAGCTCGATGAACAACCGGTAAATGGATTGCTTCAACAACTTCCAACTCCTTTATCGTGAACGGGGATGGACATAGCCAAAAACCCCAGACATTTGAAAAAAAGTACTATTTTAGAAAAACCCTTAACGTTCACAGTTTAATAAGTATATAATAAAACAATGTCATATACTATATCTTATATGATCTTTTTCTTTGAATAAGGAGTGAGGTTCATTGTTTCTCTCCGAAGCACTTGATCAAACCGTAAAAAAACTGAAAGCCCATGCAGCCAATTTCGTGACGCTAGTCAACCTGTCCCTTGGCGGATTCGCCATCGTCTCCGTCCTGCATAATCAGCCTCATCAGGCCTTATTATTCATCTTCATTGCAGCGCTCACCGACCGTTTCGACGGTATGGTCGCCAGGAAGCTGAACGTAGAGTCAGACCTCGGAAAACAGCTCGACTCCATGAGCGACATCGTTTCATTCGGAGTGGCACCGGCTGTACTCATGTATTATGCCGCGCTCCAGTCACTGGGCGTGGTCGGGGCATTCTTCATGATTTTCTATATCGGCTGCGGTGCCTACAGACTTGCCCGTTTCAATATCAACGAGAATGCCGGGTATTTCACAGGTCTCCCCATCACGGCAGCAGGCTGCCTTGTGACCCTGTTTTATCTCGCCATCCCACATGTACCGTCGGGGGTCATCCTGACGACCATGGTCCTCATGTCACTCTTGATGGTCAGCCCGTTCACCATTAAAAAAGTGTAACACATCCCATAAGAACGAAAAGATCCCCGGTTCAAATGTGAACCGGGGATCCTTTTTTATGCGTATCATACCTGGCTGCATCCCCGCCTAAGGAGCAGCGCAGGCAGCGCCTATTGATCAGCAGCAGCAGCTGGTATAGTACCACCAGCCTCCGAAAAGGAAAAGCAAGATCAACAGGATGACACCGAGGGCGAACAGATAGCCGCCTCCACCGTAGTAACCTGGATAGCCCGGTCCATAGCATGGATATCCGTACATGGGTTTCCCCCCTCCCGTTCTTCCTATAGGTAGTATATGTAGGGTGGGACGCATGGGTATAGGCGTTTGTAGAATTCCCCATTCGGTCCTCCCCCCTCCTTAATACCCATTCTTTTCCGAAAACGCCACTCAATGATGGTTGAAGATGTGGATCCTTTTCACTCTTACCTGGTTAACGGGCAGGAAGCTTTCGTCCATTTCAAAGGTACCACGAGTTTCTGTAACAGCCGTACATGAAACACCAATTATAGCAACAGCTTCCTTTCTCTTTCCGAGCCCACCGATGTGCCCCCACGAGCAATGTAAAAGGTAGAGCGAAAACCATCCCGCTCTACCCTTCTGTTATATAAATTCACTCAACAATAGCCAGTAACAAGAATTCAGTGGGAGATTCGGCGGGACGGGAATAACGGCTGCATGATAACCGAAAACGACATTGGTTGGATCGGCCGTTGCAGAAGCCCATCCAACTGCGAACGTTGGGTTGGTAATAATATTACCCGTTGCGAAAATATCCGTACTGCCTAGATAATTCAAATCGATACCGACAAGCCCTTTCCCTGCAGAATTTTGAACGGTATTGTCATAGACAGCGATGAATTTAAAGATATTCAGGTTGGGACCAGTCAGTAAAACAGGGACATTCCCTTCGCTAAAGGTTCTATTATTTATGATGTACAGACCGAAATTATTTCCTATCGTTTCTTCCATGTTAAGGAGATGCCTTAACTGAAAAGCGACCACTTGTTCATTATTCCTTACCACTAGATCCCCTTTCAGTGTACCGGAACTGACAGCTATATTTGTGATAATGATAAAACTGCAGTTGGAATTTCCCGAACCGGATACAAACGTATTGGTGTCAATGATACTCTGCCCTGAAGTAGACGCGATACTGATATACCGATAGTTATTGTTAAGGGCAGCAGCCGGGGCATAGGTGAAATCACAATTTGTAATCTGGAATTCGGTAGCAATCAGGGTAATTCCGAACTCACATACGGAGATCACACAATTATCGACATAAATTCCTGTAGCAAAGTTCCCCACCCGTATGATGGTTTCTGTAGATGCGATGGATGGGAAGTTTTGAACGAGGGTCATTTCCCGGAAGATCACATTCGAAACCGTAACATTAAACATGGTCGTTACAGCATTACTTGTCGTGATGACGGTCGTTAATCCTTTTCCCTGACCCTCTATGGTGACCGACTTGTTTACAGGCAGGGTGGCAGTAATCGTAAAGGTTTCTGCGTCAAGTAGTAAGCGATCCCCATTGACCGCAGCGGTTAATGCAGCTTGTATCGTGGTATACAGCCGGGTCGACCCTACATTGAGGGTGTTCCCTGTAAATGAAGGGACCGGCCTGTTCGCTGGAGGAACAGGCTCCAGCTCTTTATAGTACAAATTCCCCGTAGAGATATCGATATAGAGATCCCCATCATTACCAATCGCACAGCTTGGTGCGCCAACACCTGTCAATACAGGAGTCCCGGCCGGACCTTGTGGACCCTGAGTTCCCTGTGGTCCCGTCAACCCTTGAGGACCCTGTGATCCCGTCAACCCTTGTGGCCCCTGTGATCCGGTCAACCCTTGTGGCCCCTGTGATCCCGTCAACCCTTGTGGTCCCTGTGATCCGGTCAACCCTTGAGGCCCCTGTGATCCCGTCAACCCTTGTGGTCCCTGTGGCCCCGGAGGTCCCGGAGGTCCCGGTGGTCCCGGTGGTCCTGGGGGTCCTGGGGGTCCCGGAGGAGGAGGGTAAAAGTCACATCCGTTCGGAGGAAGTACTTTGCTCAAATCACACTGGTTTCGTTTGTTATTAAACACTCCATCACCTCTAAAAACAATCTTTATGGTCATTGTATGTTTAGAACAATGGAATGCATGGACTAATGGACCAAGAGTTGAGTGAGGACGGTTCTCGTTAAACTTTTCCATAGATCTGACCGGGGAAAGATAAGAATGTATGCACTTGGAGGCTAGAGGGTAAATCAAAAATCTTCCCCCCTTCGTTATTTTCCTTATTCATTTTTAAAAGGGCATTTGTCTTTAGTCAGCTGTATAATAATTGTAATGATAAAGGAGTGTGAAATAGGGTGAAGAAAGTATTCAGTTGCGCCTTAGGTTCATTAATTGTTGCAGGGAGCCCGGTATTTTTTTATCGTGCTGATCATGATGTTTTGTATTCGATCCTTCTGGCAACAGCCACCTCTTTCATTATCAACTTTATGATCCTGTTGTATCTCTCACGATCGTCCTTTTACAAATCTTCACTGTATATAACCGCGCTCTATAACTTCCT
Source organism: uncultured Bacillaceae bacterium (assembly GCA_963762295.1). Taxonomy (GTDB): domain Bacteria; phylum Bacillota; class Bacilli; order Bacillales; family Bacillaceae_B; genus Rossellomorea. Next base: position 435,475 of record CAVXKK010000004.1, read on the forward strand.
CTTTACAGGACTGATCGGCCTAATCCCCATAACCTTTTCAAGTAAACCGAATGTGGTTGATGCGTTTGATATCCTTACCCCACTCATTACTCTCTTTTCCATCTCCTTCATTCATGCAATCATCATGCTTATCATGGTGAAGGTAGATTCAAAACTTGTGTAATCATTCCGAAGAAATTTGACTATTCATCCCTCTTTTCGAGAAATACTCGTTGTTTAAAGACTGCATGGCAGCCTATTCGAAGAGAGCGTCTCTCCAAAGCCTTTACACAATTCCCTCCCCCTTACTTCCAAAGGACATGCAAGAGACCCCAATCGGTAACATAGGTATGGGTATAGGCAAAAGTCCTTTTGGAGGTGGAACCATGTCTGGAGTTCTGACAGCACTCGGCTATTTCGTGAAAGAATTGTTCTTCCTTGTTTCCTATGTAAAAAATAACGCCTTTCCACAACCGCTATCGGCAGCAGAGGAACGGAAATACTTACGGCTCATGGCAGAGGGTGATGAGCACGCGAGGAATATGCTGATCGAGCATAACCTAAGGCTCGTGGCACATATTGTGAAGAAATTCGAAAACACCGGAGAAGACCCCGAGGACCTCATCTCCATCGGAACGATCGGGCTGATCAAGGCGATCGAGAGCTATTCCGAGGGTAAGGGAACGAAGCTTGCCACCTATGCGGCCCGTTGTATCGAAAATGAGATCCTTATGCATCTCAGGGCACTTAAGAAAACGAAAAAGGATATCTCTCTTCATGATCCGATCGGCCAGGATAAAGAAGGGAATGAGATTAGCCTTATCGATATCCTTAAATCGGAAGCGGATGATGTGATCGATACGATACAGCTCAGCATGGAACTGGAGAAGGTCCGGAAATACATCTGCGTCCTGGATGACCGGGAGAAAGAGGTCATCGTCGGCCGTTTCGGCCTTGATTTAAAAGAGGAGAAAACCCAGCGAGAGATCGCCAAGGAGTTGAACATCTCACGGAGCTACGTGTCCCGGATCGAAAAGCGGGCCTTGATGAAGATGTTCCATGAGTTTTACCGTGAGGAGAAAAGAGAAACGGGGAAAGTGAGCGTGTAAACAGGGAAAGCCCGCCGGTTCGTCTAGATAAGACGGAGCCGGCGGGCTTTCTTTTGCGATGAATCAGAACTGGATTTTCGATCCCTTCTCCAGACGTTGGATCTGCTCTTCCCCCGTTGCGGCGAGCTCCTTGAACTGGTTGATGGTTTCCCGCATCTGCGGAAGGGCTTCTCGCTTATAGGTGGAGATCGAGTCCATTGCTTCGATGACATCGCTAAAGGCGGTCTTGAGGGTGTCGACGGAGATATTCGCTTCCATTGCCTGCTTCTGGATGGCGGTCCCCTGATCCTTCAGCATCTTTGAAGTCCCGGCGATAATCGTATTCGTCGTCGCGTTCAGTGCCTCGATCTTCTTGAGGACAATTTTTTGATTGTACAGAGCACTTGCGACGGTCACGCCAATCCTGAGGGCGGAGATGGTGACTGTTTTCGCCCTGTCGACGCCGCGGATGAGTTCCCGGTTGTTCCTCACGACCATTTCATAGGCGATGATTCCCTGCTGATTGACGACGAGCATCGTGTTCAGGTCCATGACCCGCTGACGGAGGGGGAACAGGATTTCCTCTTCAATGAACCGGACCCGATCGGGATCCTCCCCCTTCTCACGTGCCACCTCCACCTGTGCGGCGATGGAGACATCCATGAGGGACCCGAGTTCGATTTCCTTCTGAAGCACCTTGGTCAGATCCCTGAGGGCGTGCTGCTCGATCTCAAGGGTCGTATTGTCGTTTTTCAGGACGTTCCTGCCCTTTTCTAGTGACTCGACAATATCGGATATGACGGTGTCAGCTTTCTGGTACTTGGCGAAATAAGCGCGCATGGGATTGAACAGCTTCCCGAGCAGCCCCGTTTTGGCAAAATCGATCATGCTCGGATCGAGATCCTTGATTTCCATTTGGAGATCGCTAAGCCCTTTAGCCACCTGGCCGCCTTCATCACCCGTCTTGGACAGATTGCCCACCGATACCTGCAGGAGGGCATTTTTGTTGGATGATGATCGCAAGGTGTCCATCCCGAAAGAATCGATGGAAGCAAGGATTTCCTTTTTCTTCTCAAGGGAATCGAGGTCGAGGTTCAGGACCGCCTGAACGTTGGCTTCCGCCGCTGCCTGAAGCTGCTTGACTTCCTCAGGAACGGGTTTGACCTCTTGTTCGATCACCTTTTTTACTTCTTCTTGTGTGGTCACACTCATGGAAAAGCTCATACAATCCCTCCTATAATTGGACGTTGAACAGATTTCGGATCTTATAGACGACGTCGTCGGTATCGGCATTGATGCTGGCGGCCTCATTGATGGACGAAATGGTTTCGAGTGCTTTGAGGTCGGCGTTATACCCGATTGTATACACAGGGATTTTATACGCTTCGATCAGAGGGCGGACGGCTTTCAATGAATTCCCCTGATTCGTATCCCCATCGCTCAAAACGAAGATGAGGGGGCGTGTATCCGGATTCTTCCCAAGCTCATCCTGGAGCATTTTCATGGCCACCACGATTCCGTCGTAGGTTGCCGTCCCACCATTTGCCTGCAGGCTTTCCACAGCCCCGACGAATTCCGATTGCTGGTTCACATCGAATTTTTTGATCGGCATATTGATAGATACATCATCTGAATAACTGACCAGACCGATCGAGTTGTCTTTCCCGAGGTACTTTTGTCCTTTGAGAAGGGACTCTTTCAACTTGTTAAGCGACTCCCCGTCCATGCTCCCCGATACGTCCGATACGAAAACGGCGGCAATTGACTGGGCGCCATTCTTTTTTTCTTTCCAGATCTTCTGGGCGGAGGCGATGGTGCTTCCGTCGAGGGGCTTCATCTCGGACTGATACTCTTCCAACCCGTTGAAACCATCTTTTTTGGCCAGTTCCTTGTAACGGTCCTGCTTGGTGAATTGAGCGAACTCTTCCAGCACCTTGACCTTTTCTGCCGGGAGCTCCCCGAGGGCATACAACGGGTTGTCGTGACGGACACCGAACGGCACGAATTCATAGGAATCTTTGAGATCGGAGGCGTTTGTATAGGTCTGGTATTCAAGGACGAATCCGTCCAGCATTCCTGACTTGGCCGCCTCCCTCATTTGCAGGGTCGTGGAAGCCGTGAACGGAACATTGGCTTGGAATGATTCAAATCCTTTCACGGCATCTTCACTCAGTACGTTCTTATTATCGAAGGCATTGAGTCCAGTGATGAGGAAGTTCAATCCGGTGGAGCTTGCGAACGGGTCGGTATACCCCATGGCGAATTCATCCTCGGTCATGGCTTCCAGTATGGTCTTTGCATTCACGGCCCCGTACTTCTCGATGAGCTGATCATGTTTTTTCTTCGAGATCACAATCCCCGGGACATTCCCGACGAGACGCTTTTCAATCAGGTTTGACTCCACTCCGGAGGCTTTGACCATTTCACCCCACAGCTCATTGGAAGGAGCGAAGGCGTCAGGAACGCTTTTTCCCGACGTGATGTATTCCGTCGCCGTCCCGGATGCGATACTGCGAATGGTGACCTGACCAGATGCGCCCGAGGCATTGAAGTCTTCCGCGACTTTATTCAGCCATCCTTCCTTCCCCTTTCCGGATTTTTCTGTAGAAGAAAAGATTTCGACCGTCGTATTCCCCGCTCCCTCTACGGTAAGAGGAAATTTCGAGATGTCCGGAAGCTCTGAAGCTGCATCCGCAGGGTCGAGATCAATCTGCCCCTTGATGGGCTTTTCTTTCGTTACGTCGATTTTGCTGTACAGTTCATCCAGCTGTTTATCTGCGCTTTCTGCCGTGATCTGCTTATCGGTTTTCCCGAGGTTGGAGGTGAGCTTGATCCCGAAGAAGACACCACCGAAGACCAACAGGACGATAAGACCGGAAACGAGCAGGAATTTTCCTTTTTTCATCATGCGTTTCCCCTTTTCTTTATGTTTTATAAAGCTTTGTCTGATTGATGAGGGAATGGATTTCCTTCATGCAGGCCATGTTGTCGATTTCTTCGATGGTAACAGTATTGAGACGGGTGATTTCAAGCAGCAGCTTATCAAGATCGAGAATGATTTCTTCATTGATCTCGATCGCCTGTTTGATGAAGAACAGATACTCCCTGTAGAGGGACGTCTTCTCGGCGAGGAGGGTCTGACTGAGGCGCGGATCCTTTGATCGGACGGATTTGTATTCCCGCTCATCGAAGGCACCCGCTTTGTTCAAGAGATTCCTTACGTTCTGGAAAAAGAGCTGTTCCACCTCAAGGACCGTGTGACTGAATTTCCTGTGGCTCATTTCCCCCTGCTGGAAACGGTCATTGATCGCCTGCTGAAGGGAGGCTTTTTTTTGTTCCAGGCGGTCCACCTGTTCGACGGCATAGCGAAGATCTTCACGAAGCGACTTTTTCCCGAAGAATCTGGAGAGGGCTTCCTTGTAGTCTTCATCTGAGGTAAGAGAGAGGATCGGGAGCGGTTCTGCTTCCTTGAAACGGAGAGCATACACTCCGTAAAGGACACCTATGGCGCTTGCCGTGAGGATTGATGCACCCAGCGCTGCTTCAAGGGCACCCCCCGTCAGGGCCAAGCCGATAAAGCCGGGGGAAAATATCACGATGTTTGTGACCGTCACTCCTAGAATGAGGGCGGCGAGCTGAATCGTTTTCTTCATCTTTCTCCCCTCCTTCGGTTCACTATTCGGAAAAATGAAAAAATAGTCCCTACTTACTATACTACTATTGGAAAATCCTTTCAATCACTTCATGCAAAGTCCCTCCACAAAGTGAAGACGGAATGGAGAACACAGGCAGGATCTCCCTTCTTTGTCATACGTATGGTGTTGCTCTAAGGTTTCAAAATCATGAGGAGGATGATCGCGATGTTGAGCGCCTGCGTGAACCACACTTTCGGAAGGAACGATTCCATGCGATTCCGGTATTCCTCCATAAAATAGGGTGCGGCTCCTTCATGAAGCATGTTCCATAAAGAAATGGCAGCTTTCCTTGTCAGGACAGCAGACGAGAAGCGCATGATGAAAAACAGGATCAGGGAAGCGATGATCCAGGGTTCCAGCGGATAACCGAGGCAAACCATGCCCACACCGCTTCCCAACAGGATAAAATCACTGTATTTCGCAAGTTTCCCCATCCCCCCAAGGAGCATGAGCACAGTCTTTGCCTCCACCTCCGATCGGGGGAAGCGGAGCAGGAACGGGAATAGGAACGTCTGTCCGAAACCGATGAGAGCCGTGGCTACGTGGATGATCACGACGATTGAATACAAGCGTGCCCACCCCCCTCTTCCTTATGAATATAGACCTACTATATGCGGAGGTCTCTGTCCATTTCACCACATAAAAAAGGCGACCCTTTTCCAAGCGGCCGCTTGCCATGTTTCATTTTCTAATTGCGACACCTGCCCTTTTCCCCATAAAAAAAGAGGGCATCCGCCCCCTTACTCTGCACCGACTTCTGCCGTGATGATCAACCCGATCGCCACGGTCACCACCAAACCCATGATCATGGAAAACATGACGCAAAACTCCTTCCATTACTACGTCCCTACGGTCAGTATATCATCGCATTTGCCCCGGCTACCCTTCCATTCATGAACACCCTGTTTCGATTCTTTGACAGATATGTGTCCTCTCCGCCAGTCATAAACAATAGGGGTGAACAATATAGTGAGAATGAAGAGAGGTGACGGTATGTTCAAGAAGCGACGACCGAAACGATCTCCCCTGCCTGCGCGTCATGTCTTCATCATATCGTTCATCGTGTTCGTGCTGATGACGGTACAGAGTCTATACATGATCAATCGGGGCATCGAGCCCGCGCTCATGGAAATCGCTGAAACGACGACCCGGCAGTTCGCCGCCCAGGCCATAAACGATTCCATTTCCAAAAACATCTCTGAAGAGGTGGATATCAATCAGTTGATCGTGAAGCATGAAACCGGTGGGGAACCGAGCTATAGCTTTGACCCGAGTATATACAACAAGCTGATCGCTGAATCGACCGAAAGGGTCCAACAGTACCTCGATTACGTGGAAAAAGGCGACCTTGAAAAGCTCGAGGCCTTTACCTCTGAGACGGAAATCGATTTTGAGAAAAGCAAAGACGCAAAAGGCATCGTGTATTATGTGCCCCTCGGCCTTGCAGCGAATAATACCCTCTTGGCCAATATGGGCCCTCAGATCCCGATCCAGTTCATGATCATCGGGGACGTGCAATCCAATGTAGAAACGCAAACAAATGTGGTCGGGATCAATAACACCTATCTCGAAGTGTACATCAACATTTCGGTTGAAATGAATGTGATCATTCCGAGGCGGACCAAAACGATCAAGGTGGCCAATAAAGTAAAAATCGGTGATTTGTTCATACCAGGGAAAGTTCCGGACTTTTATAGCGGAAACGGCAGCGGAAGCTCCCCTGCCATCCAGCTTCCGAAAAAAAGCGAATAGAGAAAGCGGGTCCGGTATCGGACCCGCTTTCTTCATTATTGTTGCATCCGCTTCTTCTTAAAGAATCTGCCGATCATCACTGTCCAAATCGGGATGTTTAAAAACATTCTGTCACCAACCCCTTACGTTCGTTAGGCTGTGTCCTTCTCCACCCAGAGCGCATTCAGCCGTTTCACTTGTATAAAAATCATGTTCATTCTCCTCCCTATGGTTTGATCCTACAGGTATTACAGCGTATGTGATGTGAAGTGGTGCTGTTTTGTTTTGGTTTCTTCGAAATGCTTCGAGACCGAATCATTATGTGCAGCTTCTTCGAATGACGTACGCTTCTTTTTCAACGTAAGCGTCACGAATAATAAGTTCAGAGTCATGGCGATCCCCCCTTTCAGTCGTTGTTTTTTTGCATGAAAAAACCGCAGGGACTCCCTTCCCGGCGGCACACAAAAAAGCCCCAGAAAGATGCATTCTCCCCGCGGCATTCATTCACATATTAGTCAGAATGAAAGATATCCCACTGTCGGTCGAATGGTCATATGAAGTTGTACGGCGTTGATTCCTTTGATCATCATCATGTTATTCGACCTCCGTTTCCGTGTGATATTTTTCTTACATTGGTTAGTATATCCAATTATAATGGAAAAGTAAACCACTTTTTTGAAAATATTTTTATAATACGATCAGCTTCATTCTTTATACCGCTCATGATTTCCGTGCAAGACTTCGCTTTTCGCGGGTAGCCCGTGAGCCTGCGAGGTCTCACATCAGCTACTCTTCCCGCTGGAGTCTTCGTCTTTCTCCCCAATCAACCGCTGAAAGCAATGAATATTTATCTAAACAAATTAAAAAACCCGAATTCATTTGCCTGACTCTTGGCGAATGAATTCGGGTTTGCTATAAAATACTTATGTCTCAGCCTTATTCGTCTTCCATTATTCGCTTTTGATAGGTGATCGCTTTTTTGAAAAAAGTAAAAGAAGCAATCAGCAGGATCATGGTCATGCCCATGAGGCTGTACACTTTCACCGCGGTATCTGAAATACCAGGAATCAATACGCCCAGATATAAGAATACGCTCAAATAGAGAAGAGTGAACCCAAAGCGTCGATAATCAGATCTCTTCTGTTCAAAGATGTTCTTATCCATAGCAGACACCTACTTTCGGACTAGTTAACTCACAATCTATGGTAACACATCCGGAGGTGTCAACCCTCATGTAATTGATGCCATTCCTGCCAGCTTACTTAGATAGCGCTTGATCGATATCCTCGATGAGATCTTCCACGTCCTCAAGGCCGACGGAGATCCTGACGAGGCCATCCGTGATGCCCAGTTCGTCACGGCGGTCCTTCGGAATGGAGGCATGTGTCATGCGGGCAGGCACAGAAATCAGGCTTTCCACGGCACCGAGGCTTTCTGCCAGGGTGAAGTATTTCGTATTGGTGAGAAGACGGTCGGCATTCGCCTCGCTGCCCACATCGAACGAAACCATACCGCCAAATCCAGATGCCTGTGCTTTTGCAATCTCGTGATTCGGATGCGATTCAAGTCCAGGATAATAGACCTTGGACACTTTTGGATGTTGAAGGAGGAAGTCAACGATTTTCTTCGTATTGACTTCGTGCTCTTCCATACGGAGGCCGAGGGTTTTGATCCCGCGGATGAGTAGCCATGAATCCTGTGGACCGAGGACACCTCCGGTAGAATTTTGAACGAAGAAGAGTTCTTCCGCGAGCTGCGCGGAATTCACGACCACGAGTCCTGCCACGACATCACTGTGTCCGCCAAGGTATTTGGTGGCACTGTGAAGGACGATGTCTGCACCGAGGGCAAGGGGATTCTGCCAGTATGGCGTACTGAACGTATTATCCACGATCGTGAGCAGGTCATGCTTCTTTGCAAGAGCCGCTGCTTCTTTGATATCCGTGATCTTCAGAAGCGGATTGGTCGGGGTCTCGATATAGACCGCTTTTGTATTCTCACGGATCGCTTCTTCGATGGACGATGGATTGCTGGAATCAACGAATGTCGATTCGATGCCGAGCCTGTTCAATACTTTTGTCATCACTCGGTAGGTGCCGCCGTACACATCATCCGTCATCACGACATGATCACCGCTATTGAACATCATCATCACCGCTGTGATGGCCGCCATGCCGGAACCGAATGCAAATCCGCTTTCTCCGCCTTCAAGATCTTTGATCAATTCCTCAAGGGCATGCCTTGTCGGATTTCCGGACCGGGAATATTCAAACCCCTTATGCTTCCCGACTTCATCCTGCTTATACGTGCTTACCTGATAGATCGGAGTGGAAACCGCACCTGTTTGGGGGTCGGTCGGAATGCCGCCGTGGATTAGTTTTGTTTTCTTTTTCATGTCTGAACTTCCTCCTTCATAGATATCTCTGACTTAAGTATCGTTCACTGGAATCCGGGAAGATCGTCAAGAGATGGGCCCCGGGTTCAGCATGCTCTGCTTCGAGGAGTGCTGCAAACATGGCCGCGCCGGAAGAGCTTCCGACGAGAAGGCCTTCTTTTCCGGCCAGTTCCTTTACCATGGTGAACGCATCTTGATCACTCACCGTATGAATCCCGTCGAAATAAGATGGATCCATATAATCCGGCAAGAACTCCATGCCGATTCCTTCTGTTCGATGGGGACCGGACGGACCTCCATTCAGGATGGAACCTTCAGGCTCGACGATGACAGTCTTGAGCGACGGCTTCATTTCTTTCAGGTAGCGCGCCGTCCCCATGAATGTCCCACCTGTGCCTGCACCCGCTATAAACGTATCAATCTGTCCATCCATCTGCTTCCAGACTTCCGGTCCGAGTGTCTTGTAGTAGGTCATTAGGGTTCGCTGCATTCGAAACTGTGCAGGTGAATACGAACCCGGGATTTCCTTCAGCAACTCTTCGGCCTTGGCGATGGCACCCTTCATCCCGTCGTCTGTCGGGGTATTCACGATTTTGGCTCCGAGGGCCTTCATGAGGGTCCTGCTTTTCCGACCGAGAATTTTTCAGGGATGCAGAACATCACTTTGTAACCTGAATTGACTGCGGCTAGGGCAAGTCCGATACCCGTATTGCCTGCCGTGGGCTCGATGAGCGTACCGCCTTTTTGGATCTTGCCGGTCCGGATCGCATCTTCCAGTAGTTCTATTCCGAGACGGTCCTTGACACTGCCACCCGGATTCAAGAATTCCAGCTTCGCGAAAAGCCGGACCCCTTTCTTCAGCGGGAAGTTCGTCAGTTCCACGATGGGTGTATTCCCGATGAGTTCCTGTACACTGCTATATTCACCTTCACAAAGGTTGCTCCCCCTTACAGAGCTGCCAAGCCTGGAGACAGCTTACTCTCTTTTATACGGATTCTACAATATTCATGACCATATGGGCTGAATGAAGAGCCGCTTTTTCCAGGTATTGATCGAAAGACAGATCGGATTCCTTCCCGGCAATATCCGATAGGGAACGGATGATGACAAATGGACGTGCGAATTGATGGGCCACTTGTGCGATCGCCGCCGCCTCCATCTCCACTGCCTGCAGGGAATCGAATTTGTCACGGATTGCTTCCACCCTGCACGGATCATTCATGAATGAATCCCCTGTTGCAATCAATCCGGAAACCACTTGTACATCTCCGAGTTTCTTCACCGACTGTTGATCGGCTGTTTGCTTCAATTTTTCATCTGCCGTGAAAGCTGCCGGAAGCTGGGGCACCTGCCCGTATTCATAACCGAATGCCGTTACGTCCACATCATGATGTCTTACTTCTGTTGAAATGACTACATCCCCGACGTTCAGTGAAGGGTCGAATCCTCCAGCTGATCCCGTGTTGATGATGCAATCCGGTTTGAAATGTTGCAATAGGACAGCCGTGGACATAGCTGCATTTACTTTCCCGATTCCTGAACGAAGTAAAATCACTTCTTTGTCCTTTCATGGTCCCGCTTGTATATTCACACCCTGCGATGGTTTCGACTATCGGATTTGAAATATTCTCTCTTAATAAGGCTACTTCTTCTTCCATTGCTCCGATGATGGCGATTTTCATAGTGTAAAACCTCTTTCTACTGTTTAGTCGCCTCCATGATCCACACAAATGTATTCACCTGACTGAAACTGTGACAGAAAATCCATTTTCATTCAAGAAGGTCTCTGAACACATCCAGATGTCGTGTAATATTCCCGTTTTAAATCTTCTGCCAGATTAGATATCTCTTTCTTGATCGCTTGCGGATATGGCGGCTTGATAATGCTGATCAGTTTCAAACATGGTGTCAGCAAATACTATTTTACCACCTTGTGACTAGGAGCTTTCCATAGATGCCGAAAGGCTTTTCCTTTTTCTTCATCGGTTAAATGGTGAAATGCGTAGGAACTGACGATCGAATCCACCGTCCCCTCTAAAGAAAAATCAAGAAAGTCACCGTCCTTGAATGTGACCTGATCCCCGAGTTTCTGCATGCCAATCGCCCTCATTTCAGGTGAAGGCTCATAACGGCAGATACCTCCAGTCCTGTTCTCCAATAGCTTCTTCGTCAAATTGCCCGTTCCGGGTCCAAATTCGACGACCCTTCCTTTTGAACGGGCAACCACTCCATCAAGAATCGCATCATAGTGTTCAAATACCGCTTGGTATTCAATATCTTTACCTGTCACCGTATCATCATATGAATCGCCCAATCCTGGAACAAATCCAAAAATTCTCTACCCATGGTCTCAGCACCTCAGTTAGATTAAGTTTATAATTCCTATAAACATACTATGAATTAATTTTAAAACTGTTATTAAATTATCATATCCATCCCCAATATTCAACTGTTATCCATTGCTAATGGCGCGAACAAGCCCTAAAATAAGGAGGCGAACCGATAAGAGGGGGATAAACATGAGTATTTCATTTGAATTGATCAAGGATAAGGTCGAGTTCTTCGAAGCCGCAGATCTTTCTACGCTGGAGAAAAACATTTCCGAACAGATCGAGTTGAACCAGTCGATCATGCTCAGGGTCCATCACGTCCAGCATCAATGTGACGGTAGACGAACACGGGCGCCGCCTATATACGGCGGTTGTCCATTTCAAAGTGAATCAATGAATGCAGAAACAAAAAAATCCGCCGGGGTCCACATGACCCTGGCGGATTTTTCTTTAGTCTTTATCGTTTTCAATCAGTTCCTGAACCTTAGTCGGCTGCCAGCCTTCGCCATCGATCCACTGCAGATAGACCCTGTAAGCCTGGGAATCATTCTTCGCGGATACCGTACCGATGGATTTCTGCGGACTTCCATTTCCTTCGATATACCATACCGTCATATTGTTTTCCGGTATTCCGGTAGCATAGGAAGAGCTTTCACTTTTTCATTCCAGTCGGGGGTTCCTAGATCATAAGAAGACACATGTTCCCCTGATTGTGAGGTGCCAACGGGCTTCCAGTCTGGATGTACAATGGTTTTATCCACATTCGGTTCGTCTCTATCCTCAACTTTAAGCTTGCTGTCATCTTCCGACTTCAGGTCTTTATCTTTGTCATCATCGGATTTTTTTTCATCTTTGTCTTTTTTGTCCTTGTCCTCTTCATCGTCAGCCGCTTTTTTATCGTTTGAATCCTGGTTATCTTTTTTGGCAGTATCGCTTTTATTTTCTTCAGCGAGGCTTTCTTGTCCCCTCCGTTACCGCTAGAGGAAGAAGCCGTATCGGAGCTTTTGTCGTTCCCGCCTCCAATAAGGATCGTGCCGCCCACTACGAGGATTAATAGGACGACGACTGCAATCATGATATTTAAGATTTTATTGGTATTCTTTTTTGATCGTTTATCTAATCGAGATTGGTATTTCGCCATGTCTTTCCCTCCCTATTATCCTAAATAGTTTAACATGACAGGGGAAAAAGAAGAAAGCGAAACATTATCCATTTCATTCGACTCATTCCTTGATCCAGACGGTAGAGGGCATCGACACTATCCTTGAAGATCGGATAGATGCCTCCTTCGTCCACCAGAACGTCCATATTCACCGCCACCAGGGCATATTCGGGATCGCGGAAGGGAAAGTAGCCTGCAAACCATTTGGTATAAAGTTCATTTGCCTTATGTCTCTCCACGGTAGCTCCCTGTCTGGGCCGTGCCCGTCTTCCCGGCGATTCGTATAGCCGCTTCCTGCAAATAAGGGGCCGTCCCCGAGAGGAGAATTCACCACACCTCGCAAATACTGCTGAAGTTTCATCGCTGTGAAAGGGGTGATTCGTCTCGCCCTCGTCTTCCTGCTTTGGAAACGAAAACATATTGGTTCCATTTTGATACTGCACGGAAGAGACGGCACTCACCTGAAATGCCTTCCCTCCCCTTGCAATCGTGGCCATCATATTGGCGATGCCGAGGGGTGTGACTCTGACTTCCTGTTGCCCGATACCCGTTTGGGCGACTAGTTCGGTCCTGTTCTGCTCCGTCAGACGCAAAGATCCTACCTTCACTCAGCTTGAAGCTGGGGAAAGCTTTCGTAATGAAAGACATCTCCTTTCCATGCAATGTCACCGATCAGTCCGATTTTCTCGGCATACTCATCGAGGAGGTGGTCATCTTTCTCCGTCAGCTCTTTAGCAAGATCCGCAAATGTACGATTACAGCTGACGGCTATGACTTGTCTTAATATTGATGTTGCCGTGGGGCTTTTCTGCTTCCCCGCCCCGGATATTTTCATCACAGTCGGAAAATCCTGCGTTCATCCACCATCCCTTCCTCCATGGCTGCCGCTGCAACGACGGTCTTGAAGACAGAACCCGGGATCAGGGCTTTCAGCATTAATTCGCCGCTCCTCCACTGAATGGGTCCCGTCTCTTCATCTCCGGTCTTGATACGCTGGCGACTATTTCACTGTTTTCAATATCCAGGAGCAAAGCCCGCCTTTTTTAATATCGTACGTATCCGCCACTTCTTCTAGTGCCTCCTGCATCCTTGTATCGATGGTCGTCTTCACATTCAGTGGATAAAAGGGGTTGGCCGGGGCCAGATACTTCACATCCACCCCGAATAACGGCCCTCCCCTCGCATCCACATGATAGATCAAGTTTCGCTTGCTCTTCTGCGACCAGCCATTCATCAAAGCTCTCCTGAAGTCCCGACACACCGATTTTCTGATTGGCACCCTTGACCCTGTCAGGGTACCGTTCGTGGAACAGGTCGTATTTTCCCCCGTCACTCCGATCAGCTGTGAAGCAGGGACTCACAGACTTTTACACTTTTTTCTTCAGGGCAAAAACCCCTTGTATTTCAAGAGTAATTGACCTCTGTTCATTTGAGACTGCGTCAAGATCCCGGCTCCCTTTCGAGGACGATCGGTCCTTCGCTTCCAGGTCCTTTTTGATCGTCTGCTTGGAACATGCAGGATCGCCGCGACTGCGCACTGGGCCAATCCATGTTATTTAAGAAACGGGAAAAGGACCAGAACATTTTTTTCTGTAAGGTAAGGGGTTCACCGTGCACGATCAAGAAACTCCCCCCTGCCTTCATCGATCACCAATGCTTGCGTCCGTTGTGCCACACTGCTCTCAAGAAGATTGATTTTATGTTTGGAATAGGATTCAGTCTGGAATAATTGCAACTGCATCAATCTCCCTGACAAGACCAGAAAGAGCAGAGTAATAAGACGATACTGAGAAACCTGATTCGTTTCCGTTTCATTTTTTCACCTCGTCCTCATTGTTGACGAGTTTTATGACGAATTAATCATTCAATTTCCAAAAAGAAGAGGCTCCAATTGGAGCCCCTTCCCGGGTGATCAGCTTACTTCTACAATCTTGACGCTCATTTCCCCACCTGGAGTCTGAACATGTCACTTTGCTCCTACTTTATGTCCAAGAAGGCTTTTCGCGATCGGTGAATCATTTGAAATTTTCCCTTCAAATGGATCCGCTTCTGCACTCCCGACGATTGTATATGTTTCTTTATCTCCATCAGGCAATTCGACGAACGTCACTTTTTTACCTAATTGAACCGTATCTGAATTCATATCATCTTCTTGAATGATCTTCGCATTACGAATCATATTTTCAAGAGTGGAGATACGTCCTTCAACGAATGCTTGTTCATCTTTCGCTGCGTCGTACTCAGAGTTCTCGGATAAATCCCCGAAGCTTCGGGCGATTTTGATGCGCTCAACGACTTCTTTACGTTTAACCGTTTTCAAATTCTCTAGTTCTTTTTCTAACTTCTCTTTACCTTCTGCTGTCATAGGAAATACTTTTTCTGTACTCATGACCCTCTTCACTCCTTTTCTATCTAAGAGCTTCCCCATGCTCTATATGTAAATGTGCTACGTATGTAAAGGGAGGGAATGGAGGGAGAATCTCTTCTCTCTCCATTCCCTGCTTCTTTACAATGTGGGAAATGTAAATCTCGCCTATATGTCTTTATCTATGCTATCGTATTACAAAAATGACTTTTGTTCAAGAATTGTTTGAATTTTTGTTACCATTAAATCGATTGCCACGTGATTATGACCGCCTTCAGGGATGATCACATCGGCATATCGCTTCGTCGGTTCGATGAATTGATTATGCATCGGACGGACGACCGTAATGTATTGATCGATGACGGAATCAATGGAACGTCCGCGCTCTTTAATATCGCGAAGCATCCTTCTGATGATCCGGAGATCCGCATCGGTATCTACATAAAGCTTAATATCCATTAAGTTACGCAATCTTTCATCTTCTAATACTAAAATTCCTTCTAAAATGATCACATCTTTCGGTTCAACAAGGATCGTATCATCCGAACGGGTGTGCATTTTATAATCATACACCGGTTTATTCGACGGGCTGATGATCCAAAAGACCGTGCAAATGTTGAATCAACAAATCATTATCAAATGCTAATGGATGATCATAATTGGTTTTCAAACGCTCCTCAAATGGTAGATGTGATTGATCTTTATAATAATAATCCTGCTGCAGCATTAAGATGGAATGACCTTGGAATTGCTCATAAATGGCTTTGGTTACGCTCGTCTTCCCTGAGCCGGATCCTCCTGCTACACCAATCACAACGGGTTTCTGCTTCA
Source organism: uncultured Bacillaceae bacterium (assembly GCA_963762295.1). Classification (GTDB taxonomy): domain Bacteria; phylum Bacillota; class Bacilli; order Bacillales; family Bacillaceae_B; genus Rossellomorea. Next base: position 451,051 of record CAVXKK010000004.1, read on the forward strand.
TAAGTATTAGATGTTCTCCTTTCGCATCATGTTATCAGGATAAACTCTCTGATGCACATTGAATTTCACAATTTGTAATGGGTGGCGGGCAACATCAAGCTCATTTCCCCTTTCATCCCACTTGGGTGGTCGATTGGCTGAATGACCAGTTCTCAGGGACTCCTGAACGACCCCTCTTTGGCCACTCAACATTCTCCTCCACACCCGCTCGTTTTTCATGCATGGACGACGCACGGTCGGTTCCACCAGAGTATCAGGCTTCTACACGGGTACTCCGCTTTTTGCTGATTGCGACCCCGTCCCCGACTGGAAGGATCGACGTATCATAGTCCGGATGATCCATCAGCCATTTGTTATAGTCCTGCAGCTTCTTCACCATGTTACGAATCCGCTTCTGCTCAACCACTTCCTCTGCCACAAGTCCCTTGAACAGAACGTTGTCAGAGTAAACAACCCCTTCTGAGGTCAGCATCTCGGAATAACTATCGAAAAACTTCCGGTACTGTCCTTTTGCAGCATCGATGAAGACCGCATCATACGGTCCATGATGCCTTACATCTTCCTGCAGCTCGAGGGCATCACCGAACAGGGTGACGACCCTGTCGCGGGCAGATGAGCGGCCAAGGAACTCCTGCGCCTTCTCATACCTCTCCTCGTCCCTTTCAAGTGTGACGATGGTTGTATCGGGAAGCGCTTCGGCCATCCTGAGTGCGGAGTATCCGATTGCCGTCCCCACTTCAAGGATCCGCTTGGGCTGTTGAATCCTGAGCATTCCGAGGAGTGCCTCGATGCCGACAAGCTCCATGATGGGCACACCGTTTTCTTCAGCATAAGCTTCCATTTCCTGAAGCAGCTCGGAACGGTCCAGTACAATGGATTCTATATAATCGATCACTTTTTCGTCCACGAAATCAACCTTCTATCGTTTATTTTCCGGCCCTGTGAGCGTAATGAACATGAAAAGAAGAAAGCTATATTGAGCTTTCTACTTACAACGCCGGGCATCGGTATATGAAAATAACTTGTATCATTTTATCATATGAAGAGGAGGAAAGCGAATATTTCTTTCCTCCTCCATGGTTCAGTTCTTCTTATTCGTGATGTACTTTTCTTTCTTCTCATTATGTTCATCCAGTGTTTCCGAATAGTAGACGGTCCCGTTGGATGAAGCAAGGAAGTAGTAGAAATCCGTGTCTTCCGGCTCCAATGCCGCTTCGATGGACGATACTCCTGCGTTGGAGATCGGTCCTGGCGGAAGCCCTTTATTCTTGTACGTATTGTAAGGAGAATCCACTTCCAGATCCTTGTAGGTGGTTCTTGCCTTATGTTTACCAAGTGAATACAGCACGGTTGGATCCGTTTGGAGAGGCATTTCCTCTTCGATGCGGTTATAGAAGACGCTTGAAATCTTTCCCCTGTCCGCTTTTTCCGTCGCTTCTTCCTCCACGAGGGAGGCAAAGGTCAAAAGTTCATGAGGGGATATTTTCTTTTGCTTTCATGGCCGGCTCATATTGGGCCAGTACTTCGTTCGTCTGGTTGATCATTTCCTTCAGGATGGTTTCAAGCGATGGCTTCTTTTCATAGAAAGAGTAGGTAGCCGGATACAGATAGCCTTCAAGCGGCCGTTTGATCTTTTTGTTTGAGACATTTCTCGTAATCAATTCGGATATTCCTTTTTTAATTGCTCGATCCATTTCTTGTCTTTAGCTTCTTTTCCATTTCCTGCTTTGAATACGGGGATTTTTCACCGATCATCTCGGCGATCTCATCTAGTTGCAGGCCCTCAGGGACGGTAATGTTGAACTCTGCTTCGCTCATCACCTTACCGGTCTTCAAGCTGTTGACGATTTCATCCAAGGTCATGGAAGGGGTGAAATCATAGCTCCCTGCCTGGAAGCCTGATTCATTGTTGAATTTCACATAATATTTAAAGACCGTTGAATTCTTCACGATCCCCTTGTCCTCAAGAAGATCTGCCGATAGTGGAGACCCCGGAGCCAATCGGCATTTCCACTTTAACGGGCTTGGTATCATCGGGGTCAACGGGCTTCAGGGCGGATTTCACATAGAGATAGCCGCCTATCGCCGTTCCTCCTATAACAATGACAAGACAAAGAATGATAAGTCCGACTATTTTTCTGATGACTTTGGCTTCCTCTTGTCGTTCGAGCAGTTTTTTCATCAGTGTGTCTTTTATCTCTTTTTTATCTTCCAAAGCTTCATTTCCCCCTTTCGAGCAAAAAAGCGGGATATCCGACATTATTTCGACATCATCTCCACTATTATACAATATTTTGCACAAAGTGAAACAGGGACCGGCAAAAAGGAGAGATTTTTGTCCCTTTTGCGGCCCCTGTTTCAATAGTTGATGAATCGCTTATTCAGCGTCTTCTTCTTCATCAAGGAAAGTGTTAAGCATTTCTTCGATCATGTCCCACTCTTCTTCTGTTTCGATTGGCTGTAATTCGCCTTCTTGACCTTCGTCACCAGGCAGGAATGCAGAAGCATGAATTTCGATTTCTTCTTCATCATTCTCATCTGCTCCAAGTGGATAATACAGTACGTATGATTTGTTGAATTTATCTGATTCAAATGTGAAAAGAACTTCGCAAATTGCTCATTTCCTTGTTCGTCAACTACTGTAATTTGTTTTTCTCCGTGTTCCATTGTACATTCACCTCATTATTTTTGGCTGTCAAGATATCCTTGAAGGATCATCATTGCAGCCATTTTATCAATCACTTTCTTACGTTTCTTCCTGCTCACATCAGCTTCAAAAGAACTCTTTCAGCAGCCATCGTACTGAGTCGTTCATCCCAGATATGACGACGGGACTAAGCTCTTGATACGGATTAAATCTCCATAGGCCTGTGAAGCTTCCCCGCGTGGACCAATGGTATTGTTCATATTCTTAGGCAGTCCAACGACAACCGTATGCCACTTCATATTCTTCTGCAAGTTCCTTGATCCGATCCATGCCGGAACGTATCCTTATCTTCGTCGATCTTAATGGTTTCAATTCCTTGGGCAGTCCAGCCAAGCTCATCGCTGATGGCGACACCCACGGTTTTAGAGCCAACATCTAAACCCATTACGCGCATGTATTATCCCTCTTTGTGCTGTTTCAAATACGATTTGACTAATTCTTCGATGATTTCATCGCGTTCTAAACGGCGGATGATATTCCTGGCATCTTGATGTCTTGGAATGTAAGCCGGATCTCCAGATAATAAATACCCTACGATTTGATTGATCGGGTTGTACCCTTTTTCCTGAAGCGCATCATGAACTTGTAAGAGTACTTCCTTCACATCATGTTCAAATGGCTCCTCGGAAAAATCAAATCGCATCGTTTTGTCAAAAGAACTCATTTTTAGCACCTCTCTTTAGGCTTGTCTTTTTGACAACCGAATTGTTAATCGTTACCTACCATTGTACACCACTTTGACACGGAGTTAAACGGATTTGACCCATTCTTCTACAAATTGAAGGGCTTCATCCAGCTTTTTCCGGGTCTTTTCCCGCCTGCCTGGGCCATGTCCGGACGTCCGCCGCCGCCTCCACCACAGCGTGAAGCAACTTCTTTCACAAGCTTGCCTGCATGATATCCTTTTTCGACTAAGTCATTCGTCACTCCTGCAATGATGTTCACTTTATCCTCTCCAGCTGAAGCCAGTACGATGACACCGGATGACAACTTCTGCTTAAGGTCATCCATCATGTTGCGCAATCCGTTGCTATCGCCAGCTCGACTTTTGCAGAAAGGACATTGACACCATCAATGACTTTCACTTGATCCGTTAAGCTTCCTGCTTCTATGTTAGACAATTTTGCAGACAATGATTCATTTTCTCTTTGAAGCTCTTTCATTTCCTGCAATAATGAATTCGACGCGGATTGACTACTTCTTTCGGATTTGATTTCAGTTTCGCTAGCCGCTTCTTTCAGTTGAGAAACCTGATCATTCAGTACATTGGTATGCATTTTCGCCTGTAACAGCTTCGATCCTTCTCGTGCCTGCTCCGATACCGCTTTCAGAGAGGATCTTGAATAAGCCGATTTCGGAGGTATTGGATACATGACAGCCTCCGCAAAGCTCCAGGCTATAGTCTCCAATCGATACGACGCGTACTTCATGCCCCATATTTCTCACCGAATAGTGCCATGGCCCCCATCGCTTTTGCTTCCGATAGAGATTTCATGGTCGATATTGACAGAAGGGCCTTCCAAACTTTTTCATTGACAATCTGTTCAATCTGTTCCATTTCTTCTTCCGTGATACAGCACCAAAGTGGGAGAAATCAAATCGCAAGCCGGTCCGGTTCAACGAGTGACCCTGCCTGATTGACATGATCTCCAAGAACATCCTTCAATGCCTGATGAAGAAGGTGGGTCGCCGTGTGGTTCTTTCTCCACTTTCTTGCGGGATTCCCTTGAAACGTTGGCTATGACTTCTGTGCCCTTGCTGCAATGTTCCTTCTTCTACGAACTGCCGTAGTGAAGGTTTTGGCCATTCGGTGCTTTTTTGACGTCTCTTACAAACACTTTTACCCCATCGGCTTCGATATAACCTTTATCCCCGATCTGTCCGCCGCTTTCAGCATAAAAGGTGTTTCATCAAGAATGAACTGGCATTCCTGCCCCTGGTCGGCTTGTAGGCTGACGTTCATTTCCACCAATAATTCAAGGACCGTAGCCATTGCTTTCGAGTGTCATATCCGACAAATGCGGCTTTCCACTGTGATATCACTGAGAACTCCGCCTTGAACCTGCATGCTTCCCACATCCTGACGAGCTGATCTTGCACTTTCACGCTGCGCTTCCATTTCCGTCTCAAAGCCCGCATGATCCAGGCTTCAATCCTTCTTCTTCTGCATACTCTTCAGTCAGTTCAACAGGGAACCCATACGTGTCATAAAGAGCGGAATACATCTTCACCAGGAATGACGTTGCTTCCAGCTGCCTTTTGTTCTTTCATGATGGAGGAAAGAATAGCAATCCTTCATTCAATGTTTCATGGAAACGATCTTCTTCATTTTTCACGACTTTTTGGATGAATTCGCTCTTTTCCTTCACTTCCGGATAGAAGTCACCATGATTTCGGCTACGACAGGCACCAATTCGATACATGAACGGACGATTGATTCCAATCTGCTTCGCAAAGCGGACAGCGCGGCGAAGAAGTCTTCTTAAGACATATCCGCGTCCTTCATTGGAAGGAAGGGCCCCGTCGCCGATAGCAAAGGAAACCGTTCTGATATGATCGGCAATGACTTTGAATGCGACATCTATCATCTTCTTTGCTTCGCCATATGTATTGCCTGAGATCTTTTCCGTTGCTGCAATGATCGGCATAAATAAATCTGTATCAAAGTTTGTTGGTACTTCCTGAACCACACAAGCCATTCGTTCAAGTCCCATCCCTGTATCGATATTTTTCTTCGGAAGCGGTGTATACGTTCCATCTGGATTATGATTGAATTGCGAGAACACAAGATTCCACACTTCAAGATAACGATCATTTTCCCCGCCTGGATATAATTCGGGATCTTCCGGATCTTCGCCGTATTCTGGACCGCGATCATAGAAGATTTCTGTATTCGGTCCACTTGGGCCTTCCCCGATATCCCAGAAGTTCCCTTCGATGCGGATGATGCGTTCTTCCGGAACTCCCACTTTGTTTTCCAGATATCAAATGCTTCATGATCTTCCGGATGGATCGTCACGGATAGCTTTTCAGGATCAAATCCAATCCATTTCTCATCCGTCAGGAATTCCCAAGCCCATTCGATCGCTTCCACTTTGAAATAATCGCCGATGGAGAAGTTTCCGAGCATTTCAAAGAATGTATGGTGACGGGCCGTTTTCCCACGTTTTCAATATCGTTCGTCCGGATCGATTTTTGTGCATTCACAATTCTTGGATTTTCAGGGATCACACGTCCATCAAAATATTTTTTAATGTCGCGACTCCACTATTGATCCACAGATAGTGATGGATCTTCATGGGGAACCAGTGAAGCACTTGGTTCTACTCCATGTCCTTTTTCCTGAAAGAAATCCAGAAACTTTTGACGAATTTCTGCTCCTGTTAATGTTTTCATCGTCAAGCTTCCTCCTTTGAATATGTATGATTAAAAAAGAATACAAAAAAGCCCTCATCCCTAAAACAGGGACGAGAGCGTTACTCGCGGTACCACCCTGGTTATGAATAAACGCATTCTTATTCATCCCTCAATACACCTTAACGCGGCCAGACGGCAGGCTTTACCTGCACTCAGGATTAGCATTCCGTTATCCTTCATCTGAATATCCTTTCAGCCTAGGGGATTCCCTCTCTGCTAGATGGACTATAACGTACTCGATCCTTCATTGCTTTCATTTTACAATAATGTATATGTTGGATTATAGAAATATTCATGGTGTTTGTCAATGATCATTCCCATTTTTCATTTTATCATCATGGTATGGATGAAAATGGGTCCGGCCATGTAATATGGCGACCTTTATGACTGGCAAGAACCGGTACTGCCACGATCATTCCGATCACACCTCCCACCTCACCACCTATGATCAAGGCCCCCATGATGAAGAGAGGATGCATATGAAGGCTTTTCCCGACGATGAGGGGAGACAGGATATTCCCTTCCAGAAACTGCAGGACCACGACAATGATGACCACATAAATGACCATATTCAGTGGAAATCGTACTTGCCACAATGCACTGCCGGAACGGCCCCGATGATCGGACCGAAATAAGGGATCACATTGGTCACACCGATGATCAGACCAAGGATAAGGGGATATTTCATACCGATGAGCCAGAGGGCGGACGTCGAAACACCGCAGATGATCAGACAGACCAAGAGCTGCCCCCGGATATATCCACCTAGGGATGCATCCACGTCCTTGAAAAAGACATCGCACTGCTTTCTCTCCATTTGTCGGGGAGTGAGTCGGCATGAAGAACCGTTTGACTTTCGTCATATCCTTCAGCAAATAAAAGGATACAAACGGGAATGATGGCAACGATCAGAAGACTATTCATGAACTTCATCACGGTGGCCAGGACGACAGCCACAAGACCTGTCACCCATGCTTCCAGCCCATCGATTCGCTTATCGAGCTGGACTGGATCCCGTCCGGCCACGCTGACGTCTCGCTACTGAATATACCTTAAGCCAGCCGTTGTATTGATCGGTGAATACTGGAGCGTTCTCAGACAAATCGTCGATCTGATGAATGATGGCCGGGGTCCCTTTATAGATCCCCCACCCGATCGCTGCCGAAAAAGAGCAGGTAGATAAGAAGGATGGCGATCCCCCGATGAATGCCGGGTTCATGAAGTTTCTCCACCACTGGATGAAGCAGATACGCGATGAACCCTCCGATGATAAATGGCAAGCAGCGAAAAAAGAAGACGTCAAGGACGGGATGCCAAACAGGCTTCAACAAAAAAAGTACATATAAGAGCAATGAGGCGACGAAGGCAATGGATAATCGATAAAGCCATTTCGCATAATTGGTAGCCATGAAAGGTCCCTCCCTTTTATGTAGTGTGCCGAAGCAGCGAGGTTTTAGTCATGAGAAAAGGTCCGGCAACAGCCGGACCTTTGAGGTATCTTTCTAGAAGAGCTTCTTCACTTGTTTACGGAATCTTTTCATTTGTTTACGATTCATAATGTTGGATCTTTGGGAATAGATGGAGGCTGCGATGCCGGCCCCAAACCCAACAATGGATGAAAATGTTTTGTTCATGAAAAACACCTCTCCCTAGCTAAGTTGGCGTTCTTCTTCATCAAACAAATCATCAAGCGAACTCAGCGAGCCATCTTCCTCCACCTGATGGGTATGGATGACTCCCTTGGACAGGGATAATTCGATATAGCATCCCCAGCAATAAAACTGATTGATGCCGATTTTCCCTATATCTTTGCTTTGGCAGTTTGGACATTTCATGGCAGGATTCACCTCGTTCTACGGTTTTATCCTTACCATCATGGCCCTGCGAGCAAAAAGATATACTTGAAAGGCGAAGAATGTTCGAACGCTCCTTCCTAGTTTGGACCGAATGGGACGAATCATAAGCTGAAACCATTTCCAGTCTCACATCATGAAGTCATACGGCGTGATGCCCTCCATCCCGATCATGGGGTCCACCTTCATCAAGTCGACAGGGGCATCATCTTCCGGCACACTGTCTTCCATCGTTTGAAGTCTTTCCTTCAGGGTCGTTTTCCTTATGATATCCTCTTCCCGCTCGACCCCCATACGGAACGCATCTTCTTCCCCGCACAGGATGAGGAACTGTTTGCTTCTCGTGATGGCCGTATATAGAAGATTTCTCCTTAGCATACGGTAATAGCTCTTCACCACCGGAAGAATGACGATGGGAAATTCACTCCCCTGGGATTTATGGATGGAGCAGCAGTACGCATGGGTGATCTGTCCGAGATCCTGACGCGTATAGGTGACCTCAGTTCCCTCATAAGAAACGATGACCATGTCCTGCTTTTCCGTGTTTTCCTTTGCGTAAAAGATGGAAACGACTTCACCGATATCCCCATTGAAGACATTGTTCTCAGGCTGATTGACAAGCTGAAGCACTTTATCCCCGATCCGGTACTTCACATCCCCGAAGGCGATTTCCTTTCTCGTTCCATCATTCTTGTTGAAGATTTCCTGCAGCAGGACATTCAACCGGTCGATTCCGGCAGGGCCTCTGTACATAGGGGCAAGAACCTGTATATCCTTCGGCGTGAAGCCTTTCTTCTTTGCGTTTTCCACCACTTTCTGAACCACCTCGGTGATCTGATTGGTACTGCAAGGGAAGAAAGAGCGATCTTTCTGCTGTTTCACAAGGTCACGAGGCAAACGGCCGGCCTTCATTTGATGGGCAAGTTCAATGATGGAAGAGCCTTCTTCCTGGCGGTAGATATCCGTCAATCGACCGTCGGCACCCTGCCCGATTCCAGTAGATCCTTCAGCACCTGTCCAGGTCCGACGGAAGGAAATTGATCTTCATCCCCAACGAATATCACTTGAATATTTTCAGGCAGAGCCTTGAAGAGCTGATGGGCAAGCCATGTATCCACCATCGACACTTCATCCACAATCAGCAACTTTCCCTCAATGGCCCTTTCTTCATCAGTCTGAAATCCTTCTTGTCCATTCCATCCGAAGAGTCGGTGGATCGTCATGGCAGGCAGTCCTGTCGATTCCGTCATCCGCTTGGCGGCCCTTCCCGTAGGGGCCGCAAGGAAAACGGGGAACGGTTCATCTTTATATTCCTTGGGGTCCAGCGAACAACCGTGAAGATCGGCATACAGTTCGACGATCCCGTTGATGACGGTGGTTTTCCCGGTACCCGGTCCTCCCGTCAGGAGGAGCATCGGGCTCATCAGTGCCGTTTCAATGGCTTCACGCTGTGAGGGGGCATACTGCACGCCCAACCTGTCCTCCAACGCCCCTAAGGAAAGAAGGAATTCCGATTGGGGGAACTGATCTTTATAATCGGTCTGGGCAAGAATCTTCTCGATATTCGTGGCAATGCCTTTTTCAGAGAAATAGAGGGAAGGAATATAAATCTTCGTTCCCTCACCAGCCACTTTCCCTTCCTCTTCAAGCGACCACAACCTGGGCGAGATGTCCGTCGAATTCAATGCGTGCGGGCTGACTCTTTTCAAGCAGTTCTTTCACCGTCACAATGAGTTCTTCCGCCTCAAGATACACATGACCCTGCTTCACGCACATCTGTTCCAGGGTATACAAACAGCCTGCTTTGATCCTGTCGGGATGACTGCCTGTGATACCGATTTTGGACCCTAATTCATCGGCCCGGTTGAAACCGATCCCTTCAATATCCTCCACAAGCTTATAAGGATTGTTTTGGATGATTTCCAGTGCCTGCTCTTTATAGGCCTGATAGATCTTCATGGAAATCTGCGGGCCGAAACCGAACTCATTAAGCATGATCATGACGCGCTCAAGTCCCTGATGCTCGGATAGCGTATCATAAATGGTCTTTGCCTTTTCCTTTGGAAGCTTCGGCATTTCGTCGAGGAGGCATGGATTCTCAAGTATTTTACTGATGGCATTTTCCCCTACATGCTCCACTATCTTTTCAGCCGTTTTCTTCCCGATCCCTTTAAACAGATCACTGGATAAATAGTGGACGATCCCTTGTTTGGTCTGGGGGATTTCCTTCTTGAAATGCTCGGCATGAAACTGCATGCCGAACTTCGGATGATCCTGAAAACTTCCGAAAAAAGAGTAGGTCTCTTCTTCATGAATCTTCGGGAAATGTCCCGGTGACAACGGCTTCTTTATCCTGTAGCCTAATCATTTGTTTCGTCCACACTGATGCGACGACCGTGTACAGATTTTCCTCATTATGGAAGATCGTGACAAGATGCCTTCCTTTGACATACATTTCTTCATCACCAAACAATTTAAAGAGTCTTGCTGGCTCAAGTCAGTGAACCCCCTAGCTATTCACTTTCTTCATTTTTAATCATGTCCATCATCTTGACGCCCATATTGCGCAAGCATATGATCAGGTTGAACTTCGATGGCTTTATTGAAAACAAGTGCTTGTATCTGCATCATGCTTATGGTCCAGCATACGCAACACCCAGATTGTAATAGGCATCCGCATGCTCCGGATCAGCTGCTACCACTTGTGAAAATTGAGTGATCGCTTCTTATATGCTTCCACTTTAGCAAGAGACAGCCCTAATTGGAAACGGCTTCGATGTCTTCTTCATTCAATTCAACACTTCGCTGAAAGTACGGTAGTGCAAATCTTCGGCTGATCGAACTGGAAAGACTCATCCCCAGCATGAAGTAGACGTCGGCATTCTCCATTCCTTTTGAGATGGCCTTTTCAAATTGATCTTTTGCTTCGATCAAACTTATTCTCATTGAAGTAACAGATTTCCGAGAGAGTAATAAGCTGCTCCTGCGTTTTCATCGACATAAATCGCCCGTTCAAAAAACTTCTTCGCTTTTTCCATTGTCACCAACCGACATCAATACATTTCCGAAGTTGATATACCCTACCGGTTCCTTCGGATTTTCTTCGATGGCTTCTGTGAAGAGTTTAACGGCCTCTTCTACTTTTCCTTGTTGTAATAACTCAATGCCTTTTAAATTCTTATCCATTGTAAACACCTCTATATGGTCTATTATTTATGTATGTACTTCCTTTTATCGTTACTAGTATAACATAAGGTACATTCAGAAATGGAATCCTTCCATGATGAAAAAAAGGACTGAGAGAAAAGGGATTCTCCCTCCTTTCTCAGTCCTTTAGACTTTTTTATCCGACGTACGTCAGTTTTTTCTCATCTTTGAAGATGGTATCGATCGTTCCTCCACCAAGGCACTCATCTCCGTTGTAGAAAACGACGGCCTGTCCAGGCGTCACCGCTCGAATAGGTTCATCAAATATGACTTTCACTTTGCCATCTTCCAAAGGGATGACCGTGACCTTATTATCGTCCTGACGGTAACGGAATTTTGCCGTACATGCGAATTCAGATTCGATTTGGCTTCATTCGATGTCCAGTGAACATCCGTCGCAAGGATGGAATCGGAATAAAGGGCAGGGTGCTCAAAGCTTTGACCCACATAAAGGACATTACTTTCCAGGTCTTTCCCGATGGCGAACCAAGGCTCACCTGCACCACCGATACCAAGTCCGTGACGCTGACCGATGGTATAGTACATCAATCCATCATGTTTCCCCATCACTTTTCCGTCCAAGGTTTCCATCTTTCCAGGCTGTGCCGGAAGATAGTTTCTCGAGGAAATCCTTGAAGTTCCGTTCTCCGATGAAGCAGATTCCCGTACTGTCTTTCTTGGTTGCAGTGGCAAGGCCCGCTTCCTTCGCAATTTCCCGAACCTTTTTCTTATCGATGCCGCCAAGGGGGAACATCACTTTCTCCAGCTGATCCTGCCCGAGCTGATTGAGGAAGTATGTTTGATCCTTATTGTTATCGACCCCCCGGAGCATCTTGTATTCTCCATCACGGTATTCCACCTGTGCATAATGACCTGTGGCAAGATAGTCCGCACCTAAGCTTCAGTGCATGATCAAGGAATGCCTTGAACTTGATTTCCTTATTGCACATCACATCCGGATTCGGGGTCCTGTCCGGCTTTATATTCATCCAGGAAGTACGTAAACACTTTATCCCAGTATTGTTTCTCAAAATTCACAGCGTAGTAAGGAATCCCAATTTGGTTACATACGCGAATCACATCGTCATAATCTTCCGTTGCCGTACATACTCCGTTTTCATCGGTATCATCCCAGTTCTTCATGAAAATCCCGATGACTTCATAGCCTTGCTCTTTCAATAATAACGCGGCTACAGATGAGTCCACTCCACCTGACATCCCAACGACCACTCTCGTATCCTTTGGTTCTTTTTTCACTAACGCCACCTCCTTGTTTCCGTTCGATCGCCTCATGTCGGACGACCATCTTATGTTGTTAATCTCTTCACGATTTTTGCGACTTCATGGCCAGTCTCTCAATCTGTTCCTCCGTATTTCCGAGTCCGAAGCTGAAGCGGATAGAGTTCCTTGATTTCTCAGACTGTCTCCCCATACATCGCCACAAGTACATGTGAAGGTTCTATTGATCCAGCCGTACAAGCGGAACCGCTTGAAACAGCGATACCTGACATATCCAAATTCACCAGCATGGATTCTACATCCGTGCCGGGAAAGCTTAAGTTTAGCACATGGGGTAATCCATGCTCAAGGGATCCGTTCTCTTCGAATTCAATCCGCATCATCAGCCAGGGTTTCTCTTAAGAGATCTCTTGAGATCCGAGTAAGCGATTGCATGCTTCTCCTCCATGAATGACGGGCTATTTCAACCGCTTTCCCCAGTCCGACGATGCCGGGACATTCTCTGTTCCTGCGCGGCGCTTCCTTCTTGTTCCCCGCCGTAGATCCAGGCTGAAGTATCCACCTCTTTATCGGCAATAAAGAAAGCCGATTCCTTTGGGTCCATTGATCTTATGCCCTGAAACCGAAAGCAGATCGACACCCAGCTCGCTCGACATCGATGCTCTGTCAATCCAAATGCCTGTACAGCATCCGTATGAAGATAGGCCTGATGGTCCTTAAGAATTCGCCGATTTCTTTGATCGGCTGCAATGTCCCGACTTCATTATTCCCGAACATGATGGTCACGAGGATGGTGTCTTCACGCAGGACGTGCCTTTTCAAGATCATCCAACGCTGATCCTGCCTGCTCGGTCCACAGGCAGATAAGTAACCTCGAACCCTCTGTTGATTCGAGAAATTGACATGCATGCAAAACGGCATGATGCTCGGTTTGTGTGGTAATGATGTGGTTACCCGCTTCCTTATTGGCTTCGGCCGTTCCGATGATCGCCAAATTATCCGCCTCCGTTCCACCACTGGTAAAAATGATTTCATTGTAATCGGCATGGATGCTATCTGCAATGATGGTCCGTGCATGATCCACAAGATGACGTGATGCACGTCCAAATGAATGGATGCTCGATGGATTACCAAAGCTCTCCTTCATCACCGCTGTCATTTCATCGATCACTTCAGGATGCATGGGCGACGTTGCAGCATGATCCAGATACATTCTTTCCATTGATCGTTACCTCCTAGATATAGAACATATAAGCATCTGATTCCCCGTCATCAGAGTGGCTGGCCAAATCTTCGATCGTTGTATTGTCGAGTACTTCTTTCACGGCATCCCGGATCCGGATCCACAGTTCACGTTTTGCCGGTTCCTCGTCCTCGATTCCTTCCACAGGACTGATCGGACCTTCAAGGATCCGGATGATATCCCCCGCTGTAATGTCAGATGGCTCATGGCCAAATACATAACCGCCATAAGCCCCCCTGATACTTCTGACCAACCGCCGTTCCGAAGCGGGGCGACAAGCTGTTCAAGATAATGTTCTGACAGCTCATGCTGCTGTGCAATGGTTTTCAGTGAAGTCGGCCCTTCACCATGGCGTTTGGCCAATTCAATCATAATCGTCAATCCGTATCGGCCTTTAGTTGATATCTTCATTTCCAGCACCTCTGCTATATTTAATAATGTCACATTTTGAACTGTATGTTTTTATTCTATTGACTTTTGTCATTATAGCATATTCCTGTCCCACTGTGAAAGGGGTGGTTTCATTCTCATGCGTCCACAATATTTCCTTAAGGGTATCTCCTGTGATAAAGTGAAAGGTATAGAACGTCAGTTTGGAGAGATATACCATGTCGATAAAACCACTTGCCTTTAAAATGAGACCAAGGACCATTGATGAAATCATCGGTCAGCAGCATTTAGTCGGAGAAGGAAAAATCATCGACGGATGGTCAAGGCGAAGCAGCTATCATCCATGATCCTGTACGGCCCGCCCGGAATCGGAAAAACGTCCATCGCAAGTGCCATTGCCGGAAGTACAAAGTACCGTTTCAAAACATTGAATGCCGTGACAAATAATAAAAAAGATATTCAAATCGTAGCGGAAGAAGCGAAAATGTCAGGTAAGGTGATCCTCCTATTGGATGAGGTCCATCGACTTGATAAAGGAAAGCAGGACTTTCTCCTTCCTTATTTAGAGAACGGGATGATCACCTTGATTGGTGCTACAACGAGCAATCCCTATCATGCCATCAATCCCGCCATCCGAAGCAGATGCCAGATTTTCGAATTGAAGCCTCTTTCAATAGAAGAAATGAAAATAGCACTGACCCGTGCCATTGAAGATGAAGAACGCGGACTTGGGACGGATATTCACTCGATGTAACCGACGATGCGATTGAACATTTTGCAAGTAGCAGTTTCGGTGATGTAAGAAGTTCCCTGAATGCATTGGAATTGGCCGTGCTTGTCCACTTCTCCCGGTGAGGATGGGAGTCATTCATATTGATGTCTCCATTGCAGAAGAGTGCCTTCAAAAGAAAAGCTTCTCCCACGATAAAGACGGAGATGCCCATTATGATGTGGTAAGCGCATTTCAGAAATCGATCCGCGGAAGCGATGTGAATGCAGCCCTCCACTATCTCGGAAGACTCGTGGAAGCAGGAGACCTGCCGAGCATCGCACGGAGACTATTGGTCATCGCCTATGAAGATATCGGCCTTGCCAATCCCCAAGCGGGCCACGAACGCTTGCGGCAGTGGAAACAGCTGAGAAGATCGGATTTCCCGGAAGCAAGGATCCCGTTAGCAAATGCGATCATCGAGCTTTGCTTTCCCCTAAATCGAACTCTGCGATCACCGCCATCGACCTTGCCCTTGGTCCGATATCCGGAAAGGAAAAAGCGGCGAAGTCCCGGACTCACTCTGAAAGATGCCCACTATCAGGGTGCAAAGAAATTGGCAGAGGTGATGGAATATAAATATCCCCACAGCTATGAATCAGGATGGGTGTCGCAAACCTATCTGCCTGATAAACTAAAAAACGCTCAATACTACACCCCGAAAGCACAGGGAAATTCGAACAGGCCATCGCCCAGGTATATGAAAATATCAATAAGCACAGGTAATGACAGGATAAGCCCGGGGCAAAGCGCCCCGGGCTTTTTCATGCACACTCTTGCCTTTCCGCTCTCACCCATAACCAGAATCTACATATCCTGATACTAACCAGGAGGTGACCTACATTGATCACATCTGAATGAAGGAAAGCCCATGGATCCGAAAAGCCTCCCAGAGGAACAGCGTACCATCTATGAAGCATTGAATAATTCCCCCATGGATTATGATTTCCCGTCAAAAGACCAACTGAAGTTTGAAATCGATATGAGAACCCATATACTTCAAAACGCCAAAAAGATCAATGAAGGCGATTCGGAATTTTCCGCTTTTGCCGACTCTCGTTTCAATCCGGCTTTTTGGATCAAGACCCCATATGGATATGAGCTCAGACGCGGCCGGCTTCCCTCCGATGCCATCCGGGACGTCTTCACCAACAGCGCCCTCTACAGCTTCGAGTGTGTGACCACGAATCGTCCTGATCTACTATAAGAGCATCCTTGACTCCATTGAACCATCGATCTTCAATGACCTTTACTCCCACTTGTTCATCTGGGGATCCAATTACAATGAAAACCTGTGGATGGAAACATACCGAGGCGTCGATCGCATCCCCGGCGACGTATATTACTTCTATAATCCCGACTACGCAGACCCCATCTGGATGGGAGAAAACTCCGTCTATATGGCCGATGACCTTTACTTCGGTCACGGAATCGGCATGGTTTCGCATAAAAAGATGATCGAAGCATTGGACACCCTGAGAGTCGAAGGAGCAAAAAAGTCCGCCTACCTCCTCAACCAGGTGACCCGGTTGAACTCATCAAGATTCTACCCCTACCGGCGATAAAAAAGACGAGGGAAAAGGCAAAACTATTGCCACACAGCAGACATAGATCGTTTCATGACTCTACATCCCAATCCACTACCGATTGCCGCCACCATAAGACCGCCGATCAAAACTCCAGTTCAAACGTAATCAAAGGGAACATACGCATTTCAAAAAGGACCCAATTCTGAATCCATTCACCCATTCCTAAGCACAAAATGGATGGGAGTTTCGAACACGATGATTACCATCCGCATTCAGAAACCCACCAATCTATGCCCCAGGCACGAGGAGGCTTGCCACCTCCCCGCAGGAAAGAACCGAGCCAAGTCGTGCTACCTATACCCTTCTTCATCAGACGGTTCAATTGATAGCAGCCAAATAAATACCAACCAAATTTAGAAGTCCACCAATAAGTGATTCTCCTTATCTAGCACAGAGTGGATTGAAGCGGGGGCTTGACTCCAGCGGAATAGGAGGTCGGGCAAGACCCCGCAGGCACGAGGAGGCTCGCCCGCCTCCCCGCAGGAAAGCAAGCGCCCGCAGCGTAAAGGAACGGCCTATGCCGAAAATACACCAATCATTTCTTTTTCCACCACAACTCCAAAAAGACGCGACAAAAAAAGGATACCGAAACCGGCATCCTTTTTTTGAATCTGCTTATGAAGCCACATCACGCTTCGTAAAGAAGACGAAGGCGAGCACTTGGAAAATCACAAAGTAAACGAGGATCATCGTGATGGAGAAGCCCATCGTCATCCCTTTCACCACTGGTTGTTGGAACCCTGTGTACTGAGTAAGATCCGTATTGGCGAACAAACTGAATTTCGCCCAGTCGAATTTCATCGCAATCAACGTAGTAAGATTCGATCCCATAAATAACAGGAACACAGAGATCCCGATTGCAAGGGAGCTACTTCTGAACACAGCCGATATCATGAAGGCCATTGTTGCCATCATGGCGACATCGATCGTTTTCAATAGATAGGTTTTGATGAGATACCATACCATGTTTTGTTCCACGACAGCTCCATCAACGTAGGCAAGATGCGCCGATTCCCCGATCCCACCGAAAAGGATGAGACCCAGGAGGAATGAAACCACAAACAGAACAACAAGCTGGCTCAATCCATACAATAAGACCGTGATATATTTCGAGATCAGTATTTTACTCCTTGAAATCGGACGGATCAATAGGAGCTTGATGGTTCCCCATGTGAACTCACTCGCCACGATGCCGGCAGAGACGATGATGGTGAACAATCCGACAAACATCACGAGGTAGGCATTGTCTTGTACATATGACCACACATTTGCTTTTTGATACGGTTTCAGATCATTTTCAAGACGATACTCATTGATGGCGATACTCTTTTCCGTTTCTTCTTTTATATAGCCGGGCATGTTCTCCTTGAGGGATTCCTTATCGGCAGCAATCTGAGTCTGGACGTCTTTCTTCCAATCATCGGACACCTTCGTCTGGCTGTCCAGATACTTGCTTGTTGCTCCCGTAATCCCGATGATGGCCACGAGGAGGCCCAGCATGACGTATGTACCGACACGCTTGAAAATCTTCATCCATTCATTTCTGATTAAATTAAACATTGACTGTCTCTCCTTTGTCGTTGGTGATTTCCAAGAAGCGATCTTCGAGGGTTTTCGAAATCGGCATGATTCCGTAGATGTCGAGTCCATCTTCTACCAGTTTCTTAACCAGTGCAGGGATCTGTTCTTTTTGAATGGCGAGCTGCACCTGATTGTCTTTCACTTCGAATTGGATTGAAGGATCAAACGTCTTGATGGAGGCTTTGATCAGCGCCGCATCAGCGACATCGATCTGGTAGATTTGTTCGTTTCCACCAACGAAGTCACGAATATCCTGTACGTCTACCAGTTTGCCAGACTGAAGGATGGCGATGCGGTCACACATCATTTCCATTTCCGACAGAAGATGGGATGAAACGATGACGGCCATCCCTTCCTCAGCTGCAAGCTTGCGGATATAGGCGCGGATTTCACGGATTCCGGCAGGATCGAGTCCGTTGGTCGGCTCATCCAAGATTAGGAGCTTCGGCTTATGGAGGAGACATTGGGCGATACCGAGGCGCTGGCGCATCCCGAGTGAATAGGTTTTAACCTTATCATTGATCCGGCTCGTCAAGCCGACGAGTTCCACTACTTCTTTGATCCGCTCTTCTGTGATGCCTTTATGCATGCGGGCAAAGTGCTTCAGATTTTGATAGCCTGAGAGGAACTTATAGAGCTCGGGATTTTCCACGATGGCCCCCACTTCATTGATGGCTTCAGCAAAGTCCTTCTGGATGCTCTTACCTGATATGAGGACATCCCCTTCTGTGATCTTCATCAGCCCGACGATCATCCGGATCGTCGTGGTCTTTCCGGCACCATTCGGGCCGAGGAATCCAAAGACCTCTCCTTCATTCACCTCAAACGATAGTGAATCGATGATTTTCTTTCCTTTGATGACTTTCGTGACATTTTGCAATTGAGCAATCGTCTTCATTCCAGTTCCATCCCTTCTATTTGAGTCGTGCGCTTCAACCATTGAAGGACCGACAATCCTTGTTCTTCCCTTAATTGTTCAACGTTGCAGTGACCTTTCACTTCTCCATTATGGATGATGTAGGCTTCATCGAGAATGGCCTCGATTTCATCGATTTCATGAGTGGCGATGAGGACCGTCTGCTCTCCCCAGTCGATATAGGAGAGAAGTCCTTTCACAATGGTGTCCCTCACCATCGGATCAAGACCTGAGAAAGGCTCGTCGAGGAGGATGACTTTTGCTTGCCTGGATAGAGTGAGGACAAGCTTCAGCCTTCCACGCGTCCCTTTTGAAAGATGCTTGATCTTTTTCGACCCATCCAGTTGCATGAACGAGACAAGCTCTTCTGCCCGGTCCATATCGAAGTCTCTGAACTGTGAGTTGTAAAATTTGAGCATCCCTTTCACGGTGAATGTTTCATAGAACATATCTAGCTCCGTCAAGTAGGCGACTTCTTCCGCCACCTTTCGATTGATCGGTTCATCATCGAGCATCACCCTGCCTGCACTGGGGAGTACAAGGCCGGCGATCATCTTCAGAGTCGTGGATTTCCCGCTCCCATTCGGCCCGAGCAGACCGTAGATCTTCCCTTTTTCAAATTGCAAGGAGGTGTTCCGAAGCGCAAGTCCGCTACCGTATTTCTTCGTGACATTCTCAAACCGGATCACGATCATTCTCCTCCCCGTACCGTTTGATGCTTTCAATCATTTCTTCTTTACTGAGGCCGAGCTCTTTCATATTTTTAATGAAGATTTCAATCACTTCCTGCTGAACTCTTTGATTCAATACAGATAGCACATTATCTTCCTCCGTCACAAACGTTCCCTGTCCTCGTTTCGTTTCCACAATGGTCATCCTTTCCAACTCACTGTATGTCCGCTGAATGGTGTTCGGATTCACCCCGGCTTGCAAAGCCATCTCTCTGACTGATGGAAGCTTATCGCCAGGGTGTCGTTCCCTTCTGACGATTTCACGGATGATCCGATCGGCGATTTGCAGGTATATGGGTTTGGACGCTGAGTATTCTTCTACCATGATCTACACCTCAATCCTGCGATCTAATAGTCTGCATGAAATGATGAATAATATGAGCCACATGACCCCTTCCCAGATGAACGGGAGAAGCGGCAGGGGAATGATATCGATATTGAATCCACTGTCTTCCCCTCCTGAGCCGATGGTGAAAAAGAAACTTGCAGGAAGGTCGACTACCCATGTGTCGTTAACGAAGTTTTCCACAGGCTTCAGACTGGTCACGAATGTTGTCACCGAAGTGTACAAGATCCATAATCCGGCGAGGATGAGCCAGCGAATGTTCTTGATCGCCGGGAATTTCCCCATGGAGTGATAAACCGTCCAGAAAAAGATCAGCCAGCCCGACATGTTGAGGCCCAGCAAGAGAACACCAATATTGAAATATACGCCTTCCTTGACCGGCCAGTAGCTGATTTCAGGTAGCCTGCTGAAGCTGATGAACCCGAGAAGATCGACGAGTAACAAGGAAATGATCAAGTAACCAATGGCGACGAGGAGTTTTGAAGACAGCAGTGTAAATCCGCTGAGCGGGGTGTGCAACCAAAGCTGTGTCTTCCCTTCCAGCCGGAGCATGGAATAGACAATGACCGGGAGAAAAGCAAAATGGAAGACGCCGAGCATGATGGCGAAACCAACAGGGATCCCTTCCTCATCGAAGTATCCTCCTGCACCAAGCCCAAGGGAATAAACGACGATGATAATCGCCAGCCATCCTATGAACCACACCTTGGATGTATGGAAATCCTTCCAAAGAAGGCCTCTGAATGCTTTCATTTTTTCACTCCTTTCTGTTTGTGTTCCAGTGTACTAGTTAGATAATACACTAAGACACAAATAGTAGTCAATAGGGTTTTTGCCTAAAATTTGTATGCACTCCAAAGGAATGTTAAAACTGCAAGCAAAAAGGCCCGTGCCTCAAGGGAGGTACGGGCCTTTCAATTTGTTATTTATCTTTCACACGTCTGATTTCAATTTCTTTTAACAGCTGATTGATAACATGACTGGCTGCGATGAGGCCGGCAACGGACGGCACGAATGCGTTCGATGACGGAGGAAGCTGTGCCTTTCGGATTTTCGCATCATCCTTGCCGACTTCCTTCCGCACTTCTTCCCGGATGACGATCGGACTCTCATCGGAGAAGACGACCGTGACCCCTTTTTTGATCCCTTCCTTTTTCAGACGGGTCCGGATGACCTTGGCGATGGGATCTGTATGGGTTTTGGAGATATCCGCAATCTGGAAGCGGGTCGGGTCATTCTTGTTCGCGGCACCCATGGAGGCGATAAGCGGGATGTCACGCGTCAGGCACTCTTTCATCAGATGGATCTTGTACGAGATCGTATCCGATGCATCCAGTACGAAGTCCAGCCCGTAATGGAAGAACTCCTCATACGTCTCTTCCGTGTAGAACATCTTAAGGGCGATGACTTCACAGTCGGGATTGATATCCTTGATCCTGTCCCGCATCAGGTCGACCTTTGGCTGGCCGACGGTGGAAAGCAGGGCGTGCACCTGGCGATTTACATTGGTGATATCCACATCATCTTTATCAACGAGGACAAGGCGTCCTACTCCGGAGCGGGCGAGAGCTTCGGCTGCGAATGAACCGACGCCTCCGATCCCGAGAACGGCTACTGTACTATTCTTAAGGGTCTGAAGACCTTCTTTTCCGATCGCTAACTCATTACGTGAGAACTGGTGAAGCAACATGATCAACTCCATTATAAGTATTCAACTAGGTTTATTCTGAATTAGAATAAAGGATTGAGCACTGAAAATCAATATATTGCGTTCAATCTCAATGGAGTTTCGCCTCTTCAGGCGCTCGTTTCCTGTGAGCGCTGAAGCTTCGACGCCCTTCGTTTCCCGAGAATCAGCATCAGCGCAATCAGGCCTGCCAGGAGGAAGAGGATGGTGTATGGGTTCCCCGTCAGGCCGGCGATGATGAAACCGACGAAGGCAATGGTTGCATTCAATGCTACATAAGGGAATTGTGTTTTCACATGATCGATATGATCCGCCCCGGCACCTGTTGACGACAATAGCGTCGTGTCCGAGATGGGGGAACTATGATCTCCGAAGATCCCTCCTGAGAGAACCGCTCCGATGCACACAAGAAGCTCGGCATCAAGTGAGACCGCCATGGGGATGGCAATCGGGAGCATGATGGCATATGTACCCCAAGAGGAACCGGAAGCGAGAGACATCCCTGCCCCTACAAGGAATAGGATCGCTGGAATGATGAAGGCTGGAATATTTCCCTTCACGAGTTCAACAATGTAAGAAGCTGTCCCCATTTCGCTGATCACCTTGCTGAGCGACCAGGCAAGCACAAGGGTCACGGCGACATACACCATCTTTTGCATACCCCCCGTGTAGATTTCGAAGATTTCATTGAACGTTTTCAATTTGTACGAAATCATCAGGATGATCAGGGAGATGGCCGCAAATAGATAGGCGGTACTCAGTGCCACCCTGAAAGCACTGCCTTCCACGGGTTTGAACGGGAAGCCTTTCGAGGCCAGGATACCGAAGAGTGTGACGAACAGGATCAAAAGGGGAAGCCAGATCAAGACCGGTTTACTCGGCTTCAATCCCTCATCCTCCGGTTTTCTCAGAGGCTTTGATGTTTTCCAGTAGAGCTCACCCTTGTTTGTCCGGTCCTCAGCCGACTTCATCGGTCCGAAGTCAAGCTTTAAGAGGGCAACCAGTGGAACCATGGATACGGCAAGGAGCGCATAAAATTGAAATGGTATCACATGAATCAGCGTGCTGAACTCAGAAGTGGTGATATCGAGATGATCAAACTCCTTCTTGATGAGTCCCATGATGTAGACGCCCCATCCGATAAACGGAACGAGCACCGCCACCGGTGAGGAGGTGGAGTCTATGATCCATGCAAGCTTTTCCCGGGATACTTTCACTTTATCAAATATCTTTTCGAAAACGGGGCCTACGATCAGAGGGGTCCCGAGATCGGAAAAGAAGATGATGATGCCACCGATCCAGGCAGATACCTGAGCTTTCGCTTTTGTGTTGATCAGATTGGTAGCACTATTGGCCAGGGCCGCTCCCCCGCCCGACTTCTCCATGAGGGCGACGAATCCCCCGATGAAAAAGAGCAGGACAAGCACAGCGGCATTATAGCTGTCTGCCACTTGCGGGAACATAAATTCCCCGATGGTTTCCATCGTGGCTTCAAGAGGTCTCCCACCCACAAGCATGAGGACACCGACATATACGCCGGAGAATAAAGAAATAATGACATTTTTCGTGATGACCGCCAGCAGCACGGCGATGATCGGCGGCAGTAGGGATAACCAGCCCATATGTTCCATGTTGACCACTCCTATGATGTAAGTTAGCAAAGATTACCTTTAAAAAGTATAGGGCTTGTCGACAGTTTCTGCAATGGTTTTTGTGATATTTATTCATTTTTATGTATTTTTAACCAAAGTTATCTTCACGAAGCTTCTCTTATAAATATAAAAAGAGCCGGATCTCAAAGATCCGACTCTTGTGCATTACGTATCCATTTTTGGAACGAGTCCCAATCGTGCCGTCGCATGCATTTCCTTCGTTTTGAACCCGCTCTCGGCAGGTGGGTGCTTTATTCCACTATTTGTTAGTCCCCGGCACGAGGCATGAACGCCTAGCGAAACGTCAAGCTCCCGAAGGTTTGAATTGTTCGGTCAAAACTGTTAGGTTAAAACGTCGGACACATCAGGACTCGTTTGTGATTGTCATAAATAATAGCATATGAGCGGGACGATTTCAATCGAACAACCGCCGGAATTTCTTACATTATTCTACATCGAGTGACAGGGATAGTTCTTTCAGTTGGGCTTCACTTACTCCTCCAGGTGCATCTGTGAGGACACAGCTTGCACTGGCCGTTTTAGGGAATGCAATGGTATCACGAAGGTTCGTAGCGCCCTGCAAGGAGCATCACCAACCGGTCAAGACCAAGGGCGATCCCGCCATGTGGAGGGGTTCCATATTCGAATGCTTCCATAAGGAATCCGAATTGCTCTTCGCTTCTTCTTTTGAGAATCCAAGGACCTTGAACATTTTTTCCTGAATGTCACGCTCATAGATCCGGAGGGATCCACCGCCAAGTTCATATCCGTTCAATACAAGGTCATAGGCTTCGTGCCCTGACTTGAGCAGGGGCGGTTTCGAACAGTTCAAGATCTTCTCTCACCGGCATGGTGAATGGATGGTGGGCTGCATAGTAGCGATTCTCTCCTTCATCAAACTCAAGAAGCGGCCAGTCTGTCACCCAAAGGAAGTTGAAGACGGATTCATCGATCAGCTTCAAGTTCTTTACCGAGCTTCAAGGCGCAGGGCTCCAAGGGCATCGGCCACGACGGATTTTTTATCAGCGACAAATAGTAGTAAGATCCCCTGCTTCTGCTTCTGCAGGCAGAAGAAATGGCTGGAAGCATCATCTTCGGTCACAAATTTGGAAATCGGTCCTTTCAGGCCTTCTTCTTCTACCTTCAACCATGCGAGCCCTTTTGCTCCATAGCGGGATACAAATTCCGTCAGGCCATCAATATCTTTACGTGAATATTGGAAGCGGCACCTTTCACATTGATCAATTTCACTTGTCCACCGTTTGCTACAGCACCAGAGAATACTTTGAATCCTGAATCCTTCACGATTTCGGATACATCGATCAGTTCCATGGCAAATCGAGTATCAGGTTTATCAGAACCATAGCGACTCATGGCATCATCATACGTCATGCGTGGGAACAGGCGATTCGATGTCTAGCGTCTTTCACATCTTTCATGAGCTTCTTCATCATATCTTCGACAAGTAGGATGATATCTTCCTTGCTCCATGAAGCTCATTTCCATATCGATTTGCGTGAATTCAGGTTGACGGTCTGCACGAAGATCTTCATCACGGAAGCAGCGGGCAATTTGATAATAACGGTCGAATCCGGACACCATCAGAAGCTGCTTGAAAATCTGAGGCGATTGAGGAAGGGCATAAAATTCTCCAGGATGAACCCGGCTCGGTACAAGATAATCACGTGCACCTTCCGGCGTGCTTTTCGTTAAAATCGGGGTTTCAACATCAAGGAATCCATTCTCATTCAAGAAGCTGCGGAATGACGCGTGACATTATGGCGCATTTTGAACGTTTCCAGCCATGGCCGGGCGACGAAGATCCACATAGCGGTATTTCAACCGGACATCTTCCGACACTTCCATTTTGATCGTCAATCATGAATGGTGGGGTTTTCGCTTCATTGATGATTTGAACATCTTCTGCGTGGATTTCAATCTTTCCGGTTTTCAGGTTCGGGTTGACGGTTCCTTCTCCCCTTGACACGACCGTTCCGGTTACACTAAATGACATACTCATTGCGGATTTTTTCCGCCAGTGCGAGTGCTTCCTGTGAAAGATCGGGGTTAAATACGACCTGCACGATCCCTTCACTGTCGCGAAGATCGATAAAGATCAGGCCTCCCAGGTCACTTCTCTTTTGCACCCATCCTTTGATGGTGATTTTTTCACCAATGAATGATTCCGTTACGTCTCCACAATATGCTGTTCTTTTTGGCATCGTATTCTCCTCCTGATCGATCAATGTTTATTGACAAGCTTGCTCTTGACGTTGTCAACAAATGATCAATGGCTGACTTCTTCTTGTTCCCCCGTTGCCATATCTTTCACGATTGATTTTGTTTTCCTGTAAGTTCATTGTCACCGATCACGGCTACATATTTTGCCTGATGGCGGTCCGCCGCTTTGAATTGGCCTTTCACCTTGCGATCAAGATAATCTTTCTCGGATGAGATCCCGGCTTCCCTCAGCTGATGAAGAAGCTTTACACCATAAGCCTTGGCTTCTTCCCCCAATGGAGACAATAAAGCAATCGACGCCCTGATGGATCGGGAGCTCCACTTTTTCAGCTTCCAAGGCCGAAAGAGCCTTTCGATACTGAAGGCAAATCCGATTCCCGGTGTTTCAGGACCGCCGATCATTTCTGACGAGTCCATTGTAGCGTCCTCCTCCGCAGAGGGTGGTGATGGCCCCGAAGCCTTCTGCATCACTCATGATTTCAAACGCGGTATGGTTATAATAATCAAGGCCCCGAACAAGGGTCGGATCTACTACGAATTCTACATCCATGCTGGTGAGATAGATTTGAACCTTTTCAAAATAGGTCTTGGATTCTTCATTTAAGTAGTCAAGGATAGATGGAGCCGTTGCCATCAATTCATGGTCGCGGTCCTTTTTACAATCCAGGATCCTCAGTGGATTTTTCTCAAGGCGATTTTGACAATCGCCAGCAGAATTCGCCGATCCTAGGTTTAAAGTGATTGATCAGTGCTTCACTGATGCGCATTACGGCTGCCTCCATCACCGAGACTATTAATGACAAGTTTCATTTAGGAGTCCTAAGTTTCTTGTAAATGCCCATGGCGAGTGAAATGACCTCTGCGTCAATGGCCGGGTCTTCACTTCCAAGTGCTTCCACACCGAACTGCACAAATTGGCGGTAGCGGCCAGCTTGTGGTCGCTCATAGCGGAACATCGGTCCGGAATAGAAGAGCTTGGTCGGCTGATTCGCATTTCCGAACAGCTTATTTCCTACAAATGAACGTACGACAGAGGCGGTACCTTCAGGGCGGAGTGCCAGGCTCCTTCCTCCGCGATCTTCGAACATGTACATTTCCTTTTGTACGATATCGGTGGTGTCACCGACACCGCGCGTGAAAAGTTCACTCGATTCAAAAATTGGCGTGCGGATTTCATTGTACTGATAGGCATGACAAAGATCTGTCGCCACCTTCCTCGATATATTGCCATTTCTCTACTTCTCCTGGCAGAATGTCCTGTGTTCCTCTTGGAATTTGAATAGACAAGAGGGATTCCTCCTTTTCATAAAGCCTTGCGTATGTATGTCCCCGTAAATCGGGGCAATAAAAAAAGCCCTCAATCCCTTGTATATAAATACAAGGGACGAGAGCTGTTATTCCCGTGGTGCCACCCTAATTGAAGTCTATAAAGACCTCCACTTAGCCAGTTAACGCCTGGTACGTCCATCCCCTACTAACATGGTTTTCAGAGTGAAACCTCCCGAGTGTTCATTCACTAAGTACATTGCAGAAATGCTTTCAGCCAGGGCATTTCCTCTCTTTACAGGCGGGGACTAGCTACTATTCTCGATCAACGGTTTTGTAAATGTTATTTTATTTCTATAATAATACGGATGAGGCAGGTTCATGTCAAGAGGTTTCGTCAGGACCTCTCCATTTTCTTTTTCAATAGGCGGACATCCTTCAGCGTCAGACCGAACTCAGAGGCAAGCTCCATGTTCAATGATCCTTTTTCCATTTCCATGAATTGGTGAAAATCCGTCTGAAACAGTGCTTTTTCACTAGTTGAATTCAGAAAATCCTTGTTGCTTGATCGCATAGTACCCTCCCTTTCACTATTCCTACCATCTATCCTTTCCAAATGACTAAATTTCTATCGTAATAAAGGAATTTTATTTTTTATCTCGTATTTAAGTGGGTATGGGTCATTTTTGAAGGTGTTTTCTTCAAAATGAGTTCAGAAATACGTGTGACAGTCCGATACTACTAATGATGTCCATGAAAAGAGAGGAGGTTGTCAACATCAAGAAAATCTACATATCCTTCCTGATTGTCTGTCTTTTGGTCCCCCTTCTCACATCAGTGAAGGCAAGTGCATCCGGGGAACGGGTGAGCATCGGGGTTCCTACACTCAATGTGAGGACGGGTCCAGGGCTCAGCTACCCAGTCCTCATGCAGGCAACCAAAGGGGAAGAGTATACAGTCACAGGGAATGACGGGGACTGGTACAAAATCGATACGCCCCAAGGAGAAGGCTGGGTAGCCGAGTGGCTCGTTACCCAAGCTGATTCTGCAGGGACAGCACAGACTTCTGCATCCTCCGGTCTTACAGGGACGACTACAGAAGATTCCATCAATATAAGGAAGGCCCCATCCACGGATAGCGAGCGCCTCGGCACCCTATCGAGCGGGGAAGAGGTGTCGATCACCGGAAGTGTACAGGGCTGGTATGAAATCTCTTATAATGGGGGCACAGCCTGGATCAATCAAGATTATCTGTCCCTTTCGGGTATAGAATCCGGCGCAGAAGAAGAATCCGGTTCTCCTTCTGCTACCGCCACTGTCAATGTAGAATCACTACTGGTCCGCGATGAGGCCTCCCTGAATGGCAGCATCGTCGGGAAAGTCACCCGCGGCGAATCTTATTCCATCCTTGAAGAATCGAATGAATGGTATCGGATCCAGCTATCGAACGGCGGGGATGGATGGGTGGCAGGCTGGTTCATGAAAGTGGCCGGTGAAGAGAAAGAGGAGCAAACGGAAGGCACGTCCATGTCAGAAAACGCTCCCGATTCCATCACGATCCTTTATGATGGCACCAACCTCAGAAGCAGTCCAAACAGCCAAGCAAGCGTCGTGGAAAGGGCCGGCAGCGGCTCGACCTTCGATGTGGTGGGAACATCGGGTGACTGGTACGAAATCAGCCTCTCCGACGGTGCAAGCGCGTTTGTGGCCAACTGGATTGTATCGAGCAAAAAAGGGGGAACGTCCCCGGCGCCTGAAACATCCGGCGGACTTGAAGGCAAGACCATCGTCCTCGACCCGGGACACGGAGGACGTGACGGAGGGACGACAGGTGTCAACGGCACACATGAAAAAAACCTGACCCTGAAGACTGCCCAGCTTGTGGCAGACAAATTAAGGAGTGCAGGTGCAGAAGTGATTTTGACGAGAAGGAACGATGAATTCATCTCCCTTCCATCCAGGGTATCATTATCTCATTATTATATGGCCGATGCGTTTGTCAGTCTTCATTTCGACAGCATCTACGATTCGTCCATCACAGGACATACCACCTATTATAACGGGGCACAGCAAAAGGAATTGGCGGAATCGGTCCATTCTGCCCTTTCCGGAAGAATGCCTAACGCCGATCGCGGCGTCCGGAACGGCGACTACCATGTGATCCGTGAAAACATGAGGCCAGCCGTCCTGGTGGAGCTTGGATTCCTCAGCAATGCATCCGAAGAGGCAAATGTGAATACAGCCTACTTCCAGGATACTGCGGCCACCAGCATCTATTACGGATTAAGCGAATACTTTACAGATTGACAAAAACCAGGGAGGCGTGCCTCCCTGGCTTTTCTCATAGCGCTCATTTTTCTATAATCAAGGTCACAGGTCCATCATTGATGAGTTGTACATCCATCATGGCACCGAAAACCCCGGTTTCCACTTGACGCCCTTCTCCCTTAGGAGTGCATTGAAACGATCATATATCGCTTCTGCCTCTTCAGGCTTAGCAGCATCCATGAAGTTGGGTCTCCTGCCCTTACGAGTGTCCCCATAGAGGGTGAACTGTGATATGGAGAGAATCTCCCCCCCCCATCGAGAAGGGAATGATTCATCTTTCCATCATCGTCTTCGAAGATCCGGAGGTTTACAACCTTATCGGCAATATAGGCCGCTTCCGCCTCCGTATCCCCATGGGTGATCCCGACAAGGAGGACGAGTCCGGACTGAATACGGCCCTTCACTTCTCCGTCCACCGTCACGGATGCTTCTTTGCTCCGTTGCAGTACAACTTTCATTACATAAAACTCCTTTAGTTCATGATTCTTCTTACAGCATAAATATCAGAAATCTGCTTGATTCGCTCCACGACTTTATGGAGATGGGAAATATTATGAATGGAAATCGACATATTGATGGTTGCCACTTTGTTCCGATCCGACTTGCCACTGACAGCCGATATATTCGTTTTCGTTTCGTTGACCGCTTGAAGCACTTCATTCAGAAGACCGCTGCGGTCATAACCTGAAATTTCAATATCCACATTGTACTCTTTCCGGTCATAGCGGTCGCTTTCCCACGAAACAGGAATGAGGCGCTGTTCCACTTCTTCCGCCAAGACATTGGTACAATCGGACGGTGGACTGACACACCACGGCCCTTCGTAATGAAGCCGACGATTTCATCGCCAGGTACCGGTGAACAGCAGCGGGACAAACGGATAAGAAGGTTATCGATGCCCTTCTACCTGGACACCTGCATCTTTTTTCTTGCGCTTGACGGGTTGGGCATTCAGTTCTTTCACGGTTTCTTCCAGAATATCTTCCTGTTCCCGTTTTCTTCGTTGTTTTTCCGTCAGGCGGTTGGCGATTTGTGCTGCGGTGATGCCGTTATAGCCGACAGCCGCATACATATCATCTTCATTGGAGAAATTGAATTTCTCGAAAACCCGCTTGATGTTTTCAGGAGTGAGAATTTCCTTCACATCGAAATCCTGATGTCTTGATTTCTTTCTCGACCAATTCCCGGCCTTTTTCGATATTTTCTTCTCTGCGCTGTTTTTTGAAGAACTGTCTGATTTTATTTTTCGCCTGAGACGTCTGGGCAAGCTTCAGCCAATCCTGACTCGGTCCATAGGAATGCTTGGACGTAAGGATTTCAATGATATCCCCTGTTTTCAACTTATAATCGAGGGTGACCATCTTCCCATTGACCTTGGCCCCGATCGTTTTATTGCCGATTTCCGAGTGGATCCGGTAGGAGAAATCGATGGGTACTGATCCGGATGGAAGTTCCAGGACATCTCCTTTAGGCGTGAAGACAAAGACCATATCGGAAAATAGGTCGATTTTAAGGGATTCCATGAATTCCTCGGCATTGGCCGATTCATTCTGGAACTCAAGGATCTCCCTGAACCATGAAAGTTTCTTATCGAAGGAAACCGGTTCATTGGCTTCCTTGCCTTCTTTATATGCCCAGTGGGCTGCAACCCCGTATTCAGCGATCTCATGCATCTCAAGCGTCCTGATCTGCACTTCAAGGGGATCCCCTTTCGGTCCGATCACGGTCGTATGAAGAGACTGGTACATATTCGGTTTTGGCATGGCAATATAATCTTTGAAACGTCCAGGCATCGGCTTCCAGCATCGTATGGATGATTCCGAGTACGGCATAGCAATCCTTGATGCTGTCCACGACGAACCGTCACGGCCAGCAGGTCATAAATTTCATTGAATTGTTTATTTTGAAGGGCCATCTTCCGGTAGATGCTATAGATATGCTTCGGACGTCCGGAAATTTCAGCGATGATTTTCACATCGCCGAGCTTATCCTTCACATCGTTGACGACTTCTTCCAAATACTCTTCCCGCTCTGCACGTTTCTTCTTCATCAGATTGACGATGCGGTAATACTGTTGAGGATTTAAATACCGGAGACAGGTGTCCTCGAGCTCCCATTTGATCTTGGAAATCCCAAGACGATGGGCAAGAGGAGCGAAGATTTCCAAGTGTCTCATTTGCGATCCTGCGCTGTTTTTCCTGAGGCAGATGCTTCAGCGTCCTCATATTATGGAGCCGGTCGGCGAGCTTAATCAGGATGACACGGATATCCTGTGCCATGGCAACAAACATTTTCCGGTGATTTTCAGCCTGCTGCTCTTCATGGGATTTGTATTTGATCTTCCCGAGCTTTGTGACCCCATCAACAAGCATGGCCACTTCAGCATTGAAGTCTTCTTCGATCTCGCTGCAGGGAAATTCCTGTATCCTCTACAACATCATGAAGAAACCCGGCAGCCACAGTTGCCGGATCCATCTCGAGATCTGCCAGGATCCCAGCCACCTGAATCGGATGGATGATGTAGGGTTCACCCGACTTTCGGTACTGTTCGCTATGGGCTTCCCGTGCATACTCGTATGCCTTCTCCACCAATCCTACATGCTCGTCATTTAAATATTCTCTTGTTTTATCAATAACCTGTTCAGGGGTTAATACTTGATCCTTAGCCATGATCAAAATCACCTTTATATTTAAATTTGGTTCAGCGCCTGATGAAAGGCACCGACATACTCTATCTATTCGAATGCTCTGACGCGTTTTGAAAATAAAACGATTGTTACTATTATCAAAAAAAAAAGCGATTATGTAAAGGGTTTGCGCATAAAATTCTCAGATTTCATCTGGTTTTGTCGAATAGGTGACGATTACATAGGGAGATATCTTCCCTGCCATGATAGAACTTAGGGCTGACACTTTCCAGAACTTAGCTGTATAAAAAATAAGGCCGGCATCTTCCTATGATGTCGGTCCCTTAATGTATGATTAGTATTGCATCAATGTCATGATATCGTAGCCTTCAAGCTTATCACGGCCGTCAAGATACGTCAGTTCAATCAAGAAGGCTGTACCGGCAACGATCCCGCCGAGCTCTTCAACAAGCTTGATTGTCGCATCGATCGTACCGCCTGTAGCGAGTAGATCGTCTGTGATCAATACGCGCTGTCCCGGTTTGATGGCATCTTTATGGATGGTCAGGGCATCTTTTCCGTACTCAAGCCCGTATTGCTGTCTGGATCGTTTCACGTGGGAGTTTGCCAGGTTTCCGGACAGGAGCAAATCCTACCCCAAGAGCATACGCCACCGGGCATCCGATGATGAATCCCCTTGCTTCCGGTCCAACAACAAGATCGATTTGCTTTTCTTTTGCATATTCCACGATCTGATCTGTTGCATATCTATAAGCATCACCATTATCCATTAGAGTGGTGATGTCTTTAAACTTAATGCCTTCTTTTGGCCAGTTCTCAACGATTGTGACATATTGTTTTAAGTCCATGCTTCTACTTCCTCCTCAATTATAGCGGACTCTTTTATCCTTTCATTAAACCAAGTCTTCAATTCCTGATATGACGAATATAACAGTTCATTTTCAAGCTCGTACTGATGTTGCTTCCTCATGATAGGTTCAGAGATTCAGACAGATCTTTCTTCGCTTTCGCAGGATGAAGAGAAATAAACCATCTTCTATTGTAACAAACTTCAATTCAAAAAACACCTGTGACATGAAATCGATTGTTTCTTTGGACCATCCCTTGTATTTGGCAAGATCATCTCCGTGCTTCTTTAGATCGAATGAACCCCTTTTGTGAAAAAGGCATAATACCATTTAAAATGGTCACGGGTGGGCATCGTACTGAAAAAATGGTCTTCATGCTGGTGGAAATGGGCATAGATACGGTGCGGCCTGCCGAGTTCGAGAAGCTGCTCCATGAGGCGACGGTCGCCAGGAAGATCGAGGAGTACGAGATTGCATTCATCCACCACGATCCCTTCAAGATCGGATTCACTCTGAATATACCGGACTTCTCCTTTGAACAGCGATGTGTCCGCCGTCTTCGGATGGAAGCATACGATCACCCTGTCACCATCAGGGATGAGTGGAGCCCATTTCGTCACCTGTTTGATCCCCCTCATATCGAAAAGCTGCCAAGAAGAAATCTCGATATCCTGCAGGAAGATCTGAGGCTTCTTGCGGTTATTCCATTCATTGATCGACAGCTCTCCGATAACGGAAGCTTTTACATAAGGCGTCATATGATCGGCAAGTTCACCGAGACCGAACCCAACCCCATCCACTTGTACGCCGTTTTCTGCCAGGACAAGCTTAAGGTGGTTCTGTGCTGAACCGATCTTTTTATAATGATCGATGGATACATCGCGTATGACCCACTTCGGCTTCGGATTATTCATCCCGAATGGCGCAAGGAGGTGCATTTTCTCGATGGATTCTACGGTGATCTCGTCCACGGCGACTTCGGCATCAAGCTCTGTAACGGGGATGAAATCTTCTTCACTCAGGACCTTTTTTGCCTGTTCATTCAGTCGTGAACGGAGCTCATCCACATCGGATAGGGCAAGGGTCATTCCCGCAGCCATCGGATGCCCCCCGAAATGGGGAAGGAGCTCACGATTCATGGACAGATTCTTGAACAAATCGAACCCGGCAATGCTTCTTGCCGAACCTTTCGCTTTATTCGAATCAGGATCGAAACTCAGGACAATGGTCGGCCGGTAAAACCTGTCGACGAGACGGGAGGCAACAATCCCCACTACACCGGGGTTCCAGCCTTCTTTCCCGATGACAAGAACACCGTTTTCAGATGGAGGGAATTCCTTCTCCACCATCTCTACGGCTTCTTCTGTCATCTTCGCTACGATGGATTGGCGCTCTTTATTCAACCCGTCAATCTCTTCTGCGAGTGCCTTCGCTTCTTCCGGATCGCGGGAGAGCATGAGGTCTACTGCGGGATCGGCATCACCCAGCCTGCCGACAGCATTGATCCTGGGTGCAATCATGAAACCGACGGTCTCTTCATTCATCTCATTTTGCTGGGCATTCGCCACACGGCACAGGGCCTTGATGCCAAGGCGGTCCGTTACCTTCAGCCTGGCGATCCCCTTCTTGGCGATCAGCCGGTTTTCCCCGTGGAGGGGAACAAGATCGGCGATGGTACCGATCGCAGCCAGATCCAGCAAATGGTCGGGAAACTCCCCGTAAAGTGCGTGGGCGAGCTTCAAAGCCACCCCGACTCCTGCCAGTTCCTTGAATGGATAAGAGCACCCTTCCACTTTCGGGTGGATCATCGCGAAGACTGGCGGCAATTCCGGACCCGGTTCATGGTGATCCGTCAAAATCAAGTCGATGCCAAGTTCTTGTGCAAGCTTGGCCTCTCCCACTGCAGATATACCGGTATCCACTGTAATGATAACGGCGAACCCTTCATCAGCAGCCCATCTGAAGGCGTCTTCATTCGGTCCATATCCTTCTGTGAACCGGTTGGGGATATAAAATTCAGCCTGTGCTCCGAGATCTGTGAGTGCCGTCATCAGGACTGATGTGGAACTTACTCCATCGGCATCATAGTCACCATACACAAGGATGCGCTCTTCATGCTCGATTGCCAGCATAATGCGCTCTTTCGCTTTTTGCATATCATCAAAAAGAAATGGATCATGAAACGATCCGCCTGTATCAAATAAAAAGTTCCGGGCATCATCGGCATCTGCCAGATCCCGATTTATCAATAATTTCGCAACAAGCGGGGGAACCTTCAACTCATCTGCCAATTCTGCTATCTTTTGCTGGTCAGAATCTTTCATTTTCCAGCGTGTTTTTGCATTTAACATATTTTCACCCCTCAGCCTTTCTCATTATACAAAAACAGTAAGGGGGTTTCAATCCACATGAGAGTCAATCAAAGGAAAAAGACACCCTGCATGGGTGCCTTCATTCCGGTCATTCTCCTGTTTCCTGTATGGAATCAGGTGCCTGCTTCTTCAGCGAGGTATCCTGTGAATCGAGGCGCTTTTGATCCCGGGTCTTCTCAATCTGTTCCCTTAAGGTCATGTTTTCCTTTTCAAGAGCCTTTACCCTCCGCTGGACGACGAAAAGCCTAAAAAGCCCCACTGAGCCGATGATGATTCCACCCATGAAAACAGATCCAAGAATAACTAATATAAGAGGCCAGTCTGCTTCACCAAAAAGGTAGTTCACTGTTACCGGGTCGACATTGATGACGGCGAAAATTGATACGATCAGGGCAAATACGATCCCCAAAAGCAGCGTCCATTGAAACTTCATTGTATTCCCTCCTCACACCTGCATTGTCTCTCTCCATCATAAATAGATGGATGATACCCATTTACCCTTTTCATAAGCGCAATGAAACCAACCGGATTCATTTAGTACCATATCCCTATAGTATAACCCGATGGTCACCGCTCCATTAAAAAATGGGACAGGGGGGCTTCCCCTGTCCCATTTCGATTATACTTGCGGTTCGTCTGTCCATTTCTTCTTTTCTTTGACGGTTTTGATCGGTCCGTTTTTCTTCAGCTGTCTGATCTTCAATGACAGATAGATCTGAGAAGCGATGAAAATGGAAGAGAACACCCCTGAAATCAACCCGACAAGAAGGGCGATGGAGAAGTTGCGGATCGATTCACTACCGAAAATCAGGATGGCGATGACCGTGATGACACACAGTTAAGACGGTATTCACAGAACGGCCCAAGGTCTGACGAAGACTCTTATTGACCGCTTCTTCCAGTTCTTACCTGATGCTTCATGCGTTTCATTTTATGAAGATTCTCCCTCAGACGGTCGAAGGTGACGATCGTATCATTGATGGAGTACCCGACGATTGTCAGGACGGCCGCAATGAAGGTGATATCCACTTCGAGCCGCGTTACGCTGAAGAAGACAATGATAAGAAGGCATCGAATAGAAGTGAAAGGATGGCTCCCAGGGCCATGCTCCATTCAAATCGGATCGTCACATACATGATAATGACAATCGATGCGATGGCCACTGCGATAGATGGCGTTCTTCGCAAGTTCTTTTCCGATTACCGGTGAAACGGTACTGATGCTCGGATCCGCCCCATACAGATCCTGGAAGTGATCTTTCAGTTTCGCGATTTCATCTTTGGAAAGATCGTCTGAATAACGGACGACCGCCATGTTGCTATTTTCACCCGAAACGACGATGTTATCGCTTGGAAGCTTGATGTCCATCAAGTTCCTTCTTCAATGTTTCAGTCTGAATCGGCTTATCTGATGCAAGGTCTACCCGGGAACCACTGACAAAGTCGATCCCGAGGTTCAGCCTGAAAACGGACAGGAGGATGACACCCGCAATCATGATTGCACCTGTAATGGCGAAGAACTTCCTGCGGTTTTTAGCAAACTCGACGCGATCGAACTTCGTCGGCAAGTCCAATGTATCCAAATTGTCCGATAGGGACCTGACGTCTTTTTTGTTGACGCCGAACCAGCCTGGCTTCTTGTTAAAGAGCCTGCTGTTCACCCAAAGGCCAAGAAGGAGCCTGGATCCCCATACTGCCGTGATGAAGCTGACGAGGATGGAGATGATGAGCATGGTTGCAAACCCTTTAACAGAGCTTGTACCGAAATAGAACAGTACGGCCGCTGCAATGAGGGTCGTCACGTTGGCATCAAGAATCGTAAGGAAAGAGGATTTATTTCCTGCCTGGAATGCCGAATTATCGGCTTCCCGACCCGGATTTCCTCTTTGATCCTCTCATACGTGATGATATTCGCATCGACGGCCATCCCGACACCGAGTATGATCGCTGCGATTCCCGGCAGTGTCAGCACTCCGTTCATCAGATCGAAAAGGAGCAGGACGAGATAGAGATACACAGAAAGGGTGACAGAGGCGATGAAGCCCGGCAGGCGGTAATACACAATCATGAACAGGAAAATCAAGGCGATCCCGATGATTCCTGCCGTAACTGTTTTATCAAGTGCCTGCTGTCCGAATTGCGCCCCGACAGATGTGGAATATTTTTCTTCCAGCTTGACGGGAAGAGCACCCGCATTAAGAAGCTTGGCGAGATTCTGGGCTCTTCCACGGTGAAGTTCCCTTCGATGATGACTTCATCCGAATTGATCGGTTTATTTACAGTCGGGTGCAGAAATGAATTTAGGGTCTTCCTTGCCTGCTTCGCTTCTCGTAGGAATCTTTCCCTTCCTCGAAGTCGAGCCAGATGACCAACTGATTTTGAGGGGCCATTTGGTAGATATTTCTGCGTCAGTTCATAAAACTTCTTACGATCTTTCAGCTTCAAGGAAACGATCGGATTGATTCTTGATCATTGAACGTTTGTTTCGCCGATCCCGAAACCAGATCGGATCCGTCCAGTCGAACCTTATCGTTCACATCGCGGAAGGACAAATTCGCTTGAGTGGACAGGATTTCCCGTGCCTGGTTCTGGTCCTCGACACCTGCAAGTTGAACGCGGATCCTGTTGTTATCCTCGATCTGGATGTTTGGTTCACTTACACCCAGTACGTTAATCCGCTCATCGAGAGCATCCGCCGTATTGGCGACTGTTTGTTTCGTGATCTTCCTCCATTTTGACGGCTGAACTTCATACAGCACTTCAAAGCCACCTTGGAGGTCAAGACCGAGTTTGATATCATTGATGATCGATTTTGCTGTTCCCCCGACAGTTCCTGCCAGCAAGACGAGCAGGACGAAAAAGGCAACGATGCGGCCACGCTTTACCATTATGTACAGTTCCTCCTTGAAAACCATCCCAAATATGATCTTTTCGTATTGACTGATCCCAGGGGCTGTCTGAGATATCCCCTTCGATCGCCTGTGATATTTAATCCATTCCTCTATCTTTCAACATTCC
The DNA here is from genome assembly GCA_963762295.1 of uncultured Bacillaceae bacterium. Taxonomy (GTDB): domain Bacteria; phylum Bacillota; class Bacilli; order Bacillales; family Bacillaceae_B; genus Rossellomorea. The sequence continues at coordinate 489,098 of CAVXKK010000004.1, forward strand.
CATTATGGCGGAGAACGAATTCCATGTCAATTTGTTCCCTTGCTATTTCTCTTCCCTGGAAGGATGCAGAAGTTCCTTCAGTTCATCCTCATTCACATCGGCGAACCAATTCGGCGAACGATAGGCCTGGACTGTTTCAAAGGTCATATATTCCCCTGCTTTTGCTGAGAGGATATCACTGACCAATTCGTACACTTTCACATCCACTTCGGGCTTTTTCCATTTCTTCTTGGTCAAGTATAACCATAGTCTTTCCAGAGATGCTTCCTCGTACCCGAACAGTTTGAATTCCTCCACCTTGCTTAACAGTACAGGTTCCAGTGAATCATAAAATCGATCGTAAGGATGCTGATTAGGTTTCATTCCATTCCCCACTCCATTTTGGAAGATCGGCAATATAAGGCCGTATTTATTCCCAACTTGTCATGCTTGGACCATTGGGATGCATATATATCATTGTATACGATTATACCAATTTTGAGAAGGCAGGGAAGTATATGTCAAAATTTCTGAGAGGCACCGTCATCCTCATGCTTGCTTCCTTGATCACAAGGGTTCTGGGGTTCGTCAACCGCATCGTCGTGGCCCGGTTCATCGGAGCCGAGGGAGTCGGTCTCTTCATGATGGCCTTCCCTACGCTGCTCCTGGTCATCACCATCACTCAATTCGGGCTTCCTATTGCCATTTCCAAAACGGTATCGGAAGCAGAGAGCAACGGGGACCGGCAGAAGGTGAAAAAGATTCTGGTCGTCTCCCTTTCCATCACCCTTGGGCTGTCCCTGATCTTCACACCTGCCCTCATTCTCCTGGCCCCTTATCTTTCCCAGACGCTGTTCACGGATCCGCGTACATACTACCCGTTGGTCGCCATCGCACCGATCATCCCGGTCGTCGCCATTTCCTCCGTGCTGCGAGGCTATTTCCAAGGGCGGCAACAAATGAAGCCCCCTGCCTATTCCCAAGTCATTGAGCAGGTGGTTCGGATCACGCTCATCGCTGTCCTGACCAAAACCTTCCTACCATATGGCATCGAGTATGCCGCAGCAGCGGCCATGGTGGCTTCCGTCCTCGGGGAACTTGCTTCTTTGGTTTTCCTTTTCACCTACTTTAAACGAAAAAAGACATTCCGGGTCCGAAAGCAATTCTTTTCATCCATCCATAAAGGGAAGGAAACCCTGCGGGAACTCATGGAAGTGGCACTGCCATCAACGGGAAGCAGGATGATCGGATCGGTTTCTTTATTCTTCGAACCGATCGTTGTCGCCCACAGCCTTGCCCTCGCTGGTGTGACAGCTTCCATGGCCACGGCTCAATACGGTTCACTGACCGGTTACGCCCTGCCGCTCCTGTTCCTGCCTTCCTTCATCACCGTGTCATTATCCCAATCCCTCGTGCCGGCAATCAGCGAAGCGAACGCCTTGAAAAATTACAAACTGATTGAGCATCGCCTTCAACAGGCTTTGAGGATCTGCCTCATCACGGGAGGGTTATCCATCGTGATCCTCTACATCTATGCAAAGCCCCTCATGCAGTTGATGTATGGGAGCGAAAGTGGAGCGATGTTCATCATGATCATGGCGCCTTTCCTTCTGTTCTATTATTACCAAGGCCCTTTGCAGGCAGTCCTTCAGGCATTGAACCTCGCGAGAGCAGCCATGATCAACAGCCTGATCGGGGCCGTGGTGAAGACCGGGGTGATCTTCGTCCTTGCTTCACAGGCCGGATTCGGCATTAACGGCGCAGCTCTGGGCATGGTAGTCGGATTCGTCCTTGTGACCATCCTACACTTCATGACCATCTTGAAGGCCGTCCCCATCATGATCTATATCAGGGATTATGCGGTGGTGACAGCCGTCATTTTGATATCGGGACTGTGGGGTCATTACTCATGGATCACATTCCTCCCGTCTGAGCCCGTTTCCCTCCGCCTGGTGATCGGTATTATCACGACGTGCACCGTCTATATTCTCTGTTCATTCCTTCTGCGCTTGATTACGAGGGAAGACATGAAGAAAATCCCGGTAATCAATCGTTTTCTCTAACAATAGAAAAATGATCCGGACCTCGGCACGGATCATTTTTCATCTATATAGAATTCTCCGTGGTCATAGCTGCAGAACGCAATATCCCTGATAGCAGGATAACCTCTCTTTTTCATCTCGCCCCGCAGCCAGAATGGGGATTTTCCGAGCTGCTGGAGATGTTCGGTCTGGATGACGCCGTCCAGGATGATGGGAAGTGCATAAGTGTCGGCGCTCCCTTGCTTTTTCAGTACCGACAGTTTGCCAGATGTTTCAAGGATCGCAAACTCCACATCCGCCACGTTAAACACATCCTTTTCCCGCAGCTGGAGAAGGAGATCGTCGAAGTTGTATCGCTGCTTCTTCATGACCGCTTCATCGATCTTCCCGTTATGAATGACGACTGCAGGTTTCCCGTCGATCATCTCCCTGAAGGATTTTGAACGTAGGGATATCATGGCGAACAGGAGCTGCAGAACGACCATCACAACCATTGGGATCAAGGAATGGGCAAGTGGATCTTTCGGCTTCTCGATCGCCATGACCGCAATTTCTGCGAGCATGATGAAGACCACCAGATCCAGGATGCTCAGCTCTCCAATCTCACGTTTCCCCATGATCCTGAAGATCAATACAATCAAAAAGTAAAGAATGAGCGTCCGGGCCACGATGACGATATATTCCTCCATGCGATTCACCTCCATCAGCTAATCCTTCATAGTATCGACTCGAGAGAATCATTCATGAGAGGGATATTTGCCCAAAAGCCAGTCTTTTTTTCGGTGGTGCTGAATATGCTTGTACTAGAGCTCATCAAATGAAGAAATGGAAGGGAGAGATCGATCATAGAAGCCAAAAAATTAGGGGGCGCAGTACTCTTCGGCACGGTCACCATCTTTGTGATTGCCATCGCTGCAAGCTTGATCTTTTCATTGCTGTTGCGCTTCACCAGTCTGACGGAGAGCGCCATTTCCTTATTCATTACCATCGTGTCATTCCTGGCCCTGTTCATCGGGGGATTCATGTCTGGTGGAAAAGGCAAGACCAAGGGTTGGATGCTCGGAGGCTCCACAGGGATACTTTATACCCTTTTCGTCTTCCTTTTTCAATACCTCGGGCTGGACTCATCCCCGTCTTCAGAGCAGCTCATCTATCATGGCTGCTATATCCTGACGGCGATGATGGGTGGCGTACTCGGGGTCAACATCAGCGGAGGCAACCCACAGGAAAACTGAATCATACAAAAAAAGGCCTGCACCCGTCCACGCTTGACAGCATGGAAGAGCACAGGCTTTTTTTATACTTCTGTCTTAACAATCTCCCTGATCGCATTGCGATCATATGTAAGACGGCTTCCATCACCGCATTTGATGATGACTTTTCCTTCTTCGATGGCATCAATGAAGCCGTGAAGTCCGCCGATCGTTATTACCTTATCGCCTTTAGCCAGCTCACTTTGCATTTGTGAAACGGCTTTTTGACGTTTCTGCTGCGGGCGGATAAGCAGGAAATAGAACAATACGAACATCAAGACGAGCATGATGATTGAACCTAGTCCTCCTTGCATGTGTTTCCCCTCCTTTCAATATATTTTTATTTAGAAGTTCTTCGCATCCGGACGGTTGAAACCGTACTGTTCGAAGAATTCTTCTCTAAAGTCCCCCAGTCGATCTTCTCGAATCGCTTGTCTGACTTGTTCCATTAAGTTTAACAGAAAATGAAGATTATGATAAGTCGTAAGCCTAATTCCGAACGTTTCGTCACATTTGATCAAATGACGGATATAAGCCCTGCTGTAGTTCTTACATGTATAGCAGTCGCACTTCTCATCGATCGGTCTGAAATCCCTCGCATACTTGGCATTTTTCACCACGAGACGGCCTTCACTTGTCATAAGGGTACCGTTACGGGCGATCCTCGTCGGCAGGACACAATCGAACATATCGATTCCCCTGATGGCTCCGTCGATCAATGAGTCCGGAGACCCTACACCCATGAGGTATCTTGGCTTGTCGAACGGCAGATGAGGAGTGGTGAAATCAAGGACCCTGTTCATGACATCCTTCGGTTCTCCTACAGACAATCCACCGACTGCATATCCAGGGAAGTCGAGTGAAGTGAGGTCACGGGCACTTTGCTTCCTGAGTTCCTCATACTCCCCTCCCTGTACGATCCCGAACAACCCTTGATCCTGTGGACGCTGATGGGCTTCGAGACAGCGTTCTGCCCAGCGTGAGGTACGCTCGACAGAACTCTTCATATACTCATATTCCGCAGGGTACGGCGGGCATTCATCAAAGGCCATCATGATATCGGATCCGAGGGCATTCTGAATCTCCATTGCTTTCTCGGGGCTGAGGAAAAGCTTATCCCCGTTCAGATGATGACGGAAATGAACCCCTTCTTCTTCGATTTTACGGAGTTTACTCAGGCTGAAAACCTGGAAACCGCCGGAATCGGTCAGGATGGCACGGTCCCAGTTCATGAACTTATGGAGACCGCCTGCTTCGCGGATGATTTCATGACCCGGACGCAGCCAAAGATGATACGTATTGCTCAGGATGATTCCTGCATCCATCGCCTTCAGATCTTCCGGTGACATCGTCTTGACCGTGGCAAGGGTCCCGACAGGCATGAATACAGGTGTTTCGAATGTGCCGTGTGGGGTATGGACCTTCCCGAGCCGCGCACCGGTTTGCTTACATGTTTTAATGTGTTCATATCTGATTGCAGTCAACGTGTGATTCTCCTTTTTCAGTGTTGCAGCTGATTATTTTAAGAACATGGCATCGCCGAAGCTGAAGAAGCGATACTTCTCTTGAACGGCTGTTTCATATGCTTCAAGGACGTGCTCCTGACCCGCAAAAGCACTTACGAGCATGATGAGGGTCGATTTCGGCAGATGGAAGTTGGTGATCAAGCCATCGATGCCTTTGAACTCATATCCCGGGTAGATGAAAATATTTGTCCATCCGTTCTCTTCCACAAAGCGATCATGCTTGGAGGCGATCGTCTCCAAGGTCCGAGTCGATGTTGTACCGACGGTGATGATGCGCCCGCCCTTATCTCTTACATCATTCAGGAGGCGTGCCGTACCTTCGGAAATTTGGTAGAACTCCGAATGCATATCATGGTCCTCGATGGAATCCACAGACACGGGACGAAATGTTCCGAGCCCGACATGAAGCGTGATGAAGGCGATATGAACACCCTTCTGCTTCAGCTCTTCCAGGAGCTCCTCGGTGAAGTGGAGTCCGGCAGTAGGGGCTGCGGCAGAACCGCGCTCCTTGGCATAGACGGTCTGATAGCGGTCCTGCTCTTCAAGTCGTTCCCTGATGTATGGAGGCAGAGGCATTTCACCAAGCTCCTCAAGCACCTCATAGAAAATGCCTTCGTATGCAAATTCCATGATCCTCCCGCCATGGTCCTTCGTCCCGACACAGGTTGCTTTCAGCTTCCCGTCCCCGAAGACGATCTCCGTACCCACCTTCACGCGCTTGGCTGGTTTGACGAGGGTCTCCCATTGATCCCCTTCTTCCTGTTTGAGGAGAAGGACTTCGATGTTGGCCCCCGTCTCTTCTTTTTGCCCAAAAAGCCGGGCCGGTAATACACGTGTATCATTCAGGACGAGGCAATCGCCTTCATCCAGTAGATCTACAATATTTTTAAATCGAAGATGATCAATGGATCCATCTTCTTTATCCAGTACCATCAGTCTGCTTTCAGAACGATTCTCAAGCGGGGTCTGGGCAATCAGTTCCTCCGGCAGATGGAAATCAAAATCTTCAACTTTCACGTTTAGGTCACCTAGATCTCACTCATTATTTGAATCGGCCGATAAAATAAAAGACCAACGAAAGTATAACACTTAACAGGACAGAAGTCATAAGCGGGAAATAAAAAGTTGCATTTTCCTTCTTCACGACGATATCACCGGGTAGTTTCCCGAGTTTCGTGAATTGGAGAAGCAAGCCGACCACGAGAAGGACGGCTCCCGCGATCATTAAAAGTTTCGGTAGGCCGCTCAATTGGCCGGCACCTCCAGTTGGAAATGCTCATACACAAGATGCGTCACGATCCTGCCCCTCGGAGTTCGTTGGAGAAATCCGATCTGCAAGAGATAAGGTTCATACACATCTTCGATCGTATGGGATTCCTCCCCGATGCTCGCTGCAATGGTATCGAGACCCACAGGGCCTCCCCTGAAGCGTTCGATGATGCCCCTGAGAAGCTTATGGTCGATATGATCGAGACCGAGCTGATCCACTTGAAGGAGGTCCAGCGCTTCCCTCGATAGCGTCGATGGAATATCCCCATCCGATTTGACCTGGGCAAAATCCCTTACGCGCCTCAGGAGCCGGTTGGCGATACGGGGCGTACCCCTGGATCGCCTGGCCAGCTCCCTTGCCGCCACGGGTTCGATCTCCGTCCTGAGGATCGCCGCGGTCCGCTTCACGATTTCATTCAGCTGATCTTCATTGTAGTACTCCAGCCTGCAGAGAACACCGAAGCGGTCCCTGAGCGGTGCAGAGAGTGCGCCGGCGCGCGTCGTGGCCCCCACGAGGGTGAATGGCGGAAGATCCAGCCTGACAGAACGTGCACTCGGACCGGTGCCGATGACAATATCCAGGCAGAAGTCTTCCATGGCTGGATAAAGGACCTCCTCGATGGCACGTGGCAGACGGTGGATCTCATCAATGAACAGCACGTCACCGGGCTCAAGGGCCGTCAGCACTGCAGCAAGATCCCCCGGTCTTTCAATGGCAGGACCCGATGTCGTTTTCATGTTGACTCCCATCTCATTGGCGATGACGGCTGCAAGGGTCGTCTTTCCGAGACCAGGCGGCCCGTACAAGAGCACGTGATCAAGGGTTTCCTCCCGCATCTTCGCCGCTTCGATGAACACTTCAAGATTATGTTTGACCTTATCCTGCCCGATATATTGCTTGATGGTCTGTGGTCGTAAGGAGAACTCGAAACGGTCCTCATTCTGTTCCGATTCGCCTGATACCAATCGATCGTCCATCTTATTTGCTCCTTTCCATTATGATTTCAGAAGAAGCTGGAGGCCCTTCCTAATATATTCATCCGAAGAGAGCTCCTGCCCTTTGAGCTTCGGTTTGATTTTCTTGACCTCCCGATCGGAATACCCAAGCGCCTTCAGTGCAAGGATGGCTTCCTCAAATGCTTCATCTCCGGAATCAAGGACCGTCTCTTCAGGATTGAAGAGGCTTGGGAAGTAGTCCGGAACAACATCCTGCAGTTTCCCTTTCAGGTCAAGGATCATTTGCCTCGCCGTCTTTTTCCCTACGCCCGGGAATTTCGTCAGGAATGTATCATTCTCTTCCTCAATGGCGGTAATCACCTGCTGAGGCGCACCCGATGCAAGGATGGCAAGAGCCCCTTTCGGCCCGATGCCTGATACATTAAGAAGCTTCATGAACAATAGTTTCTCTTCCAAAGCAAGGAACCCATAGAGGGCAATGATGTCTTCCCTCACATGCTGATATGTAAAAATCTGAATTTCCTGACCCTGATATTTCGAATATGCAAACGGATTGGCTGCAAACAATTGATACCCAATCCCTCCATTTTCAACAACCACATACTCGGGACTCACCATCTGTACAGTACCTCGAATATATTCATACATCGTAATCACTTCACTTTCTGACAAGAAATGCGGAGGAGGGTCGGTCTGGCCCGACAAGCATAAGGCGGGGCGGGCAAAAAGGCGTCCTTTGCCTTTTGGTCCGGTTCGACTTATGACCTCGAGGGACAACCCTCCGGAGCTGGACAATAGAAATGCGGAGGGGCTTTGATAGGGGCGACAAGCATAAGATGGGCTGAGCAGAAAGGCGTCTTTTGCCTTTTTGATCAGTACAGCTTATGACCTCGAGCCCCTAAGCCCCGCAGCTGGACAAATAAGAAATGCGGAGGAGGGTCGCTCTGGCCCGACAAGCATAAGGCGGGGCGGGCAAAAAGGCGTCCTTTGCCTTTTGGTCCGGTTCCACTTATACTCTGAATCCCCTTGTACATCTCTTCACGAGAGCCTTCCGTATTGGCCACCGCCGCCTCGCATATTAAATCTATTGTATCATATCACTTATTGATTTTATGGAAAAGCACCGATAAAAAGAAACATTTGTTCTTATTTTTTCGGTTTTTGTCCGACACAAACTTCCTCTGAAATGCGCGCATGAAAAAACAGCCGGTCAAATGACAGGCTGTTCACATGTGGGAGGGAGTAAGGTTTAAATTGTTCGAGAACCTCTACATACGCTTCCTTGGATGTGATGGGGATCCCGTTTACGAGATCGTCATGCCGATTACTCTCAAGCTTATCAAGGTCGATTTGGAAAAAGGACTGAATGATTTCCGCTTGACCTGGCTTGCCGTTGAAAATGGATAATACCCCTTTTTCGGACATACCGAAGTAACCATTCGTTTTGAGCAGCGGAGAGATATCATCCATCTGCTTCTGGAAGACGATTTGTTCTTCGCTCATATCCATCAGCTGCCACTCTTCGTAGGCAGCCCAGAAGTCTTCCATGCTCCAAATCGTTTCCTGTACGATTTCTTCACTTACTTCACCATCCAGATAAACTCTTTCCAGAATCAGTGTGACCGTATGCGCGGATGTTTCCTCAGCGGGTATTTCTTAGAACCGGGACCCGTCCGCTGCCTGCTTTTCATCTGAATAAAAGAACGTGAAATATAAGGCACCGATCAACAACATCACCATAAACACGATTCGAACCTTCATCGTCATCGTGATCACCTCGGGATTCATTATGTATTGCTACCCCTAGTCTTACCATCTGGTGAACGATTTATCCCGATAGTTGAAAAAAGACTGTACAAAGGGACCTCCCCTTCATACAGTCAAGCTTCTACGGGTTGCGGATCGTATTGAACATATCATGAAGGTCCAGATTGATCCCATCCAGCGGTCCGCCGCCCCTCAGGTCATTATCGATATTACGGACCCGGCTGAATGTGCCTTCATCTGTCACGACCGAAACCGTCCTGCCTTCGAGGTATGGCTGTACTGCTTTTTCTACGCGTTGCTTTGTTTCTTCTTCTTTCGAATGGTCCCTGACCTCGATGGCGATCAGCACGTCGGTTCCGTACGATACGGCGCGAACGTCACTGACGTTCTTCACATGCCCCGTTACATCCCCGATCTTTTCGGCAAGATCTCCCTCATAGGCGGTATAATACGAATTTCGTGCTTTGCGCGTATTATCATCCAAATGCCCATGATAATTGGCATCGCCGTGACTTCCACGGTTATCCTGGGCAAAGAAACCTGCGTCATATGGGGCCAGAGGGGTGGTGGGGTTCTGGGGATTGCCGTCATCATCCCTCACCTGTAGGAATTTCTGTTTCTGACTGCGGATGTCTTGACCTTCCCTGCCTACGGAGTGATCAAACATTTCGGTTAAAGGACCATCATGGCGGTCATTTTTATCTCCGCCATGACCTTCATTCGAATAGTAGCCCAGTGGTTCATAGGAATTGGTGTATTGCTGACCGGATTCCTTCTCCCCACTGCTGCAGGCAGCAAGGTTAAGCGACATGAATGCTGTCATACCAAGAAATGCATAGCGCCTCTTCAACGTAGTCATTCCCCCTCACCGCTATTTGAGCATAGTGCTCGTTTATAGGGTGCGGAGGAACGAACCCAATCATTCCATTAATAGTTGGGACAACCTCCTACATATGGGTGATGATCCTCCTTAATTCACTGTGAAGCTCTTGTACGAAACGCATCCGCTGGTGAAATTGTCCCAACGTGATCTGCACCAGGTATGGCCACACATGCTCCCTGTATGACTGCCCCTCCCGAATGAATCGATTCCATTCCCTAAAGATATCACTCGGATACATCAGTCCAAGAAAGAATGCCGCATCATTTCTATACTTCCTTATAGAGGGTATGGCCATTAGGTCCGCCAATGACCAATCCAAATAAGGCAGTATCCGGTTGGCCATCTGGATATCATCTGTGATGGCAGGGGACCTTGAGAGTAAATCAAAGTCGATGAGGTACACGCGGCCGTCGGTTCCTCTCAAAAAATTATGATGAGCCACATCCCCGTGCACCATGCACCTTCTCCCTTTGTAAGGACCAAGTGCATCAAGCTCCTCCAATGCCCATCTTCCCCATTCAAGATAGGTGGACAGATAATACGGGGCGATAAAGTGTTGAAGATATGGCAGATGATAATCGTATAACGTCATTCGTTTCTTCCACTTGTCAAGCCACCTAAACTCAGGCACATCGTCCACCCATCCGCTTTGAATCCTTCTTGTGGCACGGTGGAATCCTTTTAATATACGCCACGCTTCCTGCCTGTCTGAAGCATCTGCATAATCGATGGCAGAAGCTGTCTCGAGCCAGTATGAAACCCCGATCACACTCCCCTCGAATGAGACGACTTCGGTCTGATGCAGGGGATGCAAAGGGATGACATGGTCAAACCCTCCTTGCAGGAGCTCTTTGATCAGCCTTTCTTGGATAAGAAACCGTTTCTCCGAAGAGTACCGTTTGACAAACCACTTCCTGCCTCCGGACCGCAATTCCCATTTCCCGTCTTTCAAGGTTTCAATCGACGCTCCGGTTTCACCCAACTTCCATTGCAAAAAAGAAAGGAGACGAACTGTGTAGTCGTCTCCTCCATGGTCCCATCTATCCTTCATAGTCTTCGTCATAAAAGTTCGGCATGGAGAATGCTCTTGGGGCACCCATTTGCATACCTTGAGGCAAACCCTGCCCCATCATTCCCGGCCCGAAACCTTGTGGCTGAGGCATTCCATATGGCATCGGCTGATTCCACTGTGGGCCTGTTGCTGCCATTGTGGCTGCCCCTGTGGTTGAGGACCTCCACATCCACAATCTTCCTGATCACTCGCACCCATCACACCTGGTTGACCCATCGGCATTTGCTGATTCATTTGCGCTCCCATTGCACACCTGGCATCTTGACCCATCGGCTCATCTGATGATGCATCTCTGCTCCCATCACACCCGGTCTGACCCATCGGCATCTGATGATGCATCTCTGCTCCCATCACACCCGGCTGACCCATCGGCATTTGATGATGCATCTCTGCTCCCATCACACCCGGTTGACCCATCGGCATCTGTCCATCCATCATGGCGCCTTGCACTTGATTTTGACCCCATGGTCCAGGCATTCCGAATCCTCCGGGTCCGCAGAAACCTGGTCCAGGCATCATTGGCGATACGGGATAGCATGGCTGTGGCATCCCTTGGTGCATCATAGGGTTTTCATCCGTTGCTCCCATTACCCCAGGCTGGCCCATTGGCATTTGCATTGGCGACTGCATTGGCATTTGCATCGGTGGTTGCATTGGCATTTGCATCGGTTGCTGCATTGGCATTTGCATCGGTTGCTGCATCGGCGACTGGGCATTCGGCATAACGGCATGACATGAAGAAGAATCTTCATCATATCCCATTTGCTGCATCATCGGCATATTCTGCATCGTGGATCACTGAGCACCCTGAACCTGATTCCACGGAGCCCTTGAGCTCCCTTGGCCCATTGGCATTCCAGTTCCCCTATCCCGCCCCCTTGCCACTGCTGCATGTTTCCACCGTAACCTGAATCCCGGCATGAAGGTGAAACAGGTACACATTATTTGGATTATAATACATAGGCTGAGTGTATCCCTCCTTGTGGTGGTGAGGCATTTGTAAGCTTTCTTCCTCTTGTACACCTTTTACGCTTTTGCTTTGCTTTTGGCGCTTCTTTTGCTGTTCTTTTGCTTTAGGAAGGATATTGGTAGGTTTAGGCGGTGATTGTGGCTTTGCTTGCGGTTTTACTTGCTGCATCGGCTGTTGCTTTGGCTGCTGGACTGGCTGCTGCATCTTGCATGTTTGGCGACTGCATATTCATCATGTAATAGTTGTTAATATCGATTTCCGGGATGACCGGTTGTGGCATTTTTGGCGTAAACGGTTTTTGTGCTTCTTTCGGCTTTTCTTTCTTTGGCTGTTCTGCCGGCATCGTCATAGGTTTCTGCTCTTTAAAAGGATGCTCTGCTTTCGGCATTTCCTTCTTAGGCAGTCTCCTTGGATCCGTATTTGATTTGTGTCTCTTTTTTTACGGTACCGCCGTATGTAGGCACTTTGATCTTCATTCCGGGCATGATCATATCGGGATTTGAAAGCTGGGCATTCATGTGTTTTAACTCTTCAAAATTCACGCCATATTTTTTGGCGATTTTCCAGAGAGTATCCCCTTTTTGTACGATATGGATTTTCACTCTTATTCCCCTCCTCAGGCATAAGTCTATATATCCTATGACAAGATAGGCAAATTGCTAATCATCTACATAAAAACTTATGAATATGCGAATTCTTTTATGCCGCGGTCCCTGATTTGAACGGGACGATAAAAAACAGCCTTGTTACGTTTCCCGGCGGTAGCGTCAGGCACGATGTCAACATGCGCTCTAGGGCTTTTACCGCTTCTGTCGTGACGGAAGGGTCCACCTGGATCACATTGACCGGGTCATCCGCCACTACACGTTCCAAAGCCCAGAGCAGATGCGGCAGGTCGATTCGGTTCATGGTGAGGCAAGGGCACATATACGGGTTCAGGGATACAATGTGTTTGTCTGGATGCCCTGCAATCAGGCGTTTCACCAGGTTCATTTCTGTTCCGATGGCCCACGAGGATCCTGATGGTGCACGCTCAATCATGTCGATGATATATTTGGTGCTGCCATTGTAATCGGATTGCTCCACCACTTCCCTCCTGCACTCAGGATGGACGATGACCCGCATGTCCGGGTGATGCATGCGCACGTTCTCTATATTCTGCACGGTAAAATTCTCATGCACGGAACAATGACCTTTCCAAAGGATGACTTTGATGTTTTCCATATCCCCATCATAGACGAGGTCATTTGTGGCAGGATCGAATACGGCCATGTCATCCAGGGCTATCCCGAGATCGGCAGCCGTGTTCCTACCGAGGTGCTGATCGGGGAGGAACAGGATCCTTTCTTTTTCCCCTAGCGCCCATTCCACCATCTTATGAGCATTGGACGAGGTGACCGTTGCCCCCCCATACTTTCCTACAAAGCTTTTGATGGCTGCGGTGGAATTCACATAGGTCAGCGGCAGGATCCCGTCGCCAAACGCCTCCGTCAATTTTCTCCAAGCTTTCTCAGTCTGGAAAATATCGGCCATGTCGGCCATGGAGCATCCTGCCCGCATGTCAGGGAGGATGACCGTCTGATTCCGGTGATGTCAGCATATCGGCTGTCTCTGCCATGAAATGAACCCCGCAGAAGACGATGTACTCCGCTTCTTTATTCTCAGCTGAAACCTGTGCGAGCTGGAGTGAATCCCCAACAGCATCGGCAAACTGGATCACTTCATCCTTTTGATAGTGGTGACCAGGGATGAAAAGCCTACTTCCCATCATTTGTTTGATCTCCCTTACCCTTTCTTCCATTTCCTCCTTCGTCATAGAGGTGATGGACGGTGGGAGGGAAACATGCAGTGTATCAAGAATTCCCATTTGTTTGTTCATCCTTTCTTCGTTCCACCCGTGCGCTGATATCGAGCGCCGAGACCGAGTGGGTCAAGTATCCGAGTGAAATGTAGTCGATCCCTGTCCACGCATAGTCTTTGAGCGCTTCTCGGGAGATGCCGCCCGATGCTTCCGTAATGATCCCGGCGGGGACGTGTCGCATCCACCCTTTGATCTCTTCCGGTGTGCGATTATCGAACATGATCACATCCGCACGGCTTGCGACGGCTTCGATGAGCTGTTCTTCCGTCTCAATCTCCACTTCGATCTTCACCATATGCCCCGTAGACGCCTCGAACGGTCTCCACAGCTTTGGTGATGGAGCCGGCAAAAGCGATATGATTATCTTTCAGCATCACGGCATCATAAAGCCCAAATCGGTGATTATACCCTCCCCCGACCCTGACAGCATACTTCTCAAGCATGCGGAGGCCCGGTGTCGTCTTCCTGGTGTCACAGATCCTCGCACCACTGCCCTCAATGGACCTGACTGCTTCTGCCGTTTCCTTCGCAATCCCGCTCATGCGTTGAATGAGGTTGAGTACGACCCTTTCTCCCTGCAGAAGATCTTTCATCCTCCCCTTCACAGTTCCAAGATGCTGCCCCTCACTGACGCTCTCTCCATCCTTCACGAGCATATCCACTTCAATGGATGCATCGAACATCGCGTAACCGGTCCGCACGACTTCTTCTCCGCAAAAGACACCAGGCTGTTTGGCGATCAGCGTGATCATCCCATTCTGTGAATGAAAGAGCGTCTCTGATGAAAGGTCTCCTTCCCCCAGGTCCTCCCGGAAAAATTCCTCAAGCATGGATCTTAGTTTCAAATGATTCATAGACAGACACCTTCAACCTTCCCGTTTGTATTTTCATGTGAATGCTTTTTTTGCCCCATTCGGGACGCTTTTCGGGATGATCCCTCCTGATATGGCCTCCCCGGCTCTCTTTCCGCAGAAGCGAGGCAGTCCCGATGAGGCGTGAAACAACCCAGACTAAGTAATCTTCCATGTTCTCAACGTCCAGATCATCCAGCTTGCTTTCATAGGTGAGACCAAACCCATCCAGCCATGATAATAACCGGTTCAAGCCCTCTTCCGACCGGATGATCCCGGCTTCTTCCATCATCCTCTTCTTCAACATGGAGCGATCTGGAAGTTGTGCGGGTATGCCGGAGGTCTGTGCATGTACAAGTGGTGCAATCTTGGGAGGAAGCACCTGCTTTAGATGGTCCGCAAGCCTCTGCCCATATACAATCCCTTCCAGGAGGGAATTGCTGGCTAGACGGTTCGCACCGTGAACCCCGCTGCATGCGGCTTCCCCGATTGCATACAGTCCTTCTAGATTCGTCCTCCCACTGTCATCCACCACGACTCCGCCCATGATGAAATGGCATCCTGGAGCCACGGGGATCCTTCCTGCTTCCACCGGGAATCCTTCTTTTTCACAGCGGGCCGTAATCGACGGGAACCTGGTTGGAAAACCCCGTATCCCCGTAATGTCGAGATACACATTTCCTCCTCCGGCCCTCTCCCTGTAGATTGCTTCTGCCACCACATGTCGCGGGGCAAGGTCCCTCATGGGATGGATCGCTTCCATAAGGGCACTTCCATCTTCCCTTATGAGCACTCCCCCTTCCCCTCTCACGGCTTCCGAGATGAGACCCGTTGTCTTACCCCTTGAGATCATAAGGGTCGGATGGAACTGTATGAATTCCATATCGCTCACCACAGCCCCAGCCAAAAAAGCCATGGCGATCCCCGTTCCCGTGACCGATGGATGATTGGATGTAGATTCATAGATCCCACCGGCCCCGCCGCTTGCGAGAACGATGTGATCCCCGGTGTAGGTACGGATCACCCCTGCTTCATCCTTTGTCCTCACTCCGCCGATCCGTCCATACCCGTCCTTCAGCAGGTGATAGGCCATTTCGCCTTCAATGATCCTCACGTTTTCAGAGAGAGAAGAAATCAGGAAATCGATCAGGAACCTCCCCGTCTGATCTCCGCCGCTGTGCACAATCCTCTTGGTGCTATGTGCTCCTTCCATTCCGAATTCCAGACCGCTTATGCCATGATCGAAGGGCATGCCATCTGAGATCAGCGCTTCCACTGTACGTTTCCCGTCCTCGACGAAAGACATGACCTTCCCCTCTTCCTGAAGATCTTCTCCAGCTGAGAGTGTATCCCTCATATGACGTTCAGGAGAATCACCCGGGGCGATGGCGGCCGCAATCCCACCCTGTGCCAGGTAAGAGTTGGACGATTTCATCCGTGACTTTGTGATAATCATCACATTCATGCGATCTTGAATATTTCTTGCAAGTTGTAATGCGGCTACCCCGCTTCCGATGATCAATACGTCCGTTTTTCTCATAGAGAATCCTCCTGTTTACCTTACAGGTGTCTTGACACATATGTTTACACATTATTAAACTAATAACAAGAGTTTTTTCTTCCGAACTCATTTGTCAGATTATTCGATAAAGGATGATACCATCATGGATTATTTCGACTACGCCTCTACCACCCCCATGGATGCCAGAGTCCTGGAAGTCTATCGCGAGGTCGCCGAGAACTACTGGGGGAACCCGAACAGCCTTCACGATACAGGCGGATCAGCCAAGGAGCTTCTCGATAGGTGTACAGACGCCCTTGCCAGACTTTTAGGGGTGCCATCTGCAGGCTTGACCTTCACCTCAGGGGGAAGTGCGGGAAATGCTGCCGCCCTCCATGCCCTTGCTCACGGCAGGAAGCATTTGGGCTCCCATATCATAATCGGTGGAGCAGAGCATGCTTCCCTCCATACTGCCGCTGGACAACTGGGGGCAGCAGGATTCGAAATCACCGTCATCCCCAGTATGGAGAACGGCCTCATCGATCTCCGGCAGCTGAAGTCGGCACTCAGGGAGGAGACCATCCTCGTCAGCATCGCCCACTGCAACGGTGAAATCGGCGTGATCCAGCCCATGGGGGATATCAAGGAGATCCTCCGTGACAGTAAGGCCCTGCTTCACTCGGACCTTGTCCAATCGTTCGGGAAGTGGCCCGTCGAAGAGGCCGTCCGTCATGCAGACAGTTTTACGATCTCTTCCCATAAGATCCATGGTCCGAAAGGGATGGGGGCCCTTTACATCGATCCCTCGATTGAGCTACTTCCTGTACAGAGGCACTCAGGCACCCCAGACCTGCCGGGAATCACCGCTTTTACAGCTGCTGCCGAACGAGCAACCCCCATGCCGAATCATTATCTTATGCTGAGGAATTCCTTTTTCTCTTCCCTTGATGCGAAGATGGGGAACGGCTATCGTGTTTACGAAGGACCCCCAGGTCAGCAGCTTCCACAGGTGATCGGGCTTGGGATCGACGGCATCGAGGGGCAGTGGCTCATGCTTGAATGCAACCGCCGGGGCATGGCCATTTCCACGGGAAGTGCCTGTCAGTCTGGCATGCAGGGGATCCCCCATCACGTTGAAAAGCATGGGGGCGACGGAGCGGGATGGAAAGGAGTTCATCCGGATCTCGTTCGGTCCCTCCACGACACTGGAGAAAATTGACCGGCTGACAGACACCCTCGCCGAAGTCAGGCTGTCCATTTCAAGCGGGGGTGTGATATGATTTTCTTATCAATTACTCGGGGGAGATTACGTTGTCAGAGAAAAAATTATTAGGAGACGAACGTAGGGATTGGCTCCTCCACACGCTCAAAAGCAGGGGGATTCCCATCACCGGAGGAGAACTTGCAAAGGAAAGCAGGGTCAGCCGCCAGGTGATTGTCAGCGACATCACGCTCCTGAAGGCAAAGGGTGAACCGATCATCGCCACGAGTCAGGGATATCTTTACCTGAACCCCAATGAAGGAGCGCACCATGAAAAGACGGTTGCCTGCCAGCACACACCGGACCGGGCTGAAGAAGAGCTGAATCTCCTGGTCGATCATGGTGTCACTGTAAAGGACGTAAAGATCGAGCACGGGGTGTACGGGGACCTTACCGCCTCCATCATGGTATCCAACCGTAAGGAAGTGAAGCAATTCCTCACGAAGATCAGGTCGACCAATGCCGCATTTCTATCTGAACTAACCGATGGCGTCCACCTTCATACCCTGTCGGCTACTTCCAGTGAAGCACTCTCAGAAGCAGAAAAGGCTCTTGAAAAGGCCGGCTTCCTGATTCATTCTTTCTAATGAGCTCACCAGAAAAAGCCCCCGAGGCATGTGCATCAGGGGCTTTTGTGCTTATTTTCTATCAGGAGAGCATGAATGACGGATAATGTCCGATCATTTTCACGCTGCATCCGAGGGCCTCCATTTCACTGATGGCCCCAGGGAGAAGGACGTCATCCATTTCATGAGCCACATCGATGAGGAAGAAATAATCGCCGAGCCCTGTTTTCAATGGCCTTGATTCAATTTTACTTAAATTCAATTGCCTCCAGGCAAAGGTTGATAGTACCTGGTGAAGAGCTCCCGATCGGTCTTTCGGAAGGGTCACCATCAGTGTGGTCTTCTCCATGCTCTTTTCATGGGGAATCGAAACTCCTGTGCTTCCTATGAAGAACGATGAAACGTGTATGATTATAGGCAAAATCATGAATGTTTTCATGCAGGATCGTCAATCCATATTTTTCTGCCGCAAGCTCGTTCCCGATCGCTCCAGGAATGATTCAGGATGTCTCACTGACAAATTTTGCCGCGGCTGCAGTCGTAGTGTCGTCTGCTCAAGGGGCAATCCCCGATATGGTTATGTAGAAACTTGTGACATTGCGCAAAAGCATGGGAATGGGATAGAATTTTCTCGATTGCTCCTTCCCTGTCACTCCAGGTCGAGGATGAACCATTAAATGCTGCTGAATCGCAGACGTCAATTCGGCGACAATCGCCAAGTTCGCTTCATGAAACAAATAGTCCACTGTAATATGTACGGATCCTTCCAATGCATTTTCTAATGGAACAACAGCATAATCCACTTCATTCTCAATGACCGCTTCAATGCAGTCCGGGATCGTTACAAAAGAAACCGTTTCTTCTTCGGGAAATGCCTTCTTAACAGCTAAATCTGTAAAGGAAGCCTGAGGTCCTAAATATGCTATTTTCACTGGTCTCCTCCTCTCATAAAATTTATTGAACATTCTAACACGATATTCACAAAAGAGGAAGGACTTTGACTAATAGGAGCTGATTTTTTGTGAGACGTAATTGAACATCGCCTATTCTGCTCGTTTATACTTAATTTTCAACTCTCCTTACTCCAAATGTCCCCTATATACTTCAAAAAGAGCATAAAAAAAGAAGCGTCAGGCTCCTGAACCCAACACTTCTACTTTTTCGACAAATTCTAAACGTCGAAGCTTTGCTAGACAAATCCTCCAATCCGATCGTGAGATCCGTCACATTCAAGGAAATGTGACATTCGCCCTTCCCTGTAACGGGATCGTCTGATGGATCGTAAGTATATTGCAGCCATGCTTGGCTGTTTCACTTAACAGATGTAGACAACGTCCCGGAACGGTCCTCTAAATGAAAGAAAAGAGTGATGATCCGTCTCCTTCACAATGGTATGAAAAGGAAAAACCGTATCCCGGTACTTATAAAAGGCACTTCTGCTCAAATCGACCCGATGGACCGCTTCCCAGACCGAATCCGCCTTGCCTCTTTCAATCAATTCTTTTGCATCCAGCGTTTTCTTCATCGCTTCAGGAAAAACATCTTCCCTTACTAAATAAAATTTGCCTTCTTGAAATTTTTTCCCCAATGACTATTCCTCCAATTGTCCAGCTGTAGAGGCTGAAAACCCACTTTAGCTACCATTGAAAACAGGTGCCGGCAGATTTCAGCCACCACCTGTCTTGCGTTTGACAAAGATGAAGGATGAAACTTAATCAACGAATTCAAATTCATATTTTATTAATCGGATCGTATCACCATTTTCTGCACCACGTTCACGAAGGGCTTCATCCACACCATAAGAACGAAGCTGTCTGGCGAAACGTCTCGCCGAATCTTCCCGTGAGAAGTCCGTCATCTTGAACAATCGTCTCAATCTTCGCACCGCTGACAACGAACGTACCCATCCGGATCACGAGTGATTTCGAATTCTTTTTCTTCTTCTTCATGCTTGTACAGAACGCGGTGAATGCCTGTTTCTTCTTCTTCATGAATCGGGAATTCTGATGTCGTTTCCAGCTTATCCGCAACGGCAAATAAAAGTTCCTTCAGACCCTGTTTAGTGAATGCGGAGATCGGGAATACAGGATAATCATCGTTGAAGTTTCTCTTTGAAGACCTTCAGATTTTCTTCAGCATCCGGCATGTCCATTTTATTCGCTACAATGATTTGAGGACGCTCCGTTAAACGAAGATTGTATTGCTTAAGTTCTTCATTGATCGTCACGTAATCCTCGTATGGATCTCTTCCTTCCATCCCACTCATATCGATGACATGGACGATGACACGGGTCCGCTCTATATGGCGAAGGAATTGATGTCCGAGTCCTACGCCTTCGTGGGCTCCTTCGATCAATCCAGGAAGGTCAGCCATGACAAAGCTTCTTCCATCGCCCGTTTCAACCATCCCTAAGTTCGGTACGATCGTCGTGAAATGGTAGGAAGCAATCTTCGGTTTCGCTGCTGAAACAACGGAAAGAAGAGTAGATTTCCCGACGCTCGGGAATCCGACTAATCCTACATCAGCAAGAAGCTTTAACTCCATGACGATATAGCGCTCTTGACCAGGCTCACCCTTTCTCAGACAGCTCCGGAGCAGGATTGGCAGGGGTTGCAAATCGAGAATTCCCTCTTCCTCCCCGTCCGCCTTTCGTGATCACCGCCCGCTGACCATGCTGTACAGGTCGGCAATCGTTTCACCAGTATCATCATCTTTCACGACGGTCCCAGGTGGAACCTTTACAATCATATCTTCCGCATTGCGTCCATGCTGATTCTTACTCATCCCGTGCTCTCCACGCGGTGCTTTAAAATGGCGTTGATATCGGAAGTCCATCAACGTTCTTAAACCTTCATCCACTTCAAAAATGACGTCTGCTCCGTGTCCGCCATCTCCTCCTGCGGGACCACCTTTTGGTACATATTTCTCACGGCGGAAAGCAACCATACCGTTTCCGCCGTCTCCGCCTTTTGTATAAACCTTGACCTGATCTATAAACATACTTTCACTCCTAACTTATCGCTGCAATCATGTCACTCATTCAATGCGATAACATGAACGACGAGAACCTCTTCTTGAAGTTGTTCAATTTCTGATATTTTTTCCATTTGTGTTGATTATTGATCCAGTCTTCCATAACGCTTGTATTCCTTAGTATACCTGTGAAATCAAATATAAAACGGGATTGTTCTTTTGTAATGTCAAGTAAGATGGATAATTGATTTTCTACATTGTTCATTACATTTGATTCAAGGAATTCCAGAAACTCCTTGCACCAGTTGATAAAGTCTTTGGTCGTCAAGCCAGATGAGGACTCGAATCGAAGTACTTCAAAATCCAGCTTAATCAAATGTCTTGACCAATTATATGTTAATATCCATTCTGCCAATAATGGAAGCTTCAAATTCGATAGCTTTGATTCATTTTGTGCAACGAGGACCATTTCTTCGATGACTTGTTTCGCCCGCTCCACACGATCAAGATCCAGGTTCCCTTTAATTAATTGCAAATCATTCATCCAGTCGTGGCGGGCATGCCTCAGTGCCTCGACTACACCCCAATTTTCGCTCATAATCTAACTCCTATACTTAAGTGCTACCTGTAAGTATATCAAAGATGGGCTCATCCGTATATCGTTTCTGTGAAATTGTTTTATGTGAATGGAAAAGCTAAAATAATCATATACCCTTGATAAAAATAAAACTCTAACCGAAAGTCGGTTAGAGTTTTCGTTAAAGATATGCGATTAAGCTTCATTCGCAACTGGGTATACGCTCACTTTTTTCTTGTCACGACCCATGCGTTCGAAACGAACAACACCGTCGGTTTTAGCGAAAAGTGTATCGTCGCCACCACGGCCGACGTTTAGTCCTGGATAAATTTTAGTACCGCGTTGACGGTAAAGAATTGATCCACCAGTAACCATTTGACCGTCTGCACGCTTAGCACCAAGGCGCTTTGAGATAGAGTCACGACCATTTTTAGTCGAACCTACTCCTTTTTTAGACGCGAAAAACTGAAGGTCTAATCTTAACATCTGTTCCACCTCCTACTTTTTGAAGGTTATTTTAATAAAATCACTATAGTCTTTTTCAATCGTCTGTAGGCTTATAAGCATGCCGTCTAACAGCAGCTGAACCTTGCTGTCCGTTTCTTCCGGAAGATCATCAGGGATGACACAGCGAAGATATCCACCATCAGAGGATTGCTCGATGTGACGGTTCTACACCGGTTAACGCCATAATGGCATTAACACTTCCGAATGAAACAGCAGAAGCACCTGCACAGACAATGTCTTGCCCATGTTCGGCAAAATCAGCATGTCCATCCATGGAGAAAGAACGAATTCTTTTCCTCGGAGTTATGTTCTACGTAAACGTTAATCATATCATCACGCCTTACGCGTTGATTTTGTCAATGACAACTTTAGTGTAAGGTTGACGGTGACCTTGCTTACGACGGTAGTTCTTTTTCGCTTTGTATTTGAATACTACAAGCTTTTTCGCGCGGCCTTGTTTTTCAACTTTCGCTGTTACAGTAGCTCCATCCACTAATGGACTTCCTACTTTCACATCGTCGCCACCAACGAATAGAACTTTGTCAAAAGTTACCGTATCGCCTTGATCTGCGTTTAGCTTTTCGATGTAGATTGCTTGACCTTCTTCTACACGGATTTGCTTACCACCTGTTTCGATAATTGCGTACATAATCGCACCTCCTTATAAACTCAGACTCGCCAATGACAGGTGTTGGATTGCTCCAAACTTTAATACCTGTTATGAGCGGTTGTAGCACGGGTGCTACAATCAATAACATTAGAATCCTATCACATAATCTGATGGACTGTCAAAACAATCAGAGAAATTCATAGGATCTTTGTGATTCGATAGAATGGATTCACTGCCTGGGTCTCCAGCCAGTCCACCTTCACTCCGAGACGGCCCTCGAGCCGGTCGAGATGACGACCACCTGGTCCGGAAAAGGCCGCTCTCACGTCGGGGGTCCCTTCAACCGACACGCGGGCCGGTTGATCCAGGTCCCAAATCTCACGTTCAAGTCTGAAGGCGAGGCTGTCGGGACTTTCAGTGCGTCCGGTTCCCCCGCATGCATGACACGACTCTGTCAGATACTCTTCCAGTGCCTGACGCGCCCTCTTCCTCGTTACCTCAAGGATGCCGAGTTTCGTGAAGCCCTCCACCGTTGTCCGCTGGCGGTCGGCGCCGAGGGCCGTCCGGAATGCCTCCTCTACCTGCTGACGGTCGCTCTCCGTCTTCATACCGATGAAGTCGATGAGGATCATCCCGCCGATATTCCTCAAGGCGAGCTGGTGGGCCGCTTCTTCCGCTGCAAGGATATTGGTTTCAAGAGTTGTCTGTTCCAATGTGGCGCGTCCCGTGAATTTCCCGGAGTTCACATCCACCACCGTCATCGCCTCAGTCGTTTCAATCACGAGATAGGCTCCGTTTTTCAGCCACACCACTTTCTTCAACGCCCGTTCCCAGGCACTGTCGACTCCATGCCTGCTGAAAATATCGTCACGTCCCTGATCGAACTCCACATTCCATCCTTCATGGCGGTCAGCGAGGCTTTGAAGCTCATTGGAGAAGTCATAATCATCCACGAGGATCCGACCTTCTCCTTTTTTCATCTGCTCCATGAGGTCGTCCTTTAAAGCATCCTGATTCTCAAGTAGAAACGGGGCTTTCCCTTTAAGCGCTCGCTTCCCAAGTTCCTCCGCCTTTCCCCTCAGGTGGACAATCTCTTCCTTAATCGCCTCTTCGGGAATACCCGCACTGCTTGTCCTGAGCACGATCCCTTCCTCCGGGAGCTTCCAGCGGTGTGCCACGGCTTTGACATGGTTCCGCTCTTTCTCATCTAGCTTCTTGGAGGCCGCCACATAGACCCCTTTTGGCATATAGACGAGGTATTCTCCCTTCAGCTCGATGACAGCACTGAGCTTGGCTCCTTTTGTCCCCGTGGGATCTTTCGTCACCTGCACCAGGAGCTTTTCCCCTTCATGCACGGCTTGGTTGATGGGCAGGGCGTCATCACCCCCATGAAAGGCTCTGATATTGGCCGGACAGTCCTTTGCATGGAGATAACCGTTCTTGCCCTCACCGATATCGACAAATGCCGCATCAAGACCCTTATGAATCCGCACGACCTTGCCGAGATAGATATTTCCAGTCAGGGTGTCACCGACGGGCCGGTATACGCGCAGACCTCTGACGGCCCCTTCCGATTTGGATACCCAGCGCTTTTCCCTCGTTTTCGCCTGGATGATGATCTCGTCCACTGCTGATCCCCCCTTTTCATAAAGAATCGGGAAAGGGGCAGCCCCTTCCCGGCATATGTCCTTACTTTACCCTTCTCCACCGTACACAGTCAATATAGATAGAGAAGATCCTTTGTTTTGGCCGACGTCATCTTTTCGGCAAAGAACGCGTGGAGGAGTTCATTCTCATCCAGCTTCCCCACCTCCTGGCCATCCTTCATGACCACTAGGGGGTGCTTGACCCCCCTGTGGAAACGCTCCACGACCTCGAGGACCGAAGACTCGCTGTCGACGGGAAGGGGCTTAAGGTCCAGAAACTGATGATGATCGCCGTAATACCGTTCCATCAGGAATTTCATGAACACGTACCTCCTTTGCTTCCAGTCCTTCCATAAGGAGAAGTAGAGGAAGGTGAGGATCACCCAAAGGTTCAGGTTCGCCGGTGATGCCAGCAGGACGAAGGCATGAAAGCACAGAAGGAGCGCGAACGACAGCAGGAGCGTGTATTCGTACGCCTTCAGATAGTTCCATTTCATGGCCATGAGGAGGGAGACGAGCTTTCCTCCGTCGAGGGGCCAGATCGGCAGGAGATTGAAGAGGAGGACGGCCAGATTCAGATGCAGGAATAACAGGAATGTATCGGGAGCAATGATATCGAAGTGTGCGAGACCCCACCCTGCGCCGATCAGCCACACATGCTGGAGTGGGCCTGCTGCTACTACCCAGAACTCCTCATCGAGTGACCGGTTCCCATGTTCATCGACTTCTGCGACACCGCCAAAAGGCAAAAGGGCAATCCTCCTGACCCTCCACGAAAAATAGTGGGCCGTACAGGCATGCCCGAGCTCATGGATGATGATGATACCAAGGAGCATGATCAGCTCCGTGAAATGGGCCGTCATGACGGCCACAGCGATGACGACCCAAAGGAGGGGATGGATATAAAATTTCCGTAGCATCGTCAAAAGATTAGTCAAAGGAGATCACCTGGACCGGATCGACGAATTCCTCCCCCATCTTGATGGCGAAATAAAATTCACCCGATGCCTCGTCTTCCGCTGCTGATACCTTTCCGACCGCTACCCCTTTTTCCACCTTTTCATACTGCTTCACGTCAATGGCCTCAAGATGCCCGTACCACGATTCTGATTTGTCTGCATGCTGGATGACGACCGTGTTGCCGAGGTCATCCTTTTCCCCTGCGAAGATGACGAGTCCTCCCTTCATGGCCCCGACCTCTTCTCCGAGACCTGTTTCAAGCATGATCCCCTGACCGTTCGTTTTGAAATTTTCCACCACCTTGCCCGTAGCAGGCATGGATATCGCCGTTTCTTCCTTCACTTCCTGTTTCCCCGAATCTGGAAGCAGGGCCAAGGGTTTGCCGAACTGGTCCTCATACCACGTCGAGACCGCAGCGAATTGAAAGTCGTTCTCCATCGTCTTATGCACCACCGCCCGCGCCTCTTCAAAGGCAGTGCTCGGGCTTTTGAACATGATCGCCGTCATGAGGACCATGATCCCGGATGCAAGCACCTTCAACAAAAAGGTTTCTTTTTTGAAGAGGGGATGGCCATCGGATGGCGGTCCCCCTTCGAATGAGGATTGACCGATCCCGTATTTTTCTTCATCCCCAACCAGCGGGACGACGGGGTACTCCCGGGACGCCCCATCGTTCATTTTTTTTCGTCTGGCGATGCGCTTCCTGATTTCATCGGCTCGATTGCCCATCATCATCCATCCTTTTCTTTGGCTGCACGGGGATTCCCCTGCACCTTGTCTTGCTTTCAATGTATGACTTGTCCGAAATGATTATGACCGAGGAAGCACAAAAGCGCATTAGAAAAACCCGTGCACCCATGCACGGGTTTGGTCAGGCTTTTACGCCGAATAATCGTTTGATTTTCGTGAAGACGCCCGGTTTTTCCTCTTCAAGGGATTGAAGGGGTACGGACTCGCCAAGGATCCTCCTCGCAATATTGCGATAAGAAATGGATGCTTTACTCGTCGAATCAAGGGCAATCGGTTCTCCTTTATTCGAAGACCTGATCACATTCTCATCATCAGCTACGATTCCGATCAGATCGATGGAAAGATGGGTCGTGATTTCATCCACATCCAGCATTTCCCCGCTTTTCATCATATGATTACGGATCCGGTTGATCACAAACTTCGGAGGTTCGATTTCTTCCTGTTCAAGGAGTCCGATGATACGGTCGGCATCCCGGACCGCAGAAATCTCCGGCGTTGTGACGACGATGGCGCGGTCGGCACCTGCCACGGCGTTTTTATATCCCTGTTCGATTCCTGCAGGGCAATCGATAATGATATAATCATAGTCTTGCTTTAGATCCTGGATCAGCTTTTTCATTTGATCAGGATTCACAGCCGATTTATCACTTGTCTGCGCAGCAGGCAGAAGAAACAGTTTGTCTTCGAAACGTTTATCTTTCACAAGTGCCTGATGGACTTTACAGCGGCCTTCCACCACATCCACTAAATCATAGATGATCCGATTTTCAAGGCCCATGACCACATCAAGATTCCTGAGGCCGATATCGGTATCAATCAAACAAACTTTTTTGCCTTGTAGAGCTAATGCTGTACCAACATTGGCAGAAGTAGTCGTCTTTCCCACTCCGCCTTTTCCTGAAGTAACAACTATGGCTTCACCCACATTAGCTTCCTCCTTTAAAACTAGTAATATTTGGTCTAAGATGCTTCAAAACCTGGAGCCGATCGACAACGATCTGACCCTGTCATCCACGATATGCACACTCCATGTCATGCTCTTCATCTTCCTCCACCCGGTCCGGCGCCCGGTTCAGGGCATCTGCGATCCGGAGCTGGGAAGGGAGCATCCTCGATGCGACGATGACGGCATCTTTCTTGCCGTTGAGCCGGCATGGGCGATTCCCTTTAAGTGAACCCAATATGTATATATTCCCGCCGGCGAGGATCTTCCCGCCAGGATTGACATCACCGATGACAAGAATATCCCCGGATACTTCAACACCTGACCCGAACGCACGACACCGGTCATGGTCTCGATATTTCGTTCATCTATGAGTTTCTCCGCTTCATTCTTGGTCATGACATTACTCCAGAGCTTCGTTGACCACAAGATTCCGTTTTTGCCTTACAATATCCTTGAACTCCTCGACTTGCTCATCGGTCACGTAGCGGTTCCCCGTTTGGATATTGACGGCCAAGGATGGTTCCTTCGGTTTCACGATGATGGGCAGACAGCTTATCTGTCAAGCTCCATCTTCAATTCGTGAAACGAGCATTGATCGTTCAGATGAAGGGTCAGTCCTTCTTTCGTTCCTTTAATCATCACATTTGGCCTTTTATTCATGTTCATGGCGTCAATTTTTCACCTCAGTCGTCATATAAATTCGACATAAGCAGTGCTGATTCCTTTTTGGAAGGTGCAGATTTGAAACAATTTCGCCCCTGCCACCGTTAATAGAGGGCAGGAGGAACAGGGAAGAACGGACCTCTATGGAAGAGAAAGCCTGGCAGACTTTATTCACCCAACCAAGCTTTTCTTCTGGATACTAAATAATGTTTGAATGGAATCGATACGATCAGATAAAAGACCACGTTCAGGACCAAAGTCGGCCACAATCGCCAGTCGACAAATTCCATGAACGTCAGATTCGTCCGCTTGAGGATCACATAAATATAATAGACGATCACTTCAAGGATCGATAGATTCACTACGGCGATGATCCCGAGGACGAAGATGTTATTGTGTAGCACCTTCATCATCTGATGGGTCAGGACGACCACGAATGGCAACAGGACCAGGTAAATCCCGTTGATTTCAGTGTAATAAATATCAAATAAGAATCCAAAGATGAACCCGAATAAATAAGTGCGGTCCGGTATTGATAAAACGCACAAATAAAAATCAGCACGATGACCAGGAAATGGGGGACGATGACATTTTCTGATCGAACCACGATTCCGTCTGGAAAAGATGAACAAATAGACTTTCACTATAGAAGACAAAGCAAGGTCATGAAAGGAAGGAGGAGCCTGCTGATCATTGCCCTTCCCCTCGGCTTCGTCGTCTTCTTCAGGACCTTGGCATTTCGCGGTCGATGACCATGACATGCTCGAAATGATAGAAATCGGCAGATGGCTTCACATATGCCGTTTGGGTCAATCCATATTGATCCGGCTTGCACTTCCTGTCACTTCACCGACTGACGAGGCCTTTAGGGAACACGCCTCCGAGTCCGGATGTAATGACTTTGGAGCCTTTCTCAACCTTCACATCGTTGACAATCGTTTCACCAGAATTGCTTCTTCTCCACGTCATATCCTTCAATCCATCCGTTCACATCCTGCTTCTTCCTTTGAATGACGGTGGAAATGCGGTTTTTCGTATTGTTGGTGGAAATTAATTCGACCGTAGATGAAAATTCATTGACACTTTTAATCTTTCCGATCAATCCCGCTAGAAGAGATGACGGCCATATCGGATTTAATCCCGTTCACTTCCCCTTTATCGATGGTGAGGAGCTCCTGCCAGCGATCGGGATTTCGTGCAATAACGGTTGCCTGAATCGTTTTATAAGCCGTAAGACTCTCTTTCTTATCAAGGACGCCCTTAGCTCATCGTTATCCTGCTTCAGGTCCCTCACCTGCGTTTCAAGCTTCACGAGCTCATCCAGACGCGTTTTCAGTTTTTCGTTTTCTTTATATGTATTTTGAAGATCCTTCAGGTTTTCGAATACTCCGCCTACATAATTCACGGGCTTTGAAACCAGTGACTGTCCGAATCCTACCATATCTTTACCAAACTGCTCCGGCCAGCTGATATTGTCCCGCTCACGGAGGGAAAATCCGATCAGCCCGACTAAAACAATGACACTCACCAACAGGATGATCAATCGTTTATTCAGGAAGAATTGTGGCATGACGTACACCTCAATCATTATCAAATTCTATTAAACTATACCAAATTTCGCTAGGGATTGATATTATTCACCAAAATATTCGCTGTTTAGGATAAAAAAGATGGGGCCGGTCCAATGGTAGCAACCCATTGGAGAACGTCCCCTCTTCAAGACAAACTTATTTATTGTTTCCTTTGAACAAATGGATATGATCAAGGGCTTTACCCGTCCCGATAGCCACGCAGTCGAGGGGCTCTTCGGCGATCAATACAGGCATCTTCGTTTCTTCGCTGATGACTTTGTCTAGGTTGCGGAGAAGGGCTCCCCCTCCGGTGAGGACGATTCCGCGGTCCATGATGTCGGCCGCAAGCTCAGGAGGCGTTTTTTCCAAGGTGCTCTTCACGGCATCAACAATCGTATAGACCGTATCACGCAGGGCCGCACCGATTTCTTCAGCAGTGACTTCAATCGTTTTCGGCAGTCCGGTCAAAAGGTCACGACCGCGGATTTCCATGGTTTCGATGCCTTCTGAATCGCCCAGCAGAGCCCACTTCCATTTTGATCGTTTCAGCCGTACGGTCCCCGATCATAAGGTTGTACGTTTTACGGATGTAGTTGATGATCGCATCATCCATTTCATCCCCGGCCACGCGGATTGACTGGCTCGTCACGATTCCGCCGAGGGAAATGATGGCAACTTCCGTCGTACCTCCACCGATATCGACGACCATGCTTCCGGTTGGTTCCCATACAGGCAGGTTTGCACCGATGGCGGCTGCGAACGGTTCTTCGATCGTATAGGCATCCCTTGCGCCCGCTTGACGCGTCGCATCGATGACCGCTCTTTCTTCCACCCCGGTGATGCCTGAAGGTACACACACCATGACATAAGGCTTTACGGGAAAACGCACTCTTATTCTTGTTCGCTTGTTTGATGTAATATTTCATCATCGTGGCAGTCGTTTCATAATCAGCGATGACACCATCTTTCATCGGGCGAAGGGCCACGACATTACCAGGTGTACGTCCGATCATGTTCTTCGCGTCATTCCCGACTGCGACGATCTGTTTATTATCTGTTTGAAGTGCCACAACAGACGGCTCCCGCACAACAATTCCTTTTCCTTTTACATAGACCAATGTGTTAGCGGTTCCTAAATCAATTCCTAAATCCTTTCGTTCCAAACATTACTGGTATCTCCCTTTCTGATGCAGATTGGCTGGTTGGTATGTATGTGTTTTTCATAAGGAGAGTTGTCCAAGACTCTCTACCTCGTTAATTTTTCACAAGATTCATTCGTTCATGCATAACGAAAAGACTCATTCCTTGTAGAATGACTCTTATTTCTAATCCGTTACGTTATATAGAATCACGCTTATATTGTTTGCAAAAATCATAAGCTTTATTATATCGTAACCAGGAGGAAAAATCATAGTGTCATAAATACCCTTTTTCCTTTAAACTGATGAATTTCTTCTCGCCGATGATAAGGTGATCGAGGACATCAATACCAATGATGCGGCCGCATTCCACCAATCTTTTTGTCACTTCGATATCTTCCCTGCTGGGGGTGGGATCTCCTGAAGGATGATTGTGGACGCAAATGATGGAGGCGGCTGAGCGGCGGAAGGCTTCCTTGAAGACTTCCCGGGGGTGTACGATGGAGGCATTCAGGCTTCCGATGAAGATGGTTTGCTTGTGGAGGACCTGATTCTTGGTATTGAGGTAGAGGCAAACGAAGTGTTCCTGAGAGAGGAATCGCATGTCATTCATCACATAGTTTGCACCGTCCTCCGGGGAACGGATGCTGTAGCTGATCATCGAATGCCAAGGTTGCTGATGCGCCGTCCGAGTTCGACCGCGGCCATGATCTGGACGGCTTTGGCAAGACCGATCCCTTTGATGTAGGTGATTTCTTCAAGGGAGGCATCCTTTCAATAGATTGAGTCCTTCAAATGAAGTAAGGAGGCGGTTGGATACCTGGAGGACGGATTCGGATTTCGTCCCCGTCCTTAGTAGGATCGCAAGGATTTCCTGATTGGAGAGGCTTGCGGGTCCGCTCTGGATGAGACGCTCCCTCGGGCGCTCATCCTGCGGGTAGTCACGGATCATGAGTGATGGGGTTGATTCAACTTTGACCATATTTCCCTCCTATCTTACGTGAGGAGTCAGCCTCAAGGTCGATAGCCCATATCCGTGAGGGTCCTGTTCACCCGTCGAGACGGGGAGGCCAACGACGGCGAAATAATCCCCTTCGATCTCTTTGACAAATTTGGCGCCGATCCCCTGTATCCCGTAGGCCCCGGCTTTGTCGAAGGGCTCACCGGAAGCAATGTATTCGTCGATCTCACTTGGGGTCAGCTCCCAGAATGTGACGTCGGTTTTTTCATAAAAACGGTTTACTTCGCGCCGTGGTGAATGGATACACCCGTATAGACGTCATGCACGGAGCCGGACAGCTCCGTCAGCATATACGTCGCTTCGTCTTCGTCCTTCGGTTTCCCCAGGATCTTCCCGTCTTTGGTCACAACAGTATCGGAGCCGATCACAAAGGAGTCCGGATGCTTGTCCGATATGGCTGCAGCCTTCTTATCAGCGAGATACATGACCACATCACCGGGCAGCATGCTTCTTCAAACGTTTCTTCTACTTGCGGGCTTAGGGTGGTGAATGAAAGCTGGATCTGTTCGAGGAGTTCTTTTCTTCGGGGAGATTGTGAAGCGAGAATGAGGCTTGACACACCATACCAATTCCTTTCAGTGACAGTTTGGGAGATACAAGAATTATACTACCAAAACGCCTCCCCCTTCACAAGCACGAAAAAGGGCATCTCCCCAGGGGAAATGCCCGATTATTTCCTAGAAAATAGTCTCAACGCGTCGAACGGTTAGAGACCCCCGTACTGTTCAACATATTTCAGCAGTTCCCCCTGGACCTTCCGGGCATCTTCTGCCGAAGAGATTGCGGCAGCTTTGACAGAAGCATCCTTAAGCGCCTTCTTCATACTAACAAATGGCTTCTTGCTCCACCTTGATCCCGTCCACTTCCTTGGCAGAAGACTCGATGGCCTTCAACGAACCGGCATCCATCTTACCTGAGACAACAGCGGCGCTGCTTGCCTTGGTGAGCTCCTGGAAGAGACTTCCGCCTTTTTCAAGGAAGGACTGTTCTCCTTTTGTGGCATTGATCCCTTTTCCGGACAGTTCAAAATCCTTCGCATACACATCGACTCCGAGCTTTTTCACCTCATCACCGAGGGCACGTGCACTCTTGAGATCATCGGAAACCCCCAGTATGAGGATCCACTGCCCGTCTTTCTCGATTTGAGCACCCGGGATCCCTTTTGATGCAAGGGTTTCCTTCATCGTGGCCAGCGCTTCCTCCTTGGAGAATACCCCTCCTTGCAGAATGGCTGTTTTGAGTCCGTCCACTTCCACTGCAGCCACTTTGGAGGTGGTCGCTTCCTCCTGGGCAACGGGTTTTTCTTGAAGAGCGACCGGGGCCGCGTCGCTTTCCGTTGCCGTGATCACCTTCAGCGTCCCGAACCCCAGGACGGCCCCGACGACGATTGCCCCTACAAGGGACATGAGGAGATTGATCGAATCCTGGAAAGGGTTGCGGAAGGATTTTCGTTTTTTATTCTTACCAGAGACATAATTGATCTTTTTATACTCCTTCGGCGGCTGGAAATCGCCTTCCGGAAGCACCCATTCAAAGTCCTTCTCGTCCACTTTTTCCTCAGCGGAGGCGATCTCCTCTTCAGCCCCCTTCCAGTCATGCACGGGAAGATCTTCGTCGAACGTCTTTTTTTCACCATTGATTTTAATCGAAACCTTGGACTTTTTCGCCATCATCACCGCCCTCCCTCATCTAGTTTTTTCCATGCTATCATATCCAAATAAAAAAAGAACAAGACTTTTGTCGTCTTGTTCTAAGAGGTTTTCGCCAATTTACGGAGGGTTTCCCCCGTTTCTGCCATCTTACTCACCAACAGTCGAATCTGGGAACTGCTGGAACGGATCATTCTTATGGGCGGAAGGAGGGGAAGCTGTCGCTTTCGTGTCCCCTTCTGTCGTTCCCGCCTCAGGGAGGAAAAATGTCGAGAAAGTGACTCCATATTCGATTTTTTCCGTGTCATCATTTACATTTTTTAATTCCTCGGGACCTTCCAGAGAGATTTCCTCGATTTCAACGATCCGTTGCGTGCGCTCCAATTCTTTGATGAAGCCCTCGATCATGAAGTAATCATCGGCCTCGAGGGTGAGAACGGCGGTGAGCTTCTGAAGTCCGGCCGGTGTTTCAACCGCCTCTCCTTCCGCTGCAGCCGCCATGGGTGATTCAGTGAAGTCCATCTTGGTGATCAGACCCCCAGATACGACCTCGGCTTTCTCGAGATCGATAAGGAGCTGATCCGTCATAGGTTTGACCGGAACCACCCGCTGCAGGGCAGCGGTCGTCTCCAGTGAACCTCCCTTCATGGCTGTCAGCCGTTCATCCAGGACGCCGGTAAGCTTTTCTTCATTGGAGATCTCGGTGGTGAGCCTCTCTTTTTCCTCGCGAACGGGAAGATAGAAGAACCAATAAACCACCCAGACGAGGAGGGCAAAGAATACAAATGCGAGAGTAATGATGCTCCAATCCTTCCGTGTCAGCTTCATTCTCCCGCCTCCTCATCATCCACTGTCCCTTTGACGGCTTCACGGTCCAAGGTCAGGGCGTACCGCGCCAGATATCGGGGAAGAACCCCGGCATCAGCGGCCTCCCCCTCTTCGAGTGCCTCCGTCTCGACTCCAAGGAGCTTTACATCGCTCACGAGCTCGGTTGAGGAAATCCGTTCAAGATAATAGGCGGCCTCCCGGCTCGAGTCGAACTGGATGCCAAGCTCCAGCGCCCCAGCCCCAGTATAGGTGAATTCCTCGAGAAAGCCCCTTTCAGGAAGGGCATCGACCACTTCGCCAAGGACCGGGAGCATGGGCATGGGGTATCCCTCTGCCCACTTGACGGCCGCATCGAGATTGGCCCACGTGTCCATTGATTCCAACTCTGCGATCTTCTCTTCCTTCTGGGCGCGGAGCTTCTGTTCCTGGGACAGTTGGGACGCCAGGGTATCCACGGCTTTCCCCTGATAGATTCCGAGGATCGCAAAAGTGAGGATGAGAACCAATCCCAAGGCTGCGATGGCGATGACCGCCTTCAGCCAGGAACTCTTTTTTCGTTCATCATGAGGTAATAGATTGATATCTACAAGCATCATCGCACCTCTTTCAGTCCCAAACCGATAGGGAGCAAAAACCGCGCAGGTACGGGCTCACCCGTATGGGCAGATTTCGCTTCACTCCCGATATATAGGGAAGGGACTTCCAACCGGTCGGCAAGCATCGTGTGATAGGATTCCGAGAGGATATGCTCTCCTCCTACGAACAGCTTCGTGATCATCGTCCCGTCATCGTGGAGGGTGTAGCGGTAAAAGCTGATCACCTTTTCCACTTCCTTCAAGATCTCATCTGACTGGATGGGATCCATCACATCACTGTCCCCGCTTAGGGAAATATTCCTAAAAAACACAGGCTGATGGCGATGGAACACGGAAACCGCGATGGCCCCTTCATGGAAGAAAAGAAGCATTTCGTGATCGTTTCCATCGGTCAGCTGCAGTAAATGAAGATACCGGTACAGGGCAAGGGGAGAGATATCCGCTGCCACCGGCTTGAGGGAAGAGAGATCGAGAAGATCCTGATAGTCAAGGACGGTCTTCTCTTCTGCTGCAATGAGGATCACTTCTTTCTTACCGTCCTTCATCCCCGCGACGACGGTATCATAAAGCGGTTGTTCGAACGGGAGATGGATACTGGTCCCGAGCTCCATGAACAAATGGCTTTCCACCTCATCATCCTGCACATCTGCCGGTATCAACACACGCCTGACGATCATCTGGGTGTTTGGGACGAGGAACTGGACGTGCTGCCTGGCAATGCCCCATTCTTCCACGCACTGCTCCATGAAGGAACGGAGGGTTACCGGCTCAAGGATCTTCCCGTTTGAAATGGTTCCCTCGGGCAGGCGCTTCTCTCCGTACCGCTGGATATAGAGGGGAGACGTGCTTTTAACTTCTGCATAGCGCACCCAGTCGTCGCTGATGACAAGGGAGATACGATTTTTCTTCTTCACGAACAGATTGGATAGCATGGCGATGACCCCTTTTAGATGAATAAAGACGAATACCAGACCAACACCTGACGGCCATAAAACACACTCACCAGGGTGCCGACGACGATGTAGGGACCGAATGCGATGGGCTTGCCCTTTTTATAGAAGCCTGCGGCAAGGCCGATGATCCCGAATACCGCCCCGAACAAGGTGGCCAGGAAAAAGGCGAGAAGCATCCCCTTGGCGCCGAGGACAAATCCGATGACGGCAAAGAGCTTGATATCGCCTCCGCCCATCCCTCCCCTGCTGACGACGGCGATGACCAGCAGGAGGGCAAAGCCGGCAGCCGCCCCAAGAAGGCTGTCCCACCAAGAATCGAGGGGGATGAACAGACGTTCCAGAATGAACATGAGAGCAAAAAATCCGAGGATTTTATCGGGGATGAGCATATACGCAAGATCACTGACCGTAATGATCATGAACAGGGAAACAAGGGTGAGGGTGACGAGCAGCTCCGGCTGCCAGCCGTACAGATAATAAGCGAGGGCAAAGAGCGCGCCCGTCGCAAATTCCATCAACGGATAAAGCGGAGAAATGCCCTCTTTGCACTGAGAGCACTTCCCCCCTTGAATGAGATACGATAGAACGGGGATCAATTCCCTGGCCGTCAGCCGGTGGCCGCAGGAGGGGCATGATGACCCTGGAGTGACGATGGACGTTTTCAACGGCACCCTGAGACCGACCACGTTGTAGAAGGAACCTAGGATGAGGCCGTATAGGAATAGTAAGAATAATCATGGTTATAAATTCTACAGTTCGCTTTCGCTGTTATATTCATCTAGAATTTTCGAGTAATCATCTCTTAGATCCTATCAGAGTAACTGTGTAAGTGAATTTTTCAGTCCCTCCTAAAGTGACTGCATGATGCAGTAATTGTTGAACGTATGTGACAGATGAATTCGTTATAGCCGTTAGCATCTGTGCTGTCACCATCAGGATCTTTTAACTTATCGATATACCCACCATCTTCTAAGTTCTCTAGTGTTACTGTTTTCGGCAGTCGCCAGATACCGGTCTCAATGATTCATCCGCAGCGACAGCCAATTTCGCCGAACTAATCATCTGCTTCGCATTCGCCACATGGGCATCTTTCTTCGAGTTGTCGATAAGTCCGCCGATGCTCGGGATCGCGATAGCTGCGATGATGCCGAGGATAACGACGACGGCGAGAAGCTCGATAAGGGTGAGGCCGCGCTCATTTTTCAAACGTTGACGCAATTTCTTTAACATGGGAATTCCTCCTGATATTTTCTGGATTGCCATTCGAACAATCTAGGACTATTATACAACATTTATTGTCATAAAATTATATATTTTTACATTTTAATAGGTATTTTTTAATAGTTTTGTACACTGTTGAAGATTTCAAACATTGGAACCATGATTGCTATGACAATAGTCCCTACAACTCCAGCCAGTACGACGATCATGAGGGGCTCGATCAAGGATTTCAGACGGTCCGTGGCACTTTCGACTTCTTTTTCATAGAAGTCGGCGACTTTATCAAGCATCGTATCCAGTGCACCGGTCTCTTCCCCGATGGCAATCATCTGCGTGACGAGTGGGGGGAATGCCCAGTGGGCCTTCATGGGCTCTGTGAGGGATGCCCCTTCTTCCAACGCCTTTCTTGATTGCGAGATGACCTTCGCCACCACTTCATTCTCGACGACCCGCTCCACGATCGACAGTGCCTGGAGTATGGGGACCGAGCTTGAGAATAGAGAGCTCAGGGTCCTCGTCATTCTGGCAAGGACGGCTTTTTGGAGCATCTTCCCGAATATGGGCAGCCTGAGGATCACGTAGTCGAGATGATATTTCGTTTCCTTATTCTTCTTCAAAAGGACAAATCCCAGAATCAGAAGGAACATCAGTCCGATCAGGATGTACCAGAACCGCTGCATGAACTCGCTGGCGGAGATAACAAATTTCGTGATAGCCGGCAGCTCTCCCCCGAAGTCGATGAACATGTCGACGAATGTCGGGACGACGGATGTCAGGAGATAGATGACGACGCCAAGGGCAAGGACGGCGACGACGGCCGGATAGGTAAGGGCCGATACGATCTTCTGCCTCGTGGCATGCTGTTTCTCGTAGTGCGTGGCCAGTCCGTCAAGAGTTTCATCGAGGCTTCCCGACGCCTCCCCCGCCCTCACCATGTTGATGAGGAGGGGCTCAAAGATCCTTCCGTGCTTCCCGAGGGCTTCCGAGAGGGGATGCCCCCCGCGGAGGTTCTCTTCTACCTCGCCCAGGGCCCTTGACAGGGGCTTGCTCTCTGTCTGGCGCGAAAGGATGTGGGTCGCATCCACGACGGTCACTCCCGCCTGGAGCAGGGTGGCGAACTGCCTCAGGAAGATGAGTAGGTGGCGGAGCTTCACGGGATTCCCGATGGCCAGATCCTTCGTCAAAAGGGTCTCGGGAAGCTCATCGATCCCGATTACCCTCACCTCGAGCTTTTTCAGCTGCAGGAGGGCCTCCCGCTTGTTGGACGCTGTGACGACACCGTTCTTCGGACCCGAGCGGTCGCGGCCCGTATATTTGAACCTCGCCATTTATGCTCCCTCCCGGATGTAGGGGAGGGCCATTTCCTTGGAGACGATCCCCGCCTCGTAGAGTCCCTGGACGCTATCGCTCATAAGATGCATGCCCGAAGCCCGCGACGTCTGCATGACGTTTTGAATCTGGTGCACTTTCTCCGAGCGGATGAGATTGGCCACTGCCGCGTTATTCAATAGAAGCTCTGTCGCTGCGCGGCGGCCTTTCCGGTCCATTGTCGGGAACAGGCGCTGCGAGAGGATGCCCGTCAGGACGGATGCCAGCTGAACGCGAATCTGGGCCTGCTGTTCGGGCGGGAATACATCCACGATACGTTCGATCGTCGCCGGCGCACTGGAGGTATGAAGGGTCGCCAGTACGAGGTGACCCGTCTCCGCAGCCGTGATGGCCGTATGAATCGTTTCAAGGTCCCTCATTTCCCCCACAAGGATGATGTCGGGGTCCTGCCTCAGAGCACTCCTCAATCCTCTGGAAAAAGAACCCGTATCAAATCCGACCTCCCGCTGATCGATGATGGAGCTACCGTGGCGGTGAAGATACTCGATGGGATCCTCCAGGGTGATGATATGCTTCCTCATCGTTCGGTTCATATGATCGATGATGGACGCAAGGGTCGTGGATTTACCGCTTCCCGTCGGCCCCGTCACGAGGAACAGACCCTGTGGCCTTCCGGCAATCCCTTTCAGCGCATGGGGAAGGAACAGATCCTCCATCGTCGGGATCGATGTCGGGATCACACGGATTGCCAAAGATACACAGGAACGCTGACGAAAGGCATTGATCCTGAACCGGGATACACCGGGAATACCATACGAGAAGTCAAGCTCGCCTGCATCTTCAAAGCTCGTATACATGGTCGGCGCGATGAGGGCTTTGGCCATCCCTTCGGTTGTTTCAGGAGCCAGGGACTCCTTCCCGTATCGTTTCAGGTCTCCGTGGATCCGGAAGACCGGCGGTGCCCCGACGGTCAGATGGATGTCGGAGGCCCCGAGTTCATACGCGCTTCTGAGGAGCGCATCTATTTTTTCTTTCATGTTTTCACCTACTCTGCTATGGAAACTCGTAATACTTCTTCGGTTGTTGTCAATCCCTGTTTCACTTTCAGGAGTCCATCATCCACAAGGAATATGGTTTTGTTGCGGATGGCAAGCTCCCGCAGTTTCGAAATCGGCTCGTCGTTCAGGATGACTTTCTTCATTTCTTCATTCATCATGAGGATTTCATGAATGGCGATCCGCCCCTTATACCCTGTCATATTGCAGGAGGAGCAGCCGGTTCCACGGGTGATGGTCTCGATCTTCATGCCCCTTTTGGCGAAGATCCCGATCTCGCGGGTCGTGGCCGGTACGACCTGTTTACAATCGCGGCATACCCTGCGGATCAACCGCTGGGCGACGACTCCGCTCAGGGAAGACGCGACGAGGAATGGTTCTACCCCCATGTCGAGAAGACGTGTGATTGTGGAGATCGAATCATTCGTATGGAGGGTGCTCAGGACGAGATGCCCCGTGAGGGATGCCCGGATCGATACTTCGACCGTTTCTTTGTCACGGATCTCTCCGACCATAATCACATTGGGATCCTGACGGAGGATGGCCCTGAGACCCTTCGCGAACGTCAGGCCGACCTGTTGGTTCACAGAAATCTGATTGATGCCTTCAAGCTGGTACTCGACGGGATCTTCGACGGTGATGATATTCACTTCTTCACTGTTGAGATGATTCAGTGCGGCATAAAGAGTCGAAGATTTCCCCGACCCCGTCGGCCCCGTGATGAGGACGATGCCCGTCGGCTGCTTGATCAGATTCATGAACCGTTGGTGGTTCACCTTATTGAAGCCAAGCTTTTGGAGATCATTGAGCTGTGAGCCGAGATCAAGGAGTCGGAGAACGATTTTCTCACCGTAGACGGTCGGGAGGGTGGAAACCCTGAGATCGATGGGATGGACATCCACATTCACCTTCATCCTGCCGTCCTGGGGGACCCTGAATTCTGTGATATCGAGGTTCGCCATGATCTTCAGGCGGGCAAGGAGCATGCTCTGCATATGTTTGGGAAGATTCCGCTCTGTCCGGAGGATGCCGTCGACCCTGAAGCGGATCGCCACCTTCGTTTCCTGTGGATCGATATGGATATCACTCGCCTTTTGCGTCACCGCATTGGAGAGGATCTGATTCACCAGGCGCACGATGGGTGATTCCGCATCGGTCACGGACGGCTCATCGACTTGGACCTGCTCCTCGCGGAAAAGCTCTTCGAACCCTTCTTCAAGGTCGTAATATTTATTGATGACCTTCAGGATATCATCCTTCGTCGCGATTGCCGGCTCGATTTTGAACCCCGTCGCCAAACGCAAATCTTCGATGGCATAGAAATCAAGGGGGTCATTCATGGCCACAAACAGGCGGTCCCCCTCGGTCTTCAGTGGAATCATCAGCGTCCTTTTGGCCGTTTCCTTCGGGATCAGGTGAAACAGGTTCGCCTCGAAGGGGTATCGATACAGACTGACGTGGGGGATACCGAGCTGAAACTCCAACACTTCGATGAGCTGCTGCTCTGTGATGAATCCCTTTTGGAGGAGGGCATCTCCTGTCTTTTGTCCCTTCACTTTGTCGGCAAGCGTTTCCTGAAGCTGCTCTTCAGAGATGATTCCCGCTTCGACGAGGAGATCTCCGAGTCTTTTCCGGGTTGTCGTCATGGATTACCCTCCTTCACTTTTCTGCCTTCTTCTTTTTTGGGGCGGTTTTCACATTGGGTGAATCCTTCTTATCCGTTGTTCCACTTGTGTGGCCGTCGTCTTCTTGGTTCCCATCCGCTGTGCCTTCTTCCTCATCCACAACGGGCGCGGATTCCCCTTCGACCTCTGGGGAATCTTCCCGGATGCCTTCCGTGCTGCGTTCACTGTCCGATTCGCTGCTTCCATCTTCCTTTTCCTGATCCTGGACAGAAGCCTCGTCGGATAAGGTTCCATCGGGTTCGCCGGCATTCAGTGGCCAGATCTCCACCCGGTTCGCCGGGGCGTAAAAATCTTCACTGATCAACTCTTCATCGATTACATCTCCATCGGAAGAATACTTATCCCGGTAGACGGAGATCATTTTCCCCTTTTCCCCTTCCTGGGTGGTCGCGAGGACCCCTTGGGGGATGAATGCGCTGAACTGTTTCACGACGCGCGGCGGGTATTCCTTTTTCCCAGTCGTCCTCACCTTGTATTCATACGGCATCGTCATCCCGGAAATTTGTCCCTTCAGCGTATTGTCATGAAGAGAAAAGGTGACCGTATAAGCTGAATCCCGTGCATTCATGAATACGAGATCCTGTCCTGTGACAGGATTCACCCTCGCTTCAAGACCGAGTGATGCATAAGGCGGGAGACCGGTGGAGATGTTTCGCTCGGCAATCGCCAGATCTGTGTGCAGGATGAGCTCGTACAGCAAGGAAGCCACCGGTCCGAGATCATCAGGGGTGCTTACCGAAGAACCACTTGAATCAAGAAACTCCAGGAACGAAAATCGTGCATTCCCGGGGATGTCGATCACTGGATTGGCTTCAATGAACGCTGATAGTCCCGGACTCACTTCGATTTCATCGAGCTCCCCTGCGTAGAAGACGTTTTCTTCCCCCTCAAAGAAATCATCCAGGTCGATTGTTTCCTCGACCTTCAGCATGGACGTGGCATCCTCAATCCTTTTTTGAAGTCCCGGGAATTGATCCAGATGGTATCCGGGGAATCGTTCCTCGATGTAGCCGTTCAAAGCGGCTTCATCGACCGAAACGGCCAATGGGGAATTCCCCTTTTCCTTCAGTGCCCCGACAGATTCTTTGAAATGGAATGCGATGGTACCGGAATCCAGAAGGACGTCCCGGCCATCGAATGAGAGCATAATTTCCTGCTCTCCCTTCCACGACTCGACCTTCGTTTCAAGAAGCTTTATGGCCTGCTTCTTTGTTTTCCCCGACAGGTCCACCGATGCCGCTTCTGCATTTTGTATGAACGAAACCGACGTGACCTTCTCATAGAGGAAAACACCAAGCTGCGACACACCAGCATATAAAACGATCATGATGAACATGGGTGCAAGCAATCGGATCAGGCGCCGATTTTTCATCTGATGCGCCCCCTTATCTGATGTTCATGGTCAATTCCACAAAGACGGATGGACCCGCTTCCTTGACCGATTGGATGTCTGTACGGGTCAGCTCTGCACCCTTTGGTACGAGCAGTTCGCCTTCAAGACTGAATATATCTTCTGCCGTCTGCCTTCCGACCAGGAGCTCCATTTGTCTGGATTCGATGTCTTTCAGCCCGTCAGCCTGTGTGGCAGCTGCTTCCTCCATGACGACGGCTTCCTGCGGAGTCGAAATCTCTTCAACGAGGGTTTCCCGGAAGTACTCGGCAGCATCTTCCTTTACGATGACAATATCTTTCCCCCACGTCAGGACATGAGTGGAATCGAGGTAGTACGAGTCACTCTTGCTTTTCAATTCAAGGGTCAGGATTGCTCCGCTCTCATCATCCACATGGAACTCGACGATTTCACCGATCATCTGTCCCTTCCTCGTCATGAGGCGGGCATCGGTCACCCGGATCTTTTTATTCACAAGTGAATTGGCAATGGGAATTTCATTCAGGTCGATGACGGCATTCTCATGTTCCACTGTGACGGCGTATTCCCCAATTCCCACGACCTTCTTGAATGGAATGGCCCTTACGCTGATCTGCCAGTCTTCATGTTCTACTGTCAGGAAATCGACTGATCCTTTCTCAGGGTTTACTACAAGGGAGCGGACCTTCCCGATTTCACTGCCGTCCGAAATGTTGATGATGGGTAAGGATTGGATTTCAGTACTCTTTTTCATTGGAATTCTCCTATTCTAGTTCAATTGATTTTGGGCATATTGCTTGATATGGGTAAGTTCATCAGACAGATATCCATAGGAATGGAACCGGTCTTCGATTTCCGTGATAAAGGTTGAGCACCGCTCAAACTGAGCGTGCATGAGTTGATGATCAATCAGGATCTTGGCGAACGTGTAATAATCCCGGTCATGAAGGGCCGGATGCAGATAGGACTTCACCAGCTCCTGGAACTCATCTTTTGGAATGGACGTTTCTGATAAGGCGATGATTTCAAGCATCGTCTTCATGATAGGCCCGTCAATGCGCGGACGGGACAGCATCTCCTCCTGAAGATCATCCAATTCTTCAAGAGAGGATTTGCCTTCGAGTGTTTCTTCGTGAACGAGGTGATTCTCCTCTTCAGGATCGGCATCAACTACTTCTTCTTCAAGAATACCGAGCATCTTCTCATTTGTTACCAGGGGCGCTTCTTCGGGCATCTCCCTTGAAAGATCCTCGAGCCCTGGGACCGACTACAGGCAGGTGACCGTCTTCCTGTCCATCCGCACTGTTTCCTTCTTCAAAGAGCTCCTCCATATAGGTAGCGATTGATTCGTCTTCCTGAACTTCTTGAAGGGGAGCCTCCTGTTCCATCGGCTGGATGAACATCAGTTCAGGATCTTCTTCCGGTCCTTCAACCGGTTCGGCATTTTCAAACCATGAACCTAGCATGATCTCCTCTTCTTCCAATTCAAGTTGATCATCCGACACGGACGTTTCCGGATCAAACCCTTCATGCCCTGATTCCACAAACCATTCGCTTTCGTCATCTTCTACTTCTGCAGGCTGCTGAACTTCAACTGTCGCAGCCATTTCAGTAACTACTTCTGTTTCCACCCGCGTTTCTTCCTTCACACTATGTATGACAGGCTCCGTTATATCAGGCTCTTCCACA
Source organism: uncultured Bacillaceae bacterium (assembly GCA_963762295.1). GTDB lineage: Bacteria > Bacillota > Bacilli > Bacillales > Bacillaceae_B > Rossellomorea. Next base: position 532,594 of record CAVXKK010000004.1, read on the forward strand.
TCGTTCATGATCCCTGCCAAGGCACCATCTCCTGCCGGCACTAAGCTGCTGAACAGACCTGAGACCCGCTGGTCCATGAGATAGGCCATCAGGCATGCGGTGACTGCGAGCATAAGCAGGATCATCCAAAGGGGATAGGTGACAGAAGCTGCCGCACCGACCATGGAAAGGAGAAAGGTACTCGAAGCGACAAGATGCTTCCCCTTCAACGATAGTCCCATGGGAACCACATACAGGATGGGGATCAGTATGATGGCGGTGATGCAGATTAATAGATAAGCCACTTTCCTCACAACTCCTCTATAAGTAAGTAAAAAGATTCATCCGATTCCAATATAATCCTAGTCTATCTCATCTATGGGTATTTTGGAATATGATAATAGGCTTATTAAACAAAAAATATCAAAAAAGCTCGGTTCTTGTAAAAACAAAAAGAAACGCGGCCGGTCTGCCGCGTTTCTTCTCACTTCACATATTGAGCCACCCGGTTCCTCCCGAGCTGCTTTGCACCTGTATAGAGCGCCCGGTCCGCGTGCCTGATCAGCGCCAGGGGATCATCTGCATCAACCGGCGCCGTCGCCACTCCGATGCTTGCCGTGATCCTGACCATCTTCCTTCTGTCCTGACCATTCAGGGAATCATGGAGAAGGAACGGGGTGTCTGCGATCCGCTGCCTGATTTTTTCCGCCATCTGAAGTGCCCGTTGAATCCCGATATCAGGCAGGAGGATGACAAATTCTTCACCGCCGTATCGGGCGACTGTTCCAACTGCACCGATCAGTTCCACTAGATGGTTCGAAAGTCCCTTCAGGATTTCATTCCCGCCCTGATGTCCATATGTATCATTGATGGCCTTAAAGTGATCCAGATCCAGCATGATGAGGGACAGGCACCGGCGCTGACCGCTTTCAAGATAATTGAACTCAAGAGCAAGGAGATCATCGAAATAACGGTAATTGTAAAGGTCTGTCAGGGCACATCTTTCGCTATTATGCTTGGTCATTTCGTGGTGTCGCGCATTTTCCATCGCCACACCAAAATAGGAGCAGAGAATGTCCACGATCATGAGCTGCATCTTTTCATAGGCTTTCTTTTTTGAAGTAGCAAGAAGCAGGATCCCCCTCACTTTCTGATTTCTCACAATGGGGACGCATAGTACGCTTTCCACATCCTCCGGCATGTAGCCCTCGGCTATATCCACCCATTCTTTTTTGGACGTAAAGAGCATGGATTCACAGTTTTCCCACACTCGGCCGCTAATTCCCTCCCCCTTCTTCATGGGGGACAGGTCATTCGGCATGCGCCTCCCTTTCTCCACTCTTCTGAGGAGGACCAAATCCGGATCATAGCAATCGAGAATGTACGCATACTCGACGGGGAGCGTGGAGGTAATCTTCTCTATGAAGATATCCAATACTTCACTCACCTTCAGCCTCTCCGTGAGCTGGTGCCCGATTTCTCCGGCCTTTTGCAGGTAGATGTTGATCTTTTCAGATGAATTGTACAGTTTCATAATGATCGACAGGCTGATGAAGGGGACCCCGATCAGAATCGATGCAAAGACCCCCAGCTGGAAGGTGAGATAGTAAAGAGAGAGGGCCAACGGAAGCATGATCATATTATAGATAAGGTCCCAGATGAAATCCTTACTGAAAAACCCAATCGGTTCCCCGACCATGAATCGCAAATAGGCATACAGAAGGACCTGATTGATGAGGACCGAAGCCACCTGATAAAACAGGATCGGCAGGATAAGGGTCTCGATTCCCTTCGATCCAACGATTCCGCCGAGTCCGAAGAATAGCAGTCCGCTGAAGAGGGAGACAAGGAAGAACATCATGGAATTGAGGGGGACGCGATGCCAATCCTGCTTTGCCACCCTCAATCTGAATACAAATGGGATAATGGACAGCTGCATGAGTACGATCTCGACAAATAGCCCGTATTTGATGAAGGCAGCCAGGGTCACCCACTGAATGAGGAAGATGGCCGTCCCGTTGATGACGATGGGCATGAACAGGATGATGGCTGCGAATAAGATGAGACTGATCAGCGTCCCTCCATTGCCGCTCACGTTTTCAGGAGGATACTGAAGATAGGTAAAATAGAGGCCTGCCGGTACAACAGCAAGCCACGCAATAAGAATCGATACTTTTTTACTCAACGAAAGCGGCATAGCCATCCCTCACAATATTCTGATCTCTTGCCTATCTAGTTAAATAGTCACAAGTTTACGAATATTTTATCAAAGTACCCCGTTAAAGTCACTTATTAATTCTATTATTTTCTAATTTTTTCAATAAATATGGTTTTACTTCCGATAAGAAGTAGAGTGATCCGGTGATGAGGAGGACTTCCCCTTCCTCGTAGATGCTACATACTCATCCACATACTTCTTCCAATCGTCTGAGACTGTCCCTCTCCCTGCAAGCTCGAGAAGTTCACTGCCGGAAGCGGCCCTCGGGAAATCAAATTGCGTGAAGATGAGGTGTATCGACAGCTTGCCTCCAATGGCTCGATCATTGGTTTCAATTCCTTATCCTTAAGGGCAGCGAATACGACTGTTCACATGCTTTCCTTGGAATCGCTCCTTGAATGGTCTTGACGAGTGCCGCCACGCCTTCAGGATTATGGGCGCCATCAAGAAAGATCAATGGGGTATCCGACACCTTCTCCATCCTCCCGGGCCAGTACGCCTTCATGAGTCCCCTTTTCACGTGCCCCGGATCAATCTGGAACCCATGGTCTCCGAGAAGTTTCGCTACTTTAATGGATACGGCGGCATTCCTCACCTGATGCATTCCGATCATGGTAATATCGAACGATACTGAAGCCCCATCTTCTTCGTATTGGAAACGTTCGCCGTCAGGTAAATGGTCCGTGGAGACGGCCGAAAATCCTTCTCCCAATACGTGGAGACGACTCTGTTTTTGCCCTGCTTGTTCCGAAATGACCGCAGCGGCTTCAGGCTGTGAGACCCCCGATACGACCGGGACACCGGGTTTGATGATCCCTGCTTTTTCAAAGGCGATTTCCTCCAGTCGAGTTCCCCAAGAACTGCATATGGTCCATCCCGATGCTCGTGATGACAGAAACGAGGGGGGTGATGACGTTGGTGGAATCGAGCCTTCCTCCGAGTCCGACTTCCTCGAGTACGATGTCCGGTGTTTCATATTCGGCAAAATACAAAAAATTCATGGCCGTGATCACTTCGAATTCCGACGGCCCACCCCATTCGGAATTCTCCATTTCCTCTGCGATCGGTTTTACCTTTCAACGAGAGCGGTCAGGGCTTCATCGGATATCGGCAACCCGTTCATACTGATCCGTTCATTGAATCTCTCGAAATACGGTGACGTGAACGTCCCCACTGTATAGCCCGATTCCTGGAGGATATTCCGCAGGAAGGTGACAGTGGACCCTTTCCCATTCGTCCCTCCGATATGGACTGTCTTGATGGTTTGATGGGGGTTTCCAAGCTTCTCAAGCAGCTCCTCCATGCGCTGCAAACCGGGCTTGATCCCTAGGCGCAAGCGTGAATGGATCCATTTTACCGCTTCTTCGTAATGCATCATGCTGATTGTCCTCCTTAGACTTCGTAAAGAAAAAGAGGGCTGATCGGTCATCAGCCCTCTTGTCTTTGCGGTGTGATTATACCGTTTTAAACTCTTCGATTCTGGCCTTAACCGTGGCTTGTTTTTCCAAGTAGTCTTTTTCTTTTGCTTTTTCTTCATCCACGACTTTCTGAGGGGCTTTGCTTACAAATTGTTCGTTGTTCAGCTTCCCTTGAACGCGTGATACTTCCTTCGTCCATTTATCAAGTTCTTTTTCGAAGGCGGGCGATTTCTTCCTCGATATTGATGAGCCCTGCAAGTGGAAGGAATAGCTCGACTCCCGTCACGACCGCTGTCATCGCTTTTTCAGGTGCCGATGCATCAGTGCACAGTTCAAGGGATTCCGGATTACAGAAGTGCTCGATATAGGCTGCATTCTTCTTAAGAATCGCAAGGTATCTTCATCTTTCGCTTTCAGCATGAGGTTGATTTGCTTGCTCATCGGCGTATTCACTTCTGCACGGATATTCCGTACGGCACGAATGATGTCCACAAGAAGCTTCATTTCTTCTGCTGCGGCATCATCCGTAAGGGCTGAATCAACTGTCGGCCAGGCAGCACGGTAATGGATTCGCCTTCATGCGGCAGGTTCTGCCATATTTCCTCGGTAATAAACGGCATGAACGGGTGTAAAAGTCTCATCGTGTTGTCGAGAACATAGGCAAGGATCGAACGAGTCGTCTTCTTCGCGGCTTCGTCTTCCCCGTAAAGTGGCAGCTTCGCCATTTCGATATACCAGTCACAGAAATCATCCCAGATGAAGTTGTAAAGGATGCGCCCCACTTCACCGAACTCATACTGTCGGCAAGGCGTGTAACGGTTTCAATCGTCTCATTTAGTCGGGTGAGGATCCATTTATCTGCCACTGACTTTTCACCGGAAAGATCGATTTCGTCATAGGTCATGCCGTCCATATTCATCAGGGCGAATCGGGAAGCATTCCAGATCTTATTGGCAAAGTTCCAAACAGACTCCACTTTTTCAAATGAGAATCTCAGATCCTGACCAGGTGAGCTTCCTGTGGAAAGGAAGTAGCGCAGGGAATCGGCTCCGTATTTCTCGATGACATCCATGGGATCAACGCCGTTTCCGAGGGATTTACTCATCTTGCGTCCATCGGCATCACGAACGAGACCGTGAATCAATACGTCTTTGAATGGGCGTTCATCCAGTAAATTCAAGTCCCTGGAAAATCATACGGGAAACCCAGAAACGATGATATCATAGCCTGTCACGAGGGTATTGGTCGGATAGTAGCGTTTGAAGTCTTCCGCTTCTGTATCCGGCCAGCCCATTGTGGAGAACGGCCATAGTGCTGAGCTGAACCATGTATCCAGTACATCATCTTCCTGTGTCCAGTTTTCAAGGTCTTCAGGTGCTTCATGGCCAACATGGATTTCACCTGTTTCATTGTGGTACCAAGCAGGGATTCTGTGTCCCCACCATAGTTGACGTGAAATACACCAATCACGTGTATTTTCCATCCAGCGAAGATAGCGTGTTTTCAAAGCGATCTGGAACAAAGTTCACTTTATTCTTCCCCGTCTTGAAGCGTCACGGATTTTTCTGCAAGGGGATCCATCTTAACGAACCATTGAGTGGAAAGATACGGTTCGACAATGGCCCCGCTTCGCTCAGAATGGCCAACAGAATGAATATGCTCTTCAATTTTGAACAGGACACCGTCTTCTTGGAGATCCTTCACAATTTGCTTGCGGCAGTCAAAGCGATCCATACCGTTGTATTTCCCGGCTTTTTCGTTCATGGTTCCATCTTCATTCATCACAAGGATGCGTTGCAGATTATGACGATTTCCGATTTCAAAGTCATTCGGGTCATGAGCAGGCGTGATTTTCACCGCACCTGAACCGAATTCCATATCCACATAATCATCACCGACGATCGGGATTTCACGTCCAACGATCGGAAGGATCACGTTTTTCCCGATGAGATGCTTGTAGCGATCATCTTCCGGATGTACGGCAACGGCCGTGTCCCCGAGCATCGTTTCAGGACGCGTTGTCGCGATTTCAATATGGCCGCTGCCGTCGCTCAATGGGTATCGCATATGATAGAATGCGCCTTGAACGTCTTGATGGATAACTTCGATATCCGACAGGGCGGTTTTCGTTGCAGGGTCCCAGTTGATGATATATTCCCCGCGGTAAATCGAGCCCTTTGTTATAAAGGTCGATAAATACCTTTCGTACGGCATCGGATAATCCTTCATCAAGGGTGAAGCGCTCACGGCTGTAATCGAGTCCGAGGCCGACTTTCGCCCACTGCTGACGGATATGTTCGGCATATTCTTCTTTCCACTTCCATGTTTCTTCCACGAACTTTTCACGGCCGAGGTCATAGCGTGAAATGCCTTGATTGCGCAGCTTCTCATCTACTTTTGCCTGTGTCGCGATCCCCGCGTGGTCCATTCCCGGAAGCCAGAGGACGTCGTAGCCCTGCATGCGCTTCATGCTGCGTCAGGATGTCTTGAAGCGCCGTATCCCACGCATGACCGAGGTGAAGCTTTCCGGTTACGTTCGGAGGCGGGATGACGATGGTGTACGGTTCCTTCTCCTTATCATTTGTAGCTTCGAAGAACTTCCCATCGATCCACCATTTGTACCGGCCATGCTCGATGGCCTTCGGATCATATTTTGTCGGCATAGATAATTGTTGATCTTGATTTTCCATTGGTTTTCCTCCTATTTCGTGCATGCATGCGGGCCCTGGGTAAACATAAAAAAATCCCCCGTCCTATAAAAAGGACGAAGGATCTCCATTCGCGGTACCACCTTAATTCCCGGGGAAATTTCCCCAGACTCTCGAAGACCCATAACGGCTTTTCACCGGTTTCTACTACTGTAGTTCATAGAAACTGCTCTTCAGGCGACCTTCCATTGTCTTAGCATGGAAGACTCTCAGCATACGTCTCCCTCTCTGAATGCCAGGTTCAACGTACTCTTCCTGTTCATTGCATTTACATGTTATATAGTTACTCATTATAGTATAAGATTTGATTAAGTTTCGTCAATCATTATCGCCCATTTCCCCGAAAAATATTCATCAGAAGGCCCGTCTGGCACCATTTTCTTCCCCCTTCATAGGATACAGTAGTGAAATCACCCAGGAAAGAGAGTGGACCGGTATGAAGAAATTCAGCTCCCATACCCAGCACCCCTGGCTGAGGAACACCCGTGCCATATGTAAGCAATTCATCGTTCCCTTCACCATATTCCAAGGGATACGGACGATTCTGATTCCATCCACGTTCGACGTCCTTTTACTGACCCTCTTCCTTGCGATAGCCGCTGCCATCTATTTCGACTGGATATAAAGAACGACAAAGCCCCGGATCCCGTCCGGGGCTTTTCTTATGAGGAGGATGCTTCTTCCGCTTCTTTTTTCTGCTGTTCCATTTCATCCAGACGCATGACCACGTATTCTGTATTTTTCAGGAGCCAATAGTGACGTTGTAGCTTCTTCAGTGATTTCCGTTCATTACGTTTATCCTTCGGTGTATGGAAATATTTCTCCACCACGGCGATCACGGAGCTCGGATAGGCAAGATAGCTCATGAACAGCTGCCTCTCCTCATTCCGGACGGCAAAATGATGAAAATAGGTGGTGAGCCATTCCACGCATTCTTCATAATACTTCGGATACGTCTTCAATGTCCTCGACAGGAACGGGAGGAGATCGTGGAAAGGAGAAGCGACCTTGGACTTCTCGAAGTTATGAAAATACCCCAACCCCCTGTCATCATACAGGAAGTGCTCGGAAGACACCTTCCCATGGGTGATGACCGTCCGTACTTTCTCGAGCTCCTTCGTTTCCTCATACCATTCATCGAGCATCTTCCTGGAAAACTTCAGCGCCTGGGACGCATCTTTATAATACATACAATAATGGTATTGAAACGGCGACATATATGTGGTCATGTTCACATGTATCGATATACTCATCAAGGAACTGCTGTTCTTTCTCCCATCGTGTAGTGAGCAATTCGTAATGGGATTCCCTCTCTTCTTTATCAATCTTCACTTCCTGGGAGGAGAGGGTATGAAGACGGGCAAACTCCCTGAACATCTTCTGGTGCTTCTCGAAGCGGTCTTCCCTGTCCTGATTGATGAGCCATGGCATCACGTAGAACAGGCTTCCCTCATTCCACACGGCATAGCGGCCGTCCAGCGTTGGATAAATCGGCACAATGCGGTTATAGCCCCTTTGGAAAAGGGTCTGGATGTTGCGGACAAAATCTACCCCATTTTGAGGGGAGAGCTTTTTGACGGCAAGGGTTCCCTTATTCGAGAACACCTTGGAGATCTTGCCGAAGCTCTCCACAAAGTAAGGTTCGACGCCATATGGCTGGAGTACGGGCCTCAATGCTTCAAGGGGTTGTTCCATGTTTATCACCTTCTGCCTGTATACTCTAAAAAAGCCGGACCAACCCTATCGCGTCAGTCCGGCTTTCATTACACCCTTACCTAAAAGCAGGCTCTTCAGGCGGGATATACAGCACTTGACCGCCGTACACATCCTGATTGGCCTCAAGCTGATTCACCCTCAGGAGCTGCGGGATTGTCAGTTCATACTTTTCTGCGATGGAATCAAGGGTATCTCCGTCTTGGACGATGCACACCCGGAGCGTGGCACCCCGCTCCTCTTCCTTCCGGGCAAAGAAATCCGTAAGGGAGATCGACTCATACTTTTTCTTCTTGCCTTTCGCCTTTTCTTTCGCCGCTTCGACCTCGGAGCTTGATGAAGATTCTTCCTCTTCTTCTACTTCCATAACCTCTTGGACAGGAAGTTGAACCGGCGGCTGGACGGGCTCCTGCGCGTGGTGCTGATAGGACTGATCCTCGGACGATTCACTGAGCTCGTGTTCCGGAAGTTCAAACATCTTCTCGCTTCTCATCGCTTCTGGTTCAGGGAACGTTTCATAATGGATTTGGACCGGGATTTCTTCCTCTTCAGGCGTGACCCTTCCTTCTAGGACGAAAGGTTCCGTTTCCTCTGCCTCCTCCTCCTCTTCCACTTCCTCATAGGCAGGAGAGAGGGAGAAGACATCATATTCTTCCTCCCTCGGCGGCTGTTCCACGTAGTCAGGTACGACCGTCTCCAGGGTCTCTGCTTCTTCTGCTTCCACTTCTTCCATCGTGTCGACGGCACGGTACATCGGTTCATATAGCTCTTCTTCAACAGGGGTCTGCACCTGCTGTTCACCAAAGATCCCAGTGATGGTCAGGTCGGCATTCAGCCTGATGCAGGCATTTTCAGGTACGGCATAATCGAATGACTCCACAAACACATCGATGTCTTCCAGATTTTCGATCCGGTTTTTCGGGATCGTCACATCCACCGGGAAGCAATGGATGAACTCAAGTTCCCCTTTCTCACGGCTCTCCACCATCTGAACGTACTTTCCACTCGCCTCCAGGATCTCATCCACCTCATAGGCTTCATCATCATCCCTCACCGAGGACGGAAGATATTCACCGGACAGATCCAGGCTGCCTCTGATGAGGATATACTGCTCTTGTTCTTGTATCGTTATATGTGGATCTAAGGAGATGGATAATAACTCTTCAACTTCCTGTCCTTTTTTAAACCAAATTGATTCTTCCAGGGAAAATCGTAGGCTCGATTGCTGCGACAAAGAAATTCCTCCTTTCATTAAGCAAAGAAATAACAAACAATGCCATTATCACTATATGGGCTCGCATGTAAGAATATGATACTGTTTGTGAAGTTCCGCCAATTCCAGAAAGATTCTTATAGAAAGACCACCCACACTGTGAACGGCTCATGTGGATACATCGTTTACGTATTTCTTTAAGGTGACCCCAAGCCATTCTGTTGGCCAATTCCCGCAGTAAGAAACATACTTCGCTTGATGTCCTGATTGAAATATTTTAAAAATAGATTGAACCTGCCACAAGAAAAAGGTAAATTTAAACAAAACGAATGGGACAAAGAGCGGGGGATTTTTTTGAAGAACATGTTGTTGTTTGTCCAGTTAATGCTGTCTTTAGGAATTTTTCCATACACCTTTTTCGTCTTCGGCTGGGCGTCAAGTTACTTGATGCTGGAGGACAATTGGAAAGAAATGCTCCTATTCAACAAAGACGCCATGACTCCACAGGATATTTCTGATATCGATAAACTGATTTATGGGTTCCAACATGCTCCACTCGTAGTCACTCTTCTGATGATTGTAAGTTTCCTGTATGCACTCTGCCTGATCGTCTTCATCATCAGGCGAATTCTTCTCAGTAAAAATCAATCCACTATTTCAAACTAACTATCCATGCCGGCCACGTATCCAATGTGACTCACTATCGTATACCCCAAGTAAACAAACCGTACAAGGCTTGCCGGCATATTCAAGCCCTCCCTTCCAGCATGGCATGAGAAATGTCCGGGGAGGTGTCCACCTTCGACCACAATCACCCGAATTTCCGCAAAAAAATAACCGCCCGCGCGACGCGGACGGTTATGATGACTACAGCGATTTTTTGGATATATACCAGTCTATATACTCGATTCCCTCTTCATTTGCACGTTCTGCGGCCTCTCCCTGTGTTTCGGGCGGAGAAACAACGACTTTGTCACCGGGCTCCCAATCGGCAGGTGTTGATACACCGTGTTCATCGGTTGCCTGCAGGGCTTGGACGAGACGCACGATTTCCTTCATATTACGACCTGTTGTGAGCGGGTAATAGATGATGGAGCGGATGGTCTGGCGACTGTCGATCACAAAGACTGCACGGCTCGTCTCAACCTGGCTCTCCCCAGGCATTATCATGCCATATTTCATGGCTACCTCTTTGTCCAGATCGGCAATGACGGGAAATTCGATGGTTGTATCAAAGTTTTCTTCGATGCTTCTGATCCACGCGATATGGGACGAAACACTATCCACACTCAGTCCCAATAGGTCGGTATCCAGCTTTTGCAGTTCGGGGTAAATCTCCTGAAATGCGACGAATTCCGTCGTGCATACCGGGGTAAAGTCCGAGGGATGAGAAAATAATACTACCCACCTGCCCTGATAATCAGACAAGCTGACGTTCCCCCTGCTCGTGGCGGCCGTGAATCCCGGTGCATCGTCCCCGATGCGCGGCATGGTATACTCCTTCGTTTCTGAAGAGATTCCTTCCATTCTATCTGCCTCCCATTCATCTGACTACAGGTACTCTACCACAACACCTATGGAGTCAATCGTCATCACCAGAAAATGGAACGAAAGTAGGATGAAACCTGATTCAATAGAAAAAGTAGTGGAGCCAATACTAAAAAGGTGACATCTCAATACGAATACAATCCGTATAGGTTCTTTATACCGCTCATGATTTCCGTGCAAGACTTCGCTTTTCGCGGGTAGCCCGTGAGCCTCCTCGGCACGCCTGCGGGGTCTCACATAAGCTACTCTTCCCGCAGAAGTCTTCGTCTTGCACTCCAATCAACCGCTAGAAACAATGAAAGATAAATGTTCATCCAACATATTAAAAACCCGAATTCATGAACCTTATCCAGGCAAATGAATTCGGGTTTCCTATAACTAACACGCGGATGCCTTAGCCTCTTTACTTCGTTACTTTTGTTGGATCTTCTTGAATGCCGCTTCTGCCGCTTCGAGGGTCTTGTCGATATCCTCATCCGTATGGGCGGTCGACAGGAAGAGTCCTTCGAACTGAGAAGGCGGGAGGAAGACACCGTTATGGGCCATCTCACGATAATAGTTCGAGAACATTTCAAGATCGGATGACTTGGCTCCTTCATAATTGGACACCTCTTCATCGGTGAAGAACAATCCGATCATGGAACCGGCGCGATTGATCGTATGAGGGATACCATATTTTTCGGCAAGCGTGCTCAAGCCATCTTGAAGGCGATCGGCAATGCGGCCGAATTCTTCATAGCTCTCAGGTGTAAGCTGCTTCAATGTCTCAAGTCCGGCTGTCATGGCAAGGGGGTTCCCAGAGAGGGTACCTGCCTGATAGATCGGACCGCTCGGAGCAATCTGCTCCATGATCTCCGCTTTACCACCGTAAGCACCCACTGGAAGCCCTCCACCAATGACCTTACCAAGGCATGTCAAGTCCGGTGTGACGCCAAAATATCCTTGGGCACAGTTGTATCCGACGCGGAAGCCTGTCATGACTTCATCGAAGATCAAAAGGGAACCGTACTGCTCGGTTACTTCCCTGAGTCCTTCAAGGAATCCAGGCTTAGGAGGGACAACCCCCATATTCCCGGCAACAGGCTCCACGATCACGCCAGCGATGTCATCACCGAATTGTTCGAACGCATAGCGGAGGCTGTCAAGGTCGTTATACGGAACGGTGATGGTGTTCTTCGCGATCCCTTCAGGAACTCCAGGACTGTCCGGAAGACCGAGTGTGGCGACACCGGAGCCCGCTTTGATGAGGAGGGAATCCCCATGGCCGTGATAGCAGCCTTCAAACTTCAGGATTTTATTGCGTCCAGTATACCCGCGGGCAAGACGGAGGGCGCTCATGGTCGCTTCCGTACCGGAAGATACCATCCGCACGACTTCGATACTCGGTACGCGCTCGATGACGAGGCTTGCCAGTTCGTTTTCAATCTCGGTCGGTGCACCGAAGCTTGTACCATTTTCGGCCACCTTCTTGATGGCTTCCACCACGTGGTCGTTGGAATGTCCAAGGATCAGCGGACCCCAGGATAGCACATAATCAATGTAGTCATTCCCATCGATATCATAGATCTTCGAGCCTTTTCCACGTTCCATGAAAATGGGATCCATATCAACGGATTTGAATGCCCGTACCGGACTGTTGACTCCACCCGGCATCAATTTTACGGCTTCCTGAAAGGCTTGCTTTGATTTTTCATACGATCGCATCGTTCAATTCCTCCCGTTCCAAATTAAGATTCAGATAACCATCTTGCTGCGTCTTTGGCATGATAGGTGACAATCAAGTCGGCTCCTGCACGCTTCATGCTCACCAATTTTTCCATGACGATGCCTTTTTCGTCGATCCAGCCGTTTTGTGCGGCTGCTTTGACCATGCTGTATTCTCCGCTCACGTTATAGGCCACAACAGGGGCATTGAAGCGATCCTTCACATCACGCATGATGTCAAGATACGAAAGGGCCGGTTTGACGATGAGGAAATCGGCGCCTTCCTCCATATCCGACTGCGCTTCCCGTAGGGCTTCCAGGCGATTCGCTGGATCCATCTGGTACGTCCTGCGGTCTCCGAATTGCGGAGTGGAATGAGCCGCATCACGGAACGGGCCGTAGAAGCTGGATGAATATTTCACGGCATAGGACATGATTGGAACATCGGTGAAGCCGGCTTCATCGAGACCGTGACGGATCGCTGCTACGAATCCGTCCATCATATTGGACGGTGCGATGATATCGGCACCCGCTTCTGCCTGGCTGACAGCCGTTTTGGCAAGCAGGTCAAGGGTCGGGTCATTCAGGATCTTCCCGCCTTCGACGATGCCGCAGTGACCGTGGCTCGTATATTGACACAGGCACGTATCTGCGACCACCACAACTTCCGGGTAGCGCTCCTTCACGAACCGGGTCGCCTGCTGGACGATGCCGTGATCATGATAGGCCTGTGAGCCCATTTCATCTTTTTCGGCAGGAACGCCGAACAGGATGATGGATTTAATGCCAAGGGACACGATCTCGTCCATTTCGGCTTGGAGATTATCCATGGATATATGATACACATCCGGCATGGAAGGGACAAGACGACGGATGTTCTCCCCTTCCACAACGAATAGTGGATAGATTAGATCTTCTTTCCGCAAATGTGTTTCCCTCACAAGCGCACGCATGTTCTCGGTTTGACGCAGGCGGCGGTGACGGTTGAATTGTAATTCAGACATAGTGTAACCCTCCTAAAGGAAATCAGTCGTGCTGTTGGATATAGGTTTTAATGGCTTCTACCATTTCATTTACAGTATAAACCTTTGGGCTGATTTTTACATGTAATCCGTACTGTTCGGCCGTTTCTTTTGTGATCGGGCCGATACAGGCCATGGGGATTCCCTCGATGAAATGCCCGAGGGAATAGGCTTTGACCACCTTCATGAAGTGATGGACAGTGGACGAACTGGTGAACGTGATGATATCTGCTTCCTTCCGTTCTAAGACCTTCTTGAGGATATCACCGCTTTCCTCGGGAAGCACCGTCTCATAGACGATCCATTCGCTGACACGTCATGCCCGACCGGTTCAGCTCCTCACTAATCACGTTCCGGGCGAGGTTGCCTTTTGGCACAAGAACCTTGGCTTTCCCATCCATCGCTTGAATGAACTCAGTGGCGAAGGCATCTCCCGTATATTCTGTTGGAATGAAATCAATGGGGATGCCCCGTTTTTCACAATAACAGGCGGTCTTTTCCCCGACGGCCGCGCATCTCACTCCCAAAGACGACAGGGAGATCCCCAAGCGGTCGAGGGCCTCAAGGAAGAAATGAACCCCGTTCTTACTCGTAAAAAGAATCCAATCATATGTATGCAGGGAATCAGTCCATCCTTTCTCAAAGGAATCGATCCGGGCTTCGAACTTCAAGAGGGGCACCACAATCGGGATGCCCCCCTCAGCTTGAATTCTCGAAGCCGTTTCACTGGCCCCTGATTGACCGCGGGTGATGAGGACCTTTACTCCATCTAAAGGCTTATCCCCGCTCATTACTGGTCAAGCTCCTCTTTCACCTGATCAATCAGTGCCTTTGCTCCCTGATTCGTCAGACTTTGAGCCACGGCTTCCCCAACCTCCTCGGGATCGTGACCGACAACGTACTCCTTGTAGATCGTCTGTCCATCAGGGGAAGCTACAAGACCCGTGAGCGCGATGGATCCGTCCGGCTTTTCTTCTGCGAAGCCGGCGATCGGAACCTGGCATCCGCCTTCCATCTTATGAAGGAAAGCACGCTCTGCTGTGACCGTCCTGGTCGTTTCCCCGCAGGCAAACTGATCAAGGAGCGCCAAGAGCTCTGAATCGCTCTCACGGCACTCGATGGACAATGCTCCTTGGCCAACAGCCGGAAGGCAAAGATCGGGATCGAGGAACTCTGTTACCACGTCCCTGGTCCACCCCATGCGTGATAGTCCAGCCGCTGCCAGGATGATGGCATCATATCCATCTGTCTCAAGCTTTGAGAGACGCGTGTCGATATTCCCGCGGATCCATTTGATTTCAAGGTCCGGTCTGACGGAAAGAAGCTGGGCTCCGCGGCGAAGGCTGCTCGTTCCAATGATGGACCCGGCCGGCATATCCTTCAGGCGCACATGATTTCTGCTGATGAAGGCGTCGCGGAAATCCTCACGCTCCGGGATGCACCCAATGGTCAGTCCTTCCGGTAGGACCGCAGGCATATCTTTCATGCTGTGAACGGCCATGTCGATCTCACCGTCGAGCATCGCCTGCTCGATTTCCTTGACGAAAAGACCTTTCCCCCCCACTTTTGAAAGGGTCACATCTAGGATGCGGTCTCCCTTTGTGACAATTTCCTTCAGCTCGAAATCGAATGAAGGATCGAGTGCCTTCAGCTGGTCGATCACCCAATTGGACTGGGTGAGTGCTAGTTTACTACGTCTTGAGCCTACAATGATTTTTCTCATAATGACCTCCCCAAAAACTTAAGAATACCAGAAATGGAATGATGACAGCCTGCTTCCCAGGAAGAAGTTGATTAGGATGATCAGGAACGCTGCCACATTCAAGAGTGCAAGATTCTTGCCGAATACATTTTTCTTCAGTCGCAGATAGAGGAAAATCCCGTATAAAATGAGCAGGATGAATGAACCGATGATTTTCGGATCATACCAGACAAAGTCCGGCAGCCTTATATATGCCCACTGCAGCCCCAGGATGAGACTGAGGAGGAGCATGGCCACCCCGATGGCATTCAGTATGTACGAAAACATCTCAAGCCTCGACAGATCCGTAATCCTCCAAAGGCGCTGCCCCCACTTTTTCTCCTTCAGCAGTTTGAACTGCAAAAGGTAAAGGAGGGAGAATACGCATGACAGCGAAAATGCCCCATAAGACAGGATCGCCATCGTGATATGAATGAGGAGCAGTTCCGATACAAGCTGCTCCGCCATGGCCTGGGATTCGATTTGCACCGGGGCGAACGTATGGATCGCCATGATGATGAATCCTAGGATATTGGTGAAGAATACGATGAAATCGACGCGGAGGAACCGGTTGATCACCAGCGACAGGGTGATGAGGATCCACGCGTAGAAATATAACCCCTCAAATATCGTAAGGACTGGAAATCTTCCAGTGTCCATCATATAGAGAAATAAAAAAATTGTTTGAAGGACCCAAACAATCGCAAGGAGCCAGAAGGCCACTGTGTTGGCCTTCCGGTTTTTGTTTAAAAAATCGATGAAGTAAAAAAGAATACTAATGGCATAAAGGACGATCATCAGTTCATGCAGTCTGGTCATCGTTTGTTCAAACATAGACTCCAACCCTCCTTAAAATTGAAAAGAAGGTTGCGGCGATAGCGAGTGACTGCTCTCATTCTTTTCTTCCGACTCTTTGGCCTGTTTCTGTTGGAGCACCTGCTCTTCGATGTTGAAGATGTCGATGAACAGATCCAGTTTTTCTGATGCGTCAGATTTCCCGGCAAATTCCTTCGCCTGGAGGATCGGATCCTTCAGCAGCTGGTTGATGATGCTCTTTGTATGCTTATTGAGCACCTTTCGCTCGCGGTCGGTCAGGTTCGGCATCTTGCGCTCGATGCTGACCATCGTTTCGGCCTGGATCGACAGGGCTTTCTGACGAAGAGCGGAAATGACCGGAACAACGCCCAGCATATTGAGCCATTCTTTGAAAGCGAGGATTTCCCCTTCAATCATGATTTCAATCTGCTCGGCGGCTTTTTGACGCTCGGCCAGATTGGCTTCGACGATGTCTTCGAGATCATCGATATCATAGAGGAAGACGCTCTCGAGTTCCGCAATGGACGGATCAAGGTCACGAGGCACGGCAATGTCTACCATGAAGAGGGGACGCCCTTTCCTCATGCGCTCCACATGGGCCATCGTTTCCTTCGAGAGGACAAAATCCTTCGATCCGGTGGAACTGATCAGGATGTCGGCTTCGACGAGGGAGCATTGGAGCTCCTGTAGCGTCTTCGCCTGTCCATCGACCTTGCCGGCAAGGGCCTCTGCTTTTTCGAACGTGCGGTTGATGATGGTGATCTGTGTCGCACCGCTTCCCTGAAGATTCTTGATGGCCAGTTCCCCCATCTTACCTGCACCAAGGACAAGAACGTTCTTTTTGCTGAGGCTGCCAAATACCTTCTTGGCAAGCTCGACGGCCGCATAGCTGACGGATACGGCATTTGACCCGATCTCGGTTTCGGCATGACCTTTTTTCCCGAGTGTGACGGCCTGCTTGAATAGATGATTGAAAACCGTACCGGTCGCTCCCGCCTCTTGTGCAAGAAGGAAACTTGAGCGGACCTGCCCAAGGATCTGGGTTTCCCCGAGAACCATGGAGTTGAGGCCGGTAGCCACCTTGAAGAGATGTTCCACCGCTCCCTCCTGTTCATAGATGAACAAATAAGGAGAGAATTCCTCTTTATCTATATCAAACCATTTTGATAAGAAATCTTTAATATAATAGCGGCCTGTATGAAGCTGATCGACCACCGCATACACTTCCGTGCGGTTGCATGTGGAAACAATCACATTTTCCAGGATGCTTTTTTTCTCCTTCAGCGCCTTCATGGCCGAAGTGAGATCAGTTTCATTAAAAGATAGTCGTTCACGAATCTCTACAGGGGCCGTTTTATAATTTAAACCAACTACAATTGTATGCATAAGTGCGTGACACCCCCAAATTAAAATCATTCTTATTATAACATGTCCCACTGCATCACTCAGGATAAAATGTGAACAGAAATTGAAACCTATGTTTGCCATGGAAAGCTGATTGCTTGAAACTTACCCACGGTTTGATTTACTGTATAATTGGGTTCTTCTTTCAATCTGAAAGCATTTACATTCCGTTGCAAAAAAGACGGACTTTCGACAAGTCCCACCTATGTAGATTATCAAATCACACTATAAGAATCAAGTGAGTGAATCACGAAAAACAGTCATTCCATAAGACGGAGGAACCATATGAAGCAACAACGGATCTTCCCTGGAGTCATCCTCCTGGGATTCGGTGCCTACTTCTATCTTCAACAGGCGCATATCATCTTATTCAGCGAATTTTTCACCTGGCCGACCCTGCTCATGATCGTCGGCATCGCCTTCCTGGCTCAAGGATATGTCGGGAAGGACCATGAAGCGATCCTTCCCGGGACGATCCTGGTTGGATTCGGCCTGCACTTCCATCTCGTCAACCGGATGCCCGTCTGGCCGGATCACATGGGCGTATTCGTCCTGATTCTTGCCCTAGGCTTCCTTCTGCGCTATCAGAAGACGGGCACGGGGATGTTCCAGGGAGGGCTATTCCTTATCCTATCGATCCTTATGCTGTTTTCAGATCGAACCGCCGGCTGGTTAGGCTTCCTTGGAGGACAGGTGAGTTCCATCGTCAGTCTATGGCCGTTCGTCCTCATCCTCATCGGGGCATTCCTTCTCTTCTTCAAGAGAAAATAAGCGTACATACGAAAGAGGTTAGGACAATACTAAAAAGGTACCAGGAAAACGATCAGTGTACGTTCTTTATGCCGATTTCCGTGCAAGTCTACACTTTCCGCCGGTAGCCCGTGAGCCTCCTCGGCACTCAGTCTTCGCCTTGCACTCCAATTAACCGCTGAAAACAAATAAATACAAGTGTTCATGAAACAAATAAAAAACCGAATGCATTTGCCTGATCGTTGGCAAATGCATTCGGTTTTTACTATGACTACAACATTTTTGTCACATTTTTTTCTATTATAGTACCGCGTCAAGGAACGCCTTGGTCCTCTCCTCTTTAGGCGAATTGAACATTTCCATGGGATGCCCGACTTCGACGATCCGTCCGTCGTGCATATAGACGACCCAGTCGGCCACTTCCCTCGCGAACCCCATCTCATGGGTGACGACAATCATCGTCATCCCTTCGTGGGCAAGCTGCTTCATCGTGGCCAGCACTTCGCCGACCAGTTCGGGATCGAGAGCAGAGGTCGGTTCGTCGAACAGCATGATATCAGGCTTCATGGCGAGAGCCCTGGCAATGGCAACCCGCTGCTTCTGTCCGCCCGACAGCTTCGATGGATAGACCCCTTCTTTGTCAGCAAGTCCGACTTTTTTCAAAAGCCCCTTCGCTGTCTCCCTCGCTTTGTCGCGACCCATCCTTTTTACATGAATCGGCGCTTCCATGACATTCTCAAGGACCGTTTTATGGGGAAAGAGATGGAAGTGCTGAAAGACCATCCCCACTTTCTCACGGATCTTGTTCAAATCATGCGTCTTCTGATCGATTTCGTCATCCTCGATGACCACTCTCCCCCCGTCCTTCAGCTCAAGGAAATTGAGGCAGCGAAGCAGCGTACTCTTACCCGATCCGCTTGCTCCAATGAGACAGACGACGTCGCTTTCTTTCACGCTCATATCAATATCTTTCAGAACATGGAGATCACCGAATGATTTATTCAATTTCTCCACCTTGATCATCTCTTTACTCATACGTCTTCCCCCTTAATCACTTACCGATAATCGTTTCTCGATGATGTTGACGATGATTGTAAACACGAACACGAGTACGAGGTAGTAAATCGCGACAACAAGCAGGTACGTCATATAATCGAAATTATTGGAGCCGAGCGTCGTCGCTACGCTGAATAGCTCGTACATGCCGATGAATGAGGCAAGGGACGAATCCTTCACGGCGATAATGAACTGATTCCCTAGTGGCGGAAGTGCCCGCTTGAATGCCTGTGGCAGGATGATCCGCCTCATGGTCAGGCTCATGGACATTCCGAGGGATCGCCCAGCCTCCATCTGACCGCGATCCACCGACTGGATCGATCCCCTGAAAATCTCTGCTATATATGCCCCGTTGTGGAACGCTAACCCTAGAGCAACTGCCCAGAAGCTCGGAAGATTGATCGAGGTGAGGCCATAGTAGAAGATGAAGATCTGGACGATCAACGGTGTCCCCCGGACGACGAAGATATATAAGTCCGCGATATACTGGAGGATCTTCACCGGTGAAATCTTTAAAAAGGCGAAGAACAACCCGATGACGATGGCAATGAGTACCGCGATGGCGGTGAGCTGAAATGTGAGCAGCATCCCCTTTAGGAAGATGGGGTATGTGTCGATTACGATCTTCAAAAAATCCATATGCTTTCCTCCCGGCTGTTTCATTTAAAAGACGGATGCGCATGAACTGCGCATCCGTCCCACGCTTACGCTTTACTCACTTGGATCTGTCGTAATATCTGAGTCGAAATATTTTTCACTGATTTTCTTCAGCGTCCCATCATCCCTCAGTTTTTCAAGGGCTGCATCGATCTCTTTCAAGAGCTTGGGATTATCCTTACTCACGGCGATGGCCTGCTCACTCCGTCCGAGAAGCTCTTTCGCATCCAGCTTCATCCCCGACGAAATCGCTTCCTTACCGGTTACAAAGTCCGTGATGACGGCATCATGCTTGCCCTTGCTCAATGCTTCCAGGGCAACGACATCGCTATCATACTGGGGAATATTATCCGTGACGGCTTCTGCTTCCTTGGCGTAGGATGAGCCTTTGGAAACCGCGATTTCTTTTCCTTTCAAATCGTCGAGCGTCTTGACGTCGCTATCCGGTCTGACGAAGATCTGCGGTCCGGAATAATAATACGGTGTCGAGAAGTCCACTTCTTTCGCACGATCCTCGGTGATGGTGTGTGAAGCGACTGCTGCATCGAATCTACCGGATTTTACGCCTTCCACGATCCCGGCGAATTTAAATTTCTTCTGATCTGGTTTAAGACCAAGCTCCTTGGCGACGGCTTCCGCCACGTCGATGTCGAAGCCTTCCATCTTCCCTTCGCTATTCGTATAGCTGAAAGGCTTGAACTCACCAGATGCAGAGAAGGTGAAGGTATCCGCTTTTACGAGGTCAGCCCCGCTTTCGGTTGTTGCCTTTGATCCACATGCCGTGAGCATCACGGCGAGTGCGATGAAAAGCGTCAGTCTTGTCCAAATTTTCACGTGTATACGTCCCCCTCTTTTTTCACTACTCTGATTAATTGTATCAACAATAAATAATATTCACAAAATTCAAATATCATGATTTCATTCCATTATTTACCCTGTACTAACTTGAGATAAACCCAGCTCCAGTAATGACAAGTATCCGCCCGGATCCTTAAGGATCCTTTATATCCCTCGCCTCCATTAGGGCTTATTGCCTCTCTCATCAATGAAAATGGAGCTATCATACTAGGACATTTAGATGGATGCGTCAGGCATAGGGATGGGTGGGCTATACATTGTATTTCTTTCATATACTTGTGCAAATAAGTGCAAAAAAAGACGCCTGGGGATAAGGGCGACCCCCCCTTCCACTCAAGCGCTTCAAATAAATCTCTAAAAGAAAAAAGCGATCCGGAATCAAATCCGGACCGCTTCACATTTACTTATAACGTGCTTTGATGGCATCCCATGCCGTATCTTTCCCGAGCCCTGTTTCAGAAGAGAAAAGGACGCATTCGTCGCCTTCTTCCATCTTCAAGGTATCCCGGGTGATTTTGAGATGCTTCTGCCACTTGCCCTTAGGGATCTTGTCGGCCTTTGTGGCGACGATGATGCAGGGAATTTCGTAGTGCTTGAGGAATCCGTACATCATGACGTCATCATTGGTCGGCGGATGCCTGAGGTCGACGATGAGGAGGACAGCCTTCAGCTGATCACGGGACGTGATATACGTTTCGATCATCTTGCCCCAAGCTTCCCTCTCCTTCTTCGATACCTTCGCGAATCCATATCCGGGAACATCCACATAGTAAAGGGTCTCTTCGATTTTATAAAAATTCAACGTTTGGGTTTTACCCGGCTTCGATGAGATCCTCGCCATGCTTTTGCGGCCGATCATCTTATTGATGAAAGAGGACTTCCCGACGTTGGAACGCCCCGCCAGGGCAAACTCCGGAAGATCACCTTCCGGGTACTGCTCCGGCCTGACGGCACTGATCACTAGCTCAACTTGATTTACTTTCACTTCTTTTCACCTACTAATGCTTTCTCTAACACTTGATCGATATGGGAAACGAGGATGAAGGTCAATTCTTCACGGACGCTTTCCGGTATATCGTCGATATCTTTTTCATTGTCCTTCGGCAGGATCACGGTCTTGATCCCGGCACGGTGTGCGCTGAGGGTCTTTTCTTTGAGTCCACCGATCGGGAGCACCCTTCCCCTCAGGGTCATTTCACCGGTCATGCCGACTTCGCGGTCCACATACTTACCGGTGAGGGCCGATACCAATGCCGTCGTGATTGTGATGCCGGCAGACGGTCCATCCTTCGGCACGGCGCCTTCAGGAACATGGATATGAATGTCGTACTTCTCATGGAATTTTTCATCGATTCCAAGGGTTTTCGTATTCGAACGGACGAAGCTGAAGGCCGTCTGAGCCGATTCCTTCATCACATCTCCTAGCTTCCCTGTGAGGACAAGCTTCCCTTTACCTGGTGCCAGGGAGACTTCGATCTGCAGCGTGTCTCCTCCTACAGATGTGTACGCAAGTCCGGTGGATACGCCCACCTGATTCTCAAGCTCCGCCTGACCGTAGCGGAATTTTTTCTTGCCGAGGAATTCCTCGATGTTCCTGGACGTGATCGTCACGCGCTTCTTGCTTCCGGAGACAATGATCTTCGCCGCTTTTCGGCAGATGGCCGCAAGCTGACGCTCAAGGCTCCTGACACCCGCTTCACGCGTGTAATAACGGACGATATCCACGAACGCCTCATCCTTCAGCTGCAACTTGGATTTCGTCAATCCATGGTCACTGAGCTGTTTCGGCAATAGATGATGTTTTGCGATATTCACTTTCTCTATCTCAGTATAACCTGCAATCGTGATGATTTCCATACGATCGCGAAGTGGTCCCGGAATCGTGGAAAGATCATTGGCGGTTGCAATGAACATGACCTTGGAAAGATCATAGGTTTCTTCTATATAATGATCGCTGAAATTGGAATTCTGTTCAGGGTCCAGCACCTCAAGCATGGCGCTTGATGGATCCCCACGGAAATCACTGCTCATTTTGTCGATCTCATCAAGAAGGAAGACGGGATTCACCGTTCCCGCTTTCTTCATGCCGCGGATGATGCGGCCCGGCATGGCACCGACATACGTACGGCGATGACCACGGATCTCTGATTCATCACGCACGCCGCCAAGGGATACCCGGACGAAATTGCGCCCGAGGGATTCAGCCACAGACCTGGCGAGACTGGTCTTCCCGACGCCGGGAGGTCCCGCGAGACAAAGGATCGGTCCTTTCAGGGAGCGTGTGAGCTGCTGGACGGCAAGGTACTCAAGAACGCGCTCCTTCACTTTTTCAAGTCCGTAATGATCCCGGTCGAGAATCATTTCAGAACGGTTGATATCGAGCTGGTCTTCTGTCTCCTTCGTCCACGGAAGGGAAACGAGCCATTCGATGTAGTTGCGGATGACGGAGCTTTCAGCAGAGCTTGACGGCACCTTTTCATAGCGCGCAAGCTCCTTCAAAGCAGTGGCTTCAATGTCTTCCGGCATGCCTGCTTCTTCGATCTTCATCGTAAGGTCTTCCACTTCGCCGGTCTTGCCTTCCTTATCACCGAGCTCCTTCTGGATCGCCTTCATCTGCTCGCGCAAATAGTATTCCTTCTGGGTCCGTTCCATGGAGCGTTTCACACGCTGGCCGATCTTTTTCTCCAATGAAAGGACTTCCTTTTCATTGTTGATGATCTCGATCACCATCTGCAGGCGCTCTTTGATATCCTGTGTTTCGAGGATATGCTGCTTCTCTTTGATCTTCAATGGCAGATGGGATGCGATGATGTCTGCAAGCCTGCCCGGTTCCTCGATATCCGCCACAGTGGAATAGGTTTCAGCAGATACTTTTTTGGAAAGCTTTATGTATTGTTCGAAATAGTTCAGAAGGGTCCTCATGAGGGCATCGAGTTCGGAATCCTTCTGCTCGGAATCACTGTGCTCATCCACTTCCACTTCATAGAAGCCCTGATCATCGGAATAGGAAGAGATTGTCCCGCGGTTGAGTCCTTCCACTAGGACACGGATGGTTCCATTCGGAAGCTTCAGCATCTGCTTCACCTTCGTAAGGGTCCCCATCTCGTAAAAATCATCTTGGGTCGGTTCGTCTATATCAGAATCCTTTTGAGTGGTCAAAAAGATCATGTGATCATCCATCATGGCTTTTTCCAAAGCCTGCACCGAGCGCTCACGCCCGACATCCAAGTGCAGGACCATCGTCGGGTAAACCAACAGGCCTCTTAATGGGAGGAGGGGAACTGTTCGTTTTGTTTGATTTGCCATATCTTACACCTCCGGATTTATGCTCTAAGCCTTTGTACAATTCTATCTTATTTACTAGGTAGTGTCTATTAAATTGGACTTGCCGGATGTACTGAGGAAAAGCCGATCGGGAATCACCCGGATCGGCCATGCTTACATGCTTTTCTTGTTTTTTGCATCGTCCATGACGTCTTTGACCAGGGCCAGCTCGATCACTTCTTTGAACTCTTTGACGGGAATCACTTCGATGCCCCCCACTTCATGAAGGAGGGACTGTTCGTTTTCGTGTGGAATGATGACGAGATCCGCCCCTGCCGCCTTGGCTCCTTTGATCTTCGGATACACCCCACCGACGGGTTTCACCTTCCCGTGAATGCTGATTTCACCCGTAAGAGCGATATTGTGCCTGACAGGAAGCCTGTAGATCGCCGAGTAGATGCCGAGTGCCATGGCGATACCCGCAGAAGGACCGTCCACTGGGACTCCCCCCGGGAAATTCACGTGGATATCGTATTGGTCTGCGGGGACCCCCATGGAGCGGAGGACGGTGATGACGTTCTCAATCGATCCTTTGGCCATGCTTTTCCGGCGGATCGATTTGCCTTTATCCCCTATGCTCTCTTCTTCCACAATCCCCGTTACATTGACTCCGCCCTTTTCCGCCGCCGGGATGACGGTGACTTCGATTTCAAGCAGGGACCCCGAATTCGGTCCTGTCACGGCGAGGCCGTTGACGAGGCCGACTGTTGCTTCCCGGTTGATCTTCTTTTCGTGCCTCGGGGACATCTGGGTCGATTGGATGATCCAT
Source organism: uncultured Bacillaceae bacterium (assembly GCA_963762295.1). Classification (GTDB taxonomy): domain Bacteria; phylum Bacillota; class Bacilli; order Bacillales; family Bacillaceae_B; genus Rossellomorea. The sequence goes on from CAVXKK010000004.1 coordinate 557,492, forward strand.
TCCAATTCATGATCGGCAATATGATCTCGATTTTCCGTGATGGCAAGACCGGCCGCGATTTGGACCAAATTCACTGCTTCCCGGCCATTCCGTGCATAGGAGGCGAGGATCTCGAGCCCTTCTTTGCTCACGGTAATGTTGACCTTCCTTGCTGCCCTTGCACAGATCTCTTTCACTTCTTCCCTCTCAAGCTCCCGGAAGAATACTTCCATGCAGCGGGAGCGGATTGCCGGCGGAATTTCATTTGGTGTCCTCGTCGTCGCTCCCACCAACCTGAAGTCTGCCGGAAGGCCGTTTTTAAAAATATCATGAATATGACTAGGGATCTGATGATTTTCTTCATTATAATAGGCACTCTCAAGATAAACCCTGCGGTCTTCCAGAACTTTTAATAACTTATTCATTTGGATCGGGTGTAATTCCCCGATTTCATCAATGAAGAGCACGCCACCATGGGCATTGGTCACAGCCCCCTGCTTCGGCTGCGGGATTCCGGCTTGTCCCATGGCACCCGCCCCCTGATAAATGGGGTCATGAACCGATCCGATCAGAGGATCCGCAATGCCACGCTCATCGAATCGGGCGGTCGTCGCATCAAGCTCCACAAATACAGCCGAGGTCATGAACGGGGATTTCATGTTCTTCTTCGCTTCCTCCAATACAAGTCTCGCAGCTGCCGTCTTCCCGACCCCTGGAGGACCATAGATGATCACATGCTGTGGATTCGGGCTGCACAGTGCTGCCTTCAGGGATTTGATCCCATCCTCCTGGCCGACGATATCGTCAAAGCTTGCCGGGCGGACCCTTTCAGAAAGGGGTTCGGAGAGGGAGATCGAGCGCATCTTCCTCAGCTCCTCCATCTCCTTCTTCGATTCCCGGTCGATGGACACTTTTTGTGTTCGTTGGTTCTTCAGGAGATTCCAAAAATACAGTCCGATGATGATGCCGAAAAATAGCTGGATAAACAGCGCGATACTTGTAAAGCTCATATAGTCATCCTCCAGTTGGTTCAAGTTGTTACGGGTTAGTATCTCCCCGTCCCTTTGGGAATAACCATAAAATTTGGAGTAGGCAGCGTTGCAGAATCACGAAAAAAGCCGGTAATCCCCTGAGGGACTACCGGCTTTTGGAAAGCGATTATGCGGATGTTTTTTCTTCATTCGGATCAATGATCGTGCCATCTTCGAGCATGAGATGAGGAGTTGCATCCTCAAGGATGGTTTCCTTCGTGATGATGCATTTTTTGATGTCATCACGGGACGGAAGGTCGAACATGACGTCGAGCATCATGGTTTCAATGATGGAACGCAGTCCACGGGCACCCGTTTTACGTTCGATCGCTTTTTTCGCGATTTCGAATAGGGCCTCTTCAGTGAAATCAAGCTCTACATCGTCCAGCTCAAGCATTTTTTGGTACTGCTTCACAAGAGCATTCTTCGGCTTGGTCAGGATCTCAACCAACGCTTCCTCATCAAGAGGAGTGAGGCTTGAGATGACTGGAAGACGACCGATGAATTCTGGGATCAGACCAAAACGGAGAAGATCTTCTGGAACGACTTTAGCAAGGAGGGATTTATCCTCTTTTACTTCAGCGGTCTTCGGATCAGATCCGAATCCGATGACTTTTTGACCAAGTCGGCGTTTGATGATCTGTTCAATTCCATCGAATGCCCCACCACAGATAAAGAGGACATTGGACGTATCGATTTGGATGAATTCCTGATGAGGATGCTTACGTCCACCTTGTGGCGGAACGCTTGCAACGGTTCCTTCAAGGATCTTCAAGAGAGCCTGCTGCACACCTTCACCTGATACATCACGCGTGATGGACGGATTTTCGGATTTACGGGCCACTTTATCGATTTCATCGATATAGATGATTCCTTTTTCCGCTTTTTCCACATCATAATCCGCAGCCTGGATAAGCTTCAACAGGATATTTTCAACATCTTCCCCTACATAACCGGCTTCGGTGAGGGAAGTTGCATCCGCGATGGCGAATGGCACGTTCAAGATGCGTGCAAGTGTCTGAGCAAGAAGCGTTTTACCGCTACCTGTCGGACCAATCATGGCAATATTACTTTTGGATAGTTCCACGTCATCCACTTTGCTGTTTGAATTGATCCGTTTGTAGTGGTTATAAACGGCTACAGCAAGGGATTTCTTCGCTTGATCCTGTCCAATGACGTATTCATCAAGGATTTCACGGATTTCACGCGGTTTCGGAACATCTTTGAATTCCACTTCTTCTTCTGTACCGAGCTCTTCTTCCACGATTTCCGTGCAAAGCTCGATGCATTCATCACAAATATATACGCCCGGTCCAGCTACCAGTTTACGAACTTGGTCTTGTGTTTTACCGCAAAAAGAACATTTCAATTGCCCTTTTTCATCGTTAAATTTAAACAATGACGTTCACCCCTTCGTTTGAGCTTCAGTAAAAATCGTAATGTTTCATCACACGAACGATTTCCTGCTTTCCAATTACCATGAGTTATGTATTGCATTCTATCACATTATATGTCCGTAACGAAATTGATACGATTCTTATCAATCATCTTATTATGTATTGAGGATTTTAGCAAATTATTTACATAGCGAAAGCGGGAAGATCGAATCGGGATGAAGGATTTTTTTAACCCCTGCTTCTTAAGGTTTATCCAAAACCGGGGGTTCTTATTCTTCATAGAGATATTTCCCCGAAGAGCCGCTCGTCTAAACTTCCTAAAAGATGGTAGAAAACAAGGCGCACTGAGCGCCTTGTCCCTACTATCATATAGTGATTATGCTACTGTTTTGCTGTTATCTACAAGGAATTCCAATGCTTTGCGCACTTTAAGGTCAGCTTTCAAGCGTATCAAGTCCGCCTAGGGCTTGCTTGATGTTGTCAGCAGACATATTGTATTGCTCAGCCATTTTGTTTACTTCTTCTTCTGCTTCTTCGTCTGTCACTTCAAGATTTTCTGCTGCTGCGATTGCTTCAAGCGTAAGGTTTGTGCGAACGCGTTTACCAGCATCTTCTTTCATTTGACCGCGAAGATCTTCTTCTGATTGACCAGAGAATTGGAAGTAAAGCTCAAGGTTCATGCCTTGCATTTGAAGACGTTGTTCGAATTCTTGCATCATGCGGTCCACTTCAGCGTCAACCATGACTTCTGGGATTTCCACTTCAGCATTTTCAGAAGCTTTTTCTACTAGTGCTTCACGAACTGCTGTTTCAGCTTCGTTCTTTTTAGACTCTTTAAGGCGGTTTTCGATTTTTTCTTTCAGTTCAGCAAGTGTTTCAACTTCTTCGTCTGCATCTTTCGCGAACTCATCATCAAGTGCAGGAAGTTCTTTTCCTTTGATTTCGTGAACTTTCACTTTGAAAGTAGCGGCTTTACCAGCAAGTTCTGCCGCATGGTATTCTTCAGGGAAGGTTACTTCAACTTCTTTTTCTTCGCCTGCTGCAACGCCAACAAGTTGCTCTTCGAAACCTGGGATGAACTGACCTGAACCAAATTCAAGTGAGTAGTTATCAGCTTGGCCGCCTTCGAATGCTTCACCGTCAACGAATCCTTCGAAATCCATTGTTACTGTGTCGCCTTCTTCAGCTTTTCCTTCTTCTTTGACAACAAGCTCAGCTTGTTTTTCTTGAAGTGAAGTAAGTTCAGCTTCTACATCTTCAGCTGTTACTTCTGTGTCCACTTTTTCTACTTCAAGACCTTTGTATTCGCCAAGTTTCACTTCTGGTTTCACTTGTACTTTTGCTGTGAAGACAAGATCTTTTCCTTTTTCCATTTGCTCTACATCGATTTCAGGACGGTCGATTGGCTCGATTCCAGTTTCTTCGATTGCTTTTGCATATGCTTCAGGTAAGGATGAAATCAAATGCATCTTGATAAAGAGATTCTACACCAAAACGTTTTTCGAACATTCCACGAGGCATTTTCCCTTTACGGAATCCTGGTACGTTTACTTGTTTCACAACTTTTTTGAATGCTGCGTCAAAACCTTCGTTTACTTTTGCAGCTTCTACTTCAATTGTAAGAACTCCTTGGTTACCTTCTTGCTTTTCCCATTTTGCAGACATACTGTTCCCTCCAACAATCTATAATTGATTTTTATTTTACGCATAGTAGTAGATAGTCCCGATTGAATCTAGCACTATCATCGTAATTATATGAAAAACTTTTACATTACAACCACTACATTATAACATACAGCCTCTGTCTTTCAAGAGAGTAGCACTTAAATATTCGGAGAGGAAATTTCTTCAAGTTCATGAATGAAAGCAAGGATCGTTTTGCTCTCTCCTTCATCCAACTTCTCCTGCAGATTCTTCTCTAAGTCTTCATCCCCGAGGATGCCGGCCGCATAGTAACCATAGGCCAGGGCGATGTCATCGGGATCCCATTCCATATCGAACGGATAGAGGAGGAAGGCATGTCGCTTCAGCACTTCTTCTGCATGACGGATCAGGGTCGGGCTGTCCTGAAGGAGGAGTTCCTCCAGGGAAAGGACGGCTTCACGGAATGCGTCCGACGTGAACACCTCCGGGAGGTTCTCCGGCTGCACGACTCCTTCCCGTCCAAGCTTTTTCACCAGGATCTCATTCGTCACCCCATGTTCCCTTAAGACATTCACGATCATCGTCTGGACGAAGGGGTGCATCTCTTCATCCTGCAGGCCCTGTTCAAGTTCCTGCCTGTACGGCCTTATATTCCGCTGGACCAATCCAGCTGTGATAATGATTTGTTCTTCAAGGCTTTTTCCTTCGAGAAGGGGCGATCCATGGGCTTCTTCCCCGCTTCTTCCACCGGTGCATTCAGCATCTTCTCACTGAACTGAAGGAGCTTTTTGAAATGCTCTTCCTTCTCAAAAGGGACTTCCTTTTCATCAAAGAGGGCATGAAGTGTATCCACGACATCCTGATGTTCATGCAGCTGGATAAGGATCATCAAGTACATGTCGACCGTTTCAAAGTAATCACCGACCCCTTCAAGGAGCATCTCCCGGCAGATTCCCTGCGCCTCCTCGTACTCCTTGCACTCATAGAGGGCTAGGACGAGGGCCGTGCTGATTTCGGGATTCAACGATTCAAGCTCGTATGCCTGTGAAAGAAGATCGCACGCTGCATGCGCATCCCCCTCCTCCAGGGCGTCCACCCCTTTTTCGAACAATCGGTCCTTCAGACCGGGAAAGGCGATCACCTTCCCGAACTCATCTTGATTTGTCATAATTCGTACCTGCCTAACACTAGAATTGCTTTAAGTGTAGCATGATTGCATATAGAGCACAAAATGACGGATGAATCATCCTGTCATGTATAAAAAAATACCCCGCCGATTGGCGAGGTATTTTACGAATGCAGTCATTCGACTGCAGTATGTATGATAGATGGCGTCCCAGGCGAGATTCGAACTCACGACCTACAGCTTAGGAGGCTGTCGCTCTATCCTGCTGAGCTACTGGGACAGCTTTCGTTTCAAGCAGTGCAAGTAATAGAATACCCCAGAATCGGTTGGAATTCAAGGATTTTTTCTTCTTTCAATCTATTTTTTTCTAAGACGACCAGAGTAGGCCGAAAAAACCCCCATTAATATGAGGGTTCACTCGACCGGCGTCAGGACCGTGGGCATGGTGGATTCGATGATGTCACCTTCATCGGCAAAGAAGATATGCTCGGAAACCCCGTAGTCCGATCCGAGGATCTGATTGACCTTAAGATCACCAAAGCTGCTGTACACAACAAAGTTACCGCTTTGCCCGGCTGCACTGGCAGAATACCGCAAAGCCTTTACATCCTTGCCGACGATGAAGGTACCGGAAGGCAGGGTGACGGGAGCGGCATCGAGCTTCTTGTATCTTTTTATGTTCCACTATTTACAGTCATTAGGTTTAAATTTTAATTAAAACATATACGATATAAAACCTTATCTAAGTAGTCTTCTTAATCTATCATATGCATATTTTTTATAACTGTTTACATAAAGCACTTCCCTACCCTTCACAACATTACCGTAATAATCCAAACATTCTATTCCTGAAGAAGAGTATATAACAAACAAATCTACTTTCACTTTATGGCCTTCAAGTTTTTGGATAATATCACTTTTGTTTTTAATAACACATTTCTTAAGATTAACTTTCTTTTCCTCAGGGATTTCACAAACATGTAGCGTTTTAAATTCATGATCATATGTTGCGCTGATACTACATCCATTAGATAGTTTAAGCTTAGGAATATAGCTCATATTAATTCCTCCTGAAAAATGTATTCAAATTACTAAACAAAGTCTATATTATAGCTTTTGATTCTAGTATTGTAATATATGTTTCCTGGTTTCCGAATTGTCAATATCAAAATCAAACTTTGTTTTTGGGAAGGAATGTTAAGTATTTGTTTTCTGCTTATTTTTATATGATAGGTGAATTTCCAATCTGAACTTTTTTAATGCTTACCTTTTACACACCTTTGTACAGGGACATGTCATGTAGTCATGAATGATTTTTAAGCGTTAGATGCTGATGGCTTATTGTCATTTCTTGCATCAACAAGTATTATATTTTGTGCTTCTATCAACTTTAATTCTCGGAGAATTTTATTAACCTTATTCAATTCTTGCTCAGAAAAATATAGTATGACCTTTATAGATTTTTTTGTGTCATTCGCCTTCTCATATACTTCTACTTGGTTTTGTAAGTTTCTTTTTAATTTTGAATTATTGGCTAACTTGAATTCAATTAACGTTTTGTCACCAGTACCTCTGGATACTTTGTAATCCACAGGACCTCTTCCATTATTCACTTCTCTATTAACGTCTGACTTACTTGCGAACCACGTCAACCTAAATAGTATTTGTAGATCATCTTCCCTTTTAATAGGTTGCCCTTTGGAGTAAAATATGCGATAACCATCATTATATTCAATAACATTTTTCATATATTTGACTCTTTTTAAGGATTCCTCAAAGGTATCGTCTTTTGTTTGATAGAATCTCGTTTCTTTTTCTAGTAATGTAATCATCGACTTGAAGTTTTCAACATAGAGTCTGGCTGATTCTTTTACTTTTTCAAAACTTTTTTCCTTTGCCTGCTCTCCTCTCTCTTCCTTATACTTGATATAATAATCAACGAATTCAGGGTATTCAGATATAATCCTGCCTACGGCTAGACTTTTCTCTTTTTGAGAAGCCTTTTTAGGTAAAATGGATAAGAAGTAATTATTAATTTGGAACCTAAGCTGTTCATTATCAATGCTTGGTGGAATAAGTGAAAAGTCTTTTACCATATCTGTTTTATTAATCCATGTCTCATCCTTTGTTAAAATATCTACTGGTGAGAGAAGCACGTAATCTCCATTCATATACGTTAGTTGGAAAATATCATTTTCCCAAGTTTCAGTTTGATAATTAAACCTTACATTATTGATTGAAAGCTTTTTAACAAACTTCTTGTCTAAATGCTCTAAAGCAAACGATTGAGTATACTTCAGTAAGTACTCATGTATCAATCTGGTAGTAAAATCACTAATACTGTCCTTACCAACCTTTTCTTTAATTATACAAAGCTTTTCAATGTGGCTTGTTTCTGTTACTTTTTCTTCTCCAAAGTTCGAAAGTATATTATTCAAATTACAGTACAACGCTTTTGCAAAATCTTTACCTAGGCCACTTCCTCCATTTCCACTCTTAGAGAAGCCAAGCCAGTTTTGTTTGATTTCTGGAAACATAAACCATGCCTTTATTAACCCATCGGAAATCTTATTTGCTTGCGCTTTGTCTCTTAAAAACATCAAATACTTAATTATTCCATTATGGAGTTCTTGATACTCTTGCTTACTGCTATTAAAAAGAAGAAAAGGGTCAATAAATAAGGGGAAATCATTTATTAAAGAAACATCAAAAGCTCCATAATCTTCAACCACTTTTGCATCTATATCAAAAAATTCAGAAAAGTAAACATCCACACTCACTGACATCACCTCAATTCCAGGTTTGTTAGTGTTAATTATATCCAAATTTTATATATATTTCAAGAATAATTGGAATATCGACTTATCATTTGACATTTTCCTTAATACATTAAGTGTACATTTTCTTACGGACCATTATTTGACTGCTACTTATAAACAAAAAAACACCCTGTGTTGAAAGGATCAACACAGGGTGTTTGTCGTACGTCCCAGGAGAGATTCGAACTCCCGACCGACGCCTTAGAAGGGCGTTGCTCTATCCAGCTGAGCTACTGGGACATGTGCATTATGTAAGCGTCCGTGTTTCGTAAGGACATTTATTATTATATTCGTATATCAAAGGAAAGTCAACGGTTTTTCAAAAAAACTTCCGGTATTTATTTGGAGTAAAAAGGAGCCTGCATGGCAGGCTCCCGCTTTTACATGTCGAATTCGATTTCCTCGACGAGCTCGTGTTTTTCCGTCAGGAATTTCACGTGGATCTTGTGCTTGGTTGCTTCGATGAGTGCATAGGTTTTCTCGTGTCTTCCCCTTGGCAGGAGGATGCTGCCTGGATTCAGGAAAAGGATCCCGTCCATCAGTTCCGCCCCCAATTCATGGGAATGACCGAAAAAGACCATATCGGCTCCCAGTTCTTCCGCTTTGTACTTCAGTTTCATCAATGACATCTTAATTCCGTATAAATGCCCGTGGGTCACGAGGATCCGCTTGCCGTCCCCTTCCTCAAGATGAGTCTCGGGATATCGTTGATCCATGTCGCAGTTGCCGCGGACCACTTTGAAGTGGTCCAGGACTTCATCATCCGCCCGCAGTTCGGAATCCCCGCAGTGGATCATGACGTCCATCTTTCCTGCATACATTCTGGACAGGTCGGCAAGTTCTTCCTTGGACCCGTGGCTATCGCTTACAACTAAAATGTTCATCTACTCACCCTTTACACGAAGTCGGATAGTCTCTCTCTCAATTGATCCAGTGCGTGTCCGCGATGGCTGATGCTCCGCTTCTCATCCGGCGTGAGCTCTGCCATGGCCTTTCCGAGTGACGGGACGAAGAAGATCGGATCATACCCGAACCCATTGCTTCCCCGCTTCTCTTCAAGGATGACACCTTCACACGTTCCGTTTACGGTCTCCGTCTTCCGGCCAGGTCCGGCGATGGCCAGTACACAATGGAAACGGGCCGTGCGGTTTGCTTCGTCCACTCCTTGGAGTTCGGAAAGGACCTTTTCCATATTCGCTTCATCGCTTTTCGCTTCCCCGGCGTAGCGTGCGGAATATACACCCGGACGGCCGTCCAGTGCGTCGATGCTCAATCCGGAATCATCGGATATGACGAGGCAGTCAAGCTCTTTTGCCACTGTTTCGGCTTTCAGGATCGCATTCTCTTCAAATGTGACACCAGTCTCTTCCACGTCTTCAATATGTGGTAAATCTAGTAATGTCTGTACCTCATAACCATATGGCTTAAACATGAGTTCGAATTCTTTCGCTTTTCCCCTGTTCTTGGTTGCGATGATGACGTTCTTTGCCATAGTTTTCTCCATCCCTTACTTTATTCTGTCTGCGAGTTCACCCAGTACGTCTTTTTGAATGTCAAATAGTTCACGGATCCCGGTCTGACCGAGTTCAAGGAGTTCCTGAAGCTGATTCATCGTGAATGTTGCTTCCTCCCCTGTCCCTTGAAGCTCGACGAATTCCCCTTCGCCCGTCATGATGATATTCATATCCACCATGGCCTGGCTGTCTTCTACATAATTCAAATCGAGCACCGCTCCGTGGTCTTCCACGATTCCAACGCTGGTCGCAGCGAGGAAGCTCTTAAGCGGGAAGCTGCTGATTTTGTTCTGATCCTGAAGTTTTCCGAGGGCAAGGGCCATGGCGACGAACGCTCCCGTAATGGAAGCGGTCCTTGTCCCGCCGTCCGCCTGGATGACATCACAGTCGATCCAGATCGTACGTTCACCCAGGGCTTCCAGATCCACGACGGCACGCAGGGCCCGTCCGATCAGACGCTGAATTTCCATCGTTCGCCCGGAAATCTTTCCTTTGGACGATTCCCTGATGTTCCGAGTGTCGGTCGCTCGCGGCAGCATAGAGTATTCGGCAGTGATCCAGCCCTTTCCGCTGTTTCGCATGAACGGCGGTACGCGGTCCTCGATGCTTGCGTTGCAAATCACCTTCGTCTCTCCTACCGTAATCAGTACCGAACCTTCCGGATGTTTGATATACCCCGTCTCGATTTCAACCGGTCTAAGCTCCATCTTCTGTCTTCCATCATATCTCATTGAAGTCCCTCCTGTTTCGTGCTTCCTCCCATTGGGAGTATATGTACTACTGTTTTTTCAAAAAAAAGAGAAGAGGCGGCTAATGCCCACCTCTACATGTTAGCTTCTTCTATAGTATATCAAAAATGCACGGTCAGAAACCAATCGCATTGACATTTTCCGGACGGGTCACCGGTTCTGTCACGGCTTCTCCATCCTTCGCGACAGACGCCGCTTCCCCGTTCACTTCAACGGATACTCCTTTGATGTCCTTTTGTTCCGTCAATGAGAGGACGAGGGCGTTCAGCATATGCTCAGAAACAAGTTTTTCTTCCACACTGCCGTACACGCCTTCATTGAAGTTCAACGTCACATTCCCATCCTTGATCTTCGGATCATCGAGAAGTTCCGCCCCTGTGAAATCACTGACGAGGGAGGATGCATACCCTGGTCCTTCGATGAGCTCATTCACCACGGCTTTCACATTATCGGTTTCATTTGAACTCACACGCTTCGTGACCGGTACATAATATGTTTCCTTATCGGTCTGGGACACATAATATACGGTCAATGGTTTCGTGCTGGTCGGATCGGCAATCCCGCTCGTATCGACGTTGATGCCGGTCTTCCGGGTCAAGCCGTCCTCACTGATTGGCGTTCCCGCAACCGGCATTTCCGTCAGCGGATAGCCGTTCACACGGAGCTCCACTTTCTCCACGGAATCAAACTGAGTCAGGGTCCAGGTGATGGACTCGAGGATCCGCTGCTCGTCTTCAGGCTGATACTCCTTGAATTCAGGAGAGAAGTCGGCTACCGCCACCCCGTCCTTGATGTCGACCGATACCTGGGTATCAGCCGGGATCACCGCCCTGAATCCGTTCGGCAGCACTTCCTGCACCGGACCGTTTACAACAAGATGTTCAAGCGCCTGTTTGGCGACACTTTCTTTCCCCGGCAGCGGGATGGACTGGGAGACGACGTACCCGTTTTTATCGATGAGATAAAGCTCCGTCATGACGCTGTTTTCAGTTGCTTCTTCTTTTTTGGCAGAGGTTTCCTTGCCATCTTCTTTTTTGGCTGTATCTACTTTCTCACCTTCTTTTAAGTACGAGGTATCCTGAGGGGGGTCGATCTTTTCCTTCTTATCCCCAAAACTGAACAACCCACACCCCGACAGATACACAGAAGATGCTAATACCGTTACTGCAATGGACACTTTCGCTTTTTTCGCCATCGGTAAACCTCCTAGAAAGACAGTTTGTACTACTATGTATACGAGCCCTTCGGGAAAATAGACCGAAACTTTCTTAAAAACTTCCTTTCTTTGAAAAAGGCCATAAAAAAACACCCGCATTAGTCAATGCGGATGGTTTCGGCCTGGATCTCTCCGTCAAGCCAGTCGGAGGCGATCCCTGAGAAAATCGTAGAGGAGCCCGTCGTGAAGAAACGGTGCTCAGGGGGATGGACCCCTCTATATAGTAGATTGTAGTAGTCCAGGATCGTGCTCACTTCACTCGCCGTCTCGTCACCCGAGCTGATGACGCTCACAGAAGGACCCATGAATGCCTGGATTTTCGGCTGCAGAAGCGGGTAATGGGTGCAGCCCAGGATCAAGGTATCAAGATCGTGCCCCTTCAGTTCTTCTAAGGTTTCACTGATGATGCGATCGGCCACGTCGCTTCCGTATTCCCCGCTCTCCACGAGAGGTACGAACTTCGGACAGGCGAGGGATGATACCTCAAGCCCCCCGTGAAGGGAGTGCAGGGCATCGGGATAGGCTTTGCTGTTCACGGTCCCGATCGTACCGAGTACACCGACCCGTTTATTGCGCGTTCGCTTGATCGCTGCCCGTGCTCCCGGATGGATGACCCCGATCACGGGGATATCCAGATGCGTCTGAATTTCATCCAGGGCGGCAGCGGTTGCCGTATTGCAGGCAATGATGAGCATTTTCATATCATACTGCAGCAGATACCGGGTCATGTCCCAGGTGAACTGCCTGACTTCTTCCACGGTCCTTGGACCATATGGGCATCTCGCTGTATCCCCTAGATAATAGATGGTTTCTTTCGGCAGCTGGCGCATGATTTCCTTGGCCACCGTCAGGCCACCTACGCCAGAGTCGATCACGCCTATAGGTTGAATCACGTTATTCCCTCATTCTGGTTTGATTTCTAGATGTAATTTCGAGAGGTTTTGCTGAAGCTGAAGCACTTCATCGTATGAGAAATCCGACAGCACGCTCTCCAAATAATTTTGCCTCTTATTGATCACTTCTTCAATGATCCTTTCGCCCTCTTTCAGCATATGGATCCTGACGACACGCCGGTCTTTCTCATCCCTGACGCGTTCGACGAGCTGATTTTTTTCCATCCTGTCCACGAGGTCGGTCGTCGTACTGCAGGCGAGATACATCCGGTTCGATAAGTCACCGATCGTCATATCGCCGAATTCAAATAGCCACTGAAGGGCGATGAACTGTGGAGGTGTAATCGTATACTGACTGAGGATTTCACGCCCTTTTTGTTTAATGATGGACGAGATGTACCTAAGATCTTTTTCAATATCCGCTACCACTCCGGCTGCGGCCGCATCCTTCACATTTTCCATTCCAATTCCCCTTTATCGTTAACGTCTCGTATGTACATCCGATTTCAGCGTACACATCCTTATAAGCATTTTCACCTTTTTTTGCGAAAATTTCAAGGAGTAGCTTTTAAGAAGCCGGATGTCTTACCTGTGACCATATGAAAAGAGACTGACTCTCCTCCAAACAATCCCACGAATCGTTTGCCGTCTGAATCAGTCTCTTATGGTTAAAGCTTTAGTTCCCCCATGCGAAGAAGCTCTACAACAGCTTGAGATCGCCCCTTCACTCCAAGCTTTTGCATGGCGTTGGAAATATGATTCCGAACTGTTTTTTCACTGATGAATAAATCACCGGCAATTTCCTTGGTGGTTTTGTCCTGTACCAACAGTTCGAATACTTCTTTCTCTCTTTTGGTGAGCAACGGTTTGTGTGTAAAATCATTGTCCTTCAATTATGGTAACCCTCCTTGCCTTCGCCAGCTTTAAACCGCGGGGATGGGTATTGTCGGTCGTCAAAATATCATATGTGAAGAGCTGGGTCAGAGTGACATGGAGGAACGACTCTCATAAAAAATAGGCAGCCGTTATGAAATCGATCCTGAAGGGCTCTCATTGAACCTGTTCTTCATCTCATCCGTCCATGGAGCACTTTTCCCGGTCCTTTTTGATATTTGGACCATGGTTCCTCTTCCGACGAAGCAGATGTCATCCTTGGCGTTCAGACCCATATAATGGAGGTCGACAGAGGAATTCCCGATCTCCCCGGCCTTCACAAAGAGCCTGATATGCTCATCGAAATAAACCTGCCTCGCAAAATCACACTGAAGATCCGCCACGACGATCATCGTTTCATGATCGGGCTTCACCCAGTCCTGCATGAATCCAAGGCTCTTGAAATAATCGATCCTTGCCTGTTCAAAGTAAACAAATGGAACGGTATTGTTCATATGGCCGAACATATCCACCTCTGAAAACCGTACCTTGACATCGATGAAAAATGAAAACCCTTCCTTCCACGTATTTACATCCTCAATATATGTAACGTTCTTCATTTTGGCTCCTCCATTCACGTATTTATGTGGCGCATTCCCCCAAAAGGGATGCTTTCTTCGATTTGAACGGTTAAAAAAAGCACTTTCCATCGGGAAAGTGCTTTTCAATGTTGTTTATGAATCCACCATGTGGTCGCTTCCGAAGAAGTTTTTGAACATCTGGAAGGTGGTCTCCCTGTTCAACGCTGCGATGGAGGTTGTCAAAGGGATTCCCTTCGGACAAGACTGCACGCAGTTTTGGGAGTTCCCACAGTTCGCCAGTCCGCCGTCGCCCATGATGGCTTCAAGACGCTCATCCTTGTTCATGGCACCCGTCGGATGCGCATTGAAGAGGCGTACTTGAGATAGGGGAGCAGGACCGATGAAGTCCGACTTACTGTTAACATTCGGGCAAGCCTCAAGGCACACACCGCATGTCATGCATTTTGAAAGCTCATACGCCCACTGACGCTTTTTCTCTGGCATACGTGGACCAGGTCCAAGATCGTACGTACCATCGATCGGGATCCAGGCTTTCACTTTCTTCAGGCTGTCGAACATCCTGCTGCGGTCCACCTGCAGATCACGGACGACCGGGAAGGTGCGCATAGGTTCAAGACGGATCGGCTGCTCGAGCTGATCGATCAGGGCCGTACAGGATTGTCTCGGTTTCCCGTTGATGACCATGGAGCATGCTCCACATACTTCCTCAAGGCAGTTCATATCCCAGTTGATCGGTGTTGTGCCTTCCCCTTTCGCATTGACCGGATTACGACGGATCTCCATCAAAGCGGAGATCACGTTCATATTCGGGCGATAATCAAGGGCGAATTCTTCTTGATAAGGGGCGGCATCCGGGCCTTCCTGACGGGTGATGACAAAACGGATCTTTTTCTCAGCCATTAGTTAGAACCCCCTTTTTTCTTAGAATAGTCACGTTTACGCGGTTGGATCAATGATGTATCCACTTCTTCGTAATGGAATTCCGGCGCATTGGCAGAAGCATTGAACTTCGCCATGGTCGTCTTGAGGAAATCCTCATCATTACGATCAGGGAATTCGGGCTTGTAGTGGGCACCCCGGCTTTCATTCCGGTTCAGTGCACCGATGGTGATGACGCGTGCAAGCTGCAGCATGTTCCAAAGCTGACGCGTGAACATGGCACCCTGATTGCTCCACTTCGCCGTGTCATTGATGTTGATCTTTTTATAGCGCTCCATGAGCTCTACGATTTTCTTATCGGTTTCCACAAGCTTGTCATTATGACGGACAACCGTCACGTTATCTGTCATCCACTCGCCAAGCTCTTTGTGGATCACATACGCATTTTCGGTTCCGTCCATGCTCATGATGTCGTTCCATTTTTCTTGCTCCTCTTTCACATGGCGCTCGAATACAGATGCAGGTACAGTTTCGACTGAGCTTTCAAGCCCCTCGATGTACTTGATCGCATTCGGACCGGCCACCATACCGCCATAGATCGCGGAAAGGAGGGAGTTTGCTCCAAGTCGGTTCCCACCATGCTGGGAGTAATCACACTCACCGGCAGCGAACAGTCCCGGGATATTCGTCATTTGATCGTAATCGACCCACAGGCCGCCCATTGAATAGTGGACCGCAGGGAAGATCTTCATCGGCACTTTGCGTGGATCATCACCCATGAACTTCTCATAGATTTCGATGATGCCGCCGAGCTTGATGTCGAGTTCCTTCGAATCTTTATGGGACAGATCAAGATACACCATGTTCTCCCCATTGATGCCGAGCTTCTGATTCACGCACACGTCGAAGATTTCACGCGTCGCGATATCACGCGGTACGAGGTTTCCGTATGCCGGGTATTTCTCTTCGAGGAAGTACCAAGGCTTTCCGTCTTTGTATGTCCAGACGCGTCCGCCTTCCCCACGTGCAGACTCACTCATGAGGCGCAGTTTGTCATCCCCTGGAATCGCGGTCGGATGGATCTGGATGAACTCACCGTTCGCATAATACGCACCCTGCTGATACACGATGGAAGCAGCGGATCCTGTATTGATGACGGAGTTCGTTGATTTTCCGAAGATGATGCCGGGTCCTCCCGTTGCCATGATGACTGCATCGGCCGGGAATGACTGGATGTCCATCGTTTGAAGGTTCTGGGCAACGATTCCGCGTGCCTTGCCTTCATCATCGATGATGACACCGAGGAATTCCCATCCTTCATATTTATTCACGAGCCCTGCCACTTCATGGCGACGAACCTGCTCGTCCAATGCGTACAATAACTGTTGACCGGTTGTCGCACCGGCAAACGCAGTACGGTGATGCTGTGTTCCACCAAAGCGGCGGAAGTCAAGCAAGCCTTCCGGCGTACGGTTGAACATGACGCCCATCCGGTCCAAAAGATGGATGATGCCAGGTGCTGCTTCTGTCATGGCCTTGACTGGTGGCTGATTCGCCAGGAAGTCGCCTCCATAGACCGTATCATCGAAATGTTCCCAAGGAGAATCCCCTTCTCCTTTTGTATTGACCGCTCCGTTTATGCCACCCTGTGCGCAAACGGAGTGGGAGCGTTTAACTGGCACCAATGAAAATAGATCGACCGGTGCGCCTTTTTCTGCTGCTTTGATGGTGGCCATCAGACCGGCTAACCCACCACCGACTACGATGATTTTCCCTTTACTCATCGTCCTTCACTCCTTTTCCTACCAAACTTCAGAGCACTTGCATGATCTATTGAATATGTTCCTTATACGATAAAAGCAAAGATGGCGCGCATACCCACGATTGAAAGCGCAAGGAAGATCCCGATTGTCACGTATGTAGCGATGCGTTGCGAACGCGGTGTGACCGTGATTCCCCAGCTGACGCAGAATGACCATAGGCCATTGGCGAAGTGGAAGATCGTAGACAGGACACCCAGCACGTAGAATGCGACCATGAACGGGTTGGAGAATATCTCCTCCATCATTTGGAAGTTCACTTCCGCGCCGAAGAATGCAGCGACCCGTGTCTGCCAGATATGCCATGTGACGAAGATGAACGTGATGACGCCTGATACACGTTGAAGAAGGAACATCCAGTTACGGAAGAATCCGAATCTGCTGGCGTTATTCTTGGACGTGAACGCAATGTAGATTCCATAGATCGCATGGAAATACAATGGAAGGAAAATGATGAAGATCTCCAGGAAATAGCGGAAAGGTAGACTTTCCATGAAATGTGCTGCCTGGTTGAACGATTCTTCCCCGCCAGTGGCAAAATGGTTCACCACTAAATGTTGCGTTAAGAATAATCCAACCGGAATCACACCTAGTAATGAATGAAGCCTGCGAAAATTAAACTCTCGATTTCCAGCCATGATTTACCCCCCTTAATCATAAAATATGAATCTTCCAACTAATCTCCGCATAAAAATTAGATTTTTATTCATATTTTATATTGTAACAATTATGTGACACATCCATTTTACTCCCATGGAGTGACAGCGTCAAGAAAACGTATACATAAATTCGACAATATCGGAAAAATAATTTA
The DNA here is from genome assembly GCA_963762295.1 of uncultured Bacillaceae bacterium. Lineage (GTDB taxonomy): Bacteria > Bacillota > Bacilli > Bacillales > Bacillaceae_B > Rossellomorea. The sequence goes on from CAVXKK010000004.1 coordinate 574,848, forward strand.
GTCCCGCATTTGTCACAAAATCGTAAGAAAATTCAATCAAAACAAACAGGATTTGTTATAGCGGCAAAATATCCCATGCTCACTTTTTTTCGAGTATGGGATGATTAATTCCCCTCTCATGTATATAATAGTTTTATAGAAAGAGGGGATATATTTGGAACAGAAAAAAGAAGAAGTCGTAGAGTCCCAGTCCGTTCCCATCTTCGGATATGAACTGATACGCGATCTGCTGCTACCCGATATCCTCGGGAAACACACACCCGATATTCTGTACTGGGGCGGTAAACAGCTTGCCAGGAAATTCCCCCTTCCATCCAATGATGAACTGATTTCATTCTTCCGTGAAGCCGGATGGGGAGATCTCGCCATCGTTGAGCAGAAGAAGAACGAAATCACGTTCGAACTCAGCGGGGAATTCGTCAAGCGCCGCAATTCATTGAAATCGGATGCCTCCTTCAAATTGGAAACGGGCTTCCTTGCCGAATTTGTCCAAATGCAGAATAAATTCGTCACCGAAGCGACTGATGAACTACATAAGCGAAACCGGACCGTCAAGATCACGGCAGTCTGGGATGACAAAGACAGGGTCGAATGACCACAGAAGGCAGGCCCGCTCCCATGAGGAGCGGGCCTGCCTTTTGATGATCACAGGGTGATTTCTTCCGCTTTCACTTCATCAAGATGAAAAGAGGAATGCAGCACCTGTGCCGCTTTATTCATGAGATCCTCGTCCACGACGACGGAGACTTTGATTTCAGAGGTGCTCACCATCTTGATGGTGATCCCGTTATCTGCAAGTACTTCGAACATCTCTGCTGCGACACCCGGATTCGAGATCATGCCCGAGCCGACGATGGATACTTTGGACAGTCCACCCTCATACTCCACATGAGTGAACCCGAGGGATTCTTTGTGCTGTTCGAGGACCTCGAGGGTCTCTTCAAGATCATGCCCTTTGATGGAGAAGGACAGATTGGTTGTATTTTGTTCTGTTTGACTCTGGATGATGATATCGACATTCAGATGATGCTCCGCCAGTGTGGTGAAGATCGATGATAGCCCCTTCAACGCATTATTCAGACCGAAGACCGTCACCCTTGTGATTTCATTCTCAAACGCTACTCCGCGTACAACTAGATTTTGTTCCATGCTTGCTTCCTCCTCAATATAAGTACCTTCGATCCTCTCGATGCTTGAACGGACTTCCAATGGAATCTGATAGTTTTTGGCAAATTCCACGGCCCTCGGATGGAGGACGCCCGCCCCAAGATTGGCAAGCTCCAGCATTTCGTCATAGGAGATGCTGGAAAGCTTCCTTGCTCCTGTTATAAAACGGGGGTCGGATGTGTAGACCCCGTCAACGTCTGTATAAATGTCGCAGCGTTCCGCCTTCAGGGCTGCTGCGATGGCGACGGCCGTCGTATCGGATCCGCCCCGGCCAAGGGTGGTGATCTCGCCTGATGCGGTCATTCCTTGGAATCCGGCCACGATGACGACCTTCCCTTCATTCAAATGGGAGGCTAATTTGTCTGTGTGGATATTGGTGATTCTGGCATTGCTGTGGATGGACTCCGTCTCGATCCCGGCCTGCCAGCCCGTAAACGAAATGGCGTCCTGTCCGACTTGGATGAGGGCCATCGTCAAGAGTGAGATGGTCACCTGCTCTCCCGTTGAGAGGAGCATATCCATCTCACGTTTGCTCGGCTGTGAGCAGATTTCCTTTGCCATGCCTACAAGGGCATCCGTCGTTTTTCCCATTGCGGAAACGACGACGACGACGTCATTCCCCTTTTCCTTCTCTTCCACCACACGTGAAGCCACATGCTGAATTCGTTCCACTGATCCCACCGAAGTTCCGCCAAATTTCTGAACGATTATACTCAATGCTTCTCCCTCTTTCTTCTTGATTGGATGCGGTGCACCCTGATGGATTAGAGCTACTATCTGATTCCGGCCTTTAGCGTTCCTCATTGCAGGACACCGTCATGCAGCAGGTATAAAAAAAAGCAATGAGACGAAGCATCTCATTGCTTTTGAACACTGCATACGAACAAAAAAGGTTCAGTCGGCATTGTGAGATAGCTCTCCAAGATGAATCATCTTGACAATCCTGCATCTATTAAATGCAGAACCAGCGCAGCCGATATGAGTGCGGCTTCACTTCGGCGGTCCTCCCCTTTCCAGTCACATCTCCAGGGCTCATACCCTTCCGTGAACTGTACTATTGAAGTCCGCACCTCTATCACCACTTAAAAAGTGATAATGTTTTTAATTTTTGTTCATTATAGCACAATCATTTTTGAGTATCAACGTCCTTTTCACCATTATCATGAAGTTTTTCATGAAGCTCCATGGCGACTCGCTCCGGGATCCCAAGCTCCCTGAACTCTTCAAGCGTTGCTTCCTTCATTCGTTTCATCGATCCAAAATGCTTCAACAGCTGTTTTTTACGCTTCGGACCGATTCCATCGATCTCATCCAGCATGGATTGGAACGCGCTTTTCCCCCTGAGCTGGCGATGGAAGGTGATGGCGAATCGGTGGACTTCATCCTGTATGCGCTGAAGCAGATAAAATTCCTGACTCCGTTTCTCTAGAGGGATGATCTGGAGAGGATTTCCGTACAGCAGTTCCGATGTCTGATGCTTGTCGTCCTTTGCCAGACCGCCAAGAGGAACATCGAGACCCAGTTCATTCTCCAGTACTTCCCGGGCCGCTTCGATCTGTCCCTTCCCGCCATCGATGACAATCAGGTCAGGGAGGGGCAGTCCTTCTTTCAGCACCCTCGCATACCTTCTCCGGATCACTTCCCTCATGGATTCATAATCATCCGGTCCGGTGACGGTCTTGATCTTGTACTTCCGGTATTCCTTCTTTGCCGGCTTCCCGTCGAGGAACACGATCATGGCCGAGACGGGATCCGAGCCTTGAATATTGGAGTTATCAAATGCCTCGATCCGGAACGGCGTATAAATACCCATTTGTTCCCCAAGTCGTTCCACCGCTTTGATCGTACGGTCTTCATCCCGTTCGATCAAGGCGAACTTCTCGTTCAGTGCCTGCTTGGCATTTTTCTCGGCAAGGCGCACCAGTTCCTTCTTCTTCCCGCGCTTCGGCTGGACGGTTCTCACGTCAAGCAGTTTCTCCACGAGTTCCACATCGATTCCTTCCGGAAGGAAAATCTCCTTCGGTTTGAAGTGATTGGATTTGGAATAAAACTGGCCGATGAAGGTCAGGAACTCATCCTCCGGTTCATTGTAGATTGGGAACAAGGAAACATCCCTTTCGATGAGCTTCCCTTGCCGTACGAAGAAGACCTGGACGCACATCCAGCCCTTGTCGATGCCGTAGCCGAACACATCGCGATCGGTGAAATCCGTCATGGTCATCTTTTGTTTTTCCATCGTTGCCTCGATATGCTGGATCTGATCACGGAATTCCATGGCACGCTCGAATTCCATCTTTTCGGATGCTTCCTGCATTTTCACGGAAAGCTGCTCCTTGATTTCCTTATACCCACCATTCAGGAAACGGGCGATTTCATCCGTCATCTCACGGTAGGTGTCGTTATTCACTTCCTTGATGCACGGTGCCAGGCATTGTCCCATGTGGTAGTAAAGGCATGCACGGTCCGGCAGCGTGGTGCATTTGCGCAGTGGATACAGGCGGTCGAGGAGTTTTTTCGTTTCGTTTGCAGCTCCTGCGTTCGGATACGGACCGAAGTACCGTCCCTTTCCACGCTGCACCTTGCGGGTGGTGATGAGCCTTGGGTGGCGCTCGTTGGTCAGCTTGATGAACGGGTAGCTTTTATCATCTTTGAGCATGACGTTGTATTTCGGGTCATACTTTTTGATCAGGTTCATTTCGAGCACAAGTGCTTCAAGGTCCGATGAAGTCATGATGTATTCAAAGTCCTCGATTTCACCGACGAGGCGCTGGGTTTTCGCATCATGGGACCCGGTGAAGTAGGACCGAACCCGATTTTTCAGCACTTTGGCTTTTCCTACGTAGATGATCGTCCCTTGACGATCTTTCATGAGGTAGCAGCCGGGCTGATCGGGTAAGAGGGCCAATTTATTTGAGATCATTGTATTCACGGTCGCTCTCCCTTTCTTACGATCGTTCGTGGTTGTCGATCAGTTGTTTCCTTTTACTTGAAGTATACACGAATTGGCGGAGTACTTCTATGATTGGGGCTTTGGGGAGGAGAGCTGTTCTATTTTCATAACGAGCGTACTTTCTTATTGGATTGCTGGTCCTATTCAGGATGAGGTGAGCGGATGGGATTAGACCGTTCCATTGCGCTTCGGGCACTTGCTTTCCATGGGGAGGGTGTCGAGCCTCCTCGGCAGGCCTGCGGGGTCTCGATCATCCCTCTTTTCCCATAGGAGTCAAGCGCCCTTCGCTTCATTTCACTCTTTGGTGGTTGATCAGTATGTGTTATTGATCCTTTTGGGTTGCAGGTACTACTCTTTCTAAGAGGATGGAATCTGCATCTGTGGAATCATTTTCGGTTACCTTTAAGGATTGGGGTATCAGTGAGAATATGGACCGTTCCATTGCGCTTCGGGCACTTGCTTTCCATGGGGAGGAAGTCGGCAGCCTTCCTCGGCTGCGCCTGCGGGGTCTCGATCATCCCTCTATTCCCGTTGGAGTCAAGTGCCCTTCGCTCCATTCCACTCTTTGGTGGTTCAATAGTATGTATCCTTGTTCCTTTTGGGTGTGCGGTACTACCTTACGGTGGGAATTGCTGATGAATCGTTTTCGTTTCCCTTTAAGGGTTTGATCATCAGAAGAATGTAGACCGCTCCATTTCACACTGAATATTTCTCGTATTTAGAGGACGAAATGTCTGTCTAAATCAAACGGATTTGAATCGTCTTTTACATAATGTTCCCCATCCCATTTGGTTTAAATAAAGCAAAAAAGCATCCGGCTTTGGGCCGGATGCTTTTTTGTGACGTTCTTACGCGTGTTTGTTGACCAATTCAGCTAGTGCTTCTTTCGGTTGGAAACCGATGACTTTATCTACGACTTCTCCGTCTTTTAGGATAACGAGAGTCGGGATGCTCATAACGCCGTATTTTCCTGCTGTTTCTTGGTTTTCGTCTACGTCGACTTTGACGATTTTAACTTTTTCGCCCATTTCGCTGTCCAATTCTTCAAGTACAGGAGCGATCATTTTACAAGGTCCACACCATGGAGCCCAGAAGTCCGCAAGTACGAGACCAGAGTTTGTTTCAGCTGTGAAGTTTTGATCAGTTGCATGTGTAATAGCCATTTAAATGTGCCTCCCAAATCTTAAAATGTATCGTAAGTATATCACCGTAACCGGTAGGATGCTATAAATCTGCTCGTAGCTACTTTCCCCCTGCCGGAAGCGCTTTATACCCCATTCCATGAAAATAAGGAGCAAGCATCCGCCACTCCTTATTCTTCTTTTCTTATCCTATGTGTTCATGCGGTGAAATTCCACCCTGACACCCAGTCCTTTTTGCAGGGAGAGTTCAGGAAGAAGAAACTTTCAGCTTTTTGAACTCTTCCGTGAGGAGTGGTACCACTTCGAACAGGTCCCCTACGATCCCGTAGTCGGCTACATTGAAGATGTTTGCTTCCGGGTCTTTGTTGATTGCGACAATGACCTTGGAGTTGGACATTCCGGCAAGATGCTGGATCGCTCCGGAAATTCCGCAGGCGATGTAAAGGTCCGGTGTGACGACTTTACCGGTTTGACCGATCTGGAGGGAATAATCACAGTAGTCGGCATCACATGCACCCCTTGAGGCCCCGACTGCACCGCCCAGTACGTCGGCGAGTTCTTTGAGGGGGTTGAACCCATCCTCACTCTTCACGCCGCGTCCTCCTGCGATGATGACTTTCGCTTCTGACAGGTCGACCCCTTCACTTGCTTTGCGGACGACATCCTTGATGATCGTTCGCAGATCCTTGATATCCACGGATAGGGAGGCCACGTCACCTGTGCGGGACTCATCCTTAGCCAAAGGTTCGATATTATTCGGGCGGATCGTCGCAAAGATCACTCCATCCGTTACGATTTTCTTCTCAAAGGCTTTTCCAGAATAGATCGGTCTGGTGAAAACAAGATTCCCTCCTGCCAGCTCCAAATCCGTTGCATCGGATACGAGACCGGTCTTCAGTTTGCCTGCGAGCTTCGGTGAAAGATCCTTCCCGAGTGCCGTATGGCCGAAGATGATCCCCTCTGGAGATTCCTGTCCGATCACAGCCATAAGTGCCTGTGAATAGCCATCCGGTGTATATTGAGCCAATTTTTCATCCTCAACGGCGATGACACGGTCAGCTCCGTATTGGATCAACTCTTCCCCGAGGCTGCTTACCGATTGACCGACGAGCACGCCTACGACTTCTCCGCCTTCCGCTACCGTCTTCGCTGCCGCAATGGCCTCGAAAGATACATTACGCAATGATCCGTCCCGAACTTCACCAAGTACTACTACTTTTCTTGCCATGCTTATAACCCCCTGATTGTATTGGTATGCTGATTAGATAACTTTCGCTTCCGTGCGGAGAAGCTGTACCAGTTCGCTCACCTGTACGGCTACATCTCCCTCGAGCACCCTGCCGGCCTCTTTTTTCGGCGGAAGATACATTTCGATTGTTTTCGTTTTCGCTTCCACGTCCTCTTCATCCAGATCAAGATCGTCCAGTTCAAGCTCTTCGAGAGGCTTTTTCTTGGCTTTCATGATTCCCGGAAGTGAAGGGTAACGCGGCTCATTCAACCCTTGCTGTGCTGTTACAAGAAGGGGAAGGGATGTTTCGATCACTTCGGAGTCCCCTTCGACATCACGCGTCACGGTTACGGTTTCACCCGCGATTTCAAGCTTGGTGATGGTGGTGACGAACGGGATATCCAATTGTTCTGCCACCCTTGGCCCCACCTGACCGGATCCGCCGTCGATGGCCACATTGCCCGCAAGGATCAGATCGACTTCCTTATCTTTCAGGTATTCCGCCAAGATCGTCGCCGTCGTGAACTGGTCACCGTGGTCGAGATCATCTTCTGTATTGATGAGTACGGCTTTATCGGCCCCCATGGCCAAAGCGGTCCTGAGCTGCTTCTCGCTCTCTTCCCCGCCGACTGTGATAACGGTTACATCTCCGCCGTGATTGTCACGGACCTGGATAGCTTCCTCCACGGCATATTCATCGTAAGGATTGATGATGAATTCTGCGCCGTCTTCCGCTATGCGTCCATTCTGGATCGAGATCTTCTCTTCCGTGTCAAACGTTCTTTTCAACAGTACATAGATGTTCATTCTGCAGTCCCTCCTGGTATTTGGCTATGGTAATCGAAACAATGTTTTAAATACAGCATCTCTTAGGAAGATTCGGACAATTATGTTCCGAAGAATGGATAGCGGATGTGCACCCGCTATCCTGCATCCTACCCTTTGAAATGGGGTTCTCGTTTTTCAATGAAGGCGGATATCCCTTCCTTGGCATCTTCTGAGACGAAGATTTCACCGAACATGTCGGCTTCACGCTTCACGCCTGCATAGAACCGGTCATCTTTTGTATAGCTGAGCAATTCGATGGCAGCCTTCATGGCCACCGGACTCTTCTTGGCGATTTTCACTGCAAGTTCCGAAGCCTTTTCAAAAAGTTCTTCTTCGGGGTACGCTTTATTGGCAAGGCCCCATTGCACCGCTTCGACACCTGAGATCGGCTCGCTTGTCAGGAGCATCTCCGCTGCCTTTGCGCGTCCGACGAATTTCGGCAGACGCTGTGAGCCGGCGAAACCTGGCACAAGGCCGAGCTGTAGTTCGGGAAGGCCGAGCTTTGCATTCTCACTTACGAGACGGATGTGGCATCCCATGGCAAGCTCGAGTCCGCCTCCCAGTGCAGCACCGTGAATGGCGGCAATGATCGGTTTTGGGAAGTTTTCCATGCGCTCGAATACTTCCTGCCCTCGTCCGGCGAGCTTCGAGAACTCCTCTCCGGTCTCGATGGTGGTGAATTCCTTGATATCAGCTCCGGCAGAGAAGAATCGGCCTTCTCCCTTCAAGAGGATGACCCGGACGTCACGGTTCCCCTCAAGCTCATTCAATAGAGCATCTATTTCAGAAATGAGCCCGCTTGCCAACGCATTGGCAGGGGGTCTCTGAATGAGCACATGTGCTACATTCCCTTCCAGTGTCCACGAAAGATTCTCCATTTTCATCCCCCTAAACTGATTGTGTTCCTGCCGCCGCATCCTTGAAGCAGCAGCTTATGGATGGTGGGTACCTGGGCCGTCAGATCATATTTCTGTTCATTCATCACCCAGGTGGTGACCATTTCATCCAGCGTGCCGAAGATCATCTGCCGCGCAAGCCTTACATCGAGATCTGCTGAAAATTCGCCTGACTCCACTCCACTGACAAGGATGGTATCGATCAGCTTCAGGTAGCCTTTCAGAACATCATTGATCTTAAGGCGGATCTCCTTATTCGATTGCCGGAGTTCCAGCTGCGTCACGATGGCAAGGTGATGATCATCCGACAGGATCTTACAATGATTTTCAATCATTACTAATAATTTCTCTGAAACTGTCTGTTTTCCTGCAATAACTTCCTCGATTTTATCCACGAACAGGCCCATCTTCTCTTTGAAGAGGGAAATCAGGATGTCTTCTTTGTTTTTGAAATAAAGATAGATCGTCCCGTCCGCCACTCCTGCCTGCTTGGCAATCTTGGAAACCTGCGCCTGATGATAGCCGTTTTCTGCAATCACAATGACCGCGGCATCGATGATCTGTTTATATTTTGGTTTATTTCGCTTCATAGGTTTTTGACCTGCCTTATAGAATAATGAATGACCATTCATTCATGTTTCTATATTATAAGGTTCTCCTGTGATTGTCAACAGCCTGTACCATCCGCCAACAAAAAAGAAGGAAGGATTCTCCTTCAACAGTTTAACTTAATTTCTCCTCTTCTTCCAGCTTGACGCGTTCTTCTTCCACCAGCGCCCTGCGGAGGATCTTTCCGACCGCTGTTTTCGGCAGCTCTTTCCTGAACTCATAAATCCTCGGGACCTTATACGCAGCAAGATACTTCCTTGCGTATACGTTGAGCTCTTCCTCTGTCAGGGACGCTCCTTCCTTGAGGACCACATATGCTTTTACGGTTTCCCCCCGGTAGGCATCAGGCACTCCGGCTGCGACAACTTCCTGGATGGCAGGGTGTTCGTACAGGACTTCTTCGATCTCTCGCGGGTAAATATTGAATCCTCCGGCAATGATCATGTCTTTCTTGCGGTCCACTACGAAAAAGTATCCACGTTCATCCATGTAGCCGACGTCTCCCGTAAGGAGCCAGCCATCCTTCAGCGTCTGCTCGGTTTCTTCAGGACGGTTCCAGTATCCTTTCATCACCTGTGGACCCTTCACGGCGATCTCACCGATTTCATTCGGCGGCAGCGGTTCCCCCGTTTCCATGGACAGGATGACACTGTCGGTATTCGGCCAAGGGACGCCGATGCTCCCCTTCACCCTCTCTTTATCCCACAGGAAGTTGGAGTGCGTGACCGGCGATGACTCCGTCAAGCCATATCCTTCGACCAGCTTTCCTCCTGTTATCGCTTCGAACTGTTGCTGCACCTCGACAGGGAGCGATGCACTTCCACTGATGCATGAATCGATGGAGGAGAGATCGTACTTCTTAAGATCCGGATGATTCAGCAATCCAATATAGATTGTCGGTGCTCCGGGAAACAGAGTCGGCTTCTGCTTTTGAATCGTCTTCAAGGTCGTGGTGGGATCGAATTTAGGAAGGAGGATAAGGGTATACCCCTGCATGATGGACAGCACCATCACGGCTGTCATCCCATAGACGTGGAAGAATGGGAGGATGCCCAGGACCCGTTCTTCACCCTTCCGGCACTTATAAAGCCAGATATCGCACATGGACGCATTCGCCACCAGATTTTGATGGGTGAGCATGACCCCTTTCGGGAACCCAGTAGTCCCTCCCGTATACTGAAGGAGAGCAAGGTCTTCTGCAAAATCAAACCCCTCCGGTTCCGCTAGTCCCCCAGCACTTCTCTTCATGATATCACTATAGAGATGGATGGTTTCCGACGGCTCCACTTTAACAACGATGCCGTACTGCTTCTTTTGGATGAATGGATAAATCAGGTTTTTGGGGAAGGGGAGACAATCCTTGATAGCGGTTACAATTATGTGTTCAAGCTCGGTTTCCTTCATCACCTTCGTGACCCTTGGATAGAGGATATCCAGGGTGAGCATCACCTTGGCACCCGAATCCTTCATCTGATACTCGATCTCCCGCTCCATATAAAGTGGATTCGTCTGCACGACGACTCCTCCTGCATAGAGGATGCCATAGTAGGCAACGACCGACTGCGGCGTGTTCGGGAGCATGATGGCCACACGGTCTCCTTTTTCGATCCCAAGCCCCTGCAGGTACGAACCGAATTTGAGTGCCGCTTCGTGCACCTCACTGTAGCTCAATTCCTTGCCCATGAAATGGATCGCCGTTTTTCCACCATATTTCTCCGCCGCGTCAGTCAGATAGCTCTGAAGTGGTTTCTCCACCAGCGTAAATTCCCTTGGAATCTGCTCGGGGTATTCAGCGAGCCAGGGTTTATTCATACTGATCCCTCCCATCTAATTGTTTGAAAATTTATTCTATTCCCATTATAAAACATCAGGACTTCAGATACAATTTGTAATCGATTCCCAGTCCTTCTTTTAGCCTATGGTCATTCTCCTGTGAGGAGAGGTTTCCACATAAAAAAGACTGTCACCACTACTGTATGACAGTCTTCCTTTCAATATTAAGCTGGTCAAGCAAAGAAAACCATATAAATGATACCTACAACGATGAATCCTCCGCAAAGGACCAATAATACTTTCGCCAGTTTCTCCATATTCCCTCTCCTTATGAAATTCCTGCGCCGATGACGTAGGATAGTCCAACGGAAATGACGAGGGAAATAAATCCTACAGCGCGGTTATCATTGGCTATCTCTTCGTCGATCTTGAATCTAGGTGTCAGGAACTCAAAGATGAAGTACCCGATCAGTAGGAGGGAAAAGCCGTAGACACCCCAACCGATCGTCGTGATGATCGTATCATTATGATCGATGGAATGACTGAAGATATTGGCGATCCCGAAGATCTTTCCCCCGGTAGCCATGCCAACGGCAAGATTCCCCTTCTTGATTTCTTCCCAGTTCTTATACTTCGTGACAAGTTCGAAGACCGCCAGGAAAAGAACAAGGCAGAGGATGACGACGCTGTAGTTCGCAGCGGTCTTCACCAACACATTCTCCCAGATTTTCTCCACTAGGAATCCCCCTTCTCTCCTCTACTACTTGAATTCAATGACCGTTACCCCGGTCCCGCCTTCACTGGCATCACCGAATCGGGCCTTCTTGACGGCACGATGATTCTTCAGGTATTCCTGGACTCCCTGCCGAAGGGCACCGGTGCCTTTCCCATGGATGATGGACACCCTCGGATAGCCTGCAAGGAGAGCATCATCGATGTATTTATCGACCCGTGCCAGGGCATTTTCGTAGCGCTCACCCCTGAGGTCAAGTTCAAGATTCACATGGAAGTCCTTGCCCTTCACCGTGGAAAGAGGCTTGGTTTCCACCTTCTGCTGGGATTGGATGAATTCGAGATCGGATTCCTTCACTTTCATCTTCATGATCCCCATCTGGACCTGCCATTCTTTATTGGATACCTTCTCAACAAGATGGCCTTTTTGATCGAAGCTTAGTACTTTCACTTCATCTCCCGGCTGCAGGCTGCGTGCCGTCGATTGTTTTTTCGGTTTCGACGATTGCGGCAGGTTCGGTGCTGCTTCCTCGAGATGTTTTTTCGCCTGGATGAGCTGGTGCTCCTTGATCCCGGACGAGCTTTCCTTCTGCATCCTTCTCAGGTCGCGGATCACTTCCTCCGCTTCCGCTTTCGCTTTGTCGACAACTTCGGATGCTTTTTTCTGTGCTTTTTCATAGAGGGAGTCCTTCTTCTCGTAGTACTCCATCATCTGTTTCTGCATGTCTTTGTGCATCTTCTCCGCTTGCCTCAAGAGTTCATGCGCTTCTTCCAGTTCACGCTCACCCTGCCTGCGATTGTCCTCGAGGGAAGCAATCATGTTCTCTACTTCCTTGCTGTCGGTCCCGATATGGGATTTGGCACGCGTGATGACGCGCTCGGATAGCCCCAGGCGCTCGGAGATCTCGAATGCATTACTCCGTCCCGGTACCCCGATCAAGAGTCGGTAAGTCGGGCTCAGTGTTTCGACGTCGAACTCGACGCTTGCATTCACCACGCCTTCACGGTTGTAGCCATATGCCTTGAGTTCCGGATAATGCGTCGTTGCCACCACCCTCGCTCCCGTGGCATGGACCTCGTCAAGAATCGAGATGGCCAGCGCCGCCCCTTCCTGGGGATCAGTCCCCGCCCCGAGCTCATCAAAGAGGACAAGGCTGTCGAAATCGACTTTATCGAGGATCCCAACGATGTTCACCATATGGGAAGAGAACGTACTCAAGCTCTGTTCGATGGACTGCTCATCCCCGATATCGGCATAGACGGTCTTGAAGACCCCAACCTCGGATCCATCCAGCGCTGGGATTGGAAGACCGGCCTGTGCCATGAGGGTCGTCAAACCGAGTGTTTTCAAGGTGACGGTTTTCCCCCCTGTATTCGGTCCGGTGATGACAATTGCAGAGAAATCATCCCCGAGCTCAATGTCGTTGGCTACGGCGTCATCCATAGGCAACAACGGGTGGCGGGCTTTGTTCAGCCTGACCCGCTTATCCTGATTGACAATCGGTTTCGTCCCCTTGATGGAACGGCCGAACTTCGCCTTGGTGAACATGAAATCCACATCCGTCAGGACCGATACGATGTAGAAAAGCTCACTTGAGAATTCATGCACCTTCTCTGTCATGGCAAGCAGGATCTTTTCGATTTCGGTCTGCTCTTTCAATTTCAGCTCTCTGAGCTGGTTATTGAGCTGCACGATGGCTTCGGGCTCAATGAAGAGGGTCTGACCGGAGGAACTCTGATCATGGATGATGCCGCCATAATGGCTGCGGTATTCCTGTTTCACCGGGATGACGTACCGATCGTTCCGGATGGTGATGATGGCGTCCGACAGCATCTTCTGGGCATTGGAGGAGCGGGTCATCCGCTCAAGCTTCTCTCTGATCCTACCTTCATTGGCCCTGAGCTGGGTACGGATGTTTCGCAGGGAATCACTGGCTGAATCGAGTATGCCTCCGTTTTCATCCACCACCTGACGGATTTCCTGCTCGAGATGAGGGAGCGGCGTGACAGATTCCATCTTCTCCTGCAAGAGCGGGATTTCTACTTCCTCTTCCTTCAGTTCCTCCACGAAGCGCGTCAGCTTGCGGCTTGCACGGATTGTGCTCGCCACCTGTACAAGTTCGGCGGGGGAGAGCATGCCGCCGATCTGCGCACGCTTCACATGGGGTCTGATATCGAAAATCCCGCCAAGGGGGGCGTGCCCCTTGAGGCGGAGGATCGTCATGGCTTCATCTGTTTCTTCATGGAGAGCCAGGATCTCGTCATAGTCGACGGATGGCGTGAGGGCGGTCACTTTAGCTAGCCCCAAGGCAGATGCCGCGTATTCTTTCAGCAGTTCTTTGATCTTATCAAATTCTAATGTTTTCAGTACTTTGGAATTCACGATACTCCACCTTTATCATTTGTTTCGTTTCAGGAACTTCATGAGTTCATCTGTGTCCTTCGTATTGAGGACCGAATCGGTTTTGATCCATCCTTTTCGCGCAGTCGAGACGCCGATGCCCATGAATTCTAGATGATCATGGCTGTGGGCGTCCGTATTGATGACCAGGGGAACACCGCGTTCCTGGGCTTTTCGCACATGCTCTGCCGACAGATCGAGGCGATTCGGATTCGCATTGAGCTCCAGTGCCGTACCGGTTTCCGCGGCGAGATCGATCAGGGCATCCATGTCGACATCATAGCCTTCCCTTCGGCCGATGATCCTGCCCGTAGGATGGGCGATGAAGTCCACATGGGGGTTCTCCAGTGCCGTTTTCAACCGGTCCATGATTTTGTCTTGTGACTGCGAGAAGCTGGAATGGATCGATGCGATGACCACGTCAAGCTGACTGAGGACGTCGTCGTCATAATCTAGCGTCCCGTCAGGCAGGATGTCCATCTCGATACCTGCAAGCACCTCGATATCATCATAGCGCTTATTGATTTCTTTAATTTCTTGAATCTGTTTCAACAGTCGTTCTTTGCTCAGGCCATTGGCCACCCGCAAGTATTCGGAGTGGTCCGTGATCGCCATATAGGAATACCCTTTTGCCCGGCAGGCCTCCACCATCTCTTCAATGGAGTACGCTCCGTCGGACCAGGTCGTATGCATATGAAGGTCTCCTTTGATGGCTTCAAGGGAAATCAATGGGTAGTCCTTCGTGAACTCCTCCACCTCGCGGCCATCTTCCCTGAGTTCAGGCGGGATGAAAGGCAGACCGAAATGCCCGTAGAATGCTTCTTCCGTTTCAAACGTCGTCACTTCACCTGTTTCGGCGTTCTCCACCCCGTATTCGCTGATCTTCTCTCCACGCTCTTTCGCGAGCTGTCGCATCCGGACATTGTGATCTTTCGAGCCCGTGAAATGATGGAGGGCCGTAGCGAATTCCTCCGGCTCGACAATCCGGAAATCAATGCTCACATCCCAGCTGTACCGAAGCGTCAATGATACCTTCGTATCTCCCGCTGCGATGGTCTCCACAATACCGGGGAGCTCCAGGAGGGATTCCTTTACCTGTGACGGCTCATCAGTGGAGAGGATGAAATCAAGATCCTTGATGGTTTCACGTCCCCTCCGCAGGCTGCCGGCACGGGAGTAGGTCCTGATGCTGTCCATATTGCCTAGGAAGGATTCGATCTCGACTGCCACTCCCTCCATGAAGCCGATGGGAAGGCGGTCCGGCCGCTTGCCAACCTGCTCGATGGCGGCAATGATCTTCTCTTCCGTCTTCTTCCCGAAACCAGCCAGAGCCTGGACTTTCTCATTCCGGCATGCTTCTTCCAGGTCTTCGATTCCTTCCACGCCAAGCTCGCTGTACAGCTTCGCAATCTTCTTCCCTCCGAGTCCGGGCAGTTGAAGAAGGGGAACGAGCCCGGCAGGAACCTGTTCCTTCAACTCTTCCAATACCGATGAGGTACCCTCTTCCACGTATTCTTGGATGACGCCTGCCGTCCCTTTTCCTATGCCGCTGAGTTTTGTAAAATCATCTATTTCACTTAAACTGCGATCATCATTTTCAAGAGCTGCAGCCGCTTTGCGATAAGCCGAGATCTTGAATGAGTTCTCGCCTTTCAACTCCATATAGATGGCAATCTGTTCTAATAGTTTAATGATATCTTTTTTATTCACGTCAATCACCTTCAATCTCCATCATGAAAATGGTTTCTCCACTCTCTATAGTAGCAAACTCCGCTTCAAAAGAAAAAGACTGAATCCGGAACGGCATCGAATGCTTCGGTTCCTGGACCCAGTCCTGTTATCAAGCTGATTTCCCCATCCACCATGATTGAATCATATCGGAGAAGATCGGGGTGTTTTTGACCATGCCCTGTCCAAGGAAGGATCCTTGAATGGCCGACTGCACGGAATCCATTGGCAGGAGGGCCCCGATGAAAAGCAGGATGAGCAGGATCAAATACGTTTCCGCAAATCCCAGCACTCCCCCGCCCAGTTTGTTCACCTGCTTCAAGATTGGAAGATGGGCGACAAAATCAAGCATGGAGCCGATGATTTGGAGGATGATCCTCACTGCGATGAAAATGATGGTGAATGCGATCACCCGGTAGTAGGCGTCTTCCATATTCCCCGCCTGGAAGATCATCTTCAACGCCATCTGGTCGTCAAGATTCGGGTAAGGAATCCACAAAGTCAGCTTGGGAGCAAGCTGATCATAATACAAATATGCTACAATAAATGAAGCGATGAAACCGAATATATGTATCACCTGCAGGATGAATCCCCGTTTCAATCCGATGAGGAATCCAAAAAGCAGGAGTACGAGCAGTATGATATCCAACATAGTTACTTCAATCCTTTAATTGTTTGATTTGCCGTTCGAGGTCTTCGTACTTCTCTTGAAGTTTGATATAATCATTCACGGCGTTCACGGCTGTCAGGACAGCAAGTCTCCCTGTGTCCAGATACGGGTTCGCAGAGTTGATTTCTCTCATTTTGTCATCTACTTTGGAACAAACGAAGCGGATCGTATCAGGTGCCTCTGTCCCGACGATCGTATAATGCTGACCATATATATCCACAGTAATGCGATTTTTTTCTGCTTCAGACAATCCGAAAGACCCCCGTTCTCTAAAAATTCTACACACTATCATACCATGTACCTGTTGAGAATGGTAGAACATTGTCATATGAACTCATTTCCATCGTACCATACTTGTAAAGAAGGAGAGATACGTTTTGGCCAATACCGTCATTCAAACGACATCTGATCAGATACATAAAATGAAAGAACACTATTCTTCCGTCCTCACAGGCAAGGTGCCTCCCGGAGCCGTCTTCTCTGCCAAGCCTGCAGGATGCACCGTCACGGCCTATAAATCGGGCAAAGTTCTCTTCCAAGGAGCAAGGGGCGAAGAGGAAGCATCCCGCTGGGGATCGAAGGTGGCCCCTAAAGTAAAGAAGGTCGATAAAAAGACCACCACCCTTCCGGATGACTTCGCTTCCTGGTCGGTGATCGGATCGGATGAAGTCGGGACCGGTGATTTCTTCGGGCCGATCACCGTCGTCAGCGCCTATGTGAAACGGGAACATCTCGAACTTGTGAAGGAACTCGGTGTCCAGGATTCCAAAAATTTGACGGACGAGACGATCAAGCGCATCGCCAAGGATCTGATCCAGACGATTCCGTATAGTCTCCTCATCCTACACAACCCGAAATACAATGAGCTGCAGGAAAGCGGGATGACCCAAGGGAAAATCAAAGCCCTGCTTCACAATAAAGCGATCCTGAATCTGATGGACAAAATCTCCCCAGAACTGCCGGAAGCGATCCTGATCGATCAGTTTGTGGAGAAGAATACGTACTACAAACATATCGCTTCACAGAAAAAGATCCAGCGGGACCGGGTCTACTTCAGTACAAAGGGCGAAGGCATGCATTTGTCTGTCGCGGCGGCATCGATCATAGCCCGATATGCGTTCCTGAAGGAGATGGACAAGCTGAGCGAGAAGGCCGGCGTGACGATTCCTAAGGGTGCCGGTAGCGCCGTTGATGTCGCTGCGGCCAAGATCATCAAACGCAGGGGCGTTGACTCCCTGAAGAATATGACGAAATGGCATTTTGCCAATAGTGATAAGGCAATCAAGATTTCGAAGAAGTAGAGGGAGGTGTCATCCTTTTGGGATGGCATCTTTTTTATATTGATTGTTTCTATATAACAGATCTCTTAATATACGAAGAAAGATCCACTTTAAAAAGGGTCCGTTCCTCTCCGCTCCAGGCAGCCGCTTTCCACGGGTCGGCGAGCCGCTTCGGCAGGCCTGCAGGGTCTCACCCTGCCCGCTTTTCCCGTTGGAGTCGGCTGCCTTCCGCTCCGGGGAACTTTGTGATTATGGAATTAAAAAAGTTAGTAATACGTATGTAAAAACTCTTCTATATCCTGATTTATTTTCACAATATGCTCTTCGGAAGGAAAGTGGCCCATAACATATGACTTACATTCAATGAGATTCGGAATGATTTCTTGAGCTCTTTTACTTAATCGATCTTCAGGAAAAAAGATGTCTTGTTCCCCAGCTATGATGAGCACAGGAGCGTTAAAGTGCTTCAGTTCTTCCTTCGTTGTCAGTTTGGGCATATCCTGTTCAAGCCGGAGGTAAGTAAAAACATCCCCAATCACGTTTTTATCCACTTCCTTCATACTGGATTGGGACATGGTATCCGCGATTCTATCGAGATGTCTTGGAGAAGAAGTTATTTGATACATGACAAGGGGAAGCAGGATTTCTCCCATCATCCTAAGCTTTGATCCCAATGTGATTCCCGCAGGTGAAACCAATACAGCGCAATCAATTTTGTCAGGCATGAATGCGGCCAATCTCAGGATGATGCCCCCACCATATGAGGGGCCAACGAATGCACAGCGCTCCACACGGAAGTGCTCCATTAGTTCCTTTGTCCATCGGGCAAAACTATCGTCCTTTGCTGAAATCCTGTGTTCGTCGCTGAATCCTGGATGACCGATTGTATCCGGCGCATACACTCTATAGTGTCCTATAAGAGGTAAAAACCATGATAAGGTCATGGGGTTGATGCAATTGCCCCCCTGAAAAATAAAAACCGGCTTCCCTTCTGGTGGTCCCGCTACTAACACATGTGTTTTCCCATAGCTTGTTTGCACAAATATCCTCTCGACCCCAAAATCAAATGAATTCACATACTGATCGTAGTGTTGCATGATCCTCTTTTTCCCATCCCGCTTATAAATGGTCCTATCTTTCATAAACCCCACCCCTGAATAATCCAAAATTTAACACGTTTTATAAAAACAGATTACCACATGTCTAATCTTCTTAGAATATAGAACCTTTATGCAATGCGATTATACTCATCTTTCATACACTCCTTCCTCCCACTCAAGAAATAAAGAAGGGTAGACGGCGGTATCTATCATCCTGAGATCACTCAACTACTTTTCAACGTTCGAACACGGTATCGGAGATCCTATCGATGACCTGGGATCAACAAAGAATTCATTCGTGAGCATGCCGCGTGTACAGATTAGCTGAAAATATTGTAACGCATCAGGATCTGCATAAAAGATCAAAAAAAGATGCTGGAATCATTCCCGGCATCTTTTTTGATTTTGAATAAGGACCGTTCCTCTCCGCTCCAGGCAGCCGCTTTCCACGGGGCGTGCGGTGAGCCGCTTCGGCGTGCCTGCAGGGTCTCACCCTGCCCGCTTTTCCCGCTGGAGTCGGCTGCCTTCCGCTCCGGGGAACTCTGTGATTATCGAGTGGAATCCCATTCAGTCTTTCGTCATCCCACTTGGGGTGAAAGGAACACCATTGATTTAAACAGAAAAGACAAAAAAGATGCCGGAACCACTCCCGGCATCTTTCTATATTTATCCTCTAAGTTCCGCTCCGGCTTTTTCTTTCACGGCTGCAAGTACTTTATCATGGACTTTCACTACTTCTTCATCGGTCAATGTTTTGGCCGGATCGAAGTATTTCAAGGAGAATGCAAGGGATTTCTTGCCTGCTTCCATATGCTCGCCTTCATACAGATCGAAGACGGAGACTTCTTTCAGAAGTTTTCCTCCTGCTTCTTTGATGATGGATTGCAAGTCTCCGGCTTTCACATCCTGTGTCACTACAAGGGCGATATCCCTTGTGATGGATGGATGGCGAGGGATCGGTGTGTAGCTCAGGCCTGGCTTTTCATAATGGAAGACAGGTGATGCCTTCAGTTCGAACACATACGTTTCGTTTAGATCCAATGTCTTTTTCCGCTTCCGGATGGATGGCTCCGACGAAACCGATCACTTCATTGTCCAGTAGGATTTCGGCTGTCCGTCCAGGGTGCAAGCCGTCTACGGTTGCTTGACGGAATGAGATGGCTTCTGATACACCGATTTCTTCGAACATGCCTTCCAGGATCCCTTTGGCCACGTAGAAGTCAACAGGCTTCTTCTCGCCTTGCCAAGGGTGCTGGATGCCACAGGCCGGTCAAGAGCTCCTGCAATATGCTCTTCTTCCCTTGGAAGTTCTTCTCCTGTTTCCGTTAAGAACACGGATCCGACTTCATAAAAGGCAAGAGAGTCATTTTGACGGGCTTTATTATATGAAACGACTTCAAGAAGCTGCGGAATGATGCTTAAGCGAAGGTTGCTGCGTTCTTCACTCATCGGCATCAATAAGCGGACAGGTTCTCTTACATCCAAGGCGTATTGAGCTTGCTTTCTTGTCGTTTGTCAATGAATACGTGATTGCCTGAAGGAGACCCGCTCCTTCCAGATAGCGGCGGACCGTACGGCGTTTCAGCTGGTGATTTGAAAGGCCACCAGGTGTTGACTCTCCCTCTGGAAGTGTCAGCGGAAGATTGTCATAGCCGTAAAGGCGTGCCACTTCTTCCAATAAATCTTCAGGGATGGTGATATCCCCTCTTCTTGTAGGAGCCGTTACGACGAATGTTTCGCCATTTACTTCTGCATCAAATTGAAGTCGGCGGAAGATATCTTCCACTTCTTCAGCGGAAATGGCTGTTCCAAGTGAAGAATTGATTTTTTCAAGCGTAATCTCCACTTTGACTGGCTCGACGTCCAATTCATTAAATAGAACAGTGCCTTCGAGAACTTCCCCTCCGGCATATTCAGCCATCAGTTCAGCCGCTCTTTCTCCTGCTTTCAGGACACGATTCGGATCGACACCTTTTTCATAACGGGTGCTTGCTTCACTTCTGAGTCCGTGATCTTTCGAAGCTCCTCTGACAATGGCACCGGTGAAGTAAGCTGCTTCAAGAAGGACAGTCGTCGTATCGTTCTGGACTTCTGAATTGGCTCCACCCATCACTCCGGCAAGGGCAACTGGTTCATTCCCATTCGTAATGACAAGCTGGCTCTGTGATAATGTTCTTTCCGCATCATCCAGCGTCACGAATGTTTCGCCGTCATTTGCACGGCGAACAACGATTTCCTTTGATCCGAGGCGGTCATAGTCAAAGGCATGAAGAGGCTGACCGTATTCCAATAACACGTAGTTCGTAATGTCGACTACATTATTATGGGGACGGATCCCTGCTGCAATCAGTGCATTTTGCATCCAAAGAGGTGACGGCCCAATTTTGACATTTTTGATGATTTTCGCCCCGTAAAGAGGATTATCTTCTTTCGCTTCTACTTTTACCGATACATAATCCGATGCTTTCGTTCCTTCGGATACCTCGGATTTCCGGAAGCTTTACGTCACGGTCCAGGATGGCTGCCACTTCATACGCCACTCCAAGCATGCTTAAGCAATCAGAACGGTTTGGTGTCAATCCTAATTCCAGAATCGCATCATCCAGATTCAATAGGTCAACTGCATTGCTCCGACTTCTGCCTCATCAGTGAATACATAGATCCCGTCTGCATGCTCTTTCGGTACAAGCTTGCCTTCGACTCCAAGCTCTTGCAGGGAGCAGATCATCCCGTGGGAAGCTTCTCCGCGAAGTTTGGCTTTTTTGATTTTGAAGTTACCGGGAAGGACAGCCCCTACTTTGGCGACAGCCACTTTTTGGCCTTTTGCCACATTCGGTGCCCCGCAAATGATTTGGACGGGTTCTTCTTCCCCGACATCCACTAGGCATTTATTTAATTTATCCGCATCGGGATGCGGCTCACATTGCAGGACATGGCCGACGACCACATTTTTGATTTCTTCGCCGATCCGTTCCACACCTTCGACTTCAATCCCGCTTCTTGTAATCTTCTCCGCCAATTCTTCAGGTGTGATACCTGACAAGTCCACATAATTTTCTAACCATTTATATGAAACATACATGTGTTAGTACCTCCTATCGTATTTTCCTCGTTATGCTGCCTCTGAGATTCCAGAACTGTGTGACGAAACGAGTATCGTTTGTGTAGAAATGACGGATATCATCGATTCCGTATTTCAGCATGGCAATACGCTCAGGTCCCATCCCGAAGGCGAATCCTGTGTATTTCTTCGAATCGAATCCAGCCATTTCAAGTACATTCGGATGAACCATCCCTGCTCCAAGGATTTCAATCCAGCCCGTTCCTTTACATACGCGGCAGCCTTTTCCGCCACAGATCTTACATGAAATATCCATCTCGACAGATGGCTCTGTGAATGGGAAGAAGCTCGGACGTAAACGGATTTCACGGTCTTCACCGAACATTTTCTTGGCAAACACATTCAGCGTTCCTTTCAGGTCACTCATGCGGATGTTTTCATCGATGACAAGTCCCTCGATTTGCGTGAACTGATGAGAATGTGTCGCGTCATCCGTATCACGTCGATACACTTTCCCGGGACAGATGATCTTGATCGGACCTTTTCCTTTGGCCAATTCCATCGTTCTTGCCTGAACAGGTGACGTATGGGTACGCAGAAGGGTTTCTTCCGTAATATAGAATGAATCCTGCATATCACGTGCCGGATGTCCTTTCGGAAGATTCAGGGCTTCGAAGTTATAATAGTCTTTCTCCACTTCCGGTCCTTCAGCAACCGTATAGCCCATGCCGATGAAGAGATCTTCGATTTCTTCCACGATCATCGTCAGGGGATGATGATTCCCTTTTTTCACAGGGCGTCCTGGAACGTGACATCGATCGTTTCAGATTGAAGCTTCTTCTCGACCGCTTCTTTTTCAAGAATAGCCTGCTTTGCTTCAATGGTTTCTGTGATGGCTCCACGGACTTCATTGGCAAGTGCCCCCATTTTCGGACGCTCTTCTGCTGAAAGTTTCCCCATGCCTTTTAAAGCTTCGGTGACAGGTCCTTTTTTGCCTAAATAAGCAACGCGGATGTTGTTCAGTTCTTTTAAATCTTGTGCTTCGTTCACTTTTTCGATTGCTTCTTGTTGAAGGGATCGTAATTTGTCCTCCATGGTTCTTCCTCCTTTAATGTATATTGTCCGAATGTTTCGTGTGGATTGGTCCTTTTTTAAACAAATAAAAAAACCCCATCCCAAAAAGGGACGAGGTTTATATCGCGGTACCACCCTTATAAGCATATCCACAGGGAGATCTACTCACTTCATTCGGATAACGGCTTATGCCGGTACATCATTACATTCCATGTGGAATGGTCCCGATGCCAACTCGAGAGGTGAAATGTTCACATCATGTTTTCTTAAGAATGCTTACAGTCCAGGGCACTCTCTCCCTTGAAGAAGTCATGTGCTACTTTCCTCTTTCAACGTTTTTTAAGTTATATGGAATTATTATAGTGAATTTCAAGGCAGAATTCAAACCTTTTCATGAAATTCACTGCCCATTTTTAAAATAATACAATAAAATGCCTGCCGCAATGGCCACATTCAATGATTCACTCTTCCCGTAAATAGGGATGTAGAGGTTCTGGTCTGTTTCCGTTAACAGGTCCTTCGACATGCCGTTCCCTTCGTTCCCTACGATGAGGGCATAGGAAGATTAGCGGGCTTGATCGCCTGTGTACTCCACTCCGTTTTCAAGAGCCGTCCCATAAACGGGGATGCCGCGCTCTTTCAGGTCTGGAATGGTTTCAGAAGATCCTTTCTGACGATGGGAATATGAAAATGACTTCCTTGTGCAGAACGCAATACTTTAGGGTTATAAGGATCCACCGTCCCTTTCCCTAACACGACCATATCGATTCCTGCTGCATCAGCCGTGCGAATGATGGTGCCGATATTGCCGGGATCCTGAAGACCGTCCAGAAGCATGAATGTCCTGCGCTTTATCATGTCTTGCTCATCTTCTCTCTGCCTGCATATGGCAAAGATCCCTTGGGAGGTCTCGGTATCAGCGAGGATTTTCCCGACTTCAGCCGATACCATGGTGATGGAAACCGAGTCCACCGTCCATTTCTGGGGAAGATCGATTCCTTCCACGAGGATCAGTTCAAGGACCGTATCCTCCTGCTTCAATGCTTCTTCCACAAGGTGAAATCCTTCAATGATATATGTACGGGTGAGATCCCGTTCTTTTTTCGTCAATAATTTCTTCCACTGCTTCACAACAGGGTTTTTCGAGGATTGAATATACTTCAATCGTATCCGCTCCTTTAGCATTACTATTCAAGGTCTCATTATACCTTAACTTTCATACATAATAAATTCAATTTGAGACAAGATAACAATGAATTCCTCATCCTAACAAAAAAGGAGAAATGCATGATGAATCTTAATTTACGAAAAGCGATCATACACAACGTATCTGGGTAAACAACCAGGACGAACTGAGAGACACCATCGTCGATGCCATCCAGGGAGGAGAAGAAAAAACCCTTCCAGGTCTCGGTGTACTCCTTGAAGTCTTCTGGCAGAACGCCGATCCAGAGGAACAGAAAATGGTCCTTGAAACATTAGAGGAATCATTGCAACAGCAACAAATGCAGTAAAGACATGGGCGACCTTCATGCGGGGTTGCCCTTGTTTATTTTCATGCCGAAAAGCCCCATCTCATGGACGTTTTAGTGAAATCTTTCAGTGGTAATACAACATACATAAGAAGCGGAAGGGGGAGATGAATACATGAGTCAAGAGAAAAGCGCACTTATTGATCATCGATATGATCAATACGTTTGATTTCCAAGGTGGAGAGAAACTACTATGAAAATACAATGAACATCGTCGGAAACATCCGGGATTTGAAGAAGAAAGCAAAGGAAGCCGGGATGCCGATCATTTACGTGAATGACAACTACGGTCTTTGGCAGGACAATATGAACGATATCATCGAAGAATGCAAAAAAGGGAAAGGCAAAGACGTCATTGAGAGACTTCATCCCGACACAGATGATTATTTTATCATCAAACCGAAGCACTCCTGTTTTTTCGGGACACAGCTTGATATCCTGCTTCATCAGCTGGATGTTAAGCACTTGATCCTAACAGGGATCGCAGGGGATATCTGCGTTCTTTATACAGCCAATGATGCCTATATGAGGGAATATGAGCATGTCGATCCCGACGGACTGTATGGCTTCCGAGACGATGAAGACAATGAAAGTGCCATCCGCATCATCAACAAGACGATCGGCGCCGATATGACTGACTCCCACAAGATCGATTTCAATCACTGATCACATCATGCAAAAAGAGACCCCGCGGGCGCCTCTTTATTGAATCAATCATACGTAATTTTATCGACGGTTTCACGGTCGAGCTTCTTGATGACCTCCGTAATGAGTTTCACCGCATTCTCGTAATCATCACGATGAAACATGGCCGCATGACAGTGGATATAGCGGGTGGCAATGGTGATGGACAAGGCCGGAACTCCATTCGCCGTCAAATGGATCGAACCTGAATCGGTCCCTCCCCCGGCGATGCATCGAATTGATACGGGATGTCAGTTCATCTGCCGTTCTGGTGACAAAATCACGAAGTCCTTTATGGGAAACCATGGACGCATCATACAGGATGATCTGGGGTCCTTCTCCCATTTTACTTGATGCTTCCTTATCGGAGATTCCCGGTGTATCCCCGGCGATCCCAACATCCACACCAAAGGCGATGTCCGGCTGGATCTTCGCTGCGGATGTTCTGGCACCGCGGAGTCCGACTTCTTCTTGGACCGTTCCGACACCATATACGATATTCGGATGACTCGGCATCCTTCAGGTTTTTCAGTACATCGATGGCAATCGCACATCCGATGCGGTTATCCCATGCTTTGGCAAGGAGCATCTTTTCATTGTTCATCACCGTGAATTCGAAGTATGGAACCACCATATCGCCCGGTTTGACTCCCCATTCCTGCTACTTCTTCGCGGCTGGAAGCACCGATATCGATGAACATATCCTTGATGTCTACCGGCTTCTTACGCGCTTCAGGAGGAAGGATATGAGGCGGCTTCGAACCGATCACACCCGTCACTTCCCCTTTATCGGTCACGATGGTCACACGCTGTGCAAGCATCACCTGGGACCACCAGCCTCCCACGGTTTGAAAACGCAGGAAGCCCCTGCCGTCGATCTGGGTCACCATGAAGCCGACTTCATCAAGATGACCGGCCACCATGATCTTCGGACCGTTCTCCACGCCGGTCTTTTTCGCAATCAGGCTTCCCAGGTTATCCGTGGTGATTTCATCGGCAAATGGCTCTATGTATTTTTTCATCACGTTCCGCACTTCGCGTTCATTTCCCGGTACTCCTTTGGCATCGGTCAAATCCTTGAGCATCGTCAATGTTTCGTCAAGTTTCGTCATTGTTTCGCCCCCCTAAATAATGGTCACCTTTATTATACTTGAAACCTTCAGATTCATCAAAATATTCATTAATATCCTTCTTGCTGGCGCTGATAATTCACTTCATTCTTCTTCAGGTAGGATTCAAGGATGTCTTCCGACTTGAACCCAAGGATCCGCCCGAGCTGAAGAAACTGCTGGAAGAGTGCGAGAAGGTTCTCAACGGAGCGTTCCTCCGAGAATCGATTCACTTCACTGTACACCTTGAGGAACTCCTCTGTCGGGTCCCCTTCTTCCAGCACCTCGGGCTCATCGATGGAACTGGATGCCGATTTCGATTCCAAGGGAGAGGATGAAGTGGATGCCGTCCACATACTCTTCCAAGATGACTTCTTGTTCGGAAGGTGCCTTCTTGCTCCAGAACTTGAAGCACCTCGTTTCATTCGCCAGTTCCCCTAGTTCGACGAGGAGGGCCAGGATCTTTTTATCCACCAGGTCGGCGTTTTGAAGTCCGTGCTCGCTTTCGATGTGCCGATCCAGTTCATTCTGCATGTTCAATAGTTGATTCCAATCCATTGTGCTCACCTTTCCTTTCTACTTTATCTAGTATGACAAATTTTCCGATGAATTTTAAATAAAACGAAACCTTTTTTTCATCCATCCGTATGTACATGAAGAATCCATATGCCTACGGAGGTAATTTTCATGTTTTTACTGATCCGACTGGTCCTTTTATTGCTCATTCTTTATCTTTTGTACCGCTGTGTGAAATACATCCTCAATCCGAAAAGAAAGCTTGAACTGGCAAAGGAGCAGCGCAGGTTTTATTTTCTGGATGATCAGGAAAACGTGCACAAGAATTTTCACGTCACCTACAAAGGGGTCCTGTTCGAAGGGGAAAAGTATATGGGGTCCACCGACCATTCCTTCGAGGTGGTGTCGATCTTCGTATGGGCGGAGAACATCGGGAGCCTGAAAGGGCTGAACCAGGAAGACTTCCACTACGTCCAGAATGAAATCAAGGAGCGGTATCCTGCCGCCAAGATCGACTGGAAGAGTCCCATACATGAACTCCTGAAGAAAAAAGAACGGTAGCACAGCAAAGGGGGCGTCCATCAGGACGGCCCCCTTTGTTATTTACTCGGAAAGAATTCATTCCATGAGATGATCCGCACCTTCTCCCTGAGAAGATAAAACAGGACAGCCAGGGACAGGATGATCATGACGATGATCGGCGGGGAGAACGTCGTGATATATTGACCGAATACCGTATAAAAGAATGCCAGGGGAATGTTCGAGAGGAAAGCCGCCCTGAGGAACGGTTTGAATTCCCTGTGACGCTCAAGGAGACAAAGGTTCAGGAGCTGATAGTGGACGAACGGGATCAGCTTCAACACAGCGATCTGACCGGTCGTCAATACGGCATTCCGGCCGAACCACTTTTCCTTCAGCTTCAGGAGCCTTTCGGCGAACGTCGGCACCCCCTTGATGACAAAGAAGAAAAGGACGGATAAGAGCGTCAACCCGATCAAGGAATAAATCGTCCCGAACACGCTTCCGAACAATAGACCTCCCGCCATACAGACAAGTGCGACAGGGATGAAGAGGAACTGCCTTAAGATGTGGAACAGAATGAACAGGAAAGGGGCAATGATACCACTCGCTTCCATGACGGCAAATGCAGCGACTAAACGATCATCCATGATGCAAAACCCCCTACTATGCCTCTGATGATGTTCACGTGCTATTCTATCCTATGAGACGCCCCCTTCTGTCAGAACTTACAAGACAAACCAGATATAAAGTCCCCCGTGCAGGATGACCAGCAAGGGAAAACCGAGCCTGAACGCCACATGCTTCGTCTTATGGCGATGGATGCGCATGCCGAAGTAACTGCCGACGCTCCCTCCAAGGATCGCCACCTGCCACAGCGTCCGCTCGCTGATCCGGTACTCCCCCCTCCTTGCCTTTTCTTTGTCACGGCCCATCAGGATGAAGCCGATGATATTCATCACGATAAGATACAGATTCAATACGATGACCCACGTTTCCATGCAATCTCCCTTTCTCTCTATGCAAAAAGGACCGGTCACTGTGGACCGATCCTCAACAAGATTACTTGTTCAATTGAGCTTTTGCTGCGTCAGCCAATTGGTTGAACGCATTGATATCAGAAACCGCTAGCTCAGCAAGCATTTTACGGTTCACTTCGATACCAGCAAGCTTAAGTCCGTGCATCAAACGGCTGTAAGAAAGACCGTTCATACGTGCAGCTGCATTGATACGAGTGATCCAAAGCTTACGGAAGTCACGTTTTTTCTGGCGACGGTCACGATAAGCATACATGTATGATTTCATGACTTGTTGATTTGCTACTTTATAAAGAGTATGTTTTGAACCGAAATAACCTTTGGCTAATTTAAGAACTTTTTTACGACGTCTGCGAGTTACTGTTCCGCCTTTTACGCGTGGCATAATAATTCCCTCCTATTTCTTACTTGCTTTTTATTTTAGGTTGTCAAGCATATGACGAATGCGTTTGAAATCTCCTTTAGAGACAACAGCAGCTTTACGAAGCTTACGTTTTGCTTTAGTAGATTTGTTAGCGAATAAATGGCTTGTGTAAGCGTGAGAACGTTTAAGTTTACCAGAACCTGTTTTCTTGAAACGCTTAGCTGAGCCACGGTGAGTTTTCATTTTTGGCATGTGCTTTTCCTCCTCGGGTCGATTATTTTTCGTTGACTGGTGCGAGCACCAAGAACATGCTACGACCATCCATTTTAGGTTTTGATTCAACGGTTGCAACATCTTTGCACTCATCGGAGAAACGATCGAGTACACGTTGGCCGATCTCTTTGTGCGTGATCGCACGGCCTTTAAATCGGATAGACGCTTTAACTTTGTCTCCTTTTTCAAGGAACTTACGAGCATTGCGAAGTTTCGTATTGAAATCATGGTCATCGATCGTCGGGCTCAGGCGAACCTCTTTAAGATTGATGATCTTTTGATTTTTACGGGCTTCTTTGTCTTTCTTCTGTTGTTCGAACTTAAACTTTCCGTAGTCCATGATACGGGCAACGGGTGGTTTTGCAGTTGGAGCAACGAGAACAAGATCAAGATTGACGCGTTCTGCGATTTCAAGGGCTTCGTTCTTGGTTTTAATTCCAAGCTGTTCACCATTCTGATCGATCAGACGCACTTCACGGGCACGAATTGTTTCGTTTAAGATCATGTCTTTGCTAATAATTAGCCACCTCCAAGGTAATTTAAAAGAATACGCGGTATTGGTTTACAGCACCCGACCTTCATTCAGAAACAAAAAAGATGCGAGTGTCGAAACACCCGCATCTGATTATAAAGCACATCGCTTAATTATCATGAAAGTTACCTGGTAACTGCGAAACGCGTCATTCAGGTGAGAAGCGGGATGCTTCTGCTTGTACCGAACTGTATTCAATTCACCTTAGATACTATACCATAAGACAATACCAAAGTCAAACCGGTTATGTCACAACGTATTTCATGATAGCATTCATCCCGGGAGAGTGCAACTTTTTTTTAAGGTTTTCCCGAAAGATGCATGCTCTAGCGTAGATTATCGGCTAAACGACAATGACGTTATCCGCGTTTCGCTTTCTGATTTCACCATTTCGGCAAAGGAATTCGAAGGAAAGCGTTTCAGAGTTCTGTTCACCATATTACGGACATTGACGGCTTTATCTTTGATTTCTTTATCCCCGACAACAAGCATGTAAGGGATTTGCTCATCTGGGCTTCACGAATTTTGTAGCCGATTTTTTCGTTCCGTTCATCAATCTCGACACGAAGTCCTTCAGCCTGAAGTTTTTCCTGTACTTCTTTCGCATAATCGAAGTGAACATCCGGTGATACCGGAATGATTTCCGCCTGGATTGGAGCAAGCCATGTCGGGAATGCCCCTTTGTATTCTTCGATTAGGAAGGCAACAAAGCGTTCCATTGTGGATACAACACCACGGTGGATGACAACCGGACGATGGTGCTTGCCGTCTTCTCCTATATAAGTCAGATCAAAACGCTCTGGAAGAAGGAAATCAAGCTGGACAGTCGAGAGCGTTTCTTCTTTACCAAGCGCTGTCTTCACCTGAACATCAAGCTTCGGACCGTAGAATGCCGCTTCTCCTTCTGCTTCAACATAGTCGACTTCCAAGTTCATCCATGGCTTCTTTCAGCATGCTTTGCGCTTTGTTCCCACATTTCATCATCATCGAAGTATTTCTCTTTATCTTCAGGATCGCGATAAGAAAGACGGAAAGAGTACTCATTGATATCAAAGTCTTTATAAACTTCCTGAACAAGGTGGACGACTCCATGAATTCATCCTTGATTTGATCCGGGCGGACAGAAGATATGGGCATCATTTAGCGTCATGCCTCGAACACGTTGAAGTCCAGCTAGTGCGCCGGACATTTCATAGCGATGCATAGATCCAAGTTCTGCGACACGATATGGAAGGCTACGATAGCTTTGGATGCTGTTTTTATAAATCATCATATGATGCGGGCAGTTCATCGGACGAAGAACAAGTTCTTCATTTTCATCCATTTCCATGATCGGATACATATCGTCTTGATAGTGATCCCAGTGACCGCTTGTTTTATATAGCTCGACGATTGCAAGTGCCGGAGTATACACATGGTTGTAGCCAAGGCGCTCCTCTAGATCTACAATATAGCGCTCGATGTCCGACGGACGGTTGCCCCTTTCGGCAGCCAGATTGGCAGACCTTGGCCAACTTCTTGGGAAATCATGAACAGATTTAGTTCCTTACCGAGTTTACGGTGATCACGTTCCTTCGCTTCTTCAAGAAGGTGAAGATACTCTTCCAGGCCTGAATTCTTTGAAGAAAGCAGTACCATAGATCCGTTGTAGCATTTGATTATCGCTTTCACCGCGCCAGTAGGCACCTGCAATGCAGAGTAGTTTGAATGCTTTAATCTTACTAGTTGATGGAATATGGATCCCGCGGCAAAGGTCAAAGAATTCACCTTGCTCATAGATGGTCACCTGCTCATCAGCAGGGATGGCTTCAAGAAGCTCGAGCTTGAAGTTCATCGCCGACTTCCTCATAACATCGTTTTGCTTCGTCACGGCTGACCACTTTACGCATGACTTCAAGATTTTCATCGGTGATTTTCTTCATTTCCTTTTCAATCATATGGAAGATCTTCAGGTGTAAGGAAGCTCGGCAATCGACATCATAGTAGAAACCACTTTCGATGACTGGCCCAACGCCAAGTTTCTTTCGCTATATAGGCGCTTAATAGCCTGTGCCATCAAGTGGGCTGTACTATGACGAAGGACCTCCAGTCCGTCTTCACCTGGTGGTGTGACGATCTCAATTGAACCATCCTTTCGATCCCATGTACGAAGATCGATTAGATCTCCATTCACTTTCCCCGCCAGAGCCTTTTTCTTCAGCCCCGGGCTAATCGAAGCTGCGATATCTTCTGTCGTTGTCCCTTTCGTGAATTCCTTCACAGTACCATCAGGGAACTGCATTTTCACTACTTCTGACATAGCGTATCACTCCTTTTATGATTCATCATTGGCCAAGAAGCGGCCGAATAAAAAACAAAAAAACCCGCCCCCTCGTAAAAAATACGAAGGGACGAGGTTGCACTCGCGGTTCCACCCAACTTTTCATCCCCATCACGGGAATGACTTCATTGTCTTGATAACGACGTTTCGCCGTCGATGACTACTAGGGATATCCCCGTTCGCAATCGAAGTTCAGAGGTGGTCAATTCATCCTTGCTGATAGGAAGCTTGCAGCCAATCGGCTTCCCTCTCTGTAATCCCGTCCGGAAGATTGTTGTCCTCATCATAACCTGTTTGTATGCACTTAGTATGTAGGTATTATAATCGGTTATGTGCGGAAAAGCAAGAGGGCGCCATCCTTTCTTATTCGCTGGCAAGATCCAAGGGGATGCACGGATCCGGGAAGTAGCTGACCGGAAGGATATCCAGCCTGTCTTCAAAAATATTCCTCAGGGTGGTGACGATTTTCTCCTCTTCCGACCCATATACAAAAATGCTTTTCGGTGCCAGCGACAGTAATGGAGCGATGGTGGAGGAATCCACATACAAGGGGTGCTGAAAGAACAATCGTTTGTCCATGGCGTTCATCAGCTCTTCCTTCGTCACTTCCGTATAGTGACCATCGAAAAAACGGAAGCCTGTCCTCGAAGGATACAAGTGGATGGTATCGGTCCTGTGTCCCCTGATGGCGAGATACTCCCTCAGCATCTGGATGAACACTTGATATTCCTGTTCCATCTTGTACTCATCAATGGCAAGGCCGAGCATTTCCCTCCATTTATCATGAAGTTTCTTCAGCCTGAACGTCGCGAATGAATCAAACGTGACAGGCGCCGGATGGGCGAGGAGGTTCTGCACTTCTTCCAACACGAAGCCCCGCTCATCCCATACGGTCAAGAGTTCGGTCAGTTCCGGCCGGTCCCCGCTGCGCATTTCGGAAATGATGGCGCAGATCTGATCCACTTCTTCCGGATCATTGTAATAATAATCCGCTTTAAGGGTCTCTTCCGTCCATCCCTTCCACATCTCGTTGATGATGAAGGTCGTCAGGCTTGTTCCCAGCCTTCTCCTATCACGGCCGGTCTTGACTTCTATTGAAACCGCATAGTGGCTGCATCTTTCAATCCGTGTTTCCTTTATCCAGGATGGTGCACCCAGATGCTTTAGACATCGCAATGCATCAGCCTCTCGTCTGAAAATCAATTCTACCAATCGATCCCGCCTCCTTAAAGCCATTTCCCTGCTTTATGTATATGGAGGGCCTGGCCAATTTAGAAGTGAGGGTGAATAAATTTACCGGACTTATCCGGGGCGTCCACGTTTTCCGGACCACGCAAAAGAGGTTGAGACAAAACGAAAAGGTGTTCATTTACTGACGAACACGATCAGTGCAGGTTCTTAATGCCGGCCCATGATTTCCATGCAAGACTTCGCTTTTCGCGGGTAGGCACCCTGCACGCCAATCAACCGCTAGAAACCATGAGATCGTAATGGTCATGAATCAATAAAAACCCGAATGCATATGCCTGATCAGGCATATGCATTCGGGTTTTCCAATGACTACCACACGTTTGTCCCAGCTTCTCTCGTACACCCTATTCCCGTCTGTTGCGTCCATCGATCAGAACGGGGGAGGCCAGGTATTTGATCCTTTCCATGATCCTCGCGGCTTTCAGTTTTTCCTCTTCCCCGCGCTGTGAGTAGGTAAGATGATGGGTCAACTCACTATGATTGAAGTTGGAGGTGAAGAAGGTCGGCAGGTTCTCAAGCATCCTGAACTGCAGGATCGTACCGAGGATTTCATCCCGCCCCCAACTCGACATCGTTTCCGCCCCGATATCATCGAGCATGAGGATCGGCGCCGTTTTGACGGCATCCAGTTTTTCATTGGTTGTATGATCCCCGAGGGACTGCTTGATTTCGCGGAAGAACTCCGGAACATAGACAATCATGGACGAGATCTTCTTCTCGGCGAGCTCATTGGCGATCGCACCGAGGAGATACGACTTCCCGACACCGAACTTCCCGTAGAAATAAAGACCCTTCAATTTCTTGCCCTCTTCGTAATCACGCACGAAGGCCATGGCCTGACGAATGGCTTCCACCCTTCCCTTTGAATCGGGCTCGAGGTCATTGAAGGAGGCATGAAGGATATCTTTCGGCACGTACAGACTTTTGATCAAACGCTGTGAGCTTGTCCGTTCGTCATGGACGACTTTCCTCGGACAACGATGGTACTCGATATCGATGACACGTCCCCTCACAACAAGGTGAGGTTCATACCCTTCCATCATATTTTTGCATTCAGCCAGAGAAGGACATCCACTGCATTCCTTACTTTGGGAGATGTATTCATATAATTTCATCAGGTTCGCATCGATCACATCCCCAGGAACATCCTCCTTCCTGACGAAATCCTTCACATCGGGGTTCGCCAGGATCTCTTTTCTCATCGCGTCATACCGCTCTTGAAAAGAACCGGATGCAGCAAGCCTCTTGAGTGTATGGTTGATTCTTTCCATTTTCTTCACCTACTTCCGAAAATTCTTCAATTCTTCTTCGAGTTTTCTTTTTTCGGCTTCCAGGTCATAGGTTTCCCCGTTCTGACTTTTCGCCTCGTCTTTCTCATCTTCCTGGAACCAATCAGGCAGTTTCTCCGTCCTGATCGGCTTCCTTCGGGTGGTCCGCTTTTCATTTTTCCCTGACGCCCACTCCATGTATTGCTTATGTTCATTCTTGGCAAGCTCCATCGCTTCCCCGGCCGTAGTCACTTTCTTCCGGGCCCAATGGGAAGCGATCTTCTCCATATACCCTTTCGTCAGCTTCATATCCGTCTTCAGCAGCACATACTGAATCAGCACATTGATAACGGGCAGCGGCAGTTTCTGCGTCATGACGATCTCTTCGACAACCTGAAGATCCGACTTCGATGCGGCACTTCCATTGGAAATATCAGCGAGGACATCCTTTGGCGATGTGCTTTCGAGGTACTCCAGAAGCTCCTCTTCCCTCGTCAACGGTTTGGACGCTTCCTTCTTCACCGGTCTCGCTTTCGGTGTCAGATCGGGCAGTTCATCGCCGGTTTGCAGCTGATACCAATCCCGGGCTGATTTCCGCAATTGCTCTACATCAATCGCCTCATCAGAATCAAGGGAACCGAGAAGGATGTTTTTCATCTGGAGGGGACCGATCCCGTAAAGATAGCTGAGTTTCAAGATCGTTTCCTTTACAACAGGAGTGAATGCCCTCCTTGGCACCATGGATTCTGAAAGTCCGTTGAGCAACAGGCCGAAATCAAAGTCGATATCATCCATGGGAGGGCCTTCGTTCTTCCCATAGCCGATATACGTCTTCTCTTCATCTGTCAACGAGCCATCATTGGCCTCATGGCGAAGGAAGTCGATGCTGTTCTCAGAAGAGAATACGTCCTGAAACGAACGGGTGACATTTGTAAAGCTGTCCGATTCCATTCCGCGGTCGGTGAACGATTCTTTCAGGCGCAGGTAGTGGGAGCGTCCAATTTTCCTGAACAGGTACACATTCAGCATGCCATCTGTGAAAAAATCATCCGGCAGCAGCGGGGGCTGAAGTTCATAAATGAAGCTCCGCTCGCCTTCCCCCTTCTTCGCATACGTCTTAAGGAGGCCGATCCCCTCAAGCTTCATACGCGCTTCGTGGATTTCCTGGAGATTCATGGACAGGATATTCATCAGATGATAATGGTTCGAAGGTGCCGACCATAGCCTGCTTTCTTCCACCTCTCCCCACAGGCTCATATACAGGCTGTAGGAGACGGGACCGATAAGGGGCTGATATAAGAACGTGATGATCTTTCTCTCAAATTCCTGCAGGAGACCGTTGGTGCAGACCGTATAGTGATCCACAGGCTGAATTTCATTCCAGTGATTCTTCATCATTGACCTCTACCTTTCGACACATAAGAGAAAAAGAGCCAAAGATGGACTCTTCAGCTCGGTCTTTCACTCTTTTTTGATCAGTTCTTTTAGTTCATCTATGAACACATTGATGTCCTTGAATTGTCTGTATACCGAAGCAAACCGGACGTAAGCGACTTCGTCGACCTGCGCCAGGCGATCCATGACCATCTCTCCCACTTTCACGGATTCGACCTCGGACATCCCCTGGTTCCGGAGCTCCTTTTCAATATCCAGGGAGAGCTTCTCAAGCTTCTCCAATGGAACGGGCCGTTTCTCGCATGCCCTAATAAGACCGCGGAGGATCTTTTCTCTGCTGAACTCTTCTCGCAAGCCTTCCTTCTTCACCACGATCAAAGGCAGTTCTTCCACCTTTTCGAACGTGGTGTACCGGAACCCGCACACTTCACATTCTCTTCTTCTCCTGATGGAACGCCCTTCATCAGCCGGACGTGAATCCACCACCCGGGTGCCATTATTCTGGCAGGACGGACATTTCATACTATCAGCTCCGTTACGCTAAACTCATTTACACTTATGATATAGAAAAGTGATGCTCATCACAAGTTCTTCCCTATCTCACCCTCGTTAATTTCCCGTCGAGGACATCATAATAATTTTTGATCTGCGCCTTAAGGACGGAATACGTGCCGAGGATCTTCCCTTTATCCGTACTCAGTTTGAAATCGACCGCCGTCTCGAGGGGCCTTACCCCGATGACCGTGGCGACGATGAACAGCTGCGGGGTCCCGTTCTTCCGGATCGTGATCTCTCCCCTGTCCTTTGATTCGGACAGGATATCGTACGGGGAAGACGAGAACAATTCGAGGACGGCATTGAATGTCCCACTTTGCATGGATTTATAATAATGAGTCTGCAGGACTTCTTCTTCCTGCTTATCCGATGTTTCACATTCCGATTGAAAACGTTTCAGCAAGGTCTTGATTCCGCTCATGATCATTTTCCTCCCTTTGTATATCCCCATTTTACACGAAAACAAGAGGATTGAAAATGGAGACATTGAAAGCGGGAACAACCCCAATAAAAAAAGAGATGCATGAGTCATGCACCTCTTGAAGATTCAACTATTAGAGCGCCTGAGCCTGTGATTTCTTCACCTGTACAGGTCCCATGCCGCGCGGAAGTTCAATTGTTTCACGGGTATCAGCACCCAATGCTTCAGCTATATATTCTGCAGCGATGTTCGGATCTAGATCTCCGCATGTATACACATCGATGCTGGCATATCCATGTTCAGGAAAGCTGTGGATGGTCAGGTGGGATTCAGAGATGATCACCACTCCGCTCACGCCTTGTGGAGCAAATTTGTGAAAGGCCACTTCACGGATTTCAGCACCTGATTTAAGAGCTGCATCCACAAACGTTTTTTCAATTCCTACTACATCATTCAACTTTTCAAAATCGCAACCCCATAGTTCAGAGATTACATGACGACCCATTGTTTCCATTTGATCGTTTCCCCCTTTGACATAATTTTTTTCGTCAAAATGAACAAGTCCCTTGGCAAAATCTTAACCACCACGGGGGAAAGTTAGTCCGAAGAGGTCCTAACCCTTTAAGTAGTTAACTCAGTAATCATTTGCTGTTAAGAAGTTCACGAAAAATAGTATACTTGGTTTAAACTCCATTTGCAATAAATTTTCAAAAGTTTTTTCATGGGTCCAATCCGCTATCGAGTGTGCAGGGAAATCGATTTTCCCTGCGTGAAAGCCTGCAAACGGGCCCCTACTTCTTGTGTGAAGGGCACAGGTGGCGCCTAGGGGTTTTGATATGGTTAGCAGGCTGGTGGACACCGATCGTCTTCCGGATCCTGGCAGGCCATTTGAGCATAAAAAAAGAACGCATCCATGATGCGTCCCTACGTTCGTTCATTCTTTTTATATTGGTTCTTTCAAACATTCACGCCGGCTGCAGCCTCCATCTTGGATGCCGTGAATCTCACAAGATCGACGACACGGCAAGAGTAGCCCCATTCATTATCGTACCACGCTAGGACCTTGACTTTGCGATCGTCCATCACCATGGTGGAAAGGCCATCAATGATGGCGGAGTGAGGATTGGTGTTAAAATCAATGGACACGAGAGGCTCGGTCGTGAATTCAACGATTCCATGCATGGAACCGAGAGAGGCAGCCGTGAATGCATCATTGATTTCCTCGACGGTCACGTCCCTTTTCACATCGACCACAAGGTCTACAAGGGAGACATTCGGCGTCGGAACACGAAGGGCCATCCCGTGAAGCTTACCTTTCAATTCCGGCATAACAAGGGCCAACGCCTTCGCTGCACCAGTCGTCGTCGGAATGATGGATTGTCCGCACGCTCTCGCCCTCCGAAGGTCTTTATGGGGGTTATCGATATTCTTCTGATCATTCGTATACGCATGCACCGTGGTCATCAAACCGTTTTCAATCCCGAATTGCTCATGAAGCACTTTTGCCACAGGTGCCAGACAGTTCGTGGTGCATGATGCATTGGAAATCACATGATGCTCGTCGATATCGAGGGCTTCTTCGTTGACTCCCATCACAATGGTAACGTCTTCATTTTTACCCGGGGCCGTCAGGATCACTTTCCTTGCACCAGCATCCAGATGCAGGGCCGCTTTCTCCCTGGAGTTGAACTTGCCTGTTGCTTCTATGACGATATCTACATTCAATTCATCCCATGGAAGGGCAGCCGGATCGCGGTTGCTCAGTAGCCTTACGGTCTTCCCGTTGACAATGAGGGAATCCTCCCCGATGACCACATCCGCCTTGAACGTACCGTGATTGGTATCATACTTGATCAGGTGAGCCAGTGTTTCGGCCGGATAGCTGGCATTGATGGCCACGACTTCCAAATCATCCTCCATAATCGCCTTCCTGAATACCATTCTCCCAATTCGACCAAATCCATTGATTGCCACTCTCGCCATCATATATCCTGCTCCCCTCTATATTAATGTTATACTCATATGTTTATTTTCTAAAAATAGTATAACATATTGAACGGAATTGACCACCAGGTTTTGCATAAAGTCGAAATGTTGTAACATTCTGATAACGCTTTCTTTTATTCATATTTCTTACAGCTTGGTTAAAGTCCACTAAGCTCCCCCGGAAAAACAGAAAAAGCCGCCGGACATATTCCGGCGGCCTTCCATTCACGGCTTCAATCCCCAAGCAGTCAGAAGTGCTTCCACCTGCTTCAAGGTATCTTCCACCGCACCATTATTATCAATGACTGCGTCTGCCTTCTCCGCTTTTTCCCTCAAAGGGAGCTGCGAAGAAATGCGGGACGCTGCCTCTTCTTCGGACAGTTCGTTCCGTTTCATCAGTCGATTGAGCTGCACGTCTTCTTCGACGGTGACGACGATCGTCCGATCCACCATCCATGTCAGATCACTTTCAAATAGAAGGGGAATATCCATGATGATCGTCTGTTTTCCGTTTTCAATGGCCTCGTCTTTATGTGAGAGCATCATGCTTCTTACGGCCGGATGCACAATCCCGTTCAGGAGATTCCGTTTCGTCGGGTCGTTAAAGATGATGGCTCCGAGAGCGGCACGATCGATCTGGCCGTTTTCTTGAAGGATCCCCTTGCCGAATGCCTCGACGATGGCGAGGTATGCGGGCTGACCGACTTCCACCACCATGCGGGCTGCAAGATCTGCATCGATGATGGTATACCCCTTTTCTTTCAGAAATGCCGATACTGTACTTTTACCGCTTGCAATGCCGCCCGTCAGTCCAATGATGTTTGTCACTTTCATCGATCCTTTCGTTCAGCACCATTCCCTAGAACCGCATAATCCCCAGACAGATCAATAGGACTCCAGGCAGGAAGGCGACCCGCTGGATCCATCTGATATGAGAGAAGTAGACGCCCAACTGCAATCCGCAGGTGAGGAAGATGAAACTCATGGAGAAGATGGCGATGGCAAGTGGAAAAGGAGAATAATTCAAAAGCGCGGCCCCCAGCCCCGCTCCGAACGAATCAAGGGAAAGGGCGATGCCGAGCATGAATGCTTCGACGCCGGTAATGGTTCCGGAGCGGTCGAAATCGGCCGTCAACGGACGCCTCATGATCTGGATCACGAGGCCGATCGATTTGATTTCCACATTGATCAGAGTCTTTTCTTTCTCTTCCACGGGTGTTTCCTTCTCCGGTCTGAAGAACTGATAGAGCACCGCGAGTCCGATGGCCACCAGGATCAACCCTCCGACCCTTCCAGCCCATTCGGGTGAAAGGATGACAGAGATCGCTTGACCCATGAACATGGCGATCAATAAGCATAATGCAGAGCATAAGGAAATGATGGTGATTGATTTTATAGGTATTTTGACTTTTCGTAATCCATATGTCAGTCCCGTACTGAAATTATCAAGGCTTACAGCAAATGCCAGCAGGAGTAAGGAGAAAAGTGTGTTCATTCTGATAGCCCTCCCAATCATCAATACAATACTATATGGTATGGGCTTATCAGATGTTAAATGTTATGAGCGCTGGCAGTGGGGGCAATAATGCGTCCCTCTTCCGGCTGATACTTTTTTCTCGATCGGCGTCCCGCATGTCCGGCAAGCTTCGCCATTCCTGCTGTACACATACAGGTTTTGCTGGAACATCCCCATCTGCCCCTGGGAGTTCACGTAGGAGCGGATCGTGCTGCCCCCCATATCCACCGCTTCCCTGAGGGTGGCAATGATACTGTGATGCAGGCTCGTGACTTCATCAACTGTCAGGGATGATGCTTTCCGGTCGGGATGAATACCTGACCGGAATAGCGCTTCGTCGACATAAATATTCCCGAGTCCCACCATGACGGTTTGGTCGAGAAGAACGGCCTTGACGATCCTTGAGGTTCCGGCGAACTTGCCGTGAAGATAGTCCGGCGTGAACGATTCTTCAAACGGTTCGGGTCCAAGCTGCAGGAGGGGAAGATGAAGAAGTTCTTCCCCTTTTTTGAACAGGTGCATCGTCCCGAATTTCCGTACATCACGGTATCTCAATTCCGTTCCATCCGTGAACGTGAATACCACATGGGTATGTTTCTCCACGGGCTCATCCTTTTGATGAAGGGCATACTTCCCCTCCATCCTCAAGTGGGAGACTAGGGAGACATCATTCAGGTAGAAGAGAAGAAACTTCCCCCGTCGTCCCATTCCGAGGATTTCCTGGCCTTTCAGGGAGTCGGTGAATTGAGCCGTCTCGGTTGGATGCTTGATCATCTTCGGCCAGCTCACGGCCACCTCTTTGATGGTCTTTCCTACTACAAGGACCTCCAATGTCCTTCTGACTGTTTCTACTTCTGGAAGTTCAGGCACCGGTCCTACTCCTCTCTATTTGGCATCGTACCATGTGTCGCCATAGGAATAGTCCACTTTAAGGGGCACTTCAAGCTCCATTGTCTGTTCCATGACTTCCGGTACAATTTTCTCCAGGATCTCGATTTCATCCTTCGGCGCTTCGAAGATCAATTCATCGTGCACCTGAAGGAGAAGGCGGGATTTCAGATTTTCCTTTTCAAGGCGGGCTGCCATATCGATCATCGCTTTTTTGATGATATCGGCTGCACTTCCTTGAATCGGGGTGTTCATGGCTGTACGCTCCGCAAAGCTTCGCAGGTTGAAGTTCCTGCTCGTGATTTCAGGTAGGTATCTCCTGCGCTTGAGCAGGGTCGTGACATAGCCTTTCTGCTTGGCATCCTGGACGATGTCTTCCATATAATCCTTTACCCCAGGGAAGCTTTCAAGGTATTTGTTGATGAACTCACCGGCTTCTTTCCGAGAGATATCCAGGCTCTGTGAAAGACCATAGTCACTGATCCCATAAACAATCCCGAAGTTGACGGCTTTCGCATGACGCCTCATATTCGATGTAACGTCTTCTTTTGCCACTCCGAAGACGTCCATCGCCGTCTTTGTATGGATATCCATATCGTTCCGGAAGGCTTCGATCAGCTTTTCATCTTTGGCAATATGAGCAAGGACGCGAAGCTCGATCTGGGAGTAATCCGCCGCGAACATCACCCAGCCTTCTTCTGATGGAATGAACGCCTGTCTGATTTTACGGCCTTCTTCCAGCCTGATCGGGATATTCTGCAGGTTCGGATCCGTCGAGCTGAGGCGTCCGGTCTGGGTGAGGGCCTGATTGAAGCGCGTATGGATCTTCCTGGTTTCCTCATGAACCACCTTCAGCAACCCTTCAAGGTACGTGGACTGCAGCTTGCCAAGCTGACGATAGTGGAGGATGTAGTCGATGATCTCATGCTTCGACTGCAGCTTCTCCAAAACATCGGCAGACGTGGAGTAGCCGGTCTTCGTCTTCTTGATGACAGGCAGACCCAGCTTATCGAACAGGACCACGCCGAGCTGCTTGGGAGAATTGATGTTGAAGCTTTCCCCTGCGAGCTCATGGATTTTACGCTCCAGTTCAACAAGGCGTTCAGCGAGTTCGTCTTTCATTTCATTCAGGCGATCACAGTCCACCTTCACCCCGGTGTGCTCCATCTCAGCCAGGATCAGGGCGAGGGGAAGCTCAAGGTCGGTGAATAGTTCTTTTTGATTATTCTCCTCGAGCTCACCCATGCATGTCTCCTTCAAAGTCCAGAGAACGAACGCCTTCCTGGCGATGTGTTCAGACAGCACCTCAAGATCCGGCACCTTCTGTTTCGCGCCCTTGCCGAAGACGGCTTCATCGGATTTCATGCCGGCCTGTCCGTGTCCTTTGGCAATCGTGGCGAAATCCTCACTCGATTCAGAAGGATTGATGATATAAGAGGCGAGCAAGAGATCGAAGTCGATCCCCTCGATTTCGATGCCCTCCCGTAAGAAGGATACGATCGTTT
This sequence comes from uncultured Bacillaceae bacterium, assembly GCA_963762295.1. Taxonomy (GTDB): domain Bacteria; phylum Bacillota; class Bacilli; order Bacillales; family Bacillaceae_B; genus Rossellomorea. Next base: position 617,158 of record CAVXKK010000004.1, read on the forward strand.
CTTTAGCGTTGTAGACATGCTTGACGGATTCCCCGTCCTCCGCCCACTCTTTGAACGCAGGGGATGCTACAGCTGTTTCCATGGAAAAGAAATAGGTTCCCTTTTCATTGTGAAGACCGATCCCGATGACCTTACCTGTATGATAATTATCCTCGAGCATTTCAATATAGAGGGAGCTTTCCCGTGCAAGATGATCTTCGTTGATTTCGTCCAGTACGTCGAATGAAATCTCCTCTTGTTCCACCGTTTCTTCCTCGACGGTTTCCCCCATTTTCTCGAGAAGGGAATTGAAGCCGAGATCCTTGAAGACGGCTTTCAGTTCCTGGGTTTCCTCCCCTTCATAGTGGAGGTCGTCAAGGCCCACATCCACCGGCGCTTCACGGAGGATCGTGGCCAGTTCCTTGCTCATGATGGCCTGTTCCTTGTTTTCTTCAAGCTTTTCCTTCAGCTTCTTTCCGCTCACCTGATCGATGGAAGCGAGAAGCTCTTCAAGCGTTCCGAACTGCTTCAACAGTTTGATCGCCGTCTTCTCACCGACACCCGGCACACCAGGGATATTATCCGAGCTGTCACCCATGAGGCCCTTCATATCGATGACACGGTCAGGCGTGATCTCCCACTTTTCCTTCACGTGTTCAGGGGTATAGATTTCAAGATCCGTGATCCCTTTACGGGTGATGCACACCGTCGTTTTATCCGAGCTGAGCTGCGTGAGATCCTTGTCTCCCGAAAACACCTTTACGTCAAAGCCTTCCGCTTCCGCCCTCAGTGACAGGGTCCCGATGATATCATCCGCCTCGTAATTTTCCTTTTCGTATCGTTTGATTCCGTATGCATCCAAAAGCTCCCGGATATAGGGGAACTGTTCCGATAGCTCCGGCGGGGTCTTTTGCCTGCCACCCTTATATTCCTTGAATGTTTCATGCCTGAAGGTGGTCTTCCCGGCATCGAATGCCACGAGGATATGCGAGGGTTTCTCATCCTCTAGGATCCTTTGAAGCATCGTGGTGAAGCCATAGACGGCATTCGTATGTACACCTTTATCGTTGTTCAACAGCGGCAGGGCAAAAAATGCGCGATATGCGATACTGTTTCCATCGATCAAGACTAGTTTTTTTGACATGGCGGTACCTCCTGTGCGTTCATCACATTAAGATGAACCTTCTCTATACCCATTCTACCATGACCGGGATTGAAAGGAAAAATCCCCACCCCGAACCAGCAGGAAGGACCCGATGGCTGGCCCCGCGATCGTGTTGAAAACGGAATTCTTCATCAGATGCCGTTGGAGTACGATCCCGCCTTACGCGCTTCTTGCCCTGTTCAGCCCCTTTCCCTCACGAAAAAAAGCCCCCCGTAAGGAGGCTCTGCAATCATTCAGTATAGCCCATCAGCAGGCGGGCGTAGGGTGAATCAGATGGAAGGACGATGACGGTTTCATCATCGATCGTTTTTTTGTATGTCTCGAGCGTACGGTACAGATCATAAAATTCAGGATCCTTAGAGAATGATTTATTATAAATCACCGCCGCTTCGGATTCCCCCTCAGCCCTGATCACATTGGCCGTCCGTCTCCGCTTTTGCAATCAGCTCCTTCACTTCCCTGTCCGTTTCCGCCGTGATGCTCTGTTTCTCTGCATCCCCCTGGGAGAGGTACTCCTGAGCCTTGGATTCCCGCTCGGAAATCATCCTCGTATAGACGGACTTTTCATTGGCCTCCGGCAGGTCGGTCCGTTTGATCCGGACATCTTTGACCACCACCCCGTACTGCTGGTTTTCGAGAAGTTCATTGACCTTATCGGTGATCTGGTCGTTCAGACTCCCTCTGGACGACTTTTCATCATTGATGACCTCTTCATATTCGAGTTTGCCGAGCTCTGCCCTGACCACGGAATAGATGAAGTCTTCCATCTTCGCTTCTGCGTTGATGACATTTCGTGCATTGGAGATCATCTTCAAAGGATCGGTGATCTGCCATACGGCATAGTTATCGATGAGCATCCGCTTTTTGTCCTTTGTATTGATCTCGGCCTCGGTCACATCAGACGTCATCTGCCGCTTCGTTAACGTCGTAACCGATTGAATGAAGGGAACCTTCACCTTAAGGCCCGGTTCTTCATCGATCCGTACCACTTCACCGAACTGTCGGACGACCTTGTATTCTCCCTCTTTTACAATATACACGGAGGTGAAGGCGACCAAGAGAAGCGCGAGGAGTACCACCAGGAAGATTCCTGTCCTGACGTAAGGCTTCCAGTCAGTCGGAGGTCGCTCTTTCTTCTCGAATTGATAAACGTTCGGATTACTCATCGGTCTTCGCCTCCTTTTCATCAGCCTTTTCATCCGTCTTCGCTTTCCCTTCCATCGGTCGGATCGGGAAATGCTTCAGGGTTTCCCCGTCATCTTTCATAATGTAGATCTCGGCATTTGGCAGGACGGTTTCAAGGCTTTCAAGCACGAGACGCTTCCGTGTGATATCAGGATTGGTTTTGTATTGATCATAGAGTTTATCGAAAACGGCCACATCCCCTCGTGCCTGTTCGATTCTTGCAATCTTGTCGCCCTTTGCTTTGGACATGATTGCCTTCTTCTCACCCTGCGCTTCATTCATGCGCTGATTCCGATACTTTTTGGCTTCATTGGTTTTTGTGTTTTTCATTTCACGCGCATCGGTGACGGCCGTAAAGGAGGAACGCACATCTTCATTCGGCAGTTCCACATCCTGCAGCTTTACGCCGATGATGGAAATCCCTATATCATACTCATCTATCAGATTCGTCAAAAGGTCTCTAACATCGCCTTCGATTTTAGCCTTTCCCGAGGTCAGTGCATCATCGATCAGTGAACTCCCGATGATACTCCTGATGGATGATGATGTGGCATCATAGAGAATTTCCTTCGGGTTCTCTGCATTGAAGAGATAGCCTTCCGGATCCGTGATTTTCCACTGTACAACAAGATCGGCCAAGACGATGTATTCGTCACCCGTGATCATTTTGGTTTCTTTCGGGAAATTTTTGATTTCCCCTTCGCTTTCTTCATATCCGAATTGCAGTGTGAACGTTTCTTTTGATAGCGTTTCCACTTGTTGGATCGGCCAAGGCATCTTAAAGTGGAGTCCAGGCTCCACAACGGGATCCCCAGCTTTCCCGAATGTAAGGACAAGCGCTTGTTCCGACTCATCCACCGTGTACCAAGAAGTCACCAGTACCGCGATGAGGATCAGTGCTCCCACCACCATCCCCGTCACCTTATACGTTTGCTTCAAGCTCATGAAATCCCCCCATTTTTGTCTGACCCATTCTACTAATCTATACGGGTCTAACCCTGAAAAGTTTCAGGAATATTACAATGATGGGAAAAATTCCATGCGAAAAGACGAGAACGGGGTCGGTTCTCGTCTTTTCATCAACACCTTGGATGAAGGGGTTTCACTTAGTATCGTATCACCGGTATGTTAACCGGAATTTAACACTTTGTAAATGGTTTGTAAAAAAACCATCATTCCCCTTCATGGATGCTCTCATGGAATTGTTTATTCAATAGTACTTTAAACGTCGTCCCCTTATTCAGTTCGCTTTCCACTTCGATTTTCGCTTCATGAGCCTCCAGGATGTGCTTGACGATGGCAAGGCCGAGGCCGGTTCCTCCGGAGTTGCGGCTCCGGGCTTTATCAACCCGATAGAAGCGTTCGAATATGCGCGGAATCTCGTCTTGTGCGATTCCGATCCCGTTATCCTTTATGGAGACAAGCACTTGCTTGCCTGCGTCTTCCACTCCGACTTCCACGATCCCGCCGGGGGGAGTATAGGATATCGCATTGCTGATCAGGTTGATGAAGACCTGCTTCAATCTGTAGCTGTCCACCTCGGCAAGGACCGGGGATTCATTGTTCACATCCAGGGTGATGCCCTTTTCCCTGGCACGTTCGTTCAGTATGGGAAGGATCTCTTCAATGAGACCGGATATGGATTCCTTTTGAAGAGAGAGCTCGAAACCGCTCTTTTCCACTTTGGACAGTTCCAGGAGATCCTGAATCAGTGATTGAAGACGATCGCTTTCCTTCAGGATGATGTCGAGGAAGTTCCTCAAGGTATCTTCATCCTTCATGGCCCCATCGAGGAGCGTTTCAGAGAAGCCCTTGATGGATGTGATCGGCGTCTTCAATTCATGGGACACATTGGCGACAAAATCTTTTCTCATCTGCTCGAGCTTTTTTAGTTCCGTGATATCATGGAAGACCACGACGATCCCTTTCCACACATTGTTATGACCGATGATCGGAGCCCCGTATACCTCGTAATGTCTCCTCTCGATCTGATAAGGAAGAAGGATCTGCTTGCGGACCCGCTTCTCCGTCATGAAGATTTCCTCCACCAGTCGATTCACCTCTTGGAAATGAATCACTTCATGATATCGGACCTTCCTCAGCTCCTTTTCCTCCAAATTGAAGAATTCACGGAAGGTGCGGTTGGTCAATACGATGAACCCGCGATGATCGATGAGGAGAAGGGCACTCCCCATATTTTCGATCAGGGTGGTGAGCCGGTCCTGCTGCATTTCCTGGGCATTGACCATTTCCTGGAGGTTCCGGGCAAGAATATTGATGGAGGAACTCAACATGCTGGTTTCATCGAGTCGATCCTCGAAGGTCCTGGCACGATAATTCCCTTTCGCGAGCTCCATGGCTACATTGGTGGCGGATTCAATCGGTTTTGTATACCGCACGGTGATCCTTGACCCCAAAATGATGATCAGGACCAATGCGAGCACGAGTGAAATCGTCAGGACCAGCCATATCTGCTGATTCCCTTCTTCAAATTCATCCACCTCGGTACTCATGATGAGGAGTCCGTCTGATTGATCCCCGTTCTGATTGAGGGGATACCAGTAATAACGGAACTCCTTGCCTTCGTCGACGACCTTTTTGTGGCGGTCCTTCACATCCCAGTCATCCTTGATGGATGCGATGATCTCCTTCTGCTTCTGATCCCCCAGGGAATCCGGCCGCTTCGTATCATCAATGACCTTCCCGTACTCATCCAGTAGGGTAATGCGAACATCAAGGATGTCGCTTAGCTCATTGATGATGGAGGGATTCGTCCCCTGCAACGGTCCGTTCTCTTCTATTGAATTGGCAAGCAGCCTTGCTTCTTTCTGAATCCTGGAGTTCAGCGTCTCCAGATAAAAATTCTTGAAGATTTGTCCAAGTAGAAGGCCCAGCCCGATCAACACGCCGATGATAAGGGTGATGAGCGCCAGAAGAAGCTTCGTCCTGTACTTGGTCATGAGGATTTGGGACCCTCTAATTTATAGCCAAGACCCCTGATGGTCTTGATGTAAATCGGTTTCTTCGTATTGGTCTCGATTTTCTCCCGAAGATGGCTGATATGCACATCCACGATCCTTGTGTCGCCTGCAAAATCATAATTCCACACTGCGCTCAGGAGCTGGTCTCTCGTCAACACCCTTCCCCGGTTGTCTGTCAGGTAGAGAAGAAGTTCAAATTCCTTCGGCGTCAGTTCAAGTAGTTCACCTTGGAAATACGCTTCATATTGTTCGGGGTACACTTTCAATTCTCCGACTTCCTTGTAGTCCACGTCTTGGCCTTCGGATTGTTCTTTCACGGAAGCGGATGCCTGGCTCCTTCTCAGGATCGCTTTCACCCTTGCCACTACTTCACGGGGACTGAAAGGTTTCGTCATATAGTCATCGGCACCGAGCTCAAGCCCCAGAACCTTATCGAACTCATCATCCTTAGCCGTCAGCATGAGGATCGGCGTACTGATCTTGCGCTGGCGCAGTTCTTTGCACACTTCAATCCCGTCCATGGATGGAAGCATCAGGTCAAGGATGATCAAATCGGGTGATTCCGAGACGGCCTTATTCAAGCCTTCCTCCCCGTCATGTGCCGTCATGACAGCATAACCCGACTGTTCCAGGTTGTATTTTAACAATGTTGCGATCGATTGTTCATCATCCACTACCAGAATGTTTTTGCTCATTGATTATAGGCCTCCAAGAGAATGAATTTACCCCTTCATCCATTAGCATTATGTAATTGTACTTTTATTATAATATAATTTTGTCGTGTTACCACTACTATTCGGCGTTTTGGGAATAGTCGGGCTAAATGTCCCCACTTCTATCCGACATTTCGGAAGGGGTGCGCAGGAAGGGCACCGCATCGATTTCTCCTCCTGGCCCATTTTGAGTGCCGGTAGGGTTCGCGACTCGGAATAAAAAAAACTCCCTCTAAAGGGAGCGGTTTAAAAATTTTCCAACGCGTGACTATTCATCTTTTCCAACCGGTGAGGCGGGCATACGTTGATCCTTCCCGTCACGACCCTTTCATCGTCTTCATTATCTGCCGTAACTTCGATCGTGACGGAATGAGCTTTCAAATCGATTTCCTTCACTTCGAACAGGAAGCGGACGGTGGCGTAGTGATAGACCGGCTTATGAAATTGGATGGATTGTTCGGTGATGTGCGAGCCGGGTCCAGGCAAGTATTTGGAGACAGCTGATGTGATGATTCCCGTCAGCATGATGGATGGGACGATCGGCTTCTTGAAAGGTGTTTGCGATGCGTAGTCGTGCTGAATATATAAAGGATTGGCATCATTCGTCAAGCCAAGATAGAGCAGGAGTTCATTATCCTCGATCTTCTCTGTGAGCGTCAGCTTCTCACCAATGGTCATATCTTCGATTTTTCTTCCCGGTTTTCTTTTTTTACCCAGTAACATGGACGCACCTCCTAAATGTAAACACTTACATTTTTAAATAGTCTGTCTATTAATATAGTATCATTTCTATTGTGCCCAAACAAAGGACTTTTTAGTAGAATTTCAAAAGCGATTCTTTGCATCAAAAAAAGGTTCGGACAAAACGAAAAAGATGCCATGAAATGAGGAACACAATCGTATAGTTTCTTTACACCGCTTATGATTTCCGTGCAAGACTACGCTTTCCGCGGGTAGCCCGTGAGCCTCCTCGGCAGGCCTGCGGGGTCTCACATCAGCTACTCTTCCCGCTGGAGTCTTCGTCTTGCACTCCAATCAACGGCTGGAAACAATGACTGGTCATGAAACAAAGGAAAAACCCGAATTATTTTGCCATATCGTAGGCAAATAAATTCGGGTTTTACTATGACTAAAACATGTTTGTTCCAGCCTAAGGTGCTAGGTTTACACCAATGCTTCCATGACGTTTTTGACGGCACTTGCCGATTGGCCGAGTGCAGTTTTCTCTTCTTCCGTCAGTTCAAGCTCGATGATTTTCTCCAGACCGTTTCCACCAAGGATCGTAGGGACTCCGAGGTAAATTCCGTCATATCCATATTCACCTTCAAGATAGGCGATGGCAGGAATGACGCGGCGCTGATCTTTAAGAATCGCTTCTACCATCTGAACGAGTGAGGCTGCAGGAGCATAGTAGGCACTTCCGTTTCCAAGAAGACCGACGATTTCCCCACCGCCTTTACGTGTGCGCTCAACGATGGCATCAAGACGATCTTTCGGGATCAATGTTTCAAGCGGGATACCGCCTGCATAGGAATAGCGGATGAGTGGTACCATATCGTCTCCATGTCCACCAAGAACGAAACCAGTAACGTCTTTCACTGATAGATTCAGTTCCTGGGCAACGAACGTACGGAAACGGGCAGTATCAAGGACACCCGATTGACCGATCACGCGCTCTTTAGGGAATCCGGACTCTTTGAACACCGTATAGGTCATGGCATCCACAGGGTTCGTCAATACGATGATGTAACAGTTTGGCGAGTACTTCACGATTTCCTGCGTCACGGACTTCATGACTTTTTGATTCGTCTGAACCAGATCATCACGGCTCATTCCCGGCTTACGGGCGATACCGGCTGTGATCACGACGATGTCTGAGTCCTTCGTATCTTCATAGTTCGACGTACCGATGATGTTCGAATCGAATCCTTGTACCGGACTTGCTTCGAGCATATCCAAAGCCTTTCCTTTGGTCGGATCTTCATTTTGCGGGATATCAACAAGCACCACATCAGAAAGTTCTTTTTGTGCAAGCATCAATGCTGTTGTGGCACCAGTGAATCCTCCACCGATTACTGAAACTTTTCTACGTTTGATTGTCATCATTGCTTCCCCCTGTTCTTATGTAAGACAGGAGCAAATTCTGCCCCTGTCAGTCAATGAATTACATATTTTCGATCAAGGCTGTACCGAACTCTGAACATTTCACTTCTGTTGCTCCATCCATGAGACGGGCAAAGTCATATGTTACGACTTTAGAAGCGATTGTTTTTTCCATTGATTTCGTGATCAGATCTGCTGCTTCATTCCAACCGAGGTGCTCAAGAAGAAGAACGCCGGATAGGATGACAGAAGATGGATTCACTTTATCAAGGCCTGCATATTTAGGTGCAGTTCCGTGTGTTGCTTCAAAGATGGCATGGCCGGATTCATAGTTGATGTTTGCTCCAGGAGCAATCCCGATTCCGCCAACTTGTGCTGCTAGGGCATCCGAGATGTAGTCACCATTCAGGTTCATGGTAGCTACAACATCGAATTCAGCAGGACGCGTAAGGATTTGTTGAAGGAAGATATCCGCGATGGAATCTTTTACGATGATCTTACCGGCAGCTTCAGCATCAGCTTGTGCTTTGTTGGCTGCATCAAGACCGTCAGCATCCTTGATCTTATCGTATTGAGCCCAAGTGAATACTTTATCGCCGAATTCCTTCTCAGCAAGCTCGTAGCCCCAGCTTTTGAAAGCTCCTTCAGTGAACTTCATGATGTTTCCTTTGTGGACAAGGGTTACAGACTTGCGACCTTCTGTGATCGCATAGTTGATGGCAGCGCGCACAAGACGGCTTGTCCCTTCTTCAGATACAGGTTTGATCCCGATACCGGACGTTTCAGGGAAGCGGATCTTGTTGACACCCATCTCATCTTGAAGGAAGCTGATCAATTTTTTCACTTCATCAGAACCCTTTGCATACTCGATACCAGCATAGATATCTTCTGTATTTTCACGGAAGATGACCATATCTGTATCTTCAGGACGCTTCACCGGTGAAGGTACACCTTCGAAGTAGCGTACAGGGCGAAGACATGTGAACAGGTCAAGTTCTTGACGGAGTGCTACGTTCAATGAGCGGATTCCGCCTCCTACAGGAGTTGTCAGTGGTCCTTTGATGGCGATGAAATATTCGCGGATCGCGTCAAGCGTCTCTGCAGGCAGCCATTCTCCTGTTTTGTTGAATGCTTTTTCACCTGCATACACTTCTTTCCACTCGATCTTGCGCTCACCGTTGTACGCTTTTTCAACAGCAGCATCAAGGACGCGCTGAGAGGAAGCCCAGATATCCGGACCAGTTCCGTCTCCTTCGATAAATGGTACGATCGGATGATTCGGGACGTTCAGTTGGCCATTCTCATTCGTGATTTTTTCAGCTTGTGTCATGTATGTACCCTCCATTTACTCATTATCAAAGGGAACAACGCCCAACGCAGTGAGCATGTCATTCCCTTTATCTATTACTATTACACCAATATTTTGAGTGTTTGTAAATATCGGTGATTAACCTCTTTCACTTACCGGTACGTATTCTTGCTTTCCAGGCCCGATATAATCGGCACGAGGACGGATTAGACGATTGTCGGAATATTGCTCAAGGATGTGTGCAAGCCAGCCCGATACCCTGCTGACCGCAAAGATCGGCGTGAACAAATCGTGGTCGATCCCAAGGCTGTGATAGACGGAAGCAGAATAGAAATCGACGTTCGGTGGAAGATCCTTCTTCGATGTGAACGTTGCATCCACTTTTTCGGAGATTTCGTAATATTTCCCTTGACCTGTCAGCTCGGTAAGGCGCTTCGACATTTCTTTAAGATGCTTGGCACGCGGATCCCCTTGACGATAGACGCGGTGTCCGAAGCCCATGATTTTCTCTTTTTTCTCCAGCTTATCCAGGACATACTCTTCCGCCTTATCAACGCTTCCGATTTCAGTGAGCATTTTCATGACCTGTTCATTCGCACCACCGTGAAGCGGGCCTTTCAACGCGCCAATGGCTGCCGTCACACCAGAATAAACATCTGATAGAGTGGCAACGCATACACGGGCCGTGAAGGTAGACGCATTCAATTCGTGGTCGGCATGAAGGACGAGGGCTTTGTTGAACGCTTCGATTTCAACCGGCTCAGGCGTTTTGCCGTTCAGCATATACAGGAAGTTCGCCGCAAAGTTCAAATCCTTGCGAGGGGCAATCGGTTCCTGTCCTTTACGGATGCGGGCGAATGACGTAACGATCGTCGGGATCTTCGCCTGCAGGCGCACTGCTTTCATGTAGTTTTCCTGTGGATCCATGACATCCGCCTTATCATCATACAGGCCAAGCATGGATACTGCCGTCCTGAGTGCTGCCATCGGGTGGACTTCCTTGGTGTTGTACATCTTGAAGTGCTCGATCACCTCGGGTGGAAGAGCTGCATTTTCCGCAAGCAGGTTGGATAGCTCTTCCAACTCTCCTGCAGTAGGAAGCTTAAGATGCCACAATAAGTAGATAACCTCTTCGAAACTAGCATTATTTGCTAGATCGTCGATATTGTAGCCTACATATGTAAGAGTGTCATCAATGATGGAACTGATGGATGACGTAGTAGCTACAATTCCTTCTAATCCGCGAGTCGCTGTCATAATAATCTCTCCTTTGTTTAATTACTTTTACCCATTTCCCTATGAGCTTAAAACCCTAGCCATCGCCGTGCGATATGCTTCAGGATCTTTAAAAGAACGATTGACCGTGAAATGAGCGATTGCTCACCCAGCCAGCAAAAAATGATTCCCCGCCACATCTTTGTCATATTATGACGATCCGTGCGCTTGGGATACGCTTACATTTCCTATTATAAACAATACTCAGACTTTTGTGAATGAAAACGCATTAATTTGTGCAAAATATTTTTCTAGTAAAATAAACCACTCCGATTTTCCCACGTGCCGACACGCATCATCCCCATAAGAAAAAGCCCCGTCCCTGATGGTGGGGGCCTTCATTCCGTCTCTACACGATCATTTCATATACCTTCATGCCAAGGTAGGCAATCCCTGCTCCGATAAGGGGTCCGACAGCGACTCCCTTGAATACGGCAACGGCGATGACGGTACCCAGTACAAGTGCCGTCGTGATGTGTGGATCGTTTTCCAGGAGGGTCAAGCCATTTTTGGCAATGATGGCCACAGCCATCCCGGATATCAACGCGATCCAAGCATACGGGGACTTCATGGATGAAATGAGATCCTTGAAGCCGATCTCACCCGTGGCGATGGGGGCCAGTACGGCGATCGTAATGATCGTCACCCCCCAGTTGATCCCTTTTCCGGATATCGTGCTGAAAATCTTCTCGTCCGCTCCCACTACCCTGAGGATGATCAATACGGCCGATGCAATGATGATAGATTGGTTCTTGGCAACGAACCCGATCCCTAATAATAGCATTAAAAATAATAAAGGCTGGAACAAGCCATCCTCTCCCCTCTCTGTTTCCATCCAAACGTTATCCTACCATACCAACAGCTGTTAACAAACCTAGTTGAAAACTATCTTTCCGTTCTTACCTGGATTAAAATAGAATAGAATAGCTTTAGGAGGGATGACGTTGAACCTGGAGTATTTATATCGTTTTATTCGTTTTCTTATTGTCATAGCCATTGTGAGCTTTGCGTTCGTAGCCCTGTTCTACATATGGAAACTCGCTTACCCCTTTGTGATTGCCATTGCGATTGCCTTCCTGATGAATCCCCTGGTCAATGTTCTTGAAAAAAAAGCGAGACTTCCTCGCATTTGGGCCGTGACTCTTTCCCTGCTCATGATTGTATCAGCTTTTGCAGGATTAATCACCCTGCTGATTGCGGAAATTGTCTCCGGAGCCAATTATTTGGCAGAAGTTTTGCCTAAACACGTCGAAACCCTCGTGGATTACGGAGAGGATGTCATAGCCGGGAAGGTCATGCCGTTCTATGAGCAGATGTCCGGTTTGTTCAAAAACCTCGATGCAGGACAACAGGATACGGTCTTGGAAAATATTCAGGCGGCAGGAACGAAGATTGCCACCTCTGCAGGAGACTTTCTGCAAAACTTCTTCACGAAGCTCCCACAGCTCGTTTCGTGGATCCCGAATGCTGCCACTGTCCTGATTTTCTCTGCACTTGCCACCTTCTTCATCAGTAAGGACTGGTATACATTATCCTCAAAGGCGGAACGGTTTATTCCCGGGAAAGCCATGACGAGCGGCAGGAAGGTCATTGTCGACTTGAAGAAGGCATTGTTTGGATTTATCAGGGCGCAGTTCACCCTGATCTCCATCACGGCCATCATGGTGCTCATCGGTCTCCTGATCCTGAAAGTGGATTACGCCATCACCATCGCACTTGTAACGGGGCTTGTGGATCTGATGCCCTACCTTGGTACAGGAGTCGTATTCGTCCCATGGATCGCCTATGAATTCATCACGGGCAATATGGGGCTTGGGATCGGGTTATCCGTCCTCTATGTGGTCGTGATTGTCCAAAGGCAGATCATGGAGCCGAAAATCCTTTCTTCAAGCATCGGACTCGACCCCCTTGCGACACTTGTGGCCCTGTTTGTGGGCTTCAAGCTTATCGGTTTCCTTGGACTCATTGTCGGTCCCATCGTCCTGGTCATCGGCCAGACGCTGCACCGTGCAGGTGTGTTCAAGGATACCTGGAGATTCATCATCGGAGAAAAATGATAAAAGAGGTTTGGAACAAAACGAAAGAGGTACGATCTAATGACGAACACGATCAGTATAGGTTCTTACTACCGCTCATGATTTCCGTGCAAGATTTCGCTTTCCGCAGGAATCTTCGACTTGCACTCCAATCAACCGCTGGAAACAATGACTGGTCATGAAACAAAGTAAAAACCCGAATCCATTTGCTTTATCGCAGGCAAATGGATTCGGGTTTTACTTTGACTTAAACACGTTTGTCCCAGTCTCTTTTACGCGTTCAGTGATAGATGATGACATTCCGGTTCCTTCCCCATCTTCTGAACAGCTTGAAGAGGACGGGCTTTACCATGCTGCGCGTCGGCGGCAGCAACAGGATGATACCGAGTAAGTCCGAAACGAATCCCGGCAGAATGAGGAGGAGGCCACCTGCTGCAATGCAGAGGCCATCCGTGACGTGCCCACCGGGCATGTGGCCGCTTTGGACATCCTGCTGGACTTTACGGATGGCATCGAGACCCTGCTTTTTAGCAAGGAAGGCACCCAGGATCCCCGTCAGGATCATGAGGGAGATAGTAGGGAAAGCTCCAATCAGATGACCAGACCAGATCAACAAGCTGATTTCAACAAATGGAAAGATGATAAGGGAAGCGAGAATGTATTTCATCAATGGATTCCTCCAGACGATTTATCGTTTCACCCAGTATAGCACAGGTTAGGTCAGATCCCATACAAAAAGGCCGGAACCAATAGTTGGTTCCGGCCTTGTCAATTGATTAAAGGATGCTGGCCTGGCCGTTGTAAACAACGCCACGAGTCGCATCAACCGTGATTTCCTGTCCATCTTGGAACAATGAAGTAGCGTTTTCCACTCCAACGATCACAGGGATGCCGAGGTTGATTCCCACGACGGCTGCATGGCTAGTCAATCCGCCTTCTTCAACGATCAATGCTGAGCATTTCTCAAGTGCAGGCATCATTTCTTTATCCGTTCCGATTGTAACGAGGACGGAGCCTTCTTCTGTCTTGCTTACCGCTTCTTCAGCAGAGGAAGCAACAACCGCTTTACCGAATGCAGATTTGCGTCCGATTCCTTGACCTTTTGCTACGATGTCACCGACAACGTGGATCTTCATAAGGTTAGTTGTACCGGATTCTCCGATTGGTACACCAGCCGTGATCACAATCAGGTCACCATGTTTTGTCATACCGGAATTCATGCTCTCATCCACTGCCATTTGAAGCATTTCATCTGTCGTGGATGCTTTTTGACCCATTGTAGGGAATACACCCCATACAAGGGCCAATCTTCTTGTCACGGAATTATCGCTTGTAACAGCAACAATCGGCGCCTTCGGACGGTATTTCGAGATCATACGTGCTGTATGTCCACTTTCCGTCGGAGCCACGATGGCATTCACATCAAGATTGATGGCTGTATGAGCAGACGGATTGTCCGATTGCATCGGTCATATTGTGCTCACAGTCTTTGATGCGTGCAGACAGAATCGCGCTTGAATCAAGGGCCTGTTCCGCTCTTGATGCGATGTTATGCATCGTTTGAACAGCTTCTACTGGATAGGTTCCTGCTGCCGTTTCCCCTGAAAGCATGATGGCATCCGTGCCATCGAAGATCGCGTTGGCGACGTCACTTGCTTCTGCACTTGTCGGACGTGGGTTGCGCTGCATGGAATCAAGCATTTGAGTAGCTGTGATGACAGGTTTACCTTGTGCGTTACATTTCTTGATCAGCATTTTTTGTACAAGTGGTACTTCTTCAGCCGGGATTTCAACACCAAGATCTCCACGCGCAACCATCAATCCATCAGAAACTTCAAGGATTTCATCGATATTATCGACACCCTCTTGGTTTTCGATTTTAGGGATGATATGGATATGAGATGCGTTATGCTCTTCAAGTAGTTGACGGATCTCGAGGACGTCAGATGCACGACGTACGAATGATGCCGCGATAAAGTCAATTCCTTGTTCGATACCGAATACGATATCATTGGCATCTTTTTCAGTGATTCCTGGAAGATTCACAGAAACGCCCGGTACGTTAACACCTTTTTTATTTTTAAGTGTACCGCTGTTGTGATGACGTGTGGATTTCACCGTTTGCTTTATCGATTTCAGTGACTTCAAGTCCGATCAATCCATCGTCAAGAAGGATCTTGGAGCCAACATGAACATCATCGATCAATCCTTCATATGAAACGGAGAATTTGTCCAGTTGTTCCCACTACTTCTTTCATGGAAACGATGATGTTCTTGCCTTTTTCAATCGAGCCGCCGTTTTCCATCTTGTTCGTACGGATTTCCGGTCCTTTTGTATCAAGCAGGATCCCGACTGTTTTTACCGGCTTTTTCTGCTGCTTCACGGATATTGATGATCCGTTGGCCGTGCTCTTCATGGTCACCATGAGAGAAATTCAGGCGGGATACATTCATTCCGGCTTCGATAAGTTGAGATAGTTTCTCTACACTTTCACTGGCAGGTCCGATCGTACATACAATTTTCGTTTTTCTCATTTTGTTACCTCCTGAAATTTTGCAATATTTTAGATTGAAAGTTCTTTGGAAAGACTGTACATTTCAAGGTCAATGTGATGTGGCTTGGCAAGTGCTTCAATAATATCATAATCAACTAGTTGGTTCTTTTCAATCCCTACAGCACTTCCGCCTTTACCTGCTCACAGTAGCTCAACGGCATTGGCACCTAACCTGCTTGCAAGGACACGGTCTGAAGCTGTCGGAGTACCACCGCGCTGGATATGACCAAGGACAGAGACACGTGTATCCATTCCTGTTGCTTCCGTGAAGCGGTTCGCAAATTCATTGGCTGACATGACACCTTCTGCAACAATGATGATACTATGTTTCTTTCCGCGTTCCTGTCCTTTTTTCAAACGGCTGACCACGTCATCAAGATCGAATTTCTCTTCAGGGATCAGGACCGTTTCCGCTCCACCGGCAAGACCTGCCCAAAGAGCGATATCTCCCGCGTTGCGTCCCATTACTTCAATGATGAACGTTCGCTCATGGGATGTAGCCGTATCACGAATTTTATCGATCGCATCGATGACCGTATTCAGTGCTGTATCAAAGCCGATCGTATATTCCGTTCCCGGGATATCATTATCGATTGTCCCCGGTACACCGACACATGGGTATCCCCATTCCGTCAAGGCTTTTGCCCCTTGGTAAGAACCATCCCCACCAATGACAACAAGTCCTTCGATTCCGTGTTTTTCTAGTTGCTCGATCCCTTTTTTCTGGCCTTCTTTTGTTTTGAATTCTTCACAGCGGGCTGTATAAAGCATCGTTCCGCCACGGTGGATGATATCACCGACAGAACCAAGCTCAAGCTTCTTGATATTCCCGTTGATTAATCCATTATATCCTTGATAAATCCCGTATACTTCAATATCCATGAAAATGGCTTTACGCACAACTGCACGCACTGCTGCATTCATCCCGGGTGAATCTCCACCACTCGTTAATACACCAATCTTTTTCACTACAATCACCTCATTGAGAAATATGCATTTATATGTAAAAAGAACATACGCATTTGTTAATGCGTTTCACATAAATCAAGAAAAGGTAAATATGCCAATCTCCCTACATTATTATGGACCAATGAGACTATGGATTATTTCTAAAATACCATGAAGGATCAGAGGTTCTCAACAAGTTCCGACTAGGAGGAAAAGCAAAAGACGAAATATTCAATTAAATGAAAGCGATTTAATTGTTAAAACCTTCAAAATATGACACAAAGCCATCCAGGAAAGAGATTAAAAAGACTGACAAAAGTGTTTATCCAATTTGTCAGTCCATCGTTTGTTATGATTTTACCCCGATAAGATCATTTAAAACCGAATATTCACCCATCGCCTTGAATTTTTCATAACGATGTTGGATGAGCTCGTCTTTTTCAAAGGAATCAACTCTTTAAGTGATTGTCTTAAGGACGGCGTTGATATACTTCGCCTGTTCCTCGACATCTTTATGGGCTCCGCCCTTTACTTCCTCGATGATTTCATCGATGATGCCCAAGCTCTTTAAGGTCGGGAGCCGTGATTTTCATGGATTCAGCCGCTTTTTCGCCTGGGTGGAATCCTTCCAAAGGATGGCCGCTGCCCCTTCAGGGGAGATAACAGAGTACGTGGAGTTTTCCAGCATATGAATATGATTTCCCGACTCCAAGTGCAAGGGCACCGCCACTACCGCCTTCACCGATGACGATACAGATGACAGGAACCGTCAGGCCGGCCATTTCCACAAGATTCCGTGCAATGGCTTCACTTTGGCCGCGTTCTTCTGCCGCTTTCCCGGGATACGCACCCTTTGTATCAATGAAGCAGATGATCGGACGATTGAACTTATCCGCCTGCTTCATCAAGCGCAGTGCTTTTCGGTACCCTTCCGGATGAGGCATCCCGAAGTTCCGCCGGATGTTTTCTTTCGTATCTTTCCCCTTTGGTGACCGATGATGGTCACAGGGACACCGTGAAACTCCCGACTCCTGAAACAATCGCTTCGTCATCCCCATACGGTGCGGTCTCCGTGCATTTCCATGAAGTCCGTAGAAGAGATATTTCGATATAATCCAGAGTCGTCGGGCGATCCGGATGACGGGCGACTTGAACCCTTTCCCACGGCTTCATGTTTTCGTAGATATCATTTTGAAGCTTCTGAAGCCGGTTTTCAAGCTTCTCGATTTCCTTGGATAAATCGACGTCCGAATTTTGGGTGAACTCCTTCAGCTCGGCAATTTTCTTCTTGAGCTCGTATACAGGCTTTTCAAATTCCATCTCATTTACCATGGCAGATCACCGTCCCACTGATGTATATCAAGTATCGTCCCGATTTTCTCTTTCAGAGTCGAGTCTCGAGATGACTCCGTCAAGTTGTCCATGTTTCAATAAAAATTCGGACGTCTGGAAGTCTTCCGGAAGGTCTTCACGGATCGTCTGCTCGATGATCCTGCTGCCGGCGAATCCAATCAGTGCACCCGGCTCTGCAAAATTATAATCTCCGACGGATGCGAAACTCGCGGAAACTCCGCCTGTCGTAGGATGGGTCATGATGGAGATGAAGAGCCCTCCGTTATCACTCAAACGTTTCAGCGCGACACTGGTTTTGGCCATCTGCATCAGGGAAAGGACACCTTCCTGCATCCTCGCCCCGCCTGAAGCCGTGAAAATGATGAATGGGACCTTTCGTTTATCTGCTTCTTCAATGGCTCTCGTGATTTTTTCTCCAACCACCGATCCCATGCTTCCCATCCGGAAACGGGAATCCATGATGGCAAGTCACGACTTCCATTCCATTCACCTTTCCCGTACCTGTCAGAACGGCTTCGTTCATGCCTGTCTTTTACGGTCTTTTTCAACTTTACTCTCATAATCAGGAAAGTCCAAGTGGGTTACCGGAAGCAAGGTCGTGATCGAGCTCCTTAAATGTGCCCTCATCTATAAAACTATCGACTCTCTCTGGTGAGCTCATGCCATGATGATACCCACAATGAATGCACACCTTTAAGTTTTTTTGAAGTTCTTTCGTGTACATGATTTTTTTGCAATCAGGACATTTTGTCATGATGCCTTCCGGAACGTCATGTTTGGCCGCTTCAGAAGGAATCGTTGCATATTTTTTCTTTTCCTTTTTCGATTTGTTAAAAAGTTCCTTCAGCAAGGTGAAACCTCCTTAACCGAATGACAGTAGCTTGCTTCTGGCCGGGACCAATACGTGCCTTGCAGGACAGACTGCCTCATTCGCTTCTCTATATCAGTGCATTGAAAAAACTGCTTGTCTATCAGTTTAATGGAAGTGATTTAAAAAAAGATGTTGGAAATTGTCAGCGTCTTCGTCGACAATTTTCCTCACCTTTTTATATGCTTCTTGCACAGTCTCTTTGTCCTGATGCCCGATCCCTCTAAGCATGCTGATCAATGTCTTCTCTCAAATAGCTGCAGTGAGCTTTTTCTCACCACATATCAACGTTTCGAAATCATTCAGGATATTCCAGATCCGTTGGGATAAGTGATTCGGGCTCATCACGCACGATTTCCCTGAACACATCGTCCAGTGAAAGTTCTTCCGCATTCTCGAAACCTCCATGCAGCGAATCTGTCTTCAACTTCTTTCTCATATAAAAGGCTTTAAGGCTTCTTTTTCAATCATGATCTTCGTGTGAAGAATATCTTCTTGAGCTATGTCGATCCTGGAGGATGAACATCCCGAGAAGATCGATCAAATGATGATCCCGGAAATCCCGTAGGAAGGTCCCTTCCCCTCTCCTGGTTTCGATCAGTCCCAACAGCTCAAGGGCCCGGAGCGCTTCCCTGACAGAGGAGCGCCCGACATTCAAGCGCTCGGAAAGCTCCCTTTCAGATGGAATCTTATCTCCAGGCTTGAGACAATCCTTCGAGATCATTTCTCTCAGCTGGTGAACAATTCCAATATAGACTTTCGCGTGGGATTGGAGAGAGTTCACTTCTGTCATCATTCACTCTTCCCGATGACCGCTAAATCTTCCGTTTTTTTACGGATTTCTTCCGGGTCCACCTTTAAGCGGGCGACGCCTGTTTCCATGGCCGTTTTCGCTACTGCAGCAGCCACGGCCGGAGCGACGCGTTTATCAAATGGAGCAGGAATGACATAGTCGGCATTCAGTTCGTCTTCCTGATGAGATCAGCAATCGCTTCTACAGCCGCCTGCTTCATTTTTTCATTGATATGGGTTGCGCGTACGTCCAGTGCACCGCGGAAGATCCCAGGGAAAGCAAGGACATTATTCACCTGGTTCGGGAAATCAGAACGGCCTGTCCCGATTACTTTGGCTCCCGCTGCTTTCGCAAGCTCCGGCATGATTTCAGGAACCGGATTGGCCATGGCAAAGATGATCGGATCCTGCTTCATGGAAGAAACCATTTCTTCCGTCAGGGCACCTGCAACGGATACACCGATGAATACATCGGCATCCTTCAATACTTCTCTCAAGCCGCCTTTGATATGGTCCCGATTCGTAAATTTCGCCACTTCATCCTTCGATGCTGTTCATCCCTTCAGGGCGCCCTTCATAAATCGCACCCTTGGAATCACACATGATGATGTCCCTTACCCCATAACGATAAAGAAGCTTAATGATGGCCATACCTGCAGCTCCCGCGCCATTGGCCACAACTTTGATTTCAGACATTTTCTTGCCGACAATCTTGAGAGCATTCACAAGTCCTGCCACGGTGACGATGGCCGTACCATGCTGATCATCATGGAAGATAGGGATATTCGTTTCTTTCTTCAAACGCTCTTCAATTTCAAAACAGTTCGGAGCGGCGATATCTTCAAGATTCACGCCTCCGAATGTCGGCTCAAGGAGTTTGACCGTTTCAACGATCTTGTCCACATCCGTCGTGTTCAAACAGATCGGGAATGCATCGACTCCTGCAAAACTTTTGAACAGTACCGCTTTTCCTTCCATGACGGGCAGAGCTGCTTCAGGTCCGATATTGCCAAGTCCGAGAACAGCCGTCCCATCTGAAACAACCGCGACCATATTTCCTTTCATTGTATAATCATAGACCGTTTCTGGCTTGTCATAGATCACTTTGCAAGGTTCCGCTACTCCTGGAGAATAAGCAAGCTCAAGTCATCCGCATTCCGGACTTCCACTTTGGATTTTGATTCTAATTTCCCTTTATTCACTCGATGCATATGCAGAGCTTCTTCTCGTAATGACAAATTGACTTCACTCCTTCAGATATATTGAATAACGTTTGAATGATAAAGAATAATGTGCTGGACAGAAAGTGATCAAGATCCTAGGTGGTCAGACCACCTTTTTCTATTAAACAATAATATAAATAATAGGTTTTAGTAAAGTATGTTATTGCAACATGACATTTGATTCCCTAATAATTTTTGCAGGGAACCCATCGCTTTATCTGCTGAACGGCGATCGAAGCCTTGGGGAAGCTTGACCGTCTTCTTCTCTTCCTCGAAGTAAATCAGGACTTCTGTATCACCCGCATGTTCCGCCACGATCCCTTTGATTTCCACCAGCATGCTCTCCTGATCTTCCCCTTTGCCGATTTTAAGAATAGACGCTTTCCGTCCGACTCTTTCAGTTCTGACGCATCACCGATACTATTCACGATCAACTGCAGGCGGTCGTTCCGCTCCTCCACATTCCCTTCCAGGATTAGCACCTTTCCGTCCTTCAGGAGGTTCATATTCCTCTTATAGACATTGGGGAACATCACGCCTTCGAGATCCCCCCTTTCATCCCCCATTTCAATAAAGGCCATGACTTCTCCTTTTTTCGTCCGGATGGTTTTCACAGCCGTCAGATACCCACCGATTTTCACCCTGGCGCCTGCTTCACGTCGGCAATATGCAGGAGCCCATGCCTTTCGAATCGTTCACGGTATGATGAAACGGGATGATCGGACAAGTAGAGTCCCAGAACCTGCTTCTCGAACTGAAGCTTGGTATCCAGGGACATCGCCTCCACTTCGACCGTTTTCGGCTTGGGGAAGAAATCTTCTTCGTCTGCGAATAGATCGTCATCCGGTCCATGAGTTCGGCATGTTCGATGGCCACATCGAGACTGGCAAGAAGGCGGCCCGGTCTTCACCGAATTCATCAAACGCACCTGCGAGGATCAAATTCTCAAGGATGCTGCGATTGATCACTTTCAAGGAAACCCTGATGACAAAATCGAACAGATCGGCGAAGGGCCTTTCCTTCCTCGCCCTCGTGATTTCCTTCAGGGCAGCGGCTCCGATCCCCTTGATGGCCCCGAGACTGTACCGGATCCTGTTCTTCCCCTTCCACTTGAAACAAACTGACCCGAATTGATCGACGGCGGCAGGATTTCGATTCCCGTCTGCCTCGCCTCGCGGATATAGTGGGCGATCTTCGCTTCATTGCCAACGAGGCAGTCAAGAGGGAGGAAAGAAAGTAGGCAGGATAATGTGCTTTAAGATAGGCAAGCTGATAGGCAATCATACTGTAAGCAACAGCATGGGACCGGTTGAATCCATAATCGGCAAAACGGACGATCAAGGTCATAACATCATATGGCAGCGGCCTCTCCGTATCCCTTCTTCAATGCCCCTGAAACAAAATGCTCCCTCTCCCGATCGAGCACTTCCTTCTTCTTCTTCGATACGGCCCTTCTCAGAAGGTCCGCTTCCCCGAGTGAAAAGCCTGCCATCTTCGAAGCGATCTGCATGATCTGCTCCTGATACACGATGACCCCATACGTCGTTTCCAGGATCGGTTTGAAATCTGGAATTGGATAATCCGGCTGCTTCTTCCCCGTGCTTCCGCCTGATGAACATCGGGATGTTCTCCATCGGACCCGGCCGGAAGAGGGCGTTCACCGCCACGATATCTTCGAACGAGTTCGGCTTCAGTCTTTTCAGCACATTTCTCATCCCATCGGATTCGAGCTGGAAGACCCCGCTCGTCCTTCCAGCAGAGAGTAATTCGAAGGTCTTCTCATCCCGGTCGGGGATGGTAGACAGATTGAATGTCCTCTTGCCCCCCCGCTGGATGCTCTTGACGATCCGCTCCAGGATGCTTAAATTCCTGAGGCCGAGGAAATCCATCTTGAGAAGCCCGATTTCTTCCAGCATATCCATGGGGAACTGCGTGAGGTGAATGCCCGACGGACTGCCCTGGATGGGGACCCACTTCACAAGGGGCTCTCACTGATCACGACCCCTGCTGCGTGGGTGGATGTATGCCTCGGCAGCCCCTCGATCTGCTTGGCCACAGTGAAGATCTTGCGGTGGAGGTCGGAGCCTGCCATAAGGTCACGAAGGGCCTTTGAATCCTGATACGCTCCCTCAAGGGTCAAACCCGGTTTGGATCGGAAGCAGCTTCGACAGCTGCTCCTGCTCCTTCATATTCAATCCGAACACCCTTCCCGTATCACGGAGGGCGGCCTTGGCGGCGAATGTACCGAATGTGATGATCTGGGCAACGTGCATGCTACCGTACTTTCCTTCCACATAGTCAATCACTTCATCGCGCCGGTGATCGGGAAAGTCGATGTCGATATCCGGCATCGTCACACGTTCGGGGTTCAGGAACCGCTCGAACAGAAGATCATGACGGAGGGGATCGACGTCGGTGATATCAAGGGCGTAGGAAACGAGGGAGCCTGCGGCAGAACCCCTTCCCGGTCCCGTCAGGATCCCGTTCTCCCGGGAAAATTTCATGAAATCCCACACGATGAGGAAATAATCGCTGAAGCCCATGTCCCCGATGACGTTGAGTTCATAATCCAGGCGGTTCAGATAAAGATCCGTTACATCATCAACCTTGCGATGCAATCCTCTTTCACACTGTTTCGTCAGTTCCGAGAGGGCATCGACGCCTTCTGGGAGGGGATATTTCGGCAGGAGCTGCTGATGAAAGGGAATGTTCACCGTGCATCTTTCCGCGATCTTCAACGTGTTTTCGAGGGCATCGGGAACATCACCGAATAGGTCGACCATCGCTTCCTTCGGCTTCAAATAGTAATCGCTGCTCTTCAGGACAACCCGTTCCTCATCGTCTAATTTCACTCCGTCACGGATGGCATTCAAGCATTCCAGGGCGAAATGCTCGCCCTCTTCCAGACAGCGGACGTCATTAAGGGCCACCACTTCCGTTCCCGTCTCTTTGGCAACGGTTAGAATCATGGAGAGCAGTTTCTCTTCTTCGGGCAGTCCATGATTCTGGAGACCGAGATAGAAGGATGACGATCCGAAAAGATCTTGATAGAGACGGATCTTCTCCACGGCCTGCTCTTTGTCATCGGCCAGAAGCAGGCTCTCTACTTCCCCCTTCAGGCCAGGAGAGATGGCAATGAGCCCTTCGTGATAGGATTGAAGCCATTTCAACGGGATCCCTGCCGGAGTCTTCGCCCCGATGCTGCTGGAGATTTTCATAAGGTTCTGATAGCCCTGCATGTTTTCACAGAGGAGGACCATCGGATAGGCCTCCGTTTCGCTCACGGCCACATCCGCCGTCAGACCGATGATCGGCTTGATGCCTTCTTTCAGGCATTGTTTATAAAATGGCACGACGCCATACATCATATTTTGATCAGTAAGGGCCAGGGCCTTGAACCCGAGTTCCTTCGCTTTATGTACGAGTCCATTTATGGAAATCGTGCTTGAAAGCAAGCTGAAGGAGCTTGCTACCTGTAAATGAACGAACGACATGATTGCACACCCTTTATTCCTTAGTAATTCCATTATAGGGATGTTCACATAAAAAAGAAAATATGTTCTCCCTCATATCCTGTCTCCTCATCCCATATAGATATCATAAAGACAAGCACGGGAGATGATGTTATGACAGAAGCTTTCTTCCCAGAACTGTTCAAAAGCTTCTTTATCGCCATGGGGGTCCTCCTCGGGGGATCCCTCCTTGGCGGACTCGCTTCATTCGCCATGGGACAGCCCCTTTTCATCGAGATGTGGAGGCTGTCCAACTTCCTGCGGATCTGGGCCATCATCGCGGCCATCGGAGGAACCTTCGACACAGTGTACAGTTTCGAAAAAGGATTCCTGAACGGGGAAACAAAAGAACTCTTCAAGCAATTCCTTCTGATTCTCGCAGCACTCGGCGGGGCCAACACGGGGGCCATGATCATCAGCTGGCTCACGCAGGAGCATGTCTCCTCATGAGGATCCCGCCTTTTTACAGGCTCCCTTCCTTTCAGCGCTTCTTTGCCGGTGCCGTCATAGGCGGCATCGTCAGTTGGATGATCTTCATCTTCATGTACGGTTCTCTCCACGAATGGCAAACCCAGAAGATTCAAGATCAGCAAACAAAACTAGACAAACTGACCAACACCCTCTCCTACCTCCAGGAAGAAAATAAAGAATTGAATGATGAAAATGAAGATGAATTGACCATCCAGGAAGTAAGGGTCAAAATCATCAACCCAACAAAGACCAAAGTGGAACTGTTGAGCCTTTACCAGGCCGAGGAATCGCTCAGCCAAGATCTGAGGAGTCTCTTGAATCAAGATTTGAAGACCGCCCACGATAATAAGGATCTAATCAAAAAAATCATCGAGAATAAAACAATTAAACTCAATGACAGGCCGTTTCAACTTGAAGTGAAAGAAATCTATTTTTATACAACGACTGATTTGATCCTGTCTCTGAAATACGAAGAATGAGGCTGGGACAAACGTGCTTTAGTCATAGGAAAACCCGAATTCATTTGCCTATGTTAAGGTTGATGAATTCGGGTTTTTAATAGGTTCGATGAACATTTATCCAGCGGTTGATTGGGGTGCAAGACGAAGGCTCCTATGGGAAGTATAGCTGATGTTAGACCCCGGAGGCGTGCAGATGAGGCTCACGGTCTACACGCGGAAAGCGAAGTCTTGCACGGATCCTCTTTTCATCATGATTCCCTGCACACGTTCCGAAGGTCCTCCATCACATGGGCCTTTTGTTCCCACGAATGAATGGATGCCCCTGCCGCCAGCGGGTGGCCGCCTCCATTGTATTTCTTCGCCACCGTATTGATGACCGGGCCCTTGGAGCGGAGCCTGACCCTGATCTGGTCATCTTCTTCTATAAAGAAGACCCACGCCTTCATTCCTTTAATGTTCCCGAGGACGCTGACAAGGAGTGATGCCTCGGATGGAACGACATCGAATTCCTCAAGGATTTCCTTCGTCATGATCATATTCCCGCATCCAAGCTCGTCCATTTCGAAGTTCTGGAGCACGTACCCATGCAGTTTCACCACGTTGGCATCGACTTCATACATTTTATTGAACAGGTCATTCCGGTCGAAATCCTTGCGTATGAGTTCACCGGCGATATCAAACGTCTTCTGGGTCGTACTCGGATAGAGGAAGCGTCCCGTATCTCCGACGATCCCTGCAAATAAGAGACGGGCTGCACTGTCCGGGAGGGTCAGTCCTTTGTCCTTCCCAAACTCATAGAAATCATAGATCATCTCACTGACCGAACTCGCACTCGTGTCCACCCAAAGGACATCTCCGTATGGGTCCTCGTTCGGATGATGGTCGATTTTGACAAGTTGATCGCCGAGACTGTAGCGGAGGTCGCAGATCCGTTCAGCGTTGGCCGTGTCACAGACGATGACAAGGGCTCCTTCAAACACAGGATCTTCGATGACATCGAGACGGTTCAGATAATGGAGCGTCGGCTCTTCTTCACCGACGGCAAAGATCTTTTTGTCCGGAAAAGAAGCTTTGAGGATTTCCACCAGGCCTCCCTGTGATCCGTAAGCATCCGGGTCTGGTCTGACATGGCGGTGGACGATGATCGTTTCATATTGCTTGATAAGATTCAGGATTTGATCTTTCATGGAAATCTCCTTTGTGATTTATATTGGCAATGGCGGGAATTATCTGTAAAATAAGAGCGAGAAACTTGAACGGGGGTTGTCCATCTTGTATTTCTTCGCATTTTTTGTTGTGTTAGCGTTTTCCTTCTATCTCTTCTATAAGGTGAAGCAGGTTAGGACAAAACGGCCCATGGAGAAGAAGTGGCTGTCCGCCAAGTCCAGTATGGCACTTGGCTTGTTCGTGGCCCTTTTCGGCATCAATCAGCTCATCTTGTTCTCCGGCACGGTCACGTATGTAGTGGGGATCTTTTTCATCCTCATCGGAGCCGGGAGTTTATGGATGGGGTTCCGCTACTATAAACATGTGCTTCCCTATGCTCAGCGGGAAGCGGAGGAATTGAATCAATGAATCCTTTGGGCCTGCCGGCATCCGGCGGGTCCTTTTCGTTACATCAGTGGCGATCGATGAGCTGACAGATCATCAAGGATTTCCCGACAAGCACTCCGTCGTGGTATACTTCCACATCCACTTTTCCGAATTTCCTCCCCACATCGAGTACCTTCGGATGGATATCCAGCATGCTTTCCATCTGAACGGGCTTGATGAAATAGATCGTCATATTCTCGATGACGATATCCCCTTTTTTATACGGCTTCAAGGCACGATTGGCCGCTTCCGTCATCAAGGTGGTGAAGACACCGTACGAAATCGTTCCGATCCCCGTCGTCATCTGGGGCGTGACGGCGAACTGGTAGGTTTCTTTATCCCCTTTGCGCTCAGATGCAGCTTGTACCCCATTGGTGATGATATCTTCGATCGTCTCCCCGACTTGAGGCTGACGCTGGATCATTTGAAGAGCCTTCAGCACATCCTGACGGCTGATGATGCCCATGAGCTTATGGTGTTCATTCACAACAGGCAGCACTTCGATCCCTTCCCAGATCATGATATGGGCGGCTGAAGCCACGCTCGTATTGCCGTTGACCGTGATGGGGTGGCGGGTCATGATCTTGTCGATCCCCATATGCTTTTCCTGCCCCATGACGTCCTTAGAGGTAACCATCCCGATGACCTTCCGGTTCCCATCGACGACGGGGAAACGGCTGTGGAAGGTGTACTGATTCTTTTCATACCATTCTTCCAGCGTATCATCGATATGAAGATGGACCGTGTCCTCAATAGGGGTCAGAATATCCTCCACAAAGATGATTTCCTTTTTGATGAGCTGATCATAGATGGCCCGGTTGATCATCGTGGCGACGGTGAAAGTATCATAGGATGTCGAAATGATCGGAAGTTCCAATTCATCGGCCAGTCTCTTCACATGATCTTCTGCATCGAATCCCCCTGTGATCAACACGGCTGCCCCTGCCCGCAGCGCGTGCTCCTGTGCCTGGGAACGGTTCCCGATGATCAAGAGATTCCCTGCTTCGGTGTAGCGCATCATGGCTTCCAGTTTCATGGCCCCGATGACGAATTTGTTCAGCATTTTATGTAAGCCGGTCTTCCCGCCCAGCACTTGGCCGTCAATGATATTGACCACCTCTGCATAGGTCAGCTTCTCGATGTTCTCTTTCTTCTTCTGTTCGATCCGGATGGTCCCTACACGTTCAATCGTACTCACATAGCCTTTTGTTTCCGCATCTTTGATGGCGCGGTATGCCGTTCCTTCACTGACATTGAGGGCTTTGGCGATCTGACGGACGGAAATCTTCTCCCCGACCGGGAGGGTATCGATATACTCTAGTATCTGTTCATGTTTAGTAGCCAACTCGTTCACCCTTCTTTATATCGTCCTATTCATATTATAAGGTGAAGACCCCTCCGTTTCAATCACAGGGGGAATCGAATACCCGACTCCCCCATTTGTCACCGACCGAGCACCCGCTTCCTCTCCGGCTGCTTCATGCCCTTCTTTCCTTTCTTCGGGGAATAAAGCACGGCCGCCAGGTTCCCCGCAAGGACGAACATGGCGAGGACCAGCCATGAAAGGGAAAACCACCCTTCAAGCCCTTGTGCAAATACCGTCAACCTCGGTACGGCATAATAGAGTAAAACCCCCGTCATCAATAGACAAAGGACGTATCGCTGTTTTTTCATTCCACCCACTCCTTCCTGCTTACCCCATCTATATGCACGGATATCGTGAAAGTTGTCCCAGGATGAAGAAGTCCTATGATATAAAAAATGATGGTGCCGGATCCGGCACCATCATCCTCTTACAACTCTAACGTATCACCCGCGGTCATCACGCGACCCTTGGCTCCTTCAAGCATGTCCACGAATTTTTGAGGATCCTGCTTGATCGGCGGGAAGGTATCGTAATGGACCGGGACGACTTCCTTCGCCTTCAGGAAGGTTGCAGCAAGGGCCGCATCTTCCGGCCCCATTGTGAAGTTATCCCCGATGGGAAGGAAGGCAAGATCGATCGGATGTCTTTCTCCGATAAGTTTCATATCGGAGAATAATCCTGTATCCCCTGCGTGATAAATCGTCTTTCCTTCTGCCATGAGCAAGAACCCTGCCGGCATGCCGGTATAGATGATCTGATTATCCTCCGTTGTATAGCTCGAGCTGTGGAAGGCCTGAGTGAATTTCACTGTCCCGAAGTCGAACTCACGGGCTCCACCGATCGCCATCGGGTGAGTATTGAGCCCCTGCCAACCGAGATAGTTTGCGAGCTCATTCGGTGCAATGACGAGGGCGTCATTCCGTTTGGCAATCTCCACCGTATCCCCTACGTGGTCATTGTGACCATGGGTGAGGATGATCACATCCGTTTGGACTTCTTCTGCTTTCAGGTCGGTCAATTCGTTCCCCGTGATAAAGGGATCGACGAGGATCGTTTTTCCATTCGTTTCGATTTTCACCACAGAGTGGCCGTGATATGAAATATTCATGTTTTCTCCTCACTTTCGAAAGTCTATCTATACGAATATACCCTTTTCAACCGGATGAAAAACAGGAAGGTTACACTTGCTTCAGCTGGGTGAGGGTATCGGAATAATCGAGATCATGGGCCTCCGCAACCGCTTTGTAGGTCACATAGCCGTTCAATGTATTGATTCCTTTCATCAGCGGCTCATGATCCATGCAGGCTTTCTTATAGCCCTTATTGGCAATGAGCAGGGCATAGGGTACCGTCACATTGGTCAGGGCGATCGTGGACGTACGAGGCACTGCACCCGGCATATTGGCCACCGCATAATGGACAACTCCGTGCTTCACATAGGTCGGATGGTCATGGGTCGTGATCCTGTCCGTCGTCTCGAAAATCCCTCCCTGATCGATGGCAATATCCACAACGACCGAGCCGGGGTTCATAGACCGGATCATCTCTTCGGTCACGAGCTTCGGAGCTTTTGCCCCTGGTATGAGCACCGCTCCGATCACAAGATCCGATTCCTTCACGGCATGCTCGATATTCAAGGGGTTGCTCATGAGCGTGGTCACATCACGGCCAAAAATATCATCAAGCTGCCGCAACCGCTCGGGGCTGAGATCGAGTATCGTGACGTCGGCACCAAGACCGACAGCCATCTTGGCCGCGTTCGTCCCGGCGACTCCACCCCCGATGATCGTCACCTTGCTTCGACTCACTCCCGGAACCCCGGAAAGAAGGACCCCTTTCCCGCCGTGGATCTTCTCAAGGAACTGTGCCCCGATCTGGGTCGCCATCCTTCCGGCCACTTCACTCATAGGAGTGAGAAGCGGCAGGGAACGGTTCACCTCGACGGTCTCATAGGCGATCCCCACCACCTTGTTCTCGATCAGGGCCTTCGTCAGTGCAGGCTCAGGTGCAAGATGGAGGTATGTAAACAGGATCAACCCCTCGCGGAAGTACCCGTATTCCTCTGGCAGCGGTTCCTTCACTTTCATGACCATCTCTTTGGCCCACGCTTCTTCTGCACCGCCGACGATTTTCCCTCCGGCGTTCACATAATCTTCATCGGCGAAGCCCGACCCATTGCCTGCGCCCGACTCGATGAACACCTCATGACCATTCACCACCAAATTCACGACACCGGCAGGAGTCATAGCCACCCTGTTTTCATTATTCTTGATCTCTTTCGGTATGCCGATCTGCATAATCCTTCCTCCTTCTTTCCTGATGAACATGAGAGCGTCGATCCATACTCCAAGGTATTCAACGAAAACGCTTCTGTTTCCTCTCAGAAATCATTACAATTAGATATGTTCAGTGTCGCCAAAGATAAAGGAGTTTATGTGAAAATGAAAACGTCCATGATCGAACGGTTCGGACTCGAAGCCATCCCTCAAGATAAAAAGACTACCTCTTGGAAAGAATACTTCATCATCCAGCTCGCATTTTCCGTGAATTCGGGGAACTTCCTTGTACCGGCACTTGCCGTGGTCCAAGGCGGACTTCCCTTTTATGCAGCATTCCTCTCGACGGTATTAGGTGCTTTCCTGGCCTTCTTCTGCGTATCCATGCTGTCCCTTCCCGGATCGAGATACGGGTTGCCGGCTCAGTATGTCCTCCGGTCGGTCCTTGGTAAAAAGCTTTCCATGAGGGTCGCTTCACCGGTCCGCACCCTTACATCCCTCTATTGGTTCAGCGTGCAGACAATCGGCGGGACCATGGTCGTCACCTCCATGATCAAGAAATTGACCGGTGCCTCCATCCCGTTCATCCCAGTCGCACTCGGCCTTGCCCTCTTGATGACCGCTCTGGCCCTTGTCGGCTTCGAAGCAGTCAAACGCGCCACCAAGTGGTTCATTCCCATCTTGATTGCCGGCCAGTTCATCCTGTTGGCCCTATTCCTTACAGGAGAACAAGGCGGAACGGTTCATCAGGGCAGCTTCTCGACAGGAGCATTCTTCTTTTACGGAAGCCTTGCCTTCGTCCAGTATATTTCCGGTGTGAGCGCGGCATCCGATATGACCCGATATAGCGTGAGCCCACGTCAGGGGTTCTGGGGCGTCCTTGGAGGAAACATGACCGGGTTCATGATGACAGCCCTTCTTGGCGGGATATGCGCCAGCCTCTACGGGGGATTGAATCCCTTCGTGACAGCCGGTGAACTTACCTCATCCGTGTTGCTGCTGTCGATCATCACCATCTCGGCTCTGGTCTCCATGATTTCCATCAACCTTAGCAATGCATATACAGGAGGCTACAGTCTGCTCAATGCCCTTCCACACCTGAGCAGGATCCAGAGCGCACTCCTCTTCTCCATCGCCGGGATCATTCTCAGTCTGTTCCCACAGCTCGTCTATGGGGCAAAAGGGTTCATTTCCCTCCTTGGCATGCTGGTGGTACCCTTATCGGCCATCATTGTCAGCGACTTCCTGCTCCTCAGGAAGGGACGTCTTCACGAGCGTGACCTTGCCGCCCTCGCTGCAGGAACGACGGGAACGAACAAGACAGCCATCTACGTGATGGTGGCAGGCATCGCCCTGTATGCGCTCCTTCCCGATTCCCTGTCACCGGGTTTCCTGTCTTTCTTATTTACTGGAGCTCTCTACTTTTTCGCGAATCGGCTCCAAAAAGAAAAAACCTCGATCACCCATCAGGCAGGGTGATCGAGGCTCCTGTTAATTCTCTTTCTTTTCCTCGGCATCATAGCGTCCGTCCTCAGTACCGACAACGCCGCTCGTATATGAATCCATGATCTGCTGACTTACCTGCTCGCTTGCTCCTTCATCATATGTGAGCTGCTTGTTTTCATCCTTTTTCATGATGGTCCCTCCTCCATTCGTAGGAAATTCCACCTTATTGTTTGAAAATTCGCTACAGAAATACGTGGGAAAATATAGTATGATAAAGAAAAGGAGGGGATGAAGATGGGTTTAAAATATCATGATATACTAGTGGCTGTAGATGGATCAAAAGAAGCGGAATGGGCCTTCAAAAAAGGAATTGCCATTGCCAAGAGGAATGATGCTGTCCTTTCACTGATCCACGTCATCGACACTCGGTCTTATGCCGCCATCGAATCCTATGATCATACCATCGGGGAACGAGCCATCAAATATGCTGAAGAGCTGCTTAGTGAATATAAAGCCAATGCGGAACGATGCGGCTTCACCAAGATTCACACGTATGTAGAATACGGATCCCCGAAAGTCATCATACCGAAGAAAGCCTCCGAAAAAGGAAAAGATCTTATCATTTGCGGGGCGACCGGTCTTAACGCTGTGGAACGTTTCCTGATCGGCAGCGTCTCCGAACACATCACGCGGGCCGCGAAATGCGACGTACTTGTGGTCCGGACCGAAGAGCCCGATGAAGAAGAGTAAGACATACAACATCCCCCTGAATCGCTTCAGGGGGATGTCTTTATTTCGTCACCAAAGCACCTTTGGCTTTTTCAATTTGAATCTTCACCTGTTCAAAGCCCGTACCGCCATAGGAATTCCTACGCTTCACGGCTGAAGAAGGGGCGATAATGTCATAAATGTCGCTTTCGATCAGTTCTGAAAACTGTTGATACGTAGCGAGAGTCACATCCTTCAGATAGCAGCCCTTCTCAATACAATGAAGCACAAGCTTCCCGACGATTTCATGGGCCTTCTGAACGGAATACCCTTTGGCAGCCAAGTAATCCGCAAGCTCCGTCGCATTGGAAAAATCAGTCCCGACCGCTTCTTCCATCACTTCTTTATTCACCTTCATCGTATCGAAATCATGCCCGTAAAGATCTTCAAGTGAGCCGACCACGGTTTTCACCGTATCGAACATCCCTTCCTTATCTTCCTGCATATCTTTGTTGTAGGCAAGTGGCAACCCTTTCAACACGGTAAGGAGAGATAATGAGATTTCCGTTCACCCTTCCTGTCTTCCCGCGGACAAGCTCAGCCATATCAGGGTTTTTCTTCTGAGGCATGATGCTGCTTCCTGTCGTGAAGCTATCATCAAGCTCGATAAAGTGGAACTCCTCCGTTGACCACAGAATCAACTCTTCTGCCAGGCGGGAAAGATGAGTCATGAGGATGGAGCTGTTACTGAGGAATTCCAAGATGAAATCACGGTCACTCACAGCATCCAGACTATTTTCATAGCAAGCCACTGAAGCCAAGGAGTTCAGCTGAGTATTCGCGCTGTCGATCGGGAAAGTCGTCCCTGCCAGAGCCCCTGCTCCCAAAGGGGAAATATCAATTCTCTTCAGGGAATCAGCAGCCGCTCCTTATCACGATTCAAGCATCCAGAAATAGCACATCAGATGATGGGCAAATGAAATTGGCTGGGCACGCTGCAGATGAGTATACCCTGGAATGATCGTTTCAACATTCTCTTCGGCCTGGTCAATATGGCCTCCTGAAGATCCTCCGATCGAGCCCGATGATTTCCTCCACCCGTCTTCTTTAAGAAGAGATGCATATCGGTAGCGATCTGGTCGTTACGGCTTCTGCCTGTATGAAGCTTTCCGCCGACTTCGCCGATCAAATCGATTAGGAGCTTTTCAAGATTCAGATGGATATCTTCATACTCAGTGGAAAACTCAAGTTCATTCTCTGCAGCCTTTCCGTACAGTTCTTGAAGTCCATCAAGAATCTGATCGGCTTCACTCAGCGGACAGGATCCCGCATTTTTTCAGCATTTTCACATGGGCGATGCTGCCCTCAATGTCTTCCAGTAACCAGTTCCTGGTCAAATGAGATGGACGCGTTGAATTCATCCACCCATTCCTCCGGTTTTTTCGTGAAACGTCCTCCCCATAGTTTACTCATAGAGTGACTTTCTCTTTTGCTCGGTTCGTTGACCATGGAAGAAACCTTCGTCGGAAGACCCCATAGCTTGAATGAATCCAATGGCAGCATCATGATCGAATTCATCCGCTTTTGTATACGTTGCAAGGTTTTCATCATACAGGGAATTCGGTGATTTTCTTCCTTCTACGATGGCATGGCCTTTGAATAATTTCACACGTACGACACCATTCACATACACTTGCGTTTCATCAAGAAATGCCTTCAATGCTTTATTTAATGGAGAGAACCATAGTCCTTCATAAATTAATTCGGTCATTTTCTTCTCGATTACCGGCTTATAATGAGCAAGTTCTTTCACCAAGTGTAAGATCTTCCAGTTCTTTATGTGCTTTCAGCAAGCGTGATGGCAGCAGGACATTCATATACTTCCCGTGACTTGATCCCGACAAGGCGATTTTCCACATGATCGATACGTCCGACTCCGTGCTTACCGGCAATGACATTCAGCTTGGCAATGAGCTCATGAAGAGGATAAGCAACGTGATTCAGTGCGACCGGCACCCCTTTATCGAATGTGATTTCAACCACGTCGGCTGTATCCGGTGCTTCCTCGATGCTTGCAGTTAGATCATAAGCATCTTCAGGTGGTGCTGCCCAAGGATCTTCGAGAACTCCACACTCATTGCTTCTTCCCCACAAGATTCTGGTCGATGGAATACGGAGAATCAAGATTGATCGGAATCGGAATTCCCTTATCTTTCGCATATTCAATTTCTTCTTCACGTGACCATTTCCATTCACGAACCGGCGCAATCACTTCAAGTGAAGGATTCAATGCCGCGATGGAGACTTCAAATCTAACCTGGTCGTTCCCTTTTCCCGTACAGCCATGTGCGACTGCCGTTGCATTCTCCTGTTCTGCGATCTCCACAAGTTTTTTCGCGATCAAGGGGTCTGGAGAGAGCGGACACCAGTGGATATTTCCCTTCATACAGAGCATGGCTTTGCAGGGCAAGAAGGGCAAATTCATTCGCGAATTCTTCTTTCGCATCGATCACATAGCTTTTGGATGCTCCGACCTTCAATGCTTTTTATTGAACAAAATCAAGATCCTTTCCTTCCCCGACATCCAGGCAACATGCAATGACTTCGTATCCTTTTTCCTTTAACCATTGAACTGCAACTGACGTATCTAATCCACCTGAGTAGGCTAAAACCACTTTTTGATTCAACGTAATTCCCTCCAGTAAATCTTCTAGATATGAATAAATATTCTTTAAGTTGAATTTATATTAGCATCTATTGCGTATTTATTCAATACTTATTCATGAATTTGTATAAATTCTTATTCGATTTCCTGTCAGTAGAATTCGTGTAGCGATGGAAATGAATCAACGAAATGAGGGATCATCATGATCAACTTTTTCAACAGATGAGCGATTGAAGATCCGACTGCCCGATCTGACCCGGGACTGGAACGGGTACACTCCCCATGAGAAAGAAAAGATCCTGATGGAGTGGGAAAAAATCCGTGGCACCATCCCCGATCGCATAAAGGAACTGGAAGCCGAAATCGAGACCCTCCTGGACCGACCTGTCGGAGGAAGACGATTTTGAACGCTCATGCATGATCAATGAACGGATCAGCGACCGCGCTTCAGCCATCAACGATCTATGGATCTGGTATCGGACCAATCCAGAAATTCACACATAAAAAAGGCGGAGAATCCACTCTCCGCCTTTTGCCTGTTAGCTATTCTTTTCTCGTAAATACCGATACTGATAATATTTCTCTGCAAATGCCGTGATCCTCCGGGAAAGCTGATAATTGGATCCCGCCCCGATCGCCATGGAGATCAAGGGGCAGCCCCGACCACTTCTTGCCTTTGAACATGGTAATGGCAAGTGCTTTCATTGATTGCTTCAGCGTCCCCTCAAGCCACGTGTAATCGGTCAGCTGTTCTGAACCGTCATAAGAAATAATTGAACCCTTGTTCTTCAGGTCCCGAAGAAGCTCTTCCCACGCCAGGGCCCGCAGCCTGGCAGGCAAGGTGGCCGCATGGAACACCTTCAGGGAAGTCATCGTTTCAAAAGGCGTCTGAACATCGAACCCATAGGATGATGGCGATCAGCTGGACGGAACGGAGATTGATGACGGCCATGGCAGGTAAATCAGAACCGAGCGCCACCAAGCCCCCGGTGCCGGTGATCCCCCCTTGGAAAAGGGAATATAGGCGATGTCGTCCCGCATGCTGTTCAGCTATATAATGCAAGCTGATCAATGGACAGCACTGCAAGATCATCCACCATCTGGATATCGTGATTAAAGGCCCGGGCCGTGCACAAGATCCGTTCTTTGGCATCATTTTGCATCTGTGACCCTTGGATCAAGGAGTGCAGCTGAAACAACCAGCCATCCAAGCGCTGAAAAAATGATCCTGCACATCTTCCGGGATCGATTGCAAAGGCGTAATCCAGCCATTTCACATATGTATACTCCAAATCATTTGCTTCATAATCATACAAATCATCGTTTCCAAGCCTTGATTGAATCCCATACCTGTTTATCTCTTTCAGACCAGCTCACTCCATCCACTCCTCGCACAAACTAGATTTGCTCTAAGTATATCACACTCATTTTGGAAATCAGCCTGAAAATGCTGTTGGAAAATGAGCCGGCAACTCCATCTTTGACACAATCCAGCGCTCCTTTATCCCGTCTTCCTGCTTTTTTCCAATCAGTCTGTGTTCCGCGGAATAAAAAAGAGCTTCACCCGGTCTGGGTGAAGGCTCTGGTGAGCAATCAGATATCGCCTTTTTCAACAACGTCACGGGCAATCATGACTTCTTCATTCGTCGGAATGATCATGACTTTAACCGGTGAATGAGGGTAGTTAGGAATGCTTCTTCCCCGCGCGTCGTGTTGCGTGCAGGATCCCAGTAAACACCCATGAACTCAAGCCTTAAGGACTTTTTCACGGACGATCTACTGTTTTCACCGATTCCGGCAGTGAAGACAATGGCATCTACGCCGTTCATGCGAGAAGCATATGAACCGATGTATTTGTGGATGCGGTTGGCGAATACTTCAAGAGCCAAGCTCAGCACGCTCGTTTCCTCTTCCACTCCTTCCTCGATATCGCGAAGGTCACTTGAGAATCCAGATACACCAAGGATCCCTGATTTTTTGTTCAAGATATTCAATACTTCATCAGCCGTTGAATCCGGTTTTTTCCATGATGAAGGGAATCAACGCCGGGTCGATATTACCTGAACGTGTTCCCATTGCCACACCCGCAAGTGGAGTGAAGCCCATGGATGTATCGATGGATTTACCGCCTTCGATCGCTGCGATACTTGCTCCATTACCTAAGTGACAAGAGATCAGGCGAACTTGCTCTTTCGGACGGCCAAGCATTTCAGCTGCACGCTCAGAAACATATTTATGGGATGTACCGTGGAAGCCATATTTGCGGATTCCGTAATTTTCATAATACTCATATGGCAGGCTGTACAGGAATGAACTTTCAGGCATCGTTTGATGGAAAGCTGTATCGAACACAGCAACAGCAGGCACGTTCGGCAGGATATTTCTGAACGCTTGATTCCTGTCAGGTTCGCTGGGTTATGAAGGGGTGCAAGCTCAGAAAGCTCGTCGATTTTCTCCAATACTTCATCAGTGATGCGTACGGATTCATTGAATATTTCCCCGCCGTGTACTACACGGTGACCGATTCCTTCGATTTCATCAAGAGAAGAAATGATGCCAAAACCAGTGAGCTTGTCCAAGAAGCATTTTAACAGCTACTTCATGATTCGGGATATCCGTGATTTCTTCGTTTTTCTCGCCGTTCACTGAAATATTGAAAACGGAATCATTCAGTCCGATACGTTCAATGAGTCCTTTTGTGATGACGGTTTCTTCCGGCATATCAAAAAGCTGAAATTTCAAGGAAGAGCTTCCAGCATTAATTGCAATGACTTTTTTTGCCACGGTGTATCGCTCCCTTTATGTTTGAATCTCTCGATCATTTATTTTGTTCCATTGAATCGATATTTTTATCTCTCAATTCCTCATTAAATCATTGACCCACCCCTATTTCAAGAAAAAGCTTGAAATGACATCGTTTTCATGTTAAATTAAATATTTTCACAAAATTTAAATAATGAGTGGAAAGAGCCGAAATCGTTCTGGATGGATGTGTAATGGGTGTAGGGACCGTTCCTTTTCGCTGCAGGCGCTTGCTTTCCTGCGGGGAGGGCGGCAAGCCTCCTCGTGCCTGCGGGGTCTCGCCACTCCTCCTTTTCCGCTGGAGTCAAGCGACCTTCGCTTCAATTCACTCTGTAGGTTTTGATGATGAATTGGTGATGATAGACTGGTGTCCGAACATCTTTCTAAACATAAATATCTTTTTTTACATTTTTGAAGGCATAGCAGAGAATTCATGAGAGGTTCGTTCTGCATGGATGTGAAAGGGGGCAGGGACCGTTCCTTTTCGCTGGAGTCAAGCACCCTCCGCTTCCATTCACTCTTTGGTTTTTGATGGGGGATTTGATGATAAACTAGTCCGAATATCTTGCTATGCAGGATTTTGAATATTCATGTTCATTCCAGAAAAGACAAGGCTGATTCGTTAAAACCTGAGGGTGTGGCGGGGATTTCGTTCTGGATGGATGTGTGATGGGGACAAGGACCGTTCCTTTTCGCTCCGGATGCTTGCTTTCCTGCGGGGAGGGAGTCGAGTCTCCTCGTGCCTGCGGGGTCTCGCCACTCCTCCTTTTCCGCTGGAGTCAAGCGCCCTCCGCTTCCATTCACTCTGTGCTAGAAAAAAGGATTGTCATGATGCTTTCAATCAAGACATAGCCAACCTAGTATTTTGGGGTGAAATTCGCGAGCAGTACACCGGATCCATTGTAAAAGAAGGATTGTCAAAAAAGGATGCCCACATGAAATTCCAAATAGGGTCGCTCCTCTCACAACGTAATAATCAGCACCCCCTCCTCTTCCCCACAAAGTGACTCGCAGCGAAGGACAGCCGACTCCTACGGGAATAGTGGGCAGGGTGAGACCCCGCAAGCATGAGGAGGCTCACCGCACACCCCGTGGAAAGCGGCTGACCGCAGCGGAGAGGCACGGACTCATCACCAACAAACACCCTTCTCAGAAAGAGACTGTTCCTAGGATAGATCAGAGATGCAGTTAAAACTAGTAAGGCTCTCTTCCTCTCACTCAATAAGGAAGTCCTAAATGATACCCAACTTTTCATACCAGAGTGCCTCGCAGCGTAGGACAGCCGACTCCTACGGGAATAGTGGGCAGGGTGAGACCCCGCAAGCATGAGGAGGCTCACCGCACACCCCGTGGAAAGCGGCTGACCGCAGCGGAGAGGCACGGACTCTTCCTTATCAAACACTATTATCAAAAAAGAGAGACAAGATGTTGAGCCTTCCATTACCGGCTCCGCTCTCCCAACGTGAAAATCAGCACATCCTCCTCTTACCCACAAAGTGCCTCGCAGCGGAGGGCAGCCGACTCCTACGGGAATAGTGGGCAGGGTGAGACCCCGCAAGCATGAGGAGGCTCACCGCACACCCCGTGGAAAGCGGCTGACCGCAGCGGAGAGGCACGGACTCATAACCAACAAACACCCTTCTCAAAAAGAGACTCTTCCTTGGATAGACCGGAGATGCAGTTAAAACTTCTTCTCACTTGATTTCCAAAAAGAGCAACAAAAAAAGGCCGCTAAAAAGCAGCCTTTCAAACAATCATCGTTTATTTTCAGTCATCCATCCATCAATTTTACCGAGGATGTCCTGTAGCGCCCTCTGATTGGACAGGCTCGGAAGCTGTGCCAACAGGATTTCCTTCGGCGCCTCCACCCCTTCACCCTTCTTCTGAAGGATCAAGATGCTTTTGGCAGCCTGCTTATTCTTGAACAGGGACAGGGGCAACTGTAAGAAGCCCTGAATATTCGCTGCTTCGTTCAAGAAGGTTTGAAGCTGTGGTGCAAAAGGAGATTCAAACAAATTATTCGGGACGATGAAGAACAGATAGCCCCCCTCTTTTGTATGCTTGAGGCTTTGTTCGATAAAGAGATGATGGGCATACGAGTGACCCTCATCCGCCTGCAGCTCATAGTCCTTTGCCCTCATATCATTCGGGTAAAACCCGATCGGGAGGTCACTCAGGACAAGATCCACGGGATCGATCATGAGCGGTTCAAGGGAATCCTGGTTGAAGAGCTGAAGGGGATGCTTTTGGAGGTTGGCTCCTACATAGGCAAGCTTGATCAGCACGTCATCGATCTCTACGCCGACGGATTCGGTTTCTTTCCCTGTCATGTGGTTCAACACCGTCGTCAGGAGATTGCCCGTTCCGATCGCAGGGTCCAAGACCTTGAGCGTGTCCATTCCTTCGGTAAAATGGTTCACCAGATAGCTGATGAACATGCCAAGTGAATCCGGCGTCATTTGGTGATTCGGCTGGACATTTTCCTTCATCCCTTTCAAGATCGCGAATTGAAAGGCTTTCCGGATATCCTCATTCTCCGTCTGAGTCAAAATTCAGTTCTCCGTATTTTTGTTAGTCGTTTTTTCGTGAGTTCGCTGAGTTCATCCTGCAGGATTTCTCCCTGAAAAAGATTCTCCCCTGTTTCAGCGACGGCTTCCAGATAGCTACAGTTCAGTTCCTCTTGAAGCAGGGTGGAGGTTTCATCGATTATTCCAAATAATGTTTCGACTGGCGAATTCATCATCGACGTTCATTCCTTTATCACGATTTGGTTCTTTTATTGTACCGTGGGCATCGCCTTTTGTAAAAACCAGACCCTTTTTGCGGCAAAAAGAGGTCAGCATGGCTCGGGGAGCTATCTGGTGGACGATTATTTTGTGTTTTTCACTGCTTCGAACGGCAGCTTCATAATCCGGGTGATCGGTCGCTTCGCTTACATATTCCACATACGTCACTTCATCATTGCTGTTCACAACGAATACAGCACGTGCCAACAGACGGAGTTCTTTAATATATACGCCGAATGCTTCACCGAAAGATCAGGTCACGGTGGTCAGATAGGGTTTGGACATTTTCGATGCCGTTTGCTCCGCACCAGCGCTTTTGTGCGAAAGGAAGATCCACTGAAACCGTCAGTACTTCCACATTATCGAATTTGGTTGCTTCTTCATTGAATTTTCTAGTTTGTGCGTCACAAACACCTGTATCGATGGAAGGAACGACACTGATCAAACGCACCTTGCCCTTGGAATCATGAAGTGTGACTTCCGATAGATCATTGGCTAATACTGTAAAGTTAGGAGCTTTGTCCCCTACTTTGACTTCATTGCCTACTAGAGTGACAGGGTTGTTTTTAAACGTGATATTTGCCATTATTTATTCCTCCTTTATAAATAGGTATGTACTTCTTCATAGTACAGAAAAGAGGGAGAGTGAGCAAATCATAGGGGTTACCCTTTCTGAAAAGAAAGATGAGGCATGCACTCATCCGAGTAAGCCCTCAATGGCTTACAGATCAGTCTTACATTTTGTTTGTGGTGACCGGTCCGTGTCCTCTTTATGCCGTCTTTTTTCATCATGCCTTGAATCTTTTCGATGGCACCGGGTGCAAGATCCAGAAGACGGTCAAGCAGATGAGTACTTTCATCTAAATGAAGCATCTTGATTCCCCTTGAACTGACGATCAGAAACGCGATCGGAGTAATGGAGACACCCCCCCGCTTCCTCCACCAAAAGGTTGCTGCTTTGGTCCGATGACTTGTCCCGCCGCTTGTCTCCGCCTTTATGCTCCGTCCTTTACCCTTGCCGTCGATGATGAATTCACTGCCACCTGCAGCAAACCCGAAGCCTACTTTCGATACCGTCAAGATCACACTTCCATCGGGTGTTTCAACTGGATCACCGATGATGGTATTCACATCGATCATTTGTTTCAGATTTTCCATGGCGGTGGTCATCAACCCTTCAATAGGATGTTCGCTCATGCCAGGACCTCCTTATTATACTGAATGTTTTTCACCTGAGAGGGTGGAAAGCGGCCTGGTCTTGAACTTGGCCATGCCTCCCCTCCAAAACCGAAGTATCTTGAAACCTACTAGGATAGCATTCCCAATTCTAAATTGGATGATACATGAAAATTGGTTTGGATGACCGCTTGTTGAAAGTCGGGGACCACCTCTAGATCCGGCATGGACTGAAGCCTTATGTACCCGCTCATGAGACTGATGATGCTTCCTTTCAATCCCCATATGGCCCCTGTGAAGGAACCCGTGGTGGCGGCATCACCCGTACCGATCTTCGTATGCCAGATCACGTCATCCAGTCTTCACTTTTTTCATGAAATGCCGGATGATCCGGTGCAAGGACCGTACATGGACGAGGAGGGTCTTCGTATCATTTAAACTATCCATGAATTCCGAAGGGGTCACCTTCTTTTTATCTTCTTTTTCCTTACTGGAAGAGCCCGCATCCCCTGCCTTCTTCTTTTCTTCCAGGACGATATTCGGTCCATCATCATCGACTTTCACCATGGGGATGTCGATTGTATATTTTAAGAATCCATACCAGGCCCTGAGCATCACCTTGAAATGATCATTATCATTTCCATGATAGAGGGATATGGTAATGGTCAGTTTGGTTATAAAAAGGACAACTAATAATAGCAGCAGTAACGCAGCGAGGATCAGGAGGGTCCATACCCACCAGCTCATATCCATCACACCCCTTCAACTTCCCATTATCGCCTCGACGATCATGATTTAAACCTTTCTTTTCCTTTTGGATCCCCTCTACGATCAAGCATGGAGTCGATCCCACTCCCAAATACAAAGAAAGAGGCTGGGACAAGAGTGTTTTAGTCATAGTAAAACCCGAACCATCTTGTTTAAGATAGTTCGGGTTTTGATTTGTTTCATGACCATTACTATTTATTTGTTCCTAGCGGTTGATTGGAGTGCAAGACGAAGACTCCTGCGGGAAGAGTAGCTGATGTGAGACCCCGCAGGCTTGCCGAGGAGGCTCACGGGCTACCCGCGGAAAGCGAAGTCTTGCACGGAAATCATGAGCGGTATTAAGAAGCCATACTGATATTGTTCGTCATGACCTTTTTTGTTTTGTCCTAATCATTTTTGACTCATGTTTGTGCCGGTGTGAATTCCATCTTCCTTTTTTCCTGTACGACGGTTGTATCAGCGAAGAGGTCATGAATCCCCTGCTTTTTCGTGGTGAAGGCGACAACCGCATAGAGGATAAAGAACGTGCCGGTGATGAAGCGTCCGATCAGCTCCCTGAATAGGACGGTCCCCCAGTCGAGCTTCTGCCCTTTGAGTCCCACCACTTTGACACCGAATACCATCTTCCCGAGTGTCTGGTGGAAGAACTTCGTCATGAGAACGAAGTAAGCGTAAAAGACGATGGTAGTCAGGATGGTGTATGGAGCGAACATGGAGCTCCCCATCGGGATATCCAGCAGCTTGAATACCGGTGTTACGAGGAGGCGTGTTACACTTCCAATCACAATCAGGTCGATGATGTAGGCCCAGAACCTGATCCAAAATCCTGCCAGGAAAAACCCTTTGACCGGGGTATCTGATTCTATTCTTTCTTCTTTCGGCTGCTCCCTTTCAGGAAAGGGCACGCCGTCTTGTTCATATACGTCACTCATCGGTCAAGCCCTCCTTACTCAGAATATAGATACATCAATCGTGGTGCATTCGGTTGAGAGAGGATCTTGGCAAGGGCCGTTGCTTCCATGTCTCCACCGATCATTTTCTTCGCTCCCATATTGAAGAGCCCTGCGAAGGATTCGCCTGAGGAATAACGGAATACTTCTGCATCTTTCAGCTTGTAATCCTTCTTCATGGCATCAACGGTGTCTTCGTAATAACCGAACTCATCGATGAGGTTGACTTCCTTCGCCTGCTGTCCGTCATAGATCCGGCCGTCGGCGATTTTCTTCACCTGTTCTTCCGACATATCACGACCGCTCGCGATGACGTCCACGAAGCCTTCATAGGAATTATCGATCATGGACTGCAGGATATCCCGCTCTTCATCGGTCATCTCCCTTGTCGGGCTCATGATATCTTTGTATGGACCGCTTTTGATCGTCACGAAGTCGACCCCGTATTTCTCAGCAAGCTCCGAGTAATTGATCCCCTGCATGATCACCCCGAGGGAACCGGTGAGGGTTTCCTTGCTGGCGAAGATCTTGCGTGGCAGGGGCAGATATGTAGTAACCACCTGAAGCCGCCGTGCCTCCCATGGACACATAGATCGGTTTCTTCGTATCTTTTTTGATTTCTTCAAGCTTTTTGTGGATCTGAGCGCTTTCCACCACTCCCCCACCAGGTGAGTTCACCTTCAGGATGATTCCTTTCACCGTGTCGTCCTTTTCAACAGCGTCGAGCTGTTCCAGGAATGCCTGATGGTTATAGCCGGCACTCTCAAACAGTGACCCCGCGCCTCCTGTATCCTGTATGACTCCGTTCACTTCGAGTACGGCGATCCGATCTCCGGACGAACCGGTTTCCAATACTTCTTCATTCAGGGTCGAGTCCATGCTCAACACCTCTTCCCAGGCACTTGTGAAATCTCCCTTCAATGCCGATGTGGCGAAATTGACGATGACCGAGACAAAGAACAGTCCGGCTGCGATTCCAAGTGCAATCCATCTTTTTGCATTCATGTTGTATAATCCTCCCTTTCTCATCCTATCTTATGTAAGGATATCTTTATCATTCTACATATAAAACATGGTAGAATATTCACTAAGTAAGATTCTAGCAAATTTTTAATGAAATGGGAAAACTTAACCTACATCGACAGGGGGCATTTCACATGAATCGTCGCAATATTTATTTCTATCACCTGAAAGATGCTGCACTCGGAGCGAAGGTGGATTCACTCTATGAACTCGCGCGCCGCTATGATTTCACCATCGTCAATCGTCACGAAGATGCGAGTATCATCGTGAGCGTAGGGGGCGACGGTACCTTCCTTCAGGCCGTCAGAAAGACCGGCTTCCGGCAGGACTGCCTCTATGCGGGCATTTCCACCGGCGGTACACTGAGCATGTACTGTGATTTCCATAT
Source organism: uncultured Bacillaceae bacterium (assembly GCA_963762295.1). Classification (GTDB taxonomy): domain Bacteria; phylum Bacillota; class Bacilli; order Bacillales; family Bacillaceae_B; genus Rossellomorea. The sequence goes on from CAVXKK010000004.1 coordinate 662,034, forward strand.
CGATGATACGTCCAAAATGATCGAGGCGATGACCAAGGAACAGATCGAAGTCAGGAAATACCCGACGATCGAAGTGACCGTGGATCATCAAACCTCATTCCTGTGTCTGAATGAGTTCAGCATCCGCTCCGGCATCATCAAGACATTCGTCATGGATGTATTCATCGACGATAACCATTTTGAAACGTTCAGGGGCGACGGCATGGTCATCGCTACACCGACGGGCAGTACCGCCTACAATAAATCCGTCAACGGAGCGGTCGTCGATCCGATGATCCCCTGCCTTCAGGTGAGTGAGATGGCTTCCCTGAACAATAATCGGTACCGGACATTGGGCTCTTCCTTCATCCTCAGTCAGGAACGCCGACTTGTCCTGAAGATCGTCCAGGACGGAAATGATTATCCGGCCATGGGCATGGACAATGAAGCCCTCGGCATCCAGCACGTCGAAACAATCGAAGCGAAACTGAGCGGGAAAATCATCAAGACCGTCAAGTTGAAGGATAATTCTTTCTGGGAAAAAGTGAAGCGTTCATTCCTGTAAGAAGAAAAAAGAAAACCCGGATAGGCTGAAAGGGAGGACTACTCCCTTCCAGGCATTCCGGGTTTTTTCTATGCGCTCAGCCGGGCATCTTTACGCCTTTTCCTGGCGAGCTGAAGCCGCGATGCCGTCAACACGGCCAATGCGAGCCAGATGAAGCAAAAGGCAATGGCATGGACGGTAGAAAACGGCTCATGATACATCCACACGCCGAGGATCAACGTGATGGTCGGGGCGATATACTGCAGGAATCCCACCATGTAAAGGGGGATCTGCTGGGCCCCGCGTGAGAAGAACAAGAGTGGGATCGCTGTCGCCGCACCCGCTCCGATCAAGAGCAGGTCCGTCCCTGTACCAGTATGGAAGAGTGCAAGTGAACCATCCTGATACAAGAACAGGAGATAAATGATGGAAACGGGCGCAATCGTCATAGTTTCCAAGGTCAGACCAATGGAAGATTCAACTTGAATCAGCTTTTTGGCCAGCCCGTATAGACCGAATGAAAACGCCAGCCCGAACGCAATCCACGGGAAATTCCCCATAGGACAACGTGAGGACGAGGACGCCTGCCGCGGCTAAACCAAATGACAAGATCTGCGCTTTGGAGAGCTTCTCCTTGAGGATGAAGACCCCTAACAGGATGCTCACCAGGGGATTGATATAGTATCCGAGACTTGCTTCCACCATCTGATCTGTATTGACCGCCCATATGTAGATGAACCAGTTCGTGCTGATTAATAAGGACGCAACAAGGAGCGCAAGGACCTGCTTTTTCTTCGTCAGCGACGTTTTCAGATAGGTCGTGAATCCTCTGAACCTTCTGGTGACCAGGAGGAACAGCAGCATGAACCAGAAGGACCAGAAGATGCGGTTTGCCAGGATCTCATCGGCTGGGACATCTCCGAGCCACTTCCAATAGATTGGGAGGATTCCCCATAATAAATAGGATAATGCCGTATACGCAATTCCTGTCTGACTTGACTTCATTGTATTACCCCCAAACTATTTCAATGTCCGAAATAACTCCATTATAGCCATGGGGGTGACCCGGGGCAATCATTATTTTTTCCTATCTCTGCTATACACGATGTCTTCATCGACTACAGTCATCGCCACCACTTGTTTCAGTAGCACATCGGGACCTCCTGTGAAGGGATCTTCACTGAGGATCGTGAAGTCTGCATCATAGCCTTCCTTGATGAGTCCGCGGTCCGCTTCGTGGTGACACGCGAATGCACTGCCCTTTGTGAATAGGGAAATGCCTTCATACATGCTCAATACCTGCTCAGGTCCATAAACCGTATGATCGGGATCATTCGGGTTGGTCCGTGTTACGGCCGCATGGATACCAAGCAGGGGATTGACAGGCTCGATCGGGGCATCCGACCCGCCTGCACAGTGGATTCCTTCTTCAAGGAGGGTCTTCCATGCATAGTTATACTTCATCCTGTCTTCCCCGATCCGGTCGATGACCCATGGGAAATCAGATGCCACAAACCGCGGTTGGATATCAAGGATCAAGTCCAGTCCCTTGATACCCTCAATCAATTCTTGTCGGAGGATCTGGGCATGGATCAGCCGATCGCGCCGTCCCTTCACCGTAGGCTCTTTCGTGATGGCATTCACCACCTGTTCAAACGCCAGGTCCCCAATCGTATGGACGGCGATGGGTAAGTCATAGGACCTTGCCTTCGCCACGAGGGCCTGCAAGTTTTCCTCGGTATGGATACTCACCCCGCTGGTGCTTTCATCATCGGCGTATGGATGGCTGAGGAGGGCCGTTCTCCCTCCAAGGGCACCGTCGGCAAAGATTTTCATGGCGCCAAATTCCACATAGGGGCCTCCTTCGAGGAATTGATGCCCTTCATCATGCCAGTCTTCGATGACGGCATGATGAACAAGGAGGTGGGCCCTGAATTTCTTACCGCCTTTGCCGAGGGTATTCACAAACGCCTGATACGTTTTGTTAAAGTTCCCGTAATAGCTCAAATCTTCTGTGTGACCGCCTGTAAGGCCGTTTTCCCAGCAGCTTTGAACTCCTTTTGCGAGCGCTTCTTCGAGGTAAGCCAGTGAAATGGCTGGCAGGATCCCCGTCACGATATCCTGTGCCGTATCCTTCAGTACCCCGTTGACACGTCCATCCTCGTATCGGTCGATCAGTCCCCCTTCAGGATTTTCCGATGCGTCGGTGATGCCTGCTTTTTCAAGGGCCAATGTGTTGACGACGATGGCATGGCGGCATATCCGTTTCAGGAGGACAGGGTGCCCGCCCGCAACCAGGTCGATTTCATCTTTGGTGATGACTTCTGGATCTTCCCAAAGATTTTCGTTCCACCCTTCCCCGATGATCCAGTCTCCTTCCGGGGTATGGGCGGCCTTTTCCTTCACGGCCTTCAGCACCTGCTCTTTGCTGGTCATGTCGGACAGATCCAGCCTCATCAATGTCTCTCCGTGTCCAATGAGGTGCATATGGCTATCTACAAACCCCGGGAACATGATTTTACCCTCAAGGTCTATTTTCCGGTCCACTGCAAATTGCTCTGTAAGGGCCGCTTCGCTGCCGAGTGCCTTTACTTTGCCATCTTCCGTCAAAACTGCTTCTACAGTCTGACCTTCTGCCTGCATCGTGTAGATTTTTCCGTTCGTCCATAATGTTCCCATCGTGGTTGTTCCCTTCTTTCCAAAAAATTCTGTATCTACTGTACCATAAAAGTGCAAAAATCAGAAAGAACTGAATTTCGCATGCGATGACGAAAAAAAGGAAGCCCCTTCGGACTCCCTTTTTTGGCTATTAGTTTTGTGCTGTCAGTTCTTTTTGTCGAAGTTCGATCCTTCTGATCTTGCCTGAAGTGGTCTTCGGCAATTCGTCAACGAACTGAATCTTCCGTGGATATTTGTAAGGAGCCGTCAGTTCCTTGACATGTTCCTGAAGGGAAGGGATGAGAGCCGGATCTGCCTGGTCTACATCGTCTTTCAGGACGATGAACGCCTTGACGACCAGCCCCCTGATCTCGTCAGGGCTCCCGACCACGGCACATTCCTTCACGGAAGGATGTTTGACCAGGGCGTCTTCTACTTCAAATGGCCCGATCGTATATCCAGAAGAAATGATGATGTCATCGCTCCTCCCCTCAAACCAGAAGTATCCATCTTCATCCCGTTTGGCCTTATCCCCGGTGATATAGTAATCTCCGCGGAATTGCATGGCCGTCCTTTCGGGATCTTTGTAATAGTTTTTGAAAAGGGCCGGGGTATCAAGGTGAACCGCAATGTCCCCCACTTCACCGGTTTCACACGGCTTCCCGAGTTCATCAGATGATTTCAACCCGGTTTCCTGGAGTCGGTTTCCCCATTGAGCCTGGTCGCAGTTCCATTCCTTTGGTGACCCCGACAAGAAGGGTATTTTCCGTTTGCCCATATCCGTCCCTGACAAGGACGTCAAAATGCTTTTGAACGCATCGATGACTTCGCGGTTCAACGGTTCACCGGCGGACACCGCGCTGTGGAGGGATCAAGGTGATAGGAACCGAGATCATCCACTTTCGCCATCAGCCTGTACTCCGTCGGTGTGCAGCACAGGACGTTCACCCGGTGATCTTGAAGGATCTTCAAATAGGCATGTGGCTCGAATTTCCCTTGGTAAACCAGTCCTGTCGCTCCCGAACCAAGTACGGAAAGGAACGGGCTCCAGATCCATTTCTGCCAGCCAGGTCCTGCAGTGGCCCACACGACATCCCCTTCCTCGATGCCCAACCATTCCTTTGCAGCGGTCTTCAGATGGGCGTAGGCCCAGCCGTGCGTATGTACGACCCCCTTGGGATTCCCCGTCGTCCCGGACGTATAGGAGAGGAACGCCATGTCATCCCGGTTTGTATCAGCGAAACCAAGCTCGTCCGAAGCGTTTTTCGCTTCACCTTCAAGATCGATCCACCCTTCCTGTCCACCGCCGACCACAAATCTCTTTACATTTTCTATACCTGGAACACCTTCAAACTGACCGATAAACGGAGAATAAGCGACAATCCCTTTTACATCCCCATGATCAATGCGGTATCCGAGATCCTTCGCCCTTAGCATTTCCGAGCTCGGGATCACTACAAGACCGGCTTTCAAGGCAGCAAGATAAACAGCGTATGCCTCAATCAACCTTGGCATCATCACCAGGAGCACATCGCCTTTTTCAAATCCCTCTTCAATGAAAACGTTTCCATATTTATTCGCCACTTTAATCAGATCATCATAGCTGATCTGCTTCTCATTTCCTTGTTCGTCCATCCACAGGAGGGCTTTCGCTCCATCTTTTGAAGCGAAGCGTTCGACTTCCTCCACCAGATTGTATGTTTCCGGTGCTATAAGTTCTTCCCTTTTCATCGTGGTTCCTCCTTTTTTTTACATAGCCCACTCTATTATACAAAATGTTTATACTTTTTTAAATATTCTTTTTACTGGGCACAAAAAGAAAGGAGCGGGGCAAGGCCCGCTCCTTTGTAGCCATTGTATTTAATTATTTTTGGTATCCGACCGATTTGTTGTTCAGCCATTTGAACTAAACGTTTAGTGATTTCACCACCTACAGAACCGTTAGCGCGTGCAGTTGCATCTGCACCAAGTTGAACTCCGAATTCAGAAGCGATTTCGTATTTCATTTGGTCGATAGCTTGTTGAGCTCCAGGAGCTACTAATTGGTTTGAACTTCTGTTGTTTGCCATGTGTTTTCACCTCCTCTGCTTGTTGAATATAGAATGTGCGAAAACACATGGCTTCATGCAACAGATGTCCTTGGTAAATGTTCCTAAATATCAGAGCAATCCGTCGAAGCTTTCTTCTACATTATGGGTAGAACCGTCGATCTGCATGATTTCCGTTTTTTCAACCGCTTCGCGGATGAGCTCATCAAAGTCAACAAAGCTTTCATAATACTCGACTTTTTCTTTTTTCGGCCTTGTTTTCGGTGCAGGCGGGGTAAAGATCGTGCAGCAGTCTTCATATGGAAGAATCGAGATATCATGTGTATCGATCTTCTGGGCAATATCGATGATTTCAAGTTTATCCATGGCGATCAACGGTCGAAGACAGGGGTATTCGTGACATCGTTGATCGCCTGCATGCTCTCGAGTGTCTGGCTGGCCACCTGCCCGAGGCTTTCACCCGTCACGATGGCAAGCCCTTCGTGTTTTTCCCGGATCATGATCTGCGATCCTGAGCATCATTCTCCGCGTTGAGGTCATGGTATAGTTTTCAGGAACTTGATCATGAATCAGTTTGCTGGATTTCCGTGAACGGGACGATATGAAGATTTCACTTTGCCGCTGAATGCCGACAGCTTCTTCGAAAGATCGATAACTTTTTGCTTTGCCCGTTCACTCGTAAACGGAGGACTGTGGAAATGGACGGCATCGATCTCCACGCCTCGTTTCATCGTCAGATAACCGGCAACAGGGCTATCGATCCCCCCGGAGAGCATGAGCATAGCTTTTCCACTCGCCCCCACCGGCATGCCTGTTGCACCCTTGATAGATTTCAGATGAAAGGTAAACCCCTTCTTTCCTTACTTCTACATTCAGTTTGATATCGGGATTACGTACATCGACGTTCAAGTCTTCCATATTTTTCAGGATGTATGACCCGATCTGGTAGTTCAATTCGTTCGTATCCAGGTGGAAGGTCTTATCTCCCCGTCTTGCCGATACTTTAAACGTTTTTCCAGGGTTCAAAGCTTTTTTCACAAGGGCAAGGCCCGCTTCCATCATTTCATCCAAATCCTTCCCGTCATGACAACCGGGCTGAATGACTGGATGCCGAAGATCGATGATAGCCTTGTGATCATTTCTTCCCCGTCCGCTTCCCCAAGGAGGATGTGAAGGCGGTCCCTGCTTGCATTGACGGAAATGGAAGGCAGATCCTTCAGGGCCTCCAGGATATTTTCCCTCAGCTGGGACGTAAATTTCTTGCGATTTCTTCCTTTAGTAGAAATTTCACCGTATCTGACTAGAATTCGATTATAATTCATCGTGATCTCCTCATCGTTTTCGTTAATGATCGGATTTCCCTCTCCAGTGTTTCAAGGAATGTCCGTGCTTCCTGCATGGTCGTATGGTAGGACAGGCTCACTCTGATAGAGTTGTTGGCGCGCATGTCCGATACACCCATGGCAAGAAGCGTTTCGCTTGGTTTATGCTGTCTGGATGAACAGGCACTCGTGGTGGAAACATACATTCCATGCTGATCGAGTGAATGGACCATCACTTCCCCTTTAAACCCCTCTACGGAAAAGTTCAGGATATGGGGAGCTGCGCTAGTTTCAGGTGTATGGACCGTCACATAGGGGAGTTTGGATAATCCGTCCCTTATGAAGCCTTGGATTTCCTCCATTACTGGAAGGGATTCTTCCCTTTCCTTCAAATGCATGCGAAGGGCCTTGGCAAAAGCCGCGATCCCCCCTGTGTTTTCGGTCCCGCTCCTGAGGCTGCCTTCTTGGTCGCCACCGGATAACAAGGGGGAAAGGCGCACCCCGCTCCGGACATAGAGGGCCCCCGTTCCTTTTATTCCGTGAATCTTATGGGAGGAAAGACTGCACAGGTCCACTCCCGCCCCATGAAGAACAAGCGGGACTTTCCCGCATGCCTGCACGGCATCCACATGGAAAAGGGTTTTCGGGCGCTCCTTGAGCAGTTCACCGATTTCCCGGATCGGCTGGATGGTTCCGACCTCATTATTGACGTGCATGATGCTGACGAGGATGGTATCATCCGTGAGGGCATCCGCGATTTCCTGCGGATCCACCCGCCCTTCCTCATCGACGCCTACATAGGTGATGCTGAACCCGAACGGTTCAAGATCTTCTACAGCCTTTTTTACTGAAGGATGCTCGATGCTGGAGGTGATGATATGTTTTCCCCTGTTTTTGTATTGCAAGGCCGTACCTTTGATGGCCAGATTATTCGACTCGGTCCCTCCCGATGTAAAGAAGACTTCTGATCCTTCAACGCCAAGGAGGTCCGCTACTTGCTCCCTGGACGCTTGATAAGGTCATCCGCCTTCCCACCGAACGAATGGATCGAAGATGGATTTGCATACAGTGTTTCATTCACCTTCATGAACGTGTCGAGTGCTTCTTTATATGGTTTCGTTGTGGCACTATTATCTAAATAGATCAAACATCTCACCTGCTTATGGTTTGGCTCACATTTCAATTATTAATCTTACCATAATCCTGCAGAGATTCCCAAATAAAGAAACGCACTTTTTTATTGTTCATGAAATTTTAATTTATTTTCCAAAATTATTCATTGAAAAATAACTGAATTTTTGCGAGAATCATGAAAGTAAGTGACAGGTCATACTATTTAAATATACTAAATTGTTAGATTATTTCGTTATTAGACGCACTTTTCTACACTTCTTACCAACATCTTCAACAAGAATGAAACGGAGGGAATATATGAATAAGAAAGCGCTTCCATTTAGTGGTGTAATGGCGATAGGCTTAATGCTGTTCGCCCTCTTTTTCGGAGCCGGGAATATGATATTCCCTCCATTTCTAGGTCAGCAGGCCGGTGAGCACGTCTGGACGGGCATCCTCGGATTCTTGATTACCGGGGTGGGACTTCCACTTCTGGGCGTCATCGCGATTGCGAAGTCAGGCGGAGACTTCAGTCCCTTGCCAGCAGGGTCCATCCCGTTTTTGGCATCGTCTTCACCGTCATCCTTTATCTAGCCATCGGTCCCTTTTTCGGAATACCGCGAACCGGGACGGTCACATATGAAATCAGCGTTCTTCCCTTTTTACCGGAGGGCCTGACCGACAGCCGGATGCCGATGATGATCTTATCTCTCATCTTCTTCTCCTTCACGGCATGGCTCAGTCATGAACCCGTCAAAGCTGGTTGATCGCATCGGGAAGATCTTGACTCCTTCCCTGCTCGTCATCCTTGCAATCCTTGTTGTAAAAAGTATCATCACTCCGATGGGTAGCCTTGGTACGCCAATGGAAGCCTATCAGAATGGACCCCTTTTCAAAGGATTCATTGAAGGGTACCTGACAATGGATACGATTGCGGCATTTGTGTTCGGAATTGTGGTCATCAATTCCATTAAAGACCACGGCATTACCTCGAAGGCAAGTATTTCAGCCATCACCATGAAAGCCGGCGTGATTGCGGCTATTGGACTTGCCCTCGTCTACTTGTCCCTCAGCTATATCGGGGCCAGCGGGACCGATGCCATCGGAGAACAAGCAAACGGCGGCGCACTCCTTGCCGCAGCATCCGAGGAACTGCTTGGGTCGTTCGGGATCATCGTCCTCGGCCTGGCCATCCTGTTTGCCTGCCTGACGACATCAATCGGACTGGTATCGGCAAGCGCGCAATATTTCTCCAAACTGCTTCCGATTCCTTCCAAAGCCCTGGTGTTCATCATTGCACTGTTCAGTATGATCATTTCAAATATCGGATTGACACAGCTGATTTCCATTTCGTTGCCGGTGCTGATTTTCATTTATCCAATGGCCATCGTATTGATTGTCCTTTCGTTCTTCCACAATCTGTTCAGAGGGTACCGTCCCGTGTATATCACAGCGCTGACCCTGACCGCTTTCATCAGCTTGTTCGACGGACTGAAGGAGGCCGGAATTGAAGTAACGGCCGTCAGGGAATGGCTCTAATTCCTTCCTCTCTATGCAGAAGGAATCGGCTGGATCGTCCCGGCGATTTTCGGGGCCTTGATCGGCTTCGTGATTTCTTTGGTACTCGGAACGAGCAAAAGAGTGATACAAGCTTGATCGTGACAAAGTCCGCCTCGGCATCAGCGAGGCGGACTTTTTGTTGGGGTGAGGATGCACCGGGGAGCAATGTCAATTCCCTTCAGAATCCCGCGACCCGAGCGTTACGAACCCACGATTGATACGATCTTTATATGAACCATAAAAAAACAGTCCCTTCACTCGTCTTCACGGTAAGGGGACTGTCTTTTTTTATTTATTCTCCAGCATTTTCTCGATTTTCTTCAGTGCGCCCGGCTCTACCTTTTCCAAGGTGGTGGCCGCTTCTTCCAGCGCCCTCCGGTATTCATACTGCCTGAATGCTTCCTCGGCATTCCTTAGGCCGTCACGGACGGATGAATAGCGGCTTCTGTAGCGATTCCCGTACTGGATGATCCGTTCAGAGAGGACGACGTCTTCGATGAGTTCATCGGTTTTCTTATAGAAATGGTCTACGGTGTCTTCTGCAGCAAGCAATGTTTCCTGAACGAATTTCATATTTAGAGGTTTCTCCGTTGAGACTCACATTCACCTGCTCGATTTTATTATGGACTTCATCAAGAAGATCCTTGTATCCTTGTGGGAGTCCCGGTAGCATTGCTTTTTGAAATCATCCGGCTTGCTTCAGCCACCTTTTTCTTAAGCTCCTGGATTTTTTCCCGGGTGGAAAGCTCATCTTTCCTCATCGTTTGAAGATAGAGGATTGAATTCCTTCTGCTGTCTGATTCAGTTCATCCAGTCTACTCCGGATATCTTTCAGTTCATCACTGAGATTGGAATACGGTCGCACCCTGCCCTTCTTCCTTCTGCATGAGCATGTTCGTGTCGTTTTGAAAGCTGGATGATCTTATGTTCAAGATCCTTCGGTGATAGTAAGTGCTTCGATCCCGGAGATGATACGCCTGCTGCACGATCCTTAGCTCCGCCTGGATGTCTTCATTTTCTTCCTTTGCCTTGATGAGCTCTTCCGTCGTTGGATCTTTGTACTGCCCGATGAAATGTTTGGCATGTACTTCCTTTTCCAGAACATCGTAGAACGACTCAATCGTTTCCTTCATTTCCTTCAGGCCGTCTTCCACGCCTTCCACTTTCAGTTCGCCGAGGTCGGTGACGTGGGATGAAGGGAATCCTTGAGGGCGGCGGCCCTTTCTTCGACCTCCACATGATCCAGGATGTACCCTTCTTCCTTCATCCCCTCATATCCTGCTTCAAGCTCCGACAATCTGGACCGGCAGGACGTTTTCACACTCTGTGATCAGTTTCGGGATGGTCTCCATCTTATAGGCGGTCTCCTTCATTTTCTCCGAAGTCTGAGCACCATTTCACTTGCTTCCATATAGTTCCCCTGTTCGGTCAATTCCTCGAACTGTTTGATTTGTTAGACATCTCATCCAGGATGGCTTCGATTGGTTTGCCGTTGGAACCGTATGTATGGCGATAAGCGAGAAGTTGCTTCTTGCTTTTGCGGTATTCTTCCTGAAGCGTCTGGATCTCTTCCCTGTTCTTCTCTTCACTGCCGATCAGTTCATCGAGTTCCTCAGGATCGTCTCGATCTTGGTTTCGGTACCGGTGAGGATCTCGTGGATCCGGGAAAGGGTGGCTTTTGTTTTGTTAAACCGGAATTTATCCGTATACTCCTCTGCATCGAATAGAAGTTCTTCCACTTCAGGAAGCTGCACAGCTACGATCTCATCCCAACCCTGTCTCCAGCGTCAAATAATTCCTCGGTCTGCCCTGTCATGTTCAATTGTTTGACTTTGGAAAGTTCATCTGAGACAGGACGATTCATTATATCGATTTTCCAGGATTCATACCGATCGATCTCTGCATAATATTTCTTCCTGAGAAAGAATCCGAGTCAGGAAGACAATTAATATAGTAGTATTCCACCGATGACGTACTGCATCATAAGCCCCCTGTTCAACTATTCAGTAACATTTATCTAAAGTTAAGTTTCGTAATAATTATCTCATTGCTATAATGATACCATGTTAACGACATTTTTTGACTATTAATTTCGAATTTTACTCGATAAAAAGTCATAATCGGCAGTTTTTCCGCTCAATGGACGATTTTTCGCCATTTGACGGGCGAAATCTTAGCCGATTACGGAATAGGAGGCTTCTCCATGATCAAACGGGACGGTCATATCCATACCCCATTCTGTCCGCACGGAAGCAAGGATGCCATGGAAGGATATGTCGAAAGACTCATCGCACTCGAATACACACACGCCACGTTCACAGAGCACGCTCCTCTTCCCATGAACTTCATTGATCCTGTGCCGGAAAGGGACAGCGCGATGCAGTTCGGGCAGATGGAAGACTATTTGAATGAAATCGACCGTTTAAAAAGGAAATATGATGGCCGCATTGTAATTTTTGCAGGCCTGGAGGTGGACTATATTGAGGGATATGAAGCAGGAACAAAAGAGTTCCTGAAGAAGTACGGTCCATCCCTCGATGACAGCATCCTCTCGGTTCACTTCTTGAAGAAAGACGGGGCTTGGTACTGCCTGGACTATAGTGATGAAACCTTCGGCAGGATGACGGAAGCCTATGGCGGAGTCGATGCGGTCCATGAAGAGTATTACAAAGCCGTCCTCTCTTCCATCCGTTCGGACCTTGGTCCCTATAAACCGAAGCGGATCGGTCATATGACCCTCGCGAACAAATTCCGGAAGCTCTATCCAACGACCCGATCCTTTTCAGAGGATATTTCAGCCATCCTGCAGGCCACTCACGCCAACGGACTGGAACTTGATTACAACGGGGCAGGAGTCATCAAACCGCACTGCGGCGAATCCTATCCGCCCGAACCGGTCATCCGGCAGGCAATCGAAATGGGGATCCCCATCGTGTATGGATCTGACGCCCATACGGTCAGCGGCCTTGACCAAGGACGAGAAAAGATGACCTTCCTCTGAACCTTACACGAGCATCTCCTTTTCAAAAGGCTCGTTCTTTTCTGAAACGAGCATCAGCCCGATCCACTGATCGATCTGTTGATAGTAATGGTCGACAAAATAGAATTCCTGGGGAAAAAGCTGCCATACCTCCCTTAGTTGCTGGCTGTTGAGAAACGGGAAGGTCAGCATCGATTTCAGCTGGATGATGAGAAAATTCACCGGCTGCTTCTTGAATGAGTGATCCATCATCCCCTTCTCGAACAGGCACTTCAAGTAGAATCGCTCCTTCATCAGATAGGAAGCGATGATTTCCCTTACAACCTGTGAATCGATGGACACTTCCCTCCAGATGAACCGGGTGAGCTGATGGTTCTCACTCTGAAACTTGAGGAGCTTGTAGACGGCACGTTTCAGGCACACTTCTGCATCGATGTATGGAAGGGCTGCAGTCTCTTCCTCCAAAAAACGGAGGTAAGGTTCAAAAAAGTGCGTGAAGCAGGCTTCGAGAAGCCCCTGCTTCCCTTTAAAATAATAGGAGATCGTCGCCGGGTTGACATCGGCCTTGCCGGCGATATCCCTGACAGACGTTCCATCGAATCCATGGTCATTGAATAATGAAACAGCAGCAGCAAAAATCGCGTCTTTTGTACTTATAAGCTTCTTCATTCGAATCCCTCGTTTCGTTTGATTGGCCGGTAGAGAACGGAATGGATTGAAGATTTCTTGGAAATATGCTAAAACTGATTCAATACGTTCGTGAGGATCCCGTATGGGGACCTTCAGCGTTACAACATGTATTCGTCCATCTCGGCCGATTCCCTCCTTTTACTTATCGACATAATCCATCGAGTGAAGGGGAAATGGGGTGTTGACGGATCAATTCGTGTAGAATAGGGGGAGTTTGTGTTGTTTAAAGTAGAAAAATATGAGGATTCAAAAGATAAAGGGTACACACTCGTCACCAAACAGCTGAGCGCTCTGCTTGAAGGAGAGCCAAATGTCATTGCGAACCTCAGCAACGCTTCTGCGCTGTTGAATCAATTCCTCGACCGCACCAATTGGGTCGGCTTCTATCTCTATGAGGAAGAAAGCAATCAACTCGTCCTCGGGCCGTTCCAGGGGCTTCCTGCATGTGTGCGCATCCCGCTTGGCAAAGGTGTTTGCGGCACGGCTGCATCAGAACAGAAAACGATGCTTGTCGAGGATGTCCATGCCTTTCCCGGACATATCGCCTGCGATGCTGCTTCACAATCAGAGATTGTCGTACCGATCGTAAAGGATGACAAGCTGATCGGCGTCCTTGATATCGACAGCCCTGAAAAAGCCCGATTCGACGAAGAAGATCAACATCATCTTGAACGCTTTGTGGAAGAGCTCGTGCGCCACGTTTAATGGGATAGAAAAAAGGAGGGAGCCGATCCGGCTGCCCTCCTTTTTCTTATCCTACCCGGTTCAATGCGTTCTCAAGATCTTCCCAAATATCTTCATAGGCTTCCAGCCCTACCGAAAGCCGGAGGAGCGTATCGGAAATCCCCATCTTCATGCGCATCTCTTCCGGTACCACCGCATGGGTCATCGTGGCCGGATGCTGGATAAGGGTTTCGGCATCACCGAGGCTGACGGCAATCTTGATCATCTTCAGCTCATCCATGAGCCTCTGCGCGTCTTCCTTGCCTCCCTTGATGGTAAACGAAATCATCCCACCCGGCTTTTTCATCTGCTTGGTCATGATGTGATGCTGTGGATGCTCCACCTGTCCCGGGAAGATGACCGTTTCCACCAGTGGATGATGCTTAAGCTGCTCTGCCACCTTAGAAGCACTCTCACAGTGGCGATCCATCCTCACAGCCAGGGTCTTCAATCCCCGCAGCAGGAGCCACGCATCAAAGGGGGAGATGATGCCGCCGATATCCTTTTGGGTGGTCATGCGGATCGTTGACATCCGTTCCTGATCCCCCACAACGATCCCCGCTATCACATCCCCGTGACCCCCGATATATTTCGTGGCACTGTGGATCACTAGATCACAGCCAAATTCAAGGGGACGTTGAAGGTAAGGCGAGCAAAAGGTATTGTCCACCACCACAGGAATTCCTTTTTCCTTTGCAATCGAAGAAACGAGCTCCAAATCGATGAGCTGCATCGTCGGGTTGATCGGGGTCTCTACGTAGATGCATGTTGTCCGGTCGGTGAGCTTCGAACGGATTTCCTCCTCTGTATCCATCGGGGAAAAATCATGGCTTATCCCAAATTTCTCTTCCATCAGCTCTAATAGTCCGAACGTGCAGCCATATACCCCTTGTGAGCATACGATATGATCGCCTGCCTTCGTCAATGAGAACAGCACAGCAGAAACGGCCGCCATCCCTGATCCGAATGCGAGCGCTGCTTCACCGCCTTCCAAAGAAGCCATCCGCTCCTCAAGAATCGAAACCGTCGGATTCCCGAGTCTTGAATATATATATCCATCCTCTTCCCCTGCAAAGCGCCTTTCCCCCTGCTTTGCTGTTTGAAATGTATAGGTGGATGTCTGATAAAGCGGCGGAGCAAGACTGTCCGAATGCTCCACCGAAGAATAGCCTTCATGAATGACCCTGGTCTCAAATCGTTTGCTTTCTTTCATTTCTCCCTATCCCTCCTCTGTCTATACTTCTAGAATATGCGAAATCACGCTAAAAAGAAAGCGTTTACACTAATGTACTAAAGGAAGAATGGCGCTCTATTTTCACCTAAAACCTGAACATCACCGTACCTGAGTCCATTTTACGATGTCCTTCACGGTCATGCTAAGCCAGGCATACACGTCCATCATACAAAAAAGCCCGCCGGAATTCCGGCGGGTACTAGGCATATGTGGTTCGATCTTCAAGGACCACCTGGTTCTTCCCATTATTCTTGGCAATATAGAGTGCTTCATCGGCCCGCTTCACGAGCTTTTCCACCGTGACCGCAGAGCGTTTGCGGTGCCACGAGGCCACTCCACACGAAAGGGTCACCCTGGGAGAGGTCTTTTCGGAAATCCCTTCGACAAGGGCCCTTCCGATCAACGCACCGATGGATTGTTCAACAGAAGGAAGATAGACGGCCAGTTCTTCGCCACCCCACCGGGCAACATAGCCGCTTTCACCCACCACTTCCTTCATCAGATCCGCCACCTGGACGAGCACTTCATCACCCACCTGGTGACCGAACCGGTCATTGACGGATTTGAAATCATCGATATCGACAAGAAGCAGGGTGCCGTGGTCATCCTGTTCCATGGAAGCATCCATCTTTTCTCCAAGATAGGCCCTAGCATAAAGATTGGTCATCTGATCGGTGATGACCAGCTCCTCCAATCTCTCCCGAAGCCTTGCATTCGTGATGGCAAGGGTGGAATGATGGATGAAGGATTGAAACAGCTTATACATGTCGAACGAGAAGCGATAAGCATCCCGGTGAAGGACGAGGCAGAACCCAAGGAGGCTTCCATCATGCATCATCGGAACCGCCATCAGGGAAGAAAAGGTTTCTCCATCGTTCACCTGTTCGTTCATCTCGCCGATGAAGATGGCTTCCCTGTTCTCTTGCATCCTCTCGTGGACCATTTCCACATAGAGCTTTCCAGATGGAAGTCGGAACAAATCGGAGCTCTCTTCCGCTATCTTCACGGCTCCGTCTTCAAACAGGACAAAGCCGATATCCTCCGCCTGGAAGGATCTCTCCACCTGCTTCCTTAAAAACTGCAGAGTGTCCGACATTCTCAGGTTCAAGTTCAGCTGGTGGGAGGTCTCATTGATCAACTGAAGATCGGAAATGACCTTCCTCGATTGTTCGTAAAGTTTGGCATTTTCGAGGGCGCTTCCCGCCGTATAGGCCAGAAGCTTCACAAATTCCATTTTATGATCGGTCAAGGGCGATGCAGGATTGAGCTTCACTTCCAGTACCCCGTAGATTCCTTGGGTCCCTTTTAGAGGTGCATAGAGGACCTGCTCACCCCAGCATTTCATTTCTCCGCTGACGAACACGTGCATGGAGGCCTCATTTGCTTTGTCCAAATCAAAATGGCGGATCGAATGCGCTTCATTCCCAACGGGATCGTTGGCCAGGAGCAGCGTGAACACGTCCTGGGGGAACACGCGCTCCAGGGTTTCCATCGTCACAGCAAGAAGCTTCCTCACATCCCGGGTGGAGTGGAAAATCTCCGTCACGTTGAACAGCTCCCTGTACCGTCGTTCATCTTCATGAACGGTCTGAATGGCACTGGTATGCAATAGGAAGCGATTGCTCACCTCCCATATCTGCTTTAGATAGGCAGGCTCCACTTTGGCTCCACCGCTCCAAAAAAGGAGCGAGCTGCCGCCCCCCTGATGATCAGCGAAAGCGAACCCCTCACGGATTCCATCATGTGCTCCCTCATAGCGGATCGAGAAAGGATTCAGATACTGGATTTCGTCCTCCCGGATCGAGAGGGGGACATCCCCTGTATCACCGGTACCATATAATAGATAGGTATCACCTGAATGGATATACAGTTGTACCCATTCTTCACACCAAGATTCTCTCATGGTCCTGAGCCATCCTTCTATATAAGTGGATGGTTCCCCATCATAGATCAAGTCGAAAAGATTCGATTTATACGTTAATAGTACTTCGTTGTCAGTCATTTTTTCCCTCACCCACACCAAAGGTTTGTCTTGTAAAGCTGCAGCAACAGCCGGTAGAGGCAATGGCGGGTTATGGACCGACAATCCGCCGCCATGCTCACTTCCTGGCATAAAAAACTAAAAAATCAGAAAACAATACCCATTGACCCCTCCGAAACGAAGGGGCCCCGATTGGGAGATGCTTGATCATCTCCCCCTTTGTGGACGACGTTCGTACTTTTCTATAAACGTCATTATAGCATAGTTAGTGACTTATGGACTAGATTGTTCTTCAGGTATGATGGGTTTTTGGATAGGTCCAAATCCTTCCTTGACTTCTGATACTCTCGCATCATATAATATTCTTTGTGTAAAATAATGCAGCTTCAGTGAAGTCCTTTATGATCGTATTTTGTTCCTCTATACCTTGAGGTGTATCTCGTAACCCTCTGCTGCTAGGGCGAAGGTACATGAAAACAAAATGCACATAATTGTTTATTCACAGGTGTTTTTATTTTACAACAAAATAAAAACAATAAAGGAGGAGTCATTCATGGCTCGATATACTGGCCCAAGCTGGAAACTATCCCGTCGTCTTGGAATCTCTCTAAGCGGAACGGGTAAAGAATTAGAAAAGCGTCCTTACGCTCCTGGACAACATGGTCCTAACCAACGTAAAAAAATCTCTGAATACGGTATTACAACTTCAAGAGAAGCAAAAACTTCGTCACATGTACGGAGTAACTGAGCGTCAATTCCGTAACTTATTTGATCAAGCTGGCAAAATACAAGGTAAACACGGTGAAAACTTCATGGCGCTACTTGAGTGCCGTCTTGATAACGTTGTTTATCGTTTAGGTCTTGCTCGTACTCGTCGTCAAGCTCGTCAACTTGTTAACCACGGTCACGTTACAGTGAATGGATCTCGCGTAGATATCCCTTCATTCCGCGTACTACCTGGTCAAACAATCTCAGTTCGTGAAAAATCACGTAACCTTGACATCATCAAAGAAGCGATGGAAGTGAACAGCTTTGTTCCTGAATTCCTAACTTTCGATGCTGACAAACTTAGAAGGTACATTCACACGCGTTCCTGAGCGTTCTGAATTACCAGCTGAAATTAACGAAGCTCTTATCGTTGAGTTCTACTCTCGTTAATGAGCAATCAAAAACCCTTGGAATGTTGTTATCAACGTTTCAGGGGTTTTTTTCTGTTTGGAAGTCCCTCAAACGTTTGAGCCCCCTGCCAAGCGGCATGCATCTCTATCACCGGCTCCACCTTCTTCCCCTCATGCCTGACAGGTCCTTGATTCGTGGTCCATCTGATCAACTCTCGGTTATGTAGCGACTCTGTCCCCTGCAGCCCTGAGCCTCGCGCACATATCATCATCTTTTCCATCTTCACAATCTTTAAGTTCTTCACAATCTTTACATTCTTCTTTATGTTTCCATCTTCATTCCACCTCTCTTTCACCTCCATTTCACAAGTCTTTCACATCCATTTCACAAGGCGTTCCAATAGGATATAGCGTTGAGATTTGTAAGGAAAAGAACAAATCCTTCTCTGACATCTTTTCCGTGCACCTCCATCGATCGTCATGACTTCATTCTTGCATACGCCCATCCCCCATCCACCTGATCTCCTATCTTATAAATAGGTTCTGCCTGCAAGAAAGGGTACCTTCTAAGAAATTTTTCAACTGGAGGAAACATATCATCGAAGTGTGGCGATACGGTCCCATGCTTCGGATTCACAGCAGAACAATCGATGCGTTCACTCCTTTTCCCCTCCGCTCGATTGGTGTGTGCTAAAATAAAATGAGGTGATTCCAGTTGAAACCATCATTTCCTATTGATGGTTATGACTCGTCCCTATTGGAGGTGATGCAATGACTCTATGGATTTGTGTAGCGTTGATTTTGCTTTCGACGGTGTTGTGCTCTGTCATGAACGACAAAAAGCTCAATCCACGCCAGAAGAAACGCACGGCAATCTGGATGATCGGCTCGTCCGTCTCATTGGCCGCTGCACTGGCGATCGTTGAATATAGCGATACGATCGCGGCATGGCTGTCGTAATGTCCGATGACGCAAAAAGGACTTCCCATCCCGGGAAGTCCTTCTTCACATTAACTTTCGTTCATTCACACATACTGGATACGGAAGTATTTCTTCTTCCCTCTCCGGATGATCGTGAATTTGTTTTCGATTTTGTCTTCTTCGCCCATGACATGTTGAAGATCCGTCGTGCGTTCTCCGTTGATGTAGATCGCGCCATTGCCGACATCTTCACGCGCCTGGCGTTTCGATGGCGAAATTTTCGCATCCACGAGGAGATCGACAATCCGAGCTCCTCACGCTTGACGTTCCAAGGACGGAACGTCTTTAAAGCCTTCAAAAATTTCCGAAGCGGATAGGGATTTGATGTCTCCACTGAACAATGCCGCGAGATACGGATCGCCTGATCCAGGGCTTCTTCGCCGTGGATCAGCTTCGTCATTTCTTCCGCGAGGGTTTTTGAGCTTTACGAAGATGAGGCTCTGTTTCAACGGACTGAGCAAGCGCATCGATTTCTTCATGGGAGAGGAAGGTGAAGTACTTCAGGTATTTCACCACATCCGCATCCGCCGCGTTGATCCAGAACTGGTAGAACTCGTATGGTGACGTCTTCTTCGGGTCGAGCCAGACTGCTCCGCTTTCGGTTTTCCCGAATTTCGTTCCGTCCGCTTTCGTGACAAGTGGAATCGTGAAGCCAAATGCCTTCGTTTCTTCTTCATGTGTTTGTGCTGATCATTTCAAGACCAGTCGTGATATTCCCCCACTGATCACTTCCTCCGATTTGAAGCTTACAGTTGTAGTTGATCATATAAATGATTGAAGTCCATCGCCTGAAGAATCGTGTAGGTGAATTCCGTGAATGAAATACCCGGACTCAAGACGGGACGAGATCGTATCTTTGGCAAGCATGTAGTTCACACCTACATGCTTACCGAAATCACGCAGGAATGTGACGACATCCATTGCTCCGATCCAGTCATAGTTATTCACCATCACGGCTCCATTTTCACCTTCGAAGTCAAAAATGCTTTCAAGCTGACCTTTAATGCATGCTACATTTCCCTGGATCGCTTCAACCGTCTGCAGTTTACGCTCTTCGTTTTTACCGCTCGGGTCCCCGATCAAACCCGTCGCCCCTCCAACAAGTACAAGGGGACGATGACCCTTGATTCTGGAAGCGGCGAAGCGTCAGGAATGGAAGCAGATGACCGATATGCATGCTGTCCGCTGTCGGATCGATCCCGCAGTAAATCGAAATGCTTTCTTTATCCAATATGTCTCTTCAAGCCTTCTGCATCCGTCTGCTGGTACGTGATCCCACGCCATTCCAAATCTTTTAATAATTCCATCTTTCCATTCCTCCTTATTGATTAACAAGCTGACATACAAAAAAGCCCCTGACATATATGCAGGGACGCTGTCGCGCGGTACCACCCAAATTAAGGAATAACTATCCTTCACTCATTCGAAATAACGGCTTTCACCGTTTGCTGCTACTAAGGGTTCACAGCAAAAGCTCCAGGATGTAATTCATCTGCCATTTGTGTCAGTTTCGCAGCACCCACTGACTCTCTACGTAACAGGGAACACAAACTACTTATTCCTCTCATTGCATGTATTATTTTACAGTAAATCCGACAAATGCGGATATCATTCATCACTATATTAGGTTTTTACCATATTCCAAAATAATAGTCAACTGACTGCGCCTGATACATAAGACCATTTTATTTGACTTTTTCCGACAGCCTTCCGCAATTATGCTATAATGGGAATGTTCTGGGGGGAATGAATATATGAAGGAAAAATGGAACAAATTACTTGAAAAATTAGATCCTGCAATCAGGTTCTTTTCAAATACTAGATTACAAAAACGAGCAAGAATTACATACGGCGTATTCTGGAACCTGTCTTTAATCATCATGGTGCACTTCGTATTGGGATTTGCCTTTGCAGGAGGAGTCGGGGCGGGTTATTTCGCCTCTCTCGTCAAGGAAGAGCCAATGCGTCCTTACGACCAAATGAAAAAGGATATCTACAACTATGAAGAAACCTCCCGAGCTTTACTTCTCCGATGACGTATATCTCGGAAAACTCCGAACCGACCTGGAGCGGGAAGAAGTGAAGCTTGAAGATATTTCGAAAGATCTGCAGAATGCCGTCATCGCCACGGAAGATGAATACTTCAACGAACATAACGGTGTCGTACCGAAAGCGATCATGCGAGCCGTCACTGCAGGAATTCACCAATTCATCCACCCAATCGGGTGGAAGCACACTCACTCAACAGCTGATCAAAAACCAGATCCTCACCAATGAAGTTTCATTTGAAAGAAAAGCAAAAGAAATCCTTCTTGCCCTGCGCCTGGAGAGATTTTTTGATAAAGATGAAATACTGGAAGCCTACTTGAATGTAGCCACTCTCGGACGGAATTCATCCGGTCAGAATATTGCCGGTGTCCAGACTGCTGCCGAGGGGATTTTCGGAGTGGACGCAAAAGATCTGTCCCTTCCGCAAGCCGCTTTCATCGCAGGACTTCCACAAGCTCCCTTCTCCTACACGCCATTTAAGAATAATGGTGAGATGAAAGAGAATCTGGAAGCCGGGATGAAGCGTAAAAACACCGTTCTCTACCGGATGCATCGGGAAGGATATATTACGAAAAAACAATATGATGAAGCCGTCGCTTATGACATTGAAAAGGATTTCATCAAGACCAAAGCCATCACCTCAGGAAAAATATCCTTGGCTCACTGCCGAACTGGAAAGCAGGCCAGTCGAGATCATGACAGAGGTGCTTGCCGAAAAAGATGGATATTCAAAAGAGGACCTTGAAAACAATGATGAGCTTGAAGACAGAATACAAAATCCTGGCTGACCGTAATGTCCGTCAAAGCGGCTATGAAATTCATTCAACCATCAATAAGAAGATCTATGATCAAATGCAAAAAACGAAAGATGAGTATGAGATGTACGGGGTCCACCAAAACGAAAACCGTGACAAAGACCCAGAGACAGGAAAAGAAGAAAGGTGGAAGAGCCGGTTCAGGTCGGTGCCATCATGATCGAGAATAAAGCGGACGCATCATTAGCTTCATCGGCGGACGGGACTTCAAACTTGAACAGATCAACCATGCCACCCAGTCCCATAGATCAAACGGTTCAACGATGAAACCATTGCTATCCTATGCGCCTGCACTCGAGTACGGTTACATCTCACCGGGATCACCAATTCCTGATGTGGAGTTCGTCAATTTCCGATGGAAGCGGGTCATCTTGGTCGCCTAAAAACTATTCGTTCAACGAACGCGGACTATACCCGGCACGTTATGACCTTGCAGAATCATTGAATATCCCGGCAGCACGGAATACATGCGAATATTTATAACCGTGATCCATTTAATGAGTTTCTGATGAAAATGGGCTTCGACCTCCCTTACCAAACAGGATAATAACTGTCCCTTACCCTGGGAGCAGCGTCGACAGGGTGTGACGGTTGAAGAAAATGTCAATGCCTACACGACTTTTGCCAACGGAGGGAAATTCATCGATGCCTTCATGATTCAGAAAATCGAGGATAAGGACGGCAACCGTGTTTTTGAGCATAAGTCAGAACCCGTCGATGTCTTCAGTCCGCAAACAGCGTACCTAACAATCGATATGATGAGAGATACATTGAATCATAGTCTTGGGACAGGACGCTATGCGAAGACAGTTCCTGAATTTCTCTTCCGACTGGGCAGGGAAATCCGGAACGAGTCAGGACTACCAAGATCATGGTTCGTGGCAACCAATCCGAGCATCACGTTCGGAACCTGGTTCGGATATGACAAACCTTCTGCATTGAAGACGCCTCAATCGGATGCACACTATGGGCATTATGGTTAGAGAACGATCCGACTATGGTCACACCTACTGAATGATACAAGGGATATCGATCCCGAGCTGATCGACCCGGATGAATCATTCAAGCAGCCGGACGGCATCGTGAGACGTTCGTTCTGTTCGATCTCGGGAATGCTTCCTTCCGAAGCGTGCAGCAAAGCAGGCCTTGTGAAAAGCGATTTATTCAATGCCAAATATGTTCCGACCAAAACCGACGACAGCTTCGTCATGAGCAAGTACGTCGTCGCAGGTGGCAAGAAGTATCTGGCCCTTCCGGATACGCCGGATGAGTTTTCCGATCAGGGGGTCATCCTCAATCCGGACTTCGTCAAGAGGATCTTCGGTAAGGTACCGGGAGATGCCAGCAAACTCATCCCTGACGGAGACGCCCGCTTCAAGAATGTCCTCATCGCCGAGAATAAAATGTCGGATGATGGTCAGGCCCCTGGAGGAGTGAAAGCCTCCGCAAGCGGCAGCTACGTTTCCTGGACATCGTCCGGAAGCAGTGATGTGGTCGGCTACCGGGTTTACAGTTCTTCAGGTAAGAAGGTGGCAAGCGTCAAGTCCGGTGGCAGTCAATCAGCAGGCGTAGGGAATGGTTCTTACTACGTCGTTGCCGTTGACGTGGCCGGAAAAGAGTCCAAGCCATCCAACACGGTCCAAATCGGCAGTTCAAAGCCGAAAGCTAAACCGACAAATACAAAGCCGGAAGAGAAAAAGCCGGACAAGCCGGATGAACCGAAAAAGCCGGAGGAGACGGATGATGGTCAATCAGACGACTCCACTGACCCGCCGGCTGAAGAAAAACCAGATCCCCCTGCCGAACCCGATAAACCGGCAGAAGAATAAGGAAAGGCCCCTTCATCCAGGATGAAGGGGCCTTTTTTCTATTCAATCTTCCATCGTACTAAGGTCACCTGTCGGGAGATCAAGCTCCCATGCTTTCAGGACGCGCCGCATGATCTTACCGCTCCTGGTCTTCGGAAGCTTATCCCGGAACTCGATTTCACGGGGTGCTGCGTGGGCTGCGAGTCCTTTTTTGACGAAGTTGGCGGATTTCTTCCTTCAGCTCATCACTGATACTTCATACCCGTCGCGGAGGGCGATGAACGCCTTGATGATTTCACCCCGGACCGGATCGGGTTTCCCGATCACGCCGGCTTCTGCGACTGCCGGATGCTCAACGAGCTTACTCTCCACTTCGAACGGACCTACCCGTTCACCTGACGTCATGATCACATCATCGACGCGTCCCTGGAACCAGAAGTACCCTTCTTCATCCATGTAGGCGGAATCCCCCGATACATACCAGTCACCCGGCATGAAGTAGGATTCATATTTCTGCGGGTTATTCCAGATCTGGTGCATCATGGACGGCCAGCCTTTTTTGATGGCCAGATTCCCCATCCGGTTCGGAGGTACTTCATTTCCTTGATCATCGACGATCGCTGCTTTCACACCAGGGAACGGTTTCCCCATGGAACCCGGCTTGATTTCCATGCTTGGATAGTTGCAGATGAGTTGCCCGCCCGTTTCCGTCATCCACCACGTATCATGGATGCGTAGGTTGAATACCTTCATCCCCCATCGGACAACTTCCGGATTCAAGGGTTCCCCGACGCTCAGGATATGACGGAGGGAGCTCAAGGTCGAATTGCTTCACGATCTCATCCCCTGCCCCCATCAGCATCCTGAATGCAGTCGGGGCACTGTACCATACGGTGACACCGTAGTCTTCAATCGTTTTATACCAGTTCTCCGGTTTGAATCGTCCACCGACGATGACATTCGAGGCACCGGTCGAGCCACGGACCGAAGATTCCATAGGAAGTCCCTGTCACCCAGCCTGGATCCGCCGTGCACCAATACACATCTTCTTCCTGAAGGTCGAGTACCCATTTAGATGTTTGATAATGCTGGATCATGGCATTATGGACATGAAGCACGCCTTTCGGTTTCCCCGTTGAACCTGAGGTATAGTGAAGAATCAATCCATCATTCCCGGTCCACCCATTCGACAGAGAGCTTATTACTGGCTTCCTTGAATTTCGCCATAAAGTCGACATGCACATCATCTTCCTTGACCTCATCCCCGATGAGGAATACATGCTTCAATTCAGGCAGCTCATCTCACCGGAACTCGCTTCAAGAGTTCTGGAGTGGTAATCAGGACCTTGGCTTCACTATCCTCGAGACGATCCCTGACCGCTCCTTCCATGAATGCTTCAAATAAGGGACCGACAATGGCACCGAGCTTGATGGCACCCAGGATGCAGAAATACAATTCAGGTGACCGCGGCATGAAGATGAACACCCGGTCCCCTTTTTCAACATCCCCGAAGTTCTTCAATACATTTCCTGCTTTGTTGGACAGCTTCTTCATATCAGAAACGTATATTTTTCATTCACGTTCAGCATCTCGGTAATAAAGAGCGACTTTATTTTTCCTGGTGGATATCTGCATGACGGTCAATCGCTTCATGAGCCAGATTGACCCGGCCTGTTTCTGCCCATGAAAATTCCTTCTCTACCTCTTTCCAATCAAATGATTCATATGTATTTTCATAGTTTTCAAGATTATAGTTTCCCTTCGTTACTGGTAGCGCTTCCACTTTCATAGACCGATATCCCCCTTATGTAATGAAATTACAATTTCCATTATAGTATAAATATGAATATTTTCTCAATTTTTTAAAAAATCAGCCATAGAGAAGAATGCAAGGGATGATGATGGCAAACGTTGCTCTGCAAGCGTTCTTAATAGATATTCCAGAATAACGATTGGTGATAGAATGATCAGAAAATTTCGTGAAAGCGCTATCTCTTTTTATTTCATGTATACTGGATACTGAGGAAATATCAATAGGTGGTGTCCAGATGAAATTAAAAAGACCTATAATGCAACAGAACTAAAGACAACAAAAGGCAGGATCATTATCGAGGGACCCGATTTCGTGCCGAAGAGCTGGCCCGCCTCGATTTCCATGAGGACCTGGTCGCATTCAGGCCTCCTCCCCAGCAGCATAAAGCCTTGGTTGAAATCGCCCAGTTTACCGGAAGGCAGGATCATCATTGCACGGGACAAGAATACAGATCGTCGGCTATGTTACATATCTTATACCCAGATCCCCTGGAGCGCTGGTCACAGGGAAAGATGAAGAATCTCATCGAGCTTGGTGCCATCGAGGTGATCCCGAAGTTCCGCGGGGCGTCCGTCGGCAAGAACCTCTTGAGGGTATCCATGATGGATGATCATATGGAGGACTTTCATCATCATCACGACCGAATATTATTGGCATTGGGATCTGAAGGGGACGGGTCTCAATGTGTGGGAATACCGGAAAGTGATGGAGAAAATGATGAACGCCGGAGGATTGGAATATTATGCAACGGATGATCCGGAGATCAGTTCCCATCCCGCCAACTGCTTAATGGCGAGGATCGGGAAACGCGTGGATCCAGACTCCATCCAGCAATTCGATCAGCTTCGATTCATGAATCGTTTTATGTATTAACGTGACTGTTTTCTAAAAGGGGTGGAGCGACCATGATTGTAGAAGAGATAATGAAAACGAAAGTCGAAACATTGAGAGCCGACGATGACTCAATTGAAATCCGCCATCAGACTCAATGAGGGAGAAGAAAATCAAGCATATCCCGATCATCAATGATGAGATGGAAGATCGTGGGCATCGTCAGTGACAGGGACGTAAAGGACGGGACACCTTCGATCTTTCATGATGGAACAATCTGCTGATTTCACGTTAAAAAACCCTCTTAAATTCATCATGAAGACAGCAGGTGATCACCGGGCATCCCTTGGACTTCGTCGAAGAAGTGGCTGCCCTCTTTTATGAGCATCGTATCAGCTGCCTTCCGATCCTGAAGGAAAAGAAGCTGGTCGGGATCATTACGGAAACCGACCTGCTGTATACCCTCACCCAATTGACCGGGGCCATCAGCCAGGGTCCCAGATCGAAGTGAAGGTGCCCCATAGAGCAGGCATCCTCTATGAAGTGGCCGGGATTATCCGGACGGCATAATGCGAATATCCAAAGTGTGCTTGTGTATCCCGATAAACAGGATGAAGACTATAAAATCCTTGTTTTCCGCGTACGGACGATGAATCCCGATGAACGTCATCGAGGAGATCTTAAGAAAGAAGGATATAGCGTGTTATGGCCGAACATGCCAGGAATGTCATCATGACAAAGGATGCTGTCTTCATCTATTCAGATGAACTGCTGGGGTACCGGTTCTCTGATGACCATCCCTTCAATCAGACGCGGCTGACCCTGACCATGGACCTACTTAAGGGAAGTGCGGTGCGCATCAACCGGATGAAATCGTCCCGCCACGTGCTGGCTACAGAGGAAGAGTTAGCTCCATTGAACCATGATGCGGCCTATATCAAACGCTGTCAAGACAAGCGGAATAATGGCCAGCTTCTCCCAAGAGCAGGCAGAAGGGTACGGAATCGGCACCGAGGATACCCCGATCTTTCCGGGCATGCACGAGGCAAGCTGCCTATTCTGGTGGGCGGTGCCCTGAGGCGGTCGACTAGGTGATGACCGGTAAGGCGAAGCATGCCCTCCATCTTGGAGGCGGATTCATCACGGGTTCAAGGGAAAGGCTTCGGGCTTCTGCATTTACAATGACAGCTCCGTCGCCATACGATATTTACAGGAAAAGTACAAAGCAAGGGTTCTATATGTGGATACCGATGCCCATCATGGAGATGGGGTCCAGTGGTCCTTTTACGATGATCCCGATGTCTGCACCCTCTCCATGCATGAAACGGGACGCTATCTGTTCCCGGGAACGGGTAATATGAATGAGCGCGGCCACGGAAAGGGCTATGGATATTCATTCAATATCCCCCTGGATGCGTTCACCGAGGATGAATCATGGCTCGATGCCTATGAATCCTCGATCAGGGAAGTCATTGAGTTCTTCAAACCGGATGTGATCCTGACCCAAAACGGAGCGGATGCTCATTATTATGATCCCCTCACCCATCTTTCCGCCACCATGAAGACGTATCGTGAAATCCCCCGTAT
Source organism: uncultured Bacillaceae bacterium (assembly GCA_963762295.1). Lineage (GTDB taxonomy): Bacteria > Bacillota > Bacilli > Bacillales > Bacillaceae_B > Rossellomorea. The sequence continues at coordinate 689,869 of CAVXKK010000004.1, forward strand.
TGCACACGAACTTGCCCACGACGTACTGTGAGGGCAGATGGATTGCCGTAGGCGGCGGCGGATACGACATATGGCGGGTGGTGCCTAGGGCCTGGATCTTCATCTGGCTGGAAATGACGGGCAGGACCGTCGGAGGCACCCTTCCTTCCACCTGGTATGATCGCTGGAAGACGAAATCCGGCATCACGCTGCCAAAGGACTGGATGGATCCGCCGGGTATTTACACACCCATTCCAAGGAAGGCAGAAATCACCGAGAAGAATAAGCAGAATGTGGATAAGGCCCTCTACCCGATCCGTCAGCAGTTGGGAAAAGGAGCGGGGCATGAGACAGGCTAAGACATGCACGCAGCAGATTGACCGCTGCGTTTTTTCTTTCACAATGCCGGAAAGCTTCATGTTTTTTTAAAAAAGATAGAAGGAATAAAAAAAAATCCGATTCCTCGAAACAGGAATCGGATTTTTTCATTATCCTTCGCCATCCCCGGTCCTGATCAGACCCTCTGTGATGGCGCTTTTCATGAAGGGACTCGGTTCTCCTATCGTGTAGACCTGCAGTTCATGCATGGCCCGTGTACAGGCAGTGTAGAAGAGCCTGCGTACATCTTCTGTCCCGTAACAGTCCTCCGATGCATCATAGATGATGACGGCGTCGAACTCGATACCTTTGGAAAGGTACGCTGGTACGATCACGACTCCCTGATCATGTTCAAGCGTCCCTTTCGTGAGAAGGGTGACATCACCAAGATCGGAAAGGGCACTGAATGCCTCGGCGCTCTCCCTCGCCGTTTTGCAGATGACGGCGATGCTCTCATGGCCCGCCTCACGGTAATGTTCGATTTTTGAGTGGACGGCGAGATGCAGTCCGGCCCGGTCTGACACCCGTTCAAGTGAAGGTGTTTCTCCGCTTCGATCAAATGGGATGATGGCTTCCCCATCGGGAATGAGGGTGCGGGTAAATTCAATGATAGGTTTCGTCGACCGGTAGCTCCTCTTGAGGCTGATGGTATCTGTCTCCCCTTCACCATAGAGCTCCGTCAGCATGCGAAAATCCGCTTGCCCGCTGGCGTGGGAAAAGATGGCCTGATTAAAGTCACCGAGGACCGTCATCCTGGCAGCGGGGAACATGCGCTTCAAGAACTCGAATTGAAACGGCGAATAATCCTGGGCCTCATCAATGACAAGATGCCTGACCGAGCTATTGATCTGGAATCCCAAGATCAATTCTTTCAAGAAGAGGAACGGGGTCGCATCTTCATAGTACAGACGGCCCTCATCAATTGTTCGAGCGGTCATTGAGCCGATCCCTTTCCAATGGGGTACTTCTTCCCGTTTGAAAGCGTCAAAAAGGCCTTTATAAATGGCTACAAAATCAATGAAGCCGAATTCCCTGACATCGTTGCGCACAGGCTTCATTTTCTGTTGGACGATTAACCGTGCCAGCTGATCAGGCTCTACTTCGTAGTCCGCCACCGCTTCACGTTCATATCCCTTCCTCAGTGCCAGATGTGTCCTCGCATTGTGATAGGCCTGTTCACTCAGCATCTCCATGGCATCCTGCACCCATGGCTTCCTTCTCTCCCGGCGCGTTACCTCCTTCAGCTTCTTCATGATCCAGTCCTGCAGAGCTTCGAGTCGATTCGAAAACCTGAGATCCAGGGATGTTTGATAAAAGCGTTCCCGGATTTCCTCGGCCGTCACCACCGGTTCACCCCTGAAGACGACATCTTTGAACGTCATGCCGTCTGTATCCAATGTGCTCCGATAAGCCAGGACCGACTGGATAAAGTCTGCAGAAGCTTTATAACGGATGGCAGAAAGCCTATCCGGATAAAGGGTGTCAGCGTGACCGCCAAGGACGAATTCAAGCTGATCATACGCGTCCTCCACAGCGAAAGAATCGCCGAGCCGGTGATCCAAGTATTCCTGGAAGGTGACCTGTTGCATATTTTCCTCCCCAAGCTCCGGCAGGACATTGGAGACGTACCGGCTGAACAGAGAGTTCGGGGAGAAGAGGACGATTTGATCGGCATCGATGCGGTCCCTGTATTTATAGAGAAGATAAGCGATCCGCTGAAGGGCGGCCGATGTCTTTCCGCTCCCGGCTGCACCGTGGACGATGAGGAGCCTTCCCTGATCATGCCGAATGATCCGGTTTTGATCCTGTTGGATGGTCGCTACGATGCTGTGCATCTTTTGATCTTTTCCTCTTCCTAAGACCTGCTGAAGGATCTCATCCCCAATGGTGAGACTGGTGTCAAAGAGGGATTCAAGTACTCCCTCACGGATGAGGTACTGCCACTTCCCGTTCAATTTCCCCTTAATGACCCCACCGGGCGTATCATAAGCGGCAGGACCCGGCTGATCATCATAATAGACGCTTGAGATCGGCGCCCTCCAATCATAGATGAGGAAATTCTCACCAGTTTCGTCAGTGAGGGACGATACGCCGATATAGACCTTTTCCTCTGATTCATTTCCTTCCTCTGTGAAATCAATCCGTCCGAAGTAAGGAATTTTTTTCATTCTCTCGAGAGTGGCTAGTCGCTTAGAAGCGTGCCTATGGCTGCTCTGACTGGAGGACAGGGCCTGAGCCTCCTGACGAAGACCGATGATCGTCTCCAAATAGTCATCGAAGCTGTCCGTATTCACCTTGACTTCATCCCAGAAATGTTTGCGCGTGTGAATCACTTCCTGTTTACGCCTGGAGGTTTCTTCTTTCAATTTTTCAATTTCACCGTTTATCTCCTCCAACACATGATCGACACGGCGTTGCTCTTTTTTATACTCGGTATTCATAGCACCCACTCCTCGGAATCGTTTAGATAAGGGTTGACACACATGGTGTTTGCACTGTATAATTAAGATAAGGATAATTAAGACCTTTTATAATAAGCAGTGCATATCTATCTAACTTTACCATACAATCCGTTTGGTGACAATACAAAAAAGAGTGGCGTTCATTTTCATGAACGCCACTCTTTTTTAGTTGTCTTTGTACGCAGGGTCGGTCACGATGATTTCCACCCTGCGGTTCTTTTGCATGTGTGCATCGGTATCATTCGGCTCTACGGGCATGGTATCTCCGTATCCGATGGCGATGAACCGTTCAGGATCCAGTCCATTTTCGTCCACCAGATAGCGGATGACACTGCTTGCCCTGGCCGTCGAAAGTTCCCAGTTCGAGGGATAGCGGTAGGTGGAGATGGGGCGATTATCGGTGTGCCCTTCCACGTCCACCTTGTTCGGCAGTTCTTCAAGAAGCCCTGCGACCATATCGAGGAAAGGATAGGCAGAGTCAAGGACCTCGGCATCCCCGGATTCAAAAAGGGCCTGTTCCTGAAGAACGAGGACGACACCCCTGCTCGTCCGCTCAGCCTTGATGGCATCCTCCATATCATGTTCCTTCAGATACGCCTTCACATCTTTCAGGACCACATCAAGATCACTTGTACCACCATCGGGGATGATGGAAGCTCCCTGAAATGAATCCACGATGGATTCAAACTTCCCCTTATCAATCTGCGACATGGAGAAGAGCAGGATGAAGAACACAAGGATCAGGGTGACCATATCCGAAAATGTGACCATCCAGGCAGGAGTCTTCGGGGAATCCTGCTCCTTCTCCCTACGCTTCATCAACGGGATCACGATCCTTCAATCGATATGTATTCAACTCTTCCCCTGACAGGAAGACCGTCAGTTTTTCTTCAAGGACCCTCGGGTTTTGCCCTGATTGAAGGCCCATCACGGCCTCGATGACGATTTGCTTCATGAACACTTCCTTTTCAGTCTTCATAGCAAGCTTCGATGCCATGGGGATGAAGACCAGGTTGGCCAGCAGCGTCCCATACAGGGTCGTGAGCAGGGCGACAGCCATATTGGGACCGAGGGATGACGGGTCACTAAGATTCTGGAGCATGAGGACGAGGCCGATCAATGTTCCGATCATCCCCCATGCCGGGGCATATTCCCCTGCTTTATCTAGTAGTCTCTTATTCTTGCGATGACGCTCTTCAAGGGCAATGATTTCGGCATTCAAGATATCCGATGATCACATCGGATTCAATTCCGTCCACGGCAAGAAGGACTCCCTTCCTGATGAACGGATCCTCGGATTTCTTCGACCTCGGCTTCCAAGGAAAGAAGCCCTTCCCTCCTCGCTTTGTCTGCAAGGGACACAAATGTGGAAATCAAGTGTTGTGTATCATGTTCCTGTATCTTGAAGGACTCTGCCATCACTCTTCCCAGCTGCTTCAGTTCACTGAAGGAAAAGCTGACCAGCATGGCTCCGATCAAGCCGCCGATGACCACCAGGATGGACGGAATGTTGATAAAGGATCCAAAACTATCGGGACCTGCATTGGTAAGGATGGCAACACCGACGAATACAATCCCCAAAACGACGCCTAAAGGTGTTAGCATATCAAGCTTCTTCATCATGACTCTCCCTGCAAAAAAAATAAAATCCTGCCTTCCGGTCAAAAGAGGACGGAAGGCAGGATCAGCCTTCCAGACCTATCTAACCAGTTTACAGCATTATTTGGTTGAATTTCGGTATTCGATGCGGTGAGGAAGCACAACGGCTGCTTCATCGACCGTTTCCTTGTTCATGTACTTCGTCAATAGCCTCATGGCCACTGCACCGATATCATAAAGCGGCTGCACGACGGACGTGAGCTGCGGGCTGCACCATAAGGGCAAGCCTTGTATTATCGAAGCAGATAACTTCCACTTCATCCGGGATGGACACACCGGCATCCTGAGCTCCGTGTACCACACCGAGAGCCGTTTCATCATTTCCTACGAAGACAGCAGTCGGCTTGTCCGACAGCTCAGAGAACTTCTGCCACGCTTCAAGACCGGAATCATACGTGTATTCCCCTTCGACGACCAGTTCATCATTGTATTCGATCCCCGCTTGTGCAAGGGCTTCGCGGTATCCTTCAAGCTTGAACTTCATGTTGATGGTGTCATGGAACGGACCGCTTACAAATCCGATTCGTTTATGACCCTTATCGAGTAGATCCTTCACGGCATCGTAAGGATCGCCGCTTTGTAATCGATGTTCACGGATGGGATTTTATTCGTTTCTTCCACTGCTCCTGCAAATACGATCGGCACTGGTGAACGTTCGAATTCTTGCACATGTTCTTCGGAAATATGTCCGCCGAGGAACAGAATGCCGTCCACTTGCTTCCCAAGCATCGTATTGAAGAGATGAAGTTCCTTCTCTGCATTCTGATCAGAGTTGCTTAAGATGATATTGTATTTGTACATGGTGGCGATGTCTTCGATCCCCCGGGCAAGCTCTGCATAGAAGATATTGGAGATATCAGGGATGATGACTCCGACAGTCGTCGTTTTCTTGCTTGCAAGACCTCTGTGCTACCGCATTCGGACGGTAGCCGAGGCGATCAATGACCTCAAATACCTTCTTCCTTGTTGCAGGCTTAACATTTGGATTTCCGTTGACCACTCGTGAAACCGTGGCCATTGATACATTTGCTTCTCTTGCTACATCATATATTGTCACGTTCATTGCAACACGCTCCTTTACTCTTCTACCATTTACCTTATTTTACACCAAATAAACCTGAAGAAAAAAGCGATTACAGTAGTTTGTTAAAAAATGCACATATTTAGCGTCCACTCATAAGTTCGATTAGTGTATACAGTATATTTATCTGCAATTATGTAGATAATCATACGATAGTATATTATATTACTGCAATGTCACTTACTTTGCAAAAAATCAATATACGTAGAAGGAGAAAAATGCCTCCTATAGATGAAATACTGAATGAGCTTCTAATCGATGACCTTCTCATAAAGGAGTTGTTTCCGTCCAATCTTTCTTTAACAATGCCTTAAAGATCGTCATTTATACTTGTATTGTTCTGTCCTTTAAACACTTCATTGTAGAAATGATCGAATTGATCAAGATCCATTTGCTGAGCAGAATCGGATAGGGCAACGGCCGGATCCGGATGTACCTCTGCCATGACACCGTCTGCACCGATGGCAAGAGCTGCTTTAGCTGTCGGAAGCAAGAAGATCTCTGCGTCCTGTTGAGTGGGTAACATCTACGAATACCGGCAGATGCGTCTCTTGCTTAAGGATCGGCACCGCGGAGATATCAAGGGTGTTTCTTGTTGCTTTCTCATACGTACGGATTCCACGCTCACAAAGGATGATGTCTCCATTCCCTTGTGAAATGATGTATTCAGCAGCATTGATGAATTCATCAATCGTTGCTGCTAAACCACGTTTCAACAGTACCGGCTTTTTAACAGCCCCGGCTGCTTTCAGAAGTTCGAAGTTTTGCATATTTCTGGCACCGATCTGGATGACATCAATGTATTCCACAGCCTGCTCGATATCAGCAGGATTGACGATTTCACTGACGACCGCCAAATCATATTCATCGGCCACTTTTTTAAAATTTTCAAGCCTTCAATGCCTAGTCCCTGGAAGTCATAAGGGGACGTTCTCGGTTTGAACGCTCCACCACGTAGAAGTTTCAGTCCTTTTGCTTTAACGGCTTTCGCCACTTCCGCTACCTGCTCGTAGGATTCCACGGCACATGGACCGAATACGAAGTGAGGATTTCCATCTCCGATGGCTTCCCCATTGATATTCACGATCGTATCTTCCGGTTTCTTCTTACGGGAAACAAGAAGGGCTTTCGAATGATCATCCTTCTGCAGTTCAAGACCGGCTTTGAAGATTTCCTTAAAAATATGTTCAATGGTCGAATCGTTCAAATGGACCATTATTGTTTTCTTTAATCAGGTTCAACATTCCTCGTTCACGAACAGGATCATAGCGGTATACTCCTTGAGTCTCCTTGACACGCCCGATTTCTTGAACTAGCTTGGCACGTTCATTAATGATGTCTAGATAGTTTTAGGTTCAGTTCGTCGACTTGATTCCGTAATTGATCGAGCTCTTGATTACTCACAATACAGCACCCTTTCTTTTTTTCCTGTTCATACGTAAAAACTGTTATAGTTTTAAGAAAGTATGATACATTTTTGATATTGAAACTTATTATAATAGAACATATCTAAAATGTCACGATAGAAATTCTTTTTTGATTAAACGCTTTTAAGCGTTAAAGTATGTAAGTATACTATGAGACTGGGCTGAAGCAGGTGAATGAATGGTGAAAAACAATCAAAAAATATTTGCACTGGACATCGGTACACGCTCAGTGGTGGGCATCATTATGGAAGAAATGGATGGACATATTTCAAGTGAGTCGATATTTTAATAGAAGAGCATCGGGAGCGGGCCATGCTGGACGGACAGATCCATGATGTACCTGCAGTAGCAGCTGTCATCACGTCCATCAAGAACCACCTCGAAGATGATCATGGTCCTCTGAGGAAAGTATGCGTCGCTGCTGCAGGAAGAGCCCTGAGAACCGAAACGGCCTCCATCACCTCATACATCAAAGGCAAGCCGCTCCTCAAGAAAGACGATGTGCTCCATCTTGAATTCGGTGCGGTCCAGGAGGCACAGGCGAAAGCTGCCGGGGATGATGCAAAGGTCATCACTATTATTGTGTGGGGTACTCCGTGCTCTACTACCGCCTGGACGGCGAAGAGATCGGCAGCCTCATCGACCAGCAGGGAGATGAAGCGAGCGTGGAGATCATCGCCACCTTCCTTCCCCGTGTGGTCGTGGATTCACTGCTTGCTGCACTCCAGCGGTCCGGACTGGAATTGGAAGCCCTTACCCTTGAACCGATCGCAGCCATCAACGTTTTGATTCCCCAGTCCATGCGAAGGTTGAATGTCGCTCTCGTCGATGTGGGCGCCGGTACGTCGGATGTCGCCCTGACGAATCACGGAACGGTCACAGCCTATGGGATGGTGCCAACAGCAGGGGATGAAATCACGGAAGCACTCAGCAGGGAACTTCTCCTCGACTTCCCCCTTGCGGAAAAAGCGAAGCGGCAGCTCCATGATTGTGCTTCCATCGAAGTGACGGATATCCTCGGGTTTGAAACCGTCATTCCATCCGACGAGGTACTCTCTCGCATTGGACCTTCCATCGATCGCCTGGCAAACGAGATCTCAGACGAGATCCTTCGTTTGAACAATATGAAGGCACCACAGGCCGTGATGCTCGTCGGCGGAGGCAGCCTGACACCGGGCCTTCCCTCCAAGTTGGCCACGGTCCTTGGCCTGCCTGAGAACCGTGCAGCGGTCAGGGGAGTAGAAGCCATCCAGCGCGTGAAGCTTCAGGGGCATATGTTGAAAGGCCCCGAGCTGGTCACCCCCATCGGCATTGCCATCGCCGCAAGGGAGACCCCCGTTCAATATGTGACGGTTGATGTGAACGGGAATGCTGTACGGATGTTCGAAGTGAAAAATCTAACGGTGGGAGACTGCATCCTCTCAGCAGGTGTCAAAGTGCAAGATCTGCACGGGAAGCCCGGTAAGGCCATTTCTGTCACGGTCAACGGGCAAACACTCTCCCTCCCCGGAAGTCACGGGGAACCGCCTTCCCTTTTCAAAAATGATCAGGCCTGTTCGTTTGACGATGGGGTCGGGAATCAGGACCGCCTCCTCGTAGAAAAGGGTAGGGATGGCGACGAATCCGTCGTGACTATAGGTGAACTCATGGATGCTGGTTCTGGGAAGCGGATCTATCTACAGGAACGGGAACTCCTCCTCGAACCGGGTATCACGGTTAACGGTGCCCCTGCCGGCAAGGAGACCGTGCTGAAAGATGGGGACATCGTCGACATCACCTTTATCGAAACGATCGCAGACGCCCTTTCACAGCTCGGCTACCATGATTGGGTTTCCTCCCTGAGACCATTCCACCTCTCCTTGAATGGGAAAGAGACGTATTTTCCCGCTTTTAACGGACAGCTGTTACGTAACGGACAGGAAGTGAAACCGACGGCGATGATTCATGATCTGGATCGCATCTCATTCGAAGCACCGGCACAACCGACCCTCGAACTTCTCCTGGACAAAAAGAAGATGTTGCTTACGAAGTCGATTACCATCTCCTTCAACGGGGAAGATGTAACACTTGAAAAAGTCTTCACCACCGTCAAAAGGAACGGGAAGGAGTTATCAGGGGAAGACCTTGTATTCTCTGGGGATGAACTCATGATCCATGAGTCGGGAACTTCTCCATTCATCTTCCAAGATGTGTTTACTTTTGTGGAAATCGACATGCCGACAAATACGCGAGGGAGCTTCCTCCTCCTGAGAAACAAACTTGAAACAACCTTTTTCGAAGAAATCAGGGACGGTGACCTATTAGAGATCGTCTGGCCTGAGATCAAAGTCAGATAGGAAAAAGACCAAAATGAAACGCCGCGGACCCCTGTAATGGGATTCGCGGCGTTTTACTCATTATGAAGTTGATCATGAACCGATTTTCCCTGGAACAGGGCTTGGACGATCAACCGGATGAATCGATTCTTGATTGGAAGAAGCCGTTGGCGTTCCTTCATCCTCCCTGATCTCTTCACCTGCTTCCTTTACCTTCATACCGATGTCCTGAAGGTCTTCTGCAGCGTCCTTCGTCGATGCGATGAGCTCTGAAGACTGCTCTTTTACCGGTTCAATAATATCATCACTGACTCTTTCGTACAGGGATTGGGCGTCATTGATGGCATCCTTCAGAACAGCGGACGCCGACTTCAGGCGTCCCTGCCAGTCATTCATCACTCCGGATGGATCCTCCCGGACACGATCCACCATCCCCATGGTGGAATCCTTCCATGACGTCGTCTTCGTCGCCACCCTTCTGCGCGTGCCTGAGTCAAGCATGGCAATGGCTCCGCCAACTGCCGCGCCAAGCATGATGCCTTTCATCAATTTTCCACTTCTTGATCGGGTTCTCGTTCCATTCATTGGATTAGGTTCCTCCTTGAATTATCGTTATACAAACCCTTTCCCTTTCGACAAGAAAGTAAACCCTGGTACAGGCGTCTCAGTGAGGGGAAAACAAAAAAGCCCTCTCAGGCTTTTTTGTGGATGCAGACTTATAGTTTATCAAGTTCTGTTTCTGTAATGTTCCAGTGGGAAGCATTCCATCCCGGTTTCCCGTCGATGAAAAGGAATGCTTGAGGCGACTCATGCTTGATGCCGAACTTCTCCGCGATATGATTGGATAGTTCCTTTGCTTCCTGAACAGCGAGGTAATAACCCTCTTCATCCCCGTGCTTGGCCAAAAATGACTGGTACTCATTGAACGCATTGCCGCTGATCGGGCATGTCAGGCTGTGCTTCATGAAGAAGAAGCGGGGCTGACTCTCTGCGAGGGTTTCGAATTCTTGTACGGTTTCAATTTTTTTCATTTTCCAACTTCCTTTCAGCATAATAAAAACGGTGAAGTCATCATACCACTTCACCGTTCCTTCAATCAATGATCACGCGTTTACGAAATCAGTTGTTATATGTTTTTTCTGTTTCATCAAAGGCTTTTTTGGTTTCTTCAAGCTTTTGATTCACATCGCCCGTTTCTGCAGGTACTTCTTCCTCACCTTCAGCACTGCCGGAACGGTATGATTTGATTTTACCGACTACCTGGTTGGACTGTTCTTGAACCGTCTTTGTCAAAGTAGAAGATTTTTCCTTGGCAGCCGCAGCCAATTCGTTGCTTTTTTCGACAGCCGTATCTTTCCACTGGCTCGTCTTTTCTTTCCAAGCACCTGCCTGTTCGTTGATATCGCTGCGAAGATCTTTACCGGATTTAGGAGCGAGCAGAAGAGCTGTTGCAGCCCCGACGATACCGCCGATCAACGTGCCGATGATGAAATCTTTTGAATTGATTGTTGCTGTCATTGGATTGATTTGGATTTTGCTGATTGTACTGTTGTGTCATAAAATTCATTCCCCTCTCAATTTTATAAGATCTGGCTCTTTTTATCATTTTTTCCCTTGCGCCAATGTCATCGGAAGCAGGTACGGGAGGTTGTTCAACAGCCTTCCGTTCTTTCCATTTGTCCCGCAGTTCCATAAGCGCGTTGCCCCACTGAACCACCTGGGAAATCCTGCCTTGATTACGTTCGAGTTCAGACGAGATGTTGGTGCTGACCTTCTTCACAGACGAATTCAGGTTCTGGATCGAATGGCCGACATCCCTCACTGCATAAACGACCGTATTCAAGTCTTCGGATTTCTTTTGGATGTCCTCTGCAAGAAGATTCGTTTTATGTAGCAATTCAGTAGACTCTTTCGTAATTCCCTGCAGCTGCCCTTCAAGGCCGTTCAGGGTCGTCGACACGCTGTCGAGCGTTGTCCCGAGGGACTTCAATGTCTTCATGAGACTGATCACGAGAATGAAGAATGCCACCGCGATAACTGCGACACTAAGATAAAGAATGATTTCCATCTGCTACACCTCCATGTATAGAAAACCTTTACCCTCATATGAATTCATTAAACATTATACTAGTATTTCTTCCTTTTCTCTCATAATTCCTCTTTTTCCTTTCAAAAAAATATCTGTATATTCAAAACAGCAAATGACGCATGCTTAAAGCATTTAGGGTAAAATAGAAAGGAATACATACTAGGGGGAAACGAAATGAAAGATCCAAGAATTGAGAAACTAGCAAAGAATCTGATTCAATACTCGGTACAATTACAGCCTGGAGAAAAAGTGCTGATCGAGAACTTCGGACTGCAGCGCGAACTCGTCACTGCCCTTGTAAAGGAAGCCTATGAAGCAGGCGGATATCCGTTCGTCATCCATCAAGGACGCAGCTGTCGACCGCGCCCTTTTCATGGGTGCACAGGAAGAACAATATGAGATGATGGCAGACTTCGAAGCAGAAGTATGGAGCAGATGGACGCCTATATCGGTTTACGCTCAGGCGATAACATCAACGAACAATCCGATGTTCCGGACGATAAGATGAAGATCCATGGAAATACGATCGGCAAAAAAGTACATAGAGAGATCCGTGTACCTAAGAAGAAGTGGGTCGTTCTCCGATACCCGACTGCTTCCATGGCACAGCTCGCCAACATGAGCACGGAAGGATTCGAGGATTTCTACTTCGATGTTTGCAACCTCGACTACAGCAAAATGGACAAGGCCATGGATAACCTTGTTGAACTGATGAACAAGACGGATAAAGTGCGCCTGGCAGGGGAAGGAACAGACCTGTCGTTTCTCCATCAAGGATATTCCAGCAGTCAAATGTGCCGGCCGCTTGAATATTCCGGACGGGGAAGTGTACAGTGCCCCTGTGAAGGACTCGGTAAACGGAGTGATTTCCTACAATACGCCATCACCTTATAACGGATTTACATTTGAAAACGTCAAATTGACGTTCAAAGATGGAAAGATCGTCGAGGCGACGGCAAATGATACGGACCGGATCAACAAGATCTTTGATACGGATGAAGGGGCACGATATGTAGGTGAATTCGCCATAGGCGTAAATCCATTCATCCAGCATCCGATGCAGGACATCCTATTCGATGAGAAAATAGACGGCAGCTTCCACTTCACTCCTGGTGAATGCTATGAAGAAGCGTATAACGGAAACCACTCGAACATCCATTGGGATATGGTGATGATTCAGCGTCCTGAATATGGCGGCGGAGAAATCTATTTCGATGATGTGTTAATTCGGAAAGATGGACGGTTTGTCATCCCGGAACTTGAAGTGTTTGAATCCCGAAAATTTGAAATAAGAGGATTGAAGCCACTTCAATGATGACAGTAGCCATCTTCAGTGGCTTTTTATTTGCTGAACGAGATAGGGGTTTGGCTTGAATTTCTGCTGATTTTAACAGCTGGATTTCAGCGGGAAATTGCCTGCTGAATAATGCATGACATTCAAAAGAATCAACTATTCACCTGATGATTTCCATACCTCCAACCACTCGCTTCAAAAAATAAAAAACCGGATCTCATAAGAACCGGTTTTTCTATTAATTTCTGTTCAAGTTCTTCAACTTTTTCATAAGCCTGCTGGAATTTCTGTACATCTCCTGCTCCCATGAAAATCAGCACGCTGTTTTCATGATTGAGTAAAGCGGTTGTATCTTGTTCATCTATGATTTCGCATCCTTCGATCTTCTTTCAAGATCATGGATGGAAAGTTTTCCGTGATTTTCCCGTGCCGAACCAAAGATTTCACATAGATACACTTTATCAGCAAGACTGAAGGCTTTCAGCAAACTCTGAAAGGAACGTTTGCGTACGTGTGAATGTATGAGGTTGGAAGACAGCGATGATTTCTTTTTCAGGATATTTCTGACGGGCCGAATCAACGTCGCCCTAATTTCAGTCGGATGATGAGCATAATCATCGATCAGAATCTGTGAGCCTACTTCTTTTTCAGAGAAACGGCGCTTGACCCCTTTGAATGTACTTAATCTTTCTTGAACGATGCCGTATCAAGCTCTTCATAATGACAAATGGCAATGACAGATAAGGCGTTCAGGATATTATGGTCACCGAAATGTTGGGATCTTGAATGCTGCATAAAATTCATTGCGCACGAACACATCGAATGATGTACCCGTTCTATCCCGTGCATACATTTCTCGCCTGGAAGTCGTTTTCCTCGGCGAATCCGTAAAATACACAGGTAACCTGTGCTTGGATTTTTTGTAATTGCTCATCATCTCCACAGGCAATGATTCCTTTTTTCACCTGCATGGCCATCTCCTGGAATGCAGAGAAAACGTCGTCTACATTGGCAAAGTAGTCAGGATGATCAAAGTCAATATTCGTCATGATGGCATAGTCAGGGAAATATGAGAGGAAATGACGTCGGTACTCACATGCTTCGAATACAAAGTAATTCGCATCCACTTCTCCTTTACCTGTTCCATCCCCGATCAGGAAGGAAGTCGGCTTTGCGCCTCTGATTACATGAGCTAGAAGACCGGTTGTGGACGTTTTCCCGTGTGCACCCGTTACCGCTACACTTGTGAATTCCTGCATGAAGTCTCCAAGAAATTTATGATATCTCGTGACGGGCAGCCCCAGTTCCACGGCTGCTTGTATTTCTTCATGTGTGTCAGGGAACGCATTCCCTGCGATCACATGCATATCCCCTCCAATGTTTTCTTTTTGGAAAGGAAGAATTTTTATATTTGAATCATCCAGAGCCTTCTGAGTAAAGAAATATTTATCTACATCAGATCCTTGGACCTCGTAGTCCATATCATGGAGTATTTGGGCTAATGCACTCATGCCCGACCCCTTAATTCCTACGAAATGATATATAGTCATAATAGAACCTCCAACAATCGTCTATCTAAAAGCATTATATGAAATCATCATTTTTTTGCCATCGTCTTAAGTTCGACCAATGGTATAGAAAAAAGCGACTTTCTTCAACTTGAAACATTATACCATTTTTTAAAATCTCTGACCATGCGGAAGACGAAATATTTCAGTCAGTTAGAATGAATTCCGGCGCTTCTTCTTTCAAGAACGCCCTCCATAAACCCCAGTTTCTTGATTCATTTGACCGTATCGCATCTTCATCTCATCCACACTATCAGGCGATCCCGCTTCAAAGACGGGACCTAGTATCCATTCATGGGTGACCAGAGGGACTTTCCTCACAAAATAGACCCTGTCCTTTTTCAAACAGGTCTTACCCCTTAAGCGAGACCACTCACGGTGATCGCCCAATAACGGCAGGCAGAGGGTGTCATCGCTCTCATGTTTTTCAACCAACACAGGCTCCCACGGCAGTGTCATCATCACAGCTCCCAAGGTCTTCTGTGAAGGCGAAAGGGCCCGAGACTGGAGAAACTGAAAGAACAGTGTCGTACCCTTGATCGTCTTGTAATCAAATAAAAGCCATTCTGAAAACACATCTTCAGTAAGGCTGTCTTTTTCCACCGGGGCAAATCGCTTGGTAAAGATCATCTTCGCCCTGACGATTTCCCGGATATTTGGTTCGTGCCGGCAGAAATCCTTGGCGGACTCGTACACCGCACGGGTCTGTTCCTCTGCTATCATTTGTTTACGGTGACGGTACTCCGTCAGATCCAGTAAACCTCTCTCTGCGTCCATTCTGCTCACCTATCCACTCGTTGTTCTCCCCCGCCGGGACAAACCCTTTGGTATAGTACCCCCGTGGGGATCATATGAAACTGCCAGGAAAAAAAGAGGATCCTGCCAGTGACACATTCCAATCAAGTCACCAACAGGATACCACATATTCCCTTATGCTTCCACTCAGACGAGCGTCTCAAGCTCTGCCTCGGAGATCAGCACATCTCTCGGCTTGCTCCCCCTTGCTTCTGAGATGATGCCATTATTCTCCATCATTTCCATCAATCTTGCTGCACGGTTATAGCCGATCCGGAAACGTCTCTGAAGAGAAGAGGCCGAGGCTCCTCCCTGATCGACGACAAATTCACATGCCTCAAGAAATAAGTTCATCTTCTTCCTCGGTGACCTGCGCTTTCTTAAGAATTCATCCTGTTGGAAAAGATAATGAGGTGCACGCTGGTCCCTGACATGTGGATGATGTCATCGATTTCGTCATCGGATACGAAAGTCCCTGCAGACGGACGGGTTTGGAAGATCCATTTTCCAGGAACAGCATATCCCCACTCCCTAGAAGTCGCTCTGCTCCGCTTCCATCGATGATCGTCCTTGAGTCGACGCAGAGGAAACGGAAAATGCGACCCTTGTCGGTACATTCGCCTTGATCAGCCCTGTAATGACATCAACTGAAGGACGCTGAGTGGCAATGATCAAGATGGATTCCGCAGGCACGTGCTTTCTGGGCGATGCGGCAGATGGCTTCTTCCACATCTGCAGGCGACATCATCATCAAGTCGGCAAGCTCATCGATGACAATGACGAGATACGGAAGTATATCGCTGTACTGCTTATTCCTTTGGCGAGCTCATTGAATCGCTTGATGTCCCTTACTCCGGTATGGGCGAATAGCTCGTATCGTCGCTCCATTTCTTCGACGGCCCATTTAAGGCGGCGGTCGCAGCTTTCACATCGGTGATGACCGGGCTGACAAGATGCGGGATGCGGTTATACGGTGCAAGCTCGACCATCTTCGGATCAATGAGCAGCATTTTCAATTCATCCGGAGATGACTTGTATAGAAGACTGACGAGGATCGAGTTGATGCATACACTCTTACCCGAACCCGTTGCTCCGGCAATCAGGCCATGGGGCATCTTGCTGAGATCCGTCACGATGGGCTGACCGGAAATATCCAGACCGAGGGCCGCTGTCAAGTGGTGAAGTACGGCTCCTGGAAAGCAGGGCTCGCAATGACTTCACTGATGCATACAGGTCGGCTCTCCCGATTCGGCACCTCGATCCCGATGGTATGTTTACCCGGGATGGGCGCTTCGATCCGGATATCCTTGGCTGCGAGGCTCAGCTTGATATCATCAGACAGATTGGTAATTTTATTCACTTTCACTCCTGGTTCAGGCTGCACTTCAAAGCGGGTGACAGACGGCCCCTGGGTCGACATTCACGACCCTCGCCCTCACGTTGAAATTAGCAGGGTCTCATCAAGTAGCTCACTCTGGGTGTCCAGCCACTCTTCACTCATTTTTTGATACAGGCGGGGTTCAAATATTCCAAGACTTCGGAAACTCGTACTCATTCAACGTCTTGGTGGACGAACTGAGCTCACTATAGCTCTTTACGGCTTCTTCCCCTTGGACGACAGTCTGTTCCATTTCACGGTGACTTTCATCTTGTTCCTCCACAGGTTCTTCCACCTGTGGACGTTGAACCCTTTCTTTCGGAGAAGGACCCGGCTGTGGCCGGCGCTCGGACATGCTCCGTTTATCCTGATTCAGCATGAGGACATTGAACGGCAGATGCGTCCGTTTCTTCTGCTTCCGTTCTTCCCGGGACTCCTCCTCAGGCAGGGCGTTACCTGCTTCTTTACCGTTCTCTAAAACGACTTCCGGCTTCTCCTCAAGGGGTGCCGGGGCGACTTTTTCTTCCGGGTCCGCAATCGGCTTATCATGATTCTCATACTCATCAGCCGCAGCTGGTTCCGGTTGATCGTCAAACCGGTCTTCCTCTCCATCTTTGGGCACTCCGAACGATGCAGGAGCATCAGTTAGTTCTAAAGGGCCTGTCGGACCGAATTCCTCCTCGTCAGCGGCTGTGGACAACAGATCATCTGAATTGTCTTCTGGCATCAGCCCTGTAACAGGCGCAACATCATGCTCGTCTGAATGGCTCTTGAGATCATGCATGTCAAATTCCACTGCTTCTTCTACCGGGGCTTCGACCTCCGGTACATCATGATGGGTAGGCGGGGCGGGCAGGGGCTCCTCCCTCACATCCGGCACACTGACCGACGCCGGTGGATGACTATGTAAAAAGTTGCCCAGTTCGTATTCGACTTCTTGCTTTTTGACCGGCCGGTCCCTGAATCCATAGATGGGTGAAGGAATCTCCGTCGGCTTGAACGGCCTTGTCCCCTTCCCTTTCTGTACTTTTGAAGTGGCCGTTTTAGACTGCGCGGACGTTGAATGGTGTACAGCTTTGGGTTTAGGTTTGGGTGCGGGCTCCTTGCGGGGACGTTCCACCCGTTCTTTCTCACGTTTAGGGCGTTCGGGCTGCTTCTCCGTGACTTCATTCTTATCACGTTCCCGGCTCCGTCTTTCCCTGCTTCCCCCTTCCCCGTCACCGATCAAAGGAAAACGGAAATTCCCCTTCGGATATTGATAGGTCATCCGTGCTTCGACATCGCGCTGATAAGGGGCCGCCGGAGTACCAGCCTGCTTCCCGACAGGGCGCTGCACCTCATCATCCACATACTCTTCATAACTATCATCAACATCAGAAAATTTCCCGATAATCTTCTTAATCCAACTCACTTCAATCACTCTTTCCTTCATACTTACTATCATTCTATCAGTTCACCGGAAAAATTCGAGACATTTCACCACAAAATGAACATTGTTAGAAAAATGTGTCGAAACCAACATCCATGTAAATAGAATGTAACAAGAAAAGCGGAGGCGGGTGGGGCTGACCCGACAAGCATAAGGCGAGTCACCCGGAAAGGCGTTCTTGGCCTTTTTGGGTGGCTTGACTTATGACCTCGAGGGGCAACCCGCCGGAGCTAGACATGAAGAAAAGCGGAGGGGGCTCGCCCTGAGGAGACAAGCATAAGGCGAAGGCGGCGGAAAGGCGTTCTATGCCTTTTTGGCGGCTTTGACTTATGACCTCGAGCCTCAAGCACCCGGAGCTAGACATGAAGAAAAGCGGAGGCGGGTGGGGCTGACCCGACAAGCATAAGATGGGGTGGGCGGAAAGGCGTTCTTGGCCTTTTTGACCGCCACAGCTTATGACCTCGAGGGGCAACCCGCTGGAGCTAGACATGAAGAAAAGCGTAGGGGGCTTGCCCTGACCCGACAAGCATAAGGTGAAGGCGGCGGAAAGGCGTTCTATGCCTTTTTGGGGACTTTGACTTATGACCTCGAGCCTCAAGCACCTGGAGCTGGACATGAAGAAAAGCGAAGGCGGGTGGGGCTGACCCGACAAGCATAAGGCGAGCCACCCGGAAAGGCGTTCTTGGCCTTTTTGGGTGGCTTGACTTATGACCTCGAGGGGCAACCCGCCGGAGCTGGACATAAAAAAAAGCGGAGGCGGATCACTCCGTAAAACCATCAAAAAACCCGGACCATATCAGGCCCGGGTCAACATTCCATTATCCTTTGAACGCTTGTCCTACTTCGTATTGATCGTCGAGGACGAGGATTCCTTTTTCTTGAGGAGCATCCGGCAGGTCGAGTTCTTTGGCAGAGCAGATCATGCCGGAAGAAGGCACTCCGCGAAGCTCTGCATCTTTGATGACCATCCCGCTCGGCATGACGGCGCCGACTTTTGCCACAACCACTTTTTGTCCTTGATCGACATTAGGTGCACCGCAGACGATTTGAAGCGTTTCGTCTCCGACATCCACCTTGCAGATATTGAGCTTGTCAGCGTTTGGATGCTTTTCTTTTTCTGCTACGTAACCGACAACGAACTTCGGTGTGAAGTCCCCTTCAAGCACATCTTCAAAGCCGTTCTTGGCGATGGCTTCGTTGATGCATTTCAGCTTCTCGTCATCCATCTCCACATGCCCTTTAGCTTCAAGACTTAGGTAATTAGAAGCGTTGAACAGATTATAGCCGACAGTTTCATGTGATTCTTCATTGAACAGGCGCGCTGCATCGCCTTTTCTTTCATGACCGACGTTTCCTTCGAATGTCGGATCCATTGTGATGATCAGGGTATCACCGATGCCTTCCAGATTATAAAATACGTTCATGTATGTTTCTCCCTTTCTTTTTTGCGATTTTTAGCTAGAATGAAGATCGGCTCAAGCTCACCTTCATCGTATACAAAGGACAGTGCCGTGATGGGAACATTCCCGTTGGTGAAGAAGCTCATGGTCATTTGCGCAAGGACATCATAGCCGGTTTCATTGCGCATATCCCCGATGATCAACACATCCTGGTGGGGAACCGATACCGTCATCTCCCCTGAGACATTCTCCTTCATATCACGCAAAAAGGATTCATTCAGGATCCGGCTCGCATCGTATCCATCATTTTGATTGAGGAAATAGAATGTATTCCCGGCCACTTCATCCTTTTTCATGGCAGTCGGAAGACGTCTCACATTGAAGAGGGCGATTTCCTTGAGCTGTTCACGTGTCCACCCTTCCGATTTCATCATCCGTTCGTCGATCAAGCGATAGGTACTTCCAGAATCAAGTGCGTAATAAATCCTTGTCTCGGCTGTATGTTCATCGGTAATGAGCGGGATGTCATCAGGTGATTCCGTTGCAAAAGAAGTGGACCGGATGACAGGGAAGATGTTTTGTTCATGTTTGTTTGCCTTTTCTTCGCCCATGGCATTCAATGCTTCCTCTACATAGTAGACCACTTCTTCGATGATGGTCTTGTTGTTTTCCTTCCACTTGGAAACAATGGGGGGAAGTGCAACCGTCATCCCCTTCTTTGTGTCTTTCCGCTCGATGCGGAGTGTTTCTTTTTCACGGTCATATGTAATCAGGCGGTCAGGTGACTGCAGCCGTTCCTGAAGTTGTTTTTTTAATTTTTTTGTATCCATGGTGTAACCTCCTTCCGTATGCGGTCTCGCTTCTGTTATTTTACATGAAAAGCGCCGAATTTCAAAAGAAAATCACGAAATGCCCGCGCTGTCCATTCTGACACCACAAGCCTGTCGGATTCTTTCAGTGTAACCGGGCAGAAAAAAAGGAATTCCTCCAACGGGGAATTCCTTTCGATCCTCTTAGCCAAGCTGATTCATGAAATTCTCGATCTCTTCTTTGGTTTTACGGTCCTTGCTGACGAAACGTCCCAGTTCCTTACCATCTCCGAAAGCCAGGAAGCTCGGGATACCAAAGATATCATGTTCGATGCAGATATCGATGAACTGGTCTCTATCCACATAAATGAACGTGAATTCTTCGTACTCGCTCTCGATTTCAGGCAGGATCGGCTCGATGATCCGGCAGTCCGGACACCAATCTGCAGAGAACATGAATACATGCTTCCCGTTCGCCTTCAACTCATGAAATTCTTCTTCTGATGCCAGTTTTCGCATGTTACTTACCTCCAATATCCAGCGTTAATTGATCGGGTTTGATCCACCCTAGTTTACGCATATATTCAGATAGTAACAGGCTGATGATGGCAGGTCCAATGATATGCAACACGAGAACCTGGATCAGGACACCCGCGCTGAATCCCATGGTTTGGAACGTCATGATCTGTCCGACCAATCCGCTTGTACCCATCCCGGCTCCTGCCGCATTATTCTCCATCACCCAGATCGTCGTCCCGATGGGGGCAAGGATCATGCCCGCCAGTGTCGGAGGTAGGAGGATGAGGGGATTGCGTATGATATTCGGCACCTGCAGCATCGAGGTTCCGATCCCTTGAGCGAGCAATCCTCCAAACCGGTTCTCCCTATAGCTTATGACAGCGAATCCGACCATCTGGGCAGCACAGCCGATCGTTGCGGCACCGGCTGCCACTCCATTCAAATCGAGCATGAGGGCGATGGCTGCACTTGAGATCGGTGCCGTAAGAGCGAGACCCATGAGCATGGCCACAAGGATTCCCATGAGGATCGGTCGCTGCTCTGTCGCCCAGCTGATCCATCCGCCGAACATGGTCATGAATGTCGAAATACCGGGTCCAATGAAGGAAGCGGCCGCAAACCCTGTCAGAATGGTCGTGAACGGGGTGACGATGATATCAAGCTTCGTGGTTTTACTGATCAACTTACCGACTTCCACAGACAGAACCGCCGCTACATACGCACCGGCCGGTCCACCGAGTGCGGCACCGGCTGCCCCCGTAACGACTGCCGAGAAAAGCACGAGCGGCGGGGCCCCGAGCCCGTAGGCGATGGCTGCACCGATGGCCGGCCCCATCATGGAAGAGGCTACCCCACCCATCTCGATCAAAAATTGCTGCAATCCTTCAGGCAGAAATCCTGCCTGCTCCCCGATCGTCTTCATGATCAGACCGATGATGAGGGAGCTGAATAATCCAAGAGCCATGTAGCTCAAAGCATCTATTAAATAGACCCTCGCTGAGGGCTTAACCCCTTTCCTAGCAAGCCATTCCTTCATATTGGTTCCCCTTTCAAACCTTTTCTTTTACTAGTGTAAAGACACATGTATCATTTGTCCAGATAAATATCCACACAAAAAAAAAGATCCGATCACAATGATCAGATCTTAGGAGCCCTTCACGGAAGTGGCCATCTTCATCATCATTTTTGCATGATCAGATAGATCGCCTTCATCTGACTGAGTGGAAACCTTCGTGCCCCCTACCCCGACGATAAGTTCATATTTTTCAGAATCGGGGATGCTCTTAATGATATAATACCCCAACCCATCCTTGCCTTGGAACGTTCCTTTTTTCACCACGTCCGATTCATCTTCAAGAGACATTTTATATAGAAGGTCGCTGTTCTTATCTTCCTGGGGGTTGTTAAAGAGGATAAACGTATCCGACCCCTTTTTGATGATCACATTATAAGAGGTTTCTTTTTCCACTTCGGCACCGAAGGGCAGGTAAAACTCGATGTCCCCGGCTTTCTCTTTTGCATCTACCTTATGATCAACCATATCTTCTACGACTTTCGCCGTTTTATCCTTCTCTTCGTCAATTGAGGTGCTGCACCCTGCTAATATAAGGGCAAGAATGAATAATACAGACATATAGCGTTTCATTCTCCATCATCCTCCTTTATTCTGCTAAACCTACGCTTATGATACCCTCACAAAGTCCCAATGACAACCCGTTTCTTACAGGAATGCTGTTTTTGCTGGGAAGAAAGGTTAATTTTGACTCGGATAGGGTAAATCGTGTAGGAGACAGTAACAAATAGGGGATGATCACAATGAAATTAACGGTATATCTAGCAGGGGAGATACATAGTACCTGGAGGGATGAGTCAAAAGCGAAGCGGAGAAAAAGGGACTGGCTATCCAGTTCACCGGTCCAATGGAAAATCATGACCGTTCCGATTCCATCGGGGAAGAAATCCTCGGCACCAGCCGAACGCCATCTTGAGAGATGAAGCGGCTTCGGCTTTCAATAACTTGCGCACCAAGATCCTGATGGGAAAGGCAGACCTCGTCATCGCTTACTTCGGAGAAGAGTACAAACAATGGAACACAGCCATGGATGCCGGCATTGCCCTCGCGAAGGACAAGCCGTTGATCCTGATCCGTCCGGAAAAGCTTCACCATCCGTTGAAAGAGATTTCCCAGCGGGCAGATGCGACGGTCTCGACCATCGAACAGGCACTTAAAGCCATTTCCTATATTTTTGAAGTATAATGATTCCATCGCCTGCCCTCTTACCTCGGGCGGGCGAATTTATTCTTTTTTGCGTGTAAAGCGCTTACAAAATAGTTTGACAATTCTAAAATGAATTAATATTAGCAATATATAGAAATATATGGTATAATTAAATTTTTATTAATTTCTTTTTGACTTTATAAAAATATTAAAATATTATAGTAAAAGAATAAGGAGGTTGTAATATGTCATCATCGAATAAACAGAAAATTGTGGAAAGTGTACCTCAGACCGGCTTCTTCGGTCACCCTAAAGGGTTGTTCACGTTATTCTTCACAGAGTTCTGGGAGCGTTTTTCATACTACGGTATGAAAGCCATCCTTGTATATTACATGTACTACGAGGTATCTAAAGGCGGGCTTGGCATTGAGGAAGGCACGGCTCTTGCCATTGTCTCCATCTACGGTTCCCTTGTGTATATGTCTGGGGTCATCGGTGGGTGGCTGGCCGATCGGGTATTCGGGACGTCGAAGGCCGTCTTCTACGGTGGGATATTCATCATGTTTGGTCATATCGCCCTTGCATTCCCAGGGAACTTCTCTATGTTCATCGTTTCCATGGTGCTGATCGTCATCGGTACTGGCCTACTTAAACCGAACGTTTCAACCGTCGTCGGTGAAATGTACAGCCAGGAAGATACACGCCGCGACTCGGCTTTCAGTATCTTCTACATGGGAATCAACCTTGGCGGATTCCTTTCTCCACTCGTGGTGGGTAGCCTTCAAAAGAACTACGGCTTCCACTGGGGATTTGCAGCAGCAGCCATCGGGATGTTCCTCGGACTTGTCGTGTTCATGGTAAGCAAGCGATCTACATTGGGACTTGCCGGGACGTATGTGCCGAACCCGCTGACAGCAACCGAGAAAGAAGAAATATGGCTGGATGTCGGCAGTGGTCGTGATCGTCCTTGCCATCATCCTTGGGTGGACCATTCCTGCCGGAATCTTCACGCTGAATGTATTCATTAATATTGTCGGAATCTTCGGTGTGGTCGTTCCTCTTGCGTACTTCTTGATCATGTACTACAGTCCTAAAACATCGACACAGGAACGCTCTCAGGTTATCGCCTATATCCCGCTCTTCATTGCTGCGGTCATGTTCTGGTCCATCCAGGAACAAGGTGCAACCATCCTTGCGACCTATGCTGATAAAAAGACACAGCTCGATCTTTTCGGATTTGAAATCTCACCTGCGTGGTTCCAATCCCTTAACCCATTGTTCATCCTTCTCCTTGCACCTGTATTTGCATGGTTATGGGTGAAGCTTGGCAACCGCCAGCCGATCATCCCGCGTAAATTCTCATGGGGTCTGATCTTTGCAGGTCTTTCATTCCTGGTCATCCTCATCCCAGGATACTTTACACCTGATGGCGGACTAGTGAATCCGATCTGGCTCGTACTAAGCTATTTCATCGTTGTCATCGGGGAACTGCTCCTTTCGCCTGTCGGCCTTTCTGCGACGACGAAGCTTGCTCCTCAAGCCTTCTCTGCACAGACCATGAGCCTTTGGTTCCTGGCACCTGCTGCGGCACAGGCGTTGAATGCACAGCTTGTCAGATTCTACTCGCCGGCAACAGAAAATGTGTATTTCGGTACCATCGGTGGTGTGTCCATCGTATTGGGCCTCATCCTCTTCCTGATCGGTCCTAAGATTCAGACCTACATGAAGGGAATTAAATAAGTCAAAAAAGCAGCCTCTTATCAAAGAGGCTGCTTTTGTTTATTCAGTTCTTACCAATCCTTACACCCGTGGTTCCTGTTTCCTTCATTGCGCCTGCATCCGCCGTGGTCGTTCCCTTTGCCTCTGCAGCCTCCACGATTGCTTTCACAGCGATTGCGTCTGCAGCAGCAGCGGTTACCGAATAGGAATTTGTCCCAATCACAGCAGAAGTTGAAGTTCCAACAACAATTACGACGGCGACATCCGCCTTCATTTTGTCCTTTATAGCATCCCATGTGTTTTTGCCCCCCCTTGTACAAGAGATTTATCGCATGCCTTCGCATCCGATCTACTCTATCCTATGAGGATGGGCTCTATTTGGTATGGGCCAAGTCAGGTATCACAGCGTTTATCTTGCTTGATTTGAGCATATTCCCACTGGCCTATCAGGAGGATAACCACATGGATGAACATCGCCTCCCTCGTCACCAGACCGTTTGTGAAAACCCCCACAGCCCCTTCTTGGTGCCGCACCCCTTCCCGTTTCGTATAAGCATCCATCAGAGGTCCAAGCTCCATGCCTCCGCGAAGGTCATCTGCCAGCTCATCAGGAAGGAGGATGCGCGCTCCGCCTGCAATGTATTCGCGGCCCTCGGCGTCCACCAATGCTCCCCAGTTACAGAGGAAAAGGCCTGACGTCGTATCGACCACCCCTCCTTCGAGACCGATGCCCACATGAAAGGTTCCGATACTGTTCCTCGCCCGGTTCACCGCTCCCCTGATCGTCTCTTCATCCGAAAACGGTTGTGCACTGACCCCCGACTCCGCTTCAACCGGATGTATGACGGCTCCTGGACCGATTGCCTTCTGAATCGCCGACACTTTTGCCGGATTGGTCGTCCCCACTCCGAAATCCTTCATTTCTTTACCCCCTTTTTCATAAAAGAAGACCGCCTGGGTTACCGGGCGGTCTCTCCATCATCCGTTACTGCGGATGGTTTCCACTGTGGAACGGTCACACTGTTTCACTAACTTTACGATCAATTCTTTCGCGGCAGCATAATCATCAATATGGATCATGGATGCATGGGTGTGAATGTAGCGAGAACAAATACCTACGACTGCACTCGGCACCCCTTCATTGGACATATGGACACGGCCTGCGTCCGTTCCTCCCTGGGAAACGAAGTATTGATAAGGGATGGAGTTGGTTTCCGCCGTATCAAGGACGAATTCCCTCATGCCCCTGTGCGTGACCATGGAACGGTCGAGGATCCGGAGGAGGGCCCCCTTCCCGAGCTGTCCGAATTCATTTTTATCCCCTGACATATCATTTGCCGGGCTGGCATCGAGGGCGAAGAATAAGTCAGGGTTGATCATATTGGCCGCCGTCTGAGCCCCTCTCAAACCTACTTCCTCCTGAACGGTGGCACCTGAGTACAGGGTGTTCGGAAGCTGTTCGCCGTGGAGTTCCTTCAGAAGCTCGATGGACAGTCCGCAGCCGTAACGGTTATCCCACGCCTTCGCCAGGATCTTCTTCTCATTGGCCATCGGCGTGAACGGACAGATCGGTACGATCTGCTGGCCTGGTTTGATCCCGATCCGGAGGGCATCCTCTTTGTCATCTGCGCCGATATCAATGAGCATATTCTTGATATCCATCGGCTTCGATCGCTGAGCTTCTCCCAGTAGATGCGGTGGGATGCTCCCGATTACACCGGTGATCGGTCCATTGTCTGTGATGATCTGAACGCGCTGGGCGAGGAGCACCTGGCTCCACCAGCCTCCAAGGGTCTGAAAGCGAAGCATCCCGTTTTCCGTGATGGAGGTCACCATGAAGCCCACTTCATCCATATGTCCGGCCACCATGACAACCGGAGCATCACTGTCCCCTTTCCTTACTCCGAATACGCCACCAAGGCGATCCTGTACGAGCTCATCTGAGTAGGTGGAGAGCTGCTCTTTCATGAAGGCCCTCACAGCATGTTCATTACCGGGAGCACCCGGCAGTTCTGTCAACGTCTTAAATAATTCCAATGTATCCTGATTCATGTCATTTACCCCATTTCGTTTTCACATCTTTATGTATACATTCATTTTACAGAACTTTCGCACCTCTTACCACCGATTGGATTCAAATAAGATTCTCTTTTTTCCGTGTTCTTTGTTAGAATGGTCTTAGCATGTAGAAAATATCGGGGAGACATCCATGTCTCCACCGGGCTTTTGGAGGGAATAGTGGATGAACTGGAAATCGTTTGCAGTCGGAGCGGCTGTCGGAGCTGTCGGGGGGCTCGTCCTCAGCAGTGCCGCAAAGGATCATAAGACCGTTTCTCCGGAGAAAGTATTGAAGGAAGTAAAAGAACGCTTCAAAAAAGACGGGAAGATCGACGGCTCGTGGATCAGCATGAAGCCTGAGTCCTTCAAGCAGCATACATTTGAAACACACGTATTCAAAGGTGGCATCTCACGCAGGGTCGACGGGGAACTCGAACAGTTCGAATTCATCGCTGATGTGAAGAGTGGAACCATCCTTGATGTTTACCCCTTATAACCAAAAAAGATCCAAAGCCATCCGGCTTTGGATCTTTTCCATTCATCATCTATTGCGTTCAACCGATTCCAACACTTTCCCGGCTTCATCCCATTTCAGGGCACGGTACACGGCATCATGATAAAAGAGGAACCAGTATCCCCCTTCGATTGCCTGAGAGATCCATTTTTCCTTGGCTCCGATCGAAGTCATAGGATAGTCGTCATACGCTAGCACCCATAATGGGTTTTTATGGGCATGTGTCGGCATGAGGTCGGCCATGTGAATCAGCGTTTCGCCATCTGTTTCCAATAGGATGATGGCATGGCCGTCACTGTGCCCACCCGTATGGATCATCGTGATGCCGGGCAGCACTTCCTTCTGCTCATCAAATGGTACCACTTGATGCTCAATGGCCTCCCAGTTTTCTTTCCAATATGTATTCTTTGAACGGATATTGGGATTTCGCATTTCATCCCATTCCACCTGTGAGGTATGGATGACAGCGTTCGGGAAGGTCGAGCGATAGTCTTCACCCTCACGTTTCGTCAACCCGCACGCATGATCAAAATGCATATGCGTCATAAGGATCACATCGATTTCTTCCGGCGATACCCCAAGCGCCTGGAGATCGGATTCAAGTGCAGATTCTTCTTCTACCCCATAATTCCGCTTTTGTTTGTCTGTTAACTTTCCTTTTCCGATGCCCGACTCGATCAATACGTTCTTACCGTTCCAATGGAAAAAGATCGGATCTGTCCGGAGTTCGATCTGATTCCGTTCATTCACATCATACTTCTTGGACCAAAGCGGTTTCGGCACGACTCCAAACATGGCTCCCCCATCCATGAAGGTCACCCCGCCGTTCAGCCAGTGAAACGTTGTATCACCAATCATCCGTTTTTCCATCTCTTTATTCCTCCCTTATTGTTCCCCATTAGTGTAGCATAAGTAGGCCGAGCGAATCCCGAAGACAAGAAAAAAAGACTGCAGAAGCCGGTAAACGGCAGACTGCAGCCTTCTGATCATGAGTGTTGGAATTGAGCTTCCACCCGGTAGATCCTTTCCCCTTTTGCAGAGAATTTTCTTCGTATTCTGTCATGATATTGCCTTCAATCCCGCTGTTATGAAGATCGAGGCTCAAGAAATTCAGATGGAGTCCGTACCAGGAAAAACTCTTCAAGGAATATTCGAACAACCCTTGATTATCTGTCTTGAAATGGATTTCTCCGTCTTTAACCAGGATATCTTCATACAACTTGAGAAATGTTATACGTAAGGCGACGCTTTTCATGACGGATTTTCGGCCAAGGATCCGAGAAGTTCAGATACACCCGTCCTACTTCACCTTCATCGAAAAATTCCTTCAGATCCCTTGCATCGACATTCAATAATTTCACATTGCTTAATTTTCCTCAATGGATCCGATCAAGAGCCGTCACAAGGACACTCTCATAGAGTTCGATCCCGATATAATTGATCTCCGGGTTCTGTTTCCCCATGCCGGTGACGAATTGACCTTTTCCTGTTCCTACCTCGATATGGATAGGGTTGTCGTTCCCAAACACTTCATTCCATTTCCCTTTAGTTATCCTGGGCTCCGCCACTACATATGCGGATGTTCACTGATCTTTTCAGAAGCCCATGGTTTATAACGTAAACGCATGTAGACACCTCTTTTTTCCATTTTTCACGCACCCGATCCCGCAAGCTTCCTGCTTGTCCACGGGCACGCCATTCGAACAAAAACATACCACGACCACCATGGTTCGTGCAAGATGAAATCCATTAGAAGCCGCGCATAATTGAAAAAGGAATTCACACACTATTAGTGAATTCCTTTTCTGGTCATTTAAATCTTGAATTCAATCACAACAAAAATGAAAGGGTGTGCTTTCATGCCTTTAAACTCTCAAAATCAAATGCAATTATTATCAGATATACTAAGTAATCATCAAACAGATTGTTGCGGTTCCGTTTCCGAATGTGAACAGGTGGAAGATTGGTCAAGTCCCTCATGGTCAATGCAGACATCCATGAAAACGTGAAACCCGTACTCAGGAGATTTATCAGTACAGTCAAAGCGGGATCTCGTCTTCAGATTTACCGAATCATATCACCACCAATAAACACAACCTGTCCCAATGGGTGACGGATATGAACACTATTCATAATTCATATAATTTTGTGTAGATATTCGATCCAGTGATTCATTTCGTGAAAGCGCCCTTTGCCTTTATGCCACTGGATGGATAGGATCGTCTGGGCCACCACATACCATTTCATGCGGAGCTTCAGGTTATCCGTCAGTTCCGCTCCATATTGAGTGAGCCAGTCTTTCCCACTGATCTTCAGGGATATACCAATAGAGCAGCAAGCCGACATCAAAGGCGGGATCTGCAATCATGGCTCCGTCCCAATCAATAAATACAACTGATTGTGTTCAGAAAGCAGCCAGTTGTTATGATTGACATCCCCGTGACAGACAACATATTCGTCCTTGATGGACTTCATCAGGCTCCTTTTGAAGGAAACGCAATCGCTTCTCTATGACACGGGCAATGTAAGAAGATCGAATTCAAGACTGGTCTCGACTTCCGTCAGCATATGATCAGGTTGAAACGGCTCTTTCCCAAGCCGCTCAAGCATG
This sequence comes from uncultured Bacillaceae bacterium, assembly GCA_963762295.1. Classification (GTDB taxonomy): domain Bacteria; phylum Bacillota; class Bacilli; order Bacillales; family Bacillaceae_B; genus Rossellomorea. The sequence goes on from CAVXKK010000004.1 coordinate 719,571, forward strand.
GTTGAAAGAGGTTTCGAGGAATGGATTTTGTTCAGCAGCCTGGCCACCCTGTTCATCCTTCATTTCTTCGGGCTTTAATTCTCTGCCATTTAACCAGTGCTGTGCCGTGATAACATCCCCGTTTTCCATTCGTTTTGTCCAAACAAGCTTCGGTACGATTCCTTCTGCTGATAATACAGCCACAAAAGGGGAAGAATTACGCTTCAGAAATAGCCTCTGTTCCTGATACTGGGCAAAGAACGCTTCTCCCGTGGCACCGCCTGCGGGGACTATTTCCCAATCTTGGTCAAATAAGTGTTCCAATATATTCACCTTCTATTGGTCCTTTGTCATGTTTATATGATTAGTTCATATTTCATTATCATATTGCTCATTAAAAAGGTCTATAAAATAAAAAAGACAGCTATTGGGCAATAAAATCAATAGCCATCTGTGTTCAATTTTATCGTCATATTGCGTTATTCGTCAAGCTTCCCTGAAATCGACTGCATCACCGCAACCGATACAGTCAGCGGGGCGACCTCCAAATGATCTCCTTCGATGGTGACAGACCATCGGCATCCGCACGATCCCCTTCTGCCAGGCAAAGCCATTCCTCACCATCTCCAAGTGCAAAACGGCCGGTTCCGTTCCGCCGTTGAAGACGAGAATGATCTCACTCCAAGGACCATAGTCCCCGACTTCCGAGTAGCGGATGACCACAGATTGATTTTCAGCCATAACAACGCTCACATGTTGCCTGATCAATGGCGCTTCCTTAAACCTGAAGGCGCCGTGGGCTTTCCGGATCGTGATCAGTCCCCTTACATACCCAATGGATTTATCATGCTCTTCCCTGCGCTTCCAGTCAAGCTGATTGATCCGGACCGGGGCATTGTAGCTGTTCTCGTGCCCCCCCTTTGTCCGGTAAAACTCTTGACCTGCGTGAATGAACGGAATCCCTTGTGAAAGGAGAACCATCGCGGTTCCTAGGGACTGCCGCTTGAACAGCTGCTCATCACTCTCATGCATGCACGCCTTCATCTTATCCCAAAGGGTATGATTATCATGGGATTCTATATAGTTGACGGATTGGATGGGCCCATCGAAGATCCCCTGGTCCCGGCTCTGGATGCCGACGCTTCCCGAAAGGACCTGGGCCACCTGTTTTTCAAGTCCGCTATGTCCAAGGATGAACCCTTTATCGTGAAGATTGAAGGTGCTCCCCTTGACGGTATCCCTGAACCAATCATTGAATTGTCCCACCTCAGGGATGGACCGTGCATTGCGGAGATTTGCCTTTTCTTCCTGAGGGATGGGGGTATTCAGGTCCCATCCCTCCCCGATGACGATGAGACCCGCTTCCTTCGCGAGATCCGACACTTCATTCATCGTTGTCACGTCGAGGATCCCCATAAGATCGAACCGGAAGCCGTCGAATCCGTATTCATTGATCCAAAAGCGGATCGAGTCCTTGATGAACTTCCTCGCCATGAGCCGCTCCGAGGCAAAATCATTCCCTACGCCGGTCCCATTGGAAGGCAATCCATTTTCCCCATGGCGGAAAAAGTAACCCGGCACGATTTTTTCAAACGAGGACTCTTCCCTTATGAACACATGGTTGTATACGACATCCATGATGACCCTGATGCCCTCATCATGGAGATTGTTCACCACTTCTTTCAATTCCCTTATCCGGACGAGGGGTTCACAGGGATCCGAGCTGTAGCTGCCCTCCGGAACGTTGAAAAATAATGGGTTGTATCCCCAATTATACTCTTCATCGGATGGATCATCCGGCACGCCCCCGAAATCATTGACGGGAAGAAGCTCCACGTGCGTGATGCCGAGCTCCTTGAGATAGTCGACGCCGCTTGAGTATCCAGACGGCGTCTTCGTTCCACGCTCGGAAAAGGCATCGTAACGCCCTCTTGCCTTCATGCCCCCTTCACTCCCGGCGGAAAAGTCCCGCACATGAAGCTCGTAAATGATGGCATCGACGGGGGATGAAACAGGTGGAAGGGCTGAACATGGAGGTCCGAGTTCAGTCGTGACCACACCCCAGCGGCTGTTGAACGACACGGCAACGGCATAGGGATCAAGGGCTTCCTTCCAGACGAGATTGATGCAGGTGAGATAGGAATAACAAAACCCTTCCACATCTTCTTGGATTCCCAGGGTCCACACCCCTTTTTCCTCGCGCATCATGCTGTGTTCCGTTTCCTCACCGTTTTTCGAAATCAGCTTGAGTCTGACTGCTGACGAAGTGGGGGCCCACAGTTTAAACCGGAACCCTCCTTCCTCTTTCCGTACCCCGAGGTCTTCGCCGTCGTAGTAGTAGCGCTCATCAAAGGCATCCGTCCTGATGACGGCCCCAACTTGAAGGTCGGTCCTGACCCCGTTCGCATCGACCACTTCACACGCCTCTTCCAGATCGAGCTCTTCCGGGAGAGACGTCACGATTTTCCTTGCGTGCTCAAGCAGGATCTCTTCCTTTATCTCAAGCGGGATGGTTATGTCTCCCCTCACGACGCGAAAATCCTCCTCACCCCCATCTTGGTCATGGGGGATAATGAGCGTGATGGTCGTGAATGTATCCATAAATGCTTCATAATGACGACTGATATTGAACACCTGCTCACCCTCTTCCATTCATCATTTTCCAACTGGACGGAAGCACCCGGATGCTCATGCGTCCATTCACAGCAAGGGTCCCACATGTTTCTCCATCTGCATGGACTTCGGGATCCCCCTCTGCCTGCACGACCATTTCCCGCGTGCGGAATGTATGAACTTCTTTAAACACCGTATGTTTTCCCACAAATACAGAAAGAAAGACCGCAATAAGCTTAAGGCGGCCGATTCCGGCCACGACGGTCACATCCAGCATGCCGTCATCCGGATGGGCATCGGGGGCGATCTTCATGCCGCCTCCAAAATACGGATGATTGGATACTGTCATGAACCAGACCTTATCGTACATACTTTCCTCCCCATCGCTCCGGACCCGCAGGGAGAAGGGGTGGAACGTAAGGGCTTCCCTCACAAGAATAAGGGGATAGATGAGCTTCCCGAGTGAAACCCGGTTAAGCCGTTTCTTCCATGGGGAATGATTCGCACGTCCCGCTACCCGGGCATCGAATCCTATTCCTATATTATTCACAAAGTGCCCATTCGGCTCCGCAGGGAGTTGAAATTCACCTGCATCCAACAAGGAGGCGTGACCCGATCCGGCTTTTATCCGGCTTTCTGCCTCACGTGGCTTCCGCGGCCATTTGTACCCCCTAGCGAAATCATTCCCGCTTCCTGAAGGAATATACCCGATGATCACCTGGGGGAAACCAATCGACGCGCTGATGATGGATTTCATCGTCCCGTCACCTCCCACGCCGACAAGGAGCAGGGTCTCTTCGGGATATCTCTCCACAAGATCCCGGATCACCTGCTTCACTTCAGACGGATGACGGGTGACGAAGAACTCATGGGTGATGCCTTCCTCCACGCGGAATCGTTCCCAGTCTTCTGTACTCCCCCGGTTTTTGGCTGCGGGATTGACGAGGTAGAAGGTCTTCACGTCTCTTCCCCAACGAATCGGTCTTCATCCATGCCGATCCGTTTGAAGGACGTGGTATGTCCATAGTCCAGAATGGCCTGGGCAGCCTTAAGCTGGACCCCCTTGATGGGGGACGATATGGAACGCAGGGATTCGAACCATCCTTCATGCTTCCGTTTGTCCAATAGATGGACATGGTGGGGAGCCTGAGGATAATCGATGTACCCATTGCGGCAGATGACACCTTTATGTATGGGGAGGTCCACACCGGCAAAGCGGAGGATCTGATCGATGATCGTTTCCATTCGTTGCAGGGTGATCAGGGGATTCAACACTTTCTCTTCTTCACGTCCCCACTTCTTCAGCCAAAAATGCTCCTTCCCTCCGATGTAGGCGGTGCCCTCCTCAAACTCCAGGAAAGTGAGACACCAGACGGCCGTCGGGGTGATGAGGATCGTTTCAAATTCGACAGGAGCTTTTTTGATCTTAAGAATGGGATGATAAAGCACCAGTATATTATCCGGGAACCTCTGAAGAAGATACTTCAACCGCTCATCATAGTAATAGCTGTTGTCCACATATGAACGTTGTGAAATGGTCGAACTCGCCCACTTCAGCTGAAAATCCATGATATTCTCGAGAAACACCTGCTTCAATTCGTCTTCCGTAGAAGCCTCCAATCGTTCAGCATCAATGGCGAACTCCTCTTCATCATCACTTTCGGCATACATGGTCAAATCCTCGATTTCTTCCTGATCCCCTCTTCTCTTAAAAAAGGAAAACAAGCGATCTTTCACGGTTTCTTTCTCCTCCGCCGTACTATGTGATTCTTCATGGGTATCACCATTTTCCCAGTGATCCTTCATTTTTTCCCACTGTTGTTTTTTCAGCCGGACAAATTGGGTAGGATAGCGATAAAGATCCATTTCATATCTGGAAATGTAGTCCTGCAGTTTAATGAGCTGTGCCATGAGGTTCTCCTCTTTCTCCCGGTGTCAGCCCTTTCAATGGGAATGTCGCCACCGGCTCGTATTTTGGGATATGTTCCAGTCGTGTCCGGTACAGGACAACGTGTTCTACGGGAAATTCGGTATGAAGGGGTTCGATTTCTGGAGAACGCTCATTGTATGCATACTCTCCCCCCCACTTGCGCGCCACGGTGATATGGGGAGCAAACGGTCGGGGATCCAATTCGAATCCTGCGTCCAGGCATGCACCATAAACGGCCGCCCTCAAACGAGTGAGCTCTTCGGAAGGGGCCACCCCCATCCAGAAGATCCGTGGTGCTTCCGGGCGCCCGAAGGAGTCAAAACCACTGAAGGTCAATGTGAAGGGATCATGCTCCCTTGCCACTTGCCTCACCTTGGACGTGACCAGATCCAGGGCATCGGCTCCGGACCCTCCAAGGAACGCCAGTGTCAAATGGAAGTCCTGATGATGGACCGGCTTTTTGAATGGAAATAAGCTTGCCTGATTCCCCAACCGGAGCTTTTCTTTTTCCGGGAGGGGTAGAGCGAAGAAATAATGAGGCTGTCGCATATCATCCGTCCTTTCTTGATGTATATCCATCATAGCAAAATGTGAGAACCTAGAGAACTAGTGCAGGGGGAAATACATGGGAAATGACGCACAAAGCTGATTTATTTGATAGAATTTATAGGATTGAGTAGGATAGAAAGTAACGATAGAGAAGATAGAAAGGATGTTCATCATGAAAGTTGTGCAAAACATCGCTGATTTGATCGGGGACACCCCCCTTGTAAAACTAAATCGATTGGCTCCGGCAGACGGAGCAGACGTGTACGTGAAACTGGAATTCTATAATCCAAGCAAGAGTGTTAAGGACCGGGCCGCCTACCATATGATCACAGAAGCGGAAAAAGCCGGCCTGTTGAAAGAAGGGGCCACCATCATCGAACCGACGAGCGGCAACACGGGCATCGGCCTCGCCATGAACGCAGCCGCAAGAGGGTACAGGGCGATCCTTGTGATGCCTGACACGATGACGCAGGAACGGATCAATCTTCTCAAGGCGTACGGAGCCGAAGTGGTCCTTACCCCGGGTGATGAAAAGATGCCTGGCGCAATCGCGAAAGCCAAGGAACTGACGGAGTCCATCGAGAACGGCTTCATGCCCATGCAGTTCGAGAATCACGCCAATCCCGACGCCCACAGGCAATCCACCGCCATCGAAATCGCAGAAGCCATGGAACAAATCGGCAAGCCCCTGGCCGCATTCGTAGCTACTGCCGGTACGGGCGGTACGATCACTGGAACAGGGGAAGGCTTGAGGACGTATTATCCCGACCTCGACATCCACGTCGTGGAACCGGCAGGATCCCCCGTTCTCTCTGGTGGGAAGCCAGGGAAACATAAACTTGTCGGCACAAGCCCTGGCTTCGTTCCGGACATTTTGAATACGGATATCTACAATGAAATCCATAGGATCGAGGATGAACAAGCCTATGATATTGCCAGGAGGATGGCAAGCGAAGAAGGGATCCTTGTCGGCCCATCCTCAGGAGCTGCCTGCTACGCTGCCATCGAAGTGGCGAAGAAGCTTTCCCCGGATCAGGTCGTCGTATGCATCGCATGCGATACGGGAGAACGTTACCTTTCAAGCGATCTATTCCGTTTTTGATTCTCTGAGACCATTTAAAACCATTGGCCGGTATGAGCAGTCAGTCTCAACTTTGAGATAAAGGAAAGGACCCTCCGTTTGCAAACGGAGGGTCCTTTTTCCTGCGCTCATTTCAATGAACGGTAGTGAAGGATGAAGCGATCGGGTGAAGATTTGATAATGAACGTCCGTACACCGATGATGGTGTGGAGATACAAGAAACAGTAGCTGCCGACAGCGATCTGCTGGTCACATCGAATACATCGCCTAAGACGAATACATTGGAAGGGGTCTCGATTCGATCATTGTACAAATGGATGTATCCGACCGTCTCAATCGTTTTCTGCGTCTCTTTCTCTATGCGGCGCTCTGTCTGCATGAAAGGCTGTGAAAAAATGGCTTTCAAAGGATTCTCCCGATCAATGGGCCACCGCGGCCTCTTGCTCGATCCGCTTCCTGAAAGCCCTCTGGAGTTTTCTCGTGACAGCCCCCGGATGCCCCTCCCCTACAAGGCGTTCACCGATCTTCACAACAGGCATCACCTCGGACGTGGTGCTTGCGATGAAGACTTCATCTGCAGACAGTAGCTCGGCAATGGTAAATGCGTCCTCCTGGAACGGGATCCCTTCTGAACCGGCGACGTCCCGTATCACCCTTCTCGTGATCCCATTCAGGATCAGGTTTGTGGCAGGATGGGTTCTCACGACTCCGTCTTTCACCATGAATGCATTGGAAGAAGATCCTTCCGTCACAAGATCTCCCCTGTGCAGAATCGCCTCGAAATGCCCCTCAGAAGCAGCTTCCTCCTTTGCCAGAAGGTTGCCGAGGAGATTCAGGCTCTTGATGTCACACCGCAGCCAGCGCACATCTTCGATGAGCTTCACCGTGACACCCTGATCCATCTGAGATTGTGGTACGGGCACTTCCTTCGTATAGGCGACAACACTGCCTTTCACGTCAGATGCCGGGAAATGATGCTGACGGGCGGCGACTCCGCGCGTAGCCTGAAGGTACACAATTCCGTCTTGGATCGAATTGACTTCGATCAAATGGTGGATCAATCCGGTGAGCTCATCCATCTCATGAGGGATATGGAGCTTGATCTTCTCAGCGCTCTGATAGAATCGTTCCATATGCTCTTTCATGGTGAACGTCTTTCCACCGTAGACCCTGACGACTTCATAGATGCCATCGCCAAATTGATATCCGCGGTCCTCAATATCGACTTTCGCTTCTTTCCGATCCATCAATACCCCATTCACAAATACTGTATCCATCCTGCACTCCCCTTTATATATAGTCTGTCGTTAGTTCACTCTCCCCATCAGGAGGATTGTTCACATGTCAATTCATAGATGGCCTGGGCATAGATGGCCGTCGCTTTCAGCAAATCTTCGATATACATATATTCATCTTTTTGGTGAGCGATGTCTTCACGTCCCGGGAACAAGGCACCAAAGGCCACGCCGGTTTCCAGGCTCCTTGCGTAGGTACCTCCGCCAATACTGAGGAGTTCCGCTTTCTCACCCGTCTGATCTTCATAGACTTTTTGCAGGGTCCGAACGAAGTCATCGTCTGCCGACACATGGTGAGGTTCACTGTCATCGAAGTTTTCGATAGCATACCCTTCGACTGAATCGAGGATCTTTCGGCCTTTATCCATATCAAATGTGACAGGATAGCGCATATTGAGCCCGACTCGGCCACCCTCTTCTTCAGAGAAGCGCAGTTTTCCAACATTGATGGTCAAATCGCCGGTAATGTCATCGGTGAAGCTCACCCCAAGCTGGACACCACGTGAATCCTTGAAGAAATGCTTGGTCGTGAAACCGAAGAACATCAGCCTCATAAGGGGCCAAAGGCAGCTTGCTGAGGAACGCCGCCAGATAAAGGCCTGCGTTCTTTCCATTATCAGGCTCCATCCCATGGGACGATACCCCCTCCATCGTGATGACAAGCTCCCCATTTTCCATGAAGTAGTCACCCTTGATGCCCTTCATCCTTCGTGAAGATATCGAAGTATTGCACCCATTTCGTGTGATCTTCATCCATACGAAGGACCGCCTTCGCATGATCAGGCACCATATTGTAGCGTCGGCCGGATTCAAAGTGCTTCACACGGATTCCTTCGGCTTCTGCATCCCGTGTATTCTCCTGAACGAGATCATAGTCTGCGATCCCTTTTTCAGCATAGATGATCGGGAAGTCGGCATCAGGCGCAAAGCCCATCGTTGGCATTTCTTCATTCTTGAAGTAGTGATCGACGCATCTCCAATCACTCTCTTCATCCGTCCCGATGATCATACGGATCCTCTTATTGAACGGGACGCCGAGCTCCTTCACGATCTTCATGGCATAATAAGCCGCCATAGTCGGACCCTTATCATCAATGGCTCCCCGTGCAAAGATTTTCCCGTCTTTTATTTCGCCACCGAACGGATCAACACTCCATCCATCCCCTTCAGGAACCACATCGACGTGGCAAAGGATGCCGAGAAGGTCTTCCCCATCCCCGAACTCAAGATGCCCGGCAAGATTGCCGACATTCTTCGGTGTAAACCCATCCTTTTCCCCAAGTGAAAGCATATAGTCCAATGCTTCCTTCACACCTTTACCAAGAGGGGCTTCTTCCGTAGCATCTTCTTCATCCATGACGCTTTTGATTTGCAAGAATTTTTGAAGATCCTTCAGTAAATCTTCCTTTCGATTTTCCACTTCATTCATCCAATTAATCGTCATCTTAACACCTGCTCTATATGTAATAGTTTTCTCACCTCCCATTTTATACTGTTTGCCTCGCAAAACCAAACAGGAACAACAAGAAAATTCACTGCATCCTACATGTTTTTTCATATACAAACATATTCTAGAACCAATCCCATCCATAAAAATGGATGGAATCAAACAATCCTCTAGATATTTTTCTGGAATAGCGTTACAATGTAGTTGTCTGACATTTCAAATTTAAAATGACCCGGAACGGCGGTCAACACAAAAGGGGTTGTCTAAAGCGCTTAGTACTTAGGTAGCACGTGTGGTGCACAGTAGACACTGTAGTCTTTGCCTTTGGAATAATGATGAGGGAGTGGTTTCTTGAAACCTTCAACCAATCGTATGCTGAATAGAATCAAGGCTGTATACATGTACATCAATAAGAAAGGTACAGTAACAACTCAAGATCTTGTAGACGAATTTGGCATTACTCCACGCACCATACAAAGAGATCTCAACGTATTGGCCTACAACGACCTGGTCGAAAGCCCAACAAGAGGGCAATGGACCACAACCACAAAAAAAGTAAAAATGACGAGTTGATTATAGAAAAGCGGAGGCGGGTCGGTCTGACCCGACAAGCATAAGACGAAACCCCCGGAAAGGCGTTCCTTGCCTTTTTGGGGGTTTTGGCTTATGACCTCGAGGGGCAACCCGCCGGAGCTGGACATGTAGAAAAGCGGAGGGGCTTGGCCCTGAGGCGACAAGCATAAGACAGAAATCCCGGGAAGGCGCCCTTTGCCTTTTCGGGATTTTTGGCTTATGACCTCGAGCCTCAAAGCCCCGGAGCTAGACATGTAGAAAAGCGGAGGCGGGTCGGTGTGACCCGACAAGCATAAGACGAAACCCCCGGAAAGGCGTTCCTTGCCTTTTTGGGGGTTTTGGCTTATATCGAAAAATAGATTCCTATACTTTATTTGCGACTTTTTGTTGATACAGGCGATAGCAGTGGATTGTTTGTAAACCTCCCCATTATTCAAGCAATCTTTAAGGCCGAATGGTGCCAAATTCTCCAATCGAAAAAACGACTTTTTTCGCACTGACTTTATAAGGATTTTCTTTTCCTTCCAACCAAACTCAGAGTCAGAGAAGAACCTTATTTGCGAATTCCAAAGATTTAATTTCGACTTTTCTGAATTTACTTGCGACATTTCAAATTTTATTTGCGAATGACTTTTGCCGGGCACTTTCTATTTGCGATTAACGATCCTTTCGTACGAAACCATCCTTTAATCTACCATTCACCTGTACGAACGTACGAACTACGATATTCACCTCACACCCCACCTTCACACTGCTCCCTCTCACCAACAAAAAAAGCGACCCCATCAGGAGCCGCCTTCATTCATTCCGGTTTATATTCTTTCAGCATCGTTACTTCTTCTTCCGTCAGTTCCCGGTACTCACCAAGCTCGAGGTCCCTCAAGTCCAAGCGGTCCCATGGACAACCGCTTCAAGTAGATCACTTTCTTCCCGACGGACTTCAAACATCCTTTTCACCTGATGGAACTTGCCTTCCGTGATCACAGTTCGATTTCGGAGTGAGGAGCGGATTTAAGATCGTTAAGATTACCCGGCTTCGTTTCATATCCATCATCCAATGTGACACCATCTTTGAAAGCTTCCACATCTGCTTCCGTCACTTCTCCGTCGATCGCGGCAAAATAGGTTTTCGGTACATGGCGCTTCGGTGAAAGAAGCTGGTGGGATAAGCTGTCCGTCGTTTGTATCAGAAGGAAGCCCTTCCGTATCCTTATCCAGCCTTCCGACTGGAAACGGATTGAAGATTTGATCTTCCATCTGAAGTAAATCAATGACCGTTTCATCGTTCTGATCTTCCGTGGCGGAAATGACTCCCGGCGGCTTATTCATCAGCAGGTAGATGAATTCCTTATATTCGCACTTGTTCCCCGTACAGCATGACGGTATCCTTTTCGGTATCATATGGCCTTCCCATCCTTGATGACTTCCCCATTCACTTGAAGTCCGCCATCTTTCAATAGCTTCTTTACTTCCTTCCGGCTGCCATAGCCCATATTCGCAAGCATTTTATCAATTCTCAAGTCAATGACACTCCGTTCATTATTCCTTTTAAGGTCGTACCCAAGGGGCATGAGCCCTTCCTTCTATTATTCTTCACACAGGTTGCTGAAGGTAAGCAGCTTTACTCAAAATAAAAAAGGGATGATCACGCATCATCCCTTTGTCTTTATCCGATTCGCAGCTTACTGCGGATATTCGAATCTTGTCACCGAACAATTTATCTGCGAGTTTGCTTCTCAAGCTCATGTAGAAGTAAACGAGTCTCGCCACTCCGCCGCAGATGGCTACAAGGAAAATCGATTGGAATCCTGTCTCCGGACTCAGGAATTTAACCAGGACAGCCAGTACAGTACCAATACGACACCGGCCATGACGACATTCGAAGCGCCGATGAACATGCGTCCTTCTCGATAATGAGCCTGAACTGATATCGTGCATACTTTTTGATCACATAGAGATTGATCAGGATCGCCACTGCATATCCGATCGTTGTGGCAAGCACCGCCCCTGCGTTTCAAACAGGCGAATGAGCGGGATGTTCAGGACCAGCTTCAGAGAACAGCCCGACAAGCAGGCTGAAAATCGTGAACTTCTGCTCATCGATCCCTTGAAGAATCGCTGCCGTGACGGCAAATAGTGCAAACAGGATCGCTACCGGTGCATATGACCGTAAAATCAGAGGTTCCAAGTGCATCACTGTGATAGAACAACGTATACATCGGTTCAGCCAAAAGGGCCAGTCCCAGTGCTGCCGGCACTGTCAGAAACAACAGAATCTGAAAGGTCTGGTCAATGTTCCTGCGCATCGTCTTCCGGTCACCGCTCGTATAAGACGTGGTAATCAGCGGAATCAGCGTCATGGAGAAGGCTGTCGCCAGTGACACCGGAATGATGACGAGCTTATGCGTGTAGAAGTTCAATACGGCAAAAGCGTGGTCGGAAACTTTCGCGTTCCCGATATCCGCCATGGCGGTATTGAACGTGATCTGATCCACCAGTTGAAACAATGGATTGGCGAGTCCAACAAAAATGAAGGGGATCGAATAGGCAATGATTTCTTTGTACATCGCTTTTAACGAAATCTCTTCGTTCCCCCGGTCCTCTTCGAGAGAGCTCGTCCAAATGAGGCTTCCGTCTGAACCAATACCAGATCAATGCTCCAAGACTTGCAAGTCCCCCTACGAAAGCCGCGAATGTCGCAACGGAAATGGCCGTTGTCACGGTCCCATCCAGAATGTTCAAGACGACATAGATCCCGCCAAGGAGGAAGACGATCCGGACGATCTGTTCAATCACCTGGGAAACCGCCGTCGGTCCCATGGATTGATGACCCTGGAAGAATCCCCGGATCAAACTCATGAACGGAATGATGATCAGGGCAAAGCTCACGGCCCGGATGACGGTGGTCACCTGAGCAACGGAAATGACCTGCTCATCGCTTTTGATCGTCATTTCTGCAAAAATCGGTGCGAATGCATACATGATGAGGAATGATACGATCCCAGTCAGCGTCATGAGCACGAGCCCGGATTTAAATAATTTCCGTCCTACGGCATATTCCCCGATGGCATTATATTTTGAAACGAATTTTGAAACGGCCAGTGGCACTCCGGCAGTCGCTACTGTCAGAAAGATCGTATAAGGTACATATCCATATTGATAAAGGGATGCCCCTTCTTCATGACCTTTCAACAAATCATCAAACGGTATAACATAAAAAAGACCCAAAAACTTCGAAATAAAGGTCCCTAACGTTAAAATAAACGTTCCTCTTATTAATTTAGATGACATAGTATCCCTCTCTATATATCTTGTTGCCCGTTATCACAAACAAAATAGAATTCGAATAAACACTCAAGAAATTTACACACTATCAGTAGTTTACTACTGTACGAATCGAATGACAATTTTTTTCGAATGTTGTATTTAAAACCCATCCCATTTAAAATAAAGTGAAACTTCATGTCTTTTCATGAAGCAAGCAATTATTATAAAGTTGGTGGAAAAAATGGTAAAAAAATATGATGTCATCATCATAGGCGGAGGACCATCGGGCTTGATGGCCAGTATCGCCGCCGGGGAAAACGGCGCGAAAGTCCTCCTTGTAGATAAAGGGACAAAGCTCGGCAGGAAGCTTGCGATTTCAGGGGGCGGCCGATGCAATGTGACCAACCGGCTTCCCGTAGAGGAAATCATCAAGCATATCCCCGGGAACGGCCGTTTTCTATACAGCGCATTTTCTGAGTTTAATAATGAAGATATCATTTCCTTCTTTGAAAATCTCGGGATTCAGTTGAAAGAAGAAGATCACGGCCGGATGTTCCCTGTATCGAACCGGGCGATGGATGTAGTCGAAGCTTTACTGGATCGCATGAAGGAATTCGATGTCGACACCCGGACAAGTACGAGTGTCGAAGAGGTTCTGTATGAAAACGGCAAAACGGTCGGGCATCATCTTGAAAGACGGGGAAACGATCGGCGCTAATGCTGTCGTGATCGCAGTAGGAGGAAAGTCCGTCCCTCATACCGGATCGACAGGTGACGGGTATCCATGGGCAGACGAAAGCCGGGCATACCGATCACGGATCTGTTTCCGACAGAGGTCCCCCTTACGTCGGACGAGCCATTCGTAAAAAGAAAGAGCTTCAGGGCCTTTCTTTGCGCAGCGTCGATTTAAGCGTGTTGAATCCGAAAGGGAAAAAGATCGTCACCCATAAGATGGACATGATCTTCACTCATCTCGGGATTTCCGGACCGGCTGTTCTCCGCTGCAGCCAATACGTGGTAAAGGCCATGAAAAAATGGAACCTGACCCACGTGGCCATGCAGATCGACTCCATGCCCGATCAAAATGAAGAGCAGCTGTTCCAGTCCCTCCACAAACAGGTGAAGGAAGATGGGAAGAAAGCGGCGAAAAATATGTTTAAAGGCCTGGTCCCTGAGCGATACCTTCTATTTTCTACTTGACGTGCAGAAATCGATCATCGATGAAAAAGGGGATCACATCTCCTCAGAAAAGATCCGCCATTTTGCCAGGCTCTTAAAGCAATTTACCTTCAACTGTGAACGGCACACTATCCATCGATAAAGCCTTTGTAACAGGCGGCGGCGTGTCGATCAAAGAAATCGAACCGAAAACGATGGCTTCGAAAAAGATGAACGGCCTCTTCTTCTGCGGGGAAGTGCTTGATATTCATGGATATACAGGCGGATATAATATCACATCTGCCCTCGTCACGGGACGTCTTGCAGGCTCCAATGCAGCCCTCACGCAATCCTGATCGAGCTGCAAAGAGATTTGGATACAACTAAAAAGGTACTACTTCATGACGAACACGATCCGTGTAGGTTCTTTATACCGCTCATGATTTCCGTGCAAGACTTGGTTTTCTGCGGGTAGCCCGTTAGCCTTCCAGGCAATGCGGGGTGCTCCACTCCCATCAACCGCTAGAAACAATGAAATAGAGATGGTCATGAAACAAATGAAAAACCCGAGTTTATTTTCCTGATCCTAGGAAAAAAAATTCGGGTTTTACTATGACTAAAACACGTTTGTCCCAGCTTTTTTATTTTCTGTACACCACCATGGCCGAAAAGCAGTAGATCTGTTCTTCGTCATCTTCCGGCATGGCCGCAACATGATATTTGATATCCACGATTTTTTTATCATCCAGTTCCACTAAAAATCGTTCATATCCTGTTCCAGATCTTTTTCATGCTCATAATCGAACACTTTCACCTGTATCATGTTCCCACTCCCGTTTTTGCTAACAGTATGGTCATTTTTCTCATTATTCAAACAAATAATCCCAAAAAAAGAGGACGCCCGTATGGACGTCCTCTCACTCAGCTTATTTTTTCGGTTCTGTATTCCCTGACCAGTTCATCATGCCGCCTTCCATGTTCACCACTTTATAGCCTTGCTCCTGAATATAGTGGGCAACATTTCCGCTTCGGTTTCCGGAACGGCAGATAAAGAAATATTCCTTATCCTTATCGAATTGATCGAGTGACTCAGGGATATCGCCCATCTTGATATGCTTTGCGCCAGGAATCATGCCCTCTTCCACTTCTTCATCTTCCCGAACATCCACGAGTAAGCGATCTTCTCCGTTTTCAACTTCTTCTCAAGCTCATCTGTTGTAATGGTTTTAATACTATCCATTTTCAACTTCCTTTCACCATTCATTTAATCATTCACCAAGATTATACCAAAGGGTTCCCAGAACAAAAACATCAGATTCAAAAAGAGGGACGGACCTCATCGAAATGCTGATTTAAAGCGATTCCGCTTAAAACAGGCCCATTTCGAGGTCCGTCCCTCATTATTAGTTCGCTACGATGTTGACTAGTTTGCCTGGTACGGCGATCACTTTGCGGACGGTTTTCCCTTCGATTTGGGTTTTGATTTCCTCATGTTCCATCGCAAGTTTTTCTAGGTCTTCTTTTGTTCATGTCCGTCGGGATCATGACTTTTGCTTTCACTTTTCCGTTCACTTGAAGGACGATTTCGACTTCATTGTCGACGAGTTTCGATTCATCGAATGTCGGCCATGCTTCGTAGGAAATCGTTCCTTCGTGACCAAGCTTGCTCCAAAGTTCTTCTGTCATATGAGGAGCGATCGGAGACAGGAGCTTAATGAATCCTTCGACATATTCCTTTGGAAGTTCGTCGGCTTTGTAGGCATCATTGATGAATACCATGAGCTGGGAGATCCCTGTGTTGAAACGAAGTCCTTCGTAATCCTCGGTCACCTTTCTTAACGGTTTGGTTATACGTTTTATCGAGGTCACTATTCGAACGTCCTGTGACCTTTCGAGGAAAGCTGTCCCATCCTCCTCGACAAGCAGGCGCCATACACGGTCAAGGAAGCGGCGTGCTCCGTCAAGACCGTTTGTGCTCCATGCAATGGACGCTTCCAGTGGCCCCATGAACATTTCATACAAACGAAGGGTATCTGCTCCGTGAGATTCGACGATTTCATCCGGATTCACGACATTCCCTTTGGATTTACTCATTTTTTCATTGTTTTCCCCAAGGATCATTCCCTGGTTGAACAGCTTCTGGAACGGCTCTTTCGTCGGTACTACGCCGATATCATAAAGGAACTTATGCCAGAAACGTGCGTATAGAAGTGAAGGACCGCATGCTCGGCTCCTCCGATATACGTATCAACCGGAAGCCATTCCTGCATTTTCTTCGCATCTGCAAGGGCTTCTTCGTTATGCGGATCGATATAGCGAAGGAAGTACCAGCAGCTTCCCGCCCATTGCGGCATCGTATTCGTTTCACGACGGCCTTTTTTACCTGTTTCGGGATCGTCGACGTTCACCCATTCACTGATGTTCGCAAGAGGGGATTCACCCGTTCCTGACGGCTTGATTTCCGTCGTCTTCGGAAGGACAAAGGCAACTCGCTTTCAGGGACTCCTGTTGCCGTGCCGTCTTCCCAGTGGATGATTGGAATCGGTTCACCCCAATAACGCTGACGGCTGAACAGCCAGTCACGAAGGCGATAGGTCACTTTTTTCGTTCCGATCTTCTTCTCTTCAAGCCACGCAATCGCCTTTGTGATCGCCTCTTCTTTCCCCAATCCATCGAGGAAGTCGGAATTGACGTGATCACCATCTCCTGTATAGGCTTCCTTGTCAATATCGCCGCCCGCGACCACTTCGATGATCGGAAGCCCGAATTCTTTGGCAAACTCATAATCCCGTTCATCATGAGCAGGCACCGCCATGATGGCTCCTGAACCGTAGCTCATGAGAACATAGTCGGCAATCCAGATCGGCATTTGCTGGCCATTCGCCGGATTGATGGCATAGGCACCGGTGAATACACCTGTTTTTTCTTTTGCAAGATCTGTACGCTCAAGATCGCTCTTTGCTTTCACTTTGTCGAGATACGCTTCTACTTTGTCTTTTTGCTCACCTGTCGTGATCTTTTCTACAAAAGGATGCTCCGGTGCAAGGACGGCATAGGTTGCGCCGAAGATCGTATCGGGGCGGGTGGTGAATACGTCGAACGATTCATCGTGGCCGTCGATGTTGAAGATGACCTCGGCGCCTTCGGATCGTCCGATCCAGTTACGCTGCATATCCTTGATGCTCTCCGGCCAGTCCACATCTTCAGGTCTTCTAGAAGACGATCGGCATAGGCTGTAATCTTAAGGATCCACTGCCTCATCGGACGGCGCTCTACAGGGTGGCCGCCGCGTTCGCTCTTCCCGTCGATGACCTCTTCATTGGCAAGGACTGTACCAAGGGCAGGGCACCAGTTCACCGCTACTTCATCCACATAAGCCAGACCTTTTTCATACAGCTTCAGGAAGATCCACTGCGTCCATTTATAATAATCCGGATCTGTCGTATTCACTTCGCGGTCCCAGTCATAAGAGAACCCGAGGGATTTGATCTGTCTGCGGAAGTTGTTGATGTTTTGCTCCGTGAAGATCGGCAGGATCATTCCCCGTATCAAGTGCATACTGCTCAGCCGGCAGACCGAATGCGTCCCAGCCCATCGGATGAAGGACATTGTAGCCCTGCATGCGCTTCATCCTTGAGAGGATATCCGTCGCCGTGAAGCCTTCCGGATGTCCTACATGAAGCCCGGCTCCTGAAGGATAAGGGAACATATCAAGTGCATAGAACTTTTTCTTCCCAGGGTCTTCTGTCGTTTTGAATGTTTTGTTTTCTTCCCAGTGTTTCTGCCATTTCGTCTCGACTTGCTTATGATTAAAACTCATATTGAGATCCTCCTTAGTGGTTTTACTTTCTTCGAAAGCTGGAGATCGGGGCCATTGCCTTGACATACAAAAAACCCTCGTCCCAAATAAGATATTTGGGACGAGAGTTTGGTTTACATTCTCCCGCGGTACCACCCACATTAGTGTACGCGCACTCAGCTTCATTCATCCATAACGCGGAAAACGGCAGATCTTACTGTCATTCAGATCTTGCGACTCAGCAGGCGAGTTCATGAGGTCTTCTGATTGACTTTCACCAGCCGTCAACTCTCTGCTCCGGAAGACTCATCATTACTACTCCTGATCAACGTTTCATATAGTACTATCATATATATGTATTCACTATTTTAGTCAATAGTATACCTTCACGCAAGCCCTTTTTATTCTTCGGGTCCAAATGACGAAAAAAGCGGCGTTCACCTGGTGTAATCGATGAACGCCGCTTTCGATCTTCTATTGGACGGTGTAACCCCCATCGAGTACGACCGATTGACCGGTCACGCCCTTCGCTGCGTCACTGCAGAGGAATAACGTATAATCCGCAATTTCCTTCACATCGAGTAGCCGCTTCTGAGGAACAAGGGGATAGATCACTTCTTCTACGACCTTATCGAGCTCCACTCCCCTTGTGGATGCAAGGTCGGCGAGCTGATTCCGGACGAAGGGGGTATCCACATACCCCGGGCATACGGAGTTGACCGTGATCCCCTGATCTGCCGTTTCAAGTGCAGCAACCTTCGTCAAACCAATGACTCCGTGCTTCGCTGAATTATACGCAGCTTTACCGGAAAAGCCGATGAGGCCATTGATGGAAGCCATATTGATGATCCTTCCCCACTGCTGATCCCTCATATGGGGCAATACACGCCTTGATGGCCATGAAAGGTGCAGTGAGCATCACTTTATGAGCAGCTCGAACTTTTCGGTCGGGAATTCCTCAATATGTGCAACATGCTGAAGCCCTGCATTATTGATCAGCACATCAACCCGGCCGAAATGCCTCCACCGTGCTCTCCACCGCTCCGCGTATATCCTGCCTCGGATGTCACGTCGCAGTTTGATGCCTTTGGCCTCGAAGCCCTCTTTCCTGAGGGAACTTGCCGCTTCTTCCACTTTCTTTTCATCAAGATCGGTCAGGACGACTTTCGCTCCCTTGACCGCGAATTCCCTGCCGATTTCATACCCGATTCCTTGTGCAGCTCCTGTGATGAATACGACTTTATTATCTACCATGATGAAACTCCTTTCTTAGATACCGAAACCTAGAGTGAATAGAACAATGGCGATGATGACGCCGATGAGAGGAACGATGACCGTGAGTGCCCCTACGGCCCCATAAGCAGCCTCATGTGATTCATTACAGATGGAACGGATCGTCGTGACGACATATCCATTATGCGGAAGGGAATCCAGTGCCCCAGAAGAGATCGACACTACCCTGTGCAGTGCTTCCGGATTCACGCCCATATCCATGTAGTGAGGCGCGAGCAACGGCAGTGCGATCGCCTGACCGCCCGAGGATGATCCTGTCATACCAGCAATGACACTGACAGCGATCGCTCCCCCGATCAATGGAGACCCTGGGATGTTCGTCATGGCTGTAACAGCTGTTTCAAACGCAGGAACCGCTTTGGCCACACCGCCGAAACCGACGACTGCTGCCGTGTTTCCGATGGCGATCAGTGCACCGACTGTTCCTTCAGAAACCGCTCCCCAGAAGCCTTTGAAATACTTTCTGTTCAAAACATACGCGTAAATGACCCCGCCAAGAAGGGCAATGATGAGCGCCGATTGTTTCAACGAATCATGGAAGGCAAAGGCATAATCAAGTACGACGAGGAACGGAATCAGACCCATGAACGGATTCGGAATGGACTGCCCTTCATCAATGATCGGATCTTCTTCTCTGGCTTGAAATCTCTCTCCTTTTGTCAGTGCTTTCTTGATCATGCGTTTTAACCACCAGTAGCCAAACACGGCCATGAAGACCGCGACAATAAACTGACTTCCCAGCCTGCATAAGGTGTGGTTCCTAAGATATTCAATCGGGATCCAGTTCTGGATCTCCGGTGAACCTGCAGACGTCATCGTGAAGGTGACGGACCCGAGGGCCAGGGCAGCCGGAATGAAGCGCCTTGGAAGATCTGCTTGTTTAAACAGACTCAGGGCCATAGGATAGACAGAGAAAGCTACAACGAACAGGCTGACTCCGCCATACGTCAAGATCGCACAGGCATGCCACGATGGCAAACACTGCATATTTCATCCCCATTTTGTCTACGACAAAACGGGAGACGCTATCGGCCGCCCCGCTATCTTCCATCACTTTTCCGAATACCGACTCCCAATAAGAACATGAAGTACCAGGCAGCTACAAACCCCGTGAACCCTCCCATATAGTTCGTGACGAGATCGGCTTCCCCTTCTGCCGCCAGCTGCGGGAAAAGTGGCATCCCGCTAAGCACTGCCACAAACAGTGCCGATATCGGACCAACAACCAGGATATTCATGCCTTTCATCGTTAAATAGATTAATAGTAAGAGTCCTCCAATAAGGCCGATCATACTTAACATTGTTGCTCCCCCTTTGTTTTTGTAATCGTTTACATCTTTTTGTACCCATCAATCGGATTTTTCCCCTTTCACATGATGTACTTGCAAGGAACGTGCCAACTTTTGTACTATTCGGAAAATTGAGAGGGGTTTTTCTCTTTTACGCATTTATCTTCCCTTTCGGGCACGTTTTAGACTTATGTTTGAAAAATCTCAAACACGGATTCTATTTGGGCTTACCCTTTTCACCTGAAAAAAATCTGTCCAGAATTCCGGACAGATTCTTCCTTCTGCTTTTTCGGCACGCATAAACCTGCCACTTTCATCCTATTTCCGGAAATCTGGACATCAGTCCGGCATTCCGGACGTCTCCTTCATCGGAGCTGATATTTGTTCAATTTTTCATACAGGCTCGATTTCCCCAACCCCAGTACACGGGCAGCTTTCCGTTTGTCTGGATGGGTCCGGATCGCTTCTTCCAAAATGGCACGTTCTGTTTCTTCCATCATTTCTTTTAATGACTTCGACCCTGTTTTGTATACATTCCCCACCTTTAAATAAGAGGGAAGTGCGCTGACTTTGATTTCGAAGCCAGACGTCAGATAGGTCGCGGCGTGAATCACATTTTCAAGTTCCCGGAGGTTTCCGGGCCAGCTGTGGGACTTGAATATTTCCAGTACATCGCCTTCGAATCCACTGATCCGTTTCCCCGAGGATTTGATTGATTTCTCCAGAAAGAAGAAGGCAAGTCTTGAAAGGTCCCCCTTCCGCTCTTTAAGGGAAGGAATATGAAAAGGGATGACATTGATGCGGTAATACAAGTCGGTGCGGAAACGCTTCTCTTCCATCAGCGTTTCAAGGGGACGGTTCGTGGCGGCAATGATCCGGACGTCCACATGCTGGATCTTGGTCGAACCAACTGCTTCCACTTCCCCTTCCTGAAGGGCCCGGAGAAATTTCGCCTGCATATTCAAAGGCATATCTCCGATTTCATCGAGGAAAAGGGTTCCCTTGTGGGCAAGCTGGAATTTACCCTTTTTCCCTCCTTTCTTCGCCCCTGTAAATGCCCCTTCTTCATATCCGAACAGCTCTGATTCCAGGAGATGCTCCGGTATGGCCGCACAGTTGACCTTGATGAATGGCTGCGAGCTCCGTTCACTGAGCTGATGGATACTGTGGGCAAAAAGCTCTTTCCCCGTTCCGCTCTCTCCTCTGATTAAAATGGAAATATCACTTGGGGCGATCATTTGCGCCTTATCCTTCAGCTCGAGCATCACTTCGGAATCACCGATGATATCGTTCAGGGTATAGCGCACCCCGCTGTTGATATCCTGGATATAGCTCTGGATTTTTGACATCATGTTCTTTACATGTGAACTCATCTGCATCCATTCACTCGTATCCCGGAAGATGACCGATCCAAAAGCTCCGATCACCTGACCATCCACCACGATGGGGATCCGGTTGGCGATCATGTAGTTCCCCCGGATATATTGAAGATCGGCCACCTCTTCTTTGCCGCTGGCCGCAACGATATGCATGCTTGTGTTTTCAATCATTTCAGTGACATGGCTGCCGACGGCCCTTTCCCTTTCCACCTCGAGGAAACGGCAGTAGCTATCGTTCATATAGATAATCGTGCCCCCCTCATCGACGACAACAAGCCACTCAAACGCGTTCTCCAGAATGATTTCGATCATTTCAACCGATACCGATTTCAATAACTGAACTCATCAACCTTCCCCCAAACCCGAAATTTTCAGATAACTATATCCTAGCATACCATTTACTGCGCTCATGGAAAATAATCCACACCACTTTTTGGAAAACGGTTTAAAGGCTTGATACGAGGGAATCTTCTTAACAACGAATGGAGGAATGAAGGATGAAAATCGCCGAACTAAAGATCTTGTATTTTGAGGATGATGGAATCATCCCCAATAACCCGGACCTTCCGGTGTTATTATACAGAAATGCCTTATCCGGAGAGACAGACAGCCCCGAAACGGTGTTGGAACGCAATGGATGGTACAACAGCTGGAGGAACGGAATATTTGATTACCACCATTTCCATAGTAATACCCACGAGGTGCTGGGGGTCATCGACGGGGAAGCCGAGGTCTTGATCGGCGGCGAGTTCGGGGAAACATTACGCTTCCGAAAAGGTGACGTCCTCATCCTGCCTGCAGGAACCGGACATAAACGGATCTCAGCGAGTGAAGATTTCAAGGTTGTCGGTGCCTATCCCGATGGAAGGGACTACAATACAAAGGAAGGAAGGGCTGATGACAGGACGAGCTCGCGCCTCGACATCATTTCGGTTCCCCTTCCATCCAGTGATCCCGTTTTCGGCGATTCCGGCCCGCTGATCCGTCACTGGCGAATCCCAAGCGATCCATCCTTATGAAAAAGAGGGTTGCCTTTTTTCGGCGACCATGTTATTCTTATCTAGCGATGAGCTGAATTGTGTAAGTCGGTAATCACGTCCTTGTGACAACAGACGATGTGGCGTTTGGATTATCCGCCTCAATTTTTTGCAAGTGGGCTTCCGTAGGATACGGGAGCCCTTTTAATTTGAAAAAAAAACGGTTGGGTCATAATAGGTTCTTTATACCAGTCATGATTTCCGTGCAAGACTTTGCTTTCCGCGGGAGTCTTCGTCCTGCACTCCAATCAACCGCTAGAAACAATGAAATTGTCATGTTCATGAAACCAATAAAAAACCCGAACTATTTTTCCTTTTAGGCAAATAGTTCGGGTTTTCCTATAACTAAAACATTTTTTCCCCAGCCTCTAGTTAAGGGCTGAAACGGTTACCGGTTCTTTTTTTTCAATGGACGGTCATAGACCTGGATAAGAGCATGGCCGCGATATAAAAGGCAATCAGCATGACAAAGAGGATCTGCATACTGAACATATCGACCATCACTCCGCCGATAAGAGGACCGATCATCCTTCCTCCTGTTGCCGTGCTGTTGACGATGCCCTGATAAAATCCTTCCCGCCCCTTTGGCGCAAGGGAATTGGCAATGGTCGGAACGGCCGGCCAAATGAGCATTTCCCCGACCGTCAGGATGATCATCGCTGCTACAAACCACATGAATTGATCGGCAAATGCCGCAACAGCGAAAGACAGCATGAAGATGACCGTCCCGATCATGATCTGGATTTTAAGTTATGCTCGAACCGCTTGATGGCTTTGGACAACAGGGGCTGAGCAAGGACGATCAACGCCCCGTTGATCGTCCACAATAAGCTGTACTGTTTGAGGGAAATATTGATTTCCTGCGTATAGGTGGCGATCGTGGACTGCCATTGCACATATCCGACCCAGCATAAGAGATACGCTCCGCAAATAAGCAGCAGTGCCGTCAGCTTCGAACTGTCGCGTATCGGCTTGGATTCCTGGATGACCGACGTATGATCCCGCAACCGAGCGGAGATATTCTTGTAGCCGAACAAGGCGATGAGGAAAAATACGATATACATCAAGAAGTTCGCCAGAAAGATATAATTGAATGAAAACGATGCAACCAATCCGCCTAGTGATGCCCCGACGGCGACTCCAATATTCTGGGCGACATAGACGGAATTGAATGCTTTCCTTCCCCCGGCGGGCCACACGGACCCTGCCATGGCATACATGGAAGGGAACACGATCCCCGAACCGAATCCGACAACAGTCAGGAACACGACATAATGAGGCCATCCGTGCCATAGATTCATTCCTCCCAGTGCTGTAAGAGTGATGAGATCCCTAAAAGGATGGACCTGATACCCTCCCATTTTATCAAAAAGAGACCCTCCGATCAGATTCCCGGTCAACGCTTGCCCCTGCATTCAGCATGAGGACGATTCCCGCCATGGACAATGTCTTTCCAAGGTGATCATGTAGGTAGATGGTATTAAGCGGCCATAAGAAGGAAGAACCGGTAACATTCACCATCATTCCAATGACAAGTAGCCATAAAGATTTGGGCATTTTTTCCTCTTCCTTTCTCACACTATTATTTCGAGTCCCAAAAGGATTTTACTCCTTTTCAATGAAAGGAGCAAGAATTATTTACCGGTTTCAACCCAGTTATGTCATGCTGCTTCAATGCGGTGATTCAAGCGCTTGAAAAAAAATGCCAGCCCTGGAATCCAAGGCTGGCTCGTGGTGCTATTTGCCATTATGATGGTTGATCTGACGGGTTGGCTCCTGTTTTCGTTACGTTTTTTCACGGCTTCAACAGGATTGTACTCTTTACCGAATTCGGTATCGATTCGGAAATTGTTCCGGTCATTTTGCTCCGGGTTGTTTTGATCAGATCGTTTATTCAATGAAATTCCCCCCTACCGTTGATGGATCATGTTCCAACAAAATCATTTCATTCTGAAGATGCTGAAGCTGAAGCCTCATCCGGTGAAGCTGTTCACGCTGCTGGGCATTGGCACTTTCGAGAGAGTGTGCAAGGTCATTGACCGATTCCTCGATCTGCTGCATGGCCTGCGTATAATGACGTCTCGTAATGCTCCTGCCCAAGACCGGCTTTATATTGCTTTTGAGCGTACCGAATGGCGTCTTCGCACTTCTGAATGCATTCATCGATCGATTGCCTTGTTGCCATTTCGACTACCCCCCTGCCTATTTAGTCAATAAGAGGAAGATCTATCCTTCTCCCCTCCCTTAGTTTGAACTTGCTTACCCATTTCAAAAGTGGTAATCTTCGCCTATTTCTAGTCGCCGAGGATACATTCTCCCCTTGTTCATGTTAAAATCTCTTTGACGTCATACACACCGAATATCACATGAAATTTAGGAGGTGTTTGTCATCGGGACAAACCCATTTCCATATGCAGCAGACTAAAAACGATATCACACATGGAATTATCATCTCCGGAACCATTTCGGCCATAAAGTGTTTAAAGTTGCCCTAGATGGCGGGTTCGATTGCCCGAACAGGGATGGCACGGTTGCACACGGCGGCTGTACCTTTTGCAGTGCGGCAGGGTCCGGGGACTTTGCAGGAAGCAGGGCCGACTCATTAGAGAAACAATTCAATGACATCAAAGAAAAAATGCATAAAAAGTGGAAAGACGGAAAGTACATGGCCTATTTTCAGGCCTTCACGAATACCCATGCACCCGTTGAGGTCTTACGGGAAAAATACGAATCCGTACTGAAGCAGGATGGAGTCGTCGGCATTTCCATCGCCACACGTCCTGATTGCCTTCCTGACGACGTCGTCGAATATTTGGCTGAATTGAATGAGAGAACGTATTTATGGGTTGAGCTCGGACTTCAAACAGTCCACGAAAAAACGGCGGGCTTGATCAACCGGGCCCATGATTACCAATGTTATATAGAAGGCGTGAAAAAATTGCGCAAGCACGGGATCCGTGTATGCTCCCATATTATTAACGGACTTCCCCTGGAAAATGAGGAAATGATGATGGAGACGGCACGTGAAGTGGCAAAGCTTGATGTCCAGGGAATCAAAATCCATCTTCTGCACTTACTGAAAGGAACACCCATGGTGAAGCAATATGAAAAGGGACTTCTTGAGTTCATGGATTTTGATCGATTACGTGAAATTGGTTTGTGATCAATTAGAGATCATCCCTCCTGAAATGATCGTTCACCGAATCACCGGGGACGGACCTATCGACTCGATGATCGGACCGATGTGGAGCGTGAATAAATGGAGCGTACTGAACGCCATCGATGATGAATTGAAACGCCGGGAAGCTGGCAGGGAAAATATTATAAAGTGGATGTGAAACATGAAATTAGATCGAATTCTACCTTTTGCAAGACAGCTTCTTGAACGGGCGGTAAACCCGGGAGATATCACAATAGATGCAACTCTTGGAAATGGGCACGATACTTGTTCCTCGCCCGCCTCGTAGGGGAAAATGGCCGGGTATACGGTTTTGATATCCAGGAAGAAGCCATCGAGAATACGAAGGAACAACTTGATCACCCATGAACTTGCGCGACCGGGTCACCTTGTTCCACCAGGGACATGAGACCGTCATGAATGTCATCCCTCCCGTTGCATCACGGGAAAGTGACAGGCGCCGTCTTCAATCTTGGGTATTTACCCGGCGGGGACAAGGAAATCGTCACCCGTCCGAAGACGACGATACTCGCCTTGAATCAGATCCTTGAAATGATGGCGCCTGAAGGGATCCTTGTCCTTGTCATCTATCACGGACATCCTGAAGGCGCCGTCGAGAGGGACTACATCCTCCGCTACGTCGAGACGGCTGGATCAAAACTACGTGCATGTCCTCCGCTACCAGTTCATGAACCAACTCAATAACCCGCCATTCATCGTGGCATTGGAGAAAAGATAATCAAATAGGGACGGACCTCCGCGGAGGTCCGTCCCTATTTTGTTATAGTAATTCGTGCATTGCAATCAGTTCGAATGATTTGAGTTTATCTTTGAAGTCGTACGTGATGCTTACGAGCATGATTTCATCTGTTTGATACTGCTCGCTTAGTGCAAGGAGTTTATTCTTTCACTTTTTCGGATTTCCGACCACCATGCGCTTCCGATTCTCCCGCATCTCATTAGCTTCGAATGGGGTGTACTGGTACGCTGCCGCTTTCTCAGGACTCGGTGTTCCGTTCGAGCGCATCCCCTGCTCGATCATCAGGATGGATAGGTCGATGCTCGATGCGACTCTTTCCGCTTCTTCATCCGTTTCGGCACAGATGGCAAATACGGCTACAATGTTCTTCGGTTCCTTCAAGGTACTCGGAAGGAACAAAGTTATTCCGGTAGGCTTGCGGTATATTGCGGACCGCCTTCCCCATTGATGAACTGGGCAAAGGTATATGGCAGTCCTTTTTGTGCCGCAAGCATGGCACTTGATGGACTTGATCCGAGCATCCAGACTTCCGGCATCGTCGTGATCATCGGAGCCGCCGTGAGTCCCTGGTACGGATGGGAATCAGGCAGGGAATCCGTCAAATAACCTAGGAGATCATCGATTTGTTCCGGGTAGCGATTCACATCCCTCGGTTTCCCGTCATGAAGGGCCATCGTAGCCATAGGCATTCCGCCAGGAGCCCTTCCCAAGCCCAAATCGATCCGATTCAGGATTCAAGTCCTTCAAGCAAACGGAAATTTTCAGCTACTTTATATGAAGAGTAATGGGGGAGCATGACTCCGCCTGAGCCTACTCGGATCTCTGACGTATTTTGCGCAAGATGGGCAATCAGTACTTCCGGTGATGAACCGGCAAGGCTCGTGGAATCATGATGCTCAGAAACCCAGAACCGTTCAAACCCTAATTTCTCGGCATGCTGTGCAAGTTTTACTGTATTATTGAAAGCCTCCTGAGGGCTCATTCCTTCTGCAATCGGTGATTGATCTAGAACACTTAATTTAATGCCAATAATGGACATCTCCTTTAGTTGATGTGAGTATTATTATCAATTCCATGATGAAAAATGTCCACTAACATGCTTAAAGGGTGACGGCCGGATCGGCGATCACCCTTCTAGATTAATGTTTCTGATACTTCGACTCTTCCTACGGATTTGTCTTTACTTTGACCCGTCACTTTGATTTTCAAGCCATATTCAGGAACATTTCGTCCTGCATCCGGCATCCTTGTATTCGAGTAGTCTTTGCTTATCATAGAACTCAGGATTTTTCTTGGTATCCTTATCCTTAAGCGTCAACCTAAGAAGGTCGCGATAATCGATGAACATCTTTTTCCCATTATCCATGCTGAATGCGGCATCATGGATTTGATAGCGGGTGGAGGCAACTGAATCATCACTCCATCTAATCGGTATTTGATCCGCATCAACGACTCCAAGAAATCCTTCACCAGGATGGATCCCAGTCCAGTTGTCATCCGTACTATTCATCTGCATACCAGATCACAAGTCCCGGATCATATGACATGAGGCTGTCACCACGTCTGATATGAGCCAGTCCTTCATCTACTCCCTGGTGGTTTCTCCACTCAAGAAGGTAATAATGTTCTGATTTTTTGACTCCCGTATCCTTCGTAAATCCATCAAGCTTCACTTTCGCTTTGCCCTCAGCATCGTCGAAGAATACTTGTTTTCCATCTGCCGTCACCTTGATATCGTCTACATACAGACCAGGATAAACGGCAGCTACATCCGTCCAGTAGTTGATTTTCACTTGAACGTTTTTCCCTGTGTACGCACTTAAGTCAAACTTAGCATCGATCCATCCATCGGATTTTCCGGTGATTCCGTTACCAGGGTTTTGATCATTCGGATTCGTATCCGTTGTGATATTACCCGGGATGGTGGTCCATTGTTTCACCATCTTCACTTACTTGAACGGATGCATAATCCCAATCCTGCTCAATATCATACCATGCTTTGAATGTGAATTCTGCACTGGAAGCAGATGTAAGATTCACATCGACGACTGCGGAATTGATCAAGATCATTGCCACTGCCGCTGAAGTAGCTGTACTTTCCGCTGAACGGTTTGTTGATCTCTGTTTCTTTATCCGGAAGCGTGATTTTCAGCGCATCTGCATTCGTGCCTTTCGTATTGGCCTGATCAAGGTAGAATTCCGTTCCTTTTTTCTTCATGTCATCGAGGTTGACTTCATCATACTTCAGCCAGTTCCCGCCATGGGCGGCCTGAAGGAATTCTTTTGACCATGCACTGAATCCGGTCGGCTCTGTACCAGGGATCTTCCCTGCCCAGCTTCCGCTTGCCATGATGGACCAGTAGGCAACGGCTTCACCTTCACCCGTATACTGGGTATCATATTCATCCGGAAGTCCAAGATCATGTCCATACTCATGGGCGAATACCCCTGCAGCTCCGTCAGCCGGCTGGACCGTATAGTCGTACGCAGCCATGTTGCCTTCCCAATATGGAACGTCCGTTTCAGTTCCTTCGATCGGGAATACGGATCCAAGATTCCAACGGTGGGACCAGATGGCATCTTCTCCAAGGCTTCCGCCACCCGCTTCTTCACCGACAGCAGAGTGTACGACCATAAGATGATCGACAATGCCGTCCGGCTCGCGGGTATTTCCGTTTCCATTCAAATCATAGCGGTCTTCCTGATCGAACTCACTAAGATCCACATCGGGATCTGCCGCTACAGCTTCAAGTGCTTCCTTGACGAGTTCCCTCGGCTTTGCGTCACTGCCATTCGCTCCGTTACCGCCGTAGTAGGCTGCCGGATGCTTGGCCATATACCATTTCGTGACTTCTCCATCAACCGTATAGGCACCGTTGGTTTGTTGTTCGTAGAATTGCTTCATGGAGACCAGCTTCTCCCCATTCGGACCTTTGTATCCTCTATTACCGAATACCATGTCTTCATAGTGCTTTTGCACATAATCGTCATAGTACATGTCGGTTTCATCTTCCTGGATGGAGTTGTGCGGGAAATCAGGGAATTCCATCAGGACGACAAGGACTTTGTCCTCCCTGACATCACCGTCATAGTATTCTTCCTTTACAGGGTCCAGGTTACGATGTTTCTTTTTGTTATTATGACCCTTCCCTTTCTTTTTGTTCTGGGTGATTTTCTTCTCGAGTTTCTCTTTCTCTTCCTTCAGCTCTCCATCATCTTCAAGCTCTTTCAAACCATCAGACTTTTCCTTCAGGAACTTTTGCACTTCTTTTTCAGCTTCAGCAGCTGAAGCATTCTTCGAAATATCCCCTTTTTCCTTGAGCATCTCGATCAATCTCTCTTCATTCGCGATGGCAAGATCAAACGGTCCTTCCCCGTGATTATGTACCTTCTTCGCCACAGGATCCTTCAAGACATTCACCGGAGTGGCATCATGGGCGGATGCAGGGACAGCAAATAAACCGGCACTGAGCGCTGCGGCCATGGCAACAGACATGATCTTTCTGGACTTCACTTTCCATTCCCCCTAAAGTTTCTAGTAAATACTTTCTCTACCAAATATACTCCTTTATTCAGAAAAGTAAATATTTTCAGAATTAAAACAGTTATATGGTCCTACTACCCTCTTCTTCCCCTAAAACCTTCGAACTTGTTTACTACCAATTTTTTCATGAAAACAAAAAGAAAACCTCGAGCTATGTCGAGGTTTTGGGATTTAAGATGTTTTTTTTCTACTTCTCCATTTTCGGTACATTTTACCGTTGAAATAGAAGAATTTTGTGATCCAGCCTGATTCATTGATGAATTCTTTTGAAAAATGATGAACGTCCCGCTGCTTCCTGGCTTTATCATCTGAGAGATAGACGCCGATCAGCCCTTTGTTGATCAATCGATGAAAATGGGCGTGGGGGAGTCCTTCCGTATGTTCATCCGCTTTACGGAGGAAGTGCAGGAGTCGTTCCTTCATATGCTCTTCATCTTCATAATAGAAGCAGAAGTTGAGGTCTCCCCCTTCCCTGTCTTCTTCCTGGTCGATGAAATAATCGAGAAGGATATGTAGTCCCTGTATATAAGGGAAGTAGCCGCTTTTGATTTTATCCGTATAGGATGGATGGAAATCGGCACGGTTCGCATACGAGACGAGGCAGAAGATCCCGAGGGTCGATCCGGAGCAAGCCGAGAATTCATACCAGTCCATGTCAGGAAGGTTCTCCCTGTGGGACTCGAACCACCCCTGCAGCCGTTCGACGCGTTCTTCCTTTTTCACGTGCTTATGTATCTGCAGGTCGCAGTAGTAGTCACAAAGCTGCGCGAGCTCTTCTTTGATTGCTTCATAGTTCTGAAGATCCTCGAGGACGTTCTGACACGTCCTGACCAGTGCTTCAAGGTATCCGCCGTCATCCTGATCTTCCCTGAGGGCGTAATAGTTCACGGGTTCGGCACCGACTGCAAGGGAATCCCTCATGGACTGGTGAAGGAGGGCAAAATCATCGGGATCAAGGGAAACGCTCCGGTCACACAGATTATCGAGGTAATCGCTGATCGTTTGATAGGCCACGATGAACCGGATCGTCTCTCTTTTCTTATCCAGAGACAGAAGGGAAATGATCCCCCCGCCTTCACAGTGAAACGTCTTATGTTCGATGCTTGAGAGGGCCTGTTTTCTCAATTCCTCATTCGGGATCGCTTCGGCCCTCTTTTTCCACTGATCAAATTCGTGATGAACGTGTGGAAAGACATTTCGATATACTTTTGTCATTAATGAAAATGGATCGCTTGGTATAGACACGCTTATCACCTCTTCTACATCATTACACAATATATCCCAATGTTTTCAGCCGGCTTTCAATGAAAGATTTGGAGTACTCAAAGATTTCTTCCCTTTCCGGCTCATTATAAATTTCATGATAGCATTTTGACCATTCTTTATAATGCATTTCGGACAAGGAAAGTTCTTTAAACCATTTTTTCACAGCCCTTTTGTCTACGATTTGATCATCCCCCGCCTGCATGACAAGCAGCGGATAGTCAGGCATTTTATTCAGCTCCTGGTGAGCATGCTTCATCGCATTGATCAAGTTCCCTGTACCACCGGACAGATACTTTCGTGATATAAAGGGAATCATTGCTGTCAATTTCACGGACTTCAGCGTTCCTGGTCGCCATATCAATGGATAATCCCGATGGGAACTTTACCATGGGAGCGATTTTATTTAAACCATAGGATAATAGTTCCACCGATTTGTACGGGTAGTTCACCAATCCGAAACAGGGTGAGGATAAAATGACCCCTGCAAGGTTCACATGGGATTCCTGGAGCAGGCGCACGGCGACAAGCCCCCCCATGCTATGTCCGATCACAAACACAGGCAGCTCGAATTGATAGGCTGCCTGGATCCAATCCTTCACTTCAATCAAGGTATTCATCAAAGGATTCGATATGTCCCCTATGACTTCTTGAAGTCATTCCTTGGCCGGGTAAGTCCCCCATGACGACATGATAGCCCGATGCCGACGCCACATTTCAATGAGCCAACCATAGCGGCCGTGATGTTCCATTGCTCCATGAATGATGACGATGACTGCCTTCGCTTCTTGATCCGTTTCCCATTTCCACATGGCAAATCCTCCTTTAAGATGTTCTCATACTGAAAAATTTCTGCTACCATTTATTATAATAAATATTTTGAAAGGGGTAGTGTAAATGCTCTATCCATACTTATGATAAAAAACCGCATCATTGCCAGATCGCATATATTGCCGATTATGTCACCATCTCCGGGGATGTCGAGATCGGGGAAGAATCCAGCGTCTGGTTCAATACCGTCATTACGAGGGGATGTCGCTCCAACTAAAATCGGTAATAAGGTCAATATACAGGATAACTCTATCTTCATCAGAGTCCAAATAACCCTCTGATCATTGAAGATGAAGTAACCGTCGGCCATGGGGTGATCCTTCATAGCTGCAAAATCCGAAAAAAAGCGTTGATCGGCATGGGTTCCATCATCCTGGACAATGCTGAAATCGGTGAAGGTGCCTTCATCGGGGCCGGGAGCCTCGTCCCACAGGGGAAAGTCATCCCTCCCAATACCCTCGCATTCGGCAGACCGGCAAAAGTCGTAAGGGAGCTAAATGAAGCATGACATCAGTGAAATGAAGCGTATTTCAAGGGAATATGCGGAAAAAGGACAGTATTATAAACAGCATAAAACCGATTTAACTTCCTATACTTGGGATACCCCATCCTTGGTGCAGATTACTCGGATTGTTTGTAAGGACCCGGATTAATAGGGTTAAGCAGATCATCATCCGTATAGGTTCTGATTCCGCTCATGATTTTCATGGAAGAGTTTATTTTCCGCTTTGTAATTTTAGTCTGCCACTTCCGACAAAAGACATTGGAATTCTCACAATCATCCGCCGGACACAATGCAAATTGTCATCGTTCACCGGAACCAATTAAAAACCCGAACTACTTTGCCTAATCCAAGGCAAAATAATTCGGTTTTCCTATGACTAAAAGTGTTGTTCCAGTCCTTTTATTATCTCATTTATTAGCAAGTGCTTCTGCTTTAATGCGTCTGCTTTATTCGTGCGCTCCCAAGGAAGATCAATATCATTGCGTCCGAAGTGTCCATAAGCAGCTGTTTGCTTATAAATCGGACGGCGAAGGTCAAGCATCTTGATAATTCCTGCAGGGCGAAGGTCGAAGTTTTTACGTACTACTTCTATTAATACATCTTCTGAAACTTTCCCTGTTCAAAAGTGTCGATAGAGATAGAAACAGGTTGAGCAACTCCGATTGCATAAGCTAAGTTGAACTTCACATTTATCAGCTAAGCCGGCTGCCACAATGTTCTTCGCAACATAACGTGCAGCATAAGCCGCAGAACGGTCAACCTTTGTAGCGTCCTTACCTGAGAATGCACCGCCGCCATGACGAGCATATCCACCATAAGTGTCTACAATAATTTTACGTCCTGTTAATCCTGCATCACCTTGAGGTCCACCAATAACAAAACGACCAGTCGGGTTAATAAAATATTTTGTTTGATCATCAATTAATTCTTTTGGCACAACCGGATCAATCACATATTCTTTCAAATTACGTTGAATTTGTTCTAAGTGATATTTCAGGATGATGCTGAGTAGAGATGACAATCGTATCAATGCGTACTGGTTTATCATTTTCATCATATTCAACCGTTACTTGTGTTTTCCCGTCTGGACGCAGGTAAGGAAGGATTTCTTCTTTACGAACTTCAGTTAAACGACGGGAGATCTTATGAGCAAGTGAAATCGGCAGAGGCATAAGCTCTTTTGTTTCATTACATGCAAATCCGAACATGAATCCTTGATCTCCGGCACCAATTGCATCGATTTCTTCATCGGTCATTTGACCTTCACGGGCTTCAAGGGCCTGGTCTACTCCTTGGGCGATATCAGCTGATTGCTCATCAATTGAAGTTAACACCGCACATGTTTCAGCATCAAAGCCATATTTTGCACGTGTATATCCAATTTCACGGATCGTTTCACGAACGATTTTTGGAATATCGACATACGTATTAGTGGTGATTTCTCCGGCAACTAGAACAAGACCCGTAGTAACAGATGTTTCACACGCTACACGTGCATTCGGATCATTTGTTAAAATAGCATCAAGAATTGAATCAGAAATTTGGTCACAAATTTTATCTGGATGTCCTTCCGTTACGGACTCAGATGTAAACAGACGACGTTTAGTTGACATCAAGGTTCCTCCTTAAGCATATTTGTTAGATTTCTTCTGACAAAATAGTTAAACAGATACGGTACTCATTTCCCTAAGTAGTATGAAGTAAACAAGGCTTTTTTATAAAAAATCAGAAGTATGTGTGGAAGTTCCCACTATACAAATAGAAAAAACCCTTCCTCAGGTAAAGCATGTAGAGGAAAGGGTTCACATCATAGCCGCGCCTTTTCTCTCTTATCGTTCAAGGGTTTAACACCTTGCCTCAGTTTAGCACCTTCGCTTCATTTGGATTTTTTCAGAGCTTTGAAAGAAAAAAATCATCGAACTAATTAGCAGGTTGCTGGGTTTCATAGGGTCTGCTCCCTCCACCAGCTCAGGATAAGAGTATCCGTTCAAGGTACAATAATAACGGTTAGGACCTGAGGTGTCAACATTTTTTCCAATGGTAGGTTGAACGCAAATTCGTAGTACAGCTGCTGTCTTTCCACCTTCAAACATAACCATTTCATCATAAAGCGATAACATTTTAAATTGATAATATACATATAAATAAGAAGAGACAAGTCTGATTAAGTTTGATTAGCACGAAAAATGTGACAAATTGGAGACACACAATAAAATTAACTAAATAGTATAGACTAATAGTTTGAATGTGTTATACTATCATTGAGAAGCAAAGGGATATCTAAAATTCATATAAAGGAAGGGTTCGAATGAATTCAGTGAGCATATCTAATGAATTGACGAATTACTTAACGGTCAAAATATTCACGAACAATTATCTGTTTCGCAACTAGTGGAAAAAGTTCTTCAGCGAAATGAAGGCGATTTAACTTCATCCGGTGCGGTCAGAGCAGAAACTGGAAAATATACAGGACGCTCTCCTCAGGATAAATTTATTGTGGAAGAACCATCGACTAAGGATAAAATTGAATGGGAAGTCCTGTCAATCAGCCGATTTCATCAGAATCATTCGAGAAACGGTTATACGGAAAGGTCATAAATTACTTAAAGAATAAAGAAGAATTGTTCGTATTTAAAGGGTTTGCAGGAGCTGACCCAAAACACCGACTCCCGATTCAAGTGATCAATGAGTTCGCATGGCATAATCTGTTTGCCCACCAGCTATTCATCCGTCCACTGAAGAGGGGAATTGAGCGGTCACGACCCGGAATTCACGTCGTTTCTGCTCCCCATTTCAAGGCAGATCCCGCCGTGGATGGAACCCATTCTGAAACGTTCATCATTGTGTCATTCGAGAAAAGAATCGTCCTCATCGGCGGAACAGAGTATGCAGGTGAAATGAAGAAGTCGATCTTCTCCGTCATGAACTACGTTCTTCCTGAGTCGGATATCCTCTCCATGCACTGCTCGGCCAACGTTGGACTCGAAGGCGACGTCGCACTCTTCTTCGGACTTTCAGGAACAGGGAAAACGACCCTTTCTGCCGATCCTAACCGCCGGTTAATCGGTGATGACGAGCACGGTTGGTCACCGAACGGCGTATTCAATATCGAGGGCGGCTGCTATGCAAAATGTATCGGTCTGACCCGTGAAAAAGAGCCTCAGATCTTCGATGCGATCCGCTTCGGTTCCGTCCTGGAGAATGTGGCAGTCGATGACAGATACCCGTGTCGTCAGATTATGAGGACGACTTCCATGACGGAAAATACGCGTGCCGCCTATCCGCTTCAGGCGATGGAGAACATCGTCGATCCAAGTATTGCCGGTCATCCGAATACGATCGTATTCCTCACGGCCGATGCATTCGGTGTGCTTCCTCCGATCAGCAAGCTCACAAAGGAGCAGGCAATGTACCACTTCTTGAGTGGATACACGTCCAAGCTTGCCGGCACAGAACGAGGCATCACGTCCCCTGAAGCAACCTTCTCTACTTGCTTCGGGTCACCATTCCTCCCTCTACCTGCCATCCGTTATGCGGAGATGCTCGGTAAGAAGATCGATGAGCATAATGCCCAGGTGTTCCTTGTGAATACCGGATGGACCGGCGGAGAATACGGTGTCGGAAACCGGATGAAGCTGTCTTACACGCGTCAATGGTCCAGGCGGCACTTGAAGGGGAACTCACCCACGTGGAGACGAAGACCGATGAAATCTTCGGACTGCATATCCCCCACCATGTCCCTGGGGTACCTGATGAGGTGCTACAACCGAAAAAAACCTGGATGAACGAAGACGCGTACGAGTCAAAAGCGAAAGAACTTGCCTACAAATTCAATGAAAACTTCAAAAAGTTCAGCATGATGACGGGCGAGATCGAAGCAAAGGGCGGACCCCTCGTCTGACCTGCACATAAAAAAGGCCGGCACTCCTTAACAAGGGATGCCGGCCTTTCGATTTATGTAGGGAGTCCGACGCACCGAATCCCTCTACAGTCCTTTCTTACGCCCTGTAATGCGGTTGAAGATGAACACGATGATGGCAATCACGAGCAATACGTGAATGACCGCGCCCCCAATTTTAAAAATAAGACCAAGAAGCCATAAAATCAATAAAATACCGATAATCGTCCAAATCATGATGTGCTGCACCTCCTTATTTATTCTTACGATTCCCCAAGGTCGGAATTTTAAAACCTCCCCCTCATTCTTTTCACTCCCACTTTGAAATTGGATACATACAATCAAATCCTCTTGCAAAACCTATCCACAGAAGAATTGAGACTACTGCAACAAAGAAAGAGAGGCTTCTTATGGATATCTTTTTAGCCATACTCCCTGCAATCTTCTGGGGTAGCATCGTGTTGTTCAATGTAAAACTGGGAGGCGGACCCTATAGCCAGGTACTCGGGACCACCATCGGGGCGCTCATCCTCTCCTTTGGCATCTACCTCTTCATCCAGCCGGAACTGAATTCGACCATCATCATCGTCGGAATCGTTTCAGGTCTATTCTGGACCGTGGGACAGGTGAACCAATTAAAAACGTTCCAATATATCGGCGTGAGTAAAACGATGCCGATCTCCACCGGTATGCAGCTCGTTTCCACCGCACTGTTCGGCGTCATCGTCTTTCATGAATGGTCCACCACAACCACCGTGATCCTCGGTGTGATCGCCCTGATCTGTATCGTCGTCGGGATCGTTTTCACCTCTTATGAAGAGAAAAAAGGAACTGAAGAAGAATCGGGCAACTTCAAGAAAGCCATCCTCACCCTCATCGTATCGACGATCGGTTATCTGATCTATGTTGTCGTGGCGAGACTCTTCCATGTTGATGGATGGGTGGCCCTGTTCCCTCAGGCGATTGGGATGTTCATCAGTGCCGTAATCCTGACGTTCAGGCATAAGCCCTTCAACAAATACGCCATCCGGAATATCATCCCCGGTCTCATCTGGGCACTGGGCAATATGTTCCTCTTCATCTCCCAGCCACGGGTCGGGGTAGCGACGAGTTTCTCCCTTTCCCAAATGGGAATCGTCATCTCCACACTGGGGGGAATCTTCATCCTCGGTGAGAGGAAAACGAAGAAACAGCTTGTCCTGATCTCATTCGGGATCATTTTGATCATCATAGGGGGCGTCCTGTTGGGGATTGCCAAACAATAATGTCACTTGAGGAGGAAACAATATGTACAACGATTTAAAGGATAAAGTAGTCGTCATCACGGGGGGATCCACAGGGCTCGGACGCTCCATGGCTGTAAGATTCGGCCAGGAGAAAGCCAAGGTCGTCATCAACTACTTCAAGGATGAAAAAGAAGCACTGGATGCGAAAAAAGAAGTCGAACAGGCCGGAGGACAAGCAGAAATCGTTCAAGGAGATGTCACGGTCGAAGCCGATGTCATCAACCTCGTACAGGCCGCCATCAAAAAATTCGGGACACTGGACATCATGATCAACAACGCAGGAGTCGAAAATCCCGTCCCATCACACGAAATGACCCTCGACAACTGGAATAAAGTCGTCAACACGAACCTGACCGGAGCCTTCCTCGGCTGTCGGGAAGCCCTTAAATATTTCGTGGAAAATGGAATCAAAGGGAACATCATCAACATGTCGAGCGTCCACGAAGTCATTCCATGGCCCCTTTTCGTCCATTATGCGGCGAGTAAAGGCGGAATCAAGCTCATGACCGAAACCCTCGCCCTCGAGTATGCCCCGAAAGGGATCAGGGTCAATAACATCGGTCCCGGCGCCATGAATACACCGATCAACGCAGAGAAATTTTCCGATCCTGCGCAGCGTGCCGATGTGGAAAGCATGATACCAATGGGGTATATCGGTAAACCTGAAGAAGTCGCATCTGTTGCGGCCTTCCTCGCTTCCTCGGAAGCAAGCTACGTAACCGGCATCACCCTCTTCTGTGATGGTGGAATGACCAAATACCCTTCCTTCCAGGCCGGAAGGGGATAACGAAATAGAGGCTGGGACATACATGCGTTAGTCACAGTAAAACCTGAATGGGTTTGCCCGGATAAGGCAAATCAATTCGGGTTTTTCTTCTGTAATGAAAATGTGTATTCTACTGTTTCTAGCGGTTGATTGGCGTGCAAGACGAAGACTTCTGTGGGCAGAATAGCTGGAGTGAGAAGGACTGCCACGGAGGCTCACGGGCTACCCTAAGAAAGCGACGTCTTGCACGGGAATCATGAGGGGTATAAAGAATAGTGTCTTTTTATTTTTTTGAATTTTCCCTTTACTCCTCTCCCTTCTCCTGATATGATTACAAGAAAAAATTTACAGGGAGAGACCAAACATGATCAGACAGCTGACTGCAGAGGATGACCGCATCTGCCAGGACCTTATCACCCAGGAGCCTGCAGAGAATCTATTTATCATCGGGGATATCGAAGCCTTCGGGTACGAGCAGGACTTCCAGCAGGTGTGGGGAGATTTCACCGATGAAGGAACGTTACGCGGTGTACTCCTGAGATACAGGGAAAATTACATACCATACGCCCCTGATGCGTACGATGCAGAAGGATTCGCCTCCATCATCAATCAGGATGAGGAATTTCTCTATATTTCAGGATTAAAGGACATCGTCTCGAAGCTCGACCCGTTCATCACCCGGGAATCGAAGCAGAAAAGGCATCTCCATTATGCCAAATGCACGCAGGGGGAATCACTCGATCAAGGTGACCTGTCCATGGTGAAAGAAGCGGGAATCGAGGACATCCCGGCCCTTGTCGACCTCCTACTCACCATTCCTGAATTCGAGCACTCCAACATCTCTGTGGAAAGCAAGGAACACAGCATGAAGGCCGGTGCTGCCAGGAGCTATTACATTGAAGGGGACGGCCGGATTGCTTCCTCCGCTTCTACGACTGCAGAGAACTCGAGATCGGCCATGATCGTCGGAGTCTGCACCCATGCCGATTATAAAAAAAGGGGCTATGCGAGTAAGTGCATGTCCAAACTCGTGGGGGAACTGCTCGGAGAAGGAAAGGAGCTATGCCTCTTCTATGATAATCCCGATGCCGGCAAAATCTACAAACGCATCGGATTTCATGATATCGGTTACTGGTCGATGTTCAGCTATTAAAAAAATCCGGACGCAGAAGATGCGTCCGGATTTTCCTTTTTTGTTCGCCAGTGCTTCTCATGCGACTGCCGGCTTGATCAATCTTGCCTGCACCAAGCGATTGCGCACGACGATCCCGAGCCAGCTGGCAAGGGCTGCTTTGATGACTCCT
This sequence comes from uncultured Bacillaceae bacterium, assembly GCA_963762295.1. Classification (GTDB taxonomy): domain Bacteria; phylum Bacillota; class Bacilli; order Bacillales; family Bacillaceae_B; genus Rossellomorea. The sequence continues at coordinate 759,595 of CAVXKK010000004.1, forward strand.
CCTACCAGGAATGGATAGACCCCTGCTGCCATCGCCTGACTCCACCCAAGGTCTGCCACGAACTTGAGCTGAATCGTCCCCAGGAGCAGGGTCACGATCATCCCGACCAGATTGGCCACCATGGCCATGGGAAAGGTGAACGAGGTTTTTTCCAGGATCAATCCTGTCACATACGCCGCCGCGATGAATCCAATGATGTACCCCCCTGTCGGACCGACCAGGACATGGGCACCTCCGCTCATCCCTGCAAACACCGGGAGTCCGGCTGCCCCGATGGCCGTGTAGCCGATGAGGGCAAACGCCCCGTAGCGGCTTCCAAGAATCGTCGCCGTCAATCCCACTGCCAACGTCTGCCCGCTGATCGGCACGAGGGGCAGGGGAATTTCGATCTGCGCAAAGATTCCCGTGATCGCTGCAAACACCCCGCACTGAATAATCATTCTCAACCTGTCTCGATCCATTTTCATACACCCCTCGAAATATGTAAACTACTTTATATTATTAGTTTACATACATGAAACGAATTTGAAAAGGCTTTCTTTCACGCTATCCTATATGAATTTTAGAAAAGGTCCGTATAAACAGCCTTGGCCGTGATTTTGACCGCCTCATGATCTCTTCTTCCCCAAGCTTCGGCCATCCTTCCTGATCGGCAAATCTACACCATCAGCATGGAGGATCACCTGCTGGAAGGTCGTGCTCCCCGCCGTATAGATCTCATGAGCGGGACAGACCTTATAGCATGTGAGTCCATATCGAGCGTCCTATTTTTCAAATCCCTTTCATGAACCTGTCCGTACCTGAATAGGAATGAAAAGGACAAACAAACAAGAAGGGATGATGACATGAAATGGTTGATTCCACTGAGCTTCATAGCCCTGCTACTGGCAGGGTGCGGAAGTGAAGAAAAGAGCTACGAGTTATGTGGATACGGGGATATGCTGGTAGTGAACGGGAAGGAATATGTGCTGCTGCCTGTCAAGAAGACGCTCACCCTCGACGGGAAAGCAGGTGTGATCAAGGAGAAGATCGAGGATGAGCTCCATCCTGAAAAAGACTACACGGCGAATCACCTGAAGAAGGGAACGGATCTTTATTATGTGAAGGACCACAGCAACTACCTCATTGCCAAGACTTCTGACGAACGATACCTCCTCTACGAAGAGATTGAAAAATGAAGAACACGATTAGTGTTTCTTATACCGCTTATGATTTCCGTGCATGACTTCGCTTTCCGCGGGTAGCCCGTGAGCCTCCTCGGCAGGCCTGCGGGGTCTCACATTAGCTACTCTCCCGCAGGCGTCCTCGTCTTGCACTCCAATCAACCGCTGGAAACAATGAAATCGTCATGGTCCAAAAAAATTAAAAACCCGAATTCACTAGCCTTATAGTAGGCAAATGAATTCGGGTTTTGCTATGCCGGCCTTGTATTATGAGCAGTCCCAGTTATAGACGACATTTCCGAACTGTTTTTTCTTAAGATCTTCTTTTTTAATAAAGAAGTTGGCAATGCCGCAGTCGCCCCACATCATATCTACTTCATCATCCGAGTCGATCTGAAGCAGCAGAAGTGAATGGTCCTGATCTTCATACTGACGCGGGTCCTCCTGCGTGAAGCCCGGATATCCTCCGATTTTATGTCCGAAACCGCTCTGGGTTTCATAGAATTCATCCATGAGGGCGTCTGCCTCTTCCCCATCATCGGTCATGGATTCAAACAGATCCCAGCTTTCCTTCCCGAACACCTTCTCGAAGCGGTAGTCGCCGGCGCTGATTGTTTCACTGGTCAATTCCGCCAGTACGGCACCTTCCTTCGTGACAGGGAAATACACGTCATCGGGGATTTTCACGAAAGAAAAATCGGATATCAGCTCTTCTTCCGGCAGGAACGGCTCTTCTATAAATCTGATACGGAAATCCTTTTGGTCCTGCTTCTGATCGATGTTCATTCCGTACAGATCATCATGGACCGAGATGAATATCTGCAGGAGTCCTGATTCGGGATAATCTTCGAGCTTCGGGAGTTGACCGAAATTGATTTGGGCCAACAGTTTCATCGGGTGCCCCTCCCCGTCCACAGGATACTCATCCGCCTTCGGGAAATATGGATCCCCGGCGATCTTACTATCATAAGGGCCGGTTTTCCCTTCTTTTATATGTAGATGGACAGACGGAATCTCCGTTCCATCAAGTGCTGTGCGGTAAGGGGCCAGCTTCGCTTGCAGGTTGACCGATTGTGCCACATTCATCTCCTCCTTGGAAAAAAAAGCATCTTTTTTCCATCATACAGAAAGGATTCCTGCCTGTCATTGATGAACCTGCCGGCTACTTCAGTTTGTCGAGTTCAAAGACAGCAACCGGTACGTAATCGATGTTTCTCCGTCTTTCCAACGGAGTTCTTCGATTCTGCCGATGGCGTTCGGCTCGCTGTGTTTAGTCACCCTTACTTCAATGGGAACCTCCATCGGGTAGAGGCGGTACCCCTCTTTCACAAGCGTGAAGAGATTCTCTTCCTCTCTAATTTCGTTATTCTTCGTTACGATCATGGTGTTCAGTTCCATCGGCATGCCCATTGTTCATTCCCCCTCTTGTTTTTTCATCCACTCACACATTCCTGCAACGATTTCCTGATTCTTACGTGGCGGGAAATAATGCGTGTAGGCTTGATAATACTGTGTATCAACGGTTTTCCCCATCTCCCTCAGTCCCGCTTCAAGGCGGTGCGCATGTTCGATGGAGACGTTCTGATCCTGTTCACCGTGAATGATCAGGACAGGTGCTTTCAGGCGCTCGAGCTGGAAGAGCGGTGTCCTCCACTCATATCGCTCGGGTACTTTCTTCGGCGTCCCGCCGATGACGCGCTTCATCATGCGGCGCAGGTCGACCCGCTCTTCGTATGTAAGGAACATGTCCGTTACTCCTCCCCAGGAGACGACGGAAGCAACGTCAGGCTGTTCGATGGCCGTCAGAAGGGCCATCACCCCTCCGCGGGAGAATCCGAATACATGGACCCCTCCTGTCACACGGGGATGATCCCGCAGAAGTTCCACTCCCGATACGGCATCCTCGCGATCATCACCGGCAAAGTCCTCGCTTCCCTCTCCGCCGAGGTTCCCCCGGTAGTAGGGGGCAAAGACGATGAAGCCGTGGGAAGCAAACTGGCCGATCCTCGCTGGCCTCACTTTCCCCACTCCCTTGATTCCTCCCCTTAAGTACAGGAAGCCGGGGTACCCGCTGCCGTTCGCTGGCTCTGCAAGCATCCCCTTCACCTTCAAACCGCCAGACATGTACGTCAACTCGTACATCCTGATCGCCGGATTCGGGGAAGGAAATTCATATTTTTGGATAATCGTCCCGTTTTTCATCATCTCTTCCTTTCCCATGGGTATTCACACATATTTTACCCCAAACATACAATGGTTTAGCAAATGAAAACCGTGCGTGACAGGTAAAATGTCGGTCATGCAGTGAAGGAGGAAACGGCTGTGAAAAAGTGGATACGGACCGGCATGGCAGTCGCCGGGATTGCTTTATTGGCCTCAGGCTGCGGGAAACAGGCAGACCCCCTTGAGAAAGTACGTGTGGCAGAAGTCACCCGATCGATCTTCTACGCACCGGAATATGTAGCGATCGAGAAAGGATTCTTCAAAGACGAAGGATTGAATGTCGAGCTGAAAACCACATGGGGCGGGGACAAGACGATGACGGCCCTCTTGTCAAACGGAGCCGACATCGCACTGGTCGGATCTGAAACGTCCATTTATGTCCATGCACCAGGGCTCGGATGACCCCGTGATCAACTTTGCCCAATTAACCCAGACCGACGGTACCTTCCTTGTTTCCAGGGAAAAGGTGGAGAACTTCGAATGGGATCAGTTAAAGGGATCGACCTTCCTTGGCCAACGTAAAGGCGGCATGCCGCAAATGGTCGGGGAATATCGTGTTGAAGAAGCACGGCATCGATCCGCATAAGGATCTCGAACCTGATCCAGAACATCGATTTTGCCAATATTGCGAATGCCTTTGCATCCGGTACAGGTGACTACGTCCAATTATTCGAACCGACCGCTTCCATCTTCGAGAAAGAAGGAAAAGGCCATATCGTCGCTTCCTTTGGCACCGAATCAGGGCATGTGCCTTACACGACCTTCATGGCAAAAGACAGCTACATGAAAGAAAACAAAGAAACCGTGGAGAAATTCACCAAAGCCCTTTACAAAGCCCAGCAATGGGTGGATCAAGCCATTCGCGGAGGACATCGCCAAAGTGATTGACCATACTTCGAGGATACGGAACTGGCATTATGGAAACCGTCGTGGACCGGTATAAATCTCAAGGCTCCTTTGCCACAGATCCGGTCCTTGACGAGGAAGAGTGGGAAAATCTTCAGAACATCATGGATGAAGCAGGGGAACTGCCTCAGACGATCGATCACAACACACTCGTGAACACTTCCATCGCCGAAAAAGCATCCAAAGAATAGCTAAGATCGGGGCTGACGCATGGTCAGCCCTTCTTACGTAAAATCAGACAGGAGGCTTAAACAGTTGAATTTTTTATCGATTGGATTCCGTCCACCATACCTACTTTTCCTCGAAAGCGGCCACCCTGCCCTCGAGGATATTTCCCTTCACGTAGAGGAAGGTGAATTCGTCTCGTTCATCGGTCCTAGCGGGATGTGGCAAGACGACGCTCCTTTCCATCATCGCGGGCCTCATGGATCCGACAGAAGGATCCGTAATCTTGAAGGGCGTCCCATTTCAGGAAGAGAAGAGAAACTGGATATATGCTCCAGCAGGATTATCTGTTTCCGTGGAAGACGATCGAAGAGAATATTTTGATCGGGTTGACCATTACAGGGAAAGGTCACATCGGAGAAAAGAAAAGAAGCTTCGGATTTCCTCATGGAAATGGGACTTGAAGGGGTAAAACATCTATCCGACGGGAATTGTCGGGAGGCATGCGTCAGCGGGCCGCCCTGATCAGGACACTCATCACCGAACCTCGACTCCTTCTCCTGGATGAGCCCTTCTCCGCACTCGATTATCAGACGAAGTTGAAGCTTGAGGATCTTGTCTTCCACATTGAAATCCTTCGGGAAGACGGCGATCCTCGTCACACATGATATCGGGGAAGCGATTTCCATGAGTGACCGCATCATCTTTTCGAGTCGAAACCCGGACGCATCCATGCGACCTTCGAGGTTCCGGCAACCATTAAGCGGGCAAATGCCGTTTGATGTCAGGAATCACGATGATTACCCTGCATTTTTCCAAATGATATGGAAGGAGCTTGAAAGCCTTGACGCATGACACGCACCAAAAACATAAAGAGTATATTCAGAGCCTAAAAAAAGAAAAACGCCTGGTATGGCTTTACCAGGGTTTGATCTTTCTCGTATTCTTCGGGGCTTGGGAGGCGGCGAGCCGGCAGTCCTGGGTCGACCCCCTTATCTTCAGCTCCCCATCAAAAATATGGAATCTGTTCCTGCAGAAACTTTGGGATGGAAGTCTCATCACCAACTTATCCGTGACCCTGGGTGAGACGGTGATCGGCTTCATACTGGGGACCCTGCTCGGGACACTCCTCGCCGCCCTTTTATGGTGGTCCCCCTTCCTCTCGAAGGTTCTTGATCCGTATCTTGTGATCCTGAACGCCATGCCGAAGGTGGCACTCGGTCCGATCTTCATCGTGGGTCTCGGACCGGGCTTTACATCGATCATCGCCATGGGGACGATCATTTCCGTCATCATCACAACGATCGTCGTGTACACTTCCTTCCGGGAGGTCGACCCCAATTACTTGAAGGTGATGCATACATTCGGGGCAAAGCGGAGACCGCACGTTCAAGGAAGTGATCCTCCCTTCCTCGTTCCCGACCATCATCTCGACCCTGAAGGTGAACGTCGGACTCTCATGGGTGGGCGTCATCGTGGGAGAATTCCTCGTATCGGCCAAAGGACTTGGCTATATGATCATTTATGGATTCCAGGTGTTCAACTTCACCCTTGTCCTCATGTCCCTTCTCGTGATCGCCATCTGTGCCACCCTCATGTACAAGGTCGTGGAACTCATCGAGAAGAAGCTTATCCGTTCGTGACCTTCTTCAGTGCCAATTCAATGACAGAGTCCTTCATGATGAAACTGAACGATGGGTCATCCTGTATCCTGGTCCAGTCCCCGTTCCACAGGAAGATCCCATCCGTTTCAAGATAGTCCTCCTTGTCGATGACCTCCGTCACTTCCCCGAAAAAGATCGTCTTCACGAACGGGGCGTCGCCATGCACTTTGTATTCCCCGATGAAGGCCGGTTGCTTGATGACGGCCCCCGTTTCTTCATACGTCTCCCGTATGGCCGCTTCCTCCAGGGATTCACCCTTTTCCCTCTTCCCACCCGGGAACTCAAGGCCCCTCTTTTTATGGCGGGTGAATACCCAGTCTTCCCCGTAGCGGCAAATGACGAGGACATGCCAGGATTCAGGGGAAAAAGCACCCTGCCTGTATGAAAAGTGGACGTCCAGTCCGTTCGCATCCTTGAATTGTTCCATTATGCTTCACCTCATTCTATCTACCATTATAACCACAAATAAAAAGGACCGGTCCACCATTAAAGCTCTGGTGGACCGGTTTCCTGTTAAGGTCAGTCGGAGGAGTTGAGAATTCCCATGCTTTCAATGAAGGTGCGGGCTTCTTCGTCCCCCAGCCGGTGAAGGGTTTCATAGACGCGATGAAGATTTTCATCATATGCATCATTTTCCCGGTCGAAGTGATATTGGACAAAAGGTACGTGAGCCCGGTAAAAGTTTTGCCAGCTCACCGAATGGTTGGAGTCGAAGATCTCACGCAGCCCGGTGATTTCTTCATCTGTAGCCGAGATCTTGAAGTTCCACGGGGAATCCGTCGAGCTCCTTGAGATTTCACCAGTCGCGACTTCAATATAATAATCATTCCGTTCTTCCTGCAAGCGGTCCACCCCTTTTCATCTTCCTACCCTCATTTTCCTCAATATCGCATTTTCTATTCATTTCCCTCTCTTTTTCAGGACTTCCACTGCTTTCTTTAAAAATTCCGGGACAGGTACCCCTGCACGTCCGACATTTTCAATGATGGAAATCATTTCGTTGCATATATAGAAAATGATGGTCGCATTACGAATAAAGTACTGATCTGACAATATAGTATCTAATAAGTGCGCGACGGTCACCAAGGCAAAGATCAGGACCTTCCGGGCAATCCCCTTGAGACCGAATCTGCTCGATAGTTTCCCTTCTATGGCACCTGCGATGACGCCGGTGAAATAGTCAAGGATGACCACGGCAATCAAAAACGTCAACAGGGGGTTCCATTCACCGAATAACTGGATGATGAAGGCCCCCATTCCCGAGCCTGCCACCAATAATACTCTTTCCAAACGTAAGCATCTCCTTTCCATAAACCTTGCTTCTGTGTGCAACCGCTCACTTTCATTGATCATGGGAACGGAGCAAAATGATTAGTTCATAGCCGGGGTGGGTAATGACAAAAATAGAGTTGTCCCCACATAATATGTGGAGTAATTGAGAAGGGTTCGTGATAGAATGAACATAAGGGAGGTGAAGCGCATGAAGCTGATCGAAGAGATTTATGAAATGTACCGCGGCAGGATTAAAGGTACCGATGAAGATTTGGATCTTATTGCCCTTACCATCCTTGAAGACACATCACGGGAAGAACTTCTTGAGATGCTGAATGAGCTGGAAACCGGGGAACTGGAATACTTCTTCCGTTTATACATATTTGAAACCTTGAAGGAAAGATGGTCCAAAGGGGCAGGGCGCGATCCTGCCGGGAACAAGAGCTATCATTGAGGTGAAAGGCAAAGAAGCTGACCCCTGGGGGTCAGCTTCTTTGCCTTTTCACTCATCTTCTGGCAGGGTGATCAACACCCGGTTGATTCTCTTTTCGTCCGCTTCAAGCACTTTGAAGGTAATCCGCTCAAACTCCACTGCCGCACCCGGTTCGGGGATATCGCCAAGCTCGTTGATGATGAACCCGCTCACTGTATCAAACTCTTCGCTCGGCAAATCGGTCTCGAGGATCCGTTCGGCATCATGCAGATTCGTCGTCCCGTCGAACTCATAGACCCGCTCATCGATCTGCTCATACCCCTCTTCTTCATCATCATACTCATCATAAATATCACCAACGATTTCCTCTAAGAGATCTTCCAGGGTCACAATCCCGGCCGTTCCTCCGAATTCATCCAGCACAACGGCCAAGTGGACTTTACTCAGTTGCAAATCCCGGAACAGTTCATCAGTCATCCTCGATTCTGGTACAAAATAAGGGGAACGACACACCCGCTTCAGGTCAAAGTCTTCCTTTACCCCCGTCTCCATATACTGAAGGATATCCTTCACATGAAGCACCCCCGTGATATGATCGATATCTTCTTCATAAACGGGAAAGCGCGTAAACTTCTCCTGATTCACGAAATGGACCACGTCCTCAAAGCCGGCATCGGCCGACAGGGCCGTCACGTTGGTGCGATGGACCATGATCATGGAAACGGTCGTATTATCAAACTCAAAAATATTATTGATCATCGTCTTCTCTGTATCCTGGATGGTCCCCCGCTCCTTGCCCACGTCCACCATCATGCGGATTTCTTCCTCTGTCACTGCTTCATCATGTGCATCTGGGTCGATTCCGAATAAACGTAGGATGGCGTTCGTCGACAGCGTAAGGAGCTTCACAAACGGATACGTCAAAGCAGACAGGATCGATAGCGGCCTCGCTACGAACATGGAGATCGGCTCAGGACGTTGCATGGCCATACGCTTCGGCACAAGTTCTCCGATTACTAGAGTGAAGTAGGAAAGAATGATCGTAATGATCACGACAGACAACGTTTCAAGGATTTTCTGGGAAAGAGGGACCCCCCAGTCATGAAGAAGATCTGCCATCCTCCCTGCAAAGCTTCCTGCAGCGAATGCGCTCGCCAGGAAACCGGCCAGGGTGATCCCCACCTGAATGGTAGCGAGAAAGCGGCTTGGCTCGGCCAGCAGTTTTACGAGCAGCCCCGCCTTTTTATCACCCTGCTCCGCAAGCAGTTTGATCTTCGTATCATTCATGGATATGAGGGCGATTTCAGAAGCGGCAAAAAAAGCATTCAGGATCATAAGAATAAGCAGGAATAAAAGGTCGAATGACAATCTGGGTTCCTCCGATCTCCAGTGGATTTACCCGTTAGTATGTACTCTTTCCTCCAGCCTACAACAAAAAAACGCCTGGATACCCAGACGCTCCCTACCCTTTCTGATCGATCACGGTCCCTTTATAAGGATGTGACGCTTCTTTCATGTCTTGAAGCATGACGACTGCCTGTGCAGCCTGGGTGGCCATCTGAGTTTTCATAAGGCTCAGACTCACCGTATGCTGCAGCTCTGCTACTTGACGCGACATGATGGACGATAGGTTCATGAAAACAACCTCCTTTGCATACGTTAAGCATACCAAATGGAGTTTCCCCAAAAAAGGAAAAATGGAAAAAAAGTCATAAAGTTGTTGATATTCCCTCTATAATGAAGCGCTTTCTATGGTAAAATAGTGAAAAAAGGGGGGTTCATGATGTCAGTGACTCTTAGTGCTGATCATTGCGGTTGTCATATGTATCCTGGTGATTTTCGTCAGTGCCCTCACGACGTCAAAAGCCTATACAACCGTTAAACATACTGTCGATCCCTTGAAAACAATCCTCATCTTGAGCAGATGAAACAGGAAGAGAACAAAAGAAGGAAGAGCCGAAAAAAGACGCTCCACCGCTCATATAAGAACGGATTGCCGGGGTTTCGTGTTTTACGCAAATACTTGTTTCAATTCTTCCTTGCTTTGACTCAACCAGAAACTCATCAGTTTCTTGGCTCCTTCTAAATCATGAAGCTTCGCCTGACCGCATTGTTTTTCATTGGCTGCAGGGATTTCCTCGATTTCTACCGCTTCTTTCATCGTAGCGTTAAAAGATCGATGATCTCTTCCACTTTCGGCTCACCACTCACGACTAAATAATAGCCCGTTTGGCAACCCATCGGGGAAATATCAATAATATCAAAATGAGCATATGGCTCAGCATATTTACGGATCGTGAAGGCTAATAAATGCTCAAGAGTATGAATGGAATCAGGCTTCATCGCTTGCTTATTCGGCTGACAGAAACGGATATCAAACTTATTCACAAGTCCGTCGCTTCCTACTTTATGCACACCACAATGTCTGACAAATGGTGCTTTCACTGCATTATGATCTAATTCAAAGCTTTCTACTGAAGGCATTAAAATCACTCCCATTTAGTTTCTAATTCAGAGTATAACGTAAATTCATAGTTATTTCATCAACTTAATCTGAATTAAGTCTCAAACCTATTTTCCTGTTTTCCCGGGCTGATCAGCCAAAACAAACTTTTTTCAATCCTCTTTCTGATATAGTAAAAGAAAATCAACCGGAAGGAGACGGATGATGAAACGATTATTGTTATCATTATTCAAGATTTATCAGCGCGTCATCTCTCCTCTAAAGCCTCCCTACTTGCCGTTTTTATCCTACCTGCTCCCATTACGGGTCAGGCCGTGAGCCGGTTTGGCGCACTAAAGGGCGGCTGGCTGACGATCAAGCGGATCGTGAAATGCCACCCATTTCATCCTGGAGGGATCGACCACGTGCCGGAAGAATGGCCGCGGCAAAAAAAGATAATGATTCCTAGACATGGTCTTTTTTTTATCCAAATCGAGGAGGCACAAGGCAGGGCTTTTTTATATAAACAATCCAATTATCTTGCTTATTCCCCATATCGGTAGTAAAATAACCTTTGTGCTAAATCGTAATCATTACAGTTAATAAACGAACACGACTAAAAAAGGAGGATTCCTTTTGAACTATATTCGTATAAGTTTGCTCATTATTTTGATTTTCGTATTGTCTGCCTGCGGAGCCTGACTTCAGATCAGGAGACGGACAAAAAGAAAGATGTTTTAGAGATATATACAACCGTGTATCCCCTGGAGGATTTCACGAAAAAAATCGGCGGGGACTATGTAGAAGTGGAAAGCATCTATCCCCCTGGAGCCGATGAGCACACCTTCGAACCATCTCAAAAGGATATGATCGAAATGGCCGATGGGGACGTTTTCTTCTATGTCGGGATGGGTCTTGAAGGATTCGTAGAAAATCAAAATCCATCCTTGAAAACGAAGATGTAAAAGTCGTAGCCACGAGCAAAGGAGTCGATATCGAATCCCATGAGGGGCACGATCACGACGCTCATGAAGATGGCGAAGATCATGAAGAGGAAGGGCATGACCACGGGGATGACGGCCATCACCACGGGGATAGTGAATCCCCATATCTGGCTCGATCCCGTATACTCCAAGGAAATGGCCAAGAACATCGCCGACACGCTCTCTGAAGAAATGCCTGAGCATAAGGATGAGTTCCAGGCGAATCTAAAGACGTTGACGAGACTTGGAAGAGTTCGATGCAGAGTTCAACAAAATGGCGGATGCCGCTCCAAAGAAAACATTTTTCGTCTCCCATGCCGCCTACAGCTATTGGGCCGAGCGCTACGGATTGACTCAGAAAGCCATCGCCGGGCTTGAATACTGCGAATGAGCCTTCACAAAAAGAGCTGAAGAAAATCATAGAAAAAGGGAAAAAAGAAAACATCAAATACGTGATGTTTGAGCAGAATGTCTCGTCCCGCCTGACAGAGGTCGTCCAAAATGAGCTGGGTGCAGAAGCCTTGACCCTTCATAATCTTGCCGTCCTCACACCTGAAGATGAGAAGAACAAAGAAGATTATTTCTCCTTGATGAACCGGAACATCGATACATTCAAAAAAGCATTGTACTGACAAAAGCGGCCTCGTGCCGCTTTTTTTGTTATGCCTCCCTCCAATTTTTCCATGCATATTCTTTTCCATTAAGTGGACAATAAGGAAATTTACATGTAAGGGAGATATACAATGGATGAATTAGTGATTGCTCGTTCCATGTTTGGGACGACAATGGCCTTTCATATCATCTTCGCCACACTTGGAGTCGGTATTCCGTTAATGATCCTCGTCGCTGAAATCATGTTTCAACGGACCAATGATCTTGATTATCCGATGATGGCGAAGCGGTGGACAAAGGCATTCGCCGTCCTGTTGGGCGTAGGAATTCCCACCGGGACCATCGCCGGCGTTCAGCTGTCCTTCTTATGGCCGGGGTTCATGGAGGTCATCGGACGGGTCATGGCCCTGCCGTTCCAGATTGAAATCTATGCTTTCTTTGTTGAAGCATTGTTCATGTCCATCTATGTATATGCAGCCAACCGGATCGCGCCTTGGATGAGGATCGTCAGTCTTGTCCTCGTTGCATCGGAGGCCTTGCTTCCGCCGTATTGATCACCAATGTCCATGCGTTTGAAGGGACTCCTGCAGGCTTTGAAATCATCAATGGGGAGATCCGGAACGTTGAACCTTGGAAAGCATTCTTCAATCCAAGTTTCTTTGTCACAGCCGGACATGTCGCATTATCCGCCTATGTGGTCGGGTTCATTCACGATTGCCTCCGTATCCGCATTTAAAATGCTGCGTAACTCCTTTCGGATCAAGGATGTATAACTTCCACCAAAAATCTCTGATGATTTGTTTGTTCGTCGGGGGAGTCTTCGCATTGTTCACAGCGATCTAATGGCCATGAATCAGCTCAAAAACTGCATGAATATCAGCCTGAGAAACTGGCTGCAGCCGAAGGATTATTCGAAACCCAGGATCACGCCCCCCTTTCCATCGGTGGATTCACCGATCGTGAAAACCAAGAAGTAAAATGGGGGATTGAAGTTCCGTGGGCACTGAGCTTCCTTGCCGGAAACAGTTTCGATACCGAAGTCATCGGACTGAATGATTTTCCTGAGGAATATTGGCCTCCGTTATTCGTCCATACCCTTTTCAACGCAATGGTTGGAATCGGTTCCCTTCTCATCGTCATCGCCCTTGGTGCTTTTGCTTGGAAGAAATGACTGAAGAAGGACCGCTTCCCGAAATGGATGATGTGGGTATTCGTGGCGGGAGGACCCTTATCGATCCTTGCCATCGAATCCGGCTGGATCTTCGCCTGTACCGGACGCCAGCCCTGGACCATCTATCGGATCCTGAGTACAGAGGACTCCGTGACCACGACGGGAAATCTTGCGGATGCTGTTCGGATTATTCATCACCATCTATGCGATCCTCGCCGTATCCGTGGTGCTTGTGCTCCTTTACTACTTCAAACGGAATCCACCTGAAAAGGATATCCAAAAAGCCGAGAGCAAACATAAAGACATTCCATTATCCACTTGATCGGAGGTGCACTCATGACCCAATCACTCATAGCCATCATCATACTCTGGGGATTCGTCTTCATCTACGCCGTCATGGCCACGATGGACTTCGGTGCCGGATTCTGGTCGATGCTCTATATCAACAATGAAAAAACGAAGGCGACGAATATCGCCAACCGCTATCTGTCTCCAACATGGGAAGTGACCAATACGTTCATCGTCGCCCTGGTCGTGGCTGTCTACAGCATGTTCCCTGGTGCCGCCTACTCCCTCGGGACGGTCCTTCTCGTCCCCGGGAGCCTGATCCTTCTGCTCTTGGCCATACGAAGTGCCTTCCTGGTGTTCTCCCATGTGGCGGACGACTATAACAAACCGCTGACATACATCACCGGGATCACCGGGATTCTGATTCCGGGTCTGATCATCAGCGTGCTGCCGATTTCCCACGGCTCGTACATTGACTTCGACAACGGGCAGGAGCTGGATTTAGGGAAACTTTTCACCAGCCCTCATGAATTTGCCTTTTTCGGCTTTGCCGTCGCCAGTACCCTGTTCCTTTCATCCCTGCTTCTTGCCGACTACTCCAAAACGTCGAAGGAATATGAGGCCTTCAAGGTCTATCGCAGGGATGCCATGATCATCGGACCGATTTCCGTCCTCATGGCCTTTTTGATCATGTGGACCATGAAATCCGAAGCGACTTGGCTCTATGACCGGATGCTTGAGGACCGTAATCTTCTCCTCATTTCCCTTCTCGGGTTTGTCATCGCAGGAGCCGCCCTTTTCCTCCCTACCAACAAGGAAGGAATGAAGGGGATGCCCCGGATTGCAGTCGTTGCCGTCATCTGTCAGTATGTCATCGCGAGCTATGTCTATGGCAAGGCCCATCTTCCGTATATCATCTATCCGGAAGTGACCGTCCAGTCAGGCTTCACAGATCCCGACTCCTTCAGGGCCGTCTTCTTTACCTATATCGCAGGATTCATCATCTTGTTCCCTGGCTTCGTGTACTTCTGGAGCTTGTTCATGAATGATAAGCGCTACTTGCGGCAAAAAGAAGACTGAACCAAAAAAGGTTAGAAAAAAACAAAAAGGGACCTATTAATGTCAAACATGATAAGTGTAGGTTTTTCATACCGCTCATGATTTCCGTGCAAGACTTCGCGCGGGGAACAATGAAATCGTAATGGCCATGAAACCATTTAAAAACCCGAATTCACTTGCCTGATCCTACGCAAATGAATTCGGGTTTTACTATGGGTAAAACACGTTTGTATGCTCAATTTCAAACAAAGGATACGGTGGCAATCTCCGGAGCTTCACCTGGTACCCTCAGATCAAGAAGGGAAAGGCCCGTGATCGTCCCTTGAGGGATTTCCCGATCTTTTACGAGCTCGAATGCCTTCAGCTGCTCTTCTGTCGAAAGGCGATTGGCAATCGTACAGTGGGGGATCCAGCGCCCTGGACGATAAAGGGAAGATTCATTCCCATCAGAGGGCAGGAATTCCTTATGAAAGTCGCGATGAAGAGCAGTCAAGTCGTCTGAAAGTACAGGAGAATAATAAAGGATTCCCGTACGGATGAACGAGCCGATGCTTGCTAGCCTGATTTCAATCGGTGAATGATCACGGTAATGATGAACGAAATCTTCAGAGAACCTTACCGGATCCAGCTGTTGAACGTCACCAAGCGTGATATGGGGACGCCGATTTTTCACTTGTGACGCATAGGCGCTGATCCCCTTTTCCTTCAGCTCATCCCACACCTCAATGATTGCCCTCTCCAGTTCGGGATTGAAGACGGCGACGACAGCGTACATCAGTTGGACTCCATCTTCTTGAGCTGTTTGACAATCAAACGGATCTGTCCCCGGTGATTAAGCTCATCTTCAAACACGTGGAACCACTTAAAATAGTGATTGGCGGGATGATCCCACCCAAATGGGGATTGCCTGTCGAGCCACTCGTCCCCGACCCCTGCGAATAACGCCAGCGTCCGCTTCCGCACTTCTGACAGACGATCCACATAAAAAGCCGCCTCATTTCCTTCAATCCCCATGAGATCAATCCCGGATTCAAGCTGGCTCCATTCTTCATCGTTCAAGTCCCTGTCACCGAAAGTCATAATCTGAAAGGCTTCTTCCACACTGGCCATATGCAGGAGAAGCATACCGATGGTATTGTCGCAGCCTTCGACCTTCGTATCGAGCTGCTTCATTGTCAATCCTTCCACTTCCCGAAGCGTAGAGTACCTTGTGTATTCCATCATGGAAACCAGCCTGCCAACCTCGGGCGCGAACGGTTCCACTGTTTCAATGATGTATCTTCTTTCATCCATACCCCAACGACCCCTTTCTATTTCCCTAAAAATCCGCCTTCTGAGCGGAGGACCTGCCCTGTCACCCATCTGGAATCCTCAGAAGCAAGGAAGCGGATCAGGCGCGCCGCATCTTCCGGTGTACCGATGCGCCCGGACGGAAAGAGCGGGAGGAGCTTCTCCCTGATCTCATCCGTGATCCACCCTGAATCGGTCGGACCGGGATCGACGCTGTTCACCGTGATGCCCACTGGGGCAAGTGCTGTGGCCAGGGGCTCCGTTATGGCTGCAAGCATCCCTTTGGTAGCCGTATAAGCAAGATTATGCGGGTCCGGTCCTTTGGACACCATGAATACGATACGCCCGTCCTCTGCTCCCTCACATACTTCTTCGAAACGCCTGGCAAACTCGACCGACAGCATGATCGTCCCACGGTTATTCACCTGAAAATGCATCTCAAGCGTCTCCATCGTCATCGTCCTGAAATCAGTCGGCGACTCATAGGTGGCATTATTGATCAGCACACGGGGTAACCCAAGGCTTTGTGTCGCGGTTTCCAAAATGAGCGCAGGCGCATCCTGCCTGCTCAGATCCACTTCCATATGAGCAGCGCGAACTCCAAGGGCCTCCAATTCTTTTGCCAAAACAGACGGGAAATCTTCTTCTTTTCCGCATCCATCTTCCTCGTCATATGCACCCCAATGCGTAAAGAAGATATCCATCCCGTTCAGTGCCAGAATCCGGCAGATAGCCGCTCCTATTCCTCGATCCCGGCTCACTCCGGTGATCAGGGCAATTGATGATGATCCCTTCATAGGTCTCTCTCCTTCCATTGGTTGCAGCTGATGAGCTTGGAGGAGCGGCACACCCTCTTCTCCATACCATGAGTCCTACTCACCCGCTGCTACCTATTAAGTTTCCGAAAATTACGACAGGTGTCTATTTTATCATAATGTCGCACTCCCGGGTGTAAAAAACAGGATTTTCCCTTTGTACAAGAAAAGCAGATCATCACTGATCTGCTCCCCATCAATTGATATCGCCCACATACACCGCGGACCGATCACCTTTTATGTATTCCCCCAATGCTTTTGGATAAATTCGCAAACCGTCCCACTCATCGAGCCTCACCCATTCGATTCCTACTTGATGGCTATCCGGATTCGTCGGCTCGTAGCCCTCTTCACCGAGGAGATGACATTCAAAGTAGAACTCCACCTGTTGAAATCCTGCATCGAAGGCATGCTCATGGTTTTTCCCGATATATTCCCTCACATGCTTCAAAGGACCGACCCTTACTGTGCTGCCGATCTCTTCTTGGCATTCGCGGACGACGGCTTCTTCCAGTGTTTCTCCTTTTTCCTGTCCTCCACCGGGGAATAGATAGAAGAACCCTTCTTCATCCTGATTTTTCGTCAGCAGGACCGAACCTTCCTTCATGATCAGGGCCTTAGCTGAATTGCGTATGCTCATTTTCCCTACCCTCTTCCTTTTACTCCATGATGATTTCCTTGTGGAACGTAATTTCCTTCATCCGCCTCTGATCCAGCTCCACCCCGATGCCCGCTCCGTTTTTCCGCGCGATCCTTCCGTGGTGCACCGTAATCGGCTCTGTAATCAGATCCTTTTCCCAGTAGGTAGCCGAAGAGGAGAGATCGCCTGGCAGGTTGAACCCTTCAAGGGTGGATAAAACGATATTATGGGCACGGGAGACGCCGAACTCGATCATCCCGCCGCACCAGACGGAAAGCCCGCTATCACGGCATTGATGATAAATATCAAGTGCCTGGGAATATCCCCCTACCCGTCCAAGCTTGATGTTCACGACGCCGCATGCCTGCAAAGCAATCGCGCTTCTCATATCGTGAGGAGAAACGATGCTCTCATCAAGGCAGACGGGCGTTGAAAGTTCCTTCTGAAGCATCGAATGCTCGACGATGTCGTCGACGCCAAGAGGCTGTTCGATCATCAGGAGATCGTATTGATCAAGCTTTTTCAAACGTGGAAGATCATCAAGGGTGTAGGCGGAATTGGCATCTGCCATGAGGGGAAGATCTGGGAACGTCCTGCACAGTTCCCTGACGATCCCTTCGTCTTCATCCGGTGAGATCTTGATCTTGATCCGCCCGTACCCTTCCTCCATCAGCTCAGACGTGCGCTGGACCATCTCACCGATACCACCTGCAGGCACAACCGCTCCAGCGAGCACTTCCTGCCTCGTCCCTCCGATCACGGCCCAGAGGGGCTGCCCGGACTGACGGGCGTAGAGATCCCAGATGGCCATTTCCAGTGATGCTTTCGCCATGGCATTCCCCCTGACCCCGCTGAATAACCGTCCGCACTCCTCCGGATGGTGAAGGTCCGCCTTCAACAAGAGGGGAATCAGGACATCCTTGAGGATATGATGGGCCCCTTTGACCGTTTCCTCCGTATACCACGGAGTCGAGAAGGCCACGCATTCACCTAGTCCTGTATTCCCTTCTGAATCCGTGGCTTCAATGATGATGCCTTCTCTCTCTTCGACCGTCTGTAGATGGGTCATAAACGGCTTTTTAAGCGGCATGCTGACAACGGATAATGTAATGGCTTTAAGCTTCATCGTAGATCCCCTTCAGCATATTTTCTTTGAGCACCCTTCGCAGGAGCTTGTTGGATGCATTGCGCGGCAGTTCCCCGACAAATACGATCTTTTTCGGACATTTATAGGAAGCAAGGGCATCCCTGCATCCCTGCATGACTTCCTCTTCAGTCATAGGAAGGGTTGCTACAAGGAAGGCACATGGAACCTGCCCCCACACTGGATCATCCATGCCGATGACCCCTGCTTCCGTGACACCTGGAATCCCCAGCAAGGCACTTTCGACTTCAGCTGGATACACATTCTCTCCTCCGGAAATGATCAGGTCCGATCTTCTGTCGAGAACATAAAGGAACCCCTCTTCATCCACATAGCCGATATCGCCTGTGAAGAGCCATCCATCTTCAAAACTTTTTTCATTTGCTTCAGGGCGATTATAATACCCCAGTGTCACATTCGGACCCTTGACCATGATCTCTCCCTCTTTCAGCGGGGTAGACGCTCCCTTGATCTTCAGCTGAGACGGGAAAAGCGGTTTTCCGGCAGAACCAAGCTTCGAGAGGCTGTACTCCGGTGAAAGGGTGACGATCTGGGATGAGGTTTCGGTCATTCCGTATGATTGGAACACGGGAACCTCTTTGTCCTTGCATGCCTGCAGGAGGGGGAGCGGAGCCGGGCCGCCTCCTAAAAGCATGCAGCGAAGGTTCTCGTGATACCCTTCACCGATCCTTCCCATGAGGCGCTGCAGCATATTCGTGACAACCGATATGATGGTCACACGGCCGGATTTCAATTCAAGATCAATGGCATTCTCGTCGAATGACTCGTGGAGTCTGACCTCCATGCCATAGATGACACTTCTCATGAGAATCGAAAAGCCGCTGATATGAAAAAGGGGGACGGCACAGAGCCAAACATCCTTCTCGCTGATACCAAGATTCAAAGAGGACCCGATGGCACTCCACCAGTGGTTCCCGTACGACTGCAGGACGCCTTTGGGCGCACCGGTTGTCCCCGATGTATACATCACCGTGCAGATCTCATCAAGACTCGTATGGTCCCTCGGAATATAGGGGCGCTCCTTTCCTGTAAATAGGAAGGGAAGACCGATGCCCTTCACCTCGAGGGAACCCGTCTTCTCTGCAAAGTCCTCGTCGTGGATGACGTGCGTGAGGGCCATATCCCGTACTTGGAAGGTCAATTCTGCAGCGCCTAGCCGGTGATTCAGCATCACGGCAGCCATACCGAGCTGCTGCACGGCGTGGACCGCAATGATGGATTCAATGCGGTTTTTAATCATAAGACCGATGAAGGCAGGCTTCGCACCGTCCAACAACCCATTCAGGCGCTGGGCCGCCTCCTCTGCACGATGATAGAGCTCCCGGAAAGTAAGGCTGTGTTCACCAGAACTCACGGCGGTGCGATCAGGCGTCAAAAAAGCCCGCTGCTTCAGCCAATTGGGCAGCATTTCAGTGGTCATGGTACATTCTCCATTCTGTTGATTGTTCAGTAAGAAAAAAACCTGACAGATCCTAAGATCCGCCAGGCAAGTCCCATTAAGGGAAACGAGGGAATTGACCGAAGTCCGGATTACGTTTTTCTTTGAATGCGTCGCGTCCTTCTTTCGCTTCATCCGTTGTGTAATAAAGAAGGGTTGCGTCTCCAGCAAGCTGTTGAAGACCTGCAAGCCCATCCGTATCTGCATTGAATGATGCTTTCAGGAAACGAAGGGCAGTCGGGCTCTTTTCAAGCATTTCTGAAGCCCATTGCACGGTTTCCTCTTCGAGTTTCTCATAAGGTACCACTGTATTCACAAGGCCCATATCCAAGTGCTTCCTGAGCATTGTATTGACGGCATAGGTACCAGATTTCTTTCGCTTTCTTATGTCCGATGATGCGGGCAAGATATCCTGCACCATATCCAGCATCAAAGCTTCCTACTTTCGGTCCTGTTTGTCCGAAGATCGCATTGTCAGCTGCAATCGTAATATCACATACGACATGAAGGACATGTCCGCCTCCGATGGCATAACCAGCAACCATCGCAATGACAGGTTTCGGGATCACACGGATTAAACGCTGAAGGTCCAAGGACATTCAAACGAGGGATTTCATCTTCCCCTACATATCCACCATGTCCGCGCACGCGTTGGTCTCCACCTGAACAGAATGCTTTTTCACCTGCACCTGTTAAAACGATGACACCAACTTTGGAATCGTCACGTGCATAAGCAAATGCATCGATTAATTCCATTACTGTTTTCGGACGGAAGGCATTGCGCACTTCCGGACGATTGATCGTGATCTTTGCGATTCCATTATATGTTTCGTACAAAATATCTTCGTAGTTTCTTTCTGAAACCCATTCAAAAGCCATTGGTATATTCCTCCTTTATGTAGTAAAAGTCCTCTATTATTGTACCAAACTTTTGCGGTTCTTCCACATGAATTGCATGCCCGCACCCTGAAAAAGATGTGATGGTGAACGTGGGATTGCGCTCTTTCATTCGTTTGGCAATACCTACAAACTTCTCATCGAGCTCCCCAACCAGAAGATCGACGGGGATCTCCATGGCAGACAAGTGTTCCCACCAGCTCGGCTGTGACCCGGTCCCCATCCCTTTGAGACTGTTGACAAGACCGATGGGACGTTGTCCGAGTCGGCCTTGGCGGATTTCCTCTTGAATAGAGGCCGGCAGGCGTTTTTGCGTTTCGAACAGAGGAATGTCTTCCCAGAAATTCACGAACTCTTCCATTCCTTGCTCCAGGATCCGCTCAGCAAGAGCTTCATCCTTCACTCGTCTTGCACTCCGCTCCTCTTCCGTCAACAGACCGGGTGACGCACTTTCGAGGATGAGATGGGAAACGAGGTGTGGACGTGTTACGGCAAGATGAAGGGCCACCCTCCCCCCATCGAATACCCGACAAAGGTTGCCTCTTTGATTCCACACTGGGCGAGTATGGCCTCGACATCTTCCACTGCCTGGTCCATCCGGTACTTCTCCAAACCGGGAGGAGCGTCGGTCCTTCCATGACCGATAAGGTCGATTGTGACACAGGTAAAGCGCTGAGCCAACCGATCGATGACTCCATTCCACGTCGCACTATCCCCTGTGAATCCATGGAGGAAGACAACGGGAGGGCCTTCCCCTTTACTATTCACAAAGTAGTCGATTTCATTCACCTTCATGAACGATCTCCGTCCTGTATTTCCCGGGAAACAAATTCCCACAATTTACGATGATTCTCTACATTTTTCTGGCGATCCGCCAATACTTCAATAATCTTCAGCCCGTGCATTCCCTCTGCCTTCTTAAGTGCCTGAAGGAAGTCAGCTTCCGTCTTCACAAGGGAATAATCCGCTCCATACATGGCAGCGGCATGGGAGAACTCAAGATCCATCGGAGTCCCGAACAGTTCCTCAAAATAAGCTCCTTCCTTTGCCTGAGGCAAGTAGGAGAAAATGCCACCGCCGTTATTGTTCATGACAATCACAGTGAGATTTAAGCCATACTTCCTTCCAACAAGCAACCCGTTCATATCATGGAAGAATGCAAGATCTCCTATGAGCAGATAGGTAGAAGGTGACTGCGTGCTCATGCCAAGGGCTGTCGAGACGACACCGTCGATGCCATTGGCACCCCTGTTGGCATGGATGGAGATGGAACGTTCATTCGAAAAGAAGAAGGTATCCACATCCCGAATCGGCATGCTGTTGCTGACAAATACGGAGGAGTGTTCCGGAATGGTTTCCAGGAGGCACTTCACGGCCTTTCCTTCATCCCACTCTCCAATCCGTTCTTGCATGAGGTTCTTCGTTTTTTCATTCAGACTGACCCATCTCTCGATCCAGTCCCTCTGCCCCGCTTCGCCTGCAAATCGATCACAGAAATGACGTTCATGGGCAGTAGACGTAGTGTGTCCCTCTTCCCGTGGGATCCTGCCACTCTTCTCCACGAGTAATGACGAGTTGAGGCACATCCTCCAGCCCTTTCAAGAACAGCATGAGGGGCTTGGACACGGCCATGGCACCAAAACGTATGATCAGGTCCGGCTTCATGTCTTCCCCGACGGTCCCGGCTTTCAGGAACGTGTCATAAGCGTCGATGATGCCATCTGTCCCATGTTTTCCGCTTCTCATATTCGACAGCGGATCGGCAAGGATCGGGAACCCCTTTGCTCTTCCAAAATCGGCGACCGCCTGAATACCGTCCGGACTCATACCCGGTCCGCAAACAATGATGCCGCGGTTCCGTTCATTCAAGATCTTCTCCAGCTCATCTGCCTGGTCTGGGGAGAGCGTCCGCTCACCCTGATAGACGCGTTTTGCCAGACCTTCTTGAAAAAGATCCTCCCGCAGGTCGGGAATAAGCGGTTCCCTGAGCGGGAAGTTGAAATGCACTGGTCCGTGCGGTTCCCCGATGGACATACCGAGTCCACGGGCTGCCGCTGAACGGGCATACCGCAAAACTTCCTGACCGGACTCAGGCAGGGCCATATCGACTGCCCATTTGACATGTTTTCCGTAGAGGTCAAGCTGGTCGATGGCCTGTGGCGCTCCGACTTCCCTGAGCTCATGGGGGCGGTCTGCCGTCAAGACAAGGAGCGGTACTTTGGCATACCTTGCTTCAATCACGGCAGGATAATAATTCGCTGCTGCGGTCCCGGACGTACAGACAAGGATGACCGGCTTCCGCTTTGACTTGGCGATGCCGAGGGCAAAGAATGCGGCGGAGCGCTCGTCCACGTTCACATACGTATTGATGCGCGGATGATGGGTGAGCAATAACGCCAAAGGAGTAGACCGAGAGCCGGGGCTGATGACGGCTTCGTCTACTCCGTTGCTGGATAATTCATCTATGAATGCTGCCAGATATTCAGTCAAGTGCTGCTGATGTTCGTTCATATCAGATTTCCTCCTAATGCCCGCTGCATCGGACGAAATTTCATTTGTGTCTCCTTGAACTCACTGTCGGGATCAGAGTGGGCCACGATCCCACAGCCTGCATAAATGAATGCGTGATCCCCCTTCAGGAGTCCTGAGCGAAGAGCGACGGCATATTCCCCGTTCCCGTATGCGTCCATCCATCCGATCGGTCCCGCATAGAGGCCCCTGTCCATATGTTCTTCTTCCCGGATCACCTGCATGGCTTCCTTACGCGGGACACCTCCAAGGGCCGGAGTGGGATGCAGCTTTTCCACAAGGGTCAGGATCGACAGACCCGATGGAGCTGTCCCCTTGACCGGCGTGTACAGATGCTGGATATCCTTCAGCTTCATGAGCTGGGGTTCATCGGGTATGGAGAGTCCATCACAGTCGTCAGACAGTGCCTGCCGGATCGAATCGACCACAAGCTGGTGTTCATACCGGTTTTTATCATCCTCCAGGAGTTCTTCTCCCAAGTAGCTCGTCTTCCTCAAGATCCCTGCCCCTTGCAATCGACCCTGCCAGGCAGGTGGAAAGGATTTCTTCGCCGTTCTTTTTCACAAGACGCTCAGGAGTGGCTCCGATAAAACAGCTTCCTTCCTGCTCAAAACTGAAGATGAAGCTGTCGGGCTGTTGCTTCCAAAGATTATCAAGAACAAAGTCGGACGTAACCTCATCACTGAAGGATACCTTGGTTTTCCGCGCAAGGACGACTTTATCCATTTCTCCCGTTTTCAAGCGTTCGACCACATTGCGGACGGACTGCTTCCATTCATGCGGGCGGATATCCTCTGCTGACATTTCCCCGGGATCCACATGGCCCGCCGGTTCCGAAGCCATCATCAACAGCCGGTCTTTTTCTTTAAGGCAATGTTGCAGGGAGGGGCCGCTTCCATCCGGTCGGCAAACCACATTGACCGTCAGATAATTGGCTTCTCCTACCTTGGTAAGCAAATACCTCGGGATACGGAGTGACCCCTCATTGAAACCCATCCATTCTGCAGAAGCAGGATTGGCGGAATCGAAACGGAAACCTCCGAATGCAAGGGGACCCGTTCCAGGCCACTCTTCCCTCGATACCACCACCGCATCAGAAATGAAGCGCTTCCACTCTTTCTCGATGGCAAAAAAGCGCTCCCCCTCTTTCAATGATGAAGAAAGATCATATGAAGAGCCTGCCCCTATGAGGGAGATCGTTTGATCGCGATCCTTCCATAAAAAGCGTTCTCCTTTAAAAACCCTGCCACCGGCATGATAGAAAGAAAGTGGATCCAAGGCCCCTGTCTCTTCCACCATGCTAAGCAGCACGGGATGATTGATTTGTTGAGCCTTAAGTAAGGCTGCATCGTATGCTTGATCTATATTGGTCTTCTGGATTGTAACCAATTGAATTCCTCCAGACAATCACTTACAGTTTTCAAATCCATTACAAGATACACCTGAGTATAGGGTGTGTCAACGAAGTCATGGATATGAATCATTATTTATCCCTATTTATATAATAAACCCTTTTTCCCCTTTTGAGAAACCAAAAGCGTTATAAAACCTGATGTTAGGTGGAGAAAAGGCCTATTCCCCGCACACTTCACGAGGATTCATGTTTTAACAAACCCCATTTCGGTTAAAGTATGAGTACGATGATGAACAAATCGAACTCTATGAAGGACGTGACATATATGCTTTCAACTCAGGAAAAGCAAAAGCTGAAGGAAGAATTGATGGACCAGAAGAATCATATCCAGGGTCAGTTGGATGACAGTGAAGAAAACCCCGTCAATACGGGTGATAACGAAAATGGTGGAGAGCTTTCCCTTTATGATAACCACCCTGCGGATATGGGTTCGGAATTATATGAGCGGGAAAAGGATTTCGCATTGGACGAACATTCAAAATCAGAGCTGAATAAAATTGACGATGCCCTGAAAGCAATGGATGAAGGATCTTACGGCACATGCAAAGAGTGCGGCGAAGAAATCCCATTCGAACGCCTTGAAGCCATACCGACGACCCTTTACTGCAAAGACCATGCAACTGCCCAATCGGTCGTCGATGACCGGCCTGTAGAAGAAGATATCCTGCAGCCACCTGTTAACGGGGAATTCCGTCATGAAACCGGTCAGCTGGTACGTGATACAGAGGACAGCTTCCAGGAAGTCGGACGATTCGGTACGTCGGAAACCCCATCGGACTTCCAAGGTGATCATGATGATTATTCCGATCTTTATGAAGACGATGACGAGACGGAAGGGTTCACAGAGGATATGGAATCCTTCGTCGGCACCGATATGGACGGGAAGAACACGAGGGCATACCCTTCAAAGGCACATGAAGAGTACGAGGATATGCTCGATGAGAACGACATGGAGTCGACCATCGGGAACATCCCGTATAAAGAACGCGACAGCTATGTATCAGATAAAAAGAAATCATAAGATCCCACAACAAAACGTGGCCGGGACAAAAATGTTTTAATCATAGTAAAACCCGGATTCATTTGCCTACGATCAGGCAAATGAATCCGGGTTTTTAATTTGGTTCATGACCAGTGACTGTTCCCAGCGGTTGATTGGAGTGCAAGACGAAGACTCCTGTGGGAAGAGTGGCGGTAGCAGACTAGACGAGGAGGCTCACGGGCTACCCGCGGAAAGCGAAGTCTTGCACACAACCATGAGGGGAATAAAGGACTTATACTGATCGTATTCATCATGAAAATGTCCCTTTTTTTGTTTTATCCCAACCTCGTCTATTCTTCAGCGGGATTATCTAACACCGACCCCGCCGATCCTCCAGATCTCACGTGCATATTCAGCAATGGTCCGGTCACTCGAGAAGTATCCTGAACGGGCAATATTGATCAGGCTCATCCGAAGCCATGACTCCTGATCACGGTAGGCAGAAGCGACTCTTTCATGGGCTTTGGCATATGAATCGAAGTCCCGCAGGACAAAGAATTCATCATTCTCTGCGAGAAGCGAATCATAGATGGTTTCAAAATGATCACCCGCATCGGGAAGACTGCCGTCGACAAGCTGATCGAGCATCTTCTTGATGCGCTCATCGTGGTGGTAATACTCCATGGAATAATAACTTCCATCCTGCTGCTGTTTCATTACCTCTTCTGCTTTTAGACCGAAGATAAAGATATTTCCATCCCCCACCTGGTCCTGTATTTCAATATTGGCGCCATCCAATGTACCGAGGGTCACGGCCCCGTTCATCATGAATTTCATATTCCCTGTGCCCGACGCTTCTTTGCTCGCCGTGGAGATCTGCTGGGAGACATCCGCTGCCGGGATGATTTCTTCTGCAAGGGATACACGGTAATTCTCAAGGAATACCACTTTGATTCTTCCCTTGACGGCCGGGTGATCATTGACTAGATCTAGCGACCGAGTGAATCAACTTGATGATCTTTTTGGCATAATAATACCCCGGTGAAGCCTTGGCTCCGAATATGAACGTCCGCGGCGGAATATCCACATCAGGGTTTTCCTGACATCTATTAAAAAGATGGAGGATGTGGAGGATATTGAGAAGCTGCCGCTTATACGCATGAAGTCTTTTCACTTGAATATCAAAAATCGAATCGGGATCCACCACGATTCCATTGGTCTCGAGGATGCGATCCGCCAGTCGCTTTTTGTTCAGCTGCTTCGCCTTATGAAGATCATCCAGGAATGACCGGTCTCCAGTAAAGGACTCAAGCTCGGTAAGCCTGGAAGGATCCTTGATCCAGGCATCTCCTATTGCTGATTGAATGAGCGATGTCAGGGGCGGGTTGCTATTCAGCAGCCAGCGACGATGGGTGATCCCATTTGTCTTACTGTTGAATTTCCCGGGAAAATATTGATAGAACAGATTCATCTCCCGTTCCTTTAAGATATCGGTGTGGATCTTTGCGACCCCGTTCACACTGTGGCTTCCTGCTATGGCGAGGTGGGCCATTTTCACTTCCCCATGGGCAATGATAGCCATCCCTTCAATTCTGCCCCACTCTCCCGGATAAGCGTCCCACAGATCACGGCAAAACCGCTCATTGATTTCATCAACAATCATATAGATCCTCGGCAAAAGAGGCTGGAAAATCCTCACGGGCCACCGTTCGAGTGCTTCAGAAAGAGTCGTATGGTTCGTATAGGCGAACGTCTTCGTTGTTACACCCCAAGCAGAATCCCAGTCCATGCCGTACTCATCGATCAGGACCCTCATCATTTCCGGTATGGCGAGGACCGGGTGGGTATCATTGATATGAATGGCCACATGTTCGTGAAGATTCGTCAAGTCCCCGTGCCTGGAGAGATAGGACTCGAGTATCGTCCGGATGCTTGCAGACACGAGAAAATATTGCTGCTTCAACCTGAGGACCTTTCCTTCATCCTGGGTATCATCTGGGTAAAGGAATTCAGTGATGGCCTCCGTATCACGCTTATACTTCATCATGTCCTTTCCGGCTTTATAGGCATAAGGCTCTGCATTCCATAAACGCAGCGTATTCACCGTTGTCGTCCCATAGCCTACAACGGGTAGATCATACGGAACGGCAGCAACGATTTCAGCATCTACATGCCTGAAATGTGGTAGCCCCATCCTTCTCGGATGATTCAATTCGGCCCCAGAAAGGAATCTGCATCATAAGATCAGGTTTCCGTACCTCCCACACATATCCATGACGAAGCCACTGTTCGGGGAGCTCCATCTGATAACCATTCACAATTTTTTGTTCAAAAAGCCCGTGCTTGTAGCGAATGCCATAGCCGTGACCCGGAAGATCCATAGAGGCCATGGAATCAAGGAAACATGCGGCCAGTCGTCCAAGTCCCCCATTCCCGAGGGCAGCATCCTGCTCTACATCCTCCATGTCCTTCAAATCGATTCCCAGGTCTCCAAGCCCCTTTTCCACAAGCTCATAGATCCCGAGATTCATCAGATTTTGCCTCAGCAGGCGACCAAGCAAAAATTCAATAGACAAATAATACACCTGCTTTTGCTTACTGAAGCGGTACTGCTCATTTGTCTGGATCCAGTTCATACTAAATATATTCACGTATCAGCTGTCCGAGCGTGTAATAACTGATCTTGAAGAGTGGTGTCGGGAAATGTCTTACCATGATATCATTTCCAGCTTCTTCAGAGAAGCTTCCTTAAATTCATCCTGGATCAGAAAACATGACTTTCACTCCTCGAGGTGAGATCAGAATATAATTGATTATATTTAAATGCCGATTGAGCCCAGCTATAATCCTTATCCATCGCATTCTTCACAATCCTTGCCCACACGTCTTCCTGTTCAAAGAGCGGATGGCGCGGCGGTAGGTATACAGCATATCGTGAGCATTAAAATTCGTGAACGAGAAGCCGTTGCCGCTCTTCGATTCTTCATCATAAGATTGAACCGTATCATTCAGTCCCCCTGTCTCCCTTACAAAAGGAAGCGCTCCATATCTCATGGCGATCAATTGCCCAAGCCCGCAAGGCTCGAACTTTGAAGGCATCAGGAACACATCGACTGGCGGAATAAATTTGTTTTGCCA
Source organism: uncultured Bacillaceae bacterium (assembly GCA_963762295.1). Lineage (GTDB taxonomy): Bacteria > Bacillota > Bacilli > Bacillales > Bacillaceae_B > Rossellomorea. The sequence continues at coordinate 788,285 of CAVXKK010000004.1, forward strand.
ATGCTTCATCAAAGCCGATCTGCACTCTGACCTTATCTGGGTACGTCCAGCGGCTGCTTCCCTGAAGAACTGTTCATACTCCCAGTCGCCCGAACCTAGGACGACGAACTGGACATTTTCCTCGATCATTTCATGAAAGACGGCCCTGATGAGTTCAAGTCCTTTTTGGGCCGTCAGCCTGGAAATGATGGAGATGACCGGTACATCCCATTTTTCAAGAGCCCAAGGCGATCCTGCAGATGCTGTTTGCTGGCTTTTTTCCTTGAAGATTGCCACTGAAGAAATGGAAATCCCCCTCCCAGGGTCGTATACACCCATCATCAATCCCATTAACGATTCCGATCAGCTCCCGCTCCCTGAGCTCAGGATCCATCGAGACGTTCCCCGTAGTAAGGCTGAAGGATTTCTTCTTTATACGTAGGACTGACAGTTGTGAGAAATCAGAAGAGATGAGGGCACCTTTCATAAAATTGATCATTCCCATAAAATTCGAGGTATTCATGGATGAAAATACTTCTCTGGGGAATAGCCCAACAAGTCCGTCATCACACTGATAGGGTAGATCCCTTGAAATTGCAGATTATGGATGGTGAAAACCCTGCGGATAAAGGAATATCCCGGTCTATCCTGATATTCGGTCTTCAGCAGTAAGAACGGAACCATCGCCAGTATGCCAATCATGGCAATGAATCACATCCGGATAGAAATCCAGAACAGCGATGCTTTCCAATACAGCCCTTGTAAAGTAGGCAAATCTTTCCCCATCATCAAAATATCCGTATAATCGGTCCCGGTTAAAGTAGTATTCATTATCGACAAAATAATAGGTTACGCCATTTTCACTGTATTCTTCAATTCCACAATACTGATTTCTCCAGCCGACGGACACGAAAAACTCTTTACTTCCGTCTTCATGGTCCTTGAAATGAATCTGGAGATCCCGCCATATTTAGGCAGGATCACCCTCACATCCGTGCCTAAACTTCTTAACTCTTTGGGCAGGGCGCCGGCAACATCTGCCAAGCCCCCGGATTTAATAAATGGGACACACTCAGATACTGCAAATAACACTTTCACGAATTCATCAGCGCTCCTTGAACCATCCCTTTACGAATGACAATTGGATTGTTTGCGTCCCCGATGAGCTTGACACCATCTTCTATCTTCACATCTTTATCCAGAATCACATTCTCCAATACACAGTTATCTCCAATTTGGCTCTTTTGCATAATGATGCTGTTAGAAATTGTCGTATCCTTCTCCGACCTTAACCGCTCTGAACATCGTAGAATTATTCACTTTGCCTTCAATGAAACAGCCATTGGCGATGATGCTGTTTTTCACACTTCGCTGATGTATAGCGTGTCGGCGGCTCATCCTTCACTTTCGTATAAATGGGCATATCTTTCTTGAACAACTCTTTCCAATAGGATCAAGTTCATAAGCTTCATGCTTGCATCATAGTATTCTTCAATGGAATCAATCGTTTCAACAAAGCCTTCATGCTCATATCCGCATACCTTAAATCCGCTATCCATGTCCTCCACCACGTCCTGCATACATGTATAGCCCGTTTCACGCCGTGTTTTCGATCAAATCAATCAAAGTAGATGTTTTGACTAGGTACATATCGAAGGAGCGTTCCATTATGTCGCATTTCCGTTATATCACAACCGATACGGATATGACGTTCAAGTACGGGTTGATAATCGATGTTACATACCGTAAAGCAATTGCTGATCAGGGCATATTCCTGTGTACTGCGTCTGAAATAATCCATATGATGGGCAAAGTGATTAAAGGAACCGACACCTTCTTCATTCGCTTCAAGCCCAGGAGCAGGAAAGAAAAACAAGCCATCCCGCTTCCGGTTCAGATCCCAGTTTTTCCCTGATCCGAGATGATCCATCAGGGATCGGTATTGAAATTTGGGAAAGATGGCAACGATACCGATATCGGAATTCACCATATTGGAAAGGACAAAATCGATCAACCGATATCTCCCGGCAATGGGAAGGGCCGCAAATGAACGATGCAAAAGTAAATCCTCCAAGGAATCATAGTAACTCGTAGCATCAATAACACCAAGCATTGTATTTTTCAATAACACTTCTCCTCCTCTAATGTTGTTAAGATGGTCTTGAACTTTACATTCTTTCCTGTTCCAGCAGTGTTTCAATGAATGATTCCGTCACCAGGATGATTCTCATCCGACTCTTCCTCAGGCATGATGCACGAGCCACTTAGGAACCCTCACATTCGGACGGCACGATCGCCTGCTCGATATAGGCATTCTCTTCAATTACAGCATCCGGCATGATGACGGAACGGCTGACATGCGCTCCCTTTTTCACAGTTGTTCCCTGGAAGAGGACGGATTTTTCAATCGGTTCCTTCAATCGTACATCCTTCATTTACAAGAGATCCCTCCACAAGAGCTTCTTCTGAAATATATTGAGGCGGTTCATTGGGATTAACCGAATACACTCTCCAATCCATGATCGAATAGATTCAGTTCATTCTTTTCATCGATCAGATCCATATTCGCTTCCCAAAGGCTTTGACCGTACCGACATCCTTCCAATAGCCTTCGAATGGATAAGCCATCAGTTTCTTCTTTTCATCAAGGAGAAGAGGAATGACATCCTTCCCAAAGTCATGGTTGAGTCTGGATTCCGGTCATCCATCTCCAAGATAATCTTTCAGAACAGAACAATTGAAGATATAAATGCCCATGGAAGCAAGATTACTCTTCGGGAAAGGAGGTTTTTCTTCAAACTCGGTGACCCTCATGTCTTCATTCGGTATTCATCAGTCCGAATCGGCTCGCTTCATCCCACCCTACTTCAATGACTGAAATCGTGACATCTGCTTTTTTTTCGATATGATAATCGAGCATTTTGCTATAATCCATCTTGTAGATGTGATCACCGGATAAAATCAGTACATACTCGGGATCATACTGCTCAAGGTAGTTCATATTTTGAAAGATGGCACTGGCCGTCCCTGTATACCAGCGCATCTCGGAGGATTCTGCATAAGGCGGTAGTACTGTGACCCCACCGTTTTTACGGTCAAGATCCCACGCACTGCCGATCCCGATATAAGAATTCAATACCAGGGGCTGGTATTGAGTAAGAACACCCACCGTATCGATGCCTGAATTCGTACAATTGCTCAATGTGAAATCAATGATCCGGTACTTCCCTCCAAAGGGTACCGCCGGTTTCGCCAGACTCTTCGTCAATGAACTTAACCTGCTCCCTTTTCCACCTGCTAACAACATGGCTACACATCTACCTTTTGCCATTGCTAGCTTCTCCCCTTTCATCTCGATTGGTTTTAAATAAACAGCTGCATAAGGTGGAATCGTCATCTCCACATACCCTTCTCTTCCATGATAGGCTCCTTCGTGCACGGTAAGAGGATGGGGATTCACTTGATGGGAACCTCCAAACCGTTCTTCATCACTATTCCAGATTTCTTCATATGATGTAACAAGTATCACCCCCACCTTATAGTGGTGGTAACAGTCGGGACTGAAATTACAGATGATCACAAGATGATCTCCCTTCTCTATCCCATGCCTGATGAAAGAGAAAATTTGCTGATCTGCATTATTTACATCAATCCACTCAAATCCGTCTGAACGATGATCCAGCTGATAATAATGGTTTAGCACCTTTATATAAATGCATAAGCTCTTTAAAATATGAGTTGAATTTGTGATGAAATTCGTAATCCAGTAAATGCCAATCCAATTCTTCAAGGTCCTTCCATTCTGAAAAGGGAGCCAGTTCACTTCCCATGAACAGAAGCTTTTTTCCTGGGTGAGCCATCATGAAGCTCAGTAGCAACCGGTATTGAGCAAATTTCTGCCAATAATCCCCCGGCATTTTATTTAACAATGACTTCTTCCCATGGACCACCTCATCATGGGAGAAAGGAAGAACATAATTTTCTGAGAAGGCATATAGAAGGGAAAACGTGATGAGGGAATGAACATCCTCTTCGTTCAGAGGACGGTTTCCATATATTTGAGGACATCATTCATCCATCCCATGTTCCACTTATAATTAAATCCAAGTCCTCCATAGTGAACAGGAGACGTCACCTGTGGCCAATCGGTAGAATCCTCTGCAATCATCAGAATGGAAGAATCAAACTCAAACACGGCTTTGTTCAAGTTTTTCAAAAATTGTATGGCTCCTTCATTCGGGCTTACTCCCCCTGATTTGCCCAATAAATGATGTTCGCCACCGCATCGATCCTAAAGCCGTCGATATGATACTAATCCATCCAAAAACGGGCATTAGAAATGAGGAAACTCCTCACTTCCCCTTTTCCTAAGTCAAAGTTCGCCGTCCCCCATGTATAATTCTCCCGATCACATTCCTGCACTGTATTCATAGGCAAAAGATCCATCAAATTCATAAAGCCCATGAGCATCCTTGCAAAAATGACCTGGCACCCAATCCAGGATGACTCCAATATCATGTAAATGACATTCATTCACTAAATCCATAAAATCATGTGGTGAACCGTATCGGCTGGTAGGAGAATAATAGCCCGTACCTTGATAACCCCACGAACGATCAAATGGATGCTCCGTGACAGGCAGCAATTCAATATGGGTGAATCCTTGTTCTTTCACATAGGGAATCAATTCCTGCGCTAAATCCTGTATATGATAAGAAATGCTTCCTGCTTTCTTTTTCCACGTTCCTAAATGGACTTCATAAATGAACATTGGTTGATCGTAGATCGAGTGGATGAACGGCTCTCTCGTAAGCCAATTCTCATCTTCCCATGAAATCCTTCTAGCTCATACACTATGCTTGCGGTATGAGGGCGCTTTTCAGAGGCAAATCCATACGGATCCGCTTTTAGTTCTTCGCTCCCCTGAGGAAGTCGTAATCTCATATTTATACGTTTCACCCGTCAAATCTCTATCGATCCGGATCGTCCACATACCTTCTTTATTCGCTTTTTTAATTCATATCCATTCCCATTCCACTCATTAAAGGATCCCACTAATGAAACATGCCTTGCTTTCGGTGCCCAAACGCAAAATTCTGTATAGGTCCCAGTGGAATCCCTTCTCACATGTGCACCCATAAACTGATAGGCCTGCTGCAAATTTCCCTCATGAAACAAAAACACATCATAATCTGTTATGGTCATTGCGTTCATCATCTCACCTACATTTTTTCAATCTACTTAACTACTTTCTAACAAGTTCAAAAAAACCCTCTTTATAATCATCGTTCAATTACGACAATTTCCTACATGCATATATGAAACAAACATATTTGGAAGTTATTCCAAATGGTAAGGTTTACATTGTAAAAACATAGGGGAAATAGGTTGAAATCTTAGCGGAATTTGTCGACAATTTTTTTCATGAAATAAACGAAAATGAGGGAATATAGAAGAATTCCTGGTATTTTGTATCAGATTTATGGTTGGTTGGAAGATGGAACATCGGTGTCGAATAAGGGAGGAAAGAGGTGTTTAAAAGTTGATAGGAAAATGGAAAAAGTCGAGAATATATCCATTGGTGCCAGAAAAAACGTTTACATATCAAACTTGCTTATATCAGGTCTATTTCAAGCGAAAATCTAATTTGTACGAAAAAAAAAAGACTATCAATAATGATAGTCTTTATATGACCCATACGGGATTCGAACCCGTGTTACCGCCGTGAAAGGGCGGTGTCTTAACCGCTTGACCAACGGGCCCTAATGGCGGAGAAGGAGGGATTTGAACCCTCGCGCCAGTTGCCCGACCTACACCCTTAGCAGGGGCGCCTCTTCAGCCACTTGAGTACTTCCCCATATATGGCTCCGCAGGCAAGATTCGAACTTGCGACCGATCGGTTAACAGCCGATAGCTCTACCACTGAGCTACTGCGGAATAATGAAAATGGTGGGCCTAAGTGGACTCGAACCACCGACCTCACGCTTATCAGGCGTGCGCTCTAACCAGCTGAGCTATAGGCCCAAAAATGAATTGGAGCGGGTGAAGGGAATCGAACCCTCATCATCAGCTTGGAAGGCTGAGGTTTTACCACTAAACTACACCCGCAATAAATGAATATGGGGCGACTGATGGGAATCGAACCCACGAATGCCTGAACCACAATCAGGTGCGTTAACCACTTCGCCACAATCGCCATAATTGTCTAAATAAAAAATGGTGGCTCAGGACGGAATCGAACCGCCGACACATGGATTTTCAGTCCATTGCTCTACCAACTGAGCTACTGAGCCAAACGATTTCGGTTTACATTAATTATCTCCTAACTATAAATGGCGGTCCGGACGGGACTCGAACCCGCGACCTCCTGCGTGACAGGCAGGCATTCTAACCAACTGAACTACCGGACCAAAGTTTTTTGCGTAAGCAAAATAGCTTTCATTACCTTCGCGATAGCGAAAATAACTATCCATACGTGACTCATCCGAATCATCAATAGCTAATTCATAATAAATCAAAATGGTATTGCGGGGACAGGATTTGAACCTGCGACCTTCGGGTTATGAGCCCGACGAGCTACCGAACTGCTCCACCCCGCGACGATAAAATATAATTAAGTGTCCACTATCCCATTGTGATCACTAGAACCACCCCGACTTCAGTAAAATGTATTGCGGGGACAGGATTTGAACCTGCGACCTTCGGGTTATGAGCCCGACGAGCTACCGAACTGCTCCACCCCGCGACGATAAAATATGAAAGAAAATATGGAGGAGGAAGGGGGATTCGAACCCCCGCGGGCTGTTACACCCCTGTCGGTTTTCAAGACCGATCCCTTCAGCCGGACTTGGGTATTCCTCCGTAATGAAAATGGTACTATGGTGGACCTTGTAGGACTCGAACCTACGACCGGACGGTTATGAGCCGTCTGCTCTAACCAACTGAGCTAAAGGTCCCTATTGGTAGCGGCGGAGGGGATCGAACCCCCGACCTCACGGGTATGAACCGTACGCTCTAGCCAGCTGAGCTACACCGCCAAGAAACATATAACATAGTATTCAGTTTCACTGTTCGCAAAACATATAAGATTTTTTGCTGCGCAAAAAATATTGGTGGAGCCTAGCGGGATCGAACCGCTGACCTCCTGCGTGCAAAGCAGGCGCTCTCCCAGCTGAGCTAAGGCCCCAAAAGAAAGTGGTCGGGAAGACAGGATTCGAACCTGCGACCCCTTGGTCCCAAACCAAGTGCTCTACCAAGCTGAGCTACTTCCCGATATATGGCGCGCCCGAGAGGAGTCGAACCCCTAACCTTTTGATCCGTAGTCAAACGCTCTATCCAATTGAGCTACGGGCGCTAAATGAATTCTTTAATAAGTAAATTAAGGAAAGATATTTTGCTATCGCAAAAATCTTGGTGCCGAGGACCGGAATCGAACCGGTACGGTAGTCACCTACCGCAGGATTTTAAGTCCTGTGCGTCTGCCAGTTCCGCCACCCCGGCAAGTGCTTCTGGAGCGGAAGACGGGATTCGAACCCGCGACCCCCACCTTGGCAAGGTGGTGTTCTACCACTGAACTACTTCCGCAAATAAATGGTGCGGGTGAAGGGACTTGAACCCCCACGCCTTGCGGCGCCAGATCCTAAGTCTGGTGCGTCTGCCAATTCCGCCACACCCGCAAATATGGTAAGATATTTTGCTGAGCAAAAATCTTTGGTGAGCCATGAAGGATTCGAACCTTCGACCCTCTGATTAAAAGTCAGATGCTCTACCAACTGAGCTAATGGCTCATCTCATAAAAAAACCAAATGGTGCCGGCAAGAGGACTTGAACCCCCAACCTACTGATTACAAGTCAGTTGCTCTACCAGTTGAGCTACACCGGCATGTGTAGATATAGTGATATTACTTAATGAAAGCTATTCACTTAGATATAATCTCAGGTAAAGATATTTTAATGGTAAGTTTATTTAATTGCTTTCGCTATCGTAAAAAAACATGGTGGAGGATGACGGGATCGAACCGCCGACCCTCTGCTTGTAAGGCAGATGCTCTCCCAGCTGAGCTAATCCTCCATATATATTGCCTGGCGACGTCCTACTCTCACAGGGGGAGATCCCCCAACTACCATCGGCGCTGAAGAGCTTAACTTCCGTGTTCGGCATGGGAACGGGTGTGACCTCTTCGCCATAGTCACCAGACATGTATTCCATTTGAAAGATATTGTTCTTTCAAAACTAGATAAAGGGTTGATAGTCAATCATTACCGGCGTATCGAATCCAGTCCAGAAAGCCGAATATCGCCATGCCTTCGTTACTATGACTCTTTGTGGTTAAGTCCTCGATCGATTAGTATCAGTCAACTCCACATGTCGCCACGCTTCCATCTCTGACCTATCTACCTAGTCATCTTTCAGGGATCTTACTCACTTACGTGATGGGAAATCTCATCTCGAGGGGGGCTTCATGCTTAGATGCTTTCAGCACTTATCCCTTCCGCACATAGCTACCCAGCGATGCCTTTGGCAAGACAACTGGTACACCAGCGGTGCGTCCATCCCGGTCCTCTCGTACTAAGGACAGCTCCTCTCAAATTTCCTGCGCCCACGACGGATAGGGACCGAACTGTCTCACGACGTTCTGAACCCAGCTCGCGTACCGCTTTAATGGGCGAACAGCCCAACCCTTGGGACCGACTACAGCCCCAGGATGCGATGAGCCGACATCGAGGTGCCAAACCTCCCCGTCGATGTGGACTCTTGGGGGAGATAAGCCTGTTATCCCCGGGGTAGCTTTTATCCGTTGAGCGATGGCCCTTCCATGCGGAACCACCGGATCACTAAGCCCGACTTTCGTCCCTGCTCGACTTGTAGGTCTCGCAGTCAAGCTCCCTTGTGCCTTTACACTCTGCGAATGATTTCCAACCATTCTGAGGGAACCTTTGGGCGCCTCCGTTACTCTTTAGGAGGCGACCGCCCCAGTCAAACTGCCCACCTGACACTGTCTCCCACCCCGATAAGGGGCGCGGGTTAGAATTTCAATACAGCCAGGGTAGTATCCCACCGACGCCTCCACCGAAGCTAGCGCTCCGGCTTCCAAGGCTCCTACCTATCCTGTACAAGCTGTACCAAAATTCAATATCAGGCTACAGTAAAGCTCCACGGGGTCTTTCCGTCCTGTCGCGGGTAACCTGCATCTTCACAGGTACTATAATTTCACCGAGTCTCTCGTTGAGACAGTGCCCAGATCGTTACGCCTTTCGTGCGGGTCGGAACTTACCCGACAAGGAATTTCGCTACCTTAGGACCGTTATAGTTACGGCCGCCGTTTACTGGGGCTTCGATTCGCACCTTCGCTTGCGCTAAGCACTCCTCTTAACCTTCCAGCACCGGGCAGGCGTCAGCCCCTATACTTCGCCTTACGGCTTCGCAGAGACCTGTGTTTTTGCTAAACAGTCGCCTGGGCCTATTCACTGCGGCTCTCTCGGGCTTGCACCCTACCAGAGCACCCCTTCTCCCGAAGTTACGGGGTCATTTTGCCGAGTTCCTTAACGAGAGTTCTCTCGCTCACCTTAGGATTCTCTCCTCGCCTACCTGTGTCGGTTTGCGGTACGGGCACCTTTTTCCTCGCTAGAGGCTTTTCTTGGCAGTGTGGAATCAGGAACTTCGCTACTATAATTCGCTCGCTATCACAGCTCAGCCTTCACGATGATGGGATTTGCCTCATCATCAGCCTAACTGCTTAGACGCACATATCCAGCAGTGCGCTTACCCTATCCTCCTGCGTCCCCCCATTGCTCAAACGGAAAAGAGGTGGTACAGGAATATCAACCTGTTGTCCATCGTCTACGCCTATCGGCCTCGACTTAGGTCCCGACTAACCCTGAGCGGACGAGCCTTCCTCAGGAAACCTTAGGCATTCGGTGGATGGGATTCTCACCCATCTTTCGCTACTCATACCGGCATTCTCACTTCTAAGCACTCCACCAGTCCTTACGGTCTAGCTTCGCAGTCCTTAGAACGCTCTCCTACCACTGACACCAAACGGTGTCAATCCACAGCTTCGGTGATACGTTTAGCCCCGGTACATTTTCGGCGCAGAGTCACTCGACCAGTGAGCTATTACGCACTCTTTAAATGGTGGCTGCTTCTAAGCCAACATCCTGGTTGTCTAAGCAACTCCACATCCTTTTCCACTTAACGTATACTTTGGGACCTTAGCTGGTGGTCTGGGCTGTTTCCCTTTCGACTACGGATCTTATCACTCGCAGTCTGACTCCCATGGATAAGTCTTTGGCATTCGGAGTTTGTCTGAATTCGGTAACCCGATGAGGGCCCCTAGTCCAAACAGTGCTCTACCTCCAAGACTCTTACAACATGAGGCTAGCCCTAAAGCTATTTCGGAGAGAACCAGCTATCTCCAGGTTCGATTGGAATTTCTCCGCTACCCACACCTCATCCCCGCACTTTTCAACGTGCGTGGGTTCGGACCTCCATCCAGTGTTACCTGGACTTCATCCTGGACATGGGTAGATCACCTGGTTTCGGGTCTACGACCACATACTCATTCGCCCTATTCAGACTCGCTTTCGCTGCGGCTCCGTCTTATCAACTTAACCTTGCATGGGATCGTAACTCGCCGGTTCATTCTACAAAAGGCACGCCATCACCCGTTAACGGGCTCTGACTACTTGTAGGCACACGGTTTCAGGTTCTATTTCACTCCCCTTCCGGGGTGCTTTTCACCTTTCCCTCACGGTACTGGTTCACTATCGGTCACTAGGGAGTATTTAGCCTTGGGAGATGGTCCTCCCAGCTTCCGACGGGATTTCACGTGTCCCGCCGTACTCAGGATCCACTCAAGAGGGAACGAAGTTTCAACTACAGGGTTGTTACCTTCTTTGACGAGCCTTTCCAGACTTCTTCGTCTACTCCGTTCCTTTGTAACTCCGTATAGAGTGTCCTACAACCCCAAGAGGCAAGCCTCTTGGTTTGGGCTAATCCCGTTTCGCTCGCCGCTACTCAGGGAATCGCAATTGCTTTCTCTTCCTCCAGGTACTTAGATGTTTCAGTTCCCTGGGTCTGCCTTCCATAGCTCTATGTATTCAAGTAAGGATACTGTTCCATTACGAACAGTGGGTTCCCCCATTCGGAAATCTTCGGATCAAAGCTCACTTACAGCTCCCCAAAGCATATCGGTGTTAGTCCCGTCCTTCGTCGGCTCCTAGTGCCAAGGCATCCACCGTGCGCCCTTATTAACTTAACCGAATTGGTTTTACATCAGGTTTAAAACCTAAAATGGCGATACTCGGTAATTTCTTGACTATCAATAAAACTTTATCTAGTTTTCAAAGAACAATGTCAACTGATGGAATTTTCTTTTACTCCGCTATGGCTTCGCAAAAAATTTTTAAACCATCAAAACTGAACAAAACTTCGACGTCGTCAAACGTTTTAAGTAAATCTTCCTTAGAAAGGAGGTGATCCAGCCGCACCTTCCGATACGGCTACCTTGTTACGACTTCACCCCAATCATCTGTCCCACCTTAGGCGGCTGGCTCCAAAAGGTTACCTCACCGACTTCGGGTGTTACAAACTCTCGTGGTGTGACGGGCGGTGTGTACAAGGCCCGGGAACGTATTCACCGCGGCATGCTGATCCGCGATTACTAGCGATTCCAGCTTCATGTAGGCGAGTTGCAGCCTACAATCCGAACTGAGAACGGTTTTATGGGATTGGCTAAACCTCGCGGTCTTGCAGCCCTTTGTACCGTCCATTGTAGCACGTGTGTAGCCCAGGTCATAAGGGGCATGATGATTTGACGTCATCCCCACCTTCCTCCGGTTTGTCACCGGCAGTCATCTTAGAGTGCCCAACTGAATGCTGGCAACTAAGATCAAGGGTTGCGCTCGTTGCGGGACTTAACCCAACATCTCACGACACGAGCTGACGACAACCATGCACCACCTGTCACTCTGTCCCCCGAAGGGGAAAGCCCTATCTCTAGGGTTGTCAGAGGATGTCAAGACCTGGTAAGGTTCTTCGCGTTGCTTCGAATTAAACCACATGCTCCACCGCTTGTGCGGGCCCCCGTCAATTCCTTTGAGTTTCAGTCTTGCGACCGTACTCCCCAGGCGGAGTGCTTAATGCGTTAGCTGCAGCACTAAAGGGCGGAAACCCTCTAACACTTAGCACTCATCGTTTACGGCGTGGACTACCAGGGTATCTAATCCTGTTTGCTCCCCACGCTTTCGCGCCTCAGTGTCAGTTACAGACCAGAAAGTCGCCTTCGCCACTGGTGTTCCTCCAAATATCTACGCATTTCACCGCTACACTTGGAATTCCACTTTCCTCTTCTGCACTCAAGTTCCCCAGTTTCCAATGACCCTCCACGGTTGAGCCGTGGGCTTTCACATCAGACTTAAGAAACCACCTGCGCGCGCTTTACGCCCAATAATTCCGGACAACGCTTGCCACCTACGTATTACCGCGGCTGCTGGCACGTAGTTAGCCGTGGCTTTCTGGTTAGGTACCGTCAAGGCGCCGCCCTATTAGAACGGCACTTATTCTTCCCTAACAACAGAGTTTTACGATCCGAAAACCTTCTTCACTCACGCGGCGTTGCTCCGTCAGACTTTCGTCCATTGCGGAAGATTCCCTACTGCTGCCTCCCGTAGGAGTCTGGGCCGTGTCTCAGTCCCAGTGTGGCCGATCACCCTCTCAGGTCGGCTACGCATCGTGGCCTTGGTGAGCCATTACCTCACCAACTAGCTAATGCGCCGCGGGTCCATCTGTAAGTGATAGCCGAAGCCACCTTTCAACCTTCCCCCATGTGGGGGTAGGTGTTATCCGGTATTAGCCCCGGTTTCCCGGAGTTATCCCAGTCTTACAGGCAGGTTACCCACGTGTTACTCACCCGTCCGCCGCTGATCTCAGGGAGCAAGCTCCCATCGATCCGCTCGACTTGCATGTATTAGGCACGCCGCCAGCGTTCGTCCTGAGCCAGGATCAAACTCTCCATAAAAAGTTTGAATAGCTCTTTTAAAAATAAATCTAGAATTAACGTTGACGTGTTTGTCTTGTTTTGTTCAGTTTTCAAGGTTCAAGGTAGTTGTAAGCGCTTCGTTTCTCTCTGAAGCGACCAACTAAATATACCATATATCGTCGATTCATGTCAACTTCTTTTTTATAAAATCCGTTGCGCATCAGCGACATGTATTAATATATCATGCTGTAATTATTATTGCAATATATTTTTCATCTTTTTTTAATACAATGTTCTTTTTTAAAAAGACGCCTCATATACATGGTTCCATACTGCATTGAAAGGGGCTGCTTCACTTTTGCTACTTCTACCTATCGGACAGGCCGTATCCTTCCTCATGGCCGTCTACCTGTTCTCGTATTCTTATATCCAGGCACTGAAGATCAGCGAAAGCGCAGGCATCAAAATCGGTTCCGCGCTTACATTCATCTTCTCCTCCACGATGGCAGTCATATTTTCGGGACTGACGTATACCTTTTCATAATGCATCGGAGTCAAAAAGATAATAGAAGACCTTCTTCCACATACCTTTCATCCCCGATGATGATCGTCTCTTCTTTAACGATTTCAGGTTTGTAGGAATAATAGAACGTTTTAGATGCATTCTCCCTCAATACCCAGATGAACATATCATGATAACCAAGAGCCTTGAGGGAGGAAATGCTACGCGAGAATAATTCCCTGCCGATCCCCTTCCCTTGGTACTCCCTTACTAGATAAATGGCATATAGTTCCCCTTCGTACTCGCCGCTTCTCTCCTTGCCCACAGAAGCAAAACCGACAACCACCCCGTCTTTCGTCGTGGAAACAATCGTATGATGGTCTTCCGACAAGATCCTTTCCCACTTCACCTTCTTCTCTTCTACTGACAAGGAAGCAAGGTACCGGTCTGATACGATTCCCCTGTAGGTGGATTGCCAGCTTTCCACATGCACGGCCGCAATGCCATCTGCATCAGCGAGGCACGCCTTTCTATAATGAAACTCCACTGCTCTCCTCCACCTTCCTCAGCTCTTTCACTGCTTTCTTCAGTCTCCGTTCTTCCAATAGGAAAATCGTTACTCCCAACAGGATGATTGCTGCGCCGATGACCTGGGTGAGTAAAATCTTCTCAGATAAGAGCCAATAAGCCAAAATCGCTGCACCGACCGGTTCAAATAGGATCGCCATGGATATGGTCGAGGTACTGAGCCATTTCAGTGACCAGTTGAACAAGGAATGTCCAAGGAGCGTAGGGATAACAGCCAGCAGCAGGAAATACACCCATTCTTCTCCTGCATACGGATAAAACGATTCACCCTTGATCAACGAATAGATAAATAGAACGGCTGCACTCATGGCATATACGATATACGTATACGTCATGAGCGAAAGGCGTTTCCTGATGGTTTGACCGAACAGAAGATACCCCGTCACCAGGGCACATGCCACCAGTGCAAGAAGATCCCCCCACAAGGCCGTTCCACTGATCTTGAAATCTCCCCAACTGATCACAAAACTGCCGGATACTGCAAGGATGGCAGACACCACCGATTTACCCGTCAGCTTTTCACCGAAAAAGAGATATGCACCCAAGAAGGCGAAAAGCGGCTGTAGTGTCACCAGGACGGTGGAACTTGCTACAGACGTATAGTTGAGGGATTCGAACCATAGGATGAAATGAAAAGCCAGGAAGCCTCCCGCGAGAAGGCAAAGGCCCCAGTCCTTCACGGTAATAAGTTTCAATTCTTTCACATAGTGTAGGAGAAAAAACGGTGTCATGAGCAGGACCGTGAAGAATAGCCGATAAAATGCCAGCACTCCTGCAGGCGCCGCCGAAAACTTGACGATGATGGCGGAAGTCGATACAGAAATGACACCGATCGCAAGTAGTAGATATGGATTGATTTTTGCTTCTGACATGAATTGGAGCACCCCTGAATGTGAAATCGATATTTTCCTCATTTTATTACTTCGTTCATGAAAAAACTATATCTTTTTATCAAATGGAGGGGGAAAGATGACGCCGATTGACAGCACCCTGCTTTTAAAATTGGGTATCTCTGCGATACTCGGATTGATCATCGGGCTTGAAAGGGAACTGAAACGGAAGCCTGTAGGATTGAAAACATCCCTCGTCATCTGCATCGTCAGCTGCCTCCTGACGATCGTTTCTATCGAGGCGGCCTATGTATCCCCTAAATCCGATCATGTGAATATCACCATGGATCCCCTTCGACTGGCAGCCCAGATTGTATCAGGGATCGGATTCCTTGGCGCAGGCGTCATCCTCAGGAAAGGGAATGACAGCATTTCCGGTCTGACGACAGCCGCCATGATCTGGGGAGCCGCAGGCATCGGAATCGCTGTCGGGGCAGGTTTTTACTGGGAAGCAACCGTAGGGGTCATTTTATTGATTTTTTCAGTAGAGGTGATACCGGTCATCATCACGTACTTGGGGCCAAGGCGCCTGAGGGAAAAAGAGCTATCCTTAAAAGCAACCATTGAACAAAAGAAAGAGATCAAGTCCATCATCGAAAAAATCAAATCGGAAGAAATCACAATCGAAAACATCCGTATCAAGGATTTAAAAAATGACCTCCATCTCCTTGAGCTGAAGATCATCGTCGACTTCCGAAAAAAGACCGTGGACCTTTATTATACGCTTTCGGACATCCCGGGCATCATCGATGTTGAAATCGAAAGCCTGTGAATCATTTTTTCATCAGGCGGACCTGATCGATGCCCTCCCGGTAAATCAACCCCTCCATTACGTTATGAATGGGATCCTCTCCGATTGAATAAACCATGAATGAACAGGAGATAAGACCAGCCCCCTGTTCAACATCCAGTTCAGCGACCTCCAGGCCGTGTTCTTGCATAAAGTCACTGGTGGCAGATAATTCACCTGCCTGCATCCGGATGGTCAACGTATACCACCGTTTTTTCCTGAGTTTCCCCCTATAATACTGTTCAGCTCTCGTGAGGAAGAACAGGGTGAGGACGATGATCGCCGTTGTAAAGATGGCTTCATAGTGCATACCGATTCCCACAACAAGGCCGAGACCGGCCACAACCCAAATGCTGGCCGCTGTGGTGAGTCCCCTGACGGTCACGCCTCGGTGTACGAGGATCGTCCCCGCGCCGAGAAAACCGATACCTGAAATCACATAGGACGGAATCCTGCTCGGATCGAATCCGTTCAGCTCCGGATGCTCATCGAGGAAGGGCTGAAACCCATAGATGGAGAGCAACATGAGTAAACAGGAACCGACCCCCACAAGAATGTGGGTCCTGAGACCGGCTGGATGATTCTTCGATTCCCGTTCCAATCCGATCAACCCGCTCAGCAGCACGATGAGGAGGATCCGTTTGATGACAATCATGAATTCCGGGGATAATGGCGGAAGGCCTATATTCTCCACCTGTCTCCCTCCTTCCGAAGATTTCTTATGTATACCTTTAACCAACAAATCGGATTCTAAAACAGGACATCAACGAAAATAAAAAGAACCAGGCGCATCAACGCCTGGTTCTTACGTTTTATTTCACTGGTTTCTTCAGAAGCCCTACCATGATCGCTGTGATCACCGAACCGATCAATACGGCGAGCAGGTAAAGGAATGCATTTCCTTCGACGACCGGGAAGACGAAGATTCCTCCGTGAGGGGCAGGAAGCCCGATGTGGAATACCATCGTCAAAGCACCGGCAACAGCCGATCCGACTACAGCAGACGGGATGACCCTGAGAGGATCTGCTGCCGCAAACGGGATCGCTCCTTCTGTAATGAATGAAGCACCCATGAAGTATGCCGGAATTCCTGCCTTCCGTTCATTTTCATTGAACTTGCTTTTAAAGAAGGTTGTCGCAAGAGCGAGACCAAGCGGTGGTACCATACCGCCAGCCATGATGGCTGCATGGGGAGCAAGGTTTCCACCTTCAATCATGGCAATACCGAATGTGAAAGCCGCTTTGTTGATCGGTCCACCCATATCGACTGCCATCATACCGCCAAGAATAAGTCCCAAGAAGATCAGATTTCCGGTACCAAGACCTTCAAGCCAGTTCTGAAGCCAAGTGTTGACTGCGCTCAGTGGTTCCACAAGGAATTGAAGCATAATGAAGCCTGTGATGAAAATAGCGAACAAAGGATAGATCAGAACAGGTTTGATTCCTTCCAACGCCTGCGGGAAGTTCTTCGTAGCACGTTTGATACCAAGAGTGACATACCCGGCTAGGAAACCGGCGATGAGGCCGCCCAAGAATCCACTGTCACCGGTTGCTGCAATCAGACCACCGACCATACCAGGAGCGAAACCAGGACGGTCTGCGATACTGGAAGCGATGAACCCGGCAAGGACAGGGATCATAAGGAAGAACGCGTTGCTTCCACCGATTGTGTTGATGATCGCTGCAAATTGATTATATTCAGGAGAATCAGGGTTTGCTGATTGAGCACCGAATAAGAAGGAGATCGCAATGAGAATCCCACCGCCGACAACGAACGGAAGCATATTGGATACACCATTCATCAAATGCTTATAAAATCCTGATTTCCCTTTGCTTTCCTTGGATGTATCTTCTTCTTTATTGCCGCCACCGCTGTATACGGGTGCGTCCTGCTTTTCTGCACGGGCGAGGAGATCCGCCGGTTTCCTGATGGCTTCAGCCACCGGTACCTGGATGACACGTTTCCCTTTGAAACGCTCCATCTCCACTTTTGTATCTGCCGCCACGATGATTGCTGGAGCGTTTTCAATTTCCTCCGCGGTTAAGATGTTTTTCGCACCGCCGGAGCCATTTGTCTCGACCTTCACGTCAAAGCCGAGCTCTTTCGCTTTCGCTTTGAGGGCGTCAGCGGCCATATAGGTATGAGCGATACCTGTAGGACAAGCTGTTACCGCAAGGATCTTGTTCGAAGAGGAATCAGCCTCTTCAACTGCTTCTTCCTCTTCTTCTTGATCATGAGTATTGATGATCGTGATGACTTCATCTTCAGACTGTGCAGAAAGCAACGCCTGGCGCACCTCCGGGTCCATCAGGAGGGAAGAAAGACGGCTGAGGGCCTCCAAATGCGTCTGATTGGCACCATCAGTTGCCGCAATCATAAAGAACAAATGCGCAGGTGTACCGTCAAGGGACTCATAGTCTAGCCCCTCTACAGACTTCCCGAATGCGATGGCCGGCGACTTTACCGCTGCCGTTTTTGCATGGGGAATGGCAATTCCTTCTCCGATCCCCGTCGTGCTTTGTGCTTCACGATTCAGGATGGCTTTTTTGAATTCCTGTACATCCTGCAGTTTACCTGCTTTATCTAGAACCGTAACCAATTCATCAATGACTCCTGATTTTGAATCAGAGGAAATATTCAACTGGATGGTTTCTTTTGTGAGTAGTTCTGTAATCCTCATGTTCTTACCTCCTATTTCTCCGTAATCGTAATGTCGTTATAGAGTGCTTCCACTTTTTCTGCGCTGCATAGCCCGATGGAATAGGCAGTGGCAGAACCTGAAGATGTTCCAAGGCGGAAGGCATCCTCGATGCCGTGCCCTTTTTTCAACCCTGCAAGGAAGCCAGCCACTGTAGAGTCCCCTGCTCCCACCGAGCTCTTCAGCTCACCATTCGGAACAGACGAGACGAATACGCGATCTCCGGTAAGGAGCAATGCACCTTTTTCAGCCATCGATACAATGACGTTCCGCGCGCCTTTTTCAAGCAGTTTGCGCCCGTATTGAATCGCATCGTCTTCAGATTTGATTTCTACATCAAACATTTCACCAAGTTCATGATGATTCGGTTTGATGAGATAAGGAGCCAGCGGCAGGACCGGTTCGATCAGGTTCTTTTCAGCGTCGATCACGACCTTCGTACCCTGTTCGCGGCAAAGAGAGGCAATTCGATGATAGAACGTCTTCGGCACGGATGATGGAATACTTCCTGCCAGGACAAGGACATCTTCAGCTGTCAGGGCTGAAATCTTCCCGAGCAGTTCATTCAGATGATCCTCGCTGATTTCCGGCCCGCTTCCGTTGATTTCCGTTTCATCGTCCGATTTCACTTTCACGTTGATACGGGAAATCCCGTCCACTTCAACAAAATCGGTACGGATGTCTTCTTGCTGCAGGAATTGCTTGATGTATTCGCCCGTAAAACCGGATGCAAAGCCCAATGCGGCACTTTCAACACCAAGCGTATGAAGGACGCGGGATACATTGATTCCCTTACCACCAGGTAGTGCCGCTTCGGTTTCACTCCTGTTCAAGCCACCTTTCGTAAAATCGGCAACCTCCATAATGTAATCAACCGAAGGGTTTAATGTCAGTGTGTAGATCATGTTGTCACAACCTTTATCGTAGTTTGTTTCATAATGGCGGTATCTTGCTCTTCATCAAGAGCATTCGTGATGACCATTGCTTTATCTATATCAACAATTTTACTGAATGAAATTTCTCCGAATTTGGAATCATCCGTCAGGAACATGGCTTCCCTTGCTAATTCGATCGCTACCCGTTTCACCTGAGCCTCTTCCGGATCAGGGGTTGTAAACCCGTATTGGGCATGGATGCCGTTTGCCCCCATGAATGCTTTATCGAAACGGTAGTGCTTCAGGGATTCGACCGCCCCGCTTCCGATCATGGCCTTGGTGGTTTGTTTGACCATTCCTCCTACCAGATAGGTTTTGAATCCTTTTTGCAAAAGAAGGTCAACGTGGGTCAATCCGTTGGTGACCACCACGATATCCATTTGTGGAAGATAATCAATCAAACTGAGCGTAGACGTTCCGGCATCAAGGAAGATGCAATCTCCGTCTTCGATGAGGCTGGCAGCGTATTGACCGATCAGTCGTTTCTCATGAAGGTTTTTGGAAGATTTTTCTGATACACTCAGTTCTTTCAGTTTACCTTGAAGTCTGGATGCTCCGCCGTGTACCCTCTTGAGGAATTTCTCCTGTTCAAGTTGCGTGAGGTCACGTCGGATGGTAGATTCTGAAGCATCTGTCATATCGACGATTTCATGGATTTTGATCGTTTCCTTATCTTTTAGCAATTCAAGGATGATGCGGTGCCTTTCGTCGGTCAGCATGTTTTCTCCTACTTTCTAATCACTTTGCATACCTTATTATAATGAGAACGTTTGCAGAAATCAATCATTTTCTTTCATAAATGAGCACATTCTTTCAAAAACAATCATAATTAATTATTTCATACTGAACTTTCCGGTTTTTTTAATGGGATGGATTAAGATTAGATCGTTTCATTTCGCTGCGAGAGCTCGCTTTCCGCGGGGCGTGCGGTAAGCCGCTTCGGCGTTGCCTGCAGGGTCTTACCTGCCCGCCTTTCCGCAGGAGTCGAGCTCCCTTCGCTTCATTTCACTCTGTGATTTTTGATGAGTGATGAGGACAATCTCATTACTTCGGAGTGATGATTTTATTTGGATTTGATCCACTACGCGTTTCTTCTTGGCATGACCGTGTTTGAGGGTTTTACACTTCCACGGGGCGCGCTAATCCGTTCGGCGCTGCCTGCAGGGTCTTACCTGCACGCCTTTCCGCAGGAGTCGAGCTCCCTTCGCTTCATTTCACTCTGTGATTTTTGATGAGTGATGAGAACAATCTCATTTCTTTAGAGTGATGATTTTATTTGGATTTGATCCACTACGTGTTTCTTCTTGATATGACCGTGTGTGAAGGTTGTACATTTCTAAGGGACGTAGTAAGTTGCTTTAGTAATGATCTGAAACATCCTGCTTATGAGCCTTGCACGGTGATCGCTTCATTCAGTCTACGGAAGGTGATTCGTGGCAGAGAGCTATCTCTTTGTTGATTTCAGCAGGTACTCTACATCTGGTCATGGACAGGGTATCTTACCAAAGCACGCACTAATCAACTTACCCTCATGAAATAGCCTTCCCCAATGTCTTTTGGTTACCGAATACAAAAAAACTGCCTGGTGATCCACAGGGATCTTCCAGGCAGTTCTTTGGTTATTGTTCTGTTTGTGCCGAGTCTGATTCTTGGGTGCTTTTCGGATTCGGGTTGTTGTAGTTATAGTCTGAACGGTCGATTGGTTTGAAGCCATCCGGCGTGTAGAATCTCAAGAGGTCTTCGTAGACCACTTTGTCTGAGAGTTCCAGGCGCTTGTTCGCTTCTTTGCTTGCTTCCTCACAGCCTTTGGTGTCTGCCTCATCGACTTGTTCACCCGTTTCATTGTTGTAGCATACGCCTTTGATATCGGAATACTTATCCGTTATCACATCACCGTTACGGAACGGTACGATTTCTTTGTGCTCTTTGGACAGCATATCCTGACCAAAGCTCATATAGTCCGTTGTGTCGAATCCAAGAAGATGGAAGACGGTCGGACGTACGTCGATTTGTCCGCTGTACGTATGGTTGACTCCGCCTTCAGCTCCGGAATTCAGGATCAGAAGTGGAACACGTTGCAGCTGGGCATTATCGAAATCGGTGATTTCTTCTTTGCCAAGAACTTCAGCCATGGCTTTGTTATGGTTCTCGGAAATACCATAGTGGTCACCGTAAAGGACGATCATGGTGTCGTCATAGAGACCATTTTCTTTCAGGTCATTGACGAAGTCTTCCAGCGCTTCATCCATATAGTGAGCCGTTTGGAAGTATCGGTTCACGACACCATCTTTAGTATCTCCCTGACCGAAATCGGTGTCTTCCTCGTGACGATCAAACGGGAAGTGATTCGATAGTGAGATGAACTTACTGTAGAACGGCTGTTTCATTGACTTGAGCAACGGGATGGACTCTTCGAAGAACGGTTTATCCTTCAATCCATACGGAAGCTGTTCTTCCGGTTTGCTCATATCGTAATAAGTGGCGTCAAAGAATTGATCGTATCCCATTGAGCGGTACATTTCAGAACGGTTCCAGAATGTTTTATAGTTCCCGTGGAAGACCGCTGAAGAGTATCCTTCCCCTTTAAGGATTGCCGGTGATGACTGATACGTATTATTCGCATGCGTCATGAATACGGCACCTTGCGGAAGTGGGTACAGGGAGTTTTCCATGATGAATTCCGCATCTGACGTTTTCCCTTGACCCGTTTGATGGAAGAGGTTATCGAAGTAGATGGCCTCTTTATCATCGATCAGGGAATTCAGGAACGGCGTGATTTCTTCTCCGTTAAGGTCTCTGTCGATCACGAAAGATTGCAGGGACTCCATGGAGATGTAGATGACGTTCTTGCCTTTTGCCTTACCGAAATATTCCGGGTTCGGGTTGGCTTTGTTCGCTTTCACATAGTTCTCGACCTCAGACACTTCGTTGCTGTCTGCCAGTGCGCGTTTTGCAGAGGTCTTGGAGTTTTGGATCACGTCATAGATCGTGAAGTTGTTCATACCAAGATATTTCACCAAGTAGTTACGGTCGAAGCTTCTAGTCAAAAGCTCGGGACGGTCGATGTTGGCAAGACCAAGGTTCAACAGGAAGATCAGGACCGCTGATGTCATGAGTGCCATGACGGAGCGGAAACGAAGTTTTTCCTGGACTTTCACTTTCTTGAAGAGCATAAGACCGATGATGATGAAGAAATCCAAAAAGTAAAGGATATCCCATGGTCTGAGCAGCTCAAGGGCCGAGCTTCCAAGTCCGTTATTCGTCTTCGCTTGAAGAAGAACCGGCACGGTAACGAAGTCATTAAAGAATCGGTAGTAAACGACGTTTGCATAAAGCAGGAACGACATCAAGAAATTGATGACGAGGAACCCAGCGTTGCGTCCTTTCCCTTTCCAGAAGAGCGCGATCGCGAAGAACAGGAGCGCCGAACTCAGTGGATTGAGGAACAGCAGGAAATGCTGCATGGCATTCTGGATACCCAGTTCAAACTCAGATACATATACGGCATAGGTCTTGACCCAGAATAATCCTACGACAATGAAAAAGAACGTAAGCTTACCTGTGCGGAGATCCTCAAACTGTGTTTTAAAGAAATTTTTAACGAAGTTCATATTTCATCACCTTTTTCAAGTCAACCTGAGTTGGACTTGTATTTTTCGGTTCAAGACCGATTGAATTTATGAAGAGTGTTTCATGAATGTAAAGACCAATTGAATCAACAGAATGTATTATAACAAAAATCAATTTCCTTTGTATAACAATTTAATGTAATTCGTCTCAAAAATGTTTCAAGGGGATTCGACAATTTGTCACAATTGAGGGGAAAGCTTGTGATGATACACTTCCTTACTATCTGCAATATGGACGTTGCTTATCAAGTTACAACAATGTACTAGATCTGCTACAAATATCCATCAGCGAATTGTCATCAGAAAAGGTATTTCCCCCATTTTACAAAGCCCAAACAATTTTTACATGAGAAAAATATACCAAACTCATTATATGTGTGCTTGAGCATAATAGGACAAATCAGAAAGAGATGAGGCCCTGCTTGGCCCCATCTCCCCTTTATACCCGCGTGAATTGCTTCAATAAGAATTTCTCGACAACTTCTGCGACACCGTCTTCCATATTCGATGGAGCCACATAATCTGCTATCTCTTTAATATCGTCAGGTGCATTGCCCATGGCGACACCCAACCCCGCAAATTCTAGCATCGTCAGGTCATTATAGCTATCACCGACTGCGATCACCTCTTCAGCTGAGATCCCCATCGTTTTGATCAGCCTATCCAGGCTCGCCCCTTTTGTAACTCCAGGTTCGGTCAGTTCAAGGAAGAACGGCTTCGATCTCATAGCGCTGAGCTCTCCGTCAAGCTCCTCCTGCAGTTGCTTCTCCACTTCCGCCAACCGCTCTGCATCCTTCAGCATCAGGGCTTTGACGGCAGGGCGGTCGACGGCCTCCTTGAAGCTTGGGACGACCTTCACAGGGAGTCCGGTAAGATTGGCTTCAATATCCGCATACTCATTTTCCTCTTCGACGATGATGGCATCATCCATGTAGGTAAGGATGCCCACATCTTCCCGCTTACTAATGTCATAAAGGCGGTGAAGCGATTCTGTTGATAGAGTCCTGCTATACAGTTCTTCGCCTGTTTCGCAATTGATGACCTTGGATCCGTTGAATGATAGAATATAGCTTCCATAACGGCCCAGTTCAAGTTCCTCCGCCACCCACTTCATACCATAAGTGGGACGCCCTGAAGCAAGGACCACCTTCACGCCTTCCCGTTGTGCCTGCAAAAGCGCGTCTTTGGTTCGAGGAGAGATGGACTGGTCATCCCTTAACAGGGTGTCATCCAGGTCGAGAACGATCATTTTATATGTCATATGATGAACTTCCTTTCATAAGTTGCTAAAGATTGTAGTAGTGTAACACGGTTCACGCGTCAGCGCCGATTCATTTCGATCCGGTATTTGTAGCTGTCCCCTCGGTAGATCGACCAGACGAGCTCGAACGGCCTCCCATCCTCGAGATGCGTCACCCGCTGAATCAAGAGGACTGGCTGTCCCTCCTCCATCATGAGATGCTGCGCATCCTCATCCGTCACGAGGGCCGCTTCCACGGTTTGCGTTCCATGGCTGATCCTCATCTGTCGATTTTCTTCTATATAATGATATAACGATTTTTTGAAGATCTTTTGATCAAGCTCAGGGAAAAGGCTCACTGGATTATAGCTTGTTTCAACAGCAAGCGGCTCTTGATCGGCAAGGCGGATCCTTTTCAGCTTGTAGACTGGATCCCCCGACGAAATGGCGAGCGCCTCTGCCACTTGATCCCCGGCCTTCACTTGTTCAAAATAAAGAAGTTTGCTTCCTGAAGCCAATCCGCGACGCTCCATGTCTTCACTGAAGCTCGTCAAACCTTGGAGGTTCTGTTCAAACTTACGGTGGGAAACAAATGTACCCCGACCCTTCTCCCTGAAGAGGATGTTTTTGTTCACCAGGTTGGTCAGGGCTTGCCGCACTGTCATCCTGCTGATCTTGAACTCTTCAGATAGCTCCCTCTCGGAGGGCATGATGTCACCGGGCTTCCATTCCCCGGATTCGATTTGTTGTTTAAGGTATTCTTCGAGTTGGTAATATAAAGGAAGAGGCGATTGTTTATTGATCATCGATCTTCTCCTTCCGGTCCATTCGTTTCCCTAATCGTAGCACATTTGGGATGTATAGACCACTTATACTTATTCACATAGACCTTTAGCGTCTTTTTTAAAACCGAACTGGTATAGACATCTATACTTTTTGTTGTATAATGAGAATAACAACGCAACAAAGGAGCGGATACGTATGAACAGCACACCCATCATATTGCTAGGAGGCACCATCTATGGGGAAGATGGGGTCATTCAAGGAGGCTATTTGAAAATCGAGAACGGATTGATCTCCTCCATGGGCAGAAAAGAAGAACTATCTTCATTGGAAGGCTGCGAAGTGGTCCATGTGCCGGCGGAGCATTCCATCATCCCCGGCATGATCGATGTTCACATACACGGAGCAAACGGATCCGATACGATGGACGGTACGAAGGAAAGCCTCGATGTCATGGCAGCCATCCTTCCAGCGGAGGGGACGACCAGCTTCCTTGCCACCACGATCACGGAGAAGAAAGCAGCCATCGAGGTTGCCCTGAAAAATGTCCGTGACTATATGGAAGGACATCAGCATGCCGGCCAGGCAGAAATCCTCGGTATCCACCTGGAAGGTCCGTTCATCAATCCTGGACGCGCAGGTGCCCAACCCTTACAGAGCATTTTGAAACCGGACCTTGATGTATTCATGGAATGGGAGAGATTGTCCGGCGGAACCATCAAGCTCGTCACACTTGCCCCTGAACTCGATGAAGACCAAGCCCTTATTTCCTACCTGCATAGCAGGGGGATCGTCGCTTCGGCGGGACATACGAGTGCTACCTATGATCAAATGGAGAACGCCATTGATGCAGGTCTCTCTCATGTGACTCACCTCTTCAATCAGATGAGCGGGCTGCACCACCGGGAGCCTGGTGTTGTCGGGGCCGCTTTTGCCCGTCCCGAATTGATGGTCGAACTGATTGCCGACGGCGTACATGTAAAGCCCGAAGTCGTCAACATCGCCTATCGACAAGTGACCGATGAGCGCTTCATCCTCATTACCGACTCCATGAGGGCGAAATGCCTGAAAAATGGACAGTACGACCTGGGTGGACAGATGGTCACCGTGGAAGATGGAGTGGCATTGCTCGATCCAGATACCCTGGCAGGCAGCGTCCTGAAAATGGATCACGCCTTCACGAACGTTCAAGACTTCACCGGCGCCGGTATGGTAAATGCCATCAGGATGGCCTCTGAGAATCCAGCAAGGCAGCTTGGTGTCTTCGATCGAAAAGGAAGCCTGAAGACAGGCAAAGATGCAGACATCGTGATGATGGATGCAACACAGAAGATTATGGCGACCTACTGCAAAGGAACACTCGCATATGAGAGGAAGGAGGATTCCCATGAAACTGATTGAAGTGAAGGATTACGATGAAATGAGCAAGCGCGCAGCGGACTGTATCATCGAGAAGATCCAATCGACCAAAAAGCCCGTCCTTGGCCTGGCAACCGGCGGGACACCGAAAGGACTATATGAAGCCCTGATCCATGATCATGAACAGAATGGAACAAGCTATGGAGATGTGACCAGCTTCAATCTTGATGAATACATCGGTCTGCCTAAAGAGGATCGGAACAGCTATTATCACTACATGGACTCGAATCTGTTCAATCATATCGATATCCCGGAAGAAGCCGTCCATTTGCCGTCCGGTACGAGAGAAGATCTGGAAGAAGAATGCATGGAATATGACACCCTGATCGAGAAGACGGGTGGAATCGACCTACAGCTTCTTGGCATCGGGGAAAACGGGCATATCGGATTCAATGAGCCCGGGACGTCATTTACTTCGGGGACACATATCGTGGACCTTGCTCCCTCTACCAGGGAGGCCAACGCCCGCTACTTCGACTCCCTCGAGGAAGTCCCTCACCGTGCCATCACGATGGGGATTGCCACGATCATGAAAAGCCGGGAGATCGTGCTGCTTGTTTCAGGCAGGGCGAAGCAGGAAGCGATGAAACGATTGTTCGAAGGAGACATCACCGAGAACTTTCCCGCATCCATCCTGAATCAGCACCCGCACGTTACGATCATTGCAGATCAAGAAGCCCTCGGGTTGGTCCATCAGTTGAAAACCATCGGTCAAAAATGAAGAAGAGGCATCCGGGTCCACGGATGCCTCTTTCTTATCAACGTTTGATGCGGTAATGGTGGGACGAGAGCGGGGTAAATCCCAGCTTCTCGTACAACCCGATGGCTGGTGCATTGCTTTTGACCACTTGGAGGTAGCTGTATCTGGCACCAAGGGATCTTCCCCATTCCACGAGCCTGGAGACAAGCTGTTTAGCGATCCCCTTCCCCCTGCTCTTTTCATCCACGACAATATTGCTTATACAACACAAGCCTCCTTTGCAGACCGCTGTGCCGACGGCAAGGGTGAAGCCTGATTCCCGGTAGACTGCAAATACTTTCTTTCCTTCCATGCGTGAAAAGATCGCCTGATAGGCAGAAGCCCTTTCATCCGGAAAACCCTCCAACGAAAGAAAAGAATGAAGCCATGCATCGTCAGCTTCATCAATCAGGAGTATTTCTCCACTATGCAAACTTGTATGTAACCGGAGGCCGGCTTTTTTCACCATGGTGTAACATTCATCTATCTTTTCATACCCGTTCTGCTCAAGTTCTTCGTCAATCCCGTGTGGGGAATTGGAACTTACCATAAAAATAACAGAAAGCCCGAGCTTTTGATAGAAATGCTCAGATGCCTCGATCCACCCGGGAGAAGGCACCCCGATTGTTTGGACGCTGTTCGCCCTCTTCGTCACACCGAATGTTGCTCGCAACTTCCACTCACCTAAGGACTCTGATTGGACACACGGCCACGCTGCTGCAGCATGACGTTCCACTTCTTCAATCCCAAGCTCTCTCATGCATTCACCACTTTCATTTTTATACAAAAATAATACCATTTATTGAATAATTATTCAATTTTATGTTTTATTACGAATAGAATATTCATTTCACAACGAAGACAAAAAAAAATTCTTTTTGTATTGCAATCTTTCCACTCTGACGTTATACTATAAAAGTATCCTCAGTGAGGACATACATACATATTCTTCGTGGGGCATTAGCTCAGCTGGGAGAGCGCTACGCTGGCAGCGTAGAGGTCAGGGGTTCGAGCCCCCTATGCTCCATACTTAAAAAAAAGATGAACCCAACGGGTTCATCTTTTTTACTATTTCTTATAAGGTCGACGTACTAATTCTTCCTCCTTCTTCAGCCAGCCACCTGCCCGTTATCCAATCAGCTTCGAGGGAATCCGCATAGTATACATCCACTCGTAATCCTATTCCTTTCCAGGGGCTTCTTATATTCACCGAGCGGAAATGGCTTTCAAGCCCCGGAATCGAATAGGCTTTAGGTCGGGGCAACAGTTCCTCAACCTCTGCTCTTCCCGCAAGTGTCCTAAGAGCCAATTGAATGACGGGTTCCCTGGCTTCTTCATCGTACACCCACTCGACCTTAGGACCCCTTGGCGAATGGTATTCCATCTGACCACCATGAAACTCCACATCTGTTGTCGGAAGAATGAATGGCCACTCCTGACCTGGATAGCGATAAAGTGCCGTTCCCTTTGAAAGGTCATGCTTCAGACCTTCCCATTCCTTTAGAGGAAGCAGGTTGACGGGGAGGTTAATCCCAATATGATCAATGCCGCTCACGATTTCTCCTAAAAGGTCTATCATTTCCCCTATCGTCAGTTTCTCGTCATCCACGGAGGAGGCAGGTCCCTTTCGTGACCCCGAAGAATTGCCATGCATAGCAGTGCCGATGGGAATTCCTACGTTCCTGTATGAGAAAGATTCCAGTCCCTCACCCTCCAACCATATTCCCGGTCTGTCCACTTCTGCTCTTCTCAGCATAAGCGCCGGCTTTGCTCCCTTCGGCATAACGCTGAATTGAATACCCTCTTTCCCCTCTACTCCGAGTCCCATAAAAAAACCGTACAAGTGCTGTGATTCCCTGCAGTTCTCCGGAAGAATCAGATTCACCCTGTCTACTCTCACACTCAACACCCTTTCTACGATCAGTATGAGCCATCCCAGGAGAAGATACCGGTCATTTTGAGGCGTGTTCTGACCACATCAGATGGTATTTCATGTGTGCGCCTCGTCACTCATGAGGACCCATTGCCTGAACCCATAAAACATAAAGATCAACAGGAGGATATAAGAAGCCATAAGAGATGGCTCTCCCTCTCCAAGCAGCTGTATCATATTGTTCAACGCATGGAAGATCATCCCGATCATAAGGGTTTGCGTTCGGATTGCGATGACGGAAAGGGCAATGCCTACAACGAACGCATAGGCGATCTGAAGGAGTGTTTGCCCCGGTGATTGTCCCCCCAGCATTCCCAGACAGTGGGTCACAGCAAAAAGGAAACTCGATAGGAAGATGGCTTTCCTGATCCCATACCCCTTCATAATGTGCAAAAAGTAGCCCCGATAGACGACTTCTTCAATAAACGCTACGATGAAGAATTGAGACGAGAACAAGAGGATATAAAATGTAAAGGAACCCTGATGAAAAGGGTATTGATCCCATATCATAACCATCAGTACTGCCGCGAGTAGCCACGTCCATTTCCATGCAGATTTCACCGACGGGCTGTCCAGCAGTCCAGCGTCTATTCTTTTCGTCAAAAAGAAAAGTAATCCTGCGGATAATGGCAGTAAGCCTATGTAATGAAGAAGGGGGTCTTTGGGGGATGTGATGGACACCAGAAATCCATTAGCCGTAAAGCAAAACATCACAACGAGTTGAATCAGGACGACCCGGGTAAAAACTGACTTCTTACGTTTAACCTCTTTCAACATGTAACCTCCCGACTTCTTTGCCAGCTTGTCCCTGCGGTTCATCTTATGTCCCTCTCACTCTCTATATGACTACATACAAAAAATCAGCCCATGTCCATTCAGATGAACGGCCTTTGGGCTGATGCTCGATTTCGGATCTTATGTGACATGTCGTCATAGGTGACAACACAAACGGGCCCGGCTTGCGTATCGGAAGCGACCGATAACACATAATCTCCCTCCCACGGCATTGTCGTAAAAAATGTGGGCTTTATTATATGAGCTTCTCCATTAAAAGAAACGCGGCGCAGTCGATCGACTTCCACCGAAAAGGAATCCAAGGGGATGTACAGTCCCTTACCGATTGCTTTGATAAAGCTTTCTTTTAATGTCCATAAGATGTAAAAAGCTTCCCTTTTTAAAAAGGTATCTTGAGTAAGCAGCCACCTCACCTCATCACGGTGAAAAAAGCTCCGGGCGATTCCTTCATAATCCACATCGGACATCTGCTCAATATCAATGCCGACTGGCGAAGAATCCACCGCCGCCACAACCCATTCACCTGCGTGGGATATGTTGAAGTGACGATTCTCCATGTCCACAAATCTCGGCTTGCCATGGTCATTGTACTCGTATGTGAGCATCTCATTGGGAATGATCCCATCACTCACCATGCTCCTAATAAGCACATCTCCCACCAGGGACCTCTTTCGATCGACGTCCCTTTTGAAAGCTTTGATCCTCTCCCGCTTCCTATCGTCCACGCTCGAAACAAAGCGCTCATAAAGGCAGGGTGACAGTTCCTCCCTGATTGAAACAGCATAGATCTTCATGACCATTTCACCACTCTCTCCCGAATGTGACCCTATGTTGAGACATGATGCTGATCCAGTATATGATGGATGGTCTTTATTACTTCGGAAACCTGGTCCTGTATGAAAAAGTGACCCCCATTAAAGTAGTAAAATTCACATCCACCGTTCGTGATCTGACTCCACTCCTTCACTTCATTCCAAGTCGTGCTCTCATCCTCTTCACCGACCAGGATCGAGAGATCACACTGTAACGGCATCGTCCGAGGTTGATATAAGTAGTCCTCCACAATCTTGATGTCTGCCCTCAAGATTGGAATGAAGTAATTCTTCAGCTCTTCATTCTTAAAAATTTGATCCGTCTGTTTTCCTCCATACTCTAGTACCACTTCCTCGAATAAATGCAGGGGTAGTTTATGGCTGTCCTTTTGTTTGATACGCCTTTGTGGCGCTTTCCCTCCAGAAAGAATCAAATGAAGGGGAGCTTTGTGATTGCCTTCATGCAGTTTATGGGCGACTTCATATGCGATCAGACTCCCCATACTATGGCCGTAAATCATATAATCATCCGTGTCCCCAAGCTTTTCTGTCATGCTTTCATAGACAGACTGCACGATGCCATCGATATCAACGCACAGCGGTTCTTTTGCCCTGAATCCCCTTCCAGGATACTCAATCGGCACAACCTCCACTGGAAGTAGCTTCGACCAAGGGAGATAGTTGGAAGCCGACCCGCCAGCATGGGGGAGGCAAAACATCTTGATTGTTCCCACTTTCATCACCATCTTTCTTCTATTATAAATCAGCTTCTTTCATAACCTGATCGTGCCACGATAATCCGAGATCGATCAGTCGGATCACAAATGAGATGACCGTTTGGATAAAGGCGATGATAAAAAGAATATAGACACCGATATACACATACTCATCCGTTGAACTACCCAACTGTTCCAGATTGACGGGTTGGGTGAATACCTCTTGATGAAGGAAAAAGAGAAGGGTCAACTGCATGATGGGAACTAGTATGCGAACCCCTTTCTTCTTCACCATAACCGCAATGAGCTGATCGATGATCCCTACTGCCACTATGATCATAATCAGGATCGAAGAACGGTCACTCACCCTCTCAAGCCACGATTGAACACGGTATTCACCCCCATTGTTGTAAATCGCGATGAAAATGGTGCCATATTTCTGGAATTGATGAATGAGTGTAACGAGCAATCCAGTCAAGACAACCGCTACGATTACATTGCTTTTGATGCTTTGTACGGGACTCTGTTTCCGGCGGATCCAGACTAGATTATTAATATCCCGCTTTCTTTCGTATAATTTCAGATGAACCCAAACCGCTATCAAACCTATGAGGAATGCGACCGTGGTCAGTTTACCGAAGTAGAAGAATGGGAAAATGAAAATATCCACCTGGAATAAGCTGGTGACCAAACTGATTCCCAATATGACCGAGCAAAGGATGAGGCTGTAACGGATGAAGTAATCTTTGAAACTCCTTTTTTTCTTATCGGACTTGATCCAGGATTCGTATTTCCCTTTAGATTTACTCATAGCATACTCCTTTTAAGCAGCAGACCTTGAAGATTGCGGAACTGCTTAAGATTTTTCGATTAAATTAAGCTTCCAATGTTTTCGAAACCTTCGCGGAACGCTTCCTTGCTTTGGGCATTTTAATATCTAAAATGCTCAGGATGAGGAAGACCATGGTGAAACCGGAAAGAATGGCGATTTCAACTCCAACTCCCGCCAAGGATGCTCCCCCGACAATTTTATCAGCTGCCTGGATCACCCATGTAGTAGGGAATATAACGGAGATTGTCCGCAGCATTTCAGGCATGATTTCGGACGGCCACATCGCTCCTCCGAGCATGCACATTGGAATATTGATCAAGTTGAGCAGTGCACTCGCCTGCGTCACATTATTCGAAATGCTTGTAACAAAGGTGCCAAGGGCGACACAGCAGACTGCAAACAGGACCATGACCAGGAATAAAGGCAGGAAGATGCCGCCGATATCCATCTTCAACACATTTACCATGACCATAAAGACGAGGAAGAGCTGAAAGATCGCAATCAATACATAGCTTATGAAGCTTTGAATCTGGTAGTTCGCTTTTGTGATCGGGCCGCACTGGATCCTTGAGTACAATCCATTCATTTTATCCTTCAAGGTGCCAGTTGTAGCGAAGGTCAAGAGTATAACCATGGATAACACGAGAAACCCCATGCTCCTTTTGATGTTTTCACTTTTCGCTGCATCGGCAGATACCGTGGACGTTAGCATTTCGAATTTCCCGTCCAGATAATAATCCATGCCTTTATAAAATGTTTTTTCATCTCCATTTGCTTCAATGCCGATACCCCTGGCGGCCGACATATAGCTGTCCACATAGATCCGTAATGGCGCAGAGATGTTGGACTCCTTGATACTATACGCCTCGATTTCTTTATTCACACCGCTGATCAAATCACCTGTAGTCCCCTTGTTGATTACAAGGGCATAATCGACCTCTGAATTGATGACGGCATCCCTGACTTCCCCCTCTTTCAACGGCACGATTTCGTATTTCTCCCCGAGGTTCTTAATGAAGGTTTTGGTGAAATCTGTCTTATCCTGATCACTGATCCCCAAGTAGTAGGTGTTCGATGAGCTACCTGCTTGCACCAGAACCGACATCAACACAATGGGGAGGATGATGATAAAGAGCCAGCTGCTTTTCTTTTTCAACATTCGCCTGAAGGTATTTTTCAGAATGATCATGCCAGTTTTCTCCTCCCTTGTACCATGGCCAGCATCCCCATAATCAGGATCAGGGCCAGGATGATTCCGACGTACATGAAGGTATCTGAATTATTCCCTCCATATATATTCGTAAAGAACGCTGATTGCATAATATAATTCGGTGACAGGTATTTAACCAGACCCAGGTCCACTTTGAAATAGCCGCCACTGATAAATGTGAACACCGGAACGAGTATGTTGATCAGCCCTCTTATTTGGTTCACATCCCGTGATATGGTACATAACATGATTCCTAATGAGGTGGCAAAGACACTGATGATGAAGAGCATAAAGATGACAAATCCAATGCTCGGTCCCCAATCGACATTAAAGAAATAGTACGTAATACCGACAATGATGAGTCCCTGTACGAGCAATAAAACGATCGATCCCAGCGTTTTGCCGATGAACATTTCCTGATTCTTGACCGGCAGACTCCTGAATCTCAGCTTCATGGATCCAAACATTTCTTCGCTCAGCCCTTCTGCAGAATAAGCGATGCCGTACATCAGGATCATCACAAGCATGGTGATGGCATAGTAGCTCATGGCCGTCGGCCGTTCACCTGATGTAGTGAGTACAACATCTTTCACTACTTCTTCGCCTTCGTATCGGGATGTTCCGCTGCTCTCATCCGTCAGCTGGTTCAACGCACTGGTGAGATTTGCACCATTTACAAAGGAATCGACGATGCTATTGACCACAGTTGCCTTATAGCCTGATAAATCCGTACTCTTCACTTCGATTTGTGCCTTTTTATCTTCCGTTGTAATGGCATCGGAATAACCGGGCGCAATATGAATGAATGAGTCAATTGACTGCTTCTTCAGCTGATTTTCGGCTTCCTGAACGGAATCCACTTTGCTGATCTCCACCATATCTGTCACTTCATCACTTTGGATGAAATCGTCAAAGTATCCCGATACTTCTGCTTGATCCTCATTAAGGACTGCTACGTTAATCGAGCCGAGATTGCCTGGTTCAAAGGAGGTCTTCAGTGCATTCCCAAGAATCAGGATAAGGACGATCGGGAAGACGACCATCATCAGGACAACTCTTTTTTCTTTCATGTACCTTGTCATGGTGTTAAACGCTATGGTTAGAATATTCCTCATGTTACGCCCCCCTTAGTCCCGTATGTTCTCACCTGTGATTTTCAAGTAAACCCCTTCCAGTGATACCTCTTCCATCGACACATTCATGATCCGCAGCTCATGTCGTTCGATGATCTCCATGATGTTTTTCATCGTTTCCCCACCAGTATCCTTACAATTCACCATGATTTTTTTCTCTGAATATGTACAGGATTCCACATTAGGCAGCCCTTCAATTTCAGTAACCACTTCAGATTTAAAGTCATCCAGGGCCAGTATCAGTTTTTGTCCGAGGAACACCTCATTCTTGATTTCATCATATGTTCCTTCGAGTTCGACCTTTCCATTATCGAGGATGCATATTCTCGAGCAGATCTCTTCTACTTCCTTCATATAGTGTGACGTATAGATGATCGTGGTTCCTTTTTCATTTAATTTCTTAATAGATTTCAGGATATGATTCCTTGATTGCGCATCGATTCCGACCGTAGGCTCATCCATGATCAACAGCCTTGGTTCATGGACGATGGAGCATGCGATATTCAACCGTCTCTTCATTCCACCTGAAAATGTTTTTGGAGAGGCCTTCTTCTTTTCCCACAGCCCGGTGAATTCCAGAGCCTGCCTGACTTTGCTCTTCAAATCTCCACCCGTCAATCCATACAGTTTCCCAAAAAACATGACGTTATCATATGCTGAAAGGTCTTCGAAAATGGCGATTTCCTGAGGGACTACTCCTATTTGTTTTTTTATCTCAATCCCATGCTTCACAATATCCTTATCAAAGATCCTGATCTGGCCGGAATCAAAATTCATGATTCCGCAGATCGATTTAATGGTGCTGGTTTTGCCGGCTCCATTCGGACCGATGATCCCCACCGTTTCTCCTTCTCTGATTTGAAGACTAACATCGTCGATGGCCTTTTTGTCTTTGTATCTTTTTGTCAGATTATCAATTTGAACGATCATCCAAAACGCCTCCCTTTTTCTTGCAATTAAGCTGCCAGCATGCAACGCGCATGCCGGCAGTGATTGGTTTATGCCAGAGCTGCTTTGCCGGCCATTTCGGAACTGATGTACTCAGCCATTTCAAACGCTGTTGCTTTAGAGAAAATATCGGTGATGTCCACGATGCCCGGATACCGTTGATCGATTCCTTTCAATAATTGAGTGGCGACGATGGAATCTCCTCCCAGATCACTGAAACTATCATAGATATCGATCTCATTGATATTCAGGACCGACGCATAGATAAGGGCCAGTTGGTTCTCTACCTCGGTATAGTTCCCATCATTCTTTCCGACAATCAAGACATCTTCCAGTCGTTTAGCCTCTCCGGTACTCTGTTCGTTTTCCATTTTCCTGATCAGCCTGCCGATGGATTCTTTGATCTCCGGAGAGAGCTTCATCATAAATTCGTGGTTTAGACCTGTTTTCAAGGCGATGTCATGATTCAGATCTCCCGTGACCAGGTTCGAAATATCATTTTGGATGATTTCCTCGAATACCTCTCTGCCTTGTTCGGAGGTCAACGGTGTAAACAAGCTTTTCCCACCCCTGATCGTCACATCGGCTGCCATGCCGGCATCGGACCAGGCCGTCCAGTTGATGGTGATCGTCCGCTTGCCTTGTTTGTTTCTCTTCTGGGCGTATCCGTCAAGGAATGTGTTGCCCACCACATAATCCGATTGTCCTGGTGCACCGATGAACGTCATCATGGACGAGCAGAGAACCATGAAGTCCATCTTTTCATTTTTCGTCAATTCATCAAGGATCCACGTTCCCTCGACTTTCGGACTGATGACCCGGTCAAAGACATTCTTGTCCTTTTTGATGATGTA
Source organism: uncultured Bacillaceae bacterium (assembly GCA_963762295.1). GTDB lineage: Bacteria > Bacillota > Bacilli > Bacillales > Bacillaceae_B > Rossellomorea. The sequence continues at coordinate 824,691 of CAVXKK010000004.1, forward strand.
CCCTTCACCTGGTACGCCGGCACAATGGACCACCCCATTGATATGACCATGTGCCTCCTTGATTTGTTCAATGGCACGTTCGACTTCTTCATAAGAAGAGGTGTTGGCAGCATAGCTTTCGACTCTTGCCCCTGCGCTTTCGATTTCCCTGATCTGGTTGATGATGGAGATTTGTTTATCATTCACACCTTCTGCAAGTATCCGATCCCAGTTTTCCCTTGCTGGTAGCGGAGTTCGATTAAGGAAGCAGAGGTTTGCATTTGCTTCATTCGCCAGATACTTGGCCGCCTGGATCCCGATGGCACCGGTGCCCCCTGTAATGATATAGGCGCCTTCTTCTTTTATCTTGGTTTCTAAACGCCTGAAGTCTTCAATCTTATCAATCTTGTAAACACGTTCGAAATAGCGGGCATCTCCACGGATTGCGACCCTGTAAATATGCTGAAGCTCATTGTCTCCATTAATCTCCTTGCAAATTTCCTTGTAAATGGCATCCACGGATGGTTGATCTGTGACATCGATTCCTTTGCACACGATGTTAGGATACTCGAGTGGAATAACCTTACCTAACGAAGACATGGCAGTCGAAAGCGGCGAAATGAACGACTCATCGCCAGTCACGGCGTACGCCTGTTGAGTAACGAACACAAACTCAACTTTATTCCTCATCCCGTTGCTTACAAGGGCTTTGGTCAGGTAAAAGATGGAGTCGATACTCTTTTCCTTCTTCACTTGGAATTCTTCAAGGGTTTCCGGACCGTCCTCACTGGAGATTGAAGAAAGATGGACCATATGCGACAGATTGGATACTTGGACGCTTTTTGCAAGGAGCTGATAGGACTCTTCTGAAGGATCCACCAGGAATTCATTTTCTGAAACCTGTTTGAATTCATCTGCAAGCGTCACTTCGATGACCCTGCTACCCGCATCCTTGAAGCGTTTGATCAGTTTCGAGGTAACGTCCGTTTCATTTTTAAAGAGCAGCACGTCTTTTCCTTTCCACTCTGACGGTTCTTCATCAGGCACCTGGACCCAGTCCACTTTATGATACTGATTGGACTTACCGCTGATTTCGCTAGGTCTCTTTACTTTCTTCGTCCGGTATTCATCAATTTCTGCTATCACGTTGCCCTTTGTATCGGTGATGCTGATATTGAAGGTAAGCATTTCCCTTTTATTTTTTTCCGTATCGGTCGCGGAGAATGTTGCATAGCTGATGATGCTTGACGTCATCGGCCGGAAGAATCGAATCTCTTTATAAGAGAACGGAAGGAACATTCCCTGACCGAATGTGACAGTCCCCATATTGTTGGCGGCATTATCAAGTAAGGATGGATGCAACAGATAGGTTTCGAGATCATGTACAAATGCTTCGCCCAGCTCGATTTCGGCAATGACTTCTGCGTCATTCTTCCGGATTCCCTTTACAACATCCCATCTCTCTCCGAAGCCGATGACGCCTTTGGTCGATGCCTCAACGAACATGTCTTTCGCTTTTAGATGAGTGAAATCTTGTCGTTCAAGCAGGTCTTGCACATTGATCCTTTTTGGGGGACTTGCAAATTCCGAGACGTTACCGGTTGCATGGATGGTCCATTCTCCCCCGGTGTCGTTCCTTGTTTCAATCTTTATTTCGTAATGCTCGTACAGCTTTTTAACCACAATCCTTGCTTCCCTTGTTTCTTTTTCTTCAATGATTAAAGGAGTATAGAACATAATATCGTGGAGAGCCACACTATCATTCTTATAATATAAAGAACCGACTGCCCTGATCATTTCAACGAAACTTGTTCCGCTCATCATATTTCTACCAAGGATGGCGTGCTCTTTGACTGCCCAATGGGTGTCAATGGCGAGTGAAACGGAATAGATGTCTACTTCCGACGTGCTGACCATCAATTTCTCGACGAACGGATGATCAATCTTTTTCTCGTATGCTCGCTCTCTTTCTTTCTCTTCTTTCAGTTGTCCCCAGTACAACTTCTTCTCGAACGGATATGTCGGAAGACTGATGGATGTCATCTCCTCATTTTCATACAGATGAGCCCAGTTCAAGGAGCCGCCGTGCACATAGGATTGACATACATCGGCAAGAACGTCTTCCCGGTTCCCCATGCCCGATATTAACCGGTTGATTCCCTGGTTCCCACGCAGGCTCACTTCCCGCCTCTCCGTTTCTGAAATATCATATTCCTGTTTGGACTGCTTCTTATCAGAGACCACTTTATGGACCCCGTAATAAATCGAGTCTTCAGTGTAAGAGCCCAGTCCTCTCTGTAACAGAAGGTCAATCTTCTTCGTAAGCTCCTCGATGGAAGAAACGATGATTCCCAAACGATGTTCGTAATGCCCCCTGCGGCAGTTCGTCATATACGCAAGGTCTTTCAAGTCAGGGGTTTCTTTGGACAAGAACAACTGATAATCCTTCAACATTTCTGTCAGACCCGAATCGATTTTGGCGGAAAATGTGATAGCTTGCTCTCCACCTGAAGTTGCTGGATGGTCTTTTTCAACAAGAGGTGGCTCTTCCAAAATAATATGACAGTTTGTTCCGCTGAATCCGAAGGCAGAAGCAGCTGCAACCCTCTTTTTCCCTCCCCGCTTCCATTCAATGGCTTCCGATGCAACGTAGAGAGGCGAGTTTACGAATCCAATATGAGGATTCGGTTCATTAAAGTCCCTCATAGGCGGGATTTTTTCATTTTTCAGCGACAGGACGAGTTTGATGATCCCGGCGATCCCTGACGTTCCCACTGTATGACCGATATTCGTTTTGGCAGTCCCGATTCCACAGAATTGCTTTTTATCCGTGAACGAGGAGAATGCCTGGGTAATGCCTTTGATTTCGATGGGATCCCCTAGTAATGTCCCTGTCCCATGCGCTTCAATATAATCGATATCTTCTGGTTTCATTTGCGCATCCTTCAGGGCACTGAGAATTACTTCTTCCTGAGCCTTGACGCTTGGAGCCGTGATCCCGTTGGAAGCTCCATCGTTATTGACGGCGGTCCCTTTTATGACGGCATAGATGTGGTCACCGTCTTCCTTTGCTTTCTCAAGGGATTTGACTACGATCGCTCCTACGCCCTCTCCAAAAATGGTTCCAGATGCATCCTTATCGAAGGTCCTTACATTATTATCCACCGACTGTACGGAGGCGATCACATCGTCGGATTCACTCGACTGCCGTTGAGGTAATGAGCCCATTGCGACTCCGCCGGCAATCGCCGTATCACACTCCCCGTTCCGTATCGCCTTGACCGCCAGATGAAGGGCCGTGAGACCGGACGAGCATGCTGTATCCACGACAAGGGCAGGGCCTTTCAAATTGAGGATATAGGAAATCCTGCTTGCCAGTATCCCTTCCCATGTTCCCGTGTAGATCAACGGATCATCTTCGACCAGCATTCGGTAGAATGTCGAACCGGTTTTGTCTTCTCCGACGAAGACCCCGGTATTCGAACCATAAAATGTTTCTTTCGTATATCCGGCATCCTCTATCGCCGACCAGGCAACCTCCAGGAAAAACCGCTGTCTTGGATCCATATGCTTTGCCTCGCGCGGAGGAATATTAAAGTAAGCGGCATCGAACTTATCCACGTCTTCTAAATAACCCGCCTTGAACTGATAGCTGCTTCTCAGGCTTTCAAGACCCGACTCACGGGTGGCCCCTCCAATTTGAATTTGAAAGGTTTCGGCATACTCATATCTGCTTTCAGGGAATACATCCAGGCAGTCCCTCTGATTGATCAGGTTATCCCAAAACTGTTCGGGTGTGTTACTCTTTGGTAACCTGCAGCCAAGTCCGATGATGGCGATATCTTTTCCTTTTTCAGCGGTAAGATTTTTCAGGAACACTTCTGCTTGATCGATGGATAATTTCTTGGATGCTACCTGCTCCAGGATATACGTTTTCAAATCGGTCAATTGAAACTCCTCCTATGCCCCTGATCCGTTCGAGCGGTCTGGGACTCTTTTTTTTTCATCCATTTCGGTCCATTTATTTCATCTTCCCTTGTGCTTCATTCAGGCTGATCTGACCACTCGCCAGCTTTGACAGGATATCCCTGAAATCATCTTCCCTTTCAATAGTGGCTGCAACAGGAGCAACCTGTGTCTTTCCTGCCACATATTCTCCCATCTCAAGAATTGAAGAGTAATTGAAGATATCGGTGATATCCATGACGTCTGTCCATTTATGATTGATTTTCCTGAGGAGGTACGTAGCTGAGATGGAATCTCCGCCGATTTCGAAAAATTTACTTCTGACATCGATTTCCTTTTCCCCAAGGGTGGAAGACCAGATTTCCGCCAGTTCCCGTTCGATTGGCGTGATGTCCCTTTCCTCTTTGCCGAGGAGGACAACTTGTCGCCTTCCGGACCCGGACTTTACGCCAGCCGGATTAGGGGCTTGTTGATTCACCGGTATGACCTTGTTCTTTTCCATTACAAGCACCCGGTTGTATTCACTCAAAAAGAGGAGGTCGAAGATATTCGCACCTTCTTCATTATTGATGGTCCTGAAAAGATTCTTCTGATTATTGATTCCATACTCCAGAGCCATCCCCGACTCATTCCATCCGCACCAATCAATTGCAAGTGCCTTCACACCTTGTGCATTCAGCTTGAATGAATAGGCATCCTGGAACGCATTCGCAGCGGCGTAATCCGCCTGTCCCACCGAACCGAATTCAGCCGTCAGAGATGAGCACATGATAAAGAATTCCAATTCATCCTTCTGACACAGGTCATTCAATACCATGGTCCCGCGTACTTTTGACAACAGCACTTCATCGAATGTGCTTTTTTCCTTATGGATGAAAAGTCCGCTTCCTGCGATTCCTGCCGCATGAATAATCCCGATGATGGCACCATGTTTCCTCCTCACATCGGAGGTGACTTCTTCCATTTTTGAATAATCTGAAATATCGGCTTGTATGTAGTCGACTTCCGCTCCACTGGAACGAAGACGATCCAACCATTTCAACCGTTCTTCAGGGACGGAATCACGCCTCCCTATCAAGACCATTTTTTTGTATTGTTTGGACACAAGATATTCTGCTATCACGGTCCCCATACCCCCGAGTCCCCCCGTTATCAAGACGGCTCCTTCGACTGGCCGTTTATTGTCCGATTGTACGGTGACCGGATTGATCGGGACGAATTGCTGGATGTACCGATGATGATTTCTGAATGAGACCACCTCTTGATCGCCGGAAACCATTTCATCGAGCAGAAGGGATGGATTGGTCGCATGGTCCGTATCGATGCAGGTCAAATTCATCTTCGGATATTCTTTATTCAAGGATTTGGCCATTCCGAACGCAGCAGCTGCAAATGGATTGACGATTTCCCTACTCGTTACCGGGAAGACTTGATCGGCCAGTACTGTCGTGGTCAGCTTTTCAAAGTGCTTCCTGTTCATCAATTCTTTCATGATGAAAAACAGATCATCGAGTCCGTTCCTATATGGATCGGCTGCAGATCCCCCGGCCGCCTTCATGATCGATAATCCATGAATGATATGGATCTCTTCATACGTGGAAAGGTCATCGAACAGGAGACTGTAGGAGTCGCGATCCCGTGGTAAAACATAGCGGTTATCAGATACTTTTTCATATTTTTGTCCGGGCATGACTTCAATGACGTTTGCATTTCGTGCCAAGAGGGTATTCTTCAACTGAAGAGTAATGTCATCTTCATTCCTGAATAAAATAACCGTTGATCCCTCAGGGCTGGCATATTCCGCATCACGCTGCTCCCTGACCCATTTTGATTCGTGGAGCATCCCCTCGATGGACGAGAAAAACTTCTTCTCAACATCCACCTGTTTCACCGTGTAGTCCTCCACTTCAACGATCACATTCCCCTCATCATCGATAAGTTGAATATCAAAGGTGAGCACCTTCTCCTTATCTTCAATGATATCCTTCAGCTTGATATACGTGGTAAAGGAAACAGGCAGCTGGTCGTATACATTGATTCGCGTATAATACCACGGCAGGAACGTTCCTTTGCCAGCGATACTGTTCGCTGCATTCAATGCAGAATCGAGGAGCGCAGGATACAAGTGGTAATTGGATTGATCACTCCTGTATTGTTCTTGAAGGCTGATTACTCCGAGCGCTTCATTATCTCCGATATATAATTCCTGAAGATTCATCCATCTTTCACTGGTCCTGACATTTCCAACTAAATAGGACTCCGGTTTAATCTGTATGTCCTCACATCGGGACATGATTAATTGCCTATTTTGATTAAACTTCTTTAAAGACTTCTGGATAGATTTGATAATCCCTCTACAATACACCTCAAATCGTTCATTTTCCCTATTTTTCCCCATAATAGAAAACTCGATTTCGTCATCATTCTTGGTTACGATGATTTCGATTTCTTTTTCTTCTTCGTTGTTCATGAACAACGGGGTCTCACAAACCAGATCCTTCAATTGGAAACGATCATCCGCATATCTTCCGGCCAGGAATGCGGCCATTTCCACATAGGCCATGCCCACCATCAAGTACTTGTCCCTAAGCAGATGCTCTCCGATCTCCCACTGATCATGTACGCGTAGGAAAGACCTGTAGACATCTACATGGGGGCTCTCGACTACCTGACTGTGGACAAGGGGATGAAGTCTGTCAGGTTTTGGTTCTACCATCTCAAGCCAGCACCCCTCCTTCATGAACGGATACCCCGGCAGTCTTACTTTTTGATAGGAGTGGTCCTGGTAAAATGCCTCCCAGTTTACATCGGCACCGCTTGTATAAAGGCTTCCAAGCTTTTCAAGGACCCGTTTATCAGCAGTCTTTGAACCCCACTCCTCTACGAGCAACCCAGCTTCCTTTGTCCATTGCTTTAACTTGGACTTTGGAACATCGCCGGAGTTCCGTACCTCCCGATCATTCCTCACGGGATTGAAAGAATGGTAGCTGATCCCTTCCCCTGAAAAAGATTGAACATCAATCATACGCTTCAATTTTCCCACAAGATCGTTAGCGCTCGAGAACACGATGGAAAGTCGATGTTTATAAGCCCCCCGTCCGGTATTGGCTGTGTAGCAAAGATCAGCCAATGGTTGCTCGGGTCTTTCCATGATCTCGGCATATTCCTCTACCAGCTGCTTCACACCTGAGCGGGTCATGGCTGAAAGGGTAAGGATGTGGTGGTCCTCTGCCATGATCTGTGAACGGTCCCTTTGAAGCGGCTTGAACTCTTCTAGGACGATATGTACGTTCGTCCCGCTCAATCCGAACGAACTGACTCCGCATGTCCTCAAATGGCCAGGATCCTCCCACTCATTCAATCGATCATTCATATACACAGGTGACCCAATGAAGTTGATCAATTTGTTCGGCTCTTGAAAGTTCACCGTAGGCGGAAGCACTTGCTTCTGAAGGGCCAAAGTGGCCTTGATCACCCCTGCTATTCCCGCCGCAGCATCCAGGTGGCCGATATTGCTCTTGAGGGAAGCGATGGCGCAGAACTGTCTGCGATCGGTAAACCGCCTGAACGCATTGGTGATTCCTTTGATTTCCACTGGGTCGCCAAGCTTGGTGCCGGTGCCGTGCGCTTCAATATAAGAAAGGACAGAGGGGTCGATGCCCGCATCTTCCCATGCCTTCACCAGTACTTCCTCCTGTGCTTTGGAGTTTGGAGCTGTGATCCCCAGAGAAGCACCGTCCTGATTCATGGCACTGCCTTTGATCACGGCATAAATCTGATCGCCGTCCCTTTCAGCGGCATGAAGGGGTTTCAATAACAGTGCAGCCACGCCTTCCCCGATGCCGGTTCCCGATGCATCATTGTCAAAGCTCCGCGTGATCCCGTCATCGGCTATAATATCAATGTCCGGATTTTCCCTTTTGACACCCGGCACAATGTTCAGTTTCACCCCGCCCGCTATGGCATACTCACACTCTGCGTTTTGCAAAGATTTACAAGCTGTATGAATAGCTACAAGAGAGGAAGAACACGCCGTATCAATGACCATACTCGGTCCTTTGAAATCCATGAGGTAGTTGATCCGGCTCGCCATGATTGACTTCAAGTTCCCGGCAGTCGCCAGGTCTTTCTGATCTTCTGCATAGCGGTCAATCAGATCGATATATTCCACGCCATTGGTGTTGCTCAAACCGAGGAACACGCCGGTTTGACTTCCCCTCAGTTTGGCACCGCCATAGCCTCCATCCTCGAGTGCACTCCATGCCACCTCGAGAAATACCCTTTGCATCGGATCCATCAAAGAGGCTTCCTTGCGGGAAAGCTTGAACAAAGCGTGATCGAATTGATCGATTTCCCTTAGATAGGATCCTTTCAAAAAGTTCCTGCTTTTCTCCTTTCCCTGAAAGATCGTAGCAAGATAAGGAGCCACCTTCTCCAGTCGGTCCTCCGGAAAATCATCGATGTTGGTGTATCCTTTAATCAATCCGTCCCAAAACGCTTCTATATTCTCGTAGTTTCCTATCTTACCGCTCATCCCGATAATCGCAATCCCTTGATTACTCATATTCTCAATCTCACTCCTTCCGATTTCCGATTCAGGATCATGAAGACTAGACGAATGCTTTTTCTCCCGTTCGTACCGGCACCAGGCTCATAAGACCCGCCATTCTTTCTTCCCTTTCTTTAATCGGGGTTTTCTTTGCTTCGAATATAGTGCTGACGAGCTCCTGAATTTCTTCCTGATCAGAAAGCGTCATATGATTTTGCTGTTGTTGAATGTTTGCCTTAATGGCTTCCAATCTCTTATATGGAGCGACGACCCCTTGTTCATACAGAAGGGGATCATGATGATCATTATGATTTTTTAGTGAAACCGCGATACCCAATGCTTTTGAAATAAAGCTGACCACTGTTTTTGGAGAAAGATATTTTTGCTTCAATGTTTTGACATCCTCTTCATGAGAGAGGGCAAAAACCGGGACGCCTACCTCATTGCTCAATGCAAGCTTCTTCAGGATATCTTTCGGACCCATATCGATCACCAGAAAATCTTCATCCAGATTTTTCAGGTATTCCATGGTCTGGATCCATTTAACCGGAGAAGTGATCTGTTTGACAAGCATGCCCGCGATGTCATCTTCGATGTTATGTGGATGACCAGTGACATTGGACATCACCGGGTAGGCAGGATGCTTGAAATCATGGCGGACCACTTCGTCCGCGAACCGGGCAGCCGCCGCTTCCATCAGCTTGGTATGGAACGGTGTTTTGACGTTCACGATAATTTCATCTCCACCGGACTCCCTCAACTTCTCGACTACAGCATCAACCGATTCTTTGTATCCCGTCAGGACAATCTGATTCGGTGCATTGTAATTGGCAATCGCTGCGTAATGGTCTTGTACAGACACAGCCCTGCATTGTTCCTCGATCTGCGGAAGCGGAACATTTCGAACCGCTACCATCTTACTGGAGAATTGTTCGCTCACTTCCTGCATGAATATTCCCCGCGCCCTCACCAGGCGGATGGCGGATTCCAGCTCCAAACTGCCTGCACAAACCAATGCGGTCAACTCTCCTAAGCTGTGTCCGGCAAAACACAGTGGTTCAAGGTTATATCGACCATCCAGTGCTTTGAACGCCGCAACGCTGCTAAGGAAAACAGCGATCTGCGTATTCTCCGTCCTTGTCAGTTCATCGATATCTCCTTCAAAACACATCCTTTTGATGTCTGTGCCCAACACTTGATCAGCGAGATCATATACATATTCGACCTCGGGATACATATCACATATTTCCTTCCCCATCCCTGCAAACTGTGCACCTTGTCCCGGCATAAGAAATACGACCTTTTTCATCCTCTTCACTCCTCAAATTGTTTTTGTTTCTTCAATAAATTCTGCCAGCAAACCGATGGATGGATTGGCAAATAAATCGGCGATATCCAGCTCGCATCGGAGCGTTGAAACCACCTCATCATACACGGCCATGAGCAAAAGGGAATTGCCTCCGACTTCAAAGAAGTGATCCTCTGTGTCAAAGTTGTCCCGCCCAAGGACGTTCTTCCAAATGGTGAAGAGGGTCTCTTCCACTTCATTCATAGGGTGATGATCAATCATCGTTCCTTTTGAATCGTCCTCCTCCCTCGCCAAGGCAAGTCGATCGACCTTCCCATTCGGGGTGAGGGGGATTTCTTCCACCATGATCAGGCGGGACGGATGCATGTACGAAGGAAGACGCTTCTTAAGAAAGTTCGAGATTTCCTCCATTCCATTCTCCCCCTTCTCCTGAAGGGAGACATAAGCATGTAATTCTTTCTCCCCCTGCCTTTCTTCCACAAGGACGATCCCGTCTTCCACTGCCGAATGCTCCAGAAGCGTCGCTTCCACCTCCCCGGGTTCGACCCGGAACCCCCGGATCTTGACCTGCTGATCCTTCCTTCCGAGGAATTCAATCGATCCGTCTTCAAGCCATCTTCCGAGGTCGCCCGTTTGATAGAGGCGCCCCGTGCCAGCAAAGGAATCCGGGATAAAGCGTTCCCGGGTCAGCGCTTCTTGGCCAACGTAGCCGCGGGCCACACCTGCACCGCCCACATAGATTTCACCGACGGCACCGATGGGCTGAAGGCGTCGCTCATGATCCAAGATATAAGCGGTTGATCCCCTGATGGGCTTCCCGATCGGAATACTCTTCCTGTAATTCCGATCAATCACATGGACGGTGGAGAAGGTTGTGTTTTCCGTCGGTCCGTACCCGTTCAAAAAGAGGGTGTCAGGACACGTCTCCCTTGCCCGCTCCATCGCCCCTGGAGAAAGGGCATCTCCTCCGACAAGGACATAGCGCAGGGTCTTGAACATGGCAGGGCGGCTCCGCTGGAGCTGGTGGAAGAGAGGCGCGGTCATCCACATGATCGAAATCCGGTCTTCTATCAGCTTTTGCGCCAGGCGCTCCCCGTCCAGCAGAACGTCTTTCTCCACCAGATGGAGCTCTAGGCCGTTGAGAAGGGCACCCCAGATCTCGAACGTCGAGGCATCGAAGGCGATGGTGCTCCCCTGCAGGATGCGATCCGTCTCCTGCCACACCAGATAGTCAGGATCCTTCACGAGCCTCACCACGCCGCGATGTTCCACCATCACGCCTTTTGGCGTGCCCGTCGAACCAGACGTATACATGATGTAGGCAAGCTGATCAGGGGACGAAGCTTCAGGTGGGTTGTCCTCTCTTCCTCCCCGGGATGCCTCGCTATACGTGAGGGTCTCTCCGCGAAATAGGGAGGGCCCATCTTTGAGTGTGTCCACCAGCACACAGGCCGCCCCGCTTTCTTCAAGCATATGAGCAAGCCGGTCCGGGGGATCCCCGCCATTCAGCGGGAGAAAGGCCCCGCCGGCCTTGAGAATCCCGAGGAGGGAAGCGATACGGTTAAATCCTTGGTCCATCGCCACCCCGACGACGGTTTCCCGGGTCACTCCCCGTTCCTTCAGCTTCCAGGCAACCCTGTTTGCCCTCCGGTTGAGCTCACGGTAGGTCATTACGTCGCCTCCATGGACGAGGGCGGTTTTATCCGGGAGCCGCTCACACTGTTCTTCGAAAAGATCCGTGATTGATCTGATTGATGGTGTGAAGTCCTGAAGTTCACGCCGATCGACCTCTGCCTCCCAGGGAGACAGCAGAAGAGAGGAGATCTTTTTTTTCGTATCCTTCACTACCTGATCCGCAATATTGATGAAATATTCAGATATCCGTTGAACTGTATCCCTCTTGAACTTGGTGGAATCGAACTGAAAAATCACCTTTGTGACTTTTGCGGACTTTACCGCTACGATACTCAAATCGAATTTTTGTGAGTCCGTATCTCTTTCCAATAATTCAAATTCAACGTTAGCAAGAGGATTTCCGGTAGCACGTATGCTGTCGTAGTGCATATCGAACGTCACATTGAAGAGTGGGGTTTCAGATTGAGACCTTCCTTCCCCGAGTTCATTGATCAATTCCTCAAACCGATATTCTTTGTGTGCTTGTGCCTGTAGCATGTTTTGGTGAACAGATTGCAGGATGTCTGTGAAAGGGTACTGGGCTACCACTTCCGAATAGACCGGAAGCATATTCGCGAACATCCCTACAACCCCATCCCAGGCAGCGTCATCCCTTGCCGTGACCGGTGATGCGATGGTGACACCTGACTTTTGGGTATAGTTGGAAAACAGGACCTTGAGCAGGGTAAGATACATGACAAACTCTGTTACCCCCCTATCCCTTGCAAGGGCAGTCAGGGCAGATGCAGTTTCTTCATCCAACTCCTTTATAACCGTGCCACCCTTAGCCTGACTTTTCTCATCCGCATCTGAGTCAGGGATGAAGTCAATCCGTCCTGAATCAATCCGTGCGAACTGCTCATGCCAGTAGCGTTCCGTATCGATGTGAAGATCCTGTTCATAGTACCGCCGTTGCCTTTCGGAAAAGTCTTTGTACTGATACAACAGGGTAGGCAGCTCCTTCCCGGAATACAACTCCATCAGTTCCTTGATCAAAATCTTGATGGAATGGCCGTCAGAGGCAATGTGATGAACATCGATCATGATCAGAGATTCCTCTTCAGACAGTGCAAGAACTTCTACCCTGAACACCTCCCGATGAAGATCGAACGGCCGAATGAATCTCGTCATCTCCATCTCGAGATCGGAGGCCTCGATTTTTTTGAATGAGACGTCGATGGTCTTTCTCTCTTCGATCCATTGATAAAGGGCTCCATGTTCAAGACTGTATGTTGTTCTGAGCACTTCATGCCTCTGTACCAATTGGTTGACTGCTTTGGATAAGGAATCCCGCTTGATTCTCCCCCTAGCTTTTATGAACAGTGGAATATTATAGCTTGTACCGGGTGCTTTCCTTTCGCTCATGTACAGCCTTTTCTGAAGGGAGGAGGCTTCATAGCTAGTGAGCTCCGCAGTAACATGTATCGGGACCTCGGGAGCCCGCATTCCACATCCGTCCGATTGAAGGATGATTTCACTGAGTTCGCGGACGGTAACGTTGCTTAAGATGTCTGAAAGTGTACAGTTGGCATGGATGTCTCCTTTGATTCTGTTGATCAGTTTTATAGCGGTCAATGAATTCCCACCGAGTTCAAAGAACCGTTCGTTCACCCCTATCTCTTTTGTTTCGAACAAACCGGACCAGATTGCAAGTATTCGGCTTTCCATTTCATTCCTTGGAGGTTCAAGTTGACGTTTCGGGTCGATCACCGAGTTCATCAGGGCATGTCGATCCACCTTCCCATTCGGGGTGAGAGGGATTTCTTCCACTTCAAATAGTCTGGATGGAACCATGTATGCAGGTAGTCGGTTCTTCAGGAAATCCCCGATATCTTTCATACCTGTCTTTGTCGTCATGTGAAGGGAAACATAAGCAAGTAATTCTTTCTCCCCTTGCCTTTCTTCTACAAGGACGATCCCGTCCTTCACTGCCGCATGCTCCAGTAGTGTCGCTTCCACCTCCCCGGGTTCAACCCGGAACCCCCGGATCTTGACCTGCTGATCCTTCCTTCCGAGGAATTCAATCGACCCGTCTTCAAGCCATCTTCCAAGGTCGCCCGTTTGATAGAGGCGCCCCGTGCCGGCAAAGGGATCCGGGATGAAGCGTTCCCGGGTCAGCGCCTCTTGGCCGATGTAGCCGCGGGCCACACCCGCACCGCCCACATAGATTTCACCGACGGCACCGATGGGCTGAAGGCGTCGCTCATGATCCAGGATATAAGCGGTTGATCCCCTGATGGGCTTCCCGATCGGGATATTCTTCCTGTAATTCTGATCAATCACATGGACGGTGGAGAACGTTGTGTTTTCCGTCGGTCCGTACCCGTTCAAAAAGAGAGTGTCGGGACACGTCTCCCTCGCCCTCTCCATCGCCCCTGGAGAAAGGGCATCCCCGCCGACGAGTACATAGCGCAGGGTCTTGAACATGGCAGGGCGGCTCCGCTGGAGCTGATGGAAGAGAGGTGCGGTCACCCACATGATCGTAATCCGGTCTTCTATCAGCTTTTGTGACAGGCGCTCCCCGTCCAGCAGATCGACCTTCTCCACCAGATGGAGTTCAAGGCCGTTGAGAAGGGCACCCCAGATCTCGAACGTCGAGGCGTCGAAGGCGATGGTGCTCCCCTGCAGGATGCGATCCGTCTCCTGCCATACCAGATAGTCAGGATCCTTCACGAGCCTCACCACGCCGCGATGTTCCACCATCACGCCTTTTGGCGTGCCCGTCGAACCAGACGTATACATGATGTAGGCAAGCTGATCAGGGGACGAAGCTTCAGGCGGGTTGTCCTCTCTTCCTCCCCGGGATGCCTCGCCATACGTGAGGGTCTCTCCACGAAATAGGAAGGGCCCATCTTTGAGTGTGTCCACCAGGAGACAGGCCGCCCCGCTTTCTTCAAGCATATGGGCAAGCCGGTCCGGGGGATCCCCGCCATTCAGCGGGAGAAAGGCACCGCCGGCCTTGAGAATCCCGAGGAGGGAAGCGATACGGTCAAATCCTTGGTCCATCGCCACCCCGACGACGGTTTCCCGGGTCACTCCCCGTTCCTTCAGCTCCCAGGCAACCCTGTTTGCCCTCCGGTTGAGCTCACGGTAGGTCATTACGTCGCTTCCATGGACGAGGGCGGTTTTATGCGGGAGCCGCTCGCACTGTTCTTCAAAGAGATCTTTGATCGAAGTCGTTTGGAGGGGGCCGGGAGTCCTGTTGAATTCGTTAAGGATTTTCCTCTTATCCGTGTTATCCCGGGAGCCCAGGTCGATAAGTCTCTTGGTGGGATCGCTGATTGCCGCGTTGATGATGTTCACCAATCGACTGCCCACTTGCTCCATCGTCGAATCATGATAGCGTGCTGGATTAAACTGAAGTTCTATCTTTACTAGACCATTCTCCTTCCGAAGGGAAATGAGGAGATCAAGGGCTGCATCTTCTGCAGATTTCTTGTCTTGGAGACCCTCCATCAGGACGCCGACGCCGAATAACTCATTGTAGCCGGCAGAATCACGTAAGCCAAAATGGTTCACAAAGTGATCGGTCAGGATGTTTTTATGCCGGTCGATTGATTGGAGATTACTCCCGACTTCTGATAGCAGTGAGATAAAAGCGGAATTCTCTGACTTCTCTACGGAAACGATCAGCGGAACGAACGTACTTAGTTGCTCCTCTGATGAACGCTCGGCAGCAACGACCGGTATGCCCATCACAACCGGGTCATCACCGCTGTTGCGTTTCAAGATCATGGCCACAGCGGTAATGAGTAAAAGATAGCAACCCATTGGAGAATCGTTCGTAAAGGAGATGACTTTATCACTATCAAGGAGGGTGAACTGTTTGGACACTCGGATTGGTTCATCGCTCTCCCGTTCCCAAAGATCAAAAGGAAACCTTGTCACCTCCGTCCGGTCCCCAAGATATTCGCTCCAGAATGCTATTTCTTCTGCAAACCGATTACTGCTTCGCAACTTGTTCTTCTCAATTGAATTCATAACCATCTTCATTCACCACCTATGGTCGTTTGGAAGAAGGTGCGCCCGCATCCCTTCCAAACGCCTTACTCTAGAAATTGAAGCTCGGAAAATCGAATAGGTTTCTCGTTTGTTTTTTCACCGGTACATTGCTAGAAAGTTCGAGATCCTTTACGTTCTTCAATGGCTGCTCTACAATCTGCTCTGCCAGATGCCTGAAGTCCTCTGCCAAGACTCTGATGGTTGATTCCTCAAAGAGTCGAGTTTGGTAATTAATAGAGAATTCAAGAACTTGATCCACCATCTGGGTAAACACCTCTACATCAAACTTCGCACTTGATGTTCCCATCTCCAGATTCTCAAGCGTAAAGTCCCCGTTTTGGGACGGCTCCTTAATGGATTGATACTGAAATAGCGTGCTGATCAATGGAGGCTTCCCTGCTTGACGCTCGAGATCGAGGGAATGGATGATGTCGTCAAATTGAAGATCCTGATGATCAAATGCCTCAATCATGACGCGGTTAACCTCCAATGCGAAGTCCTCAAAGCCGACTTCCTGGCTGACTTCGTATCTGATTGGAAGTGTATTCGTGAACATTCCCAGCATTCCCTTGGTGTGTGGGTGTTGCCTCCCTGCCGCCGCACACCCGATGATAAGATCCGATCGGTTTGAATATTTATGGAGCAAGACAGCGTAAATCGAAGATAAAAGGACCGCAGGCGTGCAGGCAAGTTTATGAGCCAGAGCGGTTGCCTTCGACGTCAAGTCTTTCCCGAATGAAAAATGCAGGTTTTGAGACTCTTGATCCTTCCCCTCTGTTCTTGGATAATCCAACGGGATGATCTCTCCATCATCCTTATATCCATTGAGGATCTTTTTCCAATATTCTTTTTGAAGGAGAACCTCTTTGGAGGACGCGTGACTTGCCTGCCATCTGATATAGTCGCTGTAGGAGTTTGCCTCTGGGAGCTCCCGACCTTGATAGATCGCAATCAATTCGTCCAAAAGGATCCCGGCCGATACTCCGTCGCTGATGATATGATGCTGATCGATAAAAAGGATAGAGTCATGTTCACTCCTTTTTATGACAGCTGCACGTAGTAACGGAGAAGATGTAAGGTCGAATGGTTGGATGAGGGAGTGCAGGAAGCTTCTCTCCTCGTCCCCAGTCCACTTCCGGATATCAAGGGTGAACGGTACGCCTGATCTGATTTGCTGGACCGGTTCCTCATTGAGGAGGGAGAACGAGCTCCTCAGGACTTCATGACGCTCAATCAGTGTCACAAAGGCGGCTTCCAGTCTTTCCGTATTCAGCTCTCCGGATATTCTAAACGCTAGAGGCATATTGTATTGAGTGCTTTGCCGGTTGAAATATTCAAGGATGAACAAGCGTTTTTGGGAAGGACCCAACGGCAGGATCCCACTTCCTGATCGTCCCTGGGAAACCGGCCGCCTTGGAAGAGGTTCTACCTGTTCCCTGTTGGCCATTTCCACAGCCAGGTCCCTTATGGTCCTGAATGTAAAGATATCCGACATTTTCACCTGCAACTTCAAGGTTTCCCGAATTTCACCGAGGAGATAGACCGCTTTAAGGGAGTCACCACCGGACTCGAAAAAGTCATCTTCAGCGCTTTTGGGTTCGAATCCGAGGACCGCTGCCCACGAGGCTGAGATGGCTTTCTCCATCTCAGTCATCGGTAGGCTATCATTCTCATGGATGGGTTTCACCAGCGGGATTGCAGACAGTCTTGCTTTATCCACCTTCCCATTACTCGTCAAGGGCATTTCATCAATAAAATGAAAGTGGGTTGGAATCATATAAGTAGGAAGATCAGATTTCAGATACTGCTTGAGATGCCCGCTCTCCAGCCCTTCGGCTGCAGACACGTATGCAACAAGATGATCCCCGCCTTGTGGGTCTTTCAAAATGACCGCCGTCCTTACCTCTCCATGACGCATGAGCATCGTTTCAATCTCGGCGACTTCCACCCGATTTCCCCTTACCTTTACTTGGTTGTCCACTCGACCAAGATACAGAATGCTTCCGTCATCGTTCCATTTTGCCAGGTCCCCCGTCCGGTACATGGTCAGCCCTTCATTGAATGGATCTCTTGTGAATTTCTCCTTGTTCATCCTGGTTTGGTTGATATATCCCATGGCCACACCCGCCCCTGACACACAAAGTTCACCCGGAACGCCTATTGGCTGTACCTGATCCGCCTGATCCAAAATATACACATTGGTATTGGCTATCGGCTTTCCGATCGGGATAGACCGATCAGACGCTTTTACTTCATGGCTTGTCGTGACGACTGTATTTTCGGTTGGGCCATAATTATTGATGAGGGGATACCTGGTTGGTACCGCATGCTTCAGCCGGTCTCCCCCAGTCAACAGGAAGCGCAGGGAGCGGTTCGGGCGCAGGATGAACTCTTCACATATTTGGGTTGGAAGAAAACCTATGGTGATATGGTGGTTCTCAAAATAAGCATTGAGCTCGTCCATATCAAGCTTGATCCCATCATCCACGATGTGGACAGCCGATCCCTTCATAAGGTAAGGGAATGTTTCCCAAACGCTAGCATCAAATCCTACTCCTGCATACTTGGTTGCCCGGTCCTCACTGGTGATGGAGAAACGCTCATTATGCCAGTGACACAGGTTCAACAATGCTTTATGCCCGACCTTCACTCCCTTGGGTCGACCGGTTGTCCCTGACGTATAAATCACATAGGCAAGGGATGAAGGCAGCTGTCCGTGAATGGAACGGCCATGTGCCTTCCTTTCTTCGTACAAGAGGAATGATCCCTCCCATTGAATATCCCCGGTGAGGTCTACTGTTGAAATCAACATCTTCGCTTCGCTGTCCCTCAGCATAAAGTTCAGACGCTTCAGTGGCACAGCGGGATCAAGGGGCATGAATGCAGCACCTGCCTTCATAACAGCAAGCATGGAGACAATCATTCCTGCTCCAGGTTCAAGAAGGATCCCAACAATCTGTCCTTCTTTGACACCTTGATGTCGGATGTTCCAGGCAAGGTCATCGGATTGAAGGTCAAGCTCTCTATATGACAGCGACTTCACCGAGGACACAATAGCCTCCTTATCCGGATGATCCATGACCGCTTGCTTGAAAAAATCGAGCAGTGACCATTCCGGATGCTTGAACGTCCTCCCCGTATCATTGAATGAGGTTACAAGCCTGTTTCTCTCTTCCACTGAAATCAACGCTACTTCATTCAATCCGATTCCACTATCGTCAAGCAAGCACTCAAGCAGGTGCTGATAGTATCCTGCCATCCGCTGTATGGTGACATCTTCAAATAGTTCAGGATTGTATTGCACCTGAAGGGTGAATTCCCCGCCATCGTCGAGCACGGAAAAGATCAGGTCGAATTTTGTGAAATGGAAGGGAAGAATGGATTTAGAAATGTCCACACCATCGATCAGCGGAAAAGATCCATTTCTCTCCTCAAATGTAAACACGGTATCGAACAGCCTGCCATCACTGCGATTGCCTTGTATTTTTTCTAGTAGGTTCTCTGTTTCGTATTCTTGAAAATCAATGGCTTCATAGAGTTTTTTCTGGACTTCCTCCAGTACCTCCCTAAATGCATAGGATCCATCCGCCTTGATCCTTAAAGGGACCGTCCGGGCATACATACCGATACTATTTGAAAGCTCGGTGAATTTCCTTCCGCTGACGGATGTACCGATCACACTTTCCACTTGCTTCGTGTATTTGAATAGGAGTACATGATAGGCTGCTAGAAGGAAGGCATTGGGTGTATACGCGTTCCGTTTCGCTTCCGATGTCATTCGTTTACGGAATTCCTTCCCGAGACCAATTTCAACAATACGCCCTTCGAAGCTCTGGGATTTCTTCTTCACATGGTCATATGGAAGGGAGAAATCAGGTGGTGGTGAGAACTGTTCTACCCAGTACTGTTCTTTTCGCTTCATTTCCTCATCCTTATAGAGGCCTTTTTGCCATTCTGCATAATCCCTGTATTCGATCTCGATTGGCTTTAAAGTGTCCTCACCCCCGTTGCGGTACAAGGTGAATAACTCTTCCAGCAGGCAGTTCAAAGACTGGCCGTCGCTGATGATATGGTGCATATCTATGAACAGTGTGAACTGCTCTTCCTGCGTCTTGATCGCTTTCACTCTCAGCAAGGACGGACGAGAAAGTCGGAAGGGCTGAATGCTGTCAATCAGCACTGTATCCAGATCTTCATCCCTCAGCGTCACACACTCAAATTCGAGTGCGGCCGAGTGGTGCACTTTCTGGACAACCCTGTCCCGTTTCGCGTGGAAGGAAGTCCTTAAGGATGCGTGCCGCTCGATCAACTTCCCGAAGCATGTTTTTAACAGCCCGATATCTAGCGGTCCCTTAATAGAAAGAGCGGAAGGCATGTTGTACGTAAGGTTATCCGGCTCCATTTTGAACAGCGCATATAGTTTCTCCTGAGCCATCGTAACCGCATACCACTCCTTCACAGGTGCCTGCGGTATGGGGACTGCTACAGAACGGTCGCTGTTTTGATCGATTTTCCTCCCAATATTCCGTATCGATGATTCAACGAATAAATCGTTCAGGCTCATTTCGATGGAAAATTGCTTTCTTATCCGTGCCAGCAACTCGATTGCCGTCAACGAATTTCCACCGAGGGCATAAAAAGTATCATCCACGCTGATCGTCACTGACGGGAATGTTTCTTTCCATACAAGCATCAGCATGTTTTCAGTTTCGGTTTCAGGTATTCGTATAGCTTCAATCCGTTGCTGTGAGGAGATCTTCTTTAGCTCATCTTTATCTATTTTCCCGTTAGGCGTAAGGGGGATATGCCCCACTTTGATAACAGCTGAGGGATGCATATATTCCGGAAGCCTCAATTTCAGGTTCTCCCACACATTTGGTGAGTCGTCTGACTCTGTTACAACGTAGGCTGTCAGGGAATCATTCTCACGTTCAAATGAGGGGAGGACCACCGCTTCTTTGATCTGCCGTTGCTGCAGAAGCGCACTTTCAATTTCCCCCAATTCGATTCGGTATCCACGGACCTTTACCTGTTGATCGTTCCTGCCCCAATATTCCACGCTTCCATCTGAGAGCCATCTGCCCCGATCTCCCGTCCGATATAATCGTTCACCCGGAGCGTAAGGATGATCGACAAATCTGTCCTGATCCACCTTCTCTTGATTGACGTACCCTCTTGATACCCCATCTCCCCCGACGCAAATTTCTCCAATCACATCGATCGGCTGAAGCTCCAGACGATCATTCATGATATAGACTGTGGAACGGCTTATCGGCTTGCCAATGGGAATATTGTCCGACAAATCCCCTTCAATAAGATGCGTGGTGGAGAAGGTCGTATTTTCAGTTGGACCGTATCCATTAAGAATCTTAAGATCGCTGCAAGCGGCCCTTACACGCTCGATTGGCTCGCGGGCAAGAGTATCTCCTCCTATCATCAGATATCGAAGACCTCGGAACAAACGGGGGTTCATCCGGCTCATTTGATTGAAAAACGGCGCTGTCATCCAAAGAATGGTGATCCCTTCATCGATCAGGACTTTTTCAAGCCTGTCCACATCCAGGAGTGTATGTTTGTCAATCAAATGCAGTTCAAGTCCGTTCAGCAGGGCTCCCCAGATTTCCAGAGTGGAAGCGTCGAAGACGACCGTACTTCCCTGGAGAATCTTATCAGATTCGTTGAATTCTATATAATTCGGTTCGTGGACGAGCCTGACGACGCTCTTATGTTCGATCATGACTCCTTTTGGATTCCCCGTAGAGCCGGATGTGTACATAATATAAGCCAGATCCCCCGGAGTAACCCCATGACCCAAATCGCGATGATCCACACCGTCCAATCGCAAGGATAAAACGTCGAGGGTCACGCCAGTGAACGATATCTCTACATCCAAAACAGATTCGTGAAGGAAGAAAGCCGCTCCACTGTCACGAAGCATATATTCCATCCGTTCCACCGGATAGGATTCATCAATCGGCAGGAAAGCGGCTCCGGTTTTAAGGATCGCGAGAATCGACTGGATCCTCGCAAACCCTTGTTCCATGCAGATAGCGACAACGGTTCCCTTTCCCACTCCCTTATCACGTAAGATTCTTGCCAATTGATTGGATTTTTCATTCAAGGAGCAATAATCCCAGGTTTCCCCCTTATAAATCAATGCCCGTTTAGCAGGTGCCTGCCGGCATACGTTCTCAAACAAGCCATGAATGGTTTCTTTATTCCTGCTGATCTGCCCGGTTTGGTTGAATCTGTGAAGGATGGTCTCTTCTTCACTCTTTTGAATCAGATTGATTTCACCAACCTTCTGATGAAGCATGTGTGCAAGGTCGTCCAGCAACCTCACATAGCGATCAGCCAACCGCTTCATTGTTTCCCTCTGGAACAGCTGATCCCGGTAGTCCAGACGGAATTCGAGGCACCCGCTTTTTTCTGAAGCGGTCAGGGAAAAATCAAATTTGGAATACGGATAATCCACAGGATATTCTTTCAATTCCATCTCATGATTGGTCATCTTGACGCCATCATAGGTATTCATTGAAAAGAGGACATCGAATAAAGGATTGCGGTTACGCGCCACCTTGAGATCCTTTTTGGCCACAATCTCCTCAAAAGGGTAATGTTGGTGGTCCATCGCTTCTGCTATTTTCTCCATCTGCTTCACGAGAAAGCCTTCCAGCTCCGTTGATTCATCTATCTCCGTCCGGATCCCCAGGGTATTCACGAACATCCCTATCGTACGATCAAGAGATAATTGACTCCTTCCAGATGAAACGGTTCCCGTAATGAAGTCTGTTTGATTCGTATATTTATATAGAAGAAAGTTGAACATCCCATACAGCACGGCATACAGGGTCGTTTCCGTTTGAAGCACGATGCGCTTTAAGGAAAGCAGGGTTTCCTCACCAATCCGGAAATCAATCCAATCACCGCTGTAATCAGGGGTGGCCGGACGGCCCTTATCGACCGGAAAGTCGAGCACCGGAAGTTCTCCCCGGTATGCTTCAAGCCAATACGCTTCAGCTTGCTTGTAGTGCGGACGTTCGCTGTTCTCTTCTTCCCATTCAGAAAAATCCTTGTAATGGAGCGGAATGCCAGGAAGAGATTGATCATTGTAGAGTGCAAAGAGTTCCTCCATAAGGATGTTCACAGAGATCCCGTCGGCATTAATATGATGAATATTCAGCACCAGGATGTAGGCGTCTTTTTCTTTTCGGATGACATGCAGTTCCCAGCCTGCTTCTGTGTTCAAATTGAACGGACGGATGCAAGAGGTGACTTCTTCATCCAAGGTCCGACTCTCTGGCAGGCTCCATTCCCGGTAAGAAAGGGAAACAGGAAGGCACGGGTGGACCTTTTGGACGATCTCACCCTCGTGTTCTTCATACGTAGTCCTTAAGATTTCATGCCTTTCCGCCAACCCGGTTAATGCTTGTTTCAAGCGGGGCATATGGAGCCTTCCCTCAAGAGAGTACGCGCTTACCACGTTATATATCAGACTCTCGGAATCAACGCGGAAGAATGTATACATACGCTTCTGGGCAGAAGAGGTTCGATAATAAGGTTTCTCCCCTGCAGGCATGACCGGGTCATGACGGTTCACATTCGTCTCTTTCTCCAGATAATCACTTACTTGTTCGATGGTTGGATGTTTGAAGAAGGTTGCAAATGGGATGTTGATGTTGAACGTCTTACCGATCATCATCAGGAGTTCCATTGCTTTTAAGGAATGGCCACCTATACTGAAGAAGTGATCATCCACTCCGACCGTTTCCAGATCCAGAACCTGTTTCCAGATTTTCATTAACTCGATCTGGATCTGATTTTCGGGAAGGGCGTATTCCTGCTCACGGATCGTCTGTTGATTCAACGTCTCCAAATGCCCCCTGTCTACCTTTCCGCTTTTTGTCAAAGGGAAATATTCCAGTTCATGATAGAAAGAAGGAACCATATATTGAGGGAGTTTTTCCATTAGGAAATCCCTCAGGTGCATAGCATCGACTTTATCATTCGATACAAAGTAGGCAGCGAGATGATCCGTCCCTTCTCTCGTGACTTTCAAAGCCACCGCTTCCCTGACCGAAGGGTAGAGCTGGATGCAGGATTCGATTGTTGACAATTCCACCCTGTATGCCCTCAGCTTCACTTGGGAATCGATACGACCCATATAGTGAAGTTCGCCGTCTCCACTCCATCTGCCCATGTCCCCCGTTTTATAAAAGCGGTGATTCCCTTCCCCTTCTATTGTGACGTACCGCTCTTTGTCCAGATCGGGATCATGGATGTATCCGGCTGCCACTGATTGACCTCCGATATATAGTTCCCCTACTGCCCCAAGTGGCACAATCCGTTTGTTCCTATCAAGGATGACAACAGACTGATTGATCAACGGTCGACCGATTGGTACATCCCTCAACCCCTTTACCGTTTTTCGATTGATGGTGAATGTCGTATTATCCACGGTGCTTTCCGTCAAGCCGTAGACATTGGTAACGCTCAGGTTCCCGTTATCAATGTGATTTATGAAGTTCTTCACATCTTCCACATGCAGCTTCTCTCCACCCACCAACAGGTGGATCAATGAGCCGGGCAGTTCCTCTCGTTTTTCAGCGTGTGCCGTAAGCATTTTCAGATGAGCAGGCGTTCCATCCATCAATTCAATTCCGTTTTCTGAGATGAAATGCATGAGTTTCTCTCCGCTGAACCTGGATTCTTCAGGGCTCAAGTACAGGGTATGCCCCAATAGGAGGGAAGCAAAAATCTGTTTGATCGACGAGTCAAAGAAATACGGGGCTACCACCCCGACTTTCAGATGGGCCGGATGGTTCCCATAGATTCGCTCTTCCAGACCTTTAATGGTATTAATCAGCTGCCGATGCTCGACCCCCACCCCTTTTGGGTTACCGGTCGTACCTGATGTGTACAATATGTATGCAAGGTCTGTCCCTTTACTTTCTACTGAATATTCGGAAAAATAAGGAAGCACCCGATCATCCAGAGTCGTAGCCAGACATGCGACTTCTTTGAATTCCGGTTGAACGATACCATGATGAAGGACAATCTGCGCCTGATTCTCTTCCAGAATTTCATTCAGCATCCTGTCCGAATAGTAGTGATTCAGAGGCATATAAACGCCTCCTGCTTTAAGGACGGCAACGATGGCCACAATCATCTCAACCGTACGATCCGTATAAACCCCCGCGACATCTCCATGTTTGAAGCCAGCCCCCCGCATGTGTTGGCAGAGGCGTTCGGCCCGTTCATCCAGCTCCATGAAGGTCAATTGTTGCTTATGGTCAACAACAGCCAACCGGGTTCCATGTTTCTTGACCATCCTGGAAAAAAGGGATCCCACGGTATCTTCCCGGGAAACTTGATGAGGCGCATGGGAATAGGACCTGATCAAGGCTTTCTGCTTTTCACTTACACTATCCACATCCCGGACAGGCGTATCGATTTCTGTAATCAATGCGTCCACGACTTCCTCAATGCTCTCCATGACATGTTGGATGATTTCCGGCTCATATTTTGACACATTGTAGTTTGCCGAAAATTTGACTTCGTCACCTGTATAGACCGTCAAGTTGAAATCATAGTTGGAATGGCCGATGACCTTCATATCGTCAATGTGAAAATCCAATCGGGGATCATGGCTTTTCAACTGTGCAGGATCGTATGGATAGTTCTCGAATATCAGCACCGTTTCGATTAGATCATTCTTCAATTCAGAATGAGACTGAATTTCCGACAGGGAAAGATGACCGTGGCCGATGCTGTGTAAAGATTCCCGACTCACCTGGTTGATCAGCTCTCCAAGTGTCATTTCCTCGGAGGCTTTCACACGCACCGGGATGGAGTTGATCAGCATCCCGACCATATCTTCTATACCCTGTATCCCCGCATCCCTGCCCGAGATCACCTGGGCAAAAACGACATCCTGCGTTTGATTGTATTTCTGTAAGACAATGCCCCAAATCGTATTGATAATAGATGACAGGGACACTCCCGCCCTCTTTCCGATTTCTTTCAGCCTGCTTACTTTTTCCTGTCCGATCACACGGATACATTTTTCATAGGTGGCAGGTGCATTCTCTTCACCTGTTGTGCGTTTTGGCAGACCGGCTTTTCGATTAAAGCCCGATAGATAGTCTTTCCAATAGTCAACAGAGGCCCCTTTATCTTTGTCCTCCAGCCAAGACGTGAATTTCCCAAAGGATACCTCAGGCACCGGATGAAACCGATTCATGGTCACAAGGGATGAATACTGGGACAGGGCTTCCTTCACAAGGTTGGATAAGCTCCATCCATCCAGAATGATATGATGGAAGGAAAACACAAACGTATACCGATCCTCTGATACTTTAAGAATCGCCAGTCTGAGGAGCGGATCTCTTAACAAATCAAATCCGCGACGTTGATCCGAGGCCATGAACTCCTTCACTGCCTCCCCACAATCCGGGTTGTGACGATAATCCTGATAGATTATCTTACTATCCCGTTTCTTCAAGACAAGCTGGACAGGCTTCCTCACTCCTTCATGCAAGATGGCGGTGCGCAGGACGGCATATTTCCCCACCAGTCCATCAATGGTCCGTTGAACAGCCGATCGATCCACCTTACCCTTCAACGAGAAGCTTATTTGTTGAAAATATGCTTGATTATGGTCAGTTTCAGCGATTTTTTTATATAACAGCATGCTTTCCTGCATAGGAGTCAGAATACGAATATCCTGAATGTCTTCCCTTGCATACATTCAAACATCCCCCTTCCCATATGTCACTCTTTCTCAAGTGCCTGAAAAATTTCATCCATAAAGTCCAGATCCACTGACTTCGATGTAAAGTCGCTCGGGGTCAATTCAGGATCCGACCCTTGCGAACAATGAGACAGGATCCTGGTAATGAATCGGCCATAGGCTTCCACAATGGATGCAGCTGCCTCTTCCTCCATTACCTCTTTATTAAACGTGAAGACAAACTCCAGTTTCCCTTTCCTCACCTGACAGTTTATTTCAAGCTCATATTGAGAGCTGAAACTGTCACCGATTTCACTTCCCCGATTCAGATCAGATAGAGTGAAGGTTGCGTCACCTGCCCCCTCCTGAGCGATGCCAAGGTAGTTAAAGCATATACCGGGCCGTGCATGTAAGACCCCCGGATCCTGAACTATATACTTTAATGCCCCGTACCCGACCCCGTTTCTCGGAACGTTCAGCAGCTGTTCCTTAACGTGAATGATCATACTTCTGATATCCCCCGCATCACCTGTCGATAAAGCGACTGGATAGATGGAGGTGAACCACCCGATCGTTCGTGTCAAATCCATCTGATCATGGATGGATTCACGACCGTGGCTCTCGAGGTCCACCACGATCCATTCTTGATCGCTTTGTTCCTGCCCGGCCATAAGGAGAGCGGTAATCAGAAGATCCTGTATGCGCGTACGGTATAGCAGATTGGCCTCATGAATAAGGAGAGCTGTCTCTTCTTCTGTCAAAACCAATGTCAATTCCGTCTTGTGATCATAAGTAAAATCATTGCGGTCAGACGTTGCTTTACCAGCGATATCGGTCCAATAATCAATCTCAGAATCGAATCCGCCACTCAAAGTATAGTCCTCCAGCTCAGCACCGAATGAACGATAGGAGTCCGTCTTGTGGCCGAAATCAATGGCACGGCCTGCCTGTAGCTGCTCATACCCGATCGACAGATCATCCATCAGGATATGCCAGGACACTTCATCGATCACAAGATGATGGATGATGATCAGCAGGTGGCTTTCCTCCTTCGAATGGATAACACCGATCTTGAGGAGGTTACCTTCTTCTATATCTAGGCCCTTCTGCAGGTCGCGACCGGCATCCTCGATGACTTCAGCCAATTCTTCGTCGTCAGCGGCAAAGAATGTGACGATGTCAAAGCTACTGGCTCCCATTCCTTTATTGAAGGCAGTGTATCCGTCATGAACTTTACGAAACGAGCTCCTTAAGACGTCATGATGCTCAACAAGCTTTGAGAAGAGCTGTGTGACTTCATCGCCTTTCAATCGGTTCCGGCATCTTAATAGAACGGATTGATTATAGTGGTTTTTATTGATTGTTTCTTTATCAAAGAACCACCGTTGAATTGGCGTCAGGACCATGTCTCCCTCAATTTGACCTTCTTTTACGGCAGCATGGCGCAATTCAATGAAGGGGATAATCTCCTCTATCGTCTGATGGATCAATAATGTATTCACTTTCAGCCTGATCCCGGACTTCTGTAATCTCGCGACAATATGAATCGCCTTGATCGAGTCTCCTCCCAGTTCGAAAAATCTGTCCGTCATGCGGATGGAATGGACATTGAGCACCTCTTCCCAAACCCGGATCATCACCGCAGCCGCTTCAACATCAATTTCCTCCTCACTCCCTATCCCCATGCTCCTTTTATTATCTTCCGGATAATGCGTGACAGGGAGACTGTCAGGGAGTAGTGATTGGTGTTGAAGGATAGCACTGTGTGGATCCCTCGCGAATGTGGCAACAAGAAGCAGGTAATCGTTCATCCACTGCTCCATGACAGTCCGCTTGAACAGATCGGGATCATATTCAAGCCTGAAGGTATAACCGCCAGTAGACTCGATTCCCGTCAATGTGACGCCGAATTTGGAGGTGCCCGTGGAAAGCATCGTATGGATCCCCTCCACTTCCTCATGTTCCGTGACCACTCTTGTATCCATCACCATGAGGATTGGAAATAGCCTCGTTAGCTCATTGATCGTCGTTCCAGAGCGACCAGCTATATCCTGAAGCAGCTCATCATATTGATAGGGATGTTCATAGGCATCCATGAGGGCTTCTTTGACCTCCGATAGAAGGTCCAGAAAGGATCCGTTCTTCACTTCGCATCGTAATAGATAGGTATCGACAAACATCCCGATCACATTTTGAAAGTCCTCCCTCTGTCTCCCATCAGACACAGATGCAATCACAATGTCTTTCTCTTTTGAATAGTCGGCTACAAGAACGGTTAAAACCGTCATGAAAAACGTATACAGACTAATGCGTTGTTCATTCAGGAAGACTTTCGCCGATTGAATGATTTCGTGATCCACTTGGCCGTCCACATAGTTCAGCCCATGATCCGACAACCCCTCTTCCCGTTGATAAGGGAGCTGGAGTGGGTTCGGGAGGATGGAAAACCTTTCGAGCCAGTACTGTCGCGCTCCTTGGTACCCGGGAGTGGTTCGGCTCTTGTTATGCCAGTCACAAAACTCCCTGTACTGGAGAGCAGGAGGAGTCAATGTCTCCCCTTTATACAAAGTAAGGAGTTCATCGATAAAAATCCGGGTGGATAGTCCATCAAAGATGATATGGTGCGCACTGACGAGCAAGCGATCCTGATCATGGACTGTCAGAACCTCAGCTTCGATCAAAGATGGCTCTTCAAGATCGAATGTTTTCAAATGCTCCCGGATTACGTTGTCGTCCATCACCTGTAGGGCGTGATGGGGAATGGTCTTTTGGACGTTTGAATGGACGTGCTGCCGGAGCATACCATCGTAATAGTGGAAGGATGTTCTCAATATTTCATGTCTTGCTACAAGTTTATTGAATGCCGATTGCAGTCTCGAAACATCGATTCTTTCAGCAAACACCACTTCAAACGGAACTGTATAGGTCAGGTCACCCTTCGATTGGTGAGCCAGAAACATCCTCCTTTGAGGGGATGACAATGAAAACTGTGCGTCTTGACTCGATTGGATGAAGGGCAGATCAATGTCCGATCCCTCGAGGTGCCGGATTTTCTCACCCAGCTCCCTGATTGATGAACACTCCATCAAATCTCTTATCTTAACGTCCACTTTCCATTTCTTCCTTGCTTTTTGGACCAGTTTCATTGCAATCAGTGAATCCATTCCAAGATCATACAGATGATCTTCCGGATTGATATTTGTAACATGAAGCTCTTGCTCAATTAGTGTAAGAAGGTTTTGTTCAATAGGATTGGTGTTTTCATGAGGTGTGGATCCCGGTATGTTTTCATGAGGTGAAGGCAGCTTCTTCGTGTCGATTTTGCCGCTAGTATTGAAGGGCATTTCAGCCAGCTTGATGATGTGTGAAGGTATCATATGGTGAGGTAGTGTATTCATGAGATGCTGTCGCATATCTGCGACCGGAGTGTCTGTATTACTTGAATAATAGGCAACCATGGACTTTCCATTTTCGTCTTCCCTGACTATGACCACGGCTTCGGTCACATGCGGGTGACCCATCAATTCCCTTTCTATTTCCCCTAACTCAATTCGGTATCCCCTTATTTTGACCTGCTTGTCCTTTCTTCCTAAAAACTCAATCTGCCCATCCTCCATCATTCGGGCCAGGTCACCCGTACGATAGATCCTGCCGATTCCCCCAGGCAGATCCGGTATGAATTTTTCGGCTGTCAATGCTTCGTTGTTTATGTAGCCCCGGCTCACGCCGGCTCCCCCGACACAGAGTTCCCCGACCACGCCCTGCGGCAGTATATTCAATGATTCATCCATAATATAGGCCGTGGAGTTACTGATGGGCGTACCGATCGGAATCGTTTTCGTATACTCTTGCTCGATATGGAAGCAGGTTGAGAATGTCGTATTTTCAGTGGGTCCATACCCGTTGATGATTTTCACTTCCCTGCACTGCTTCCTCACCCGTTCAATATGCTTGGGCGAGAGTGTATCCCCTCCGACCAGCAGATAATGTAATCGAGTAAAGATACTCGGGTCTTGATCAGCTACATGATTGAATAGCGGAGTGGTCATCCAAAGGATGGTGATGTCATTTTTGATGAGATAATCACGCAGCATGTCGACTTCGATCAAGAGATCCTTCTCGACGAGATGAAGCACCGAACCATTCAGAAGCGCTCCCCAGATTTCGAAGATAGAAACATCAAACTGGACTGAACAGCCCTGCAACACGTGATCGGACGTTGTAAACTGAATATAATTCGTATTTTTCACGAGGCGTACGACGCTTTTGTGTTCCACCATGACTCCCTTCGGGTTTCCGGTGGAACCGGATGTATAAATCACATACATCAGATTGTCCGGTTGAATGCCCGGATCAACCGGAGGTGCCTCTACAAGTTCTACCTTTTCCAGATTGACGATTTCCCCCGGGAAGTCCCAACCTGTTTCGTGGTCAGTGACCAAGAGCATGGCTGCACTGTCTTCCAACATATACTTAATGCGGGTTTCCGGATAGCTTTTATCGATTGGTAAGAAAGCTCCACCCGCTTTCATGATTCCCAGCATGATCGCAATCCGATCAATGCCCTGGTCGACCATGACCGCAGCGACTTTCTCAACCTGAAGTCCCCTTTGTCTGAAAAGATGGGCAAATCGATTCACCCTTTCATTCAAAGACCCATATGTAATGCTTTCTCCTTTATGGACTAAAGCAATGCTATGTGTATGTAAGGCTGCTTGTTCTTCAAAAATCTCGACCACCGTTTTATGATCGGGATAGTTCGTTTTTGTATCTCTGAATTCACTTTTCCTGAAGACCTTTTCCACTCATATCTTCTCCTATTCAGTGAAATTAAAAATTGGAACAGAAAGAACAATTTACCAGTTGAATTACCCAAAGTATAGTCAAGCCTCCTACAGATGTAAATCCTATCAAGACAAAACAGAACTTTTGAACCAGTATAAAAAAACTAATAATTTTCATATATCTTTAGTATTTGACGAAGTCGGGTTATTTGTCCCATAGGTTTATGCTTATTAAGAGTAGAAACAAGTAAGAAATTACCATTTTCTGCAAATGCTATTTCTTCACCTCATATTGAGCACATGGCTCCTTCACACACCTTAATATCCTTTAGTTTAATAGACAGCTGACTCTTACTGGGGAATAGCAAAGAACAATCGTTAAGCCTTGGAAAATCCTCCTCTTGTTTCATCAAAGAATCCACCCAGAAAGTTCCTAAATAAAACCCATCCATAAACGTAATCGTTTTATGGATGGGTTTACACAAGTACTACATAAAGCTTTGGCCAGCTGGTTTCATTCGAAGTAAACGACGGGTCTTATCATGGTCTTAAGGCAGATCACATTCCAGATAAATGAACCTTGGGTTCTTGCAGCCATCTCTCTAATCCTCAAGTAAAACTATCCTGATCTAATTTGCTTCGATCATTCTCCATCTCACTGCTTGAGTGACGCCGACTCCATCAAGCTCGACATCATTGGTCATAGGGTCTCCCGAAGGACGAAGCGATCGTCCACTGTTGATGGCATTGAAGCTGTAGGAACCATCTCCATGCGGGGTCACCCTCCACTGCTGATTCTTGTATCCCAGGTAGTCCCATAGCTGAACCGCATCACCCTTCGAACCTCCCGATGCGTCAAGTGCCTTCCCGGTGTCTGTAGCCGTCACCTTATAGCCTCCTTCAGGGAGCACATGGAAATCCCACAGCTGAAGAGGACGACCCATCACCACCTTGGATCCGTTCTGTGCTGAAGGATTAGTGGATAGTCCTCGGCTACCTTCCTGGATAGCATAGGTGTCTAAGCCATCCACAATTGTTTCTCCCATGAGCTTTCCACCTTTGCTTTTTGCCGTGATGATGCTACGCCCCCTCCCCTTCATCGTAATCTCCGCCTCTCCTTTTTTCGTTTCCCTCACGGCGACCGCTTCCTGATTGGAAGACGACCAAGAGATAGAGGATTTAGTTGTTGACCTGACTGACAGGGTATGGGATTCACCTTTCCGCAAAGCTATGCGGTCATGATCCATCTGCAAGTGCTCTTTACCGCTTTCTTTCCAAACATTTTTCAAAGGATGCACATCGAACTGATGGACCTTCACCTTCCCGCTTGTGGCTAGGAGGCTCATTCCGTCACTCGCCCCATCAGGGAAGATGAGGTTAGAGAAGGCAACCTCCCCGTCCCCTGCAAATACCTCCACGGAAGATCCGTCCACAAAAATCCGCAACTTCAGATGCCCGTCGACGGGATCAAGCTCCGCTTCATGTCTTTTGGAGAATTTATCGGAGAAGTCGATCTCTCCAGATTTGGAGCGATCGAAGTAGATCTTCCCTTCTGACCGGTTAAAGCCAACCATTGTTTCTTGGTCACGGGATTTTCTTAGTCCAATCTCAAAGGCTGCCTCTTCCCCGACCATCTCCAGATCGGCTACGATTTCATACGCAATCCCGGTTTCATGGCTGAGCGGATCTTCGGAATCAGGAGTCAAGGTGATCCCCCCAAAGGTTTTGGTACCATTCCTCAGTCCCTTTAATTCATCCACCGCACTTTGCACAATCCTGACATCACCTGAATCGTTTGTTTTTAATCTCCATTCACGAGGAAGACTCATCTGCCCGTTCCACGGGGAGGTCGGGTAGGCGAACGGATAATCCCAATTGCTCATCCATCCGATGGAAATCCGGCGACCGTCCTCGTCCGGTATATCCGAGAAAGACATGGTCGCATACATTTCCTTACCAAATTCCTGTTTCAACACCGTTCCTGCCGGATGATCGCTTACGAATTTCTCCCCATCGAATGAACCGATGAAATACTCTGTATCGGACCCTTCCGTTTTGGGATTCGCCCCCATGCTGATGGAAAGGACCCACTTTTGATTGTCTTCATCACCATCCACAGGCAACTTGAAGAAATCGGGGCACTCCCAAACCCCTCCTCTAACATAATCACCGTATCCAAATGACTCGATCATTTCCCAATCAAGGAGATTCTTCGAGGTGAAGAATCTGATGTGGTCCCCACCGGAGATGACCATGACCCATTGATCCCTGTCTTCATCCCGAACCACTTTCGGATCCCGAAAGTCCCAACCGGCACTGCCATAAAACTCTCCGATGTTCGGAATGATCGGATTCCCATCATAGAACTGCCACGTTCTCCCCTTGTCCTTGCTATAGGCGATCCCGACTTTCTGATCTCCATTTGGTTTTGTGGGATTGAAAGACGTATAGTATGCGATCATTCCAGATCCCTCCACAGGGAATAGTCCAGTAGAATTGTCGTGGTCGATCACAGCAGACCCGCTCCATGCGTGACCCATCTCATTCCAGGGGATGGCGATGGGCAGCCTCTTCCAATGGACCAAATCAGTGCTCACGGCATGCGCCCACTTCCCCCCGTCTTGATGAAATAGGTGATACTCCCCCTCGTAATACACGAGCCCATTGGGGTCACTCGCATACCCCCTTGCTTGGGTATAGTGATATTGTGGACGATACAGCTCGTTGAAATAGTCTTCATGCGGCGTTGCATACACATTCTGAAAGATGGCACTGCCGTTATAGGTGTTCAAACCGAATCTCCCTCCGGAATAGGCAGTATCAGTTACGTCGATGACCGGTTCTTCGTATCCATCCACATATACTTTGATGGAGGATCCGACAGCATGGAGTTCGACGTGGTGGGTCGCGCCAGGAGAAAGGTCACGCTCCATCTCCCCGATGGTGCGATCCCCTTGCAGATCAAGGAGTCGAACCCGCCCAAGGTTCGGATCGAGCTGGAGCATATATCCGGAGACACCGTTGCTACGGAAGATGAATCCAGCCGTCCCGTAGGGGGTATCCTCATGGATGGTTACGTCTCCTTCCAAGATAAAATCATCCTCTTCGGTCGTGGACATGCGGAAGGCATTGTCTTCTCCATCACTCCTCCCCATTATCCCCTGCAGGTGCGGGAGCCACTCTCCCCGGTCTGAAGTCCAGCCTTCAAGATTTCCCTCCAGCCCGCTCACGCGCACATCCTGTAAGACGGTTCCTGTATCTGCCTTGAATCCCAGGTACCCTTCAGTCGGGTCCACGTTTTCTTCGGTGAGGAGCGGTTCTTCCCCTTCCTGCCAAAAGACCTTCACCTTCTCACCTTCATCCACGATCTTGACGTGGTAGAGGGTATCATCCTGAATTTTGACCGATACCGTTTGAAGGGTCTCTTCACTCTTACTATCCATCAACCGGATCTGATCTCCCTTTCCATCGACTTCTACCTTCAATCCTGTCTTTCCCCCTGCATCACCCCTGAAGATCAGTGATGCCGACGAGTCGGCTTGACTCAGGTGCAATCTGGTCTGAAATGCCACAACCCCCGCCTTCGTACCAGACATAAGAGGTTGACCTCCCCCATTTGATTCCAGACCATCCGGCGTAAGCTTCCATCCCTCCATCTCCACACCGTGAAGGTTTGAACGCCACTCGTTCACGGTTGCCTGGCGGAAATGACCTTTCCCTTTCTCAACAAGGAATCCGTAATGTCCCGTGATGGCACCGGTCTTCACTCTGTCCATTACCTGTTTTCCATCCAACCAGAGACTTGTGGTTCCGAGATCGGTTCTCAGCATGATGGAATATTCCTTTTTGGACTTGAGGGTATGCCTCACCTTTTCCAGGACCTTTTCATCGCTCCTGGATATGAGGGAGATACCATCCCCCTTCACATCGAATTGAACCTCAAATCCCCCCAATCCCCGTTCATCTGCCCCTAGGAGGAAGGAGGCGCGCTCTTCAGCGGTGATGGCTGATTCATACTCTGCATATCCTCCCCCCTTATCCACGGATATCATGAGGGCCGGGGATTTTTTAATTGCTTCCCCTTTCATTTTCCCTTCCTTCTCCTGCTTCCATTTCCCCGACAGCTGGGTGTAGCCAAAGATGGCATCGCTCTCCTTTGCGGCGGAACCGCTTATACTGGAATATGTCCATAACGAGCACAGCATCAGAATAACCCCCATCCACTTGAAAAAATCATTCATTCCCATTCCCCTCTCCGATTAATAAAGCGCTTACAAAATTACTTTATCAAACAGATGGGTGCACGGATTCTACTCCTATTGGAACATGATGTTTAAATTTTTCCGATTAAAACTGCCTCGAGTCCTTCTACTTCTTGATTTTTCAATAAGCTCCCAGGATGTTATGCGCTCAATCATCAGCAGAATGAGATGGATCACCTGCCCACTCCTTTCAGCTCTGTATGCCGATATAAGCCTTAAGCTAACTTAATAGGCGATCCCGCTTTTTATTTCAACGTCTTCTAGCGAATGATTCTGGAATAAAAGAAATCACTATTTTTATCCATCATGCATTCACAACCCATTATTTGGGTATATGGAGATGTGGAACAAAACCGATGTAAGATAGGCGCCCCATACGCACAGCGAATATCCATTTAATAAACCAAAGACCCATTAACCGTGCGTAGCAGTTATGAGGTAAAAAATAAAATCTGAAATAAAGATGAAAGGGATGAGCCTGATGAAGATTAAATTACTCCTGTTGGTCATCCTCACCGCAGTGACCGTAGTGGGATGCAATCAACAAACAACGGAAGACGTCAAAAAAGAAGAGCCAAAAGAAGTCAGCCTCGACCCCACTAAGCTACTTCCAATCGGCACGGTGGTCAAGCTTTCGAACATGGATAAATCCGTGATGATCTACGGCTACAATCAAATTCAAGTAAGTA
Organism: uncultured Bacillaceae bacterium; assembly: GCA_963762295.1. Lineage (GTDB taxonomy): Bacteria > Bacillota > Bacilli > Bacillales > Bacillaceae_B > Rossellomorea. The sequence goes on from CAVXKK010000004.1 coordinate 860,637, forward strand.
CAAAAAATCAATTCGACTATATTGGGGTTCCATATCCCGAAGGCAATATATCTGCTGATTACAACGTGTTTTTCAACCGCAATCTGATTGAAGAAGTCTTACATAACGGCTACGTCACGGATGAGGATAAAAAGATCCGCGAAGAAGCCGATCGTGAGGGGAATTCGGACTAGCTTTCCTTTGATACCTAGTATCCTAATGAACACAAACCTACTAGAAAAGGAGAATGGAGACCGCACCCCATTCTCCTTTTCTATTTCCATGAATAGACCCCATCTGTCAGGTAAGCGGCTGAAATTCAAACCGGTCCACGACGATTTCCATTCCTCCAGCAGGAGCTTTTCCGTCCATGAGCCAAAGGTTGATGCCCACTTTTTCTTTCCTGCTGTCCGGTATGTCCCCAGTGAACTCCCAATCCTGGATCCTGAACCACTCAAGCGGTGACGGCAAATCCGTGTAATGCCCATGCAGGGACATGAATCGTATGCTTCGGGGCGTCCACTTAAACGTGTGGGTCGAGCAATTCCCGTGCAATATCATAGGGAACGAGTGGAGATGTCCCGGTTCGGAATAGGGCTGCACCACATACTGTGCGTTGTGACCTCCTGGATTTCCCCATCTGGCAAATTCGATGTCGATTTCACGGTGGTGATGCTCAGGAGAGCTTCCATCATAGGTGAATAGTCCAAGTACGCCGTTCAGGTCCATCCGGTCCGGTCTTCCTTCAAGCCAAAACCGGTACGTCCCATACCCCAGTGTCTCATTCAGCGTCACCTCGGCACATCTCCATTTATTCTTGTGCTTCGTGATCCGTAAATGAAGACGTCCATCCCGGTCTACCCACGCATTTTCCTCGGCAAAGTAATTCGGTCCAGGTCCGGTCTTCCTGGTAGCACTCTTCACGATCCACTCATATCCGCTCCACTGTAACGTCTTTTTAGCCAACGCTAGTCCCCCTTCTTTCATTCCTTACTGGTATCGTATGAAAGAATACCTTCATCTGAAGGGGTGTTTGTCCCGTCTTCCCTCACATTCTATGATTAGGTTTATCGTCATGGGCCATTGGGTACTGGTTTTAAAGTAAATTATTGGATAACCTTGTCCACGGAATCCCTACATATGAGATCCACCCAAAGGAGATGAAAGCATGAAGAAAAGATGGTTATTCCCCCTTATTCTAGTGTTCATTCTCTCTGCCTGCCAGAGTGAAAAACAGCCGGTCGGGAAGAAAGAAAAAGCGGCACCCCAGGAGACCAAAGTGGAAAAGATCTCCTCCCAAACAACGGAAGAACTGATTGACCAAACGAACGGCTCGATCTATGAGAAGCATGTTCCGTCAGATGACAACCAAAACGCAGCCAGATCAGCTTCCGAGGATGCAGCAGATGAGTATCTCAAGCACATCAAAAAAGAAGATACAAAGGACTGGGATGCGGAACGATGGGCGGCCTCCATCACGGAAAATCTCAGGACCAGCTATAAAGAAAAAGCAAAAGAGCTCGAAAACTATGAAGTGGTATTTGATGAAATCAAGCTCCCCGATGGACGCCTCCTTCAGGATGTCGACCTGGAAGAACTGACGGAAGAACAAAAAGAAATCAATATTGCCCTTCTCATTGACTCCAGTGGCAGTATGAAAGCGGAAGTAGACGGTGAAAGCAAAATGGACCTGGCAAAGGAAAGCCTTGAAAACTTTGCAGGTGAACTTCCTGAAGGCGCAAATGTCTCCTTGATCGCCTTCGGCCATAAAGGGACCGGATCGGAAAGTGATAAAGAAATGAGCTGTAAAGCCGTTGAATCCTTTTATCCGATGGAGGAATATGACAAAGGGAAGTTTGCAGGCGCCTTGGACCAATTCGATCCTAAAGGATGGACTCCCCTTGCTGAAAGTATCCTCCTTGCCAATGACCAGTTCCCGAAGGATGCTCAGAACTTTATCTACGTGGTGAGCGACGGCATCGAAACCTGTGACGGAGACCCTGTCGCAGCCGCCAAGAAAGTGAAAGAAGACAATACCGACGTCCAGGTCAACATCATCGGCTTCGATGTCGACTCCAAAGCCGATGACCAGCTTAAGGATGTCGCCCGGGCAGGAGGCGGTGAGTACACCTCCGTCAAAACGAAACAAGAACTCAAAGACATTGAAACCTCCTGGAAGGACAGTATCAGCGAAGGGACGTGGATCTGGTGGAAATCAGGAAACTTCAGCAACAATATCTGGACATCCGTCGACCATTATACTAACCTGAGGAACCTCTACAGTTCCTATCTTACTATGAGGAGTCTGGAGAATGACCGCTTCCTTGATGTAGCCAATGCCCTTGAAAGCGAAGAACTGGTCGACCTGGAGAAAAAACAGGAGATCCTCACGATCCTGAATGACCGGAAAGAGAAGATCCACGATTACATGAGCGGTCTGGAATCAGATAAAAAGGACGAAATCAAAGAAACGTCCGACGACCTGAAGAAAAAAGTGGATGAGATTGAGAAAAAGTTCAGAGACTGACCCCGAAAGTGCCGTTCAAGCGGCACTTTTTTCATTTCCAGCTTAACTTGGTCAAGGGGACCAAGTAAAAAATCCCGCACCCCAAAATGGATAATCATGGTATAATCCTTTCATACATAAAGGAGGAATCCCACCATGACCACCTATCCGACATTCACCACACCGAGACTCACTCTTAGACAGCTCCACCAACAAGACGCACAGGCCCTCTTCACCCTTTACACTTCACCCGAGGTGCTGACCTACTTCGGCATGGAGCCCCTCGAATCCATCGCCAAAGCTGAAGGAATCATCGAAGCGAGACAGGAAGCCGCAGGATTCGTTCCTATGCGCTGGGCCATCACCGATCAGGAGGACAACCTCATTGGCACATGCGGATTTCACGCAACCTCCGTGCCCCACAAACGCTGTGAAATCGGCTATGACCTCATGCCCTCCCACTGGGGGAAAGGGTTTATGACGGAAGCACTGCAGCCCGTCATCGACTATCTGTTCCGTGAAGTAGGAGTCGTCAGGGTCGGCGCGGTCATCATCCCAGAGAACGCGGGGTCTTCTCGTGTCGTGGAGAAGCTTGGATTCACAAGGGAAGGACTGCTCCGTGACTACATCATGCAGGATCAGCAATCACATGATGTATACAGCTACAGCATGCTGAAGAAAGAATGGGCAGACGGAGTTATGAGTTAACCCCGATTGGGCAATAATGGTCAGTGCAGATAAAAAGGAGCTGGTACCTATGCAACAACTCATCCACGGCTTTTTGCGCTGGCCGCTTGTCATCCGCATCTTGATCATGGCCCTCGCCGTCATGAGCACCTGCGGCGTCATGATTCACTATCTCGAACCGGACACCTTCCCCTCATTTTTTGACGGGATCTGGTGGGCAGTCATCACGACTTCGACTGTAGGATACGGCGATTTTGTTCCTAAGACGGCTGAAGGGAAAACCCTGGGCATCCTCCTCATCCTGGTCGGGGCAGGTTTTCTCTCCACTTATTTCGTCATGCTGGCAACGGAAACCGTGACGACTCAAAATGGATATATTGAGGGGAAGACCGCCTATAAAGGTAAGAGACACGTCATCATCATCGGCTGGAACGAACGTACTCGTGAAATCATCCATCAGCTCACATCCCTGCAATCAAGCTGCGATGTGATCCTCATCGATGATTCCCTTCAGAAGAATCCTTATCGCAACAACCATGTTCATTTCGTCAAAGGCTCACCATTCAAGGACGCCATCCTCCAAAAGGCCAATTTAAGTGAAGCAAAAATCGCCCTTGTCACATCAGATCAGAACAAGGACGAGATGACGTCGGATATGAACACGATCTTGAGTCTGCTTGCCATTAAAGGAAACCAGCCTTCCCTTCATACTGTCGTGGAAGTCCTTCAGAAGGACCAAGTGGAAAATGCGAAGCGGGCCGGAGCGGATGAAGTCATCCAGACGAATATGCAGACCAGCCTCGTCATGATGAACAGCATCATCTCCCAAGGAATGTCCAGAACGATTCTTAAGCTCTTGAATCATCTGAAAGGCAACAACCTGAAGCTGATTTCCGTCATGGATGAGCACGCGGGGTCGACCTTCCAGTCCCTCAGCGCCCAATTACTGAAGGAAAGGGTCATCCTTTTAGGCATCAAAAAAGGGGAAAACACGTTAGTGAATCCCCCCATGGACGTTGTGGTCGAAACCACAGACGAACTGCTTGTTATATCCAATTAATGAAGCAGGGACTGCTCGAGTTCTTTCACGAGTTCCCTGCCTACTTCAATATATTGTTCAGGAAAGCTGGCATCGGAATCTTGAGGCTCAGAGAACTGATTGAAGGACCCCGACAGATTCCCGGTGGAGGCATGGTCATCCAGTCCTATCTGATATTTATGAGATAGAAGGAACGGCTTCCCGAACTTGACTGTCGCCCCCCTTGAATCCAACTGCCCATCCACCGAAGTGAACGGCAGCCTCAAGAACTGATACCCCACTTCATCATCGATCTTATAATCGAAATATCCATGGTCATAATCCCAGTTTCCACCGATGGAATACCCAAGAGGCTTCAACTCCTGCTCCAATTTGTAAAGCTGATAATGCTTCCCTTCAAGGCTTGATGAAATCTCGATCACATCATCCATCCCCTTTCATTTTAGGGATAGTTTCTCCTTTAATCAGGAAAACATGTAGGGCTTACAAGTCGATGGCCACGTCATATTCCTTCAGCCACTCATTCACCTGGATCAGATAATCAAACAGGGATTTCACCATCGTAGTGGATTGGTTTTTATCTTCGATCATGGCACGAACTTTATCCCCGTCGATCAAGTTGAGGATCGGAGATTGTGGGTCATTGAGGATCGACAGCATCCAATCCTTCACCCCTTCATAATACGCTTCGTCTTTCGTGCTCGGATATGCACTTTTCCTGCGGTTTCGTACATCGTCCGGCAGATAATCCTTCAGCGCACGACGAAGGATCCCCTTCTCGATATCATCCACGTTCTTCATCTCGAACGGAATGTTCCACAGATACTCCACAAGACGGTAATCACAGAATGGCACACGCACTTCGAATCCTGTCATCATGCTGGCGCGGTCTTTCCGGTCAAGCATGAACGGAAGGAAACGCGTGATGAACATGAAGGACATCCTTCTTTGCTTCGCCTCGATATCGGACTCCCCTTCAAGGACCGGCAGCTCCTTCAGTGCTTCCTGATAGCGCTGCTTGCGATAGTCCTCGATATGGAGTCGATCCAGGAGATCATCCTTCATGACGTCGGCAATTCCACCGATGTTCAAGAGCCATGGGAACACACCTGCATCAAGGTATTCTTCCTGATGGAACCAAGGGTAGCCTGAGAAAACTTCGTCCGCTGATTCTCCTGAGAGGGCGACAGTCGCGGTCTTTTTCATTTCCGTGAACAAGAGGTAAAGGGACGTCTCGATTTCACCGACACCAGGCAAGTCCCTTGCTTTCATCGGAGTCAGCAGGTTGTCGACGAGCTTCTTCGCATCAAACACGATGGACGTGTGATCCGTACCCACGTGCTCTGACACACGTTTCACCCATGGTTCATCCAAATCTCTGCGGAGGAAGTCCTCCTCGAAATCCGCTTCGTTATTCACAAAGTCGATGGAATATGATGATAGGGTCTTATCTCCGTATTCACGGCCGGCAATCGCAGTCAAGCCACTGGAATCCAGTCCACCGGATAACATCGTGGTGAGCGGCTTATCCGCGATAAGCTGACGTTTCACCGTATCTTCAAGGATTTCCTTGATGGTATTGACGGTTGTATCCATATCATCCGTATGTTTCTTGCTTTCAAGGGTCCAATATTGGATGTCTTTCTTACCTTGTTCATTGTAGATCATGTAATGTCCTGCACGGACTTCATTGATATTCTTGAAGATCGCTTGACCCGGTGTTCTCATAGGTCCCATGCCGAACAGCTCGGAAAGTCCTGTTTGATCGATTTGTGCGTCTACCTCCGGATGGGCAAGGAGCGCTTTGATCTCGGAACCGAAGAGCAATCCATTTCCTTCTTCAGTGAAGAAAAGTGGTTTCACTCCAAGATGGTCGCGACCAAGCATGAGTTGTTTCTTCTCTTCATCCCATATTCCAAATGCGAAGATCCCGTTGAAGTGGCGAACGCACTCTTCCCCCCACTCAAGATAGGAGTGAAGTAGAACTTCTGTATCCGAACTGGTGTTGAAGGTGTGACCTTTCCCGGTCAATTCCTCTTTAAGCTCAAGATAGTTATAAAGCTCACCATTATAGGTGAGAGCGATTTGATGATGGTTGTTTTGATAAAGCATGGGCTGTTTCCCGCCATTTGGGTCGATCACGATGAGTCTCCGATGACCAAGGGCTGCATTCTCGCTCACCCACGCACCTTCTGCATCCGGTCCCCTATGTTCAATGGCATCGGTCATGGATTTTAAAATATGCTGTTGTTCTCGTAAGTCTTTATTCCAATCAATCCAGCCTGCAATTCCACACATTTCTATACGCCTTCTTTCTCGAATGTTAAACCGATCGCTCGGTCTACCAAGATGGTAAACCCTCTCCTTCAGCGCAGTCAAAGAAAGATATTCCGTTTTAACGAAATGGCATCCATGGTCTATGGACGCTTCCATCATTATCCTAAAGATGTGTGCCTGCAGTCTTACTGACCCACGCTTCAAAAAGACATAGATTTCTTACAACTTAAGGTAAATAACTTTACGGGACACGAATGATTCTAGAGCTATCATTTTAAAAGCGGATACTCCTTTACTGCTCCTAAATAGGGGGTAGAGTGCAGTCAGAACCTCCACTGTATGACCGTTATTTCTCCTGAAGAGATCTCACCTATTCCGCTTTCCCTCGGCATCTTTGGCTTGATTGACAAGCAACAACCGGTCCTTTCCGTTGATGGCAAAACAAAAAATCCGAACGAACTCGCTCTTCCTTAAAGAAGGGCGAATTCATTCGGATGTTCTTTTGACTGTAACGGGTTTGTCCTAGTCTATTCCTCTATTATTTCAAGCGTTTCTCAAGTTCTGCTTTCTTTTCTTCGAATCCAGGTTTACCAAGAAGGGCGAACATATTCACTTTGTACGCCTCTACTCCAGGCTGATCAAATGGATTGACGCCAAGGAGATAACCGCTCACGGCACATGCCTTTTCGAAGAAATACACGAGGTATCCGAACGTATACGCATCCATGGCAGGAATTTCGACGATTAGATTCGGTACGCCTCCATCGGTATGGGCGAGCAAGGTTCCTTCAAATGCTTTGTTGTTGACGAAATCAATGGTTTGGCCAGCAAGGTAGTTCAGGCCATCAAGATCGCTGTCCGCTTCTTCGATCACAAGTTCATGGCGTGACTCCTGAACCTTCACGACGGTTTCAAAGATATCGCGGCGACCTTCTTGCACGTACTGACCCAATGAATGAAGATCAGTGGAGAAGTTTGCAGATGAAGGGTAGATCCCTTTTTGGTCTTTTCCTTCGCTTTCACCGAAGAGCTGTTTCCACCACTCGGAGAAGTATTGTAGACCCGGCTCGTAGTTGATGAGCATTTCGATGGTTTTGCCTTTGTTATACAGAACGTTTCGCACGGCTGCGTATTGGTAGGCCGGGTTCTCGGAAAGCTCAGACTGACCGAAATCTTCCCTTGCCTTTGCTGCCCCGTCCATCATCGCTTCGATATCCACACCGCTTACGGCAATCGGCAGGAGACCTACAGCCGTCAAGACAGAATAGCGACCTCCGACATCATCAGGCACGACGAATGTTTCGTAACCTTCGTCGTTCGCAAGGGTCTTAAGGGCACCTTTGGATTTATCCGTTGTCGCATAGATGCGTTTGCGGGCTTCTTCCACTCCGTATTTCTCTTCAAGCATTTTGCGGAAGATACGGAAGGCGATTGCCGGCTCGGTTGTTGTACCAGATTTCGAGATGACATTGATGGAGAAGTCTTTATCTTCTAGAAGGTCCATCAAGTCTTTCATGTAAGTGGAGCTGATGTTTTGTCCAAGGAATAGGACCTGCGGTGCTGAACGCTTTTCTTTTGAAACAGTATTGAAGAAGCTGTGATTGAGCATTTCAATGGCCGCTCTTGCGCCAAGGTAGGAGCCACCGATTCCGATCACAAGAAGGATATCGGAGTCTTTGTTGATCTTTTCTGACGCTTTTTGGATGCGGGCAAACTCTTCTTTATCGTAATCGACGGGAAGATCGATCCACCCCAGGAAGTCGCTTCCTGCACCCGTTTTTTCATGCAGGGCGTGGTGTGCCGCTTTGACGGCATCACTCAGATATGTAATTTCATGTTCACCAAAAAAGGATAACGCATTTGAATAATCAAAACGAATGTGTGTCATAACCATCCTCCGATTGTTTTATTTTGCTTCTATCTCACTTTATCGAATCCGGTCATCATAATCAAGAAACGCAGGTGACTGAAAACGCATTCATTCAAAAGTTTTTATGTGATCACTGTATTTCTTAAAATAGCCGGTCCAAAACAGGACCGGCCATGATTCTTATAGGGATGCGCGCAGGATGCTGAGCGTATCCTCTTTGTTCAACTGATGGTTGTTGAAGTTACCGAATTCGCCGTTGGCCATTGCTTTGTCGGCAATGAGGTCAAGCTTGCTGTCATCGATATCATAGTCAGCCAGGCGTGAAGGGGCACCTATGCTGGACCAGAATTCACGAAGCTTCTCGATTCCTTCAAGCGCTACTTCTTCCTGTGTCTTGCCTTCAGGATCGACATTCCAAACGCGCTCAGCCAGCTGTGCAAAACGGGCAGGGTTCACGTTCAGGTTGTGCTTCATCCAGTTAGGGAACAGGATGGCCAGACCGCCTGCATGGGGGATATCGTACACGGCAGACACAGCGTGCTCGATATTATGGCTTCCCCAGTCTCCGCGGTAGCCCATTTGGAGCATGCCGTTGAGGGCAATGGTACCAGAGTACAGGATGGTTTCGCGAAGCTCGTAGTTCTCAAGGTCGTTGATCAGCTTAGGAGCTGTTTCAATAACCACTTTCAGTACAGATTCACACATGCGGTCCTGAAGCGGTGTATTCGTAGCATTATGGAAATACTGCTCGAACACGTGGGACATCATGTCCACCATTCCGTAGATCGTGTGGTTTTTAGGAACAGTGAATGTGTTTTCCGGATCAAGGATCGAGAATTGCGGGAATGTAACCGGGCTTCCCCAGCCATATTTTTCATTGGTTTCCCAGTTTGTGATTACAGATCCTGCGTTCATTTCTGAACCTGTCGCAGCAAGGGTCAACACAGTCCCGAATGGAAGGGCTTCTGAAGCAAAAGCTTTCTTCGTGACAAGATCCCATGCATCTCCGTCATATTTTGCACCAGCAGCAATGGCTTTTGTACAGTCGATGACGCTTCCTCCACCTACGGCAAGCAGGAAGTCGATGCCTTCTTCTTTACAGATATCCACACCGCGTCTTACTGTGGTCAAACGTGGATTCGGTTCAACACCGGCAAGTTCGAATACTTCGGCATCGATGTCATTCAAGACAGCCGTTACTTGGTCATAAAGGCCGCTTTTTTTGATGCTTCCGCCACCGTATACGAGAAGCACTTTTTTCCCGTATTGAGGAACAAGTTCCTTCAGCTGCTCAACTTGACCTTTACCAAAGATCAATTTCGTCGGATTATAAAACGTAAATTCATTCATTATGAATACCTCCTAAAGAGAATATGTTCGTGTTCACCTTTTTTATTATGGATGAGACCCGGCGTAAAATGCAAAGAACTTGCCCAAAAATTTAAATAGGCTCGCACATATCTACGGACGGTTGGGGGATAGTAATAGTGAACCATACAATAAGGAGGAAACAAACATGAGTGCTTTACAACGTATTGCATTGGTTCTCACCATAATCGGTGCCGTGAACTGGGGGCTGATCGGATTTTTCCAATTCGACCTCGTCGCCGCCATTTTCGGAGGACAAGGTGCCGGACTTTCCCGGATCATCTATGGTCTGGTCGGAATTTCAGGTCTGATCAATCTTGGATTACTTTTCAAACCGACAGAGGAACTGGAACGGGATCACCGTACAGAACCCACACGATAAATGAAATCAAAGAAGGCGTCCCCACTAGACGGGACGCCTTCTTCGTTATTTCAGCAGCTTTTTAATGAGCTGCATGCCGAATCTTCCATTCGGATACCGGAAGCTCATGTCGAATTTATTCGTCTGTTTCATGACGCTTTTATAATGGGAGAATGTGGAGAAGCTGGACTCACCGTGATAGCTCCCCATCCCACTTTCCCCTACGCCGCCAAATGGGAGATAGGGCGTCACGATATGCATCAGGGTATCATTGATACAGCCTCCGCCGTACGAGATATTCCCGGTGATGGCGGCTTCGGTTGCTTCATTGTTCGTGAACAGATACAGTGCCAGGGGCTTCGGTCTTTCCGTTACATAGTCAATGACTTCTTCCAGGTTTTCGTACTCGAGCACCGGGAAGACGGGACCAAAGATTTCTTCCTGCATGACCGGGACAGAGTGATCCCTCGGTGTCATCAGGGTCGGCTCCATCTTCAGGAACGTACGATCGAGTTTCCCGCCGAGAAGGATCTCTCCGTCATCGAGATAGGATGCAACCCTGTCGAAATGCCGTTCATTGATGATGCGCCCGTACTTATCATTTTTAAGAGGCTCGGGACCATAAAATGTCACGACGGCGTTCTTGAACTCCGTGATGAATTGCTCCTTGATGCTTTTGTGAAGGAAGAGATAGTCCGGGGCGATGCAGGTCTGGCCTGCATTCGTGACTTTCCCGAAGGCGATGCGTTTGGCTGCCAGGGCAATATCCGCCGTCTCGTCCACGATGCACGGGCTTTTCCCTCCAAGCTCGAGGGTGACGGGGATCAAGCGTTTGCTCGCCGCTTCCATGACGACCTTCCCGACGGGTACACTGCCCGTGAAGAAGATGTAGTCAAACGGTTGATCAAGAAGATGTCCCGTGGTCTCCACTCCTCCTTCGATCACTTTCAACACATGTCCGTCAAATCGTGCAGAGATGATCCGCTCAAGAAGGCAAGATGTATGGACAGTAAGCTCTGAAGGTTTGATGATGGCCGTGTTCCCTGCCGCGATAGCACCGATCACAGGGGCTAAGGCAAGCTGGATCGGGTAATTCCACGGGGAGATGATCAGCGTAACCCCATAGGGTTCGGGAACCGTGTAGCTTTTTGAACCAATATGGGTCTTGGCCACCTTCACCTTTCGAGGTTCTGCCCACTCATCGATGTGCTTGAGCACGAAGCGGATTTCTTCCAGAAGGATACCGATTTCCGTTGCGTAGGTTTCCATTTCAGACTTGTTCAGGTCCATCTGCAGGGCGTGGATAATGTCTTCCTCATGATCCCTGATCATCTGATAGAGCGTTTCAAGGGTTTCTTTCCTCTTGGAAATGGGCCTCGTATGCCCATTCTTAAAAAAGGACTTTTGATTCTGTATCGCATGTTTTACCGTTTCAAGGGATGTTTCCGCAATGTTCATCCTTCATGACCTCCGATATCCTATGTATCCGCTTTAGCTGTTCTACCTCAATGGTACGAATGGGACAGACGAATGTCAATTTTATAAAGCGCACGTACAAAATAAAAGCGCATCACCCCGAAGGATGATGCGCCATGGTATGCGATGGTTAGACCCAACCTCTGAATCTTGAGGCTTCAGCCATTTTGCGCGCGCCCACCATGTAGGCGGCAAGACGCATATTGACTCGGCGGTTCTGTGATGTTTCATAGACATTATTAAACGCTTCGACAAGCTTAATCTGAAGCTTCTCGTTTACTTCTTCCTCTGTCCAATAATAGCCCTGGTTGTTCTGTACCCATTCGAAGTAGGATACCGTTACACCGCCCGCGCTTGCAAGGACGTCCGGTACAAGGAGGATGCCACGTTCGGACAGAATCCTTGTTGCCTCAAGGGTTGTCGGTCCATTGGCCGCTTCCACGACGATGGACGCTTTGATTTCATGGGCATTCTGCTCTGTAATCTGATTCGAGATGGCAGCAGGCACCAGAATATCACAATCCAGCTCAAGGAGCTCCTTGTTCGTAAGCGTGTTCTCAAAGAGCGTCGTGACGGTTCCGAAACTGTCGCGGCGGTCCAGTAGGTAATCGATATCGAGTCCGTTGGGATCATGTAGCGCCCCGTGGGCATCCGAGATGGCGATGACCTTGGCTCCGGCATCATGCATGAACTTCGCAAGGAAGCTTCCTGCATTCCCGAATCCTTGAATCACGACGCGGGCACCCTTGATATCGATTCCGCGCTTTTTAGCCGCTTCATCGATGCAGATGGTCACACCTTGCGCGGTCGCTTTTTCACGTCCTTGAGATCCCCCGAGGACGATCGGTTTACCCGTGATGAAACCTGGAGAATCATTTTCCCGTAAACGGCTGTATTCATCCATCATCCAGGCCATGATCTGCGAGTTGGTGTATACATCAGGTGCCGGAATATCCTTCGTCGGCCCTACGATCTGGCTGATCGCCCTTACATATCCACGGCTGAGCTTTTCAAGCTCGGTGAAGGACATGGTGCGGGGATCACAGATGATCCCGCCTTTCCCTCCGCCGTACGGAAGATCGACGATCCCGCATTTCAGGCTCATCCACATGGAAAGCGCCTTCACTTCTTCCTCGTCGACCTCAGGATGGAAGCGTACGCCTCCCTTTGTAGGACCGACAGCATCATTATGCTGTGCGCGGTAACCCGTGAAAACCTTGATGCTTCCGTCGTCCATCCTGACAGGGATGCGGACGGTGAGCATGCGGATCGGTTCTTTTAGTAGTTCGAACATTTCTTCGGAATAGCCCAGTTTGGACAAAGCATCATTGATGACATGTTGTGTAGAAGTAAACAGATTAAGGTTTTCTCCCATTGTTAAGATTCGCCTCTTTATTATGTGATCTGAAACGTTGTAATTGTAACATATAACGGTTACCTAAACCATCAGCATCTACAAAATTTCGAAAAGATTCCGTCTCTTGCCTACGCTTTCAAGAAAGCACTTTCTTGATCCGCTCGATTGCCCAGTCCAGATCTTCCTGAGAAATCACAAGGGGTGGAGCGAAACGGATGACGGTGTCATGGGTTTCTTTACAAAGAAGACCTTCATCCTTCAGCTTTTCACAGTACCCACGTGCCGGCTCTTGAAGCTCGACCCCGATGAAGAGACCGCTTCCCCGAACTTCCTTGATGAGGGGGTTGTTGATCTCCTTGAGTTTACCCATGAAGTACTCACCCATCTCAAGGGAGCGCTCTGCAAGGTTTTCATCAATAAGCACATCGAGTGAGGCGATGGAAACGGCACATGCCATCGGATTTCCTCCAAAAGTGGAACCATGTGAGCCCGGATTGAACACACTAAGAACCGCTTCGTCCGCCACTACGCATGAAATCGGGAACACGCCTCCGCCGAGTGCTTTACCGAGAATGTACATATCAGGATCGACCCCGGCCCACTCACATGCAAACATCTTACCGGAACGGGCAAGCCCCGCCTGAATCTCATCGGCGATGAAGAGCACATTCTGTTCCTTGCAAAGATCTGCTGCTGCTTTCAGGAAGCCTTCAGGAGGGAACACAATACCTGCCTCTCCCTGTATCGGCTCGATGAGGAATGCTGCGGTATTGGGGGTGATCGCCTCTTTCAACGCGTCAAGATCGCCATACGGGATGAGGTTGATGCCTGGCAGCATCGGCCCGAATCCACGCTTATATTCTTCTTCCGACGATAGGGAAACAGCCGTCATCGTCCTGCCGTGGAAGTTTCCATTGCACGCGATGATTTCAGCACGGTTTTCCTCGACGCCTTTTACATCATACGCCCAGCGCCTGGCCGTTTTGATGGCTGTCTCGACTGCTTCTGCTCCCGTGTTCATCGGGAGGGCCATATCCTTGCCTGTCAGCTGACAGATTTTCTCGTACCATGGGGCCAACTGATCGTTATGGAATGCGCGTGATGTAAGCGTCACTCGGTCTGCCTGATCCTTCAGCGCCTGGATGATCTTCGGATGACGATGTCCCTGATTGACGGCAGAATACGCACTAAGCATATCCATATAGCGGTTGCCTTCGGGATCGGTCACCCATACGCCCTCCGCTTCTGAAATGACAATCGGAAGGGGATGATAATTCCTTGCTCCGTATTTATCTGTTTGATCGATGATCGACTGTGAACTCGCCATGCATATTCCTCCTTTAAATTCACCGGTACTACCGGTTTATATAAGGATGGAGCCCCTGTCAGACAAGAGCTCCTTCCGTTTTCCTTATAGAGTTTCCGATGTTGTTTTCGCTTGAAGGTGAAGCAGTAGGTAATCAGGACCGCCTGCTTTGGAATCCGTACCGGACATATTGAATCCTCCGAACGGCTGGTATCCGACGATGGCACCTGTACAGCCGCGGTTGAAGTAAAGGTTTCCGACGTGGAAGTCCTCGCGGGCCTGCTCGATTTTCTCACGGTTATTCGTGATGACGGCTCCAGTCAAGCCGTAATCCGTGTTGTTGGCGATCTCAAGGGCATGATCGAAATCCTTCGCTTTGGAGAAGGCAACGACCGGACCGAAGATTTCTTCCTGCATGAGTCGTGCATCAGGAGCAAGGTCAGCAAAGATCGTCGGTTTAACGAAGTAGCCTTTCGAGCTGTCTCCTTCACCTCCGACCATGAGTTTTCCTTCTTCCTTCCCGATTTCAATGTAGCTCATGATCTTATCGAATGAAGCTTGATCGATGACCGGCCCCATGAAGTGATCCTGATCGACAGGGTTTCCGACTGTGAGTTCCTTCGTCAATTCGACCGCGCGCTCTAACACCTGGTCGTATACATCTTCCACGACAACGGCACGTGAACAAGCGGAGCATTTTTGTCCGGAGAAACCAAAGGCAGATGCCACGATGGATTTAGCCGCTAGTTCGATATCGCCTTCTGAATCGACGACGATCGTATCTTTTCCGCCCATTTCAGCGATCACACGCTTCAGCCATTTCTGACCAGGATGAACTTTTGCAGCCCTTTCGTAGATGCGGATCCCGACATCACGTGATCCCGTGAAGGAGATGAAACGGGTTTTCGGGTGGTCTACGAGGTAGTCCCCGACTTCCGCACCGCTTCCAGGGATATAGTTGATGACGCCTTTTGGAAGACCGGCTTCTTCAAGGACTTCGATGAACTTAGCCGCAACGACAGCTGTCGTGGAAGCAGGCTTCAAGAGCACGGTATTCCCTGTCACGATGGCCGCAACAGCCGTACCGGCCATGATAGCAAACGCGAAGTTCCAAGGAGAGATGACAACACCTACTCCAAGAGGGATATAGTTGAACTGGTTGTATTCGCCTGGACGGCTTTCCACAGGGAATCCTTCTTTCAGGCGCAGCATCTGACGTGCATAATACTCCATGAAATCAATCGCTTCGGCCGTATCGGCATCCGCTTCATTCCAAGGTTTGCCCGCTTCTTTTGTCAGAAGGGCTGAGAATTCATGCTTGCGGCGGCGAACGATGGCAGAAGCACGGAACAGGATATCTGCTCGCGTTTCCGGTTTCACTTTCCGCCAGGTCTGGAATGTATCATATGCTACGTTCATTGCTTTTTCTGCGAGTTCCTGATCAGCTTTTGATACATTTCCGATCAGTTCTTTATGGTCTGCAGGATTGACTGACACCAATTTTGCATCAGTAGTCACTCGCTCCCCGCCGATAATCAGGGGATAGTCTTGTCCAAGATAGGCTTCAACTGTTTTTAAGCCTTCTTTATACGCTTTTTGGTTTTCTTTGTTCGAGAAGTCTGTGAATGGTTCATGCTTGTAAGGAATCATATGGGTGTTGCCCCCTTTTAAACAAAGATTTTAATGTGATCTCAGAGGATTTCTGTCGTGAAACGCAAAAAATATTTGCATTCAGAAAACCCTTACACTTATAATAATGCAAAAGATGGTTGCCTTTTTCAAGAGTTTTTTGAAAAATTTTTATTTTCAAAGTCGCAAGCGCGGTTCAAAGAATAAAAGTGCGCCAATCGCAGAGGAGGATTCATCTTGCTCGAACGTGAGAAACGCCTGTATATGTACAAAGTCATGGCCGGTCACCTCGAGTCAGGGGTACACGTCATCGATTCAACCGGCCGGACCGTGATATATAATGGTAAAATGAAGGAAATCGAGGGCATGGAAGTCGAGGATGTATTGGATAAAAACCTCCTCGATGTCTTCCAATTTCATTCAGAAGAAGAAAGCACCCTTCTTCAGGTGCTTCGCACGGAAACACCAACACTGAACGTGAAGCAAACCTATTTCAATAGCAATGGTGTGGAGATCACCACGATCAACGACACGTATCCCATTCATTTGGAGGGTGAAATCATTGGAGCAGTTGAAATTGCGCGGGATGTGACAAGTCTAGAAAAGATGATGAAGGACTATGTTCATAAACGGCCGGCTCCTCCATCCTTTCATCGGATCGTC
Organism: uncultured Bacillaceae bacterium; assembly: GCA_963762295.1. Lineage (GTDB taxonomy): Bacteria > Bacillota > Bacilli > Bacillales > Bacillaceae_B > Rossellomorea. The sequence goes on from CAVXKK010000004.1 coordinate 877,155, forward strand.
GGGTCCCATCCCCGGATTCAGGAAGCACTCTCCGCCGGGAAGAAAGCCGCTCTGTCCACGACTCCCATCCTCATTTGCGGGGAAATCGGCACGGGCAAGGAAATGTTGGCACGCAGCATCCACTGTGATGGCGTAAGGAAAAATGCCCCTTTCCTCAAGCAGGATTGCTCATCCATGCCTGGTGAAGATTTGTCGATGATCCTTTTTGGTACCGGTTCCAAAGACGGGGTCATGAAAGAAGCTACTGGCGGATCGATCCTATTTGATGAACTGAATGCCATGCCCATCCACGTGCAGGAACAACTACTCGACCTGATGGACAGCAGCTCCTTCCCTGATGTCCGACTCATGGCCACGGTCAATGAAGATCCAATCGACGCGGTTGCAGGCGGTAGGCTGTTGAAGGAACTGTATTATCGGTTCAGTTCCGCCTCCTTCTTCATCCCTCCTCTCCGGAACAGGCTGGAGGATCTGCACGACCTTGTATCAAGCTTCCTGGATCGATTCAATCATCACTATGCCAGGAATGTCACGGGCATTTCCCAGGAGGTGGAGGAAACGTTCAGTCAATACGACTGGCCCGGGAATGTAAGAGAGCTCGAGCACGTGCTGGAAGGAGCGTATCAGCTCATCGGTTCCCATAAGGTGATCGGATTCAATCACCTCCCATTCGGGTTCAGGCAGCGTATCCATCATTCTCCCGTCACTGACGATCACCAGGGCGACTCCGACTTCCTCCACCAGTCAGGAAGCGAGCTCAAGCCCCTTGAGGTCTTCATGGAAGAAGCCGAGACATACTATATTCAAAAAGCCATGAAGCATCACCAATTCAATATCACCAAGACCGCCAAGGCACTGGGGATGAGCAGACAGAATCTCCAGTACAGAATCCGCAAATATGGCATCGAGCGCGGGGGATTCTAACTCCTCACTCAAAAAAAAAAAAACGACAGGAGCATTGTGCTCCTGTCGTTTTTACCTTATTGCATATGTTGAAGGTACGGGGTGAGATCGACCCCGATCTCTTTCGAAAGTTCTTTCCCCAACTCCGCATCGGCACGGAAGAAGTTACAGACTGCCCGCAATGCTATTCGCGTATCAATTCCGGCCAGTTCACTCGAAATGTTTTTGACCACTTGGGCTTTGACTTCATCGGGGTAGCTCCTGAAAATGTCGCCTGCCTGACCAAAATCATCGGGTTTACGGATCTTGATTCTCCCTCTTTCCCCAGTGACCGGTTGATGAACCTCTTCATACCCCGGCACTTCCTCCGGCTCCCCTGAAAAGCTGTTCGGTTCATAGTTCACCGGACTCTTCTGCTGCTTGAATGGCATCCCGCCATCCCGCTGATTATTGGCTACCTGTGCGAATGGGCAGTTGATCGGGAGCTGAAGGTAATTGGCCCCGATCCGGTAGCGCTGTGTATCGGAATAAGAGAATAATCTTCCCTGCAGCAGCTTATCTTCTGAAGGGAGCATCCCATTGACCAATACGCCCGGGTTGAATCCGGCGGACTCAGTCTCCGCGAATACATTTTCAGGATTGCTGTTCAGGATCATCGTCCCCACAAAATGGGTAGGAATGTCCTCTTCCGGCCAGTCCTTGGTGGCATCCAGTGGATCGTATGAGAAAGAATCAAGGTCCATCGGATCAAGGATCTGGACGTACAGGTCCCATTCAGGATAATCCCCTCCCTCAATGGCTTCATAAAGGTCCCTGCTTGCATGGTTGAAATCCTTACCCTGAATCTCAGCTGCTTCTTCTGCAGACAGGTTCCGGATCCCCTCCTTCGGCTTCCACCTCAACTTCACATAAACCGTATTCCCTGCCGCATTCACCCATTTGAATGCATGCACGCTTGACCCCCGCATCTGACGATAGTTTGCAGGAATCCCTTCATCGGTGTACAGATGCAGGAGCATATTCGTCGACTCCGGTGACAGGGTCATGAAGTCCCAGTAGCGCTCCGGTTCCTGAATATTCGTCTGGGGATTCGGCTTAAGGGCATGAACCATATCCGGGAACTTCATCGCATCGCGGATGAAGAAGACAGGTAGATTATTCCCAACAAAATCCCAGTTTCCTTCTTCGGTATAGAACTTGACTGAAAATCCCCGAGGGTCACGCAGCGTTTCCGGAGAGTGCTGACCATGGATCACGGTCGAAAATCGGGCAAATACCGGCGTTTCCTTCCCTTCTTCCTGAAGGAAGGCAGCTTTTGTATACTTCTTCATACTATTCTTCGTGACGAAGACCCCATGAGCCCCCGCTCCCCTCGCATGGACCACCCGCTCCGGAACCCGTTCCCGGTCGAAATGCGCCAATTTCTCAATTAGCTGATAATCTTCGAGAAGAGTAGGTCCATTGCTTCCGGCCGTTAAAGAGTTTTGATTATCTCCAATCGGGGCTCCCTGATTCGTTGTCAGTTTTTGATTCTTCATACGAACACCTCATTTGTTTATAATAATTATTATTAAAGTATAGTTTTATTCTACCTATTCCCCGTACATTGTCAACACTAATTTATAATTATTATAAAATGATAACTTTTAAAATCAACAAAAAAAGAGACAACATCGCCCGTTGTCTCTAACACTGTATTCTCACACTCTATGAAATAGAACGCATTATTTTTTAAGAGAAGAGGTGGTGATAAATCTGACCCCGATAGCGGACTCCAAGGAAAACATGCCACCCCGCCCCTCTTTCACATCCAAAAGAATGTCAAAGGCTTTCCAGTACTCATATTGCTCCCGACTCATATAGAACGGCGTCTGTGAAACGGTACCAACGAGCACGTCCCCGTCACCGATGAGGAGGTCTCCCTCTTCCAGGCAGATTGGGGCGCTGCCATCACAGCATCCGCCGGATTGATGAAAAAGGAGGGGACCATGCTTCTCCCGCAGCCTCTTGATCACGCCATCCGCTGCGTCCGTTGCAGAGACTGACATATTAGAAGAATCCCAGTTTCTTTGGACTGTAGCTGACAAGAAGATTCTTCGTCTGCTGATAGTGGGAAAGCATCATCTTGTGGGTCTCGCGCCCGATTCCAGACATTTTATACCCACCAAAGGCGGCATGTGCAGGGTACTGGTGGTAACAGTTTGTCCATACGCGTCCCGCCTGAATATCCCTGCCGAAGCGGTAGGCTGTGTTCATATCCCTCGACCACACACCCGCCCCAAGTCCATAAAGGGTATCATTGGCGATCTCCAGTGCTTCTTCTTTCGTTTTGAATGTGGTCACAGAAACGACGGGGCCAAAGATTTCTTCTTGGAACACCCTCATATCGTTCGTTCCTTTAAAGATGGTCGGTTGGACATAGAAGCCTGTCCCGTGATCACCGTCAAGCTTGTTCTGTTCTCCGCCGATCAACACCTCGGCACCTTCGTCTTTCCCGATTTGAATATAAGAAAGGATTTTGTCGAGCTGCTCCTGGGAAGCCTGAGCTCCGAGCATTGTATCTGTATCAAGGGGATTCCCCTGCTTGATTTGCTTAACCCGTTCGATGGCACGTTCTATGAATTTATCATAAATGGACTCCTGGACCAGGGCCCTTGAAGGACAGGTACATACTTCCCCCTGATTCAGCGCGAACATGACAAATCCTTCCACCGCTTTATCAAGGAAGTCGTCATCCTGGTCCATCACGTCCTCGAAGAAGATGTTCGGGGATTTGCCCCCCAGTTCAAGTGTGACAGGGATGAGGTTTTGAGAAGCATACTGCATGATCAACCTTCCAGTCGTCGTCTCACCTGTGAACGCCACTTTACCGACACGCTTGCTTTGGGCCAGTGGTTTACCGGCTTCAAGTCCAAAGCCTTGAACCACATTCAGGACGCCCTTCGGAAGGATATCCTTGATGAGATCCATCAGGACCATGATCGAAGCAGGAGTTTGCTCGGCCGGTTTAAGGACAATACAGTTCCCGGCGGCCAATGCCGGGGCGATCTTCCACGTGGCCATGAGGAGAGGGAAGTTCCATGGGATGATTTGTGCAACGACCCCGATTGGCTCATGGAAATGGTAGGATACAGTATCTTCATCGATTTCACCGATCGTACCTTCCTGCCCCCTGATACACCCTGCAAAATACCTGAAGTGATCGATGGCAAGGGGAAGATCCGCAGCCAGCGTCTCGCGCACTGGCTTCCCATTATCCCACGTCTCTGCCACTGCAAGCATTTCAAGGTTTTCTTCCATCCGGTCGGCAATTTTATTGAGGACGGACGCCCTTTCGGCAACAGTCGTTTTTCCCCATGCATCCTTTGCAGCATGAGCGGCATCAAGGGCCTTTTCCACATCTTCCTTATTTGAGCGTGCAATCCGGGTGAAGACCTTCCCTGTCACCGGCGATACATTATCAAAGTACTCACCGCTTACAGGCGGTACGAATTCCCCTCCGATAAAATTTTCATATTGATCCTTATACGACACCAATGAGCCTTCAGTATTCGGGTTCTGATACAGCATTCGACATCCTCCTTTATTTATGTATGTTCCTACTAAATAAAGCGCTTACATGTCGATTATACTAGAGACTTCACAAGAACCACAAGTATATTGACTTATTATTCTATATTTTCAAATAAATTAAGACAAAATAAAAAGCGGCCTAAGCCGCTTCTTTTGTCTTACTTCTTGATGAGATCTTCACGTTTTGATTGCTCGATCCACTCTTCAAGTTTGTCTTTAAGAGTATTGAAGCCTGCAGGAGTTGTTTCTTCAGCTGCTGCTGGTTTCACACTTCCTTGACGACGTGGTTTCTTCGCTGCTGCCGGTTGTTCTGCAGGAGCTTCTTGAGTAGCACGGATTGAAAGGCTGATTTTTCCTTTCGCTTCGTCAACAGAAAGAACTTTCACTTGAACTTCATCTCCAACAGAAAGGTGCTCATTCACGTCTTTAACGAATCCGTGAGTGATTTCTGAAATGTGGACAAGTCCTTGTGTTTCTTCATCTAAAGCAACAAACGCACCGTAAGGTTGGATTCCTGTAACTTTACCAGTTACAACTGATCCTGTTTCGAATTTTGTAGTCATGGTAACACTCCTAGTATATATATTATTTTCTCTTTTACACGCAATTGTAGATTATATCACAGTTTTTTGATTTCCGCAAAGTTAATTTCACCGATCCATTGCGGACCAACTTACAATTGCATTCTCCTTATGTAGGCTTCCCATACCGATCAATAAATAAAACCTCTTATGATCATTCTTTATTCATCGCGTAAATAAAGTGGATTCCCATGAACGAGTAGACAGTAAAAAACCCGGGCCACTGGCCGCGGGTTTTGTTCATTATGATTTGATGAGCCTTTTTTCACGTTGCTTCCGAAGATAAGGTGTCGCGTAAAGATAGAATGCAGCAAGATGGGCAAATGCAAAGTTCGCAACGAGTAAGCTCCATAGCGTTACATGACCCCAACCACCGAGTTCAGGTACAACGACGTAATAGATGAATGCACCCCATAGGGCGATGACGAACGGGATATGGGCCACTGCCCACTTGCGGTGTTCTATCCAGAGAAAAAGAGGCGTGGCGGTTGCAATAAACAGGTAAACCATGAATACATCCATTGTGATAACCTCCATTCATATTTTAGGGAAACGCTTTCAATTTTGTCGAAAAAGAGTCTAATTTGTGAACGTTTTGTTACAATTAGTATACTACAAACAGATAAAATTTCCACCCCAAAAACCTGATTTTTTTAAAATTTTCAATAATTTAGTGAAAAAGTTATAGGTTGAAACGTTTTCATACATAATAAGTGGTGACACACCCATATTTTATCCAAGTTTATGTCAGTTAAACCCAGATCACTTATAAATTGAAAATTTCAAAATCCAGTGTACATGGGTATGAAAACATAGTACGATTGAAAAATCTTATTTTTTTGAAAGGAGGAGCTGTAATTGGCTGCAAAACAACAATGGACTTCTAAACTGGGCTTCATCCTGGCTGCTGCAGGTTCGGCAATCGGACTGGGCGCCATCTGGAAATTCCCCTATATGGCCGGGGCAAATGGTGGAGGTGTCTTCTTTCTTCTCTTCATCCTCTTCACGGTCCTGATCGGGGCGCCGATTCTACTAGCGGAATTCATCATCGGTCGTAAAGCCGGGGCAGATGCGATTACTTCTTATAAGAAACTTGCTCCCAATTCTTACTGGCATCTCATAGGATACTTAGGAACCATCGTTTCCTTCATCATCCTATCTTTTTATAGTGTCGTCGGAGGCTGGATTTTATCCTACCTTTGGAGAAGTGTGACGGGCTCTTTGAGCGGAAAAAACCAGGAAGGATATGCGGCACTCTTTGACAGTGTCATATCAAATCCATGGGAAGTCCTGATTGCACAGGGCGTCTTCATGATCATGACCATCATGGTCGTCCAAGGAGGCGTACAGAAAGGAATCGAGCGGGCGAGCCGGTATATGATGCCATCATTATTTATTTTATTCTTCGTTCTCGTCATCAGGGCCCTTACGCTGGACGGTGCCATGGAAGGGGTTCGCTTCCTATTACTGCCTGACTGGAGCCAGCTTACCGGAAAAACCGTCCTCCTAGCCATGGGACAGGCCTTTTTCGCCCTCACAGTCGGACTGTCAGTCATGGTCACCTATGCCTCCTATCTGCCGAAGAATGACAGCATGCCGAAATCGGCGATGAGCGTGTCGGGATTGAATATCCTGATATCACTTCTTGCGGGACTGGTAATCTTCCCGGCAGTTTATGCCCTCGGATTCCAGCCCGATCAAGGACCGGGAATTGCCTTCGTCGTACTTCCTGCCGTTTTCAATGAAATGGCCTTCGGCGGACTGTTCTTCACGATCTTCCTTGTCCTGCTCCTGTTCGCGACATTGACCTCTGCCTTCTCCATCTTGGAGATCGGTGTGGCCGGCTTATCAAAAGGAGCGTCCACGAAGCGGGTGAAATTTTCGTGGATGGTAGGGATCCTCGCTTTCGTCGCAGGGATTCCGAGCGCCCTTTCCTTCGGGGTATTGGGTGATATCAAGATTGCAGGACTGAACTTCTTCGACTTTGCCGACAACATCACTTCAAACTTCGGTCTACCGATCGGGGCGCTCCTGATCAGTCTCTTCATCGGATATAAGCTGAAGAGAGATGACGTATGGGATGAAGTGAGATCGGGTTCGGACATATCACGCGGTGTGTTCAACGGATGGATGTTCTTGATCCGCTTCCTCGTCCCCATTGCGATCATATTGATTCTTATTACTAATTGATTCTGATTCTCTAAAACCCCCTGGACCGCTTATAGAGCGGTCCAGGGGGTTTTTTGGTGGATTGGGATGTGGGACTGGATTATAGGATTGTACCTGGCACCATTTCGCCATTTGGTGCCAGGTACAATTCCGTCGTTTGGTGCCTGGCACCATCCTCTCCTTTATCACGCTCCAAAGAGCAATCCCGGTCATCAGATTCCGTAACAGATTGTTCAAGCATGGACGTGCGCGTTTTTTCCATATGATGGTATACTGAATGTATAGGATATCAACCGCTTTCATAAAAAGGAGGAGGACGCCATGTCCCATTTCGGTAAGAATATCAAGAGGATCCGTGAAGAACGCCAAATGACTCTACAGGAGCTTGCGGTGAAGGCAAGGATCGGGACGAATTCACTGATGAAGTATGAAGAGGGGGAAAAGATCCCAGATACTCCCACCGTCCTGAAATTCTCAACGGTCCTGGATGTCCCTGCTTCATCGCTGCTGGAAGACAGGACCTCTGCTTCCTGAAACATTTTCCACGCAATGTATAGATCCTTGAGAACCTGGTCATACTGAAAATAAGCTTTCTAAGTATTCCCCCTTTTGTTTTCATTTTGATGGACGCCTTTGAGGCGTCCCTTTTTTTTGCACGCAAAAGGCCGTACCAGACACGGTACGGCCTTTCTTTAGTTTGAATGGTTTTCGACGAATCGCTTCAGGCGCTTCACGGCCTCCTGGAGCTGTTCCATACTCGATGCATAGGAACACCGGATAAAGCCTTCCCCGCCTTTTCCGAAGACATTTCCGGGTACCACGGCGACTTTCTCTTCAAGGAGCAGTTTCTCGGCAAATTCTTCAGAGGATAATCCTGTCTTCCCGATGGAAGGAAAGGCATAGAATGCACCGCCAGGGGTGTGGCATTCCAGCCCGATCTCATTCAGGGAGTCGACGAAATAATGCCTTCTGTGGCGATAGCTCCTTTTCATCTCCGTCACATCCTCCATCCCTTTATCCAGGGCTTCGATGGCTGCGAACTGAGCAGGGGTGGAGGCGCACATCATCGCATATTGATGGATTTTCAGGAGTGCCTGTGCAATCTCCACAGGGGCACAGATGTATCCGAGGCGCCAGCCGGTCATGGCGAATCCTTTTGAGAATCCGTTGATGACGATCGTCCGCTCCCTCATCCCTTCAAGGGATGCAATGGAAACATGATCGGCATCATAGGCAAGCTCGGAATAGATCTCATCGGACAAGACGGCAAGATCATGGCGCTTGATCACCTCGGCGAGCTCCAGAAGATTCTCCTTCTCCAACACGCTTCCTGTTGGATTATTAGGGGAGCACAGGAGGACCGCCTTCGTCTTATCGGTGATGGCCGCCTCGAGCTCTTCAGCAGTCAGATTGAAGCCGTTTTCCGGCCTCGTCTTGACCGTAACGGCTACACCGCCGGCGAGTTCCACCAAGGGAACATAGGAAACAAACCCCGGTTCGACGATGATGACCTCATCCCCTTGATCCACAAGGGCGCGCAGGCTGATGTCGAGGGCCTGACTTGCCCCCACCGTGACGATGATCTCGTCCGAGGGATCATAGGCAAGTTGGTAGCGGGAATCCATGTAGTCCGCGATCCTTTTCCGGAGGTCGAACAGCCCTGCATTCGCCGTATAGGAAGTATACCCCTGTTCAAGGGATAGGATGGCCGCTTCCCTGACGGTCCAGGAAGTAACGAAATCCGGTTCACCGACACCGAGGGAGATGACGCCTTCCATCCCTGCGGCCAGGTCAAAGAACTTCCGGATCCCGGACGGTTTCAGCTTCTCTACAGACTTGGATATATAGCTTGTTTTGATCGTCATGGTGATACCACGATCCGCTTATCTTCTTCATAATCCCCGAAGATGGTGCCGTCATGCTTATATTTCTTCAATTGGAAGTGGGTGGTGGTCGAAAGTACGGAATCGATGGTGGACAATTTATCCGATACGAAGTTTGCCACCTCGTTCATCGTGCGCCCCTCCACCGTCACCGATAGATCGTACGCTCCCGACATGAGATAGACGCTTTTGACTTCTTTATACCGATAGATGCGCTGGGCGACTTCGTCAAATCCGACACCCCTTTTAGGCGTCACTTTTACGTCGATCATAGCCGTCACACCTTCATGTCCTTCCACTTTGGACCAGTCGACCACTGAATTGTAGCGGACGAGGATATGGTCTTCTTCCATCCTTGCGACCGTCTCTTCCACTTCTTCCTTTGTCACCTGAAGCATCTTGCTTAAATCTTCATACGTCAGCCTTGAATCCTTTTGAAGGACCCGTAACAGATCCAGTTCCCATTCTCTGAGCTGCATAGCTTTCCCTCCTCATCACCTGTAAATGGTTTCATTATATCAGAAGCGCAAGCACATTTCTCCTAAAAGTCTGAGTGTTAAAACGGAAGGAGCGGGTAAAATAATTGGAACAAACCAAAGGAGTGGCGACCATGAGCGACCGTGCACAATTTGCCCAATTGAACGGGGCCGAGATCTATTATGAATACGACAAACATCCGCATTCTTCCGAAACCTTCGTCCTTATTCATGGATTTCTTTCATCCACCTTCAGCTTCAGACAGCTCCATCCGCTCTTAAAGGCATCTTATAATGTTCTCTCCATCGACCTTCCTCCCTTCGGCAATAGCAGTAAGACAAAAGGATTCGTTTATTCGTACGACAATCTCGCCAAAACCGTCATCGATCTCCTCGAGCAGCTGGGGATACAACAGGTATACCTCACCGGTCATTCAATGGGAGGGCAGATCGCCTTGAACATCATGAAAAAAGCCCCCTTCCTTGTCAAAAAGGGCATCCTGCTTTGCAGCTCCGGTTATTTGAAACGTTTCACGTGGCCGGTCCTCACCCTGAGCCGCACACCTTATTTTCATTTGTACATCAAAAAATGGCTCGCGAAGACAGGTGTCAGGAAAAACCTCGAGAATGTTGTATATGATCACGCCATGATTGATGAGGAAATGATGGACGGGTACATGAAGCCCTTTCTGCAGGATGATATCTTCAAAGCCCTCACCAAGATGATCCGCGACCGCGAAGGCGACCTGTCCAGAGAGGATCTGCGGGCGATCCAGACACCCTGTCTCCTCATATGGGGGGAGCATGACAGGGTGGTACCTGTATCGACAGGTAAACAACTGAATGAAGATCTTCCCCTTTCCTCCCTGATCGTCCTGAAAGACACGGGGCACCTCGTTCCAGAGGAGAGGCCCGATGCAGTCATGAGACATATCAGATCGTTTCTGGAAGTCGGTCTCCCGGAAGGAAGTCCCGCGCAGGTGGAATTCGGCCTCTCCCCCTCCCATATTTAAGTGAGGGGGGACTAGCTGAATCAAATCAGTTTCATCTTTTCCACTGAACTTTTATGATGGAAGAGTAAAAGCGACAATTCGTAAGGGGGAGTTCACTTGAGTTCATTTGAAAACGTCATTGACCGCAGAGGTTCATCATCGGTTAAATGGGACAGGACAAAAGAAGTCTTTGGATACGGGGATGTGTTGCCTATGTGGGTGGCCGATATGGACTTCGCACCGCCTGAGCCTGTCATTGAAGCATTGAAGAAAAGGCTGGAACACCCGATCTTCGGCTATACATATGCAGGAGCATCGACTGCCGGCTCCATAAAGGATTGGATGGCCAAGAGGCATGGGTGGGAGATCCAATCAACATGGGTGCAGTACAGTCCCGGGGTGGTTCCCGCCCTTGCTACGATCATCCAGGCCCTTACAGAGCCCGGTGACAAGGTGCTCATTCAATCTCCTGTTTACCCTCCATTCTTTAACCTAGTGAAAGAAAATGAACGGGTGGTAGAGAATGCTCAGCTCGTGTATCGCAACGGGGAGTACTCCATCGATTTCACAGCTTTCGAAAAAGCCCTTCAAAATGGGGTGAAATTATTCCTGCTATGCAATCCGCATAACCCCGGGGGACGGGTATGGACGAAGGAAGAGCTGACCCGGATCGCTTCACTGTGCAAGCAATACGGGGTCGTCATCGCTTCCGATGAAATCCACTCTGACTTGATCTATCGCCCACACCGTCATATCCCGATTGCGTCCCTCCCAGAAGGCGATGCGGATGCAATCATTACGTGCATTGCCCCGAGCAAGACGTTCAATCTGGCCGGCCTGCAGGCTTCAGCCATGATCACGAAAAATGAAGAGATCCGCAATAAAATTTCGGGCATTCATGCCAAACAGGGATTCTTCACGTTGAACGCCCTCGGGATCAGTGCCATGGAAGCGGCTTACCATCACGGAGAAGAATGGCTGGAAGATGTCATCGCGTATCTAGAGGAGAATGTCACCATAACAAGAACCTATCTGAAAGAGCACCTCCCTTCCTTGCACCTTGTGGAACCTGAAGGAACCTATCTGCTTTGGATCGACTGCCGGGAAACAGGTCTCTCTGACGAAGACCTGAAAGACCGTCTACTCAGGAAAGGGAAACTCGCCTTAGAAGAGGGAGCGAAATACGGCCAGGGAGGCGAAGGGTTCGTGCGGATGAATATCGCATGCCCGAAAGAAACACTCCTCGAGGGTCTCGACCGTCTGAAAACGGCCCTCACTTGAACCAAAAAAAAGACTGCTCTATTTGGCAGTCTTCCGGAAGGGGATTCCCCTTCCTTTTTTATTTTTTCCCGATGGATCCGCAAGCAATGCGCTCCCCAGAGTCTCCCGACGGCTGGGTCATGCCGTCATCGGCGCTTTCGTCAATGACCAGCGAGGTCCCGTCTTTTGTCATGAGGGAGGTCTTGCCTTTTGATAGGGTCACCTGCGGAGCTGTGATCGTTGCCTTCACGCTCCCGTCATCCCCGACGATCAGATTGGGCAGATCCCCTGCATGGGGACCTTCAGGATGAAGAAGTCCATGCTTCTTTTCCAAAGGATTGAAATGATTTCCCGCCGAAGCGAAATCAGGTCGTTTACATGCACTTTTTTCATGGATATGGATAGCCAGGTCCCCCGGCGGAAGTCCCTCAAGATCAAGGGCTATCTCCACGCCATCTGTTTTTTCTTCGAGGATTGCTGTTCCGATGGAGTCCCCGACTCCGTTCTTCATATCTATCTTCACTTTCGTCGGCTCTTCCAGGACGCATCCTGACAAAAGAAGCGCCGTGATTCCAATCAAGAATAGTTTCATCTGACGTTCCTCCACGTTCATACTTCTCATCATTGTTGACGAGCGGGGAGAAAAGTATTCGCAGATGGAGTGTTTTTGTCAGTCCTGTTGGCGGCGGGATGCCTCTTCTTCCATCTTCTTCGTCTTCAGCTCTTCACGCTTCGAGATGCGGATGATCAGCCGGAACGTGAGGACGGCGGCAATCATGAAAATGAACATCGTGATGCCCGCAGGGATATATTCACTTTTATCTTCAGGAAAATACAAGAATAGATTAAGGACAAAGAATGATAACACAGAAACGCTCCTTTCCAATTAAAGCGATTACAATCATGTTCATTATAGCAATCTTCCCTCCCCTGCACCATGATGGATTGGGAAGGAATGTCACAATCCCTTGAACGACCCATAAGAAAGACCCGGATTCCTCCGGGCCCCAGTCACTTCACGACTTTGATGCTTTCAATGATCACGTCTTTTTTCGGTGCATCCTGTTCTCCGACTTCAACCGAAGCGATGTCATCCACGACATCCATCCCTTCGATCACCTGACCGAAGACGGTATGTTTCTGATCAAGCCAAGGTGTGCCGCCGTTCTTCATGTATGCTTCGATGACTTTTTTAGGGAAGCCAGTCGATTTCATCTGCTCTTCAAGCTCAGGATCGACTGCTTTATTCTGTACGATGAAGAATTGGCTTCCATTTGTATCAGGACCGGAGTTAGCCATGGATAGGGCGCCTCGCAGATTGAAAAGTTCCTCAGAGAACTCATCCTCGAACGGTTTCCCCCAGATGCTTTCACCACCCATTCCGGTCCCTTCTGGGTCTCCGCCCTGAATCATGAAATCATTGATGACCCGGTGAAACTTGAGTCCGTCATAGTACCCTTTCTCGCTGTGGGTGACGAAGTTCTCGACGGCTTTCGGTGCTTGATCCGGGAAAAGTTTGATCTTGATCGTACCCATGGAGGTTTTCATCTCCACAAGTTTCTCATTCCCCGTCACTTCCTTTGTGAGCTGCGGATAGGTGATGTCCGCATCAGACGCCTGTTCCTTCTTCGTCTCTTTTTTGCTTTCTGAACTTTTGTCGTTGCCTTGTCCGCAGGCTGCCAGCACGAGGGCCAGGCCGACCAGTAAGACCCAAAACCACTTCTTCATATATGTACCTCCACGTGTTACATTGTATATAGCGTATTCTCAAACATTTCCACCTATTATTATAATCGAGTTCATCTTCTGTTAGGAGGGGTTTTATGAAAAATATTCAAATTGGTGATTATGTCACGGCCTTTTATAAGACAGGCACCTATATCGGAGAGGTGACGGGAGAACGCCCGGGTAGCTATGTGGTGAAGGTACTCGCCGTCGTGAAGCATCCGCGTCAGGGAGACCTCCACAACCCTGGGAAAGTTGACGTACCGCTCTTTCATGAGCGAAAAGCACTAGCTTTCCGTGAGCAGTCCAACATGCCGGATAAAATGGTCAAGCCGTATGAAGGGGAAATTCCCGAATACAACGAATCATTGCTGACTGCTTTCAAGGAACTCAAGGAGAAACTCTCCGCCGATCCGACGCCCCATGATGCGAAAAGCCTTGAAGCACTTGCCGAAATCCAGAAGGAATATGCCCTGATGTACCGAATCGAATTCTAATACAAAGGACCTGAACGCTTCATCGGCGGTCAGGTCCTTCATCATGCGAGCTGATTATAGAATTTCGAAAGGTCGATCCGGTCTCCGATGGTCGTGGGCTCGGCTTTTTCGAGGTACTTCTTATCCTTTTCCACCAGATGGTAGATATGCTGGGTCGTCATGGCGTCATCAAGCGCTTTATGATGCTTCCCAACGCCCTCGCGCCCGTATTCCTGCACGGCCTTCCACAGCCCCGTCTGATTCTGATCGCCGAAGAACCGCTTATATTCCATCGAAAGATCGACGAATCGTGCATGAAAAGGGAATGCCATCCCGAGGCGCGCACAGCTGTCCCTGAGTACCTTCATGTCCATATTCCCCCAGGTGACCACTTCCTTTACGCCCAATTGGTCCAATGACGTGAAATAATCATGCATCTCTTTGAACGAACGTCCCCCGTCTACATCGGCCTGAGTGATGGATAAAAACCTTTTGCATCGATTCGTAAGTCTTGGGAAGGAAACCGGCTTGATATAGCAGGAAAAGGTGTCGATGACTTTCCCTCCGTTCACCACGACCACACCGGCCTCGATGATTTCCGGATGAAAGTCCTTCGAGAGCTTCTGCCGCTCAGGCATTGAAAACTCAAAATCAATGAAAACAAGCTGTCCCTCACTTCCCATTTCAACCCCTCCTTGTTTGTTCGTTTCCGTTATCCCATCCTTGCACGGGACCCCTGATGGTGTATTCTTCTATTATATCATGTTTATTTCCTGAATTATGACTATTTCCTCCCACTTCCCCTGAAACTTCACTCATGCAGCGATCAGGGTAAAAAGAACCATCCGCTTCACGGAAATGCTTCTTTATTAATTGGTTCCATTGGATTATCATGGGAGAATAAGATTACGAGAAAAGTAGAGGGTTTCATGAGAACTTTTGCAGGATATATCGCCATCAGTTGTATCGTTACCGTCTTTTTCACCACCTTGTTTTTTTCCACCGGGGAAGTGAAGAAAGCCGGTGAATTCCAAGATGCATTGGAATCAAAGGTGAATAAGGAACATATGAACGTAAACCGCACGTCCCTGATGAAGGATTCGGACGGTCGGGTGTTTTCCGAGATCAACCGCCCATTCAGGCTGTATGCGGAGGGGGAGGACATCCCGGACTTCGCAAAGGATATCATCATTACGAGTGAAGATCAGAATTTCTATGAACACGTCGGATTCGATGCCGGTGCGATCCTCCGGGCCGTGGTGAAAAACCTTGTCTTCACCCATATCCAGCAGGGAGGCAGCACCATCACCCAGCAGCTTGCCCGCAATATGTACCTGGGTCAGGAAAAGACGTATAATCGGAAGCTGACCGAGCTCTTCTACGCCGGTCAGATCGAAAAAAACCTGACCAAGGATGAAATCATGGAAATGTACTTGAATGTGATTTATTTCAGCAATGGCGTATACGGCATCGGTACGGCTTCCCAGTATTATTTCAGCAAGCCCGTGACCGAACTCAACCAGGGGGAGATCTCCTTCCTCGCCTCCATCCCGAATAATCCGGGGAAATATGATCCGATCAAGCATTTCGACGAAACAAAGAAGCGCCAGGAGCGGCTGCTCGAGCTTCTAGTCACCTCGGACAAGCTCACGGAAAAAGAGGCCGTAAAGATCAAAAAGACCCCGATCAAGTTGAAGGTAAAAGAAGAAATTGAAGAGTATCCGGACTATGCCTTTTATGTGGAACACGAACTGAAGGAATTGATCGGAGAAAAAGAAGGGTTCAGCGACGAGCTTGCAGATGCCCGAACTGATGATGAGCGGGACGGGATCCTGAAGGAATGGGATGAACGGTTCCATGCCGTGATCTCTTCCGGCGTCATCATCCACACCGCCCTGGATCCCGCCATGCAGAAAAAAAGTACGAAAGCACTGAATGATACGCTGGAGTCAATGGACCTAGAGGGAGCGAGTGCTTCCATCGACAACAAGACCCGCAAGATCGTAGCCATCACAGGCGGCAAAAACTATAAGGAATATAATTTCCACCATGCCTTCCAGGCGTTCAGGCAGCCAGGGTCCGCCATCAAACCGCTCTTGGTCTATGGCCCCTACGTCGAGAAGGTACACCCCTCCCTGCAGGATACGATTGATGGAAATCAATACTGCATCAAGGGGTACTGCCCCGTGAACTACGGGAATGCGAGTCCTGGCATGGTGACGATCAGTCAGGCATTCGCCCAATCATATAATGGCCCTGCCCTCCGCATGATGGAAAAGGTGGGCGTGGATCAGGCCTTCGGATTCATCCGCCCGTTCCACTTCCAAAAGGTAAGCAAGGAGGATAAGACCTTTGCGGCTTCAGTCGGAGGATTCACCTATGGGATGAGCCCCCTTGAAATGACGGATGCCTATACTTCCTTCATCGACGGGGAGTATGCACCGGCAAGGGCCATCACCGATGTGACGGACTCCGAAGGGAACCTCCTGTATCAATGGAAGGATAACGCAACGGAAGTTTGGTCGAAGTCCACCACTGCGCAAATGAGATCGCTGCTTCATCAAGGAGCGGTCAGCGGGACTGGAAAACCTGCCTATGTCTCCAAGCCCTATGTTGGAATCAAGACGGGGACGACGAACCAATATCACGATTTCTGGGTCATGGGCCTCACCGATCGTTACACCACAGGGGTCTGGGTCGGCCATGATACACCTGAAAACATGAGCAGCATAGAATCATGGCGTCCTGGACACAGGATTTGGAAGCAGATCATGAAATAAATAAAGCGGCTGGGACAAGAGTGTTTAAGTCATAGTAAAACCCGAACTATCTTGCCTGAGATAGTTCGGGTTTTTGATTTGTTTCATGACCATTACTATTTACTTGTTCCTAGCGGTTGATTGGAGTGCAAGACGAAGACTCCTGCGGGAAGTGTAGCTGATGTGAGACCCCGCAGGCTTGCCGAGGAGGCTCACGGGCTACCCGCGGAAAGCGTAGTCTTGCACGGAAATCATGAGCGGTATAAAGAAGCCATACTGATATTGTTCGTCATGACCATTTTTGTTTTGTCCCAATCTCTTTTTCATATTCACAGCTTGACCTCCGATATGATCGGAAGGCTCGCCATCAGACCGTTATATAGTTTAATGAGAACAAAGAAAATGGTCAGAACAAGTGCTGCCCATGAAAAAAGCTGCATGGTCACGACACCGAGCAGTCCGACCTTGGTAAGGGAAGAACTGATTTTATTCACAAAGTAAAAGAAATAAACCACCGAGGTCAAAACAAAGATGGCGATCAATCCCTTGAATGATTGCAAGCTAAGGACGGAAACCAGTCCCCCGATAAAATAAATCATCGAACCCGGACGGACTTTATTGTAAAGTTCACCCTCTGAATCAATCGAAAAGAACAGCATGGAAATGCCATTGATTGTCTCTGCAATGAGCTTCAGGGCAGAAAGAATCATAAAAAAGACCATCATAAGCAGAGCAAGGATGGCCATCTTCAGCTGCATCTCGGAAAGGAATTCGCTCATTCCTGCATAGACGCCGATCTTTTTGGACAGCGTTTCGAAAACACCCACCCCGTAAACCGAAAACGTCAGGCTGAACAAAAGGATGGACAAAATAGGCAGATAGCTGGTTAAATATGTATTCTTCAAAAAGTACCTCTCCCGTGATCAATCTGTGCATTCTCATCATAATCGTTTATGAGCAGATTGAAAAGGGTAAAGGTACCAAGTGTACAGGTCGAAAGTCCCTCCACATTGAGAGCTGACTTTCCTCATTCAACAGCCGATTCCGATTTGATCATGTGGCGGTCCCTCTCGATCACCTTAATGTATTGACGCGGTTTGAATTCAACAGGCCCAAAAGGGTCTGCATCTTCCCGGTCGTACCCGATTGGAACGTAATTTGTTCCGTCTCCACTTTCGACCGATTCCAGATCAATTTGATCCCTCGAATCCACCACAACGGCCATCATGAGTAATCCTGTGAAGATGGCACATGCAATCAGCAGCTTTTGCTTCATGGATATCACCTCTTGAATAGGATGCTCACAATAGTGATAAACTATTCCAAAACATGAACCACGGCACGGAATGTGCTTTTTTTTTCGACGTGATTTTCCGTTTCTCTACATATTTAATAACAAAGGGGGAAACCCTTATAGGCTGGGCGTCCGACTAATGCAAGGTGCTTTTTTTTACGTTATAATGCTCATTAGGTGCACTGTTCGGTCGCAGAAGGCTCTAGTGACTATCTTAATTCAGCAATTACCTACATAATCTGATGTATTCAAGGGGGGTTTTTTGTGACACTGCTACATTGGGCAATCTTATCGCCTTTTTTATTCGCCATACTCATTCCGTTCCTGTATAAGGCGTTCCGCAAGATTCACACCGGCTGGTTCGTTCTGATCCTGCCCGTAGTCCTGTTCGTCTATTTCTTCCGCTTCATCTCATTGACGAAGAATGGAGATACGGTAACGGAAACCGTCAATTGGATGCCTTCCTTCGGTATCCAATTCACCGCATATGTGGACGGTCTCGGCCTCCTGTTCGCCATGCTCATCACAGGAATCGGGGCGCTTGTCGTCCTGTACTCGATCTACTACCTGGATAAAGCAAAAGAACAGCTACATAACTTCTATGTCTATTTACTCATGTTCATGGGGGCCATGCTCGGGGTCGTGCTATCGGATAACCTGATCACCCTCTATATGTTCTGGGAGTTCACATCCATTTCATCCTTCTTGCTGATCGGATATTGGTATCAGAAGGAGCGTTCTAGATACGGGGCACTAAAATCGATGCTCATCACCGTATTCGGAGGCCTTTCCATGCTCGGGGGAATCATACTCCTCTATCTCATGGGCGGTACATTCAGCATCAGGGAACTGGTGGGGATGAGCGATCAGTTGGTAACGGACCCGCTATTCATGGGGGCACTGATCCTGATCCTGCTGGGTGCATTCACTAAATCGGCCCAGTTCCCATTCCATATCTGGCTGCCTGATGCCATGGAAGCACCGACTCCAGTCAGTGCCTACCTTCACTCAGCCACGATGGTCAAAGCAGGGATCTACCTCGTTGCCAGGATGAGTCCGATCTTTGCCACTTCGGGTGTGTGGATCTGGCTTGTTGGCGGGATCGGATTATTCACCGTTTTCTGGGGTTCGTTCAATGCCGTCCGTCAAAAGGATCTGAAAGGAATCCTAGCCTTCTCCACGATCAGTCAACTGGGAATGATCATGTCCTTATTAGGCATTGGGGGAGCAGCGCTTCATTACAATCAACTGGACGAAAACATTTATATGGCTGCAACCCTAGCGGCCGTGTTCCATCTGATCAATCACGCAACATTTAAGGGAAGCCTGTTCATGGTCGCAGGAATCGTCGATCACGAAACCGGGACAAGGGATATCCGTAAGCTCGGCGGACTGATGAGCTTCATGCCCATCACCTTCACCATTGCCATCATCGGAGCATTCTCCATGGCAGGGCTGCCGCCTTTCAACGGCTTCCTCAGTAAGGAAATGTTCTTTACTGGAATGATCAATGTCCTTAGCCTTGATATCTTCAATTTTGAAACGTTCGGTGCGCTTTTCCCGGTGCTGGCCTGGGTGGGAAGCATCTTCACCTTCGTCTACAGCATGATCCTCGTCTTCAAGACGTTCACAGGGAAGTATCAGCCTGAGAAGCTTGAAAAGAAACCACATGAAGCACCGATCGGGATGCTGATCTCTCCGATCATCCTTGCTTCCCTGGTAGTCATTTTCGGTTTCTTCCCGAACATCTTATCGGATCGGATCCTTGCTCCAGCAGTGGAAGCCATCGTACCGAGTCTGATTGCCGACGGACAAACCGTGAAGGCGGAAATCTCCTTCTGGCACGGCTTCAGTCCGGAGCTATTCATGACAATCGGCGTCATTGCCTTGGGTGTGATCTTGTATCTTACCCTTTCAAAATGGGAAAAGATCTATCGGGTATTACCGCAAAGGCTTTCCCTTAATTCCTTATATGACGGAGGATTACGTGGGAGCGAACGTGGGGCATACAGTTTCATGAATGGACATATGACAGGGTTCATCCGCACCTACCTTGTTTATATCTTTACGTTCTTTGTCGGGATCTCCCTCTTCAGCCTTTGGTATAACAATGCCTTCTCCCTGGAGATGGACGAAATGGCCCCGATCGGGATCTATGAAGTGGCTGTCGCACTCCTTCTTGTGGTCAGTACCGTCATGATCCTGTTCGCGAAGTCACGCCTGACATCCATCATCCTTCTGGGCGCAACCGGCTATACGGTATCCTTGTTCTTCGTGGTATTCAGGGCGCCTGACCTTGCCCTGACCCAGCTCGTCATCGAAACCGTGTCCGTCGCCCTCTTCCTACTTTGCTTCTATCACCTGCCAAAATTGAGCAGGCATGAAGAACGCATGGGCTTCAAGCTCGGGAATGCACTGATTGCCATCGGTGTCGGTGTAACCGTGACACTGTTTGCCATCTCGGCATACAGCACAAAGCTATTTGATTCGATCTCAGAGTATTACATCGAGAACGTTTACGAGGAAGCAGCTGGTAAGAATATGGTCAATGTCATCCTTGTCGACTTCCGTGGATTCGATACATTATTTGAAATATGCGTTCTTGCCATTGCGTCCCTCGGAATCTTCGCCATGATCAAACTGAGGCTGACAAGGAGGGATGAAGGATGAAGACGAATGATGTAATTCTCCAAACCGTAACGAAAGTGACTGTGTTCATTATCATCCTGTTCTCCCTTCGCCTCTTCTTCTCCGGTCACTATACTCCAGGAGGAGGCTTCATCGGGGGACTCATGACATGCAGGGGCCCTCGTTCTGTTGCTCCTGGCATTCGACCTGAAGACGGTTGCGAATATCCTGCCCATCGATTATAAGATCGTAACGGCAATCGGCCTTCTGTTCGCCATCGGAACTGCGGCAGGGGCACTATTATTCAATGTACCGTTCCTGACGCACGCGTTCGACTATTTCACTCTGCCGATCATCGGCAAAACGTCCCTTCATACGGCCGTCCTGTTCGATACCGGGGTGTATCTCGTCGTCGTCGGCGTCACGATGACCATCATCCAAACGATAGGGGTGAGCGATTAATGGAATTATTAATGGCCATTGTCATTGGGATCCTGTTCACCTGTGCAGTGTATCTCATGCTTTCAAAAAGTTTACTTAGGATCATCATCGGCACCGCTGTTTTGAGCCATGGCGCCCATCTTCTCATCTTGACGGTGAGCAGCCTAAAGAAAGGGGCACCTCCGCTCCTGGGACAGCATGCCGAATCCTACGTCGATCCGTTACCGCAGGCATTGATTCTGACAGCGATCGTCATCAGCTTCGGTGTGACGGCCTTTTTCCTGGTCCTTGCCTACAGGGCCTATCAGGAGCTCGGTACCGATAATATGGATCAGTTGAGAGGAAACGAAGGAAATGATTAATTTATTGATTCTACCGATACTCATACCACTTATCACGGCAACGATTCTCATGTTCTTCAGCAAACAGGTGAAGACGCAGCGGACAATCGCAGCGGTTTCCACGATCGGAACCGTCATCGCATCCGTCATCCTCGTCATCACGGTTTCAAAAGAAGGGATCCAGACCTTGAACCTGGGGAGCTGGACGGCACCATTCGGAATCACGCTTGTATCCGATATGCTTTCAGCACTGCTTGTACTCACAACGAGCATCATCACCCTGCTGGTGATCCTCTACTCCTTTAAGTCGATTGGACGCGACAGGGAACGATTCTATTATTATCCTGTGGTCCAATTCCTTTTAGTCGGAGTGAACGGCGCTTTCACGACAGGAGACATCTTCAACCTGTTCGTCTTCTTTGAAGTGATGCTCATGAGCTCCTATGTGCTCATCGTCCTCGGCGGGACCAAAGTCCAGCTTCGTGAAGGAATCAAATACATACTGGTGAATGTCATTTCATCAGCCCTGTTCGTCATTACCGTTGCCTACCTATATTCAGTCGTCGGCACCCTGAACATGGCGGATATCTCACAGAAGATCGCAAGCGTTGAACAACCAGGCATCCTGACGGCCATCGCCATCTTGTTTTTGATTGTATTCGGCCTGAAAGGCGCCATCTTCCCGCTTTACTTCTGGCTTCCGGGCTCCTACTACGCACCTCCGACACCGATCCTGGCTTTATTCGGGGCATTGCTGACCAAGGTTGGTGTCTATTCGATCATCAGGACCTATACGTTGTTCTTCTATCACGATCCAGGGTTCACCCATGAGATGCTTGGCATACTCGCAATCCTGACCATCGTTGTCGGATGCGTGGGGGCCATCGGGTTCTGGGATGTGAAGAAGATCATCATTTATAATATCGTCATCGCCGTCGGGGTCATCCTATTCGGGATTTCCACCATGAACGGTGAAGCAATGGAAGGTTCCATCTACTATCTCATTCACGATATGCTCATCAAAGCCGCCCTCTTCCTTTTGATCGGCGTCATGATTTCCATTACCGGTACGACGGATGTCCGGAAAATGGGCGGACTGATCAAGGAGTATCCGTGGCTCGGGTGGACCTTCCTCGTAGCAGCCTTCTCACTGGCGGGCATTCCTCCCCTCAGTGGTTTCATAGGGAAATTATTGATTCTGCAAGGGAAGTTTCTCGTCGGAATTCTACGTGGGGGCTTTCGTCATCCTGGCCTCGAGCCTGGTGGTCCTTTATTCCGTCATCAAGATCTTCCTGAACGGAATCTGGGGCGTACCAAAAGAATACACAGGCATTTCCAAAAGTCACGCACGCTATCTGTGGGCAACATCCGCCGTACTTGTCCTCCTTTCCGTATTTTACGGTTTGGGAGCAGATGCACTCCGTCCGCTATTTTCACAAGCGGCCGAAGTACTTGTGGATCCGCAAATCTATATTGACGCAGTGTTAAAGGAGTGATGTAACCATGGCTTTTCAAATCTTATTGAACTTCATCCTGGCATTTGTCTGGATGTTCCTATCCGTCTCCTTTACCGCTCCTTCATTCATTGTCGGTTACCTTCTCGGCTTGTTGATCATCCTGGCCATGAGGCGGTTCTTCCCGGACCGCTTCTACCTTTGGCGGGTGTATGCTGCCATCAGCCTGCTACTGTTGTTCCTTAAGGAACTGATCAAAGCGAATGTAGACGTATTGAAAACGATCCTTAAGCCTAAACTGGATTTTCAGCCGGGGATCTTTGCTTACGAGACCACTCTGAAGAAAGATTGGGAAATCACCTTGCTGGCCAATCTGATCACACTGACTCCGGGGACGCTGGTGATGGATGTTTCCATGGATAAGAAGATCCTCTATGTGCACGCCATCGATCTTCCTGATAAAGACGCGGTCATTGATGATATTCGCAACTCTTTCGAAAAAGCCATCATGGAGGTGAGCCGCTGATGCTTGAGATCATCATCCGTATCACACTGATCTGTGTGTCCCTTTCCATGCTGGGACTCATTTACCGAGTCATCAAGGGACCTACCACCCCAGACAGGGTAGTGGCATTGGACGCCCTAGGGGTAAATCTGATCGCCATCGTCGCACTCGTCTCCATGCTGATTGATTCCGATGCCTTCCTTGAAGTCATTCTGCTACTCGGAATCCTTGCTTTCATCGGAACGGTGTCATTCTCCAAATTCCTTGAGAAAGGAGCGATCATCGAACGTGACCGAAATCGTTAACTATATCATCGGATTCTTTCTTCTTGCAGGTGGATTCCTTAGCCTCGTGGCATCCTTCGGGGTACTGAGGCTACCGGACATCTATACACGGAACCACGCGGCATCCAAAAGCGCAACACTCGGAATCATGTGCATCCTGCTCGGAACCTTCCTTTATTTTTATATCGTACACGGCATCTTTAACTCCAAGGTCCTACTTGGCCATCGTGTTCATCTTTGTCACAGCGCCGGTCGGTGGTCACCTCATCGCGCGCGCAGCCTATCATTCAGGGGCTAAACTCTGGGATAAGAGTATACGGGATGACTTGAAGGATAAGGAGAAATATGACCGGCAGCATCCATAAAAAAAGCGAAAGCCATCACACGATGGCTTTCGCTTTTTCATTTTCAGATATATGTAACAAACTCACTGACGGGCTTCCGGTAGCCCCGGGGTTTTCGACTCTCTCTCTTTTCCTTCCCCATCGAGATCATCATGACGACTTCGTACTGATCGTCTATTTTCAGGATTTCCTTGACCTTGTCCGGATCAAAGCCGATCATGGGGCACGTGTCCCAGCCCTTTTCCTTGGCAGCAAGCATGAAGACCATGGAAGACAGGGACGCGTTACGGATGGCTTCATCCCGCTGGAATCCGCTGCCTTTCCCTTCATAGAAGGAGGTGGTATTCTCGACCATACCGGAGAATTCCTCTTCATTCACGATTTTCAGCATCTTCAATCCCCGGTAAATTTCTTCTGCTGACTCGTACGCTTTTTTATCTCCCAGGAGCAGGACGACCGCTGACGCAGAACGTACTTTATGCTGCCCCATGGCTGCACCTTGGAGCTCCACTTTCACTCTCTCGTCTGTTACGACGATATACCGCGTATGTTGAAGGTTGAACGCGGATGGGGAAAGCTTGACCAACTCAAAGATTTCGTTCAATTCGCATGTTTGGATCGGATAATCAGGCAGAAAGTTCGATGCCGAGCGACGCTCTTTCATCAGTTCAGTAAAACCGGTCATGCTTCCACTCCTTCAGTTATCTTGAATTCAAGATAACTATAGCGGACGGGAAAACTATTGTCAAATATAACCACATAAAAACCCCCGTCTCCGGGAGCTCTCCTTATTTCTGGTATAGATGATTTTCAACCGATCCATCTTCTTTATACACCACAAGGGTGCCGGAATGATCTGTTGCATATCGCTTTGCTCGCTCCAGCAGCTTTTCCTTCGTCTCTTCCACCATGATGGCCCGCTGTCCATCGGCCTTTTTCAGCTGCCAACCATCATCATGGACTGTGACGTGATACTCTGCCTTATCGGTTTGGGTACCCTCCTCAGACTTGTGGGCCCGATCCGTGGCAATGGCGATCGCCCTGCCCTCTTCATACCCTTCATCAAGCAGCGCATTTCCAATCTCGATGGCTTTATTCCGGACATCAGAGGGCAGATTCTTAAGTGACTCAGGATAATCTTGTTTCGACCAGCTCATGTTCATACCTCCGTAGTAAGTGGGATTGTTTATCCTTTTCCCCCACCCGTCACGGTTAAACGTTCTTTTTTGGTACCACGGCCATTGTACAGCGTGACACGCAGATGAGGTCGTCTGCCTCGTCCGTGATCTTGATGTCCCATACCATGGTGGTCCGTCCCTGATGCAGTACGGTCGCCGTTGCCGTCACCTCGCCGTCTTTTTTCGCCTTGATGTGATTGGCATTGATCTCGAGACCAAAACATATTTCCTTATCGAGATCGATCAGTTCCACAGCGCCGACGCTTGCCACGGTTTCTGCAAGAGCGACGGAAGCTCCTCCGTGCAGAAATCCAAAAGGCTGCCTTGTCTGTTCATTGACGGGCATCGTCGCCACGATCCTGCCTTTCTCTACCGTGTTGAATTCAATCCCCAGTGCACTGATTAATGTGTGATCAAGTTTCATATTCCTTCACCCCTTCCCCATACTCTTCGACCTTGAGAGTCAAAATCCTTTATCTGCTTAATTGGCCCAGATTCAGCCTATCACAAGGTGGCAGGAAGATGAATGAATAAATGCATTGCCTCTTTCATACGTTTACGTAGATGATGTCTGTGAAAGGAGTGTCCCATGATGTACCGTTTCCATCCTTTTCATGCAAACCGACCGGCGCCGCAATCCTCTATTGGGCAGCAGCGGGTGCTCCCTGCGGCTGCACCCGATACGCTGATGGCTTCAGCCGGAAAAACCCTTAGCCTGATGGACGATGCCAAGCTGGTTCTCGGGCGCATCAACAGCTCAAGGGAACTTGCCTCTAAGCTGATGACTGCCGCTCAACAATCCAATCTTCCTGAAGTACATAAATTACTTCAGACTATTCCGACACGCGTCCAGCCGGTCGTATCATTCAACCCGGATGGTGTGAGATTTGTATTTGATGAAAAGTTGGGCCAGGTGGACTGCTGTCATTTGATTGTATCCGTCAAGTGGAATGAGTTTTGAAAAGCCGAAGGAAGTCGGATATCCTGCTTCCTTCGGCTTTTTCCATACAGATGAGACAGGGGAGGGTGCTTTCTCAATCTCCATAAAAAAAGAACCTCCGAAGAGATTCTTTTTAAAAGATCATGGCCGCAATCCAACCGAAGGCCACAAGAGGAATGTTATAGTGCAGAGAATGTAGGGACACATGTATCCCATATGTGGTTGTGCTGCCCATCGGCATTTAAACCGGCCGTCGGTCCCAACGTACTGTCGGAGGCAGGTGAACCAGCATCTCCGAGCGCCCCGGCCGTTCCTACGATAACAATCGTCGCAAATTCACTGAATCCAAGCTCCATGCATAGAGGAACAAAGATCGCTGCAATGATCGGGATGGTGGCGAATGAAGATCCGATCCCCATTGTGACAACTAGGCCGACGACGAGCATCAGAATCGCAGCAAGGGCTTTATTCCCCCCGATGGCATCAGCTGTCCCCTTCACCAGGGATTCCACATCACCCGTTTCGGTCAATACAGCTGCAAATCCGGAAGCTGCAATCATGACGAAGCCAATAAAGGCCATCATTTTCATCCCATCGTTAAGGAGACCATCGGCTTCCTTCCATTTGACTGCACCCGACACATACAGGACGGCAATTCCTGCCAAGGCACCGAAAATCATGGATTCGAGCAGGAGCTGGACCGCAAGTGCCGCAATGATGGAAATCCCCGCAAGGATCATCGCCCGCTTACTGTACTCGACCTTCTCTTCCACCACCACTTCCTTGGACTCATCATACCGGCGTGGTTTACGATAAGAGAAGAAGACGGCGATCAGAAGTCCTAAAACCATACCGCCTACTGGCATGAGCATGGCTTTCGGAATATCTCCCATGGAGATGGCCATTCCGCTCCTGTCCATATTCTGTGCAATGACCTCGTGGAACTGAAGCCCAAAACCGACCGGTAGCAGGATATAGGGCGCCGTCAGTCCGAATGTGATGACCGTGGCAATCAGTCGACGGTCGATTTCGAGCTCTGTCATGACCTTGAGGAGTGGCGGAATCAAGATCGGGATGAAGGCGATGTGAATAGGAATGACGTTCTGAGAGAAACACGCCATGATCAGGATGGCAAACACAATCAGCGCCTTCGATAGCTTCTTCTTCTTTGAGTCTCCGTTCCTACCGACCATCTTCAAGACAAAATCAACCAGCAAATTCGGGATGCCTGTATACGAAATGGCTACAGCAAATCCCCCCAAAAGAGCATAGCTCAGGGCGATATTTGCTCCGCCGCTGATTCCATCGGAGAAGATCGAGACCGTTTCATTCAATCCTAGGCCCCCGATGACCCCGCCTGCAAGCGCCCCGGCAATAAGAGCAAAAACTACATTCACACGCAGTAAACTAAGTATGAGCATGATGAGTACGGCAATGACGACTGCGTTCATAATAATGTCCTCCTTGAATCTATCTTCATGTTGCTTTAGTCTGCTAAATTGGTAGAGTGATAAAATACGTTTTCTACTTTATCAACATAAAGGACGTTTGTCAACGATTATTCCTCTCTTTATTCTTCCCTCTTTCTTGGCATTCGAACCTATCGTTTAAAGCCATACTGCATTGATATCCCCTTTCATTGACCCATAAAAAAAAGACCGACGATTGTCGGCCTTTTTTTTATTATTTCGCAGGTTCAAAGGACTCCACCATGAGGGCAAGGGTACGAACCATCGCGCCCGTGGCACCGGATGGCCCGAGGTCATATGCTTTGTTGGTCGTAGCCGTTCCGGCGATGTCCAAGTGCACCCAAGGAGTGCCTTCAGCGAATTCCCCTACGAATCCGCCTCCCATGATCGCATGCCCCGCGCGGCCTGGAGAGTTGTTCAGATCCGCAATCTTGCTGCTTCTCACGCGCTTCTTATCACCTTCTGTGTATGGAAGCTGCCAGATGAACTCGCCTGATTCAGCAGACGCAAGCAACACTTGCTCAAAGAATGCTTCATTATTGGTAAGGGCCCCTGTCTTATCTTCACCCAATGCAACGATGACTCCTCCAGTAAGCGTCGCGACATCCACAAGGTAGTTTGCCCCGTGATGCTTCGCATAGGTCATGCCGTCCGCCAGTGCCAGGCGTCCCTCTGCATCGGTATTCAATACTTCGATGGTCTTCCCGCTCATGGATGTGATGACATCATCCGGCTTGAATGCTGCACCGCTCACCATATTATCGGTTGAAGGGATGACGGCAATGACATTCTGCTCCGGCCTCGTCTCACCGATGACTTCCATAGCGCCAAGGACGGCTGCGGCACCACCCATATCGGTTTTCATGCCGACGATGCCGTCCTTCGGTTTAAGGGAATATCCACCCGTATCAAAGGTGATCCCTTTTCCTACTAAACCGATGACGTCTTCCCATTGCTCTTTGCCTGCATATTTAAGAACGATCATCTTCGGAGGTTCCACTGAACCCTGGTTGACTGCCAGTAAAGCACCCATGCCCAGATGCTCCATTTCTTCCTTGTCCAGGATCTCCGCTTCGAAATCATATCGCTTTGCAAGCTCGAGGGCATACTCGGCGAGCTTTGTGGATGTAAGGAGATTCCCCGGTGTATTCACTAGGGTCCTTGCCGAGTTGACACCGTTTCCGAATGCAGTACCTACTTGCAGAGCCGTTTGGACTTCCTTATCATCTGAAGCTGTGATGAACTCGATATCAGAAGCTTCATAGCCTCGTTCATTTGATGATTGTTTATACCCGTGGAAGGCATAGGTTGCCATGGTGAAAGCTTCTGCCCATGCATGGGCCACATCCTCTGCCGGGACTTCATCCGTTTCAAACGTATCGATTGCCACTGCAAATGACGAGAGCTTCATCTGCTTGATTTGCTTGGCTGCCGCACCGAACGCTTCCTTCATATCATTGAAAACTGCCTCTTTGGCTTTACCAAGTCCGACAAACACAATCCGTTTCACGGAGAGCTGTCCCAGCGTATGTACAACGGTGATTGCTTTGGCAGCAGAAGAGATATCCCCCTCTTTGGCAAGCTGGGTGAGATGCCCTCCCATGGCTTGATCAAGCTCTTTCAGTTCCCCTGAAAATTCAGGTTGATTATAGACCCCGACGATAAGGCCTCCCCCTGTTGTTTCTGTTAAACGTTTATTGTTGACTACATAATTCATTGTTCAACACCTCCACTCCCATTATAGCTCGAGTGAGTGAACATTTCGACTATCTAAGCAAAAGCGTTTTGAAGTTAAGGCTGGGTGAAGGAGGGTATGGTATAATGGAGGCAACTCAGAGTATTCAAAACATTAGAAAGGATGGGATATATTACCATGGAGATCTTTCATAATTTCCCCCTTTGGGCTTCACTGATTTCCATCTTGTTCGCCCAGTTCGTCAAGGTTCCCATCCAGTTCATCGCCACCCGGGAACTCAATTGGTCGCTCATCACGTCGACCGGAGGAATGCCGAGTTCCCACTCTGCCGCTGTCACCGCCCTTTCAACCGGGGTGGCAATCGAAAGCGGAGTATCTTCACCGGTCTTTGCCGTCGCCGCCATGTTTGCCATCATCACCATGTTCGATGCGACAGGGGTCAGAAGGCAGGCAGGTGAACAAGCCATCGTGCTTAATCGGCTCATGGGCGACTTCCAGAAGTTCATGACCGATGCCAAAGGCTGGCAGAACAAACCCGATCAGGAAAAACGGAAAGAGCTGAAGGAACTGCTCGGTCATAAACCGATTGAAGTTTTCTTCGGGGGAATCACCGGAATCGTCCTTACACTGCTCATCCACTTTTTCATGTTTCAATAGGAGGAATGATCAATGCGCCTCATATCCATATGCCCCAATAATACGGAGCTGATCGATGAGCTCGGACTCACCCCTTACCTAGTGGGTGTTGACGACTACTCCGATCACCCTGAAGCCGTCTTATCCCTGCCAAGGCTCGGTCCCGACCTATCCATCGATATGGATCGGGTCGAAAGCCTTCAACCCGATCTTGTCCTTGCATCGCTGAGCGTACCGGGAATGGAGAAGAATATCGAGGAGCTGGAGAAACGGGGGATTCCCCATCTCACATTGAACCCTCAAAGCTTCAAGGATATAGCGGATGATCTCCTTGCCATCGGGCGCGCATGCGGGATGGACGAATCCATCGCTATGAAAAAGCGCATGCACTTCCTTCAGCGAGTCGAAGATTTGAAGACGGTCGGCCAAGGCATCACCAATCGCCCTTCCTTGTACTGGGAATGGTGGCCGAAGCCCGTCTTCACTCCCGGCAGGACGAACTGGCTGACGGAGCTGAGTGACATGTGCGGGGCCGTCAACCTCTTCCGTGACGTCGAACTGGCGAGCGTCCAGACAGACTGGGAGGATGTCCTGGCTAGGGATCCTGATTATATATGCCTCGCCTGGGTAGGCGTGCGGCAGGACAAAGTAAAACCTGACCTGATTAAAAAGAGACCCGGCTGGACTACCTTGAAGGCCGTTCAGGATGAGCGCATCCTCGTACTGGAGGAAGCCCTCTATTGCCGGCCTTCCCCACTCCTGTTAAAGGGTGCCGTCAAGCTTGCAAAAATCCTGCACCCTGACGAATACGCCCATATGTAAGCAAAAGACTACCTGATTCTTATACAAGACAAAACCGGCAGGAACTCCTGCCGGTTTTGTCTTTATTCATTCTTTCTCAGGTGAAAGGATCTGATTCCTGAATACCTGCATGGTTTTATTTTCATTCAGGTTGGTCAACTGTTCTTCTGTGAGTTTACCTGAACCCTCTTCGATGATGTATACATCAAGGGTTTTCTTCCCCCACTCCGCATATACCTCATCGACTGTATCATAGTACAGATCGAGCTTGTTGCCTTTGATCGCACTCCCGGTGTCGGCGACCACGCCGAATCCATAATCAGGGATGTACAGCACCGTCCCGATCGGAAAGACCGTCGTATCAGCCGCTATGGTCGAATAAAGGTCACGTTTCACTTTGACTCCGGAGTATGTAATGCCATAGCCCGGATGGCCGGGATTCTTCCCTGTTGACTCCACCCCCGCCGTGTAGCCCGTAGCGACGACAGTATGCTTCTTATATTGATCCCAATTCAGCCCGTTTAGGGTGACTGGTTTGTCTTTCATAGGTGTACTCGAAGAAATCTGGGTCTTGGTACCGCTCACTTTCTTAAGGATTTTTGCTGTCATCCCTAATTGATTGATATCATGTTCCCCGCGCCCGGCGTTCTCCATCTGGGTCTCCCACCACGCTTTGAGGGTTGCAGCCTTGACACCTGATACCGATTGGAATGTCGTCTCAAGGGCAAAAATGAACAATAGGACCATCAAAAGTCTTCTGCTCCAATTCTTAATCATGTATACACTCCTCCCACCCTTATTCCTTCCCATCCTGGAGGGCATGTATTCATAAATTGATAAAATAATCGAATTATCTCATAAATTGGAAGAAAACCCATAAAAAAAAGCCCGTTATCCGGAACACACCCGGACGAACGGACTGTTTTAAAACATTCGATATCCCTTTGATCTCAATATCCTCATGACGATTCCTGAAAGGACCGCCCCTACTAAACCGCTTCCAAGAATCAGCAGATCGGCTGAAGCCAAATGAGTGATTCTTCTCCCTAGTTCAGGGAACGCTTCCCCGGCGTTTCTAAAATAGTCGATGAAACGCACTTCATCCACGATGAAAATGACGATGATCGGATAGATGATGGTCATGATCCATGTCATCCGGAGCAGCATATTAAGCAAAAAACCGATTCCGAAAAACAGGACAAGAAACAGAAGCATTGAAATCAAGATGACGTGTATTGGCATTTCCCCACCCCCATCTAACACTGGCTCCATTGGCATTTCACGCCTAACAAAGGAGCCAAACACTATTGTTAAGTGTACTGAATGTTGATGGAAGCGTCAATAAGACGAAGGAAAATTTCGACATTATTCACAAAATCACCACAACTGGTGGATTATTTTTGCTTACCGCTCCCACTGCAGCAAGGACAGGTTTCAGATCCGCCCAATACCAGTTGGAAATACCCTTTTCCCGAACAGTATTCACATGACTTTGTCTTCGTTGTACCAGCTCTCATCGAATCTCTCCTTTGATTTCTTAATTTTCTGATAATATACCATCTTTTCCGAATCATGAAAAGGTTGCTATGAGGGGATGTACACCGAAGAAAGCGAATACATTTTGTGTTTACTTTAAATATCTCAATATTTCAAAAAGTTTGTTAGCTTCTTTCACAAAATCGTTGTCTTATCGGATCGTACTATTTCACAGCCTTCCAGATCGTCCATCTGTCCTTTTCCTCCAGTGGTCCATTTGCAGTGATCTTTTCGTTCAGCATCCCTACAAGCCGCTCCAACTCCTTGTCATCGAGATCAAATAAGATGCTACGTCCTGTTCGGGTTCTTATATCCTCCAGCAAGGGTCCCTTTGATTCATACAGAGCCCTCGTTTCCCAAAAGACGATCTCTTCGATCATATTGAAGCCGGCTCCCTTCAGTTTCTTGATAACCTGGGCAACTCTGAGGTCGGCAGACTCTTCCTTTTCCCTGAGCGCCGGGAACAGTTCCATGATGTATCCGCGAATATGATGGTCACTCCCTTTTTGGAAACAGTCTTCTGGGGTACGGTCCTGAACAATCAGCGTCCCTTCCTTTCTCAGTACCCTGAAGGCTTCGGTAAAGCACGATTCCACATCATCCACGTGATGAATCAATGCTCTCTCGAGTATCATGTCCTGGCTGTCTGCCTCCAGACCTGTCGAGGAAGCACTCCCCTGTTGGAATGAAAGATTGTGGGTAGCCTTCACTACTCTTTCGTTGCTCCCCTGAGCATGGCCTCTGAAAAATCAATCCCGATCACTTCACGGATCCCCATCCCGCCCAGTGCCTTGGAATAGATCCCTCCTCCGCAGCCGATATCTGCGACTTTCCCGATCCTTTCAATCGGAACGAGCCTTCTTATCATCGTGCTCCAGGAATCATGCGCATCCCTATTGGCATAGCAACCTTCTATGTTCCCGTCATGATAATCAATTCCCATGTCCATCACCTCTACTTACCAATTTACTCCATCGCACTATATATTGAAATGACGAAACCATTATGACTAGTGATCGGAAATGGTTATAATGACGTTTTACAAAAATAAAAAAGCGGAGCATCAGCGCTCCGCTTTTTCAGCCAATCGGCTTAGAAAAATTTGAATTTCCCTTTTTTGAATACGAGTGATGGTCCGCCTACCATGAAGAGTGAACGGTTATCGATCACTTTTTTCATGAATGAAGCTTTCACACCAGTCAATTTCTTACCGTAAACAACACCGATTGCATCGTCTTCACCTAGTGAGCAGACGGTACCTTTGATGTCCGGCTTGAAGTTTTCCAACTGATCTTTACCTTGAACAAGTGCTACGATGTTGCGCGCACAAGTTTCCCCTTGCTGCATGGCGATCTGTGCAGTCGGAGGATAAGGGCGTTCTGTTTCTTCGTTGATCATGAGTGAACAGTCACCGAGGACGAAGATATCGTCATGTCCCGGTGCGCGAAGGTCAAGGTTGACTTTGACACGTGCACGCATGTTTTCAATGCCTGATTTCTCGATAAGGGTGCTTCCACGTACACCAGCTGCCCATACGATAGTACCGGCTTTCAGTTCTTCGATTTCATCTTCGCTTTTCGCAATGAGGACACTGCCTTCTCTTGCTTCTTTAAGCGGAGTTCCGATCGAGAATTCCACGCCTTTCTTCTCAAGTGCCGCACGAGCGTATTTCACTAGTTCCGGATCGAATCCTGGAAGGATCATCGGAGCAGCTTCCACACAGACGATGCGTACTTTCTTCTGATCGATATCGTACTCTTTGCATAGCTCAGGAACACGGTTACCAAGCTCACCAAGGAACTCGATTCCTGTGAAACCTGCACCACCGACGACGATCGTCAAGCGCTCATCGTTGATTTCGCCTTCTGCTTTGTACGTAGCGAATTGAAGATCGATATGGTCACGGATCTGACGTGCACCATTCACATTGGAGATCGTGAATGCATGCTCGTGAAGACCTTGGATACCGAATGTTTCAGCTTCTGCACCAAGTCCGATTACAAGGTAGTCATACTCGACATCACCCTGGTCCGTTACGACTTTCTTCTCAGCTACTTTGATATCTTCAACAGATGCTTGAAGGAAGTTAACCTTGCTTGTATTGACCACACCTTTAATATCGTAACGTACACGATCATGATGCAGCGTACCAGCTGATGCTTCATGCAACCATGTTGTTTCATAGTGATAATCATTTTTATTCACTAGGATAATTTCTGCGTCATTCGTACCCAATTGTTTTTGAAGACGGGTAACCGTCATCAATCCAGCGTAACCTGCACCTAAAACGACAACTCTTGGCTTTCTCAACTGAATCACATCCACCTTTTATTTAGATTTGTGTAGGATAGTATTAGAATCCTCCACATGATAGGTTTTTATCCCGTAAGTCTCATCCATCTTCTTTTCCCTGGATAGATGGGAATCAAACGGCACAACACCTTTATTAAAACGGTAATGAATAATATAAAGACAAGGAACAAGAAAGTATGTGACATCTTTCACGAACTAGGCCATAAGGCCGCGAAAATTGTCATAAATCCTTAACAATACGTCCATATAACATAATATGCTTTTTACTGCGGTTTTTCAAGATATTAAGGCTAAATTATTAACTTAAGAATATTGGAAAAACGACAGTTTTCTCATTCATAAGTCTGAATTATCGCCTGCCTCATTTCAAATCATAGGAAGAATGGAATTGCGTATGATAGAATACGTTATAATAAATGAAATTTCGGAGGGATCGCAAGTGAAGGAAGATCAAAAAGTATACGATATCACGGTCATCGGCGGAGGTCCTACTGGGTTGTTCACGGCCTTCTACGGCGGAATGAGGAAAGCTTCCGTCAAAGTCATTGAAAGCCTGCCTCAGCTCGGCGGACAGCTCGCCACCCTTTATCCTGAAAAGTACATATATGATGTGGCCGGATTCCCAAAGGTAAAGGCACAGGACCTGGTCAATAACTTGAAGGAACAGATGTCGAAGTTCGAAACGACGGTTTGCCTTGAACAGGCGGTCGAACAAGTCGAGAAACAGGGAGATGGCTGCTTTAAACTGACAACAGATAAAGAAATCCACTACTCCAGGACCATCATCATCACGGCCGGGAACGGAGCATTCCAACCTCGGCGCCTGGAACTTGAAGGGGCACTGGAATACGAAGGGAAAAACCTTCATTACTTTGTGGACAATCTTGAATACTTCCGCGGTAAAAACGTCGCCATCTGTGGCGGTGGTGATTCGGCGGTGGACTGGGCACTCATGCTAGAGCCGGTGGCAAGCAAGGTACAGCTCATCCACCGCAGGGATAAATTCCGCGCTCACGAGCACAGTGTTGAGCTTCTGGAACAATCGAGCGTCGAACTGAAGACCCCGTTCGTTCCATCCGATCTGGTGGCAGACGGAGAGCGAATTAACCAGCTTGTTCTCGATAAGGTGAAAAGCGAGGAAAAAGAAGTGATCAATTTCGACGAATTGATCGTGAACTTCGGTTTCGTCTCCTCCCTCGGTCCGATCAAGGACTGGGGTCTGGATATCGAGAAAAATTCCATCGTGGTAAATTCCCGCATGGAGACCAATATCCCGGGAATTTATGCAGCTGGTGATATCAGCACGTATGACGGCAAGGTCAAACTGATCGCAAGCGGATTCGGCGAAGCACCGACGGCCGTCAACAATGCCAAGGCCTTCATGGATCCGAAGGCACGTGTACAGCCTCTTCACAGTACGTCCATGTTCAATGACTGACCTCTTAAGGGCAGCAGGGAATCATCCTGCTGCCCTTTTTTTGTTTAATCCGGGTACCTTCGGGTAAAAAATAAGTAGGAATCCATTTAGAAAGGGAGATTAATTCAATGAATGTATTAGTAATCGGAGCCAACGGCCATACTGGCCGTCTCATCGTAAAGGAACTCGCTCACAGTGATCAGCACTTTGTCAAAGCGATGATCCGCAAGACCGAGCAGGCAGAAGAAATGGAGAGCCTCGGCGCACGGCCGATTGTCGCAGACCTTGAAGGAGACTTCTCCTATGCCCTCGATAACGTGAACGCCGTCATCTTCGCAGCCGGAAGCGGCGGAAGCACAGGGGATGATAAGACCCGTGCCGTTGATCGGGAGGGCGCCATAAAAGCCATCGACTTTGCGAAAGAGAAAGGCATCGAACGTTTCATAATGCTCAGTTCCATGGGAGCCGACAACCCATCAAACGGACCTGAAGGCCTCCAATACTATCTGGAAGCCAAGGGGATCGCTGACGAACACCTCAAAGAGAGCGGGCTGAATTATACAATCGTCCGCCCTGGTGCATTGAGCTTTGATCCAGGTACAGGCAAGATCACGGCTTCAGATTCCATTGCGGACAAAAGCAATGATATCCCCCGTGAAGACGTGGCAAAGGTAATCGTCGAATCAATCACCACTGAGGAAACGTATCACAAAGTAGTGGAGATTCTCGGTGGGGATATACCAGTTCAGGAAGCACTCAAGACCATATGACCAGGGGCCGCCTTCAATAGGCGGCTTTTTCGTGCATGGCTGGGTCGGTACCCATGCGTGGGCGAGTGAATACGATATAGCATTACATCCACTGATTGGGTTGATGACATGAGCAACGAAACCAAAGCCATCTTCGGCGCTTCCGTCACCGCGGTCGGTACCGTCATCGCTGCAGTAGGAGCGACCCCTTTCCGCGTCCTCTCCAAACCGTTCCGTCTGGATTTGAGCGTCATCGGAAACGTCATGCAGGGAGTGGGAAACGGAATCGAGGCCGATACCCAGGAACCTTTTTCCCTCGGCCGGATCGGAAATGAAATTCAATCCCTCGGAAACTCGACCGTCGTCGCCGGACTGATCATCAACTTTGACGATGAAACGAAGCAAAAGCTTGTCATTACCGGAAACTGGTTCCAGGCTCTCGGAGGTACAGCCGCCCTCGGACCGGAATTCAGTGAACCCGATCCCGATCTTAACGATGGCCTGTCAATCATCGGGAATATCCTTCAGGTGACCGGTAATTCCCTCCAGGCCATCAACGGCATCGAGAACCTGAAAAAGAGCAGGATCCAAAAGAAGCTTCAGTATCCTGATGACGGGGACGATGATGATGGAAGCTTCCGGACCTTCGATGTCGTCGGTAGCTGGATTCAGGCGACCGGAGCCGTCATATCCCTGATCAGTACGATCGGCATCCCTGAATGCAGCAGGTTCGGGTATCTCGTAAAAGAAGATGATTCGGAAGATCCCACATAAAAATCCCCTGACCGGAGAATGATCAGGGGATTTTCGTTGTTTTATGAATCAGCATTCCTCAGGCGTACCTTTGTTGTTGGCCGTCACGAACGACGATCCGCACCCGCATGACGCGATGGCATTCGGATTATCGATGGTGAATCAGGCGGTAGCCCCTGCGGTAGGTTAAATGCGATGATATCAACGTTTGTTCGCAATTTTCGGGATTGTTAGCGTTCATGTGGATTGTAGATGCGCGCTTGCAATAGCGGTCTACTCCGTTGCTTCAATTCTACCCAAACTCGGCGAATTGTACAAGCGTTATTTAATTCGGATAATTGGAAGGAATTTCATTTATTGAAGCGAATACAGTATGTATTAGGAGGTGAGAAATATGGAGAAAGTAGTCGATATTAAAGATCGTTATAGTACGGAAATTCAAGAGATTGCCTACATACTCAGGAATTTAGAAAACGGAAGAGTTTATGGGTATAACGGTAATAATGCGAAAATAGATGGATCGTTAGCTCAAAACGCTCAGAAGTTACGAAAAGAGATAGGCTCATTGCTTAGTAAAGTTGAGTACGGGAAAGACTCAATTTCAGAAGAAATTGGGGAAGCATTTTTCGGTACTGATAAATAAAAAGGGGCCAGCTGGTGATTAAACCGGCTGGCCGTTTGTATTCTTATTTGTTCATTTGTCGCATGCGTTCAATCTCGGCCCTCATGGCGTCAATGTCTGCCTTTGGCTCATTAGCACTGCGGCTTCTATCATCCACCTCAAGGCGATCACTCAGCATACTCACCGTTTTAAGCAATAGCTCGGCCGCCTTGGCCGACGGCTGATTATCTTTCGTTGCCTGCTTCGCCAGTGTTGCGATGACGTCCGGAATATGTTGCAAGGTATTACGACTGATTTCCCGTTTTACCTCGTCGCTGAATCGGACGTCTTGGCGCCACTTATACAGGGTCTGCCGGCTGACGCCCACCTCCGTTGCGATTTCCTCATGTGTAAGGCCGCCTTGCTTCGGTTGGGCAAGGTACTTGATGGCCGCTAGTTGTTCCGGTTTCAATTGTTTCATCCTTTCACCCCACTAACTCGTAGTCCCTGCGAAAACTGTTCTCGCAAGTATTGCTCAGTGTACTCAGCGAAGTGTTGAGCATCTTCGCGACTGCCACTTCCCCTATAGTTCACCGTCAGATTGATCGTATTGCCTGCGCCTAGACCGCCTCGGCTCGAAGCTGAGGAACCGCCTGCGCCATATTGCAATGATGCAGTTTCCCATATTCGGCACAGCCGCACTTGCCATTCCAGCTGACGCACGCTCCACTTGACGAAGCCCGTTGCCGATACCAACCGCAAGCCCTTCGGCGGTGTAGCCACCAAGCGCCATCATTACCCGCGATGGAGAATGAATGTTGAGTAGCGATTTAACTCCGGCAGGGATTTTTCCGGCAATCTCCTTTACCTTCGAAGTTACTGTTCCGATCATACCGCCCATTCCGTTCACAAGGCCTTGAATGATGTCTTTACCGATTTGCTGAAGGTCAATGCCTGCGAAAAAGTCGATAATATTACCCATGATATCTTCGCCGATTCCTTTAATCGCTTCCCATGCGCCTTTCCAATCGCCTTGTAAGAGCGACATTCCAGCGTCAATTAAGCCAACCACGACGTCAATCGCTGAACCAATGATGGTCTTTATCCAACTCCATGCTAACTTAACGACGTTTGTGATAATCGGCCACACCGTTTGGAAGATCCCTTTGATGACCGCCATAACGATTTGAATGTAGTTCTTAACTATCGAGAAGTACGTCTTAACCGTCGACATAATGAAAGATCCATGTTTATCCCACAGTCCGCCAAACTTCGCTAACTGCTCTCCTCCAAACGCCACGATAGCTCCTACGACTTGCATGACAATTCCTTTAATAAAGTTAAAGGCCGTCATTGTGGCGTTTTTGATCCACTCCCAAGCAACGTTTACCACATTGCGGAACCAGTCGATCTTTTTATAAGCGAGTACGAAAGCTACTGCAAGGGCGGCGATAACAGCTACTACCCCGAGTACAACTCCGATCGTTGCAGCCAAGACACCTGCTGTTACGTTAAAGATACCAGCAATAGCACCGAATCCGGTTACGATTTGCGGTATGAACCCGATAATCATGAGTAATGGCCCGCCCAATATTGCGAATACTGCGGATAGAGCAGCCGTGATAGCAATGGCGTTTTGCATTCCGCCCGGGAGTTGGTTGAACTGATCGATTAACTTCGGATACCTTCGGTCACGAATTGAATCGCAGGGGTTAATGCGGTACCAATTGTAATAGATGCCGTCTCAAACGCCCCTTGTAGTTGCTCGAGCGATCCGCCCAGGTTATCCTTCATAATTGCCGCTGTCTTTGCCGAGGCTCCTTCACTATTTTCAAGCGATTTGGTGAACTGGTCGATTTTATCCGGGCCGGCAGACATGAGCGATAACATCCCGGAGACTGCTTCCGTACCTACAAGTGAAGACAATGTCGCCGCTTTTTGTGTGTCGGTCATCCCGGTCATAGATTCATCGAGATTTTCGACTAGTTTTGATATCCCGACGAAGTTACCGGACGCGTCAGTTATCGCGATGCCCATTTTCTCCATCATCTTCGAGTTTTCTTCCGACGGATCAAGAAGCGATAGTAAGGCGGCCCTAACGTCGTACCAGCGGATTCACCTTTCATGCCGGCATCCATTAAAATTCCGACGGAGGCTGATAGTTCTTCAAGGCTAACTCCTAGCGCTGAAGCCGGACTTCCAGCGTATTGAGTGCATCAAATTGTTACCCCAAAGGCTCTTTATCCTTTGGCTCCGGGAGTTTCCTCGCATAACAGGATGTCGATTCATCCTCGGTTCAGACTATATCTTCACCTTCGCCATTACGCGTTAAGGTGGCGAGCGTTCGTGGGCATTTCTCCATAAGAATATTTGAATATCTTTTAGGGTACTTTGCCTAGTCGTTACACCTTCCTACCCTTTCGGAATAGGCTTGGCTCGGGATTAGCTTGCGATCAACTCAACGTGATCGTTTAGCCTTCCCCGAATTAACTCGCTGCTTTTTGCTGCCAATTTCTTGACAACCCAGCATTTGCATACTGCATATCGTTGATACTGGCGGCACTTCCATTAGCTACCGCGGCCAATACATCGGCGACTCGGGTAGCTTCGGTTGCCTCAAGGCCGAAGATGTTCAAGGATGAT
This sequence comes from uncultured Bacillaceae bacterium, assembly GCA_963762295.1. Taxonomy (GTDB): domain Bacteria; phylum Bacillota; class Bacilli; order Bacillales; family Bacillaceae_B; genus Rossellomorea. The sequence continues at coordinate 917,975 of CAVXKK010000004.1, forward strand.
GCCATTACCTCCGCCGTCTGTGCCATATCTGATCCGGACGCTTCCGCCGCCGAGATAACGCCTGGCATTGCCCCTAGAATATCGTTTGCTGTCATCCCGAGTTTTGCGAGCTCTTCTTGTCCGATTGCAATTTCTGAGGCCGATTTGCTGGAGGCCGCGCCCAAGTCGAGGGCGGACTGCCTTAGCATGTTGAGCTCACTTGATGAGGCGCCCGAAATGGCCGACACCCGTGAAATTTGTGACTCAAAGTTCGGTTGCCGTGTTTACAGCTACTCCCAGTCCTACCGCCAAGCCCACTCCCGCTGCAGTGAGTCCAGCTCCCGATAGCTTGCCCACTGTGTCAAACGCTTGTCTTGACTGCGAATTTAGGTTCCGCATTGTTTTCGTGAAGTCATCGACAGCTGAGCTTATCCGGAAGCTCATATTTAAGGCCGCTCATGTATTATCACCTGGCATGAGCGTAACTGCTTCCCGTAGCATTTCAATCGCTTCAGCACATACTTCCGGATTGCCCTGGCCTTTCAGAAATTCGAGCATTCGGCCCGTCGCCTCTTCTGCTTTCACAAATCCGGCTTTAAACCGTGCGTCCTTGTTCTTGCGATTGAATTTCGTCAATTTCACGTGCAATCTTTCGAATTTCTTAACATAGTCGGCGATGTTGGCTTCGTTTAACTTTTGCCGCATTTCCTTCAGCAGGATGTTAAACTCGCCGATCAGTGCCGCCCCTTTGATTGTTCTCATTCCTTTTCCTCCTCCGTAATATAAAAAGTTGCCGCTCCGGACTGGCAGGCGTCCTTCATCGCAGCAACAAAAAAGACGCCCCGAAGGACGTCATGTTAGGCGAAAGATACCGATTTGATTTCCGGTTCAATCGAATATTTATCTGCGTAGTGTTGCTGAAGAGCTGTCGATAAAGCGTAACCGTCAGGCAATTCGACTGTGACGTCTGCTGGCGTTTGACTGTTGAGCTGAACCTCTACAAAACGCCTGAATGCCCGGTCAATCTCTTCGGCAAGTGTGCCATCACGGTGAAGGCCAGTCTGTGGCGGTGTGCTGAAGCTTTTGCCCTCGATTGCGATTGTCGAGCTGAATGCGGTCCCTGTTGCACGGAAGCTACTCGCTGGATAAATTCTCTTTTTGATTGTGATTGTTGCGTTCATTACTCATTCCCCTTTTCGTTTTGGTTTTTTATCTCCATCTACCTTGCTCTTTCCATCGCTGAATCTTCTCTCTAGCCTTGGCGCGATAATCTACAGGGCGGGCTTTTCCTCTACGAGATACCCCGTTTCCTAGAGAAGGATCGGCTGGCGTAGGTCCGTTCACCTTTTCGCCAAGCCTTCGCTTAATCTCTGTTTCAAGACGTTGTTCTTCAGATTCCATCGCTCCTACGCTCCTTTACTAGTTTCATTTGGTTATACCTAGTCGAGATGCCTGACCCACTTCGCTCCATTGCGTCTAAATGCGCCAACTGTTGCAAGTGTTTCGGGGCGGACTCGAACCTTTGGAATGACTGCTTGATGGATTTTAGTTTCTCGTTTTTGCTGAACGCCTTCTCGATAGTCGGCCATTCACCTAAGATCGCCAGCCGTTCTGCGTCATTGCAGTTTTTAGCTTTTAACTCTAGCAACCTGACGACCGAGGTTGAGTTAGGTGAAACGGCAATTAATGAACGAATCTGCTCCGCCAATGCACTCGCCTTCTCCCGTTCCTCTTCGCTTCCGAATGGCTTCAGCGCTTCCTCGGCCGCGTGAATACGTAGAGCTCAAGTTCCGCCTTATATAAAAACTCGAGCTCTTTCAATTGCTTTTCAGTATCGTTTGTCAACTCATCCACTAGGAACTGTCTTTCGGATTCGTTTGAGTCATAGCGTTTGGCTTTTGTTTTTCAATCTTTCTCGCTCTTTTTTGAATTGGTTAGTAAGCTCTTCAGCCTTTTGTTTCCATTTGGTATAGAGTAGGAGCGTCCCACCACCTCCGCCACTCCTTCGGCCACCATTTTCTCAGCGTCTTCTTTCTTTACGGAATAAACATTTCCCGAATCAAAGCGATTGTGCCCGTCAGTTGTATCCGTCTTCACATATAAGTTCTCGTACATATTAAACTTCCTCCTTCAGAATGTTTTCCATATCTTCGACTGCACTAAGATCATGATTTGCCAGCTTTTTCGCAACTTCAATAAAGGCATGCCCGAAGCCGGCACTCTTGAGGTTAGTTTCTAATTTATCAACGAAGATTTCCTTTTTTAGGCGATTGTTTTCCGCCTCTATCTCCTTGAATGCCCCTGCGATTTCTGTAGCCGTATCGAATTTTACGTCCGTCATTTATAAAACCTCCATTATATTTGTTTTTCTCGCTAGACCGTCCATCGCCAATCTCTTGACCTCCCATAGGTGAGAGCGATTGTTGCTTACAAAGTAACTGTTCCGCGGGTACCTCAGCCTGTTCTTACTACGGCAGGACATGTCGTTCGTGACGATTCGAGCCTGCTGACCCGGCTCTAACTTTTCGCCAATGTGGTGTGAATATAAGTCGAACACTTCCTTGCGGCTGAAGTCGCCCTCGTAGTAAAGGCTTGCGATGTAAACCGTCTCACCGTCTCGTCTCTCCGCGATACCAAGCCCTAGCTCGCCCGATCCGCCTTGGCGATATACATAAAACAATCGCTCACTCATCGCTGTCGGCCTCCTTGACCTTGGCGAACAGCTTAGTCGTGCCAATCTGACGAATCTTTTCGCTTCGCTCCGTACTTCTTCCGTTTGTCGTGACGTCTTTGGTCACGTTGTGACATCGAATAAAGATACCGGACTGTTCCGGTGTTCCTTCTACCCACGGCGACCAGCCCTCCTTTTGATTGCTGATTTTCTGTCGGCGACTACACGCGGTAGCATTTCGTCGATTTGTTTGTCGCTTACGTAGCAGCCGAACATATAGAATCAATTGCTGCCCGTCTTCTGTCTGCACGGTCACTTCCGTTGGTTGCCGCCCGTTGCGTGTGATTCTGAATTTGTAAGCCGGCGTTCCTGACATCGTAATCCCCTCCTGTTTGTATGCAAGACTTTAAGCCTTGTTTTTTGCATTCTGGTATAAACACCTTAGTTCCGAATTTACCGCGCTAAGAAAGCCCGTCATATCAACGTTTAAATTCACTAAAGTCTTGCGTGTTTGCCTTCGCCCTGCTCTTCCGTTCCGTCTTACTCTTTGCGATAGATCGGCATACGTCCGAGCAGTACCAAAGCCGGTTGTTTTGCGTCTTGAATATCTCGCCACAGCCGCGGCACTTCTTTGACGTCTCCTTGACCGAGGGCTTGGCCGCCTTGGCGACTAGCTTGTTATCCGCGATATGAGCACCGTCGAGCCAACTACAATGAAGGTCGGCTTTATCGAAGGAATAGCGCTCGTGCTTCGTCAGCATCGGGCAATGGGCGTCACGTAGTAAGCACCAGTTATCGGGGCCGAGATTAGCGCAGTCTCTAGGTTTCACGCGAATCACCTCCACGACATGAAAAAAGACCGGCAATCAGCCGATCATTCTTCCAAACTTCTGCGATTAAGTTGTAATTACTGTCGGCCATCAAAGCTTCGAGCTGTCCCCGGCGATCCGAGTAAATCTGCTTGCTCATCGCCCGTCACCTCCCTGTACCTCGTGTAATGCTTGCAATATGACTTGTCTAATGAAGCGTTTCTCAAGCCCGCAGCCTGCCTTCGGAGAATGGGCATAACAAAACTCCGTGGCAAACCGTTCGACCAACTTATAGACCTTTACAGAATTCATCCTCGCCAAGACCTTCCTTTCAACGTCTTCAAGCGTTTGCTCGTAGGCAAGCGTCAATAACGAGAACTGAACGGCGTCGAAGTCTGCGTGAGGTATGGTGTATCGGAATTTCCGTTTGCCCTCGGGCCAGGCGACGAGATAATCCGATTGCAATTCGTCCAAATAGGTGATGCTGATTTCATTCACTTTTGATCCCTCCTTGACATTTCATTGTTTTCTGCATAGAATATATTTAGGATAGTTTGCGCATATTTTCATAGAACACGAAAACAAGCGTCTTCATCATAGTCCATGCGAGCCAGCTTCGCTTTTACTCTCGGAGTGACTTGTAAGCTTCCGGTTTCAATGCGTCCAACTGTCGCTAACGAAAGCCCTAAAGAGTTGGCAAATTCGACTTGTGTTTGATTCGTAAAATGCCTCAGCGCTCGAAACTTATCTCCGGTCATCGTAAAATACCTCCTTTTATTACTTTTAACTTAAATATATATGGGCTTGTCGCCCGTTCTTACTAATACCTTTTTGTCGCCACTTAAAATAGGTCACGATCATCCCCGTGATAGCTTACATGTTTAATTGACGTCTTGCGGTTCCCGTCTCCATGAACATTTCGACTGTGTTCAACGTAATCCATCAGCGCTACTCCCGATGGTCTCTCAAACTTCCAACCCACTTTTAACATTGAATATTCATTTGCCCAATATGGGTACTCTAACCACCAAACATATTCATCCATTAATGTGTGCTTACGCGGCTTAGGGTTAAGTAGCTCTTCATCAGCTCTTTGCTGACGTCTTTGAAGCGTCTTAACTCCCGTTTTACACTCGTTTGAACATGTCTTTTTAGTGTTTCGCATTGAATCGTCACGCCAGAAATACCCACAATAATCACAGCGCTTCACCCGTTTATCTGATTGATCGTGAAGATTGCCGTCTTTTAAATCTCGGAAAATCATTTCCGCATCAGACCGCAATACGCCTTCCACAAAAATCTTTGCATATTCAATAGCGCCTTGCCCTGGATCTCTAAATATTAATTTCTTCGTCTCCTCCATCATAATTTCCCCCCATGTTATCCCTACGTATCAAAATGAACTGTAGGAGTATTTTTATTTTGTCCCTCTTTTCTTTTCTGCGATTAAGATAGTAAATAACTGATATCGCCGTCATTTGAAAAATGGCGGAATGTATATTTCTTTCGGTAAGTTTATATCGGTAAATTTATATAACGTATCAAAATGAACCGTAGCTACGTATCAAAATGAACTGTACCTACGTATCAAAATGAACCGTAGCCAATTATCCTGTTGCAAACCTTTGCTTGCTCGTCTGTTCGCTCGCCTTAATTTTCGCAAGTCGTTCATCTCTATATTTTTCAACTTCCGGAAACTTAGCGATTAGCTCCTCGATTGATTTGACGGGCTTGTTAAATGCATAGACGTTATTCGCAGCGATTGGAGAGCGTTTCTTTTTGATTAGTTCAAGCACTTTCAATGTTTCTATACACCTTTTCACCGTCGACTCGCCAAGCCCTGAATCTACGGATAGTTGCCATATGTTCGGGAAAGCATAACCGTAGTTAGGATTCCAGTAATCGAAAAGCAACTCGTATATTAATAGGCAGTTCCCGTTAAAATTCGGATGTTGCGTATAAATCCTCCTCAAACTATTGACGCTAGGAATGTAGTGCTCAGTAATTTCGTATGGGTATCTCTGATCCCTCATGTAGTCTCCTCCTTAGTTTTCATTTAAGAATATGCGGCATTTACTCACAAACTCTTCACCGAACAATTCTCGAAATCTCTTATTAACCTTATCGCTGATACTCTTCTTGTCCGTCTCAATCAAACAAACTAACGTTTTACTAACTCCTAGCCTATCGGCCAGTGCCTGTTGTGATAACCCTTGCGACTGTCTAATAAATCTGAATAGTTTTGAATCCATACACTCGCTCCTTAGTTAAATTTTGTTTACCCTCACAGTAAATAAAAAGGAAAGGCAAACCATGAGGGTAATTTACCTTTTCTTACTAATACCTTTTTGTCGCCACTTAAAAAAGAATCCCTACTAATACAGTAGTCTCTTACAGGGGCTTTCCCACACCCCTCTAATAATAAATACAGCTCTCAAGTGACTTTTTCCGAAAAAATGATTCAAATTACCTATTCAATTCAACCCTCCCCTTAATGATATGCTCATAAATTGGAAACCGAGGCGGTTCGATTAAAAAAGAGCATCCCTTCTATATTACGAAGTAGACACCCCTATTGTCGCAAGCCCTCACGTCATCCCAACTCCACGCCCATTTCCGCGCAAACCTCCTCGGCCGTCATTGTGCAATTAAGTTGCACACGTAGTTCCTGGCTGACCCTGACCGCCCCCTCGTACCGTTCTTGCAGGGCGTTCTCCGCATATTTCCCAACGCCCAGGAACGGTTTCAGACGGGCCATTTCGTCTTTCAAGGCGCGGCGCCTCAGCAGCACGCCTTTTAACTCCCGCGTGAATACTTCCGCGTTCAGTGTTTCCTCGGTCGCCTCCTCTAGCGAGTGGTACAGCGAGCTAATTTGCCGATCCAACTGGCCGACCAGCCCGTGAAACGTTTTATATAGTTCGCCAATTTCCTTGTATGTATCGACCAGCTTGCGATGATAAATGTCTGAAATGAATTCCATTCCGATTCCCCTCCGAATTTATAATGTGGCGCCACCGGGCCGATCCCTTCCAACGCACAAGTTGCCGCTTGAATCGCTCGATAAAGTTCCGGGCCGGTGTTAAGCGTGGCTCGAGCGCCTGCCTACAGCGTTCGAACCGTTCCGCATGCTTGTCCTTATTGACCAGCGATAAGCCGTACGTAGTCGAGCAATGAAAGTTCTCCGACCGCCTCGGCCCGCACGTTGCCTGGTAACTCAATCGCATGATAGTCCCGCAGGTGATAGCCGTCGATTTGCCGATCGCCGTCTGTCACTACGCGGAAGTACGCCATGCCTTCATAATCGGATAACAAGACGTCTTGGTTGCCGCCAAATAGCCACGCTTGTTCTGTCAACGCCCCCACTTCGTCGAACTCGTTGCAAAATACGACTGTTACACGTTCCATCAGTCCACCCAGCCAAAACGATCCATTAACGGAAGAAGTTCGACAAGGCTGAGGTTCGGATTTTCTACAATCGCCCGAGTTTCCCGATTAGCATTAAGCGCGAACAATTCGTTTAGGAAGATGAAGCTGCCCGGCCAGTCGTTCGATGGGATCAACGTACCCACGAAGATTACCTTTTCGATTTCACAAACGTAATAGTTGCTCGCCCCGATTCGTTGAGCCTTGTAGTACTCCGCGACACCCTCTTCGATTTCTAAAACAACACTGACTGCCTTACTGCAAACTGCTAACATATTAATTTCCTCCTTTTCGTTTCAGAAGTATAACTCCTGAAGTGCAACTCTTGAATTGATTATATACTCACAGGAGTCACACCGTCAACAGATATTACAACTTTTTTTGAAAATATTTTTCATATAATCCGGATAATATGTATAATAGGAGTATAACTACTGTACGGAGGTATTCAGATGGCACTTAAATTTAATTTAAATGCGATAAGGGAAGAGATTGGTCTTTCGAAGAATGCTATCGCGGTGGAAGGACGTCTCCGCCCTGCTACTATCGCCAAGTACGACAAAGGCGAAGTGGAAAGGATTGAAACGGAAACACTGGATGGAATTTTAAACGCGGTGAATCGCCTAGCAATAAAGGAAGAAGAAAAAGGCAAGGGGTATAAAGCGAGGGTATATAAGGTCGAGGACTTAATCGAATATACTTTTGACGAGGGCGCTTCCGAGTGAGGCGTCTTTTCTTATGCGAAAAAAAAGGCAGCCGCAGCCACCCCTCTCACAGCACTATCGCAAATAGCAGTATAATCGCCCCGCAGATCATCAAGTCGACGTCCACGTCATCCACTACGTTGTAACTATTGTAGGATCCACGAATCTTACGCAGCTTAATCGAGCGTGAAGGATATTCCTCCGGTTGATCGAATGACTCCTTCGCGTAACGGCCCAGGTGGTCGCGTGACCGGTCTTGTTGTGGCCGTTGCTCCTCCTGTAGCGCCACCTCCTGCAACAGTAGCCGGGCGATTATCTTCCGCTCCTCCATCGACAGCAATGACGTCCTCCCCTTCCGTTTTGATTTCCGGATCTTGCTCCATCCATAACGCGGTGTGATTAGTGCGCCATTTAGGGCGGGGGAGAGGGACGTCACGCTTGCCGTGTTGTTGCAGGATCGAATTGAATTCGGGCGAGTTGGCCGCGACGAACAAGGCAAGGCGCATGATTTGATTGCGGTCGAGGTTAGTGGCGTGGAAAACGTCGTTTACGTAATTACGGTATACATCGGCATATCGGACAGTTGGTCTGTACATTCGAAACACTCCTTTAGATTAGCGATAGTTAATCATATGCGGAGACGTCCGGAGTATGACCATCAAAGTTCTACCGTTGGGTGACGTCAGGACAAAATAAAAACGCCCGCAGGTTTCCCACGGACGCAGACGTTGTTCACTGTCAGCTTATGCGTATGATTCGGAAAGGTGCAAGTCCACGCTGACATATTTATTTCCAGTTCAGTATCGTCGGCTGATTGCAACGCTTGCACTTGAAATCTTCCGCTGTTTTAAGTACCGTTTGTTTCTTCTCACATGCCGGACATTTGACGTCTTGATAACCAAGGCTGGCTGCGATCATACCCATTCCGCCCATCATCATAAAGAAGCCCGGCAGTATACCGATGATAGTCAGGCAAAGCAGGCCGCCTAGCAGAATGCCGAACCCTCCCATACTGAACGCGATGATACGGCCAAAACGACCTGCCAGCGAACTCTTCTTCCTAACTACGTCCAATGTTGCGACAGATAAAACTTGTTCCATTCCGATTCCCCTCCCGTTTTAATCATACGTATTTACTATTCGCCGAGCAGGAAGATATTACCTTCCGCCTTACACCCCGAGTTTTAAAATTTTGCACGCAAATTGCAGACGCCAGGCAGGACGGCTCAGCTTTCCCCCTCCCCGCCCCTTTTTCATTCGACACGATTCGTCACACTTTCGTATTCATTCCGTTGTATTGTATATTCATATCCGGTTTACATAATACTAATTATAGGGAATACAATCGTTGCATAAACCGCGTCATATCAACGTTTCACATACTCGCAATGCAGGCGGATATACACGATCTTATACATCGCAGTAATGACGGGCGTTCCAGCGTCTGCTTTACTTTGTGAATCGACGTTATTTCCCGGAATAATGTATAAACGTAACCCCCTGAGTTTTCCGAGGGGTCGTCCGTCCGGGCCGGTTTGCTGGTAGAATCGTCTTATCCTTACGCCATCTTACCCCTGCAACATTCGCTCAATCGGACCTAACCGGCAACGAAATCCTGCGAACATGTAAACGTTTGTAGGCACACGTTACCTCACCCGAATCTCCTTCACGCTTCCCCATACGCATTCTTACACGCTAATGCTTTATTGCGTTAAAGGTTTACATTCGTCAGCTCATCTGGTTACGCTCATGTCCGATTACGTTTATAATTAAGGCGTAAGGTGGTGACGTCAATGATTGAAAATAACGAAACAATGTCCGGACCATTCACGTTAAGGTTTGCCCGCAAGCACTTACTGCCGGACGAAGCGATCGTAACCAACGACGACGAGACGTATTACATTATTCGCCTGGGTGATTACGCAGAGTTAGAGCGAGAAGGTTTCCGCATAGTATAGGCGGTCTAGCATGCGATTCAATATGCCTGAGTAATAGGCGGTGAGGTTTCGTACCCCATTCGCCTTGCATGCCGTCATGGCTGCCGTGATGCCTACGTTAAGCAGGACAGCCGGATCATAGGCGGTCTTTAGGTACGACGTGTGAGCGAGCCATACGCCATATAGCTGGTTTCTTTGCTTCTTATCTGCGATTAATTGCTTGAATCTAACGTAAGGCGATACGGAAGCAGGTACGCTAGCAGTCGTATTCTGAATAGAACGATTTTCGCTTAAAGAAGACGAGCTTACTGGTGTGTCATTTTCGCAGGTTGCTTGTGTGACAGGCGCCTCGGCCGCAGGCAATATCACGATAGCATTAGACGTCTGCTGCCCGTCTGACTGCCGGCGCAATTCATACTGGCGAATCATGCCGAGCTCTTCAAGACGCTGACATGCCCGAATGATCGTGCGGCGTGACTTGCCGACTAGCTTGCCGATGTTGGTCTTCGTCAGAAAGCTGACGCCTGGGTACTTGCAGCTGTAACGCGACAGCACCTCGAATACGGCCGCCGCAGTGCCGGTGAGTTGCCGGGCATGGGTGCGTATGGCTTCGTTCATGTGATCGACTGACTTAAACGTACTCAGTTTGCGATATGTATCTTCGCAGGATAATTGCATGGTTCGGGCTCCCCTCGAGCTCGACCGATTAGAAGGCGTACTCAAATAAAACCGCTTGACCCCTGCGATTTTTTTAAGTAAAATAAAGGTAGGTTAGGGTGCTTCTACTTCGGTGGAGCGCTCTTTTATTTGTCTTTTTTACTTACTCCTCTTTAACTTCGTCAGTGGCGAATAATCGTCGTGACTCCTCCGCATTTCACTCACGTCCATTTGGATGTATTTCCGCATTGTACGCATATCAGCCCAGCCACCTATCCGTTGCAAGGTAAAGGCGTCGCAGCCGTTAAGGATCATATTCTTCGCCCAGGTATGACGGTAGACGTGCGCAGTGACCTTCTTCTTGTCGACTCCAGCTTTGAGCGCATGATACTTTAATCGCTTCGTTAAATGGCTCGCGCCTAACGGTTTCCCGTAGCTCGATAGAAACACTCGATCCGTCTTAAAGTGACGGCGATTCTCCTCGATCAGTTGAAGGAGCAGTTTCATCGAATACGCAGAAAACGGAACGAGCCTCGCCTTCCGATTCTTACTCGCTTCCTTCTGAACCGTAATAAATCGCGTTTGAAAGTCGATATCCTCTATTCTCAGCGCCAAATAGTTTTTGAGACGTAAGGCCGGAATCCAATAAGAGATTTATCGCAACAAAGTCCCGGTAACGTCACGAAGTCCTTTAGATTTGGCTGACGCAGGATCGCCTTGACGTCCTCATCGGTAAAGCAATTCGTTAAGTCGTCCGAGTCTTGACGTAATACCTTGATGTTTTCCCATCGGATTCACTTCGAGCAATTCTTCGCGAGTCAGATAGTTAAACAGCGACTTCAATGAACGCAGGTTAATGTTGATTGTTGTGACGGACAGACCGGTGCCTTGATCGTCTTTGTATGTACTTATGGCCGCCGTAGCGCTTCTTATCGTATTGCATATAGAGGATGTAGTTGCGAAACATTTCAGGCGTCAGATCGTGCATATACTCGACCTCGTAATGCTGGTGCAGCCATTCCGTGAAATAGCCCCACATCTTTACGTAATGCCTCAACGTGCGATTATCCCGCACCCCTTCCGTCCTTTTACCTGCGACCACCATATCGACCCCGTTATCGAGCGTGAGGTCGGGATATAGCTTCCGTGACGTCTCGACCCTCGTGACCCTTTTTCGCTTCTTTAACGCCATAAAAAAAACGGCCTCCTCCGACGGTTTTAATTGACCGTTAGAGAAAGCCGTTATCTTAAACCCATATGAACGTAAATTAGGGTTGTTTTTATACAACGCCTAAGCTAATATCCGCGATTTTTTAGCGACAATCGGTAAGCCCTCCGGTTAGGTTGCCGGAAAGATATCACCGAGCAAACATCAGCATTCCTCAGGCGTACCTTTATTGTTGGCCGTCACGAACGACGATCCGCACCCGCATGACGCGATGGCATTCGGATTATCGATGGTGAAGCCTCCGCCCATCATGGACTGCTTATAGTCGATCTTCGTGCCGTTCAGGATGGCAGCGTCATTTTTAGCTACGACGAGCTTGATGCCGTGCTGTTCAAGGAGGGTATCCCCTTCCTGCAGGTCATGTTCGAATCCCATCCCGTAGGACAGGCCGCTGCATCCACCGCCTTTGACTCCTACGCGGAGCATGGCATCCAGCTCATCATGTTCCTGCATCATATCCTTGATCTGACCAGCGGCTGCTTCCGTCAGGTTGACGATTTCACTCATTACTTACACCTCCAGCACCTTATGGTATCTATAGTATACTCCTTTCTATTTTACTACTCAACCGAAGTGGATGCGCCAAAAAAAGGCGTACCCTCTCCATTTATAATAGAAAGAAGAAAATGCCTCTCCGACAGGGAGCAGGCATTGAATTAAAACATCGGGTTTTCTTCGAGGAATTGATAAATCTCATCCACCAATCCCTGTGGTGTGTCGCCTGTTACGACTTCCCCGTTAACGAGGGCATACATGGATTGGGCACATTTTCCGCAGTACCCGAGGCAGCCGTATTCGATCACATCGAGATTCGGATCCCTCTCCAATATTTCAAGCGCTGCCTGCGCACCACTCGCAAGATTGCTGATACAAAATTCGATAATTGGTTTCAACGCGATCACCTCACTGCTGTTATGCTACCTTTTTTTATCAGGAACGTCAATCATTCTTCATTAAGTGAATTGGTATAACAGATTGTGAACATTTTACCTTGTTTCTGTTGTGAAAAAGGCGTGATTTCGATATACTTTTAGTGACAAAAGGATTCCAATATATTATTCAAATGTAATTAGTCCTCATATTGAAAATGCTTACTTTTATAGAGGGCCGTTTCATGGTGCTCTATACCCCGTTCTCTGGGGATAAAATCAACGCTACTGTGACTATCATACTGTAGAGTGCAAAAGGGGAAATCTGTATGAAACAATTAGTGCTGCTCGGCGGCGGATATGGCAATATGCGCGTACTCCTTCGTTTATTACCGAATCAACTTCCAGAAGATGTATCGATCACCCTGATCGACCGCAATCCGTATCACTGCTTGAAAACAGAATATTACGCCCTCGCGGCAGGAACCATTTCAGACCATCATGTGAGGGTCACCTTCCCTGAGCATGAACGCCTTTCCTACATATATGGAGATGTGACACGTGTGGATAGGGAAGCCAAACAGATCCATATCGCCGGTCAGGATTCGGTTCCATACGACGACCTCGTCATCGGATTGGGCTGTGAGGACAAGTTCCACGGAGTTCCTGGTGCTGAAGAAAATTCGTACAGCATTCAAACCATCGAGAAATCCAGGAAGACGTATCATACATTGAATAGCCTTCCTGCAGGCTCCATCGTCGGGATCGTCGGAGCCGGATTAAGCGGCATCGAGCTTGCCAGTGAACTTCGCGAGAGCCGCAGCGATCTGAAGATCAAGCTCTTCGACCGCGGACCGCGTATCCTCAATGCGTTCCCGGAACGCCTCAGCTCCTATGTACACGGCTGGTTCGACGAGAACAACGTCGAGATCGTGAACAATTCCAATATTACGAAGGTGGATCCGACAACGCTTCATAACCATGAAGAGAAGATTCACTGTGATGCCATCGTGTGGACAGCAGGGATCCAGCCGAGTAAAGTGGTTCGGGACATGGAGGTCGAGACGGACGCGAGTGGGCGTGTCGTCATCAGCAAGTACCATAACCTCCCGAATGATGAGCACGTCTACATCGTCGGGGATTGCGCCAGCCTTCCACAGGCACCGAGTGCTCAGCTTGCGGAAGGTCAGGCAGAACAGATTGTCACGATCTTGCTGAAACGCTGGGCCAATGAGCCCCTGCCTGAGACTCTTCCTAAGATCAAGCTGAAAGGGATCCTCGGCTCCCTCGGCAAGAAGCACGGCTTCGGTCTGGTGAATGACCGCTCCATTACGGGACGTGTCGCACGATTATTGAAGTCCGGCGTTCTCTGGATGTACAAATATCATAACGGATAATGGAAACGCCTGGTGACCCCGGGCGTTTTCTTTATTGAAAAAAGCATTCCATCATCGGAATGCTTTCGTTCATATGGCCTTGTATCCGTACTTCTCCAGCTCTGAATACACATCCTTCAGGCGGGGATTCCCCTCGCCCACAATCGTCCCTTCCACCGTCACTACGGGATAAAAGAGATCTTCTTCGATCACACGTGCAGAAAACTCCTTGAAGGCGTCATTCTCAGGAGGAGAATGGATATCGATATACGTGATGGTGAAGGGTTGTTCGGGGTACTTCCTCCCGATTGCAGCCTCCAGCCACTCGTACGTTTCTTTTGATGACGGCAGGTTCACACAGCTTGGACATGTGACTTCTGCTCCATACACACATAGTTCGACCGATTTCATGGCAGACTCCCCTTTGGCGTGTTTCTATGACCATTTTACAAAAATGCCGGTTGATTTGGAACTCCAATTTTGACATTGGAGGTGTTTTTATCATATCTTGGTAGTAATCCATTAACCACCAGCGGGTGGAAATGACGGGATCAACGATCTATGCCACGAAAAAAATCACCATTCTTTTCAGGTTGATAGATTTTTTGTGGATATGTCATTATAATAGGAGATAAGGAAAGGAGTCGATCAAATATGACTGAACAAACAGATATGATGTCGTCCGTACAGGAAGTATTAGATAAATTGCGTCCGTTCCTCCTTCGCGATGGCGGTGACTGTGAGCTCGTCGACGTAGAAGACGGGATCGTCAAACTTCGCCTATTGGGTGCATGCGGAAGCTGCCCGAGTTCAACCATCACCCTCAAAGCAGGTATCGAGCGTGCCCTGGTTGAAGAAGTACCTGGAATCGTCGAAGTAGAACAAGTCTTTTAATGACATGAAGAACAGCTCCGGACTCCCGAAGCTGTTCTTTTTTTATTATAGGACCGTCCTCGGTTCCTTTCCTTCGAGAACTGCCTGTATATTGTCGGTGCAAAGCCTGACCATATCATACCTCGTATCGACGGATGAACTCCCGATATGAGGAAGCACCACGACCCTATCCAGTGAAAGGAGGGGGTGATCCATGGAGATCGGCTCCTTGGTGAACACATCCAGTCCGGCTCCGGCAATCATCCCTTCACGGATCGCCTCCACCAGTGCATCTTCATTCACGATTGGTCCCCTGGCGGCGTTGATGAAGATCGCGCTGTCTTTCATCATGGCAAACTGTTCTTTCTGGAACAACCCTTTCGTTTCCTCGGTCAGAGGTGCAAGGACCACAACGAAATCGGACTCCTTCAACAGCTTATCAAGGGATCTGAATGACGCACCCAAGGCTTTTTCCGCTTCCGGTCTGCGGTTCCGGTTGTGATAGAGGACGTCCATGCTGAACCCTTTGGCTCTTCTCGCAACCGCTTCCCCAATGCTTCCCATCCCGACGATCCCTAAGGTTTTGTGATGGATATCCGCTCCAGCAAGTAGGAGTGGTGACCAGCTTTTCCATTCGCCTTCCCTTATGTATCGATCACCTTCCACGATTCTTCTTGCTGTGGCCATCATTAAACCAAAGGCAAGGTCTGCCGTCGTTTCCGTCAGCACGTCCGGGGTATTGCAGATTACGATGCCATTTTCCTTTGCGTATTCCACATCGATATTATCAAACCCCACTGCCAGATTGGCGACGACTTTCAGGTGTTTCCCCTCATCGAGCAATTCACGGTCGATCCGGTCCGAAAGCATCGTCAGGAGTGCGGACGCCTTCCTTGCTTTCTCCAACAGGATCTCCCTAGGTACTTGCACATCGTCCTGCTCCCACATCTCCACTTCATAGCGATCCTGCAGCGGCTGTATCAATGTTTCTGGTAGCTTGCGCGTAATGTAAATGAACGGTTTCACGAGCTGTTCCCCACTTTCATGTTGGTAGTCGACTATACTACCAGTGTAGCATAAAAGCAGGGGATCTTCTTTTTACAGCCAGTCAATAACAGGGATTCCCCATTTCTTCACAGGGACCTCGGACATATGGTAAAAGTCTGCGAGGAATGATTCATACTGACCCGAATTCCTCAAGTGGGCGTTCAATTGATCCTCCACAAGCTTTTTTTGCTGCTCGGATGTTGAAATATAATACTCTTCGATACACTCAAAATAATGGAGAGGGAAAAGAAGGCGGGAATACATCAGCCTCCAAGCAAAGGGTGATAAAGGATTGATTTTTTCATACTCGCGAATGAATTCCTGCAGCTCGGGGTGGAACGTCTGACTCTTCTCGAAGTACTTCTCCCTCACCCACTCGGCCAGATCACGCGTACTGTGATCGAATACCCACTGAAACGGGAAATGGATACAGTTCTCGGTACCCCACGTATGCTGACCGAACCGTTCGTGACAGATCGTCCCTGCATCGGCTACATCGGGTCTTCATCAAGCTCCGTATCCACGAGATACTGGATGGCATTCTCGGCGAGGGCGGTGTAATAAGGATAGCTTTCAACAAACCGCTCTTCGAATTCATCGACGGGTTGATCCTGGATCACTTGATAATACGCTTTCTCAAGCTGGGAAAGCCTCCGTTCCCAAAGCATCTTCCACTGTCCCATCCGGTTGATTTTTTCCACCTTCTCCTCATACAGCCTTCCCCTGAAGTGGAACTTGCCCAGTTTCCTCCCGAGTGCATTCCCCTCAGGAGGCGGAAGCGGTTCATTCTGGAGGACGACGAAGTCCTTTTCCCCTTCCGTCACCAGGAACTTCCCCTCGTTGCTCTGTACGAAACGCGACGAATACCGGTCCCCTTGCGCGCTGAGGTGCTCCGACAATTTGTAGATCTCCACGAGGGTTTCCTGTTCCGTATTCGATACGCCGACAATACTATATAAAGATCCCCCGCCATGTATCGGTTCATCGTCCCATCAAAGAATGTTCGTTCTGGGCGCAACCCAAAATGGTTCATCAATAGTTCTGAAGACATCACGTTCTCTCCTTAAAAACCAGAATAGTGGCCCATATAGTGATCATAAATATGAATACGCTCATCGTGCCGAGGGCATGAATGAAAGGAATGACTTATTAGTATAGTCTATTTTCCATGCCATCATCATATGAGTAAAAAACAGGGCTTCGTCTAATCGAAACAGGGGCTATCATTATCTTCCAAGGAAAAGGTGAATAGGATGAAGGATAAAGAATCGATGGATTTATTAGAGAAAACGGCACGCAACTGGCTTCTGGAAAGAGGCGTGACTATCGAAGATATTGCAGAGCTGGTCATGTTCCTGCAGAAAAAATATCATCCTGATCTTGAAATGAAGGAATGCATCCATAATGTCGAGAGGGTGCTGACGAAACGGGAAGTCCAAAATGCGATCCTGACTGGGATCCAGCTCGATAAGCTGGGTGAAAAGAAAATGCTTGAAGAACCCCTTCAAGCCATCATCGAAGTCGACGAAGGATTATACGGGGTGGATGAAATCCTCGCATTTTCCATCGTAAATGTCTATGGATCGATCGGATTCACTAACTACGGTTATATCGATAAATTGAAACCAGGGATCCTGGAACGCTTGAACGATAAATCCACCGGTATGTGCCATACCTTCCTCGATGACATCGTAGGCGCCATCGCTGCCGCTGCTTCAAGCAGGCTCGCTCACCGCGCCAAGCATCAAGATTGAGGGCAAAAGAAAAATCAGACGGGATCCCGTCTGATTTTTTTAGTGTGTTAAGAAGCGATGCCCAGTGACCTTCTTAAAGGAATCCTTTCCCTCATTCAACCCTCGTATAACCAATTAATAGAACCTTTTTACTAACTCAATGTTGCGCTATGTGCTATAATTAGGATATAGTTACAATTATAGTTGTAATAATTATCACTATAGTGGTACTAAAGCCTTGAACGACAAAATACATCTAATAAGGCGATCACTTCATGCGTTTCGCAGAATTCGAATCAAATTTCACGCTACCCAAAACGGAAATAGAGGGGGATTCCATGAAGACATTAAGTGATCAAGCCCTTTTAGATGCATATAAAAAAGCAAAGTTATTAAACCTCAGCTCTGAATTCATTCTATTGATCGAAAAGGAATTGAAGAAAAGACAACTGGGATCAATAACTCGATAGTTCCTTCTCGCTGATGACCTTTTGCTCATCCTTCGTCGGCATGATATCCGACCAGTGAACTTCCAATGCGTTGATGATGGCATGGAGTTTATTCAACGACGGATTCGCCTCTCCTTTTTCAATTAACGAGATGTAATTGACCGTTAATCCGCATACACGACTTAATTCCTGAATGGTAATCTCTTTCGACCTTCTATGATGTCTGATTTTCTTCCCGACAAGTTCTGTAACACTCATTACCTCACTACCCTTTTAAAAATTCTTTAGAATTGATGTGTGTTGTTTCGCATCCAAATAAGAAACAATGTCTTCCATTCTTAAAGTTGCCTTACTTTTCGTAAAGAATAGTTAGAAATTGAAAAGGTACCAATGCTAATAGTCCCCAATTTTCATCTTGTCTGTTGTATTTACCCGATTAGATATCAATTAACACATGAAAAGATTAGAAAAATTGTAGCTTTTTAAACCCTTTCAAACTCTATCAGTATTGGCAAGAAGAAGACCTTCTGTTCAAATTGATGGTACTGGGAAAGTTAGCTAGAGGGAGTAGTTAAATCCTGATGGAGTAAACGCATATTCCACAAACGATCATACGCCAAGTTGAATGAGGGATGTCACGATTATAGGGTTAATAGGCATTTCAAACAGAAATCTGTCTTTTTTCGCTTCTTAAACACTAGTTCTATTTTACTTATACAAAAGGTCATTGTCTATGAAAAATGTGTTATTTATTATGGGATTTTCCTCTTAAATTCCAAAAAATTCACACTTGATCATAAGAGAAGCCTGCCCTCCCAAGGGAGGACAGGCTTCTCTTCACGGATCATATTTCCCATTGCCCAAGATGGTCCAATGAATACGTAGGTTGCTCTTTTTTCTCCTTCAGCATCTCCCGCGGCGTCACTCCCGTGTGCACCATCAGGGTGTCGATACCGGCACGGATCCCTGCCATGATATCGGTGTCATAATTATCTCCCACCATGAGGGTCTCTTCTTTACTGGTGCCGAGTACCGAAAGTGCCTGCTCCATGATGATCGGCTCAGGTTTCCCGATAAATACAGGCTCGGTCCCCGTCGAGACGGTGACGACAGAGGTCAATGAACCGTTCCCCGGAAGAAGTCCCCTTTCAGTCGGGATGGCGATGTCTCCATTGGTCGAAATAAACTCTGCTCCGTTTCGAACTGCCAGGCACGCAAGGGATAATTTTTCATAATTGATCTCCCGGTCGATGCCAACGATGACGAAATCTACTCCGTCGTTCTTAAGGGTAATCCCTTTGTTCTCGAGTGCATCGCGGATTCCTTCCTCACCAATCACATAGGCACTGCCCTCTGGTTTCCGTTCATGGACGTATTGAGCAGTCGCCATCGACGTCGTGAACACTTGTCCGGCTTCAGCCGGGATATCGAATCCGCGCAATTTTTCTGCCACCTGCTCCGGTCTTCTTGAAGAGTTATTCGTCACAAATAGATAGGGGATGCCCTTCTGTTGGAGACTTCGGATGAAATCACCCGCTTCTTCAATCTTTTCTGTCCCTTTATACATGGTCCCATCCAAATCGATGAGATATCCTTTGTAGTCCTTCATTTTCTCCACCTCATCAAGAAAACGCTTTCTGAATAGAAAGCGTTTCGTTATCAATTTTTAAATGCCGATACCGGGCCAAGCTCGTTTTCAAGATAGCTTCGGATTTCATCGGGGAAGCGCTCCAGATTGGTCTTGATATCTTCCAGCAATGCCTGGATTTCCTCAATATCGACAGACGGATAGTCCTGAACAAGATCCTTCCGTTTGGCAATGAACCTCTTGAAGTCCTCACTCATCGCTTCGTCGATCACTTTTTCGTCGAGGAGGATATCAATGATATCATCATAACTCCCAGGATCCCTCATGATGAAACCATCGATCATGCTATTGCCTACATCCAGGATCGATTCGATCAAGGTGTGGGCGATGCGCTCAAGGGCAAGCTTCCCGTAGGGCTTGTCCCATTCCCGGCCTTCCGTGTAAAGGACCAGTTGATCCTGCATGAATACGAGTCTTTCTTCGATTTTTTCCCTGTCCACAAAATACATTATGTCCACCTCATCTCGCAGTACTGTCCCCATTTTATCACAGATTCCGGTAGCCGACTAAGATCAGATGTTGCACATCAACCTGATTTTGTTATGATGAATGGAGCGATATACAAATGGAGGGAATTCAAGTGGAAGAACGTTTTTATCTTTATGACGACCTGGAACAGACCCGCACCCGATTCGTCAGCTTCATGGGAGAAGAACAGCGCTACGACCTGGCAATCACCCAGACGGAACGATACTACGGGAAATCTTTGGTCTTTGATCTGCAGGGAAACCGCTTCGCCATCATCGGGCGCGACGACCTGGACGAGCCCGGATATCTGGAAAGCACATTCAAGCTCACGGAAGAAGAAGCCGGCGAATTAAGGGATTTCCTCTCTGAAGTCATCATGTAATCATGAATGAAGCTTGCCCGCCTTTCACATACTATTCCCAAACGAAAGTGAGGGAATACCATGCCGGATAAAGAGAATCAGTCGTATACAGACTTCTCAAACGTAGAAACGGGTCGAAACTTCCTCGTCCCAGAGACCCTTCCAGAAGGGCCATATGGTTCGCCCATCGGGAAGAAGACCCCCGTTGAGAACAAAAGCACCCCTTGGAAAGAGGGACAGCGCTATTATAGCGCCTTCAACTACGAAAACAAATCGCTCCACCAGGATATCCCCCGGCAAATGCCTGGTGCACATCCTCCCCATGCGGACCCGGACCGGAATGAAGAACCGCCTTATACTGAAAATGAGTAAAAACAAAAGGAACAACATAGACGTTGTTCCTTTTGTTCATTTCTTTACTTTTTTCACAAGAAAGTATGCACAACCGAAGTTACAGTACTCATACAAGTAATCCTTATGGGTGCTCACCTTTGTATCGAAGGAAGACTTCTGGTTCTGATCATCGAAGAAACCCTTCAAACGCAGCTGACCGTACCCCCAGTCCCCTAAGATGTAATCATATTTACTCAAGATATCACTGTACCGTTCCTTGAATGCTTCCTCATTGAATCCATCCCGGTACTCATCTATGATTTCATAGCATGCATTCTGTATGCAGATCATACGCTCCCACCTACTTTCCTTTTATCTCTCTACTTTAAATTATAACGGATTGTCCATTAATTACTATGATAAATTACATTTCAGGTTGGTCACCCTAGAAATAGGGGGTGTTTTGATTGAAGAAAACATTCGTAAGCTTTGCCATACTCGGCCTGACTGTGACAAGCGCCGGCTGTAATGGCATCAACAAGTCGAATGAAGAAATGTTCCATGACAATGGAAATACCATTAATGTAAACGACAGAGAAGATCTCTATAACGAAGACAGCTGGACCAAAAAGGGCTCGCAACGAGGGGAAGACTTTGGATATGTGCGACACCAAAAGACTCCCGGCAGCAACGCTATGCCTATGAAGGATATGTACAGCATCAACAGGGAACAAGTGGCGGATACCATCAGTAAAATGAGTGTCGGCATCCCCCATGTGAAAGACTGCGCGACCCTCGTTACCGACGAAGAAGTCCTCGTCTCATATGTAACGGACAAAACCGATAAAGACGGACGATTCACTGTTGCCGATCAGGTTAAGAAAACCGCCATGTCGGTCATACCGAGATGGTACCACGTCTATGTTACCGATGATAAAGCCCTCATGAGGGACGTGGAAAACCTGGCCAAGATGGATACAGATAGCCAGCACGTAAGCGACAGCATCGACAACACCATCAGCCTCATGCTACAGGATTCCCCCCAGGGCAGGGAAATAAACAACGGTGAAAACGCCAACGGCGAAATGTCCTCTGACTACGAAATGCAAGACGACGACGTCCACCAGATCAACCCGGATAAAATCAGAAAAGACTATATCATGGACTAACGAAAAGCGGAGGCGGGTCGCTCTGAGGCGACAAGCATAAGACGAGACACCCGGAAAGGCGTCCCTTGCCTTTTTGGGTGTCTTGGCTTATGACCTCGAGCCTCAACACGCCGGAGCTAGACATCACGAAAAGCGGAGGCGGGTCGCTCTGAGGCGACAAGCATAAGGCGAAGCACTCGGAAAGGCGTCCTTTGCCTTTTTGGGTGCTTTGACTTATGACCTCGAGCCTCAACACGCCGGAGCTGGACACCACGAAAAGCGGAGGCGAATCGCACTGAGGCGACAAGCATAAGACGAGACACCCGGAAAGGCGTCCTTTGCCTTTTTAAGTGCTTTGACTTATGACCTCGAGCCTCAACACGCCGGAGCTGGACACTACGAAAAGCGCAGGCGAGTAGCACTGAGGCGACAAGCATAAGACGAGACACCCAGAAAGGCGTCCTTTGCCTTTTTGGGTGTCTTGGCTTATGACCTCGAGCCTCAACACGCCGGAGCTGGACACCACGAAATGCGCAGGCGGGTCGCTCTGAGGCGACAAGCAAACATCAAGAAAGCATCCCGAATTCCGGGATGCTTTTTGGTATTATGCGTTTTGAGTTTCTTGTTCACCCGCTGCTTGTCTTGCTTTGGCTGCGGCATTGACTTGTTCGTCCGCGTGGTACGAAGAACGCACGAGTGGACCTGCTTCACAGTGGCTGAAGCCTTTTTCCATGGCGGCTTCGCGAAGTTCGGCGAACTCATCCGGGTGGTAGTATTTTTGAACTTTCAGGTGCTTCTTGGAAGGCTGCAGATATTGACCGAGCGTCACGATATCCACATGGTTTGCACGAAGATCTTCCATTGTTTCAAGGATTTCTTCCTTCGTTTCACCAAGCCCCACCATGATGCTTGATTTCGTCGGGATGTCAGGGTTGAGTTCTTTTGCACGGCGAAGGAACTCAAGGGTACGGTCGTAGGTTGCACGGGCACGAACTCTCGGAGTCAGACGGCGCACCGTTTCAACGTTATAGTTCATGATATCCGGTTTCGCATCCATCAATGTTTTGATGTTTTCGAAAACTCCACCCATATCGGAAGGAAGTACTTCGATAGACGTGAACGGACTCTTGCGGCGGATGGCACGGACCGTTTCAGCAAATACCTGGGAACCTCCATCTTTCAGATCATCACGTGCAACAGCGGTGACAACCACGTGCTTCAGGTTCATGAGCTGAACGGAATCCGCAACGCGTTCCGGTTCTGCCAGATCGAGTTCATTCGGCAGGCCTGTTTTGACTGCACAGAAACGGCAGGCACGCGTACATACGTCACCAAGGATCATGAATGTAGCTGTACGTCGTGTTCCCCAGCATTCATGGATATTCGGGCAGCGGGCTTCCTCACATACTGTGTGAAGATTCTTTTCCCTCATCATTTTCTTAAGACCCATATAATTATCATTCGTATTCAGCTTAATTTTAAGCCAATCCGGTTTTCTGATATGTTCTTCTTTCTTGGTCATCCTCCACATCTCCCATCCTAAATAGTTGACTTAGGCAAAGAGTGAAACGCAAATACAGCTCGTTCATCTTATGTAAAAAAGCCATCATCAATAAGTCTCTTTTGTCACTTTATCATACTAAAAATGCGAAAACAAGCTTACGGACCACGATTACCATTTATTGATGTTAATGAAAATGCGTTCTGGAAACAAACTAAAAACAGATAGAAATCCTAGGAGGGTTGCCCTTGTTGAAAAAGGTGATTTTCGTTGTTCTCATGTTCTTCTTCATTGTCATCCATCCGGTTCAACTGACCGTCGCAAAGGAAATGTCAGAAGAACAGATCCATAACAAAAGGATGGAGCTTTTCAAAAAAAATGAAGCCCTCACCCAGATTCCCTGGTATTATATGGCGGCCATCGATCAATACGAGAGAAGTTTACGCTTCTCCAGGCAGGACAGGGAAAAACCCACCTCACCGATTTCCATTCACATCATGCCTGAAACATGGACTGGCGCATTGAATCCCAACCGGGAAGATGCCAATCCATTGACCATCTCCCTATTCGACGGGTTCGGGCGCGATGGAGACCTTGACGGGAAAGCCAGCCTGCTGAGTGATGAAGATCGCCTTGCTTCCCTTTCCCACTTCATTCTCCGCTATGGAATCGATCACGATAACGTGAAGCTTGCCTTATGGGAATATTATAAGCGCGATAAGACTGTCAGTATCATCATGGGAAAAGCACTGGTGTATAAGAAATTTGACACGATCCACCTCAATGCGAAAGCATTCCCTCTCCCACAGAGGTATAACTACAGCTACCGGAATACATGGGGGGATGCCAGGGGTTGGGGAGGTAAACGGATGCATGAGGGAACAGACCTGTTTGCCGATTACGGGGTACCGGTCCGATCGACCTCATACGGCATCGTCGAAATGAAAGGATGGAATCGATACGGGGGGTGGCGTATCGGCATTCGTGATATCAATAATACGTATCACTATTATGCACATCTGAACGGATTCTCCAAAGATCTGAAGGTCGGCCAGGTGGTTGAACCCGGGACGGTGATCGGAGGCGTCGGGAGTTCCGGATACGGACCCCCGGGGACGGCAGGAAAATTCCCTCCCCACCTTCATTACGGTATGTACAAAGATAATGGCATCACGGAGTGGTCCTTCGACCCGTATCCCCACCTGAAAATGTGGGAGCGGCAGGATCGGGCAAAGAAAGAATGAAAAAAGCAGACAAGGGAGATCCTCCCATCGTCTGCTTTTTCCTTATGCCTGCTTCTGCTTTTTCGAACTGATGACGGCATTGGCTATGCTGGCTGCAAGCCCGCCCCAAATGATTACGATACCGACGATCATGCTGATGATTGCTCCTGTACCCATTCAGCTTACCTCCTTATATGTGGTGTCAGCTTCTGTTTTGGAGCTCCAACGCTTGATGGTAAAGAGGAATCCAATTACAAGGGCAAAGGCTGCAACAGCCCATCCGCTTAAGTTGATGAACATATCCGGATACCCTTCATAGTTCCCGTTTTCAGTATCAAATTGCCTTAAAAGATTCACTTTAAACAATCCAAACATCATGACTCCCAGGACAACCGGTGTGATGATTCCAAGACAAACCTTCCACCAGGCACCAAGTCTGATATCCGAAATTTCATTGGCATGGGCTTGAAGCGGATTGAGCTTGCGCAGGAACCAAACGACCGCGATGACTTCGATCAAACCGACGAAGGCCACTCCGAATTGATTGATGAAGTAGTCAGCTACATCGAGGAAGAGCAGTCCACCCTGTGTTGCAAACAGGATCGACACCAAAGCCGAAAGTCCACCTCCGAACAGAACCGCTTTCTTCCTGGAAAGTCCGAATTTTTCTGAGACTGCCGCCACATAGGTCTCGGTGATCGAGATCAAGGACGTCAATCCGGCCAGGACAAGTGAGGCGAAGAACAGGAATCCGAACAAACCATTCAACGCCGGGAAGGAATTGATGATCTGCGGGAATACCACGAATGCAAGCCCGACTCCACCACTTACGACTTCCTGAACCGATACCCCTTGAGACTGGGCCATGAAGCCTAATGCTGCGAATACCCCGATCCCTGCCAGCAATTCAAAGCTGGAGTTCCCGAAACCGGTAATGAACGCGTTATTGGTGATATCCGATTTTTTCGGAAGATAACTCGAGTATGTGATCATGATGGCGAAGGCGATGGATAGACTGAAGAAAATCTGTCCGTATGCTGCGACCCACACGCTCGGATCGGCAATCTTCGTGAAATCTGGTTTGAAGAAGGCGTTTAATCCTTCAAAGGCTCCGGGAAGAGTGACGGCTCTGATCACAATGATTAAGAATAAAATGACAAGTGCCGGAATGAAGATCTTGTTCGCCACTTCAATTCCCTTTTTGACTCCACGGAAGAGGATACCGAGTGCGACCACCCATACGATGACCAGTGGAATGAATACTCCGGGAACGATGCTTCCCGTCTGGCCTGCACTTACATCCAGTTTCAGGTACTCCCCGAACAAGAAACCTTCTGTGTCTTCTCCCCATCCTAGATTGAAGGAGAATACGCTGTAGGACATGGCCCACGCAATGATAACCGAGTAATAGGTCGAGATAACAAACGCGATGGCGACCTGCCACCAGCCAAGCCATTCAAGCTTGCGGTTCATCCTGAAATAAGAGAGCGGAGCGGAGCCACGGTATTTATGCCCGATCGTGAATTCCAAGATCAAAAGCGGAATCCCTGCCGTTAGAAGGGCGAAGAGATACGGGATGAAGAAGGCCCCTCCTCCGTTTTCATAGGCGACCGCCGGAAAGCGCCAGATATTCCCTAGTCCGATGGCGGATCCGACAGCCGCCATGATAAAACCTGCACGGGTGCCGAACTGACTGCGATTTTCCATCTTATTTCCCCCTGTGTGATTTCAATCATAAGATTGAAATTTTTATATTTTCTGAACATTAAATCTAAAGACAGTATAGCTAGTTCTAGGACAATTGTCAAAGAGATTTTTCATAATTCAGACACATTATTGCTAAATGCATTACTTATTCACCAGGCCTCTTTCCCCATGCATGATTTCCCATCATCCTCAAATAAAAAAAGAAGCCGGGATGAGTTCCCGGCTTCTTGCTAATGTTGTTCTGCCACTGTTTCTGATTTCTTCCCGATCAGGAAGGACACTCCCACAACAAGAACGATGACCGTCAACAGCCCGAGCCACGTGTTCTCGGTGAATCCAAGGACAAGATAGCCGACTGCCGCTGCACTCGCTGCAATGAGTGCATATGGCAGCTGGGTGAGGACGTGGTCAATGTGATTGCTCCCTGCTCCAGTGGAGGAAAGGATGGTGGTGTCCGAAATAGGAGAGCAGTGGTCTCCGAATACTGCCCCGGCAAGGACGGCCGCCATTGATGGAAGCAGGATCGTGATATCCGTATTGGCCGCGATCTCACCTGCAATCGGGAGTAGCAACCCGAAGGATCCCCAGGAAGTTCCCGTTGAAAAGGCCATGAATCCGGCCACAACGAACAGGATGAACGGCAGGGCCGCTACAGGTATGCTGGATTGTTCCACGAGACCTGCAAGATACTTGCCTGTCTCCAATTCTCCAATCAGGGTCACGATCGTCCAAGCGAAGAATAAAATGTAAACGGCTGGCAGCATGGATTTGATCCCCTCGATGATTCCTTTACCAAGTGCACTTCCTTCCACGCCTTTCAGACTCACTTGTCTGAGGAAGAAGAGCAGGGAAACGATGAATCCGACGACACCACCCAGAATCAGCGAAAGCGTCACATCGGTGTTTTCGAACACTTTGAGAAGATCGAAGGATCCCACCGCACGGTATCCGGTCCACAGCATGGCCCCGACTGTTCCGACGACGAGAGCAACGATGGGCCAGACAAGGTCACCGACTGTTCCCCTCGCGCTGACGGGAAGCTCATTTTTAAGTTCTCCAGGGATTTCTTTTGAGGAATCATACAGCTCTCCTGAACGAATTGCTTTCACTTCATGCTCACGCATTTTTCCGAAATCAATGCCCCTGATGGCAACCAAAAATACAAAAAGGATTGTGGCCCATACATAAAAGTTCATGGGAACCACCTGCACAAAGGCAGAAAATGCCGAGATGTCAGTCACATTGTGGGCAGCCAGAATCGTTCCCATGATCCCGATGATGTACGCCCCCCAGCTTGAAACCGGTGAAACCACACAGATCGGAGCTGAGGTCGAATCAATGATATAGGCAAGTTTTGCCCTTGAAATGTTGTGACGGTCCGTGACAGGACGTGCCACCTGACCGACTGCAAGGGCATTGAAGTAATCATCAATGAAGATGATGATCCCTAATACGGCTGCAAGAATCTGGCCACCTCTGCGTGTCTTCACGCGCTTGATGGCCCATTCACCGAAAGCACGGCTTCCGCCTGTAATATTGATGAATGCCGTGATGATACCGAGCAGAAGCAGGAAAAGGATGATGAAGATATTCCCCTTATTCCATTCTCCATCTGCGTATAGATTCCCGATGAATCCATCCCATACGAGGGAGATTGTTTCCCCGATCGAAAAATTGGCTATTAAGAGTGCGGATGCCACAATCCCTACACCGAGGGATAAAAGTACCCTCCGCGTCAGTACGACCATCAAGATGGCCAAGAGTGGCGGGATTAATGAATAAATGGTGTTTTCCATACGTTCCTCCTATGAATTGATAGGGGGGAATGCTGAAACATGATAGAAGGCAAACAAAAAAGGCAATGATAGAGATCCTATCATTACCTTGTCAGTAACGTCAGTGCTCCATCACGATCTGTAGCTCCCCATTATAGAGTGCCTCTATAATGACAGTGTCACCCTTTTTCAAGATAACCCCAGCATCCATGCATTCGACATACATGGCTACTTCGGCAAAAGTTCCCTTTCATCTGTTCTCTCTGTTGTCATCCTCAAACAGCTTACTAATGAACCCTGCGCCTCTACCCCATCGGATTGATGATGTGGTTGCTTATAAAATTTTCTATACAACTATATCAAACTACCGGATCTTTTACAATGGATATTCCCTATTGGAAATATTTTAAACCTATCAACGCAAAAAAAAGACCCCCGCGAGTCAGAGGTCATGTACGGGAAGGGATCCCGACTTCAAAATCCGGATCAAAGCCCGTGATAATCACATCAAATTCCTTACTCAAATCGATTTCATAGGGAGTTTCCAGCCGTTCTCCCCGCTCTTCGACGATCCGTACAACAGGACGGTCAGTCACCCCTTGATTCTGCTCTGCGACGATGCCTTTACGATGATCATTCAGCTCGATAATCATCCCATTCGGATAGATGGCCACGGAGCGCCTGAAGGCTTCGATGACCTCCCTGTCGAACAAGGTGCCCGCTCCTGCATAGAGGATTTCGAGGGCCTGATGGGGAAGCATTGCATCCCGGTATACCCTGTTGGAGGTCATGGCGTCGAAGACGTCAGCGACCGCGATGATCTTGGCGAATGGATGGATATCTTCTTCCTTGATTCCCCGGGGATATCCAGATCCGTCCAACCTCTCATGGTGCTGATACGCACAGTGTGCTACCAGGATGGATACCGAATGAAGGCCGCGGAGGATCTCGAATCCCCTCTCGGAATGGAGTTTGATTTCAGCGAATTCCGCTTCCGTCAGCCTGCCCGGCTTCATAAGGATTTCCTCAGATATGCACATTTTGCCGATATCATGAAGAATCGCTCCCACCCCGAGCTGTTCCAGCTGCTTTTGGGGAAGATTCAGCTTAAGGCCGATTGAAAGGGTGTAAAGTGTCACATTGAACGAATGATGGAAGATATAAGAATCATAGGAGAAGACATCTGTCAGGATCGTCAGAAGGTCATTGTTCTCCTTGACTTCCTGCAGGACGACTCCGATGATGCCGGTCATCTGCCTGGCACTCTCTTCGAATAGCACGCTTTTCGGGATGCTCGATCGCTTGACCTGACTGAATGCCTTCTCGATACTTTTGATCGTTTCTTGTCTCACTTTCTTTGAAACGGTCTCCTTGACCTCAATTCCATAGGAAAGAGAATCTTCGATATAAACATATTGAATATTCAACTCTAATAGTCGCTGAATCATGCGGTCCGTGAGCGGTACGCGATCATGAATCAGCATCTTTCCTCTCATGTTATAGACCGGTGAACCTAGAACCATGCCGGATCTGATGGACCTTGTAGAAATGAGCATCATACTAATCTCCTATATATCCCCTTCATTTTTCGACAAAATTTACTAATATGTCCATTATAAAGGAAACCTGTAATTCTGCAAGGTATAATTACCTATTACAGGGGATTATTCATAGAAGAATGGTAAATCTGTTCCATCAGTTCTTCATTTTGCCGAGTTTCCACCCGAGCACGTCCCGTAAGAATTCCGGCATGAAATACTTCTTCGGTTTTGTTTTAAGTGATGGGAAGAAGTGACCGAACGTAAACATATCGGGCAGAGCTACCTTATAGCTCTTATGAGATTCAAGAAGCCCTCCTCCCACCAACACACCATCTTCAGTAAAGCTGATATTGGTGTAAACGAATTCCCCAAGCACCCTCCCCCTGAATCCAAGCCCTTTCACTTCAAGGGCAGGCCATGATTCATTAAGGGTAAGGGTGATGACCTCCTTGAGCTCTTCTCCCGTGAGCGTGATCAGACACGGATTAATAGGGTGAGGCAGGATGTGGTGCAGGTCCCTCTTCGTGACGGCTCCTGCTTGCAGGCCTTCCATGAGGAGTCCTGAATTCACGAGAGAACAATCAGCATCCGTCCACTCCATGAGCGCCTCACTGAGCAGGTTCGGAAGCGGAGACGGCCTGTACCAGTCGACAGGGAGCTCCGTTTTCAAATCGGCAATTTCTTCTTCCAGTAATGCTTCGCCCTCGAGTAGCCAGTTCCGTTCTTCTTCCGGTTCATCCCCCGTTTCGGGAAGATCTTCATACGCATAGAGTCGGGCTTTCTCCGAGAGAATCTCCTTACTTGAAGAATCGACTTCGATCACCATATGACCTACGAAGTTTCCATACTTGCCCGCTGCACCGAGAAGGGTGCCGTTGACCTCTTTCCCTTCCTGAAGGATGTGATGGGTGTGGGCACCGAGGATGACGTCCACTTCGGGGAACTCCTCCCCGATCCATTCATCATCACGAATGCCCAGATGAGATAAAAGGATGAGCACGTCCACTTTCGGCCTCAGTTCGTCCAACTGTTTCCTCAGCTCAGCGATCGGCTCGGTGACGGTCCAACCCAGTGCCTGATAAAAAGGGTAGAAAGGCGCCGTTAAACCGAGGACCCCGATCTTCACATCTCCTTTCGTCCGGTAAATGTGATAAGGGGTGGCCCAATCGGGCATCGCCATGGATTCGTCAAAGAGGTTTCCAAGGATGATCGGGAATGCTGCTTCATCATACAGGTGATTCAGTTCTTCATGATCAAGGGTGATGCCTTCGTTGTTTCCGATCGTGACTCCGTCGTACCCTGCTTCGTTAAGGAACTTGACGTTCCCCTTCCCGAGGGTGGCCTCTGTGAGGGGATGGGAGCGATCGACATGATCTCCTATATCAAATACGAAGACCTCGTCTCCTTTCCCCTCATGCAGCCTTCTCCTGTCCTTCATGAGGTCCCGGATCCTCGCCCAGTGCTCAAAGTGACTATGCAAATCGTTGGTGTGATAAATATGGATCGTTTCTTTCAATTAAGCTCACTCCTGTAAGGCTTTGCCTTTTTCTACATGTGCATCAGAACAAATCCAGCTGCTTCGGTGCAAGGCCGCTGTACTGTATTCCAAGCAGTTCAATCATCTGTTTGGCATTATCCGCTGCGTCACCGCCTGAATTATTATTGAAAAGGATATACAAGTCCTTCGATTCTTGCTCCAGCTTCCTGATGTGGGGAACCCACTCTTCAAGCTCGTCCCGATTATACCGGTAGAGATAACGAACCTCACGCCAGTTCTCCTTTCCTGTATGGTTCCAGCCATATACATTCCGACCGTGGAACCGGATGAGGGTGGCATCTCGGTTTGTCGCTTCGACCACTCTTGGGACGGATCCCTCTCCTGCCTGGGGCTCATCACAGATTGAATGGATCCAATCTTCATCCTTCATGAAACCGAGCGTCCCCTCGCAGAATTCGGGTGAATACCAGCTTTGGTGCCGAAACTCCAAAGACACAGGGATTCCCTGCATCTGCTCCTTACAATAGCGGATAACATTCACATTATCTTTTGTACAGTCGAACCATGGCGGGAATTGGAATAAGACCATGGCAAGCTTACCGCTCTCCAGGAACGGGGCGATGGATTCCTTGAACGCCGCAAACATGACATCCTTTGATTCAAACGGAATCTCACTGCGCTGATGCCCTGTCATCCCCTGATAGGCCTTCACGATGAATCGGAACGCATCAGGTGTTTCATCCACCCATTTTCTCACATTCTTAACGGGCTGTACGGCATAAAAAGATGCATCCACTTCCACGACCGGGAAGTGGGCGCCGTACTCCTTCAGCTTATCCCTTGCAGGGACGTTTTCATAAAGGGTGTCATGGTCCCCCCACCCTGTCACGCCAACATAGATCATCGTTCAACACCTGCCTTTTATGTGAATTCATTCTATCACAGAACCGATCCGATTTCCGTTCAGAGATGCCAGGATTGCATGTCAGAAGAACCCCATCTAGGCTTTTTAACTCTAAAATCCAAATGTTAACAAGTTTGTCATGAAGACATGTCTAGTTTGTGAAATACTGAACAAACTTATCGTCTTTTTTCTCTTACGTGCTTATACTGAAAGTGTAGAGGAGCTAGCCCTCTTAAAACGGAATCAGGGAGTGAATGACGATGGTAAACGCATTTTTACGTAATAATAAAGCCGTGGCAGGTTTCTTGACGATTATCAGGCTGTATCTAGGTTACTTCTGGCTGACTTCCGGCATTGGAAAAATGACCGGGGGATTTGAAGTCAACGGGTTCCTCCAGGGAGCAATCAGCAAGGCGACAGGTGATCATCCGGCTGTACAGACGTGGTGGGCAACGTTCCTTGAACAGGTCGCACTCCCTAACCATGAGTTGTTTGCCACACTCGTCATGTGGGGAGAGGTGCTCGTCGGGATCGGCTTGATCCTAGGACTGTTCACAAATCTTGCAGCACTCGGTGGCATCATGATGAACTTCAGTTTTCTCCTCAGTGGAACCACCAGCACAAATCCGCAGATGGTCATCCTCACGATCTTCCTTATTGTCGCAGGAGCCAATGCCGGACGGTATGGAGTCGATCGTTGGATGATGCCTTATATGAGGAAACAGTGGCAAAATCGAAAAGGGCATAAGAAGTTAGCTCCGGCGGTATGAGAGCCTGTGAACGGACTACCAACAGATAAATTTTCTTTCTTATCGAGATAAATAAAAAAGACGGAGCCGAAATGGGCTCCGTCTTATCATCTGGGTTGCTTATTAACCGATTGAACCTTCCATCTCGAACTTGATCAGACGGTTCATTTCAACAGCATATTCCATAGGAAGTTCTTTCGTAAACGGCTCAATGAAGCCCATTACGATCATTTCTGTTGCTTCTTCTTCTGAGATTCCGCGGCTCATCAAGTAGAAGAGTTGCTCTTCAGAAACCTTCGATACCTTCGCTTCGTGTTCAAGGGAAATGTTATCGTTCAGGATTTCGTTGTAAGGGATTGTATCAGAAGTAGATTGGTTATCCATGATTAGCGTGTCACACTCGATGTTCGAGCGTGCGCCTTCCGCTTTGCGTCCGAAATGCACGATTCCGCGATACGTTACTTTCCCACCGTGTTTTGAGATGGATTTTGAAACGATCGTAGAAGACGTGTTCGGTGCAAGGTGGATCATTTTGGCACCGGCATCCTGATGCTGCCCTTTACCTGCAAGTGCGATGGAAAGCGTCATACCACGGGCGCCTTCCCCTTTAAGGATGACAGCAGGGTATTTCATCGTCAGTTTTGAACCGATGTTTCCATCGACCCATTCCATCGTTGCGTTCTCTTCACATACTGCACGCTTCGTTACCAGGTTGTAAACGTTGTTTGCCCAGTTTTGGATCGTTGTATAACGGCAGTACGCATTTTTCTTGATAACGATCTCGACGACAGCCGAGTGAAGGGAGTTCGTTGTGTAGACAGGTGCTGTACATCCCTCTACGTAGTGAACGCTCGCATCTTCATCGACGATGATGAGCGTACGCTCGAACTGACCCATATTCTCCGAGTTGATACGGAAGTAGGCTTGAAGTGGCGTATCCACTTTGATGCCCTTCGGTACATAGATGAAGGATCCACCGGACCATACAGCCGAGTTCAACGCTGCGAACTTGTTGTCGGTTGGAGGGATGACTTTCGCCCAGTGCTCACGGAACAGCTCTTCATTTTCTTTCAGAGCAGAATCTGTGTCCTTGAAGACGATCCCCATTTCCTCGAGGTCTTCCTGCATGTTGTGGTAAACCACTTCGGACTCATACTGAGCCGATACACCGGCAAGGTATTTTTGCTCTGCTTCTGGGATTCCAAGCTTATCGAACGTCTGCTTGATTTCTTCCGGAACTTCATCCCAGCTGCGCTCGGATTTCTCAGATGGCTTCACATAGTACGTGATATCATCGAAATTCAGTTCCTGGAGATTTCCTCCCCACTGAGGCATTGCCATGTTATAGAAATGATCCAATGATTTCAAGCGGAAATCAAGCATCCATTTCGGTTCATCTTTCATACGGGAGATCTCTTCAACGATTTCCCGCGTCAAACCGCGTTTTGAACGGAAAATCGATACGTCTTTATCGCTAAAACCGTATTTGTAATCTCCGATCTCAGGCATCTTCTTCGCCATGTTGATTCCTCCATTCGTTAATGGAGCAAGAAGAAAAGCTTAGTTCTGCTCTTCTTCACGCACTCCTTTTTCCATCGCCTTCCACGCGAGCGTCGCACACTTGATGCGGGCCGGGAACTTGGCGACTCCTTGTAATGCTTCTATATCTCCAAGATCGACATCATCGTCATAGTCATTTCCTTGCATCATATCAGAGAAGATCTTCGATAGCTTGAGTGCTTCGTCGATTTCTTTGCCTTTGACCGCCTGGGTCATCATGGACGCTGAAGCCATGGAGATGGAACATCCTTCTCCGTCGAACTTCGCATCCTGAACGATCCCGTCTTCCACTTTCAGTGTAAGGTGGATGCGGTCACCGCACGTTGGGTTGTTCATATCGATGGTAAAGCTGCCATCTTCCAGAGAACCCTTATTGCGTGGATTTTTGTAATGATCCATGATGACCTGCCGGTAAAGCTGATCTAAGTTATTAAAAGACATCGCTGAAAAACTCCTTCGTCTTCACTAGCCCCGCAACCAGTCTGTCGATCTCTTCTTCTGTGTTGTACAGATAGAAGCTGGCGCGGGCCGTTGCTGATACATTGAGCCATTTCATCAGCGGCTGTGCACAGTGGTGCCCGGCACGGACGGCAATGCCTTCCGAATCGAGGACGGTGGCGACATCGTGTGGATGGACGTCATCGATGTTGAACGTCACGAGTCCGGCACGCTGTGCAGGATCCTGTGGACCGAAGATCGTCATACCTTCCACAGCGCTCATTTTTTCAAGGGCATAAGCGGCCAGCTTATGCTCATGGGCTTCAATGTTGGAAAGACCGATATCTTCGAGGAAGTCGATGGCGGCTCCAAGACCGATCGCTCCTGCGATGATCGGGGTACCTCCTTCGAACTTCCACGGGAGCTCTTTCCAGGTAGAGTCATACAATCCGACGAAATCAATCATTTCGCCACCGAACTCTACCGGTTCCATTGCTTCCAAGTGCTTCTTCTTGCCGTACAGAACACCGATACCTGTAGGTCCGACCATCTTATGGCCTGAGAAGGCAAAGAAATCACAGTCGAGATCCTGCACGTCGATCTTCATATGCGGGGCAGCCTGGGCACCGTCCACCATCATGACCGCTCCGTTTTCATGGGCGATCTTAGTGATCTCCTTGATCGGATTCATCGTACCGAGTACGTTTGATACCATCATGATGGCCACGATTTTCGTCTTGGACGTGATCGTTGCACGGACATCCTCCAGGGTGATGGTTCCATCTTCCTGCAGGGGAACGTACTTCAGGACGGCGCCTTTTTCTTTGGCAAGCTGCTGCCATGGAATGATGTTGCTATGGTGCTCCATGTGGGTGATGACGATTTCGTCGCCTTCTTCCACATTGGCGCGGCCGTAGCTCGCTGCGACAGTGTTGATGGAAGTCGTCGTACCACGGGTAAAGATCACTTCTTCCGTGGTCGCTGCATTGATGAAGGAGCGTACCTTTTCACGTGCTCCTTCATATCCGTCCGTCGCCCTTGTACCGAGGGTATGGACCCCGCGGTGGACGTTCGAATTATAGCCTTTATAGTAGTCGCTCACAGCCTCAATGACCGAAATCGGCTTTTGAGAGGTAGCTGCACTATCCAGATACACCAATGGATGGCCGTTCACTTCCTGGTCGAGAATCGGAAAATGTTTACGAATCTCTTGGATATCCATTAGTTGACTTTCCTTTCGATTACCTCGACAAGCTGTTTCTTCACGCCCTCGATCGGCAGCTGGTTCACAACCGGCGCCAGGAATCCGTGGATCACGAGACGTTCAGCTTCTTTCTGAGGGATCCCGCGGCTCATGAGGTAGTAAAGTTGAAGCGGATCAACGCGGCCTACAGAGGCAGCATGTCCGGCCGTTACATCGTCTTCATCGATCAATAGGATCGGATTTGCATCTCCGCGCGCTTTTTCACTCAGCATGAGGACGCGTGATTCCTGCTCGGCATTCGATTTCGATGCACCGTGCTCGATCTTTCCGATTCCGTTGAAGATGGAAGAAGCTTCATCTTTCATCACACCATGTTTAAGGATGTATCCTTCGGAATTTTTACCGAAATGAACAACCTTGGTGGTGAAATTCTGTTTTTGTTTGCCGCGTCCGACAACGACTGATTTCGTATCACCGTAAGAACCGTCACCAATCAGGTTCGTCACGTTTTCTGAGACCGTATCTCCATCGTTCATCAGGCCGAGTGCCCATTCGATGCGCGCATCACGTGATGCCACACCGCGACGGTTAACGTATGTCGTCACTCCGCTGTCAAGGGTATCCACGGCACCGTATGCGACCTTGGCATTATCCTTAGCCACAACTTCTGATACGATGTTGAACACGCCGTTCTCCACTTCCACTGTAGAAATATAGTTTTCCACATAAGTGACAGAACTATTGTCTTCTGCCACAACAAGTACGTGGTTGAACATGGCTACTTCCGCATCATCATGGATGAATACGGCCTGAACCGGTTCAGTCAGCTCCACGTTTTTAGGAACGTAGAGGAACGTACCTCCGTTCATAAGGGCCGCATGAAGAGCCGTAAGCTTGTTCTCATCCACTTTCACACCATCGGTCATGAAGTATTTTTGAACAAGGTCACCGTGCTCCTTCACAGCAGTGAAAATATCGGTGAAGATGACACCATTGTCTTTTAGTTCATCCGTGATCTTCAAGTGGGCAGGTGTGTTATTACGCTGGATGTACAGGCTTCCTGATTCACTTTCAGATTCTACTAATGCTTTAATTTCTTCGGGCAGCTCGCTCATGGATGAAAACGCAGCACTTTCGACTGTATGCTTCTGGAATTGAGTGAAGTTCCAGCTTGTGATCTTCGTTTTATCCGCAACAGGGAGGTTCAAGTCTGAGACTTTGGCGAATGCGTCTGTACGCAGGGCCGTCATCCATTCAGGTTCTCCGAGTTGTTTTGAGTAGGAGCTGACATAGTCTTGATCTACTGGTAGTTTCGTTTCTACAGTCATATTCATCCTCCTAACTCTTACGCTTCTTGGCCGACAGTTTCGTCTTTGATTCCCAGTTCTTCTTTGATCCAGTCATAGCCTTCTGCTTCAAGGCGCTGCGCCAGTTCCTTACCGCCGGATTTCACAACGCGGCCTTGCATCATCACGTGAACGTGATCAGGCGTGATGTAGTTCAACAGACGTTGGTAGTGAGTGATGATCAGGCAACCGAAGTCTTCTCCGCGCATTTTGTTGATCCCTTTTGAAACAACTTTGAGGGCATCGATATCAAGTCCTGAATCGATTTCATCAAGGATGGCAATCTTAGGCTGAAGCATCATCAATTGAAGGATTTCGTTACGCTTCTTCTCCCCACCGGAGAATCCTTCGTTCAGGTAACGCTGTGCCATATCCGGATCCATTTCAAGGTATTCCATTTCAGAATCCATTTTGCGGATGAACTTCATAAGGGAAATTTCTTCCCCTTCTTCGCGTCGGCTGTTGATGGCAGAACGAAGGAAATCGGCATTCGTCACACCGCTGATTTCACTTGGATATTGCATTGCAAGGAAAAGACCTACTTGTGCGCGTTCGTCCACTTCCATTTCAAGGACATCTTTACCGTCGAACGTGATGCTTCCTTTTGTCACTTCGTATTTCGGGTGACCCATGATTGCAGATGAAAGAGTGGATTTACCAGTACCATTCGGTCCCATGACCGCGTGAATTTCTCCACCTTTGATTTCAAGGTTGACACCCTTGAGGATTTCTTTACCTTCGATCTCCACATGAAGATCTTTGATTGTTAAAGTAGAACCTGCCATGTATATTACCTCCGTGACTTTATAAATGAAATAAAGGGATTCTTTATCCATTCTCAATTTATTATCATTACAATCTTATAACAAATAAAAGCTATAATCAACTTTTTCAGACAAAAGGGGACGGTATGGAAACGGGAAAAAATACCCTTCTATTGTTGGCCCAAACGCCCTTCTGCATACATGATTCGTCCTTTGAGCGAATCATGTTCCCACATCCCCTACCTTATCACGGATGGATGCCCATTTAAACCTCTATACATAAGAAAAACCAGTGATTCATCCATCACCGGTTCCTCCGTCATTCTTCTATATATTAGCGTGCACTTTTCGATCAAGTGCAGCAATCATCCTGCGGCTTTCCCTATAATCCTTCTCTCTTTGCATTTCTACTTGCATCCGAACTTCATGCTTTCGTTTGTACACCTCGTACCCTACTCCGTGGGCTCCATGCATGGCCTTTTCCATTTCGCTTGTGTACGACATACTGTCAAGAGAGTCGATAGTGAATCATTCCTTTCAGATTTTTGTACTACTCATTAAGGATACTACCCTGCCATTCTTTTGCCAAAACGTGTGAGGGGTGATTTTTTTTGAAAATCATCCTTCACTCCTGTTCTGCGCTAAATTGTCAGACTTTCTTACACGTTTCCGCCTGTATCCTCCTGAAAGGAGTTCATCCTCTTTGAAAAGTAAAAAAAGAGAGTCCGAAGACCCTCCTTTCCGTTTAATGCTTCAGTTCATTCAGATCGTGCATGGATTGTTGTACAAGCGTGACAGCCTGGCTCATGGCTGCGCCGCCGCCGAATGCAGCGGTCACTCCCACAGCTTCAAGGATTTCTTCTTCCGTACACCCTTGATCGAGACAACCCTTTGTATGGTAGATGATGCAGTACTCGTCTTGAGAATACAAACTGATGCCAAGGGCGATCAGCTGTTTCTCTTTCTTCGATAGTACTCCTTCACGGAAACAATGCTCCGTAAAGGCATTGTATTGTTGCGCCAGCTCCGGCATTTTCTCAGTGAAGATCCCGAGCCCCGTCTTGTAATCGAGCAGGGCTGCTTCCGTTGTATTTCTAGGCTCTACCTGCATATTTTTCAGCTCCATTCTAATTCGAGTGATCGAAAATAGTATGAGCTTATTGCAAAAAGATTATGTTTGGTATTTATTCTTTGACCGGAACCACGGCACCTTCCCACTCTTTGTTGATGAAGTCTTGGATTTCGTCAGACTGAAGCACCTTCACGAGCTCTTTGATTTCTTTTTTGTCCTCATCGCCTTTTTTGACCGCGATGATGTTCACATAAGGTGATTCCTTATCTTCGATGGCAATGGAATCCTTGATCGGATCAAGACCGTTATCAATGGCATAATTGGAGTTGATGACGACTGCATCGCCTTCTTCATTGTTGTAAAGCTGTGTAAGCAGAGCAGGCTCATATTCATAGTCGAACTTCAGCTTTTTCGGATTTTCGGCGATATCATCCAATGTCGCTTGAGTTTTATCGATTCCATCCTTCAATTTGATCAGACCGTTTGCTTCAAGCAGGGTAAGGATCCTTCCGTGCTCTGCAACGGAGTTACTGAACAGAATCGTTCCGCCTTCCGGGATATCCTTGAGGGATTTGTGTTTCTTGGAGTATACTGCCATCGGTTCGATGTGGATTCCACCCGCACTGACGAAGTCATAGCCATGTTCCTTTTTTTGTCCCTCAAGATAAGGGATGTGCTGGAAATAGTTTGCGTCCAGGTCCCCGCTCTCCAGATCTTTATTCGGAAGGACATAATCCTGATACGTTTCAATCTTCAGGTCGATTCCTTCTTTTTCAAGAATCGGTTTTGCTTCTTCCAGAATCTCAGCATGAGGGACATTGGAGGCTCCGACCACGAGTTCCTTTGAATCTCCTGAGCTTCCGTTGCTCCCTCCGGTTCCGCATGCTGTCAACCCTAGAATACTTGCTGCTGCAATCGTTCCCACTACCCATTTTTTCATCTTTTTTCTCTCCTTTTATCGTTTATCTATTTTATTGGTGAAATAATCACCGACAAGTTGAATGATGAATACAAGAATCAGAATCAAGATCGTCGCCGCCAAGGTGACATCGGTTCTGCTGCGCTGGAATCCGTCCAGGAATGCAAGGTTTCCAAGACCGCCAGCTCCGATGACGCCCGCCATTGCGGTGTAACCGACCAATGCGATAGCCGTCACCGTGATTCCCGAAATGAGGGCCGGCATGGATTCAGGAAGAAGAACCTTCGTGATGATGGTACTCGTTTTAGACCCCATGGCTTTCGCTGCTTCTATGACCCCTTTATTGACTTCGCGCAGGGCGATTTCCACCATCCGGGCATAAAACGGGGCTGCACCGATAATAAGGGCCGGCAATGCCGCATTGGCCCCACGGATCGTCCCGATCATTACTTTCGTAAATGGAATCAGTAGCACAATCAGGATGATGAAAGGTATGGACCTGAAAATATTGACTGCCGCATTGGTGACGGCATATGCCACTTTATTCTCCCAGATGTTCCCCTTTGACGTAAGGAACAGGAGGATCCCAAGGGCGAGGCCGAGGAAAAAGGTCACAATGACCGACATCCCTGTCATATAGAGGGTCTCCAGAGTGGCCTCCCACATTTTTTCCCAATCGACATTCGGAAAGATTTTCTCGATCATCGTTTCATCACCTCGACTTTCACTTGACCTTCAGCAAAAGCGACTGCCTCATCGACGACCGAAGGATCTCCGCTTAAATGGATGAATAAGGTTCCGAAGGCCCCTTTTTGCGTTTGAGAAATCTGTCCTTGAAGGATGTTCACTTCAATGTCGAACTGGCGGATCAAGGAGGTGATCAGCGGCTGGTCTGTGCTGGCCCCGACGAACGTCAGCTTGAGCACCTTCCCGTCCGGATAGTGTTCCAGGACAGCATCCGATTCCTGCTGCTGAGCGACTTCTTTAACAAAGCGCTTCGTCACGTCTTCACGAGGATTGCGGAACACTTCAAGTACGTCCCCCTCCTCAACGACTTTACCTGAGTCCATGACCGCTACCCTATGACAAATCTTACGGATGACGTGCATCTCGTGGGTGATCAAAACGATGGTTAATCCAAGGCGATCATTGATATCCACAAGCAGGTCAAGGATGCTGTCTGTAGTCTGTGGATCAAGGGCGGAAGTGGCTTCATCGCATAACAGCACTTTCGGATCATTCGCCAGCGCCCTTGCAATGCCGACCCGCTGCTTCTGACCACCGCTCAATTGAGAAGGGTAAGAGTCACCGCGCCCTTCAAGGCCGACCAGATGGAGCAGTTCATTGGCTTTCTTGATTCTCTCCTTCTTGGATACTCCCGCAATTTCAAGGGGAAACTGGATGTTTTCCAGTACGGTCCTCGACCAAAGGAGATTAAAATGCTGGAAGATCATCCCCATGGATTGCCTTGCTTCCCTAAGGGTCCTGCCCTTCGCTTTTGAGATGAGCTGTCCGTTCACATCGACGGCTCCATCAGTAGGTACCTCGAGCCCGTTCAGCATCCGGATCAACGTACTCTTTCCTGCACCACTGTACCCGATCACACCGAAGATTTCCCCATCCTTGATGGTCATATCCACCCCATCCACAGCTGAAACCGTACCGTTTTTCGTTTGAAAGACTTTTTTTACATCAGAAATCGTAATCATGTTGTATCCACCTCGCCATCAGTAAAACCACCGGTTTACTAGGAATTATATCCAAATACGTCTTTACTTTTCATTCATCCAACGTCATTTGAAAAATAAAAATGCCTCCCTGCGATAAGCAGAAAGGCATACTATTTCAATAGTAGACTTTCTCTCATCTGTCGAAGCCTTCGCTTCGAGTGAATTGGCACCATGTCAATTTTCATTGACGGTTGCCGGGTTTCATCGGGCACTTCCCTCCACCACTCTTAATAAGAGATAAAACGCTATTTAACTATTCATACTAAATACTCAGAAATTTGTTACTAAAAAGATACTATCACCGAATAAACACGGTGTCAATCCATTTTTGCACATTATACGCTCACTGGTTCAACGATGTGAAAACGGGTCAACCAAAGCACCGATTCAGCAAATAATAAGTGCCGATAACCTCCGCGTACTTCGATTTCCTTTTTATCTACAAGGGAAGTCAAACGTTCATTTCCTGCGAGTAAAGCAAGCAGCTGACGGACATCTCCAGCCGCTATCGTCAGGTGGGGATCAGGGTGAGGATCGGGAAGTACGGCACATCCCTTATTGGAAATGGATAGGCTGTAGCCTCTTGAACCACTTTGGAAATGTAGGATGAACGGGGTGTCTGGAAATAACAACTGTAAGTGATACCTGGTCTCGCATTGATCTACGACTTTCTCTAAATAATCTCTCATGCAACCCCTCCAGTATCTCGGATACTTAACTAATTCCACTATTGGATGGTTTATCCTCCTGTACTTTCTCGACAGATTGTGGACGCACTGTCGAAGGAAGGGCCCAACAGACAATATATTGGAGGGTTCGCTTCATTTCCCGAGAAATATGTCCCGGCATGTAGAAAAGTCGTAGTGGTTGCCGTGAAAACCGATCAGTTTCTCGCGCCATTCGGCAACAAAAAAAGGCCTTTTCGGCCCCTTCACGCTACCTTATTCAATGCCTCATACAGAAACGGTACAGACTGGAACGCATAGATCCGTTCGACCTCGACTCCTTCTTTGAATAATAGGAGGCAAGGAACGCTTTCGACCGCATATTCAGTCGCGAAATCCGCCATGTAATTCAGATTTGCCTTTGCAAAAACAAACGGTTGGGGCAGATTTTCTACGATCTCAATCATCCTCCCTGCAACCTGGCAGGTTCCGCACATGGGTGTGTACAAATAGAGCGCAAGCAGTCTTTCATTCTTTC
The DNA here is from genome assembly GCA_963762295.1 of uncultured Bacillaceae bacterium. GTDB lineage: Bacteria > Bacillota > Bacilli > Bacillales > Bacillaceae_B > Rossellomorea. The sequence goes on from CAVXKK010000004.1 coordinate 960,822, forward strand.
GTATTGTGTGCAGCGCTTCATGGCTGTTCAACTCTTTCAAAGCTAATTCATCCTTTTTCCAAGATATTGTTTGTGGACATCTATATTGGCTCCGATCAAAACGGAAGCGAGGTGATATTCCGGCGCAGCCGCCACCTCCTTGTACATCCTGTCGATATACAGGTGACCTGCTTCGGGGAACTCCCTCTTGAATTGCTTGCGGAGTTTCTCACCGGCTTCATCGGCATCCACCAGGATGTATACATCCCTCTCGAATAGTGAATCGATCAGTTCGTCCATTTTGGTCAGACTGATCGTACCATTGGTACAGATGATCTCTACAGGCTCACTGATGATATCTTTGACCTTTCGTTTGTCGGATGTCCCTTCTACGATCAAGACTTTTTCATCCACGACTTCCATGACAATCACCTTGACTTTCAGTGAAGTAGTAAAAGATTTTTCATGGTCCACTTATTATCTCTATTTTCTCATGTCGGTGGTAATTTGCAAAGGATTTGATCCTAAAGAACACCGGGGGTGATCCCCCGATGTCATGTTAACACCATCCACCTTCATCGCAATCCGTGTAACGGGCGTCATGCCCTTCTGATGAGGTATAGCTCTGGTAGATTTTATTTTCTTTCGCCTCGAAATTCGGCTGCATGCTGATTCCCTCCAACGAAAGGGGGACTTTCCCGATTGACTGGTTGTCGAGGAACAGCTCAATGGAGCCATCCTTCACTTTGCCGATGACACGATCGGTCACATCGGCCTGTTTGGGTGTAAGCATGACCATCATCCTTTCCTTAAAGGTTGCATTTATCTTGCCCATGCGAATAAAAAAACACCTTGAGAATTTATCCCAAGGTGTTCCTGTTTTAGCCTTCGTTGATCATTTTATCGTATTCTTCAGATGTCATCAGCTTGTCCACTTCACCAGCGTCTGAGGGTTCAACAACAACCATCCATGCTTTCTCGTATGGAGATTCATTGACGAATTCAGGGCTGTCAGACAGGTCTTCGTTCACTTCGACCACTTTTCCTGATACAGGAGCGTAAAGTTCAGAAACGGTCTTGACCGATTCAACGCTTCCGAAAGGTTCGTTCGCTTTGACTTCATCGCCGACTTCCGGCAGCTCGACAAAGACGATGTCACCAAGTTCTGATTGTGCGAATGCTGTGATTCCGATTCGGACGTTACCGCCTTCGGACTTTACCCATTCATGTTCTTCTGAATAACGCAGTTCTTTCGGTGTGCTCATCTTTATCCCTCCACATGCTAGTTATACAAACTAATATTGACACATTCTTTAAGAGAAAAGCAAGGAAGTCTTGCACAAATATTCTGCTGCTTCCATTACTTCCAAGTATCTTCAAACGTTTCTTCCTTGAAGCCCAAGGTCACCTTTTGACCATCGGTCGTGAGGGGGCGCTTGATCAGCATCCCATCTGAAGCCAGTAGTTCGAGGAGTTCATCGTCTGAGGCGGTATTGACCTTGTCTTTCAAGCCCAGTTCCCGGTATTTCATGCCGCTTGTATTGAAGAATTTTTTAAGAGGCAGTCCGCTTTTTTCATAAAGATCTTTCAGCGTTTCCTTGGACGGTGGCTCCTCGACAATATGTATTTCGTTGAAATCAACCGATTCTTGTTCAAGCCATTTTTTCGCCTTGCGGCATGTCCCGCATTTAGGGTAGGAATAGAATGTGATTGCCATTGTTTTCACCACCTTTCGTTTGAGTACTTTCTTCTTCATTATATCCGTTTTTGGTCTTGGCGAACAATACCGGCTGTCGAATGTTGTAGAGAATGGCCGATCATTATGGTTTGTTCCATTAAAAAGAGGCTGCATACAGGCAGCCCCCTTCTTCTTACACGATATATTTTTCGGCGTCGATCAGTTTCACCGATGCATCGCGTTTGAGGGCGATGACGTTGACCGGCGTGTGGCGGGTGAATTTTTTCAGGGCCGACAGCATGATGCGGAGCGTGTCCCCTGATTCCGTCGCCACCAACGTTTCTTTTGCATGCTGCTCGATTTTGTTGAAAGCTTCCTGACAGAAGATCTGCGTGTATAGAAGCTTCTGCTTGGCTTTCTCCAGACCAGTCGTTTCGATTGCTTTTTCGGTTCTCAGTACAACGGATTCCATTGCATATGCTTCTGAGACGATGTCAGCGATATTCACAAGGACTTCCTGCTCTTTCTCAAGGGCCTTCCCGAATTTTTGTGCGGCAAGTCCTGCAAGCATCAAACCGATCTTTTTGGCATTGCGCACAAGGTACTTTTCCTGTGCGAGAGGCTCGTCGCCCACTTCTTCAGGCATAAGCATCATAAGTTCTTCCTGCAGGGCCTGTGCTTTTTGCAGCAGTGGAAGTTCGCCTTTCATAGCTTTTCGCAAATACGTACCTGGTACAAGGAGACGGTTGATCTCATTCGTTCCTTCGAAGATCCGATTGATACGGGAATCCCTGTAGAGTCGCTCGATTTCATATTCCTGCATGAACCCGTATCCACCGTGAAGCTGTACACCTTCGTCCACGATGTAATCAAGCACTTCCGTACCGAAGAATTTATTAAGTGAGCATTCGATGGCATACTCCGCAATGGATTTGGCCACTTCCGCTCCATTTTTCACTTCTTCATCTGAGAGCTTGCTCATCCTGTCTTCGAAGAGACCGACCGTACGATAGACGGAGCTTTCTGCTGCATATAGCTTGGATGCCATGGTTGAAAGCTTTTCTTTTGTCAGATTGAATGAAGAGATCGGCGTCTTGAACTGCTGACGCTGATTCGTGTACGCTACTGTAACTTCCAGTGCTCGCTTGCTCGCTCCGACTGCCCCAACCCCGAGCTTATAACGGCCGATGTTGAGGATGTTGAATGCGATGATGTGCCCTTTCCCCGCTTGACCAAGGAGGTTTTCAACCGGTACTTCTGCATCTTCAAGGATCAGCGTACGGGTGGATGAACTCTTGATTCCCATCTTCTTCTCTTCCGGCCCTGTGGATACGCCTGGGAAATCTTTCTCTACGATGAATGCAGAGAATTGCTCACCGTCGATTTTGGCGTATACGATGAAGACATCGGCGAACGCAGAGTTCGTGATCCACTGTTTCTCACCATTCAATACATAATGGGTTCCAGCTTCGTTCAACTTGGCCGTCGTTTTGGCCCCCAACGCATCAGATCCGGAGCCCGGCTCTGTCAAAGCGTACGCCGCAAGCTTTTCTCCTGTGGAAAGAGGCGGCAGATACTTTGTTTTCTGATCTTCATTCCCGAAGAGGACGATTGGAAGGGAACCAATCCCCACGTGGGCACCGTGTGAAATCGAGAATCCTCCTGCTCTCGACATACGCTCAGCAATCAATGCTGAACTTACTTTATCGAGCCCGAGCCCACCGTATTCCTCCGGCACGTCTGCACCGAGAAGTCCCAGCTCACCCGCTTCTTTCAACAGGCGCACGGAGTGATCGAACTCGTGATTTCAAGATTATCGATGACAGGAACTACTTCGTTCAGTACGTAATCTTCCGTCGTCTTGGCGATCATTTTGTGCTCATCGCTGTAGTCTTCAGGCGTGAACACCTGCTCATACGTTACATCTTCAATCAGGAAGCTTCCGCCTTTGATCAATTTATCTGTTTGATTTGCCATTTTGGTCTCCTCCAATTTCTCTGGTTTCATACGTTTATTCATCTATGAGTGTTGGAAATTAGCCGATCAGTTCAAAGACTCCTGCCGCACCCATTCCACCACCGATACACATAGTGACGATTCCAAACTGTTCATTGCGTCTCTTCATCTCGTGCATCAGGGAGAGGGTGAGCTTCGATCCTGTGCATCCAAGGGGATGACCCAGGGCAATGGCCCCTCCGTTCACGTTCACCTTCTCTTCGTCCAGACCAAGATGACGGATCACCTGTAGGGACTGGGATGCGAATGCTTCGTTCAGTTCGAATAGGCCGATATCCGAGAGCTCAAGCCCTGCCATCTTAAGGGCCTTCGGAATGGCTTCAACAGGACCGATCCCCATGATTTCAGGTGGAACACCCGCCACGGCAAAGCTTCTGAATTTCACCAAAGGCTGGAGTCCGAGAGATCCGGCCTTTTCTCGATCCATGACCATGACCGCAGCTGCCCCGTCACTCGTTTGGGATGAATTCCCGGCCGTGACCGATCCCCTTACATTGAATGCCGGACGAAGTTTTGCCAGTACGTCGGCGCTCGTTCCTTCCCGAACCCCCTCATCTGTATCAAATGAGAATGACTTTTCCACCAGTTTATTGGCGTCTGACACGGAGCGTCTCACGACATCGACCGGTACGATCTCGTCGGTGAACTTCCCTTCAGCGATAGCCCTGGCGGCTTTTTGGTGGCTTTTAACAGCAAAGGCGTCTTGATCTTCACGTGATATTCCGAATTTCCTGGCCACCTCTTCAGCCGTGTGACCCATGCTCATATAGTACTCAGGTGCCGTTTCAGCCAAGGTTGGATTCGGTCTCGCCACATGCCCCATCATCGGGACCATGCTCATGCTTTCTGCACCTCCGGCAATGGCAGTGTCTGAATGGCCCAGCATAATCTTCTCTGCAGCATAGGCAATGGATTGCAGACCGGAAGAACAATAGCGGTTGATGGTGATGGCCGGAACCGTGTCCGGGAGTCCCGCGAGACCTCCGATGTTACGGGCCATATTCAACCCCTGCTCTGCTTCCGGCATGGCACAGCCGATGATGAGATCATCGATGTTCCCTTCATAACCGCCTGCGCGTTTCAACGTTTCCTTGACGACCAGTGCTCCAAGATCGTCCGGTCTCACCCCGGCAAGCGAACCTTTCCTTGATTTCCCCACCGGTGTACGAGCACCGGCGACAATGACTGCTTCACGCATGATGATTCCCCCGCTTCCTTCGATTAGTTGCGCAATGGTTTTCCTTTAACGAGCATATGCTGCATCCGCTGCTGTGATTTCGGTTCTGCTACAAGACTGAGGAACGCTTCTCGTTCAAGATCCAGAAGGTATTGTTCATCCACTTCCGTACCGAATGGAACTTTCCCGCCTGCAATCACGTAGGCAAGCTTCTTGGCGATCTTCAGGTCATGCTCCGAGATATATCCCGAATGAAGCATGGCTTGTGCTCCGAGCAATAATGTCCCGTAGCCTGTTTCCCCCACTACCGGCACTTTTTTGCGTTGCGGGGCACGATACCCGGTCTGATGGAGGGCAAGGACTGCCTGCTTCGCGTCGTAGAGCTGATGATCCTGATTGACGCTCACTCCGTCACGCTTATTGAGGAAGTTGTTTTCCCTCGCTTCATCACCCGACGTGGATACCTTTGCCATGGCGATTGTTTCGAATACTTTATTTGCTACCTTCTGAAGGTCGAATTCCACTCCGTTCGGCAGGTCCTGCAGGTGCTTCATATAAAGCTCCTTATTGCCTCCTCCTCCAGGGATCAATCCGACTCCGGCTTCGACAAGTCCCATATATGTTTCCATCGTAGCCTGGATGCGGGCTGCAGGCAGGCAGACTTCGCTTCCGCCCCCGAGTGTCATACCGAATGGTGCGGCCACAACCGGTTTGGACGAATATTTGATCTTCATCATCGCCGATTGGAAATGGCGGACGACCATATCCAGTTCGTAGACGTCATCCTGTGCTTCCATGAGGATCATGGCAAGGTTTGCCCCGACGCAGAAGTTCTTGCCCTGATTTCCGATCACCAGGCCTTTGTAATTCTTCTCCACTTCGTCAACGGAAGCGTTGATCATCTGCAGGATATCGAGGCCGATGGCATTGTTCTGGGAATGGAACTCGAGGAGTGCTACGCCATCACCGATATCGATCAGGCTTGCACCTGTGTTCTTTTTGATAACCTTCCCTTGCTTCTTCTTCAGCTGCTTCAAACTGATATGCTTTGGATTTTTTTCTTCCGTTCTGTAGCTTCCCTCGTGATAGAAGGATCGCTGCCCCGATTCGTCTTCGCTGTAGAACGTCGTGAACCCAGCCTCAAGCATTTGGTCTACCCAAGCAGGGACGTTCAACCCTTGTTCTTTCATTAATGAGACTGATCGCTCCACCCCGATGGCATCCCATGTTTCAAACGGTCCCTTTTCCCAGCCAAAGCCCCATTTCATCGCCTGGTCGATGGCAATGATATCGTCGGCAATCTCACCGTGCAGCTCAGCGGAATAAAGAAGGACCGGAGATACTATATTCCATAGTAGAGAACCAGCACGATCCTTGGCATAGACCAATGCTTTCATCTTATTATCTAAGCCTTTTTCATTACGACTTAGCTCTGTCGCGGCCGTCTTCAGTTTTTTCCTCGGGCCATATTCAAGTGTTTCCGGATCAAGCTCAAGGATCTCTTTGCCCTGCTTCAAGTAAAAACCTTGACCGCTCTTGCTTCCATACCACCCTTTTTCAAGCATGGTCTGGATGAAGGCGGGGATCTCGAATACGTTCTTCTCATCTCCGTCCACTTGGTCGTACACGTTTTTGGCCACATGGGCGAATGTGTCGAGCCCGACAACGTCAAGTGTCCTGAAGGTCGCACTCTTTGGTCGTCCGATGGCAGGCCCCGTGATGGAGTCCACCTCGCCGACGCTATATCCGCCTTTGAGCATCTCCTGTACCGTGACAAGGAGTCCGTACGTGCCGATCCGGTTGGCGATGAAGTTCGGCGTATCTTTCGCAAGGACGACGCCCTTCCCAAGTACATCTTCACCGAATTCCTTCATGAATGACAGGACCTCAGGATCGGTTTCACCTGTCGGGATAACCTCCAGCAGCTTCAGGTAGCGGGGAGGATTGAAGAAGTGGGTACCGAGGAAGTGCTTCCGGAAGTCCTCAGATCGTCCTTCCTTCATCGCTTCGATGGAAATTCCAGACGTATTGGAGCTGATGATGCTTCCTTCTTTTCTGAACGGCTCGATCTTCTCGAATACCTGTTTTTTCACATCCAAGTTCTCAACGACCACTTCAATGATCCAATCACAGTCCTTCAGTGATTCAAGATCGTCTTCCAGGTTTCCAGCGGTGATCAAGCTGAGATTTCCTTTCACCGTGAGTGGTGCCGGCTTTTGTTTCAACAGCTTTTTTAAAGCGTTTTCACTAAATTGATTCCTAAAGGAAGGATGCTCCATGGTCCATCCTTTTGCTGCATCTTTATCGGAGAGGTTTTTAGGAACGATGTCGAGAAGCATGGTGGGGATCCCGATATTTGCAAGGTGTGCAGCGATGCCGGAACCCATGACACCCGATCCCAATACTGCCGCTTTCTGAATTCTACGTACCAATCTATTTTCCCCCTTTGAAGGTTTTGAATGAATACTCATTCATTTTATGTCGAAAAAAAAGACCCGAATGAGTTTCTGCTACCTATAATATATACGAAAATCAAAACTATCGCAATATTTAAACGTTTAAAAATTCTATTTTTTGTTAACGGCACATCTCCTTCCCCGTCTGGGGGCACCCTAAGGGTGGAGGTGAGAAACATGGCCAAACATAAGAAGGATCCATCAAAAGGCGGGGTCAGCGCAGCCAGCATCAAAGGGGATGCCGGTCCGGGCAACGAACCAAGCGGTAAGCGCAACAGTCAGAACAACCAATTCAAAAAACAATCGTGATGTGGAAGGCGTTTCCTAAAGGGAACGCCTGTTTACGTAAGCTTTTTGCCCATGATGAAATATTCCTCCGGCACATGGGGATAGAATCCTTCCTTTACGACCACCCATCCTGTTCTTTCGTAAAATCGGATCGCTACTGTATTTTCCTTCCTGACGGTAAGAAGCGCCTTCTTTTCTTTTCTTCCTTCAAGGAGGGTATCCATGAGTTTGCCTGCGATCCCCTTTCCTCTATGTTCAGGAGCCACGCCAAGCTCCACGAGTTCCATCGCGTCCCTTATCCATTCTGTTTCAGGCAGCAGATGCCGTGCGAGCAGATCGTGATAATACTGACCGGTGAGTGAGGTGTAGCCATAGATGTAGCCGATCACGTCCCTATTCACGACTGCAAGATACCCTTCATGCCCCGGGTATTTGGCATGCTTTCTGAACTGGATCTCCATCGGTATGCGATCCACCTTAAAAAGCCTGCTGTACAACCTGACCATTCTTGGAAAATAAGGACTGCGAATATCCATGGGAATAAGCTCCATACTCCCCCTCCATTCCATTCAACCAAAAAGACCCCCAATGAGGGGTCCTTGCCATTCTTATTTCTTTATAACCCCTTTTAGAACAAACGCAACGTTTGCCGGCCTTTCAGCGAGTCTCCTCATGAAGTATCCATACCAGTCAGTACCATACGGAACATAGACGCGCATTTTATATCCTTCCTTCACCAATTCATGTTGACGCTCCACCCTGATCCCGAACAGCATCTGGAATTCGAATTGGTCGTAAGGAATGTTATATTCTTCAACGAGCTGTTTCGTGTATTCGATCATGGCATCATCATGAGTCGCGATGGCGGTATAATTTCCGTTAAGAAGATGGGTCTTGATGATACGCTTGAAGCTCTCATCCACGTCTTTTTTATCGGGAAACGCCACTTCAGGTGATTCTTTATATGCTCCCTTCACCAATCGCAGATTGGGTGAGTAGTGATTAAGATCGTCAATATCCTTTTCCGTTCTGTATAGATAGGCTTGAATGACCGTACCGATGTTGTCATATTCGGATTTGAGCCTCTTGAAAATATCAATGGTCTGCCCGCATCGTCCGTAATCCTCCATATCAATGGTGACAAATACATTCTGGACTGTGGCCTCATCAAGGATCATCCTCATGTTCTTCATGACCACTTCTTCTGAGATATCCAGCCCCATGGACGTCATCTTCAAGGATAACTGTGAGTTCAGATGTTCTTTTCCGATGGCACGGATCGCCTCAACGCATTCCTTCGCCATGGCATTCGCCTCTTCTTCATTATCCACAAATTCACCAAGGTAATCGATGGTGACGGCAAGATTCTGTTTGTTGAGCTCCCGTATGACTGCTGTCGCCTGGACGATCGAAGACCCTGCTACGAAACGTGCAGCACCGAATCGCAAACCGTACTTCTTGGCAAGCTTCGTCATTGATTTATTTTTTGAAAGGAATAAAAAGAAATTACGCATTGCCTGTTCCATGTTGTTATGCCCCCTGTAGAACAATTATCTTTATCCAGAAAACGTTTTCTTTAGTGCCAAAAAATAAAATGTTCAAACAATTATCATATTTACCAACATTCTATCACCTTTTGTCGAGTTTGAATATAGCGTTTGATTACTTTATCAGGAGAACGTTCCGACTGAATACTTGATTGTGTTAGAGGCACAATAATACGTGTTCGCCCATTAAGAAAAGGAGGAACCCATTTTGGAACAACAACCTATGAATTCTACCCAAGGCAGCGTCTATCAACAACCGCCGCAAGTGATGACAACAAAGGATTCCCTCTATATAAACGATATGCTGGCGTGGAACCTCAATGCCATGAAAAAATGCCATTTTGCCGCTGCCCATTCACAAGACCCATCCATCCGTTCACTGCTGGATCGGTGTGGCCAGATGCATCAGCGACATTACGAACAATTGATGAGTCATCTTCAGAAACATACGATGCAACAATAAGGAGGAATTCACATGGATCAGTCCAAGATTCAAAACCCCAAGACCCAAGTACCCGATACGCCACAGATGAATGATCGGGATTTTATGACCGACATCTTGTCACTGGAAAAGCACATGACTGCATCCTATGGGACCGCTCTAAACGAAGCGAGCCATGACGGATTATATCAGGATATCCTCTCCGTCTTCACGGAAACCCAAAACGCCCAGCGGGAACTCTACAATGAAATGTTCCGAAAAGGCTGGTATGCACTCGAAGCGGCGGATAGCCAAACACTGCAGCAATCCCTCAAGCAGCACCAGCAGACCGCATCTCAGTTCCCTTATCAGGGGAATGGACCCATTCAATAATCCCACAAGCAGACAGGCGAACATTCCTGTCTGCTTTTTTCTTTGCCCGGGCGCTCATCATGATATGATGATTAAAAAGAAGATAGGAGAGGTAAAAATGGGTAAAATTACAATTTCAAGAGAATCACAATTCATGAACAAAATGCGCAGTTATGACATCTATGTGGACGGGGAGAAAACAGGGGAAATCAAAAATGGTGAAACAGAAGAAATATCTGTTACACCTGGCGAACATGTCATACAGCTGCAGATCGACTGGTGCAAAAGCAAAAAAATCCCCTTCCGTCTTTCAGAAGGCGAATCACACTCCTTCCAGTGCGGAAGCAGGCTGAAGGGATGGAGAGTATTGAAAGCTTCTTCAAGCATGGACAAAGAGGATGTTTTTGTTTACTTGGACAACGTGTAAGCCTGGGGGCGTTTTAATTCTTGCAGAGGATCTCTATATGAACCTAGCAAAAGGCATGGTTTGGAATACGCCGTGAATGCGGGGCTGGATTTTTCATAGAAGAAGGGCCTAGAGATTATTTCTTTTGATAAGGGATGTAAGGAGGAAGGGCCGTTCCGCTGTGGCCACCCGCATTCCATGGGGCGTGCGGTGAGCCGCTTCGGCAAGCCTGCAGGGTCTCACCCTGCCCGCTTTTCCCATAGGAGTCGGGTGGCCTTCGCTGCTCTGCACTGTGTGCATCTGAATAGGTATTCGTTATCTTGTAATCCACCTTTCCATTAGGTATGGATGGAGAAGGGCATTTCGTTCCGTCGTGGCCGCCTGACTTCCATGGGGCGTGCGGAGAGCCTTCAGCAAGCCTGCAGGGTCTCACCCTGCTCGCTTTTCCCCACTGGAGTCGGGTGGCCTTTGTTGCTCTGCACTGTGTGCATCTGGATAAGTGATTGCTTTCTAGCAACCCACCGGTTCATACATACACCACCCATTAAAATCACAGAGTGGACATCGCTCATCCAAGCTTTTTTGAGTTCCCACTCAAGAAAAATGGCCTATTCATTTAGGACTCAGAGAAGTACTTCTGCACACTCACTATCCACGCCTTTTTATCAGGGCGTTTTTTTCATAGAGGGGAATGACCGATTGGCAAGAGCGATACTCGGAAATCTACTCTTCTAAATTCCACACGAATAGTCCGAACCCTTCTCTATCATTTTCATACACTAGTACTAGAAACGGAGGTGATTACATGGCAAGAAACCGCAGACATCAAAGAGGGGAAGGCCCTCCCACTTCTGCAGATCATGACGATACTTGCATGGTTCACAAGGAGTGTATGGACAGGGCGTTTCGCCTTCCTGTTTTCTTAAGTACTACCAACACCCTCAATCCCCGTCAGCAGCGCTTCCTTAACCGGCTGATCGCCGAAATGGAAGAAGCCCTTCTCTTTCCCCGCACCGGCCCTATTACCGAAAATTATCCTGAAACCATTTTAACCAACGTTCGAAGACTTGTATCATCAAGCTATGGCATGCTGGCAATGAACTTCCGCCGCTTTTTAGTAGAGGTGGTGGATACCAATGTAGGAGGAACACCTTCTCCTGAACCGTTTTGGCAGGGATCGAGCTTTGCTCAGATTGAGCCCGCGATGGCATTCCAGCGAGGCATTCCGATCCTTCTGGTCAGGGAGAAAGGAACAGATTTGACGAACGGTCTATGGCTCGGAGGAATCCCACCGCTCAACACGTTGATCGAATGGGATTCAGAGAACCAAACCGTGGATGAATTCTTCGAGAGCGTATCTTGGAGAGAGGCATTTGCTTTCTGGACGGCGGAGGTCAGGACCACTTATTACAATCTGACTGAACCGGATGTCCAATACAGGTGCTGATACCTGTACAAGTATAAAGCCCGTCCCGGTGTGTCATCACACATCGGGACGGGCTTTTCATGCGGTTCGTTTATACTTTTACGTTTCATCAACGGCACGCTGAATGGCATTGAAAGGATTCTTGTCATCAGAATCAATGGTATAGACTATTTTTCCGTCCTGCCACATCACTTCCGTACCGGGATGTTCCTTGAATCCATTAATGGTGATGACTCCCCTATCATGCGGGGCAGGAAGAGCGTGGTCTTCCAGATATGCCACGACCTTCTTGGCCATATCAAGACCTCCATCATAGCCGTCAATGGCATATTGCCCGTCAGTGGGGAAATCGACCCTGATCAGCCAGTTCCCTTCATTCCATGAGACATATTCATGTCCTGCCGCTCCTTCTTGAAGCGCTTTGAGGCCATGACCCAAATCGGTATTGGTCTGTTCCACTTTCGAATAGTCTTTGATGGAAACTGCTGCTTTTTCAACCGTTTCATACTCTTCCTCTTCAACATTCAGTTGATTTTCATCTGCTTGCTCCCCTGATGCCTGCTCATCTTTCCCTTCACTACGATCATCCATTTCATCTTTGTCAGATACTGAAGACCCTTGAGCCTCTTCCATTTCATCAGATTTCACGTTATCGGACTGATGGGTTTGTTCTTGGGAAGCAGTTTTTTGATCCTCGTCAGCAGAAGCACTACTGTCCTGGCTACACGCCGACAAAGTAAGGGATCCTGCCAACAAAAATGCCGCTCCGAGATAATATCCTTTCATAGATTGGCACCACCTTTTGATTGAATATATAAACTGTTTTCCCTTCTCTCTCCTCATAAAACATGGAGCCATACGTGGATACAAAAAGAGCCCCCCCGCAACGGTAGACGCTCTGCGCCCCGTTTGGGAATGGCTCTTATGAATCATCCTGGCTTTTCGTTTGCTCTCGGTGGATCTTGTTCCACTCCTTAATCTGCTCCACCATCTCTTTCATATCCGCTTTTCCTTCCGGATATAGGGAGTTCCAATGCTTGACGAGGGCAGGCATATTTTTCGCAATAAAGGAATACAGCGCATAGCGGGTGACCATTTCTTTCTTTTCAGATGTGCTCTCACCAAGGAGCAGCTCTGTGTATTTCTCAATCAAGGCATCAAACTGATCGTCGAATTCACTCATGGTTCAACCCTCCTTTTTGTTCCCCTCATAAAGGGGACAGGTTTTACATGTACCGGTGGCTCCGTCGAGTCGATATGAAAAACAGCAGGTCTTTCTCACTCTGATCATTTCCCCGTCGACTGGGGATTTCTCTCTGTAAAAGCGGTCAAGTGGATTTTTCCTGCAGGTACCGAACCAGTGGGCGTGTTCTTCAGACAGAAGCATTCGGAAGGCTTCTCCCCTGTCAGATCCATTCCCTTCCCCGATGAAAAAATCGTCCGTCTCATAGACCCAATAGATATAGACGGCAACATTCTCCCAAAGAATCATCTCAGGCACATTGAATGAGGATCTTACAGCTTGAATGATCGGAACAATGGTTTTATGGAAGAGGGTTTGAATATATGCCCTTTTCTCTTCATTAGAGTGGAAGGCTTGCATCCCGACATGTTTCACATGCACATGGGGGAGCCAAAGCCCGCTCTTCATGCGATCAACTAGAATCATATTTTCAGGAGTCACGTCTATCTTACGATTCCAGCAGGTCATCGCCATGAGTGCCATGGCAGCGATAAAAGCGTATCGCTTTATAAAGATCGATGCTGCTGCCGTGCGGTCTTCCGTTCCGATTAAATGGAGCCTGTTTGAGATGTACACGTCCAATTGGGCAGGATCGAGTAAAGTTGACACCTCTGTGCCGGTTTCACCATTGTGCGCTGCGAAACGGTATTTCTCCAGGATGTGCCATTGGTCACCACTCAGACCGGCTTCTGTCATCCCGTGACACCTACAGGTTTGAGGATGCAGCGCCCTTTTCCGAACGGAATGCAGAGCGGCGTACCGAATAATGGATCACTGGAAACCTGACAGTCCATGCCGAATACATTCTTCACCAATTCACAGCTGATGACTTCCTCGGGCTTGCCCTGGGCATAGACTTCACGGTCGCGAATGGCCACGATATTGTGCGCATACCGGCATGCGAGGTTGATGTCATGTAGGACCATGACGATCGTGCGGCCCTCTTTTTCATTCAACTCAAACAGGAGGTCCAGGATTTCGATCTGGTGGGTCATATCAAGATAGGTTGTCGGCTCATCCAAGAGGATGATATCCGTATCCTGGGCGAGGGTGAGGGCAATCCATGCGCGCTGACGCTGCCCCCCGGATAGTTCATCCACTTTGCGATCGCGGAATTCCCCCATTCCCGTCGCACGAAGCGCATCTTCAACGATTTCTTCATCCTTTCGGGACCACTGCTTAAGCCATGACTGATGAGGATATCTTCCCTGCTTCACAAGCTGAAGGACCGTCAACCCTTCAGGTGATACAGGGGTCTGGGGTAGGATGGCCATTTTCCGAGCAACTTCCTTCGTCGACAAACGGGAAATGGATTCACCATCGAGAAGGACAGAGCCCTCCTTCGGCTTCATCAAGCGGGCGATGGAGCGCAGGAGCGTCGATTTCCCGCATCCGTTCCCTCCGATGAACACCGTGATTTCACCCTTGGGGATGTCGAGGTCCATCTGATCGATGATCGTTCTTTCTCCATATGCCAATGTCAGATCCTTTGTTTGCAGACACTTGCTCATTCTGGCCAACTCCTTTAAGAATGTCTTGTTTTAAATAATAGATAGATGAAGTAAGGGGCTCCGATTGCGGCGGTAAACACGCCCGCCGGTACTTCCAGGGGAAGGAAGAGTGTCCTTCCGATCAGGTCTGCGAGCATCACAAGCAGTCCGCCGATCAAAGCCGCTACGGGTAGAAGTGCCCCGAATGATGAACCTACAAGGCGGCGCGCCATATGAGGGGCCATCAATCCGACGAATCCGATCCCACCGGCGAAAGCGACCGCTCCCCCGACCAATGCCGTGGACATGAGAAGCAGGATGAATCTTTGCCGCTGGACGTTGGCACCTGCACTTGTCGCCACTTCCTCACCAAGCTCCTGAATGTTCAGCTGACGGGTGATCATGAAGCTCAGGAAGATGAAGATGATACTCCACGGAAGCAGGATCCATACGTCCTGCCAGTCTGAACCATTCACGGTACCGGTGATCCATATGTTTGCCTGACTTGCCCGGTAGATCGGCCCCATGACCATCAGGAGAGTCGTGCATGCCTGGGTAAGGGCAGAGATCCCGATTCCGATGAGGACGAGCCTTACGGGGGAAACACCCTTCTTCCACGCCAGGAAATAGACGAGGAATGCGATGACCGCAGCTCCGATGAAAGCTGCGACCGGGAGCCACTTGATGCTGACCATCAATGTATTATCCTTATTGCTGAAAATCGTCAGAAATGCGACGACTGCTGCCCCTGCACCCCCTGTCACCCCGATAATATCAGGGGAGGCCAAGGGATTGCGGATCATGCCCTGGAGGATTCCACCTGCAACGGCAAGTGCCATCCCTGCCAAAAGTGCGATGAGGATCCTCGGGAGCCTGAAGGATGTGACCACAAGCTGATCGATGCTCGATCCTCCGCCGAAGAAGACGGATACTACCTTCCAAGGTGCAATCTGCATATCACCGATGCCGGTGCTGATGATTACGGCGAGCATTGTCAGTACCGTCAGCAGAACGATTTTCTTTAAAGCCGATGTATCCATAAGAACGGATACCCGTTCTTTCAACCATCTTTTCCCTGTAAAACGACTCATTGCTCAGTACCCCCTCCTGGCCACATACACGAAGAATGGTGCCCCGATGACAGCCGTCATCACGCCGACAGGCACTTCCTGCGGCATGATGATATAGCGGGCCCCGATATCTGCCGCCAATAGAAGGATGGCACCAAGCAGTCCGGAATACGGAATGAGCCAGCGGTGATCCATACCGATGATCTTCCGGGCGATGTGGGGAATCACGATTCCGATGAATCCGATCGGCCCTGCCACCGCCACGGATCCGCCGGCCAGAAGCACCACGGCGACGAGGGAAATCACCTTCAGGATATTCGTCTTCACGCCAAGTCCTTTGGCTACGTCTTCCCCCATGGCAAGTATATTCATCTTACCCGCTATCATGAGGGAAAGGATCCACCCTGCAAGAATATAAGGAAACACCCCCGCAAGGATCTCGAGGCTCCTTCCCTGTACCGAACCTGCCAGCCAGAACAGGACCTGTTCAAGTGCCGCTTCGTTCAGAACAAGAAGTCCCTGGGTGAAGGATGAAAACATCGCGGTGATGGCTGCGCCTGCAAGCGTCAGCTTCATGGGCGTCAATCCGTTGGAACCAGAAGCGCCTCCGATGATGAAGACCCCGACAGCAGCGATGGCGGCACCAAGGAACGAGAGCCATGCAAAAGATTGAAGACTCGTGACTCCGAAGAGGGTCACGGCCATGACGACCATGAATCCTCCTCCCGCATTGATTCCGAAGATCCCGGGTGAAGCAAGTGGATTCTTCGTCAAGGTTTGCATAAGCACCCCTGATATAGCCAGGGAAGCCCCGACTGCCGCAGCAATGAGCGCACGGGGAAGCCGGATATTTTGGATCACCAGATGTTCAGTCGAACCATCTGGTTCCATAAATGTATCGAACGCTGCCTTCCAGGACGTATCTGTATAGCCGTACACGATGCTAAGTGCAATGAAAGCCATCAGCACGACGACCGTCCCTGCGAATACAAGCAGCTGATTCTTCGGTTTCATCATGTGTTTCCCTTTCCATTAACCAGGATCCGGACGCAGATCCGATACCGGTCTTCACGCCCGCCCGTTCTCTTTTTATCTCTATCTATTTTAAAGAAGTTTGAAGGTTGCGTCAATGACTTTGAAAATCATTATCAATTAAGGATTGACAATGAAACCCTTCTCAATTATTATAAAATTTGTAATTGATAACGATTATCACTCAGGAGGATACGTACATATGAAATGGAAAAGTTTACTGACGCTATTATTCATTTCTTCCATACTCTTGCTCGCTGCCTGCGGCAACAATGAAGAGAAGGAAGATTCTTCAGGAAGCAAGGAAGACAGTTATAAAGTGGAGCATGCCATGGGGACAGCAACCGTTAAAGGAACTCCGAAACGGGTCGTGATCTTGACGAATGAAGGAACGGAAGCTCTCCTCGCTCTTGGTGTGAAGCCGGTTGGAGCCGTTCAATCGTGGACGGGTGACCCGTGGTATGATCATATTGCCGATGATATGAAGGATGTGGAAGTCGTCGGTACCGAAAGCGAACTGAATCTCGAAGCCATCGTCAAACTCAAGCCTGACCTCATCATCGGGAACAAGATGAGACAGGAAGAGCAGTACAATCAATTGAAGGAGATCGCTCCCACCGTCATGGCCGAAACCCTTCGCGGCAACTGGAAAGAAAACTTCGAACTTTATTCAAAAGCCGTTAACAAAGAAGAAGAAGGCAAGAAGGTCATTGCCGACTATGATCAACGTGTGGAAGACATGAAGGGTGAGCTGGGCGATCAGTTGAAGAAAGAAGTGTCCATGGTGCGCTTCATCTCTGGTGATGTCCGCATCTATCATAAGGACTCCTTCTCAGGTGTGATTCTCGATCAGCTCGGATTCGCGCGTCCTGAATCACAGGAAGTCGATGACCTCGCGGAGCAAGGCGTGACGAAAGAACGGATCCCTGCCATGGATGGGGACGTCCTCTTCTACTTCACTTACGAAACCGGGGACGGCGAAGCCAACAAGCTGGCTGAAGACTGGCTGAACGATCCCCTTTTCAAAAACCTGAACGTCTCAAAAGAAGACCAGGTGTATGAAGTGAATGATGCCATCTGGAATACAGCAGGCGGTGTGCTTGCAGCGAACAAGATGTTGGATGATATTGAAAAGATCTTCCTCGAAAAACAATAAACAGGCGCGACCAAAAGGAAAACTCCTTTTGGTCGTTTTTTTGTTCCACGCCTGATTCCCCTTATTCATTCATAATTCTTCTATATTCGGAAACACTACTTCCTAGACAAACATCGATATGAGGGATCAGCATGTTTCCATTTTTCAAATCTAAGAAAAAGAAAAACACCAATAAAAATGAGAAGAAACAAAGCTTTGAAACAGTGGCCAAGACCGCCGGGAAATCCGCGGACTTCAAGGAATCCCACTATAAGAACCCGTTCACAGGTGCTGAATTCAGCCTTTTCTTCATCACCACCCTGATCGACCCGAAGATCCTTCAGGAGGATGTCCTGCCTTCACTATTATCAAAAGAATTCCACTCCATCGACGATGTGATCACCCTTGTACCCATCCTCGACATCCAGATTTCCAAAAAGGAAGAAGACATCGAGCAGAAGCTGTTTAACGGGTATACGCTCCTGAAGATGAACAGTGGCAAAACCTTCGCTTTCATTGCCACGAAAAATGAATTGGGACGTGAAGTGTCACAACCTGAAGTGGAATTCAGCGTCGTTGGACCGAAGGAAGCATTCGTCGAGAACCTGAGCGATAACATCAATCTTGTCAGGAGGAAGCTTCCGATCAAGGAGCTGGTGGTGGATGAGATGAACGTCGGATCCATGACCCATACGCGGGTGGCTCTGGTCTATCTGGACGGTCTTGCCGATGAAGCCAACGTCGAGATTGTTAAAAATCGGCTTCAGGCCATCGATTTCGATCAGATCATGGACAGCTCCTTTATCGAGCAGATCATCGCCGACAATAATTACTCCCCCTTCCCCCAGCTGCTGGATTCCGAGCGTCCCGACCGGGTTGCCTCGGTCCTCGCAGAAGGGAAGGTCGGGATCATGGTCGACGGGTCTCCCCATGTATTGATCGGACCGACCACCCTGGTGGAATTTTTCTCGGCCTATGAGGACTACTTCCTCAATTTTTCCATCGCATCATTCTTCAGGCTTGTCCGTGTTTTTGCCGTG
Organism: uncultured Bacillaceae bacterium; assembly: GCA_963762295.1. Classification (GTDB taxonomy): domain Bacteria; phylum Bacillota; class Bacilli; order Bacillales; family Bacillaceae_B; genus Rossellomorea. The sequence goes on from CAVXKK010000004.1 coordinate 979,598, forward strand.
GCGTTCTCTGTCTTGATCACCCCGGTTTACGTAGCTGCCCTGACCTATCATTATGAGCTGATCCCGAAGGACTTGACTGCAACCCTTGTCACATCGCGTCAGGAAGTACCGCTGCCCCCAATCCTGGAAGCCCTTTTCCTTGAGTTGACTATCGAGCTGCTACGCGAAGCTGGCGCACGTCTTCCAACGAAAGTAGGTCAGACCATCGGTATCGTCGGCGGTATCGTCATCGGGACCGCATCGGTGGAAGCGGGTATCACGAGTAACGTCCTCTTGATCCTCGTCGCCCTTGCTGCCCTGGCTTCCTTCACGACGCCCGTTTACCGGATGAGCAACACGATCCGGATCCTGCGATTCCCGTTTTTATTATTTGCACAGCTGTGGGGGATGCTCGGCATTGTCTTCTGCTTCTGTATCCTGATGGGTCACCTCTTGCAACTAACTTCTCTAGGGAGACCGATCCTGGAGCCTATCTATCCACCGAGACTGAAGGATTTAAAGGATTCACTGATCCGGCTCCCGTTCAGTTCACAGACTCAACGGCCCCAGTTTTTACGGACTCAAAATCCTTTCCGGTTCAGTGAAACGGAAGGAAGCAAAAAGAAAAAGGACATTGATGAGTGATCTGAGGAGGTGAAAGTAAGATGCAACCGGTACCAGAGAATCGTAAAGTATCCCCAAGTCTTGCTTTTTTCCTCGTCCACTCCATCCAGGTGGGGGCGGGGGTGCTTGGATTTCAGCGCATTATTTCTATCCATGCCGGCTATGACGGCTGGATATCCGTCATCCTTGCAGGTGCCCTGACCCACATCATCATGTTCCTCATGTATAAAATGCTCTCGACTGTGAATGGAGATCTGGTATCGATTCACACTTATGTGTTCGGGAAATGGATTGGGAATTTCTTCTCACTCCTCTATGCCCTGTATTTTGGACTTCTTGTCATCACCATCATCCGCTCCTATGTCGAGGTCGTGCAGGTATGGATGTATCCTCGGTTGAGCACGTTCATATTCTCGTTATTCTTCCTATTGCTGACCTACTATATCGTGAACGGGGGAGTCCGGACCATCGCAGGGGTTGCCTATCTCGGAACCTTGCTCCCGAGCTACCTGGTCCTGACCTTTGTCTTCACTTTCAAGTATGCGGATTTCCGCAATATACTTCCCGTGTTTGATCATAGTGTCATGGAGATCCTTCTCTCTACCAGGGATATGTCACTCACCTATCTTGGATACGAAGCCATCCTCATGCTCTATCCATTCATAAAAGATCCGGTGAAGTCACAAAAGTATGCACAGTGGGGGCTTTTCGCCACGAGCAGCATCTATACCCTGATTGCCATCATCTCGTTCGGATTTTTCGCTCCCGCACAGCTTGATAAGACCATCTGGGCCACCCTTTCCATGTGGAAGATCGTTGAAATGCCGTTTGTCGAGCGTTTCGAATATATCGGAATTGCAAACTGGTGTCTCATCATACTGCCGAACGTATGCATTACTATCTGGTGCTCCAGCAGGGTGATCAAACGAATGACTCCAATGAAACACCGACACACACTGTTGATGATTTCCGTCCTGTGCCTTGCCGGTTTGACGTTTATCGACAAGCGCGATCAGATTAATCTGTTGAACACGATTTCGGGAAAATCCGGGTTTTACTTTAACTTTATCTATATTCCCCTCCTGTTTGCATTGGTGTTTATCATGAAGAAGGTGAAAAAACAATGAGGTCCATCATTTTGTTGCTTACACTCACTTGCTTACTGTTGTCCGGGTGCGTCGAGAAGGAGATCCTGGATGATCTATACCTAGAAACTGGTAAAGCCTACGATTATGTTTCTCAAAATCGTATCAGGGGAACTGCTGTCTTCCCGATCTATCTACCTGATAAAACGATTAAAAATGGATTTTTATCAGAAGAAGCCTCTTCTACGCGTGAAGTGATTGAAAAGATCGAGCGTCGTGCCCAACAGCCGCTTGTACGGGGATCTCTGGATGTAGTGCTGATAGGAGAAGAGCTTGGGGAAAAAGGCATCATTGACATTGCTGACTCCCTTCAGCGGGATGCTAGCGTCGGTGCTCGCGTCTTTTTAATTATAACCGAAGGAGATGCAGGGGACGTACTTACCGGAAACTATGGAAACCGAGGAAATGGGATATATATCTACAATCTCATCCAGCACAACATTTCCAAACGGGAGCTTCCTGAAACGAATCTCCACTTGTTTCTTTACGATTATTATCAAGAGGGGCAGTCTTCCTATCTGCCTATTCTTAAAAAGACATCAGACGAAAGCATCGCCATTTCGGGAATCGCCCTGCTGAGCTACGATAAAGTCGTAGCCAAGATACCCGATGAAGATATGTTCTTCTTCAAGATCATGGTCGACAGGATCGCCGAAGGCAGTCATGTGATCAAGATGGGGAAAAACCCCAATAAACCAGAGAAAAGTATTGAAGCTTCCGTCACCAGCCTTCACTCTAAACAAAAGATCTCCATAGACCGGAAGGCCAATCCCGTAAAGGTGGATGTAGAGATCAGCATCAGGGGTATCATCAAAGAATATACGGGAGACACCCTCGGTGCGAAGCAAATGGCGGCAGTCGAGAACCGCATGAAGGCGGATATCGAGAAGAAATGCAACACCATGATCAAATCATTTCAAGAGCTCGGGATCGATCCATTGGGCATAGGACAATACCAAAAGCATGGGGTCCGTGGGTTCAATATTAAAGAATGGAAAAAAGAAATCTATCCCAAAGCCAACATCAAGGTGAAAGCGAAGGTCAAGATTCTTGAAGCGGGTACCGTCGAGTAGAAGCGATTTACAATCTCTCATTATCCGGTATAATAAATGGGCATAAGGGGGTAATACACCATGCAATCCATTAAAAACGAAGAAACCTTTTATGAATTCATTCATTCCGGTGATCCGGTTATCGTGAAATTCCATGCGGACTGGTGCCCTGACTGCCGCCGTATGGATATGTTCATTGATGACATCATGGCTGAATACAATCAGTTCAAATGGTACGATGTGAATAAGGACGAGCTACCGGCTCTTGCCGAAAAATACGACGTCATGGGGATTCCAAGCCTGCTCGTATACAAGGATGGCGAAAAGATTGCCCATCTACACAGTGCGAATGCCAAATCACCAGAGCAAGTAACCGAATTCCTTACCAGCTTATAAAAGCTCAAAAGCCGACCAGGCTCATGCAGATCTGGTCGGTTTTTTTGTCCCCGGGTCCTGAATAGGTTTTCTTTATGGGGAAATCCTACTTATGAATCTGAAAAGATAAAGGAGGGTTTACTCATGACCAGATCACCGAATAATGGGAGCAAGAATCAGAATTCACCGAAGCGTGGAACAACTGAATTTGCCAAAGAAATCACAAGTGGAGATAACAGCAAAGGAAATAAACATAATAAAGATCAGCAGAACAAAACAAGTAAGGACCAATAACTTGACCTAATTGAAAAGACCGCATCCCATACCTCGGATGCGGTCTTTCAATGAATCTCACCATCATTGTCTGATTAAAGGAAGGGTACAGCATCTGAAAGAACCACCAGATTTGATGATTTCAGACAGGTCCACTTCCTGTACGGTAAACCCTTCCGCAGCAATGCGGCGGTTCAACTCTTTATTCTGGGTCAGGCTGATGATCTTGCCGTCACCGATAGAAAGGACATTGGGTCCCATCCTGAATTGCTCCTCTTCGGAAACCGTGATGACGTTGTAATGCTTCTTGATCTCTTCATAATCGGACTCAGCGAAGGCAGGTGGATAAACAAGGGCCCACTCACTTGAAATAATCGTGAACACGCAGTCGAGGTGAAGGATCCCTTCTTTCAAGGGCAACGTATGGACCTTGAGATCCGGCAGCTGATTCCTCAAATGCTGAGCCGCAAGATCATTGGTCCGTCCGCTGATCCCCACCCAGACGTGATCACCGTCTACAAGGACGTCCCCTCCTTCAATGGAGTGACGCAGCTCATGATATGGGATATCCTCCTCGTCGAGCCATTTTTTCAGTGTGATTACTTCATTCTGGCGAATCTCCGTGCTCATGGCGGACACGAAGAACCGGTTATGGATCGAGATTCCGATATCCCTTGTGAACACCTGCTCGTTCAGTTCTTTTGAAGGATCGAGATGGATGACCTCGGAACCGTGACTTTCAAGGACCCTGACGAACTCCCTGTGCTGGCTTACCGCTTTATCCGTATCGATATTTTCTTTCAGGAAATGCTTTTGGGTTTCATTGATGATTTCTTCTATATGCATGTACTCTGGTGAAACAACCACCACTTTTTTTAATGGATCATATTCATTCGGGCAATGGATGGAATCCCCCATCACCGGGAAATGTAAACTCATAGTGACACCCCTTCAGTAAAGATTCTCTCTGCCTGAACCTTTTCCCTTTTAGTATGAATCCAAAACGTCGAATTAAACCATTGATCCTTTCACACAGCATATCTCAATGGACTTTCCACATAAAGGAGTTCAGCAGGGTGTCTGACAAAGTATCCCTTACTGCACCAACCGATCACGATCTTTCCAAAATGCATTCCGGATCACGACCTTCTGGATCTTACCCGATGCGGTCTTTGGCAGCTCATCCGTGAAGGTGATCCCCTTTGGCACCTTGAAGTGAGCCATCCTGTCCCGGCAGAATGCAATCAATTCTTCTTCCGTGACGTCCATCCCTTCCCTCACTACGACCACTGCATGGGGTACTTCTCCCCATCGCTCATGGGGGACGGCGACGACCGCAGCTTCCACCACAGCTGGATGCTCATAAAGCATCCCCTCCACTTCAATGGAAGAGATGTTTTCCCCTCCGCTTATGATGACATCCTTTTTCCGGTCCACAATATCAATGTAGCCGTCAGCATCCACCGTCGCCATATCCCCCGTGTGGAGCCATCCATCCCGTATCGCTGCAGAGGTAGCATCGGGATTCTTGAAGTACCCTTCCATCACCGTGTTGGTCCTGGTTACAATCTCTCCTGTCGTCACCCCGTCATGAGGAACCTCCCTTCCACGTTCATCCACTACCTTCACGCGGGAGCCGATCATGGCATAACCGGCTTTCGCCTTCAACCGGTATTGGTCTTCCCGTTCGATTTCCTTTCCTGCTGATCGGATCACTGATGTGGTGATAAGGGGAGCGATTTCGGTCATTCCGTATACTTGGAAAAACTCCCACCCAAGGTCCTCTTCCACTCTCCTGACAAAGGCAGGCGGAGGGGCAGATCCCGCAATGATAACCCTTACATTTTGTGAATGCACAGTTGCTTGGTTTGCTTCAAACTCATCAAATATCATATTGAGTACCGTCGGTGCCATATGCATGACTGTTACATTGTGTTCATGAAGGAGCTGTAAGATCTTCTTAGGATCCACCTTCCTCAACATCACCTGTGTGGCACCGTTTGCCGTATAGTAAAAAGGTGAGCCCCACCCGTTCACATGGAACATTGGGAGGACATGCAGAAGCGTATCCCTGTCGGATACACGTAAATGGTGCATGGCAGACATGGCGTGCAAGTAGTTGGTACGGTGCGTCAACAGGACGCCCTTCGGATCGCCCGTGGTACCACTCGTGTACAGAAGGGAGGCAATATCCGTCTCATCAAGTGGTACCCGATTGAATGGGTCCCCTCCGAAAGAAGCAATCCATTCTTCATAGTTCGCATGCTCCCCTCTATAATCTCCATGGACCACTATCTTCTCCAGAGTCGGTACCTGATCGATGACCGGCTCGACCAGATGAAGGAGCTCGCGATCAACGAGAAGTACCTTGCTTTCACTATGGGTGAGGATGAACCGATATTCTTCCGGTTTCAGACGGGTATTGAGCGGGGTCATGATGCCGCCGACACTGAACACACCATAAAACCCTTCAAGCATTTCCACTGAATTCGGCGCGAGGTATGCCACCTTATCCCCTTTCTCCACACCAGCATTCTTCAATCCCCGTGCCAGACGATTCACCCGTCGATTCAAGTCGCTGTAAGTAAACGTTCTTTCCCCGTCAATGACAGCCACCTTATAACCATACAATTCAACCGCCCTGTCCAAAAAATCCGTCAAAACCAATGGTACATGCATTGAACTCCACCCCTTATTTTGTCCTTGATTCATTTATAAGGTAATTTTTGTGAATTTTCAATCATTTCGTTTTATAACAGAGGAACCTGTGTCTCCCTTTTTCTAAAGGCGGTCGGTTACATTCGATTCTCCTTGCACTAAAAAAACGGAGGCATTGGCCTCCGTTCACATTATCGACTTCTTCTTTGATCCGTGCTTCTCTTTCGCTCCCCGCCGCGGCGGGATGAACCGGACCCTTGAGATTTACCCGCTCTCGGTCTATCAATCGAGCGGTTTCCCCTGTTGCGTTCCCGGCTTTCGCGGATGTTCTTTTCCCTGCGGTCTTTGGTGGATTCCCCGCCCGACACCTTTGGAGTCGGCTGGGAAAGAGCTACTTCCACGACCCTGCGCGGAAGGTTCAATCCCAGTCCTTTTTCAATCGCCTGGAGATCCTGCTTGTCCTTAAGCGCCACGAATGTGATGGCAAGGCCGTCTTTTCCTGCCCTTCCCGTACGACCGATCCGGTGGATGTAGCTTTCAACATCCTGTGGAATATCGTAATTGAACACATGGGTAACGCCATCGATATCGAGACCCCTGGCGGCTACGTCGGTTGCGATCAGGTACTGGAGTTTCACTTCCCTGAATCGTTTCATCACGCCTTCACGTTTTGCCTGGGAAAGGTCTCCGTGGAGTTCGTCCACAAGAAAGCCACGTGCCTTGAGCTCTCCGTAAAGCTTTGATACCCTTCTTTTCGTCCTGCAGAAGATGATGCCAAGGAACGGCTGCTCTTCTTTGATCACCTTCGAGAGGGCATCGAGCTTTTTCCTGTCAGTCGTCTCGACGACTTCCTGACGGATCTCTTCGACGATCCGTTCCTTTGTCCTGATCTCCACATTGCTTGGGGACTTCATGTAGCGCTTCCCAATCTTACGGATATCCTTGGACATGGTTGCCGAGAATAAAGCCGTCTGTCTCGTGAATGGCGTCTCCCTGATGATGGATTCCACTTCGTCAAAGAATCCGATATGAAGCATCTGATCCGCCTCATCGAGGACCAGGAACGAGACATCGATGAATTCGATCGTTCCCCTCCGAACGTGATCAAGGATCCGTCCCGGAGTCCCGATCACAACATGGATGGCTTTATTCTTCAGCCTGTGGATCTGTTTCTCAACATCCTGACCACCGTATACGGCGAGGACATTGATGTCTTCCTCGGTTGCGGCAAGAAGCTGCTGAAGCTCTGCCGTCACCTGGATGGCCAATTCGCGCGTTGGAGTCACAATCAGTGATTGGATTGTGTCTTTACCGCTATCTATGGAATGAAGCATCGGAAGCAGGAAGGCCAAGGTCTTCCCTGTCCCCGTCTGGGCCTGCCCGATGACGTCTTTCCCTGCCATAAGCAAGGGGATCGTCTCCTTCTGGATCGGGGTCGGTTCCGTGATGGACTGCCCTTCCAATGCTTGGATATACTGTTGATTAATGCCTAACTCTTTAAACTCATTCATACTGTCACCTCTTGGTCCATTATACATGGAACGAACCAAGATACATAGGCTCTATGCTATAATGGGACAATCGAAAAAAGAAATGAGGATGAAACATGCTGACGTTTGAACAAAAATGCACAATCATAGAAGGGTTCGACGAACTCACACGCAAGGACGTATCCCTCGGACGGGTGAACTATCACTTCGAAGACAGCCTGTACGAAAAAACGACGGTCGTTTATCATCTTCACCCGAATGGGAACGGCTTTGTCTACACGGGAAATCTTCCTGGCTATTCTCCAAATGCCAAGGGCCTCGTGAATGTACGGGACTTTGATGAAGAGCAATTATCCACAATCATAGCCGATTCAATCTCCTTCCTAAGTACGGAAGAAGAAGTCCTGCCTCCTGAAGAGCAGACGTGGATGGACGCAGAGGGACATACCCTCTTGCTCACGGAAGAAGATGACCGCTGGACTATTTATTCAGGGGAAAATCTCGAAGACAGCTTCGGCGGATATGAAGACGCTGCCCACTATCTCCGGGAAGAAGGCTTCAAGCGCCGGAAGTGAGAAAAGAAAGTGACACCTCCCAAAGTGTGTTGACATACTAAATATACTATCGCCTATTTCACAAAAGGAGTGACTTCTCTTGAAGATATTGACGTTGCTAGGTAGTACGAGGAAAAATGGGAATTCAGAAACCCTTGCCCGGAAAGCGGTGGAAGGGACCGATCACACCATCGTCACCCTGGCGGATCTTAACATTGAAGCCATCACCGACCTCAGGCACACTCCTGAAGGGTTCTCACCGGTGGATGATGACTATGAAAAACTTGTCACCCTCATGGAAGAACATGATGTCCTTTTGTTCGCCACCCCACTATATTGGTACGGGATGAGCGGGCCGATGAAGGACTTCTTCGATCGCTGGAGCCAGTACCTGCGCGATGATCGTTTCAACCTGAAGGAAGAATTGAAGAAAAAGAAAGCCTATGTCATCATCACAGGCGGTACCAGCGCCAAAGTGAAGGGACTTCCCCTCGTACAGCAGTTCAATTACATTTGCGAATTTGTAAACATGGAATTTGTCGACTATATGATAGGTGCCGGTGTCAAACCGGGCGATATCCTGAATGATGAAGCATCCCTTCTTAAAGCTGCACGCTGGAATGAAACATTCAAGTAACCGATATAAGCACCAACGCAAAGAGCCAGGCATGAGGTATGCCTGGCTTTTTGCGTTGCGCTCCAAGTTTACAAAAGAATAAGCCCCGTGAACCCGGTTATACTACTACTAATTCAGTTGAAGAGGTGGAGACTGCATGGACTTTCCGACGATCCATACGAATTTCTGGGATGCCGTCACGGCCATTCCCATCATTATCGTCCTGACCCAGTTGATCAAGATCACGATCAAACCGCGACCGTTCTGGGTACCGACGATTGCCACCATCATCGGACTTCTCCTCTCGATATTTGTAAGCCACAAAGGTCATCTTGCCACCGGGATATTCATGGGATTCTTTTATGGCTATGCGGCCATCGGTAGCTTCGCATCCATGAAAACATCTTTCCTGACTTACAGGGGAATGAAGAAAACAGCCGAATGACCTTATTCCTGATGCCGAAGCTTCTTCAGGATCGTTGATAGGGTGCCATCAAGCTGTACCAACTCCTCCGGATTCATATCAAGGTTCTCGAGAAGACGGGTAGGCACACATTCGGCTTTCTCCCTCATGTTTTCCCCTTCCTGTGTAAGGGTAATACATACACTACGTTCATCTTCAACAGAACGCCGGCGCTCTACAAGCCCATTAGCCTCCATCCTCTTCAGCATCGGAGTCAGTGTACCGGAATCAAGGAATAGGTGTGTTCCAAGCTCCTTGACAGTCACCGTACCCTTCTCCCAAAGGACCAGCATGGCCAGATATTGAGGATATGTGAGGCCGATCTCATCCAGAAGTTCTCTATATAATTTCGTGATTTCCCGCTCGGCAGAGTAGATTTTAAAACAAATTTGATTTTCAAGAAGCAATAATTCCTTCATGGATTTCATGTCCTTTCTTATTGAAACTCACTACCGATATCATACAGAATAAAAACAAAATCATCAAATTTAATTGTGCACAATTAAATTGTTGACAATTAAAATAAACAGTTGTATCATAGGTTTTGTAGTAATCAATTGCACACAACCTAATTAAATAAAAAAATTCAAGGAGTGAATGAACATGGAAGCATTATACACAGCAAAATCAACAGCAGACGGCGGTCGTACAGGTAAAGTGGTAAGCAGCGACGGATTGATCGATTTCGATTTGACCATGCCTAAATCCCTCGGCGGATCTGGAGACATCGATTCCACTAACCCGGAACAACTATTCTCAGCAGGCTATGCAGCATGCTTCGACAGCGCCCTCAACATGGTTGCACGTCAAGAACGCAAGAAAATCGACTCACGCGTAACAGCTGAAGTATCCATCGGGAAAGACACCGACGGCGGCTTCAAACTCGCAGTCGTCCTCACAGCTGCCATCAACGGCGTAGACGAAAGCGAAGCAAAAGACCTCATTGAAAAAGCACACCAAGCATGCCCGTACTCCAAAGCTACAAGAGGCAACATCGAAGTGGAATTGAAAACAGAAAGCTTCTAATTCATACCCAGCACAAAAGAACCCGAGCCGATTCTCATAACGAGAATCGGCTCGGGTTTTCTTTTTATATGGCTTGATTGACACCAAGCTACGAAAGGAAAAGGGGTTACTTCCGTTCCTATTTCGTCAAGGAAGGTGTTTGAAATTTCTCAACCACCAAAGAGTGCAAAGAAGCGGAGGTAAGCCGACTCCTGCGTAGATCAGGGGCAAGGTTGAGACCCTGGAGGCTTAAGCCGAAGCGGCTCAGGCTACCTCCCCGCCGGAAAGCGGCCGCCGCAGCGAAATGGAATGGTCTACTCACTATTCTTAGTGCAAAATAACCAACACTGCTTCTGACTATCCCCCATCTTGGACAGAATAACACCTATCAAGCTATACTTTTCCTATCTAGATCACTACGGAAAGGAACGACGCCATGACTGCCATCATCACCATCGTCCTCATCCTGCTCATCTCAACCATTGCCATCCTGCGCTTCTACCCACCACTGGGAAGAAAGCCTTCCAAGACACGCGTGGAATCTTCCGCAGCATTCAAGGATGGATCATTTAATAATAAAGAAGAAATCAATATGAGCACCGGCTTCTCCTCCAGCATCGGAATGCTCAAAGACTTCATAAAAAAAGACACGGAACGGAAGCCTGCAGAGGCCATTCCCATGGTCCAAATCAAGCCGGGAACCCATATACACGAGACAGCCATCACGTGGTTCGGTCATTCAGCCACTCTCCTGGAATTGGAGGGAAAGCGACTTCTCCTGGACCCCATGTTCGGAAAAGCTCCCACTCCATTTCCATGGCTTGCCGGAAACCGGTTCAGCAAAGACCTTCCGTTCTCCACCGAAGATCTTCTGCCCATCGATGCCATCCTTTTTACACACGATCATTTCGATCATCTGGATTATGGCACCATCAAACGATTGAAAGAGTACATCCCCCAATTCTTTGTTCCGATTGGGGTCGGAAGTCATTTGGAACGTTGGGGAGTCGAGCCAGGGCGAATAACGGAAGCAGACTGGTGGAATGAGCTGGATTGGAAAGGGCTGAAGCTTGCCTTTACGCCGTCGAGGCATTTTTCGGGACGGAGCCTGAATGACCGGAACGCTACGCTTTGGGGTTCCTGGTGCATTATGGGGAAATCAAAGAAAGTGTTTTATTCGGGGGATGGCGGTTATGGGTCTCATTTCAAGAAAATCGGAGAGCAATACGGACCGTTCGATTTGACCATCATGGAGTGCGGCCAATATGATCCCCGCTGGAAGGACGTCCACATGATGCCGGAAGAAACGGCCCAGGCACACCTTGATGTGGGTGGAGATCTCATGCTTCCAGTCCACTGGGGTGCATTCGTCCTGTCATTCCATTCCTGGACTGATCCAATCGAACGTGTATCCGCCTCTGCCCAGCAATTGAATATCCCTATCCTAACCCCCAAGATCGGGGAGCGACTGGTAGTCGAAAAAGGAGAGAGGGGCACACCCCACTGGTGGAAAGCATAAGGACCTGATCCTTATGCTTTTATTTATAAGATGGCATCGGCCAACAGTTCATACGACCTTTTCTTCGCCTCAAAGTCGGCTATGTTCGTGATGATCATGAACTCGTCCGTCCTGTATACTTCACTGAGCATATCCAGCTCTTCTTTCACCTTCTGGGGAGTTCCGATGAGCATCCGCTTTCGGTTTTCTTTGACCTTCTCGATTTCCGAAGGTCGGAGAACCCTGCTTTCCGCAGATGCATGCGTAGGAATGCGGGTGTCGATGCCCCTTTCAACTTCAAGCAGCCAATGATCCTGCGTCATGGCAAGTCGCTCGGCTTCTTCCTGAGTCGGGGCACAGACGACGAAAATGCACACATTGCTCTTCGGACCCTGAAGTCCTGCAGATGGCCGGAACTGTTCATGGTAAAGATCCATCGCCCTCTTCCCGTTGGCTGGTGAGATGAAATGCCCGAAGGTGAACGCTGTTCCAAGCTCCGCCGCAAGTCTTGCCCCCCTGTGAGTGATGCCAAGGATCCACGGAAGCACACGCCCTTCTGTCATGGGGTATGCCCGGACCTTCGTTTCTTCCAAGTTCCATAAGTAGGACTGAAGGTCCTCTACCTGATGAGGGAATTCGTTCATGCTCTTTTTCACTCCATCCGTAAGAGCGATCCTGGTCTCGTAAGACCCACCCGGTGACCGCCCGATACCAAGATCGATCCGTCCGGGAAATAGCGTTTCGAGCACCTTGAAATCTTCCGCGATCTTCAGCGGACTGTACTGAGGCAGGAGGACACCTCCTGAACCGATCCGGATCTTCTCTGTAATGGAAGCAAGATGTGAGATAAGTACCTGGGGAGCGGTTCCCGCCATGCCGTTTGTATTATGGTGCTCTGCCACCCAGAACCTTGTATAGCCCCATTCTTCTGCGAGTCCCGCAAGCTCCACTGTCTGTTTGAACGCTTCCCCAGCCTCTTCTCCAACGGTCCGGACCGTTTGATCCAATACGCTTAATTCCATGCGTCACGCCACCTTTCTTGTTGTATCATTATCCCACTTTCATGAGCGGTTTAACACGGAATTGCTCATATCCGTGCAACCCAAAAAGGTCTCCCGCACAGTGCGGGAGACCTCTCTCTTTAGATGGTGATCAACTTGATTTTATTACCTGCCGGATCCTCGGTGAGGAACCCGCCTTCGGACTCATCAGCACGCGCCCCGATAGTCCGGAGGTTCGCTGCCGCTTTTTCTAGTGCCGCCTGAGATGGATATACGAGCGTATAGGCCTCAAGGCCGACCTGGTCCTCTGCCGGACGTGGCGCCCCCGTCCCGTTCCATGTGTTCAGCCCGATATGATGGTGGTAGCTCCCCGTCGACATGAAGATCGCCTGCCCCCCGTAGCGGGTGACGACGTCGAATCCGAGTCCATCGTGGTAGAACGCTTCGGCTGCTTTCAGATCATTCACATGAAGATGGATATGACCCATGACGGTATCGCCAGGAAGACCCGGCCACGGCTCATCTCCTGATTCGGCCAGGACCGCCCGAGCATCCACGGGTTCGGTACCCATCCTTACCTGATCGCCCTCCCACACCCAACCGGATGATGGGCGGTCTCGATAGATTTCGATTCCGTTGCCGTCAGGGTCAGACAGATACAGGGCTTCGCTGACTTCATGATCTCCAGATCCGAGTTGGATATTGGACGTCAGAAGATGATGGAGACTTTTGCCCAGTTCCTTCCGTGAAGGCAGCAGGATGGCAAAATGATAGAGTCCTGTCGTTCTTCCCTGTTTTGCCTGCACACCTTCCGGCTGAATGATCGTGAGAAGAGGCGCCTTCCCATCAGCGGTCAGGACGGCCCTACGTCCGCTTTGTTCCAGCACATCAAAACCAATGACCTCTTTGTAAAACGAGAGCGATCGCTCTAGATCTGTCACCTTGATTGTCACATTCCCAACATACGTATTCGGAGATTCATGAAATCCCATTGCCCCGTTCCTCCTCTATGCTTTCTTCCAGCGATTATCTAATGCAAATGCAGATTGACTTGATAAAATGAAGTAAACCGACATGGCCAGCAGGGCCACATCCAACTCATAGCCTCCCACAAAACCGGCAGAAAATTTAACCGTCACGATGGCGCCGAGCATGACCAAGGTAAATAGGGCGCCGATGATTCTTGTTCCAAGCCCGAGGATCATGGACACACCTCCCACAAGCTCGATAACTGCTACGATATAGGCCATGAATCCAGGGATCCCCATGCTCGAGAAAAAGTCCGCTGTATTGGAGAGCCCTCCCTGAAACTTATCCAACCCGTGGACAAAAAATGTAATTCCCAGAACGATACGTAAAATAAATGAAGCAATTGAGTGCATAAAAATAAGTTCCTCCTTGTTGAATATAACCATTAAGTTACTTTATGTAACCTACTTTACTTAAATAACTTAGTTGTGTCAAGTAAACAAATTACTAAAAAACTTCAAATGTGGTATACTAGGCATATAGAAGGAGGCGCAAGGCTGTGAAACAATCAGAAATTTGTCCTCGATTTGAGAAAGCGATCGGTATCCTCAGTCAAAGATGGACGACCTTGATCATCTATCAGCTATTGAACGGTCCTCAGCGGAACAGTGCCATCAAAGATGCCATCGGGATCAGCGGCAGGCTGCTCTCGGAAAGACTGAAAGATCTTGAGGAAGAAGGAATTATTAAACGCACCGTATACCCCGAGACACCCGTAAGGATCGAATACTCCCTGACGGAAAAAGGGTATTCTCTCGAACCCCTCATGAAGGGGATCGAGGAATGGTCCCAGGACTGGATCGACCTATAAAAAGAGGCAGGGGCTCCCTGTCTCTTTGTTTGTTATAAGGATTTATAAAAATGAAAATACTTGTTCCAAACATAGCCCTTCCAGTGTATATTTAGAGGAGCGAAATAACGGAAGAAGGTTGCGTATGTGGAAAAACAAAAACGTATGGATCCTGCTGAGCGGTGAGTTTATCGCCGGACTCGGACTGTGGCTCGGGATCATCGGAAACCTCGAGTTCATGCAGGAGAAAGTACCGTCTGATTTCATGAAATCCCTGATTCTTGCTTCAGGATTGCTTGCCGGTCTGGCGGTCGGACCGTATGCTGGAAAGCTGATTGACAGGATGAAGAAAAAAACGGTCATGCTGGCTGCAGGTTTTATCCGGGTGATAAGTGTCGTGTTCATGCTGATCGCCATCCAGACCGGGTCCGTCCTGTGGATGGTCGTTTTCCTCATGGTGATCCAGCTTTCTGCGGCTTTCTACTTCCCGGCGCTTCAGGCAGCGATCCCCATGGTCGTAAAGGGAAAAGAGCTTCTGCAAATGAACGGTGTTCATATGAATGTGTCCACCCTCTCAAGGATTCTCGGGACGGCTCTCGGCGGCGTACTTCTTGTCATCATGCCCCTCTATATGCTCTATATCCTGTCCCTCCTGGCATACGCCATTCTTTTCATCCTCACCTGGTTCCTGTCATTCCAGGAAGAAGAGGAATCAACGATGGCGAAAGGGAAATCCGGTGGATTCAAAGAAGTCTTCCCCGTGCTGAAGAACCTTCCCATCGTCTCCATGACGCTGATCATGACCCTTATCCCTCTCCTTTTCATCGGGGGATTCAATCTGATGGTCATCAACATCAGTGAAATCCAGGACAGTACTGCCATCAAGGGATGGATCTATACGGCTGAGGGTCTCTCGTTTATGATCGGTGCCTTCGCCGTGAAGCGAATCGGGGAAAAGATCTCCCCTTACAGGATCCTGTTCACCTTCTCATTCATCATTGGGATTGCCCAGTTGATTCTGTACTTTGCAGGGAATCCGGTATTATCGGTGCTGTCATTTATCATCTTCGGATTTGCCGTCGGCTGCTTCTTCCCGACAGCAGCCACCATCTTCCAGACAAGGGTCCCGAAGGACTATCACGGAAGGTTCTTCTCGTTCCGGAACATGCTCGACCGGATGGCCTTCCAGGTTGTTCTGTTGATGACAGGACTGCTTCTCGATCTTGTCGGGTTGCCTGTCATGACCGTCCTGTTTGGCGGATTCTCACTGATCATGACCACGATCTTCTACGTAAGATTCAAGGCCTTGCAAGAAGAAAAAGCACAAGAAATCAACGTATAAAAAAAGACTGGAGCCTCCTCTGTGGAGGCTCCAGTCTTTTTTGTTTTTATGAAGCTTCAGATGTTTCCAACTGACGGCCACGGCGTTTCTTTGAGACCCATGCATAGGCAGCGATCGTGATGATGATGATGCTTCCGCAAACCACATACAGGGATGAGTATCCGAGATGGGATGAAACGATTCCGAGAGCAAATGAACCGATGGCAATTCCAAGGTCATACATGATAAAGAATGTAGACGTGGCATGCCCGGTCCGTTCTTTCGGTGCTTTCTGGATGGCCATGGTCTGATAACTTGGGAGCAGTGCCCCATACCCAAGACCAATCAATCCTGCGGAAACCAACAGCAGTCCTGTTGTATGCGTCACGCTGAGCATGAACAGCCCGATGGCAAAGATCACAAGGGACGGATAGATGACGGCACTTGGACCTGAACGGTCGAAGAGGCGGCCAGTGAACGGTCTTGATAGCAGCATGATGGCTGCAAACACAACAAAGAACAAGCTGACTGATTCGAACAGACCAAGGGCTTTCGCGTAAACCGAGATGAACGACATGATCCCGGAATAGGCAAGGGATGTCAAGAACCCTACGAAGGCAATTGGCAATGCCTTGAATTCGAAGATATCTTCAAGGGTCATGCGTCCTTTCGGCGATACCTTCGTTTTCTCCTCTTCTACCACTTCGATCCCGAACGAGCAGGCAAACCCGATCAGCAATACGACAGCCAGACCAAGGAAGATCATTTTAAACGGAAGGATCTGAAGCAGAGCCAATGATAGGAATGGTCCTACAACGACGGCAAGGTTCATGGACATGGCGAAATAGCCAAGCCCTTCCCCTTTGCGCTCTGCAGGTACCATATCTGCTGCAAGCGTCATGAGGACGGTGGAACACAGGGCGAAAAAGATCCCGTGTACAAAACGCAATACCATCAACAGGAAGAAGCTGTTGACGAACGGATAAACGAATGTAAAGATACAAAATAAAAAAATGCCGGCGAGAAGTACTTTTCTCTTACCGAACACCTCAAGGATCTTACCTGCAAATAAACGGACGATGATAGCTGCAATCAAGAAAATCGTTGTCACAAGTCCTGCCTGTCCTTCATTTCCGTGAAGATCATCCAGTACATATACCGGCAGTATGGTCAGCAACGAGTAAAAGACGAGGAACATAAAGAAGTTATTAATGACGGTCATGATGAATGGCCGCGTCCAGATTGGCTTATTCATAACATTTCTCCTTACTATTATTTAGTTTACTTACTTAATTAATGTCATGCTAATTATAACGCGGATTTGTGAATTTGTAAACATAGTTGCCATGACAACTACTTATGTCTATGATAAAATTACCCTTCCTCATTCACTTTTACGTTATGATAGAGGCAAGAATCTACTACTAGCAGGTGATGAAAAATGAACACGACTTTTGATGAATCCATCGGTTTGAATACGAGTCATACGATCCGGAACGTCATCCGGTACCTTACCGTCCATTTAAAGGAATTTGATCTTACGCCGGAGCAGTGGACCGTACTGAAACGCCTGGCTGCCAATGACGGGATCAGTCAGAAAACATTGGCTGAGCTTGCCGACAAGGACCAGCCTACTGTAACAAGAATCCTCGATATCCTTGAACGCAAAAATCTGATTACGAAGAAAAAGAATGTCGACGATCGACGCTCCTTCCTGATCCATATCACAGAAAAAGGGAAGAACGTCAAACAGGAACTTACTCCTTTCATTGAAAATGTATTTGAAAATCAGATCTTAAAAGGGATTCCTGAAGAGAAGTTAGAAGTGTATAAGGAAGTCCTTCAACTCATCAATCAGAATATGAGGGACAGGACGGACTGAAGGAGGAATCGATCTTGAGGAAAATACCTGTTGCCCTGCAGCTGTATACACTGCGGGACGAAGTGGAGAAAGATTTTAAAGGTACACTGAGAAAAGTCGCCGACATGGGGTTCGATGGAGTTGAGCTAGCGGGTCACGGCGGGCTGGGTATCAAGGAGGTCAGGGATGCACTCCAATCCTGTGGACTACAGGCGATTTCCAGCCATGTGCCCCTCTCTCATTTGCGTAATGACTTGGAAAAGATCTTGGAGGAGCAACTGGAGCTCGGCGTGAAATTTATTGTATGCCCTTATCTGACTGAAGAAGAGCGTGACTATGCCCTTTTGATCACAGACCTGAATGCCATTGGCAAACGATGTCATGAAGCAGGCCTCACCCTTTGCTACCACCATCACGATTTCGAAGTGCTGGCAGAATATAATGGGCGCCCGGCCCTTGCTTCCATTTTGGAAGAAACGAGCGTAAAGCCGGAGTTCGATCTATACTGGCTGACATATGCCGGGGAAAGTCCGACCAAGTGGATCGAGCGCTACAATCCTCCCCTTGTTCACTTAAAGGATATGACCACTGATGAGGAGCGCTTCTTCGCAGAACTCGGGACCGGTGGTGTTGACCTGGACCCTGTCTTCGCCTTGGGAGAAAGCGCTGACATCCAGTGGTGGATCGTCGAACAGGATGCCTCGAAGACGAGCCCCATCGAAAGCGTAAGAAAAAGCATGGATTATTTAAAACTGATCGGATTGGCGTAAAGAAAGAAGAATTCTGCTTCCACTCCGGCAGGATTCTTTTTTTGCGTGCCAATCTCGTATAATCAAAAATAGACCCGGGCCGCGGGGGCCGGGTCAAACGTTCAAGCTGCTTTTTACTTGATCAATGCCACGATTTTCCCTTTTACATGACGCTCGGAAAGACGTTTGAGGGCGTCTGGCACTTCTTCCAAGCTCACGGTTTCTCCCAGCATGGGATCGATCTTACCGCTTGCCACAAGGCCTAGAAGTGCATCGCCGATGACCGCGAAATCTTTTTCGGCGTGACGATCTCCCGCATGATGACCCGCCTGCAGGGCAATTTCATGGACAGACGGCACGATGGAGAATGGTGATACACCAGAAAGGTCAGGTGCCCCGGCGATGTAAGCGATATGCCCCATATAGGCAAGCATGTCCAAGGATTCAGTGGCACTTTGCCTGCTGACGGCATCCACTACGGCGTCTACTCCCCGTCCATCGGTCAGTTCCCGTACCTTCTTCACTACATTTTCCTTTTTGTAGTCGACGACGTAATCCGCTCCAAGGGATTTCACATATTCATGGTTGTGCTCAGACGCAGTGGAGATGACCGTCTTTCCTTGAAGCTTCGCAAGCTGGACGCCGAATCCACCGACGCCGCCTGCTCCTCCGTGGATCAGGATCGTCTGGATGTGATCCAGTGGCAATTTCCGGTGAATGGCCTGGTAAGCTGTGTATCCGGCAGTAGGCAATGCGGCTGCTTCTTCGAATGAAACCGAATCCGGAATGATGGATACCGAGTGAGCTTTTACCGTGCTGAATTCAGCAAATGATCCTTTCTTGGTCCAATCTCCGTGATAAAGGACGCGGTCTCCTACCTTTAGATGCTCAACGCCTTCTCCACGTTCAACCACAACTCCCGCCCCGTCAAGACCGAGGATATGGGGGTACGTCCAGGCAGCATTTCCGTTGGTACCTGTTTTGTAATCCACCGGATTCAATCCTGCCGCATGAATTTCCACGAGAACCTCTCCTGTTCCGGGTGAAGGACGATCCACTTCCTCAACCTTCATCTCTTCCCATTGATTCTTCCCTTTTAACAGCAGTGCTTTCATCTATAATTCCTCCTTACATTTTCATGCTATGAACTGAGTACTTCTAGGTATATAATATATACTACCCAACCGGACGGCAAGTAGGCACTATTTCGTGCCCCAGTTACCGAATGGAAACCATACAAGGAGGAGAAAACCCATGAAAGAACTTCAGCAGGACTACCACTGCGCCATCGACATGGTAATTGAGTTGATTGGAGGGAAGTGGAAAGTATTGATTCTATGGAATCTGAACGAAGGGGACAAGCGGTTCAATGAGTTGAGACGCTCTATCCCCGACATCACCCAGAAAATGCTCACCCAGCAATTACGGGAGCTCGAGGCCCACGGACTTGTGTCCCGGACCGTGTTCCAGGAAGTCCCTCCCAGAGTGGAATATGCCACGACCGCTCTTGGCAAAAAACTTCAGAAAACCCTCTTTGAAATGTGCAGATGGGGAGATGACTATGCGGAGGAGAAGGGTATCAACATGAACCGCTGCTGGACGACGTATGATTTCATGGAGAAACAGACGTGATTCCAAGTTCAAAAAATGACAGCATTCAACGCTATTTCCCGGGAAACGTGTTGAATGCTGTTGAAACTAGTTGCGTACGAAAGGCAGGGTCATACAGCGGATCCCTCCGCCGCCTTTTTCCAATTCATTCACGTCCACCTCGATGATGCGTAATTGTTTTCGTTTCGGGTGCTCCTTCAGGATATGTCTGTTCATTTTCGTCGATACAAGCAAGGTTTCCGGATTCAGATTCAGGAAATTAATATCCGCTACCGTATGGGAGACGTCATCGGTCCAAAGGATGTCATAACCATGCCGACTCAGGAAATCTCCAAGCATATAATAATGGGATCCCCCCTCACGTACGACCTGTACCGGCAGGAAACGCATATACCCCTTGGCCACAATCACCCCTTCACCGGCCGCATTGAGGTTCATATCCAGATGAAGGGTATCACCTCTCCGCGGGAGATCGATAATGGCGATTTCACTATAGCCCGCGGCAAACATCTTCCCCTGCACGGCTTCGATGCTTTCAATGCTTGTCCTCAGACCCGTATTGACAAGGATCGCGTCTTTATTGAGCAGCATAAGATCTCCGTACTCCAGTGCCTTCAGTGCATTGTTATCTTCAATCCGGAAAGTCTCCGGTTCAAACCACTCACTGAAGAGGATATGGGAATGGATATATTCCGGTGCCCTCATCGATGTCCCGGCATCTCCCGGGATCAATCGGTTACGGAACACGCAGGCAAGATCCCGCACAAAGATCCGGTTGATCAGCTGACGACTCAAAGCAGCATCTTCCTCCTTCAGATAGTCCGCGTAATCAATGACCTTGACACCTTCTGACTCCATTGCCTCTTTCATCGCCTGGAAGTTTTCCAACGCAATCTCATGATCAACAGGTTTTTCCCACTGCACATAATCGGCTGTTTTTTGGTCGGGAACGTCCAGGGTGGAAGGGGAACATACCAGTACGGTCTTCAATTCTCCAAATTCATTCTCACATCTCGGCTGTATCTTATCCATGTCTTTGCCTCCATCATTTCATATGCTCATTAGAATCCCCTTTGCATTACCCGACCATACAAAAAAGAGACAAGGCACCCTCATCTCTTTGCGGCTTTCAAGCTATTCAAAAATGGACATTTACTAATGGAGGTATCATCATCCCCCAGGTAGTATTGCTGCCATTCAAAATTATCTTCCTGACCGTACCACTTCAAACTAGGATGAACCTCCACCTCATCGTACTTCTCAAGGCGATCTCTGATGATTTTTTTCATTTTTTGGCCAAGGGGTGTGCCTGAATTGATATTTTCGAACACCCACCGTGGCTGAAAGGCCATCATGAAGTAAGGGAAGTGCCGGCTCTTCCGCTTCTGATGTGCAGGGGTCGCACAGAATGCAAAGTACGACTCTCCGTGATGACAGAATTCCCATGAATGATGGGCGGGGTCTTCTGAAATGCCTTCAGGCCAAGGAATGGGATCATCTGCGTGTAGCTGATTCAGCAGCGCCCAGAATCGATCCCTGAATCCATCGACTGTCCCTTCCTTCCATTCAAAGAATACGACCAGGGAGGTAAATGTGCCGGCTGACCTCGACGTGCGGGTATATTCTGACAGCATGGAAGCGAGCTTTCCTCCTGCGACTTCCGGTTCTCCTGAAGCGAATCCGTACCTTACCATATCTTTTTGAAAGCCTTGAACTCCTGGAACGCAAGGGTATGGATGATCTCGATTTTCCATCATTGCCTTGAAATAGTCGTATGCCTCTTGCTCCCATTCCTTCATCGTGTCCCTGTTTCCTTCGATCCATTCACGATTCAGAATCATTGGTGTCCCTCCTCGGAAATACACCACATGATATGTAACAGTCAGGAACTGGGTGTCTGTCTAGGAGAACAATACATCGGCTGCACGGATGGCAAAGTAAACACCGAAGCCGAACATGACAACTCCAGAGAGAATCGAGATGAGACGCAATGCACCCGGACGTACATATTTCTTAGCACCCGTGGCAATGATGGCCATGGTGATATCCCAAATCGTGATCCCGATAAAGATTCCCAGGCTATATAGGAGAACATGACCTGTCCCGTAGGAGGAAGTCGTTTGAGCAAGGATCGAGCCATAAATCCCAAGCCAAAAAATGATGCTGAGGGGATTGGAGAGTGCCATGATAAACCCTGTCCACAGCGATTTTTTCTTGGACTCTCCTTCAGCTCCCAGCTGCGGTTGTATCAGCTCATTGGATTTCGCAATGCTTTCAATACCAGTGAAAATAAGAATAAAGGCTCCCGACATCCACAGGATCAACTGGATGATCGGCGTATCGATGAAAGGTGCAAGCCCAAAATAAATGGCAAGCATGAAGATGGCATCGGCTCCCATGCCTCCTACGCCTACGAGCCATGAATGCCAAAACCCATAGCGTATCCCCTTGTCCAACTGAGCCGCATTGATTGGCCCCATCGGCGCAGACAAAGATAAACCGAGGAAGATATAACTGAAGAAAATACTCATGAATGCCCACCTTTACCACGTCTTTCTCCCATTGTATTCAAGCTTGTCTTGAAATAGTCATGGATATTGGCGAGGATCTGCTGTGCATGTAATCCTACGCAGGTGTACATACTAAATGGCGAATGTTATTTTCCAGGAGGAATACGCGATGGACCAACAGTCCTTTAATCAACAACCCATGCAGCCACCGCCGAATCATGGAGGGCATGAACTGTTTGACGCCCATGAAGTGATTGCAGGCATCATCTCCATGCTTGATCAGTATCAAATGTATGAGCCCCATATCCAGGACCCTGCCCTGAAGGATATCCTTCATCGACAGTCCGCCTTTGTAACAACGCTGTACAATACCATTGTCGAAAGCTTCTCAACAGGGAGCAAGCCTCAAGTTCCGACACAGGTATATGAAATGACGCAGGACCATCAGACGGTATATGGCATCAAAGCGGGAGCACCGAAAAAGCCGAATGCATCTGTACAGGACCTATCGGATAATGGCTTATCCGCCTACATGCTCGGTCAGACCAAGTCCCTCGCCTCTCTTCTTGCGATGACGGCCCTTGAAATGACCAATCCCGTATTAAGAAGAGTGGTTGCCGACAGCGTGCCGAACTTCATCGAGATGAGCTATGAAATCTTCCTTTATCAGAATAAACACGGGTACTACCAGGTGCCCCAGCTGCAGGCTCAGGACATGGCCCTTATGCTTCAACGCTATGCCCCAACCGTTCAAACAAAACATTAATCAAAAAATCCCGTCCTTTGATTTGAAGGACGGGATTTTTTCACATGCCCACCCATCCGGACATATGATGGTTGATAAAAAGGCATGGAGGTGTATTTCGTTGATCCATATTGTCAAAACAGGAGAAACACTGTATCAGATTGCCACCGATTTCCGTAAGCCCCTTAAGACCATCATCGACGCCAATCCCGGCGTGAGCCCGGGAGCGATCTATCCCGGACAGCCCATCGTCATTCCGGGCATCCCGAATACCCATACCATCCCGTACAGGATCGAGGTTTCAGTGAATAAACGGTGGCTCCGCCTTTATAAAAACGGGACACTGGTCAAGCAATATCCCATAGCAGTAGGAAGGATGCTCCATGAAACCCCGATCGGTGAGTTCATCGTGATCAACAAATCTCCCAATCCAGGTGGTCCATATGGGACGATGTGGATGAGCTTGTCGAAGCAAGGTTATGGCATCCATGGAACCAACGATCCAAGCTCGATTGGAAAAGCGGTATCGGCTGGATGCATCCGGATGCAGAATAAGGACGTGGAGGAGCTGGCAGGAATCATCCCGGTGGGAACACCTGTCATGATCACCCCTTGATCACCTCACGACCCTTTTGGCCCCGGAAGCATCGAGACCGGCAAACGTGTGGAGCACGTCAGCAGCTCTGTAAATATCCTCCGACCCGATAAGGGCCGTTACCTTTTCCGGATCTTCATGGATGGAAGATACATCGATTCCGGAATCACCAAGAGCGGACCTCACCCCGAACCTCAGAATGTCTGAACCCGGTGATTTCACGATGGTCACTTTTGCCTGCTCCACCTTCTTCGAGAATTCTTGGCCAAGATCGCGCAACAGATGCTCGACGTCACTGCGGTCAGACGCATCCACCGTCAGGGTCAGGTCCTGCCCCCGCCATTGCAAATCGGGCTTTACGTGAATGACTTCGAGGGATTCCTTTAGAAGCGATTCCAACCCGTAAGCGACATCCTTCATGATAATGGATGCGACCTCATCTTTGAACGCAACACCGACGGCATGGCCCCGATCAGCGATATGATTGTGGTCATCCACGAGTGTTCCTTCCCCTTTAATCAGGCCTGGGAGGATGCGGAACGGAATCCTGCTCTTTTCCGAGTGATAGACGGCCCTCGGATGGATGACGGCTGCCCCGGAATCAGCGAGACAGAGAACCTCACGGTAGGTAAGATGAGGGATTCTCGTCGCAGCAGGGACAACCCGGGGATCGGTCGTATAGATTCCATCTACGTCGGTATAGATATCACAGCGCTCCGCACCAAGGGCTGCAGCAAGGGCCGTCGCCGTCGTATCGGAGCCTCCCCTTCCAAGGGTCGTGATTTCACCGGTATCTGTGATTCCCTGGAACCCTGCCACAACGGGGATGCTTCCTCTACGAAGCTCTTCCTTCACCCGGGATGGGTCGATCCCTTTTATCCTGGCCTTCCCATGGACGCCATCTGTTCTGATGCCGGCCTGGCGTCCAGTAAGGGAGACGGCTTTGAAGCCCGCCTCTTGAATCGACAGGGTCAGCAGGGCAATGGTGATTTGTTCGCCAGTGGATAACAGGAGGTCCATCTCCCGTTTCGGGGGATGGGCCGTGATCTCCCCGGCGAGCTTCGTCAAATAGTCAGTCGTGTCGCCCATGGCGGACACAACGACTGCCACTTCTTTCCCCTTTTGCTTCTCACGGATGACATGCTGGGCCATCCGTTTGATTCTTTCCACCGATCCCACTGAAGTGCCTCCGAATTTCTGTACGATGATCTCCACCATGTCCCCTTCTTTCGTAAATAGTTAACGTACCGATGCTTCCCTTTTCAGTCTGGACTCAAGGGGAAGTTCCTTCAAGACGGGATAGGGCTGCAGCTTCTCATCCCCATGCTTTACTGCGTTCCACTCTTCTTCACTTCCTCTGATGAAGAGATACAAGTGGCCACTGAGTGTGATGCGGTCCAACAGATCAAAGCGGTCGACCCATTCCGGCAATGCCTCACCAGGAGTCCTCACTACCCATTCACCATCACCCCCGGAAAGGGATTCGACTCCTATTCTGGCACGGGACTCTGAAGATGCGTATCTACCTTCGATCAGGGAAAGGAAATCCTCCACCATCGCACTTCCCGTTGGTAATTTACCCGCTCCCGGTCCTGACAGGGTGACCCTTCCCACAAGACTTCCTTTTACAGACACAACGTTCTCAACATCCTCCACTCCGTAAAAAGGATGAGACTCCTTCACAAGTACCGGCTCCACTACACCGCTTATGCTTACTCCGTCCCTTCTGGATCGACCCCGCATGCTTGAAACGGAGGGAGAAGGATTCAGCGGCCTGTAGCCAATCACTGGTTAAATCCGTGATCCCTTTCCTCTGAACCGCTTCCCAGTCGGGCTGACTATGGAAGGCGGCACGACTGAGGATCAGCAGTTTATAGAAGGCATCATGTCCTTCCACGTCACTCGTGGGATCTGCTTCTGCGTATCCTTTTTCCTGAGCAATAGACAGTGCCCGCTCGAAGGACAAGCCTTCTTTCCTCATCTGGGAAAGGATGAAATTGGAGGTTCCATTCAATATGCCTTGAATATGTGTGATTTCATTCACATTCAGTAGTTGCCTGATGGCCCCGATAATGGGAAGCCCTCCCGCGGTAGTCGCTTCAAATCCGACTGCGACTCCCCTTTCACGCGCACGTGTTAGAAGGCCCTCACCCTTCGAGGCAAACATCGCCTTATTGGCCGTTACGACATGGATCCCCCGTTCGATGGCCTTGGTGAGATAGGTGTATCCAGGTTCTTCCCCGACAATCGCTTCAAACAAGACATCGATGCCCTCTTCTTCCAGGATTTCGTCAAAGTCCGTCGTGACCTTGATGCTTGGATCAATCTCTCTTTCCTTTGATGGGTCTTTGATCAAGATGGCACTTATCTGCACCTCTTTTCCCGTGATATCCTTGATCCTTTCGCGATGTGTGTCAAGGGCTTCGTATACCCCCTGACCGACGGTTCCGAATCCGAGTAGTGCTACGTGCAATTCTGACATATTTCTTCCTCCTAAAGGGTTGAATGACTTGATTGAAAGATGGAGGGGATACAAAAAGCCCCCTTCTTATGGTTAAGAAGAGGGCTTATGAGGCAGGCTCCTCCCCTTATCTTCCAGATCCACATGGATCTGTAGGAATTGGCACCTTTCAACTGATCTGCAGGTTGCCGGGCTTCATCGGGCCTATCCCTCCGCCGCTCTTGATAAGAGTGTGTGTTTTTCTGGTTTGTTCAGTCAATAAGTATGAGTAGGATTATATAGGGGATGGGGGCTTCACGTCAATAGATTTTTTATCTTTTCTGATAATTAGACCCTTTCCGACCCTTTAAAAACAGGGCTATAAAAGATTTATTTAAAATACCTCAAAATACGTTTTAACCCGCTCATGAAGGGAAACAAATGACTACTCAACACCATTCAGAAAGGATCGGGTTACATCATGTTTAAGAAATTCCTGCCAAATGACGTACAAAAGTACCTGCTCATGTCCAAAAGACAGCGGGCTCACGAAATCCAGCTCACCATCTGGTTCATGCCCTTCCTTTACATCTGCCTGTCCCTGCTGCTTGTGGCATGCACCTTGTTCCTAGATCTGAAAGTAGAGCTGTCTCATTATGTACCAAAGCTCTTCAGCATGAATGCATCGGTCACAAGGACGCTCGTCAGTACCCTGATCGGCGGGGTACTCACTCTGAGTGCCTTTACACTGAACTCCCTTCTCGTCGTCCTTACGACTTTCAGCGGACAGTTCTCACCACGCATGCTGCTGAATTTCATCTCCGATAAAAAGACCCAGCACGCTCTCGGCATCTTCAATGGGAGCTTTGTCTTTGTACTATTCATCTTCCTCTTCATCGGAAGCTCAAAGAAAGAAATGTTCACCGCCGCACCCGTCCTAACTGTCATTGTCGCCTTCATCGCGGCCATCACCTTCATCTTCTTCATCAACCACGCCTCTACGTGGATGCAGGTACATAATATCACCTACAACATGAAGAAGGTATCCGAAGTCATGATCAATCAAACACTGAAAAAAGACCTGGAATGCCACCGGACAAAGGATGATCATCCCCGGTTCGAATTGGACGAAAGCAAGTGCCTGAATGTCAAAGCAAAAACATCGGGCTACATACAGCTCATCGACTTCCATTCCATGATCGAGAAAGCCCGGGAGGACGGAATCATCGTCCGCCTGCACTTCAAAATCGGAGATTTCGTTCTCTGCGGCAATGACCTTATCTGCCTTTACGGAGCGGATGAAGAGAAGGTCGATCAGGAAAAATACCTGTCCCTAATTGAAATCGGTCATAAGGAAACGGAAATTCAGGATCTTCAAATGGGGATGCATAAACTCGCAGAAGTGGCCATCAAATCCCTCGGCAATGATGATCCGAAAACAGCGTCCAATACGATTCACCAGATTACGGATCTGATGCTCACCATCAATCATCATCTGTCGTTCTCCCCATATTTGATTGATGATAACGACGATGTACGGATCATACTCGAAATTGAAGACTTTGATTATTATCTCTACCGAGGATTCGGCTATGTCAGGCATTATGCCAAAGGCAACCATCTCATCATCACAGATATCGTCAAGGCGCTTTCCCGCCTTTCAGAAACCCTGCCACGCGAACGTCATCAATGCCTTTGGGACTTCGCCGCCAACACCATCGATCATATAGAAGAAGCTGTGATCTATGAACTGGATAAAACCTTCTTGCTCACTGAACTGAAAATCCTTGCCAAAATCACCAATCATACCGAAGAGTACCAACACATCCACCAAAAGTTCTATCCCGATGCCAATCGGAACGTATAACTGGAGCTTCGTGTACGAATACAAACAAAAGAACCCATTGGAAGCTGTAAAGCCTGCATCCAAGGGGTTCTTTTGTATAAATCATGTTATGAATTTTTTACGGTTGATCCTTCAAGCTCGGCAATTTCTTTTTCCACGAACGCCACAAGCCCCTTGATCATCTCAGCGGAAAAATCAAAAGATAGTCCTGCCGCTTCATATACCTCGGATAGAGAAGCCGTATTCCCAAGGCGGAGTGCTTCCTTGTATCCTTTGATTGCCCGATTCTGGTCTTCTTTGTAGATCCGGTAGAGCTGCAAAGCCCCAAGCTGGGCAATGACATATTCGATGTAATAGAAGGGGACCTCGAAGATATGAAGGACAAAGAGCCACGCCTTCTTCTTCACCTCTTCATACCCATTCCAATCCTCTTCTGACGACAGATAGCTGTCTACGATCCTTCCGTACGCCTCTGATCGCTTCTCCTTAGAATGACCGGGGTTCTCATACATCCAGTGCTGGAACTCATCGACCTCGATTCCTGTCGGGAAGAATAGGATGATGTCTCTCAGCATATCAAGCTTGGCCTGACGCACCTGCTCTTCTGAATAAAAATGATGCCAGTGATCCATGGACAATAACTCCATCCCCATGCTCGCAAGCTCAGCCGATTCCATCGGGGTAGCCCGGTCAAAAGCAAGGGGGAGAGTCCGCATGAAATCATTGTGGATGCAGTGCCCCATTTCATGGATCAGAGTCGTCACATCCCCATGGGTGCCCGAGGCATTCATGAAAATGAACGATAGGCCGGAAACAGGTAGCGATTCACAGAATCCTCCCGGGGACTTATTCTTCCTCGTCTCAAGATCCAACAGCCCCTTCGTATCCATCAGGTGGAGAAGTTCAGAAAATCGAGGAGAAATCTCTCCCAATACGCGTCCAGTCTTCTCCACCAGTTCGTCACCTGTCTTGAATGGTCGCAGGGGCTCTTTATCCAGCGGCACGGCCCTATGATCATATGGACGGATGGATTCCACGCCCAACTCTTCTGTTTTTTTGGACAAGATTCTCCCGATTGCTGGAACAACATGCTTACGGATAGAATCCGCCAGCTCCTTGCAATCTTCAGGTGTATAATCGAAACGATTATATTTCTTGAACATATAATCCCGATAGTTCGCAAGCCCGCTGTTGGCAGCCTTTTGCTCGCGGATTACCATGAGCTCATCCATGATTTCTTGTAGTTCCTCTTCCACCCCACCGAGGGCTCCGAATAGTTGATCGTAGACCTTTTTCCGTTTCGTTCGGTCCGGATCTTCGAGCAGCGGAAACAGCTGGGGAATGGTCAGGTGCTCTCCTTCCCACTCTGCCGTCAGAGCGCCTGTCAGTTCAAAGTATCGTGTGGCCAGCCGGTCCTCCTTTACTTCAAGATCAACATTTTCTTCCCTGTAAAGTTCTGCAGCCGTTTGTTTACTTCTGATAAGGCGCCCATACACGTTTTTGTCCAATTCATGGGGACTCGATAACAACTTTTGATCCAGTTGTGCTTCATACCGCTTAAGGAGGGGAAGCACATGCTCCTGATCGAACTGATACGTTTCCTGAACCTCTTTGTCCTGATTGTGGGTCTGGAAATCGATGTAATGGCCATCAAGGGCTTCCCGGAGTTCATCCTGATAATCCGAGACCTGTTTCAACCAGTCTTCCACCTCATCGACGTTATGAAACGGAGCAGCCAGAAACTCTTCGAATCTCGTTTTCATTGCTTCTATATCTCTCATATCATGTGTTTCTACATACACCTTAGACATTTTCTCTCCCCCTTTTAACTCTCTCTACTTTACCATTAAAATCCATATAGGTTCAAATTTTCTGACATACTAGCAATCATGGTTTACAAAATGACAGATATAGGAAAAAACAGATCGAAAGAACCAAAAATAGGTAGTAAAAGGGAAAAACTCTTTTCTATCACAATCATTCCATTATAAGGATTTAAATGGAAATCGGTATCCTTATTGATTTCCATCATTCTACCAAAACCTCTATTTCCTCCCCCCGTCTATGCTAGGGACTTTTTTCCTTAATCAGGATCAAGGGTTTTTTACCTATTTTCTAATAGAGGAATGGGGAACGATTGAATAATGGTGATTGATAGATTTTGGAGATTTCCCTTATACTGTTAGAGGTTCAAACTAGAAAGGAAGTCATAGCATGCAGAAGAAATGGATGTTGGCAGGAACGATTGCCGGTATGCTCGCATTGACCACGGCATGTGGAAACAGCGACACGGCAGCAAAGAAAACAGATGATGATAAAAAATCCGAACAAAAAGCAGAAAAGAAGGAAGAAACAAAGAAAGAGACTTCAGGAGCAAAATTGGAGAAGAAAGATTCTTCTTCAAACCAATCTCAATCAGGCTTGATCAATCCTGATCTCGAAACCAATCTTCCAGACGCCACCCTGGACGTCGTCTATGAAAACGATGAGCCCGGCATAGAATTGACATCAAATAATATGTCCTTCATGGTCAGACCGTTATCAAGTGGTTCACGTTACCAATGCTCCTACTGGTGAGTTCGATGGAGATGAAGCGTATATCGTATCCATGAATGGCAGCATCGACAATCAAACCAATGGAGATCTTTATTTTAACAACCCGGATATCCTCGGAACTGATCAGTTCGATACGCATATGATGAAACTCGACTACTCAAGGGAAGTCAGGCTTCACCCTGAAATGGATGGAACCGTTAATGATCCCGCCCACTACAAAGAAGGCGAGAAGCAGGAAGGCGTCCTTGAATACATATTGACGAAAGATGAATACGAAACCCTCAAGGATGCCAATGTGAAGTTCCGTGTCGCACAAAGCTCTGCCGATAAGGATTTCTCGGAGAAAGTCAGCGATGAAAAAGTCTTTGATCTTCCCCTATCGGGAGAAAATGCCGAAAAACAATCGGCTGTTTCCAAAGGAATTCTACCCTGACAGCATCCTGAAGGACAATGTGGCAGAAAAAGAGATGATCGCCAAAAATGAATCCGTCGGTAAAACCGAGACAGGTGAAAAGGTGGATGTTACACTCGACGGGGTGCAGTTCACGAAGCTGACGCCGACAGAAAGCTACCAGGATGCCTTCACAGGATTCGGTGACGAAAACATCGTGGCTGCTACTGTTAAAGTCACCGTGAAAAACAACACCGATGCTGACATTACCCTTGACCAGTTCAGCACGTTCCTATCAACCGACAAGGTGCAGTACCTCGATGAAGGTTCTCTTGCTTTTGACACGGGAAGCATCAAACCTGGGGAAACCGGTGAGAAATACCTCGTCTACCTCATGAAGGAGAAGAGTGACTACGGAGAAGCGAAGGATTTCACCTTCCGACTGACTCATCTCACCAATCAAGATGGAAAAGATTTGTTGAAAAACGAGCTCACATTTGATGTGCCGAAGTAATGAAAAAAGGCACAAAACGAAAAGGGACCATTTACGGACCAACACGATCAGTATAGGTTCTTAATAGAGCTCATTATTCCCGTGCAAGCGCTGGAAAAGATAAACTCGTAGTGGTCATAAAACAAATGAAAAACCCGAATTCATTGCTTGATCCTAAGCAGATGAATTCGGGTTTTACTATACGCTTGTCCCAACCTCTTCTTCTTTTCATATCCACTCCACACCCACCATGGTATAATCATTTTTGTAAGCGTTAACTACCATTTACAATGAGGAGTGTTTACATGTCGATCAACCTTTATCTCAATTTAATGGAAACTGCCGCGAAGCCGTCCTATTCTATGCAGATGTCTTCCGCACGGAACCCCCACACATCATGACCTTCAATGAAGCCCCACCAAGCCCTGATTTTACCCTCCCGGAAGAAGCAAAGGAGCTGATCCTCCATGCCAATATCGTCATCGACGGCGAGAAGATCATGTTTTCAGACACATTCCCTGGAACACCCTTCATTGAAGGAAATAATATCACCCTCGCCATTGTCAAAGACAATAAGGACGTACTAACAGCACTCTTTGACCGCCTGAAGGAGGAAGGCAAGGTGGATATGCCGCTGCAGGAAACGTTTTGGAGCCCCCTCTACGGCCAGGTAACGGACAAGTTCGGCATCCAGTGGCAATTCAACTACGAAGAATAATTGAAGCCTGCTGGCCAATTGGCCAGCAGGCTATTTGATTATCTTATATTCTTTTCATGCACGGAATCTTTTGATGCTTTCACTTTAGAGGATGGCTTCGGCTTCGGACCCTGGTGTTCGGGACGGGCCTGCTCATATACAGCAGCACCTACAATTTCAGCCACATCCTGCAGCTTCTCTTTGCTGATTTTATCTATTGTATCCTCGGGAGTATGGTACCATGGCTCAAACGGACTGTGAATGAAGGCTCCCGCCGGGATTCCAGCTTCAGCAAACGGAACATGATCGCTCCTGCCGCCTTCACCGATCGGCGTCGGGAATCCATTCAATCGTTCGCTCGCTGCCTGGGATAGCTGCGTTACGAGGTTCGGGCTTCCATCGAGTGTGCGAAGGACCAGATCGCCTGCATCTCTGCTTCCCACCATGTCGAGATTGAAGTACCCGATAATCCGGTCGCGTTCTTTTTGCGGAAGGGAATCTACATAGTGATAGGACCCCAACAGACCCAATTCTTCAGCCCCGAATGTGATGAAGCGGATTTCTGTATCTGTCGGTACATTTTTGAACACTTTTGCCAGTTCTAAGGTGACAGCTGTTCCGGAGGCATCATCGTTTGCGCCCGGAGCCCCTTCTACTGAATCATGATGGGCCCCGATGATAAGCACATCATCCGTTGCTTTTTTCTTATTGACCGGAGCTTTCGAGGCAATGACATTATGAGAGGTGCGCTCCGATGTTTCAGCTCCCTCGATCGTCAGCCGCACGGTCTCTCCGATGTGGCCGCTCAGTTCTTCTCCTTCAGCCTTGGAGAGGGTCAGGGCCGGTATGTAGCGATCATCAGGTTCTCCCAATGTCCCGCTCAGCGCGCCATCCGTATTGTTATAGATAATGATCCCTGCGGCACCCGCTTCGGAAGCGTTGATGATCTTTTGAGCAAACGTGATTTCCCCTCTCTGGACAAGAACGATTTTCCCGTCTACATCTAATCCATCAAAGTCTCCTACTCTTCCAAGTCCTGCAGAAACGAGCTCGCCTGACACATCACCACTAACCGAGTAGGTGAATGCATCCGGAGCCCACTCGCCTTCAACCCCTGACAGTGCGATTGCAGTAGGTGCCGTGTACCCTATAAAGGTAAAGGGTTGAAGGGTCACGTCATACCCGTAAGATTCAAATTGTCGCTTAACGAACCTGATGGCATTCGCCTCGGATTCTGTCCCGGCTACCCTCGGGGTTTGTTGAAGATGGTCGATCGTCTGATAGATTCGCTCCGAATCGATTTTCTTGATCAGGTTCCGCTCATGCGGATTTTGCAAGAGTTCCTTTCCTGGTACAGGTGCCCCTGCAATGGCTGGTTGAAGTCCAACAGCGCCAAACGATAGGGTCGTCGCAAGAGCAATGGATACGACAGATTTTTTCAAACGGTTTCCTCCTCTACGCATTTGATAGAATAATAACAATATTTTGTCATTTAATGAAAGAGTAGGAATAACCGGTAAAAAACTACTATCTATAGGCCGGTGGCATGATCATACCCTTCAGACTGCATCTGTAAGAGCCATTTTCGAGTGGAATCAAGCAGTGCTTGAAAAGCACTTGAAGAAGAATAGGTATGGGTACCATTCGGAATGATGACCTTTTCCACCTTACCTGAAGACCGGTTGGAAAAGTTTGAGTGATAGAGGAAACAATAGTCAACGGGGATTTCTTCATCACTGTCACCGTGGGCGAGCAAAACATTTCCCTTATATTCACCAGCCCGCCGTATCGGCTCCCAGCCTTGAAGGGTCGTGAGGAACTCCCGCTTCAGCTCATAACCCAAATAATCGGCCGACCCGTCCTGCAAGATGACTTCTTCCACATCGTCTCCAATTATGCGCCCAAGATCGCGTCGGGGAGAGCCGACCGCCGACCAGAGGGCAAGATGACGAACCTCCTCTTCGATGGCTGCTTCAAGGGCTACTGCACCCCCAAGGCTGTGACCAATCAAGGCAATGCTATCAGGGTCCACCCCTTTCAACTGCTTCACAAATCCGATGACCGCCTTCGTCTGTGCAATGAAGCGATCTTTTGTATTCAAGCCGTACTCCCCCAGACTTTCTCCGCAACCGTCGTAATCGAAACGTACGACGATGTGTGAGCTGAGTTCATGTGCCGCCTTCACGAATAATCGGTCCACGCCTTCTTTTGAACCGACGAAACCATGACAGATGATGACGGCCGGATGGACGCCTAGACGCGTAGCGGGATACTGTATGGCTGCAGGAAGGTGGGTACCCTCCCATGGAATGGATGTATACCAGCTCATCTTACCCTCTCCTTTTTTCTTGGTATGTTCTTTCTTACGGTTTGTCGAGCCTTCGGACACTGCTTCCCCTCTGGCTAGGCCTCTACATGCGCTTCTTTTAGAGTGTAAAAATCTGCGCCTCAGCGTTATGACTAATTAATCCAATCGTTTTAATCGGATTTATATACAAAAAAAATCTCCCATAAGGAGATGTACATTACTCTCTCCCCTTATCTGCCAGGCTGAAGTTGCCTGCTGGAATGAGCACCTTCCATGTGGAGGTTGCTGCGGGATCGTTGGACCAGATTCCTTCCCCGACTCTTTATAAGGTAGTATAGATTAAATTATCTTACAATTCACTCTTTGTCAACCATAAATCCTACAGTGATACTATGAATTAAAACTAAATCCCCACTTGACAGGTTGGTTTTGACGCTGTAAGATTGGCTCAACATCTTTACCCCCAATGATCCATATCGACCGAAGGCGTCCATCTGCCTTCGGTCTTTTTTCAGCATGTTACTCCTCCATCTCATATCGCCCGTCTTCATAGATCCTGAACGACCCTACTTCCCCTGTTCCTCCTTCGTCTTTGAGGGTTTTTGATATCAGATGGAGGGTATAATAGGTCCCTTTATCGTCGGTCTCAGGCTTGCCATCGCCCTCATCAATCTGGATATCTCCGTCAGATGCCACGTTCAGCTCATCCTTTAAGAACTCAATGGCTGTCTCCACATCCGTAATGCCTGCCATGGACCCAGGTTCCCCGACTGGCCGTTGCGGTTCAGGAGCATTC
Organism: uncultured Bacillaceae bacterium; assembly: GCA_963762295.1. Lineage (GTDB taxonomy): Bacteria > Bacillota > Bacilli > Bacillales > Bacillaceae_B > Rossellomorea. Next base: position 1,015,069 of record CAVXKK010000004.1, read on the forward strand.
CGTGCTGCTGATTCGCCATCCTCTGCGGGCTCGTCCGTTCCCTGCATGTCCTGATCTTCTCCAGGAGTCTCCGCTGCTTCTTGATCCACTTCATCCAGTGATACTTGATCGGATGTTTCATCAGGCTGTTCCGGGACAGCCTCCTTCGTTCCCGCTTCCTCTGCATCCGTTGTACCTGTTGCATTCGCTTCCACCGGAGCCGTATTTCTTGGGGATTGTCCACATGCACCCATCAACAACATGATGGGAATCAACGCGCTTAACAGTTTCCAGCCGTTCATTGCCGTCTCCCCTTCCTCATTTTTCCTCATACCATTATTATTTCAGAAACAGGGTGGCGGGACAACTCTCAACGACAGGAAACGGTCATTCATCATCAGGGCAGACAGACTGAGTATAATCATTGGCTCAACGAGCATCCTATGCCTTACAATCAGCTTATAACCTAATCGAGGAGGAAATATCATGAAATATACTGTCATAACAGGGGCAAGCTCCGGGATCGGCTATGAGGCAGCACTCGCATTTGCAGCTCGGGGGAAGAATCTGATTCTTGCTGCCCGAAGGAAAGAGAACCTTGAGGAGTTGAAGGACCGAGTCTTGAAGGCCCATCCAGACCTGGATGTAAAACTATTCTCTACCGACCTGTCCGTCACTTCCAACGCTCGTTCTTTCTATGAAGAAATCAAATCGTTTGAATTGGAGACGTTTGTAAACAATGCCGGTTTCGGTAATTTCGATCCCGTTGGCGAACAAAACCTGGACAAGATCGAACAGATGATGAGACTCAATATCGAAGCCCTCACGATCCTCTCCACCTTGTACGTCCGCGACTTTTCACAAGTCGAAGGCACGCAGCTCATCAATATTTCATCAGGCGGCGGCTATACAATCGTTGCCGACGCTGTCACCTATTGTGCGACCAAATTCTATGTGAGTGCCTTCACGGAAGGGCTTGCGAGAGAGCTTTCCGAATCTGGCGCGAAGATGACAGCGAAGGTTCTTGCTCCTGCTGCTACGGAAACGGAATTCGCCCAGCGTTCCATTGATTCCGATCAGTTTGACTATGAAACGTCCGTACCTCAATACCATACTGCGAAGGAAATGGCTCATTTCCTCCTAGATCTGTATGATGGGGATCATGTTGTTGGGATCGTGAATGGCGAAACCTATGAATTTCTCCTTCGTGATCCGATCTATCCATACGTATCAAGAACAAGAAACTAATATCAACACAAAAGGGTGTCCCGAAACGTCGGGACACCCTTTTTGTTGATTTATGCGCCTGCTTCCACCGGTACTGCCACCCAGTGACCTTTGGACACTTCCACAAGCTCCGATGCTTGCAGCCCGTAGCGATCTTCATCTGTTTGTTCCTCCAAAAGGACGCGCTCCTTCTTCTTCTCGATCGTTGGATCCGGAATCGGAATGGCAGATAGCAGGGACTTGGTATAGGGATGTTGAGGGTTGGTATACAGCTCCTCGCTTTCGGCAAGCTCCACAATCTTCCCGGCATACATGACGGCGACCCGGTCACTGATATGCTTCACCATGGAAAGATCATGAGCGATGAAGAGATATGTGAGTCCCAGACGCTTCTGAAGATCCTGAAGAAGCTCGACGATCTGTGCCTGAATCGACACATCAAGGGCTGACAAAGGCTCATCGCACACGATGAACTTCGGTTCCACGGCAAGGGCCCGTGCAATGCCGATCCGCTGCCGCTGTCCACCGGAGAATTCATGGGGATAGCGCTTCGCATGGCCTGCCTGGAGCCCCACCAATTCAAGCAGTTCTTCCACCCGTCTCTTCCGGTCCTGTTTGGTTTTGCACAGCCCGTGAATATCAAGAGCCTGGCCGATGATATCCATTACTTTGAACCGCGGATTGAGTGAGGCATAGGGATCCTGGAAGATCATTTGCATATGCCGCCTCATCGCTTTCATCTCGCGTTTCGTCATGCCGTTGACCGACATTCCTTCATAGGTGACGACGCCTCCTGTCGGTTCATTCAACCGCAGGATCGCTCGCCCCGTCGTCGACTTTCCTGAACCCGATTCTCCCACAAGCCCCAATGTCTCACCTTCACGGATGAAGAAGGATATATCATCCACCGCCTTCAGGGTATGGCCTTTTCCAAGGTCGAAATGCTGCCGCAGGGACGATACGTCAAGAAGTGGCGGCTTATCTGGTGAACGATCCTTTTTGGATTTTTTCGGTTCATCAAGACGCGGCAGGGCATTCAGGAGCTTCTTCGTATACGGGTGCTTTGGTGATGCGAAGATCTCCTCCGTCGTCCCCCGTTCTACAATCTCACCTTCCTTCATGACGACGACCGCATCACACATACCGGCCACCACCCCGAGATCATGGGTGATGAGGATGATGGATGTGCCGAACCGCTCCTGCATATGCTTCATGACATTCAGGATCTGCTTCTGGATGGTGACATCAAGGGCAGTCGTCGGCTCGTCGGCAATCAGAAGGGTCGGCCTGCATGCAAGGGCAATGGCGATCATCACACGCTGGCGCATCCCTCCCGAGAACTCATGGGGATATTGACTGTACCGCTCCTCGCTATTGCGTATTCCCACCTGTTTCAGGATATCGACCGCTTCTTTTTTTGCTTGTTTCGGTGTCAGGTCCTGATGTTTCATGAGGCTTTCGGCGATCTGGTTTCCGATCCGGATCGTCGGATTCAGGGACGTCATGGGATCCTGGAAGATCATTCCGATGTCACGACCTCGAATGGACTCCATCTCTTTCTCGGTCTTCTCCGCCAGATTTTCCCCGAGAAACGTGATCTTCCCTTCCTTCATATAAGAGGGCGGTGATGGGAGCAGCCGCATGATCGACCGTGCCGTCACGCTTTTCCCGCTGCCCGATTCCCCTACGATGCCAAGGGTCTCTCCCTTTTTCACTTCAAAACTTACGCCGCGTACAGCATCGAATTCCTCTTCCTTTGATTGGAACGAGATATGCAAATTGTCTACTTTAAGAATTGATTCCACTATTTCCACCTGCCAGGACGATTTGTTAAATTTTCGAAAGTTTACATTGATTTTTCAAGAATGTGTATTTAAAATATACTAAACAGATCGGAATTATGCAATTTGAATTTTCATAAAGGAGGGTAACGCTTCAAATGGAAACGGCGAAAGCTACTGGCACCTATGCACCAACACCGATGTTCCAAGATACCTATCAAAAGATGCAGCGACGGAATCTTTATCACTTCTTCATTCTGATTCTAGGATTACCGGTCCATCTCGTCGTCTTTTTCATCTACCTTCACAGAAAGAAGAACGACCCCTATCAGAAACTCCTTCATGAAATGAGGCAGGGGCTGATCGAAGAAGGAGTGAAAGCCTCTTACGTAACACGCGCGGAAGAAGAACTTCAAAAAAAGAACATCTTCTTCAACCAACAGGCATCATCCTCAGCCATCAGGGCAAAGGCCGAACGACTCGCTCAGGAAAGATTGGACGAAACGGCTAAAGAGAGGACGGTCAAACAGCTCACCCTGCAGGACGAACAGAAGATCACGTATAAAGAAACCTTCGGGTCCCTACTCCTGAACCCGACGTTCCTGATTCTATCTGCTCTACCGGGTCTCCCTATGTATCTACTACTGCTCTTATACAGCAATCATTTTGTAAAATACATATTCGAACGCCTCGTCATGAGCTTATTCGTCATCGTAGGAGTCGCATTCCTTGTCTTCACCATCCTGTATCTATCTCCGTTCAATCCGGCAGCGAATATACTCGGGGAGACCGCGACAAAGGATCAGATTGCTGCATTCAATGCCATTCACGGTTTGGATCAGCCTTATCTCGTTCAGCTTTGGAACACAATCAAAGGGATAGCCACCTTTGATCTCGGCTCTTCCTTTACAGGAAATGAAGAAGTCGCCTCGAGCATCGGGAGGAAATTCCCCATCACCCTGACACTGGCCATCATCTCACTGATCATGGCGATTGTGATCGCCATTCCGATCGGCATCGTTTCCGCCACGAAGCCAAGGTCATTCTTTGACTATACATTTATGTTCGTGGCTTTAATCGGCCTGTCCATCCCGAACTTCTGGCAGGGGCTGATCTTCATCCTGAACTTCTCGATCAAATGGAAGTGGTTCCCGGCAACCTACACCCCGGGCAACTGGCTCTCGATCGTGATGCCGGCCGTCGTCCTCGGGACCGCTTTGACTGCATCGATTGCCCGGATGATGAGGTCATCCACCCTGGAAGTGATCAATGAGGACTATATCCTGACGGCCAAGGCGAAAGGATTGAACAAGCGCCAGGTGCTCTGGAAGCACGCCGTCAGCAATGCCATGATCCCCGTTATCACGGTCATCGGCCTCCTCTTCGGCGGAATGCTAGGAGGGGCCGCCGTGACGGAGAAAGTATTCAACATCAGCGGGATCGGAAGCTATATCGTCGATAAGCAGTTCATCCCTGATATTCCCGCCATCATGGGAGGGGTCGTTTATATTGCCATCACGATCTCCCTCGTCAATCTATTGATCGATATCCTGTATGCGTTCTTCGATCCAAGGATCCGCTCCAAGATGAAACAATATTAAAGCAGGTGCATGTATGACAACCAACGTGGAAGTACCGCATTACAAAAAGAAATTCGCACTGAAAATATCATCAGAATATACGCAGTCCACCTTCACATGGGTGCTGTCCTTGGCCATCACCCTCATCTTCCTATTCAACAGCTTCGACCTGTCGGATGGGGCCATGAAGCCGGTGGCATTCACATTCTTCGCAGCCTATGCGTTCTTCACCACCATGCAGCTGGTGATCACGCTGCTGATCAAACGGGACCTGAACAGGGACGGGGTCATCCGGAAACGTACGAGGCGCCTTGGCTATCTCCAGCTTCTCAGCCTGTTGACGGCCAATGTCTTCACCGTCAGTGCCGCCTTCCTACTGATCAAGGAAAAGAAATCGCCCGAATACACATTCTCGGTTTATATGATTCTGACCCAGCTCTTCGTCATTGCCGTGTCGGCTCTTAATCTATTCAAACCGTATGTATCGGATACGTTCCTGATGGGGATCTTCCTACTTCTTGCCATCACGGTGTTCCACCTTGCCGTCCTATGGATGGTGATCACGTTCGGTGAACGACTGCCGAAATGGATCGGCGTTGTGGCGGTTCTATTGATGCTCACGGGATTGACGGGTAATCTATTCGCCATATTCCTCGGGTGGAACCTCCTCATGAAGTCACGGGGAGAGCATCATCCCGTGACCGGCACATGGTACCGGGTGTGGGATAAGGTGACCGGCAATATGACATCCATGCTCGGATTGTTCTTCATTGTCTTCCTGTTCTCGATTTCCGTTTGCAGCTACCTGACGTTCGATTATGCCCTCGCCGTAGAGAATAATTACTCGGCGATCCTGCAGACGCCGAATCTTGCCTACCCCCTCGGGACTGATGATTATGGGCGGGACCTGTTCTCCCGTATCATCTTCGGAGCACGGATCTCCCTCATCGTCGGGTTCCTCTCAACGTTGATCCCGTTCATCATCGGCGGCATCCTCGGGGCGATTTCGGGCTATTACGGTCAGCGGACCGACAATATCATCATGAGGCTTCTCGATGTGCTCTACGCGATTCCGGGGATCCTCCTCGCCATCGTCATCATCGCGGCATTCGGGTCCAACACGACAACCCTTGTCCTTGCACTGAGTGTCGGATCGATCCCGACCTATGCCAGGACAATGAGAGCCAATGTGCTCATGGTATCAAACTATGAATATGTCGATTCAGCCCGCGCACTTGGCACAGGCAATCTCGAAATCATCTTCCGGCATGTGGTGCCGAACTCACTGGCGCCCATGATCGTCAAATCGACCCTCACCATCGGGGGTGCGGTGATCGCCACGAGCAGCCTGAGCTATCTGGGACTCGGTATCGAGCCGCATATACCCGAGTGGGGAAACATCCTGAAGATCGGTAGCACGTATCTTGAAACACATTCCTATCTCGCCATCTACCCGGGTCTTGCCATCATCCTCCTTGTCCTCTCCTTCAATTTCCTTGGAGACGGCTTGCGGGATGCCCTTGATCCGAAGTTAGACTAAAACCATCACCTTAGGAGGTCATTCATTTTGAAAAAATCCATTTTCGCCGTGTTCCTAGCCCTTGTCCTGTTTGCAGCAGGCTGCGTGAACACAAAATCAGATGTAGCAGAAGACAGCAAGAACAATGGGAAGAAGCCGACCATTGAAATCCTCGGCATGAGTTCAAACGAGTCCGATATCAATATCCTTCGCGACCAGCTAGTGAAAAATGGATTCGACGTGAAGCTGAATGTTCAACCGGACTACGGAAGCTTCAAATCACAGCAGGATGCAGGAAACTATGACGTCGCCCTCTCCAGCTGGACGACGGTGACAGGTAACCCTGACTATGCCGTACGCTCCGTCTTCAAGTCCGGCGGAGATTACAGCACCATCGCCGATGATAAGGTCGACAAACTGATTGATGAAGCAAGTACGCAAACGCCTGAAGAATTCACCAAAACGTACAAAGCACTGGAAGACCGCCTTGTATTCGAGAAAGCGTATATCGCACCGCTCTATATCTCCTACAAAGCACAGGGAATCAACAAGGACGTGCTGAACACCGATACCGTCCGCCTTTCCAAATCCCGTGCCCTTGCGTGGGAAACGATCGACTTCAATGACGAAGCGAAACGTGCTAACGATCCACTGATCATGCAGCAAAGCATCCCGACCCTGACGTCCCTTGACCCGATCAAAGGGAACGACGGATCCATCAATACGATCAACACGAATATGTATGTAAGGCTTGTGAACCTGACCGATGATGACAATGTCACTGCTGACGGTTCCCTCTCCCGCAACTACTCCATCGGCGAAGGAAATTCAGAATACTACTTCCTGCTGCGCGATGATATCAATTTTGCTAAAGTGACAGACAAAAAGGCCGTCGATTCAGGTGAGCGCGTCGGCGCCGACGACGTCATCTTCTCCCTGAACCGTGCAAAGGATAAGGATTCCGTTCCTGACCACCGTACGTACACCCTGCACGAGCACATCAAGGATGCAGAAGTTGTGACCGACCTCAAGGAACTTGACGGAAAGACCAATGACGGAAAAACGATCCGTGAAAGCCTTGAGAATGGTCTTGATCAAAAAATCTCAAGTCTTGTAGACGATAAAAACGACGCCGATAACGGAAGCGGGAAATACCAAGTCGTGAAAATGACGACGACTGAACCATTCCCTCAAGTGTTGAACTACCTTGCCCACCAATCGGCGGGAATCGTATCGAAGAAACAAGTGGAAAGCATCAACACCTATGATGTCGCTTCCTTCGATGTCAAAAAAGACATCCCGTACGGTGACCAAAACACCGTCACAGAAGGCGACAAATACGATAACAGCCTTTACGCAAGCGGACCATATATCATGACGTACAAAAACGATTATGAAGCTGTCTTCCAGAAGAACCCGGCTTACATGAAAGGGACTGAAAACGAAGCGAAGATCAGCAACATCAATGTCCGCTTCATCGCAGAAGCCGACAGCGCACTGTCCGCCCTGCGTAACGGGGAGATCCATTTCTACTACGGAGTCCCTGAAACGAAATACGAAACCGTCGAAAAAGACGACAAACTGAAGCTGCAGCGGATTGAAAGCAATGGCGTATCGTACCTGCTCTTCAATTCCAAAGGCCGTGACGTTTCCAAAAGTGATGACCTAAGAAAAGCCGTCCTGTACTCCATCAACCAAGATGAGTTCATCGACTACTACCAAGGCAACAAAATCAAAGCCGTCTCCACCGTCAGCCCCCTTGTCGACACAGGCAACGAGCTGAAGGCAGACAGCGATAAAGTGAAGGAATTCCTGAAGAAATACAACGAGAATAAGTAATAGGAAAGAGCCTGCCGGAATTGGATCCGGCAGGCTCTTTATTTGGTTCATTTCCGTTTTCGGCACAGCAGTCTTTTGGAAATATATCCTTATTAATCATTTCAGAAATACCCATCTCCTTCCATAAAAAAAGCGACTCCCTTTTCATAAATGAGGAGTCACTTTTTTACTATATGCCCAGATTATCTGTACTGATCATGCGCCGGGCTGAACAGATCCTCTTCCGAATTCCTAACCATGGCAAAATGCTCGACGTTATAATGACCGTGCAGGGTCGCATTGTGATGCGCAATGATCTTATCCGCTGGCAATGCCTTCGAGTCGGAGGTTGTGTGTCCATCTCCAACGAGTGTCACGTCAAATCCACTGACCGTCGCCGTTCTTACAGCCGTATCGATGCAGTACTCTGTTTTGCACCCCATCATAACAAGATGACCGATGCCGGCATCCTTCAAATGGGCGAGAAGCGGAGTACCATGGAAGGCATTCGTAGCTGCTTTATCAAAAATCACGGCATCCCCCGGGACATGGATATCTCTATGGATTTCAAATCCAGGGCCCTTCCCCTCGGCTACATCCACATCGCGGATGAAGACCATATCGATCTGTTCCTTTTGCGCTTTGGCAATCACCTGATTGATTGTGGAGATGACCCTCTCCTTTTCCCAAACCGGCACCTCGGTTTCGCTCCCGTCCATGAGATCCTGCTGACAGTCGATGATTAATAATGTCTGTTTCAATTCATCTTCCCCTTTATGTAAGGCATGTTTATCCCTTCTATATTATCACACTATTCGGATATCTTTCTTTGTTTTTATAAGTCCGGGGATAAACAGGAGGGGATTGAGTAATAGATACAGATTGAATCCCCACCACGTTGCGTCAAAGTCTTTCATCCATGCCCAGAAGGCAACTGCCTGCAGACCTGAACAGCTGGGAGCACAAGGGAAATCAGGGCAAGGCCCCGCCATGATGGATTGCCTCTCTTCAGCAGATAGAGACTTGTTAATCCGGTTGCGGAGATCAGAAGATCCAGTGGAAGGAACGACCAGTTCCATGCCACGATATGGGGATCATCATAATCCTTGAACGCCCATTCCTGCGGAATCCACCCCATCAATGTCACGATCCAATAGAGGATGAATCCGATGTCTGTGACAAGAAAAAAACCTTTCATCACCCTCAACTGTTCGTCTCCTCCCCAATATGCTGAGCATCTGCCGTACTGTGACCACCAGCCACATTCAGGATCACGACGCCCGCAATGATCAAGATGATCGCTACCGCCTTCAGCCAGGTGATCGGCTCACCGAAGTAAAACACACCGATGAAGGTGATGATCACAATGCCCATCCCCGACCAAACCGCGTACGCAAGGGATACGTCCAACCCCTTCAAGGCAAGAGTCAAAAATGACAAACTCGCAATATAGAAAACCATCAATAAGATACTCGGCCCTACTTTCGTAAAGCCCTCCGACGCCTTCATGCTCGACGTCCCCGCGACCTCAAACAGGATGGCCGCGATGAGATAGATCCAGTGCATGATTACTCACTCCTTTATATCGGGTGGGGTGTTTGTGCCAGGCACCTTTTGCCGCTTTTGGTGCCTGGCACCGCAATCCCATCTACCAATTTCTATTTTGTTCCATTACAATAGATGGAAACAACGATTTGAGGTGGATATGGATGAAAGCCAGGGATGAAGGGAAAGATTTCATGTCAAATGTGATGTTTTGGTTCGCAATCAGTGTTGTGTGGCTTGTTTCAGAGATGCTTACACCTAATGAATGGCGGTGGGATTTTGTTTTGTGCTTTACGCTGGTACTAACTGTGCCTATCCTATTCATTATGGATAAGCTTCCTCTCCTTCTTGAAGGAAGCCCGTTTCACCGATGGCTTCGTAAATGGATCATTCCCGTTTCAATGGTTTATATCATTTTCTTTGGATGGCTTTTCTATCGTTTTGTATAAATCTAATAGAAATGTGAGGTCCTCCGGATACTGTTGATCAAGTCGATCCAAATCTCCGAGCGGGAACCAGCTGGCTTCTTCGACTAAGCGGTCGGGATCGTTCAGCGGCTTCCGGTTACCATTAACCTCTGTAAGGAAGTAATGAATACAGACGTTGTAATCTTTCACGACCGCTGTTTTGATTTTTAATTTCTTTAAGATCCTTACGGGATACCCCGTTTCTTCTTCCATTTCCCTTACGCAGCAGTCTTCGGATGTTTCCCCTCTTTCGATTCCGCCAGACGGGATCGCCCACTTGGTGGAGTTGAATCCTCTTACGAGAAGGACTTCATTTTTACTATTGAAGCAAACACCTGCCGAACCATTCCATGTTTTTGTCATGTTCACATTTCCTCCGTTTTCATTATTTCTTTTGATGCAGCTCCCGACATTCTAGCGGTGAGGATGCCGTAACACAGGGATCCCCCAAGTCCGATCAGCAGGAGTAAACCGCCCATGTAGACCGGGGTGATCCATTCGCCGACGACAATGAGAAGGGAGGCAATGATCATGGCTCCATATTCCGTGAGGCTATAGAAGGCCATGTAGGTACTCCTCCCGTTCTCCGGGGCCAAGTCACCGATCATAGCCTGTTTGATCGGTACATACATCAGCTCTCCGACGGTGCCAAAGAACATGAGGATAAAGAGAAATAGAATGTTGTTGGTGACCGCAAAGGCACTGAAACAGATGGTAAAAACAATAAGGCCAGTAAGGAGGATGGTCCGGTCTTTCCACTTCCTGAACAGGAAGAGAACGACTGCTGATAGTGCCACAACCAGGAGTGTATTTTCCGTCCGGAGAAATCCAAGGAGCCGGGTCCCATCGAGGTCGAAGTTCAAACCGAATACGTTCCCTGCCTGCTGCGGAATATCCCGCTCAAACCGGATGCCGATGTAGTTTGTGAGGGACTGTTCCAACGTAAGGATCAAAATGCCCCCGATGATGAAATACATGAACAGCTTATCTTTCAGCACGCTGCCGTAACTGATGGAGACAGATGGTGTCACTTCATTGGCATCCTGCGGCGTATAGGTTTCCGAGATGAACAGGATCGTGACCAGTAAAGATATAAACGTGATAGACGTGACGCCGATGAAGAGTTGGAACAGGTAATCTTTGAAGAGAAAGGCACCAACAATTCCACCGATGGCATTGGCAAGATTGGCAAGCCAATAGCTGATGGTGAAGACGGTTTTCCGCGAAGCGGAGTCTGTGACGTCGATGATCATAGCCTGTGCCGCGGGACTGAACAGACCACCAAAGAACATATTGAAGATGAAGAGAAAGGCTGTTAAATAGGGAAGATCGAACCACGGTGAGTTACACAGGGTGATGAAGACATAGGAGACCAGGAGCCCGAGCTCCCCGTACACCATGATCTTCTTCCTCCCAAGCTTATCGGAGAGGGATCCGCCGAGGAAACCGCCGGCAATGCCACTCAGGATCACGATCACCAGGACGATACCCGTGATCGCAGCCCCGAGCTTACCTGCAAAATAGATCGCCAGGAACGGCATGACGGCCATGGAGACAAGGCCGCCGAAAAACTGCATCACCAGCCTGAATTTGATGTTGGGATGGATCTCCTTCAGTTTTACCATTTCAACGGACCATTAGTGCGATGATACGGACCGAAAAGGCGGATGGCTTGAATCTTCAACGCTTCCCACAGCCTGTGATTACTTGGGGCATCTATGTAGGTAAGACGCATTCCATTCAACGTGGACATGTAGGAGTGGGCGAGAATGTCAGGAGGGTCGGGGTAAAATAACCCCATCTTCTGTCCTTCCTCCAGTACGGGACTCACCGACTCAATAAAATCGGACACAAAGCCGTCCAGCTCCTCGAACAAGGCCGGATAGCGATCGAGCCTAGCCAACACCTGCTGGACAAGGCGGAGGAATTCACTTTTTTCAGAAAAGATCGTGACATGGCGGTCGACCATGGCCGTAATGATCTCCATGGGGTCACCGGTAAATGTTCCCTGGATGTTGAGGAAATGCGGTTTGATCTCCTCAAGCTGTTCAAGGATCACGGTCTCATAGAGCGTTTCCTTCGTCTCGAAATATGTAAAGACCGTTCCGAAGCTTACACCTGCTTCCTTTGCGATTTCCGCTACAGTCGTCTCGAAATAGCCCTTTTCGCTGAAGATTTTGCTTGCAGCACGAAAGATCCGGTCTCGTTTAAGTCTCTTCTTTTCCTCCATGGATGGTTTCATGGCGTATCCCCTTTAAAATTGATTGATTGATCAATCAATAATATACACCCAAACATTTCCATCGTCAATGAATATTTTCGAAAATTCAGAATCAAGAAGTCATAAGCCATTCTTCCTTGGTCAATGCATAAATCGCCTGCCTCGCCCCGAATCGCTCCACTTCTTCTTCCACTTTCATACCGAGATTCTCCAGGAGTCTACTTGAGCGCTCATTCAACACTTGGGTTTCAGCCACGATTCGTTGGAGCTCGAGCTTCTGAAAGCCATATGTCAACACGGCAGCCACGGCTTCCTTGGCATATCCCTTCCCCCAATGCTCCGTCAAAAACTGATAGGATACCTCCGTATCCTCACCATTGTGATGTGTCGATAGGGATATTCCCCCTAAGAAGGTTCCGTCCTCTAAATCGCTGACGGCCCAATGGAGCTGCTGTCCCATCACCGCCATCAACCCTTCAACATCAAGATCAGTCCTGACTCCCCCAAGGTATCGCCTGACATCTTCATCTTCATATAACCTCCTGATGGACGGAATATCTTCACCTGTCATACGCTCAATTGCACATCTCTCAGTTCTCATCATCTTTCTTACCCCAGCTTTCCCTGATTTCGTTCCCGATGACATCCGGACGATCCCAATGAATCAAATGGGATGCCTGAGGAATATCTTTCACTATCGCCTTGGTCCCCGCTTTAAATAATGTAGCCATATGAATCCGGCTTTCCTCACGTTGAACCGGCAGTGTTGCACGCAAAAGGACGATCCCCTGTGGCAATCGATGATAATGCTCCAGAACTTCATGCCGGTGCATGGCCATGACGTATGCTGCACCCGTTTCTCCCCGTGCATGCCAATAATATCGGCCATCCTTCATAAGGGCAAGATCTTCTCCTGCGCGGTCAAGGGCATCCGACCTCCGGCTTCCACTGTATACCGCTTCATTCAGGAACTCATCCCATGTACTCCACGAGTCCTCGAAATCCTTACGATAATACGCGACTTCATCCGCTTCACTAACATTCCCAAGGCTCTTCGCTTGGTAGCCCCCGTCGATGAGGATGGAGCCCCTTACCTTGTCACGGTTCTCCAAGAGGTAGAATAAATGGGCGAAACTCCCCCAGGAGTGGGAGAGAAAATAGAAGTCTTCCAGATTCAGTGCTTGGATGACCCCCTCAAGCCACTCTGCCATCTTTGGCATTTCATAGTCTTCCGGATTTGCGAATGGGGCAGTCCGGCCATGACCGGGTGCATCGACGGCGATGATCCTGAATTCATCTTTTAATTCCTCAGCAATTTCAATGAAACTGAGAGCCGTACTGCCCAGGCCGTGCAGGCAGAAAATCACAGGTTGATCATGGTCTCCCCATTCCGTGATATGAATGGTCTCGTCTATCCAATAATCTCTCATCTTGAACCTCCTATGGAATTTTTTTCTATTATATTTTATCAAAAAAGTGCCCAAAAGGAAGGACCTTTTGGACACTCTGGACTTTATACGTTTGCATTGATGGTTTCCAAGTTTTTTAGAATGGCATCTGTGATTTCTTCAGTATCGTAATGCCCCCCGATATCCCTTGTCAAGATACCTTGGCGGGTTGTTTCGGCAATGGCCTGATGGATTTGCTCCGCTTCCTTCTTTAACCCCAGATGATCAAGCATCAGTGCTGCACTCCCGATGGCCCCGATCGGATTTGAAATGCCTTTGCCTGCAATATCAGGTGCAGATCCATGAACGGACTCGAACATACTTGGGCTCTTTTTCTCGGGATTGAGATTGGCACTTGCCGCCAGACCGAGGCTTCCTGCCAGGGCACTTCCCAGATCGGATAGAATATCGGCAAACAGATTGGAGGCAACGACGACTTCCAATTCTTCAGGTCGGAGGACGAAATTGGCTGCCATGGCATCCACCAGCCACTGATCCGTCTCCACATCAGGATAATCCAGACTCACCCGGGCAAATACTTCATCCCACAGGACCATACCGTACTGCTGGGCATTGCTTTTCGTGACACTTGTGACCTTCTTCCGCTTTCTGGTCCTTGCAAGGTCAAAGGCAAAACGGATAATTCTCTCACACCCATGCTCCGTGAAAAGCGCCGACTGGACGGCTACTTCCTTCCCCGGTCCCCTGCCTGAAAAATTCCGGCCGCCGATGCCTGAATATTCTCCTTCAGAATTCTCACGAACCAGTACCCAATTCAAAGTGTCTACGCTAGGATGATTAAGTCTGCGGGGTACTCCCGGCAAAAATTCAATGGGTCTGATATTCGCCCATTGATCCATCCCTTGACAGATGGCGAGCCTCAGGCCCCAAAGACTGACGTGATCGGGCACACCCGGGAATCCGACTGCTCCGAAATAGATGGCATCATATTCCCGGAGTATATCCACACCATCCGCATCCATCATCTTACCCGTCTTCAGATAGTACTCACATCCCCATGGAAAGTAATCTGTTTGAAAGCTGAAGCGCCCATCCGATTTCTCTGCTAGATGATTCATTACCCTCAGCCCCTGTTCCACAACTTCCCCACCGATCCCGTCTCCTGGGATTACTGCGATCTTGAACACATTTGTTTGATTCACCATGTTTCCTCCCCCTCCATCTCCAAGAGATGTTATTGCTTCCAATCATAGTTAACGAATACATTATTGTCAATAAATTACGAAAAATAAGTTTTTATTTATCTTAATTGACATTAACGTATACATTAGTTTAATATTCAGAATAGTTAGACGTATGGATTAGTTAAAATTGAAAGCGTTATCAATTAAAGGGGGAATGGTTGAAATGACATCCTTTCATGGTGCATGGAGTCAATTATGGAGGTGGAATGACCAGATCAAGGATCAGGTCCTGTATCTCACTGGATTAGGCGGGGCAGAAAGAGTCAAGCAAACAGGGGCAAGGCGGGAACTTCCTGCTGATCCCTCACCGGAAAACAAGCGGAACTATACGAATACTCAACGTGCAGGATTGATCACAGGTCCCGTCCTTTTTGCACTGATACATTTTTTCTTCACGTTCGGGAACATCCCAGATCAGGCTTCCACTATGCTCGGGATTGTCGCATGGGTCGCCACATGGTGGGTGACAGAAGCTTTACCGATCCCTCTTACTTCATTACTTCCGCTGATTCTTTTCCCTCTGCTGGGTATCATGGACACAGGATCTGTCTCTGCTTCATACGGTGATTCACTGATCTTTTTATTCGCCGGCAGTTTCATGATCGCCCTTTCCATGGAAAAATGGAATCTTCATAAACGCATTGCACTGAGCATCATCGGGTTCATCGGTACTAATCCGGGAATGATCATCCTCGGGTTCATGACAGCTACTGGGTTCCTTTCTATGTGGATCTCCAATACGGCAACGACGATGCTGATGATCCCGATGGCCCTTGCCGTAATGAAGCAGCTCAGCCATTCATTAAAACAGTCCCAGAATCAATTGGACCAAGAGAATACCGAGTTTAATTTCGGTCACTCCCTCATGCTCGGAACTGCCTATGCAGCGACCCTCGGAGGATTCGGTACATTGATCGGGGCCCCGGCCAATACGATTCTCGCTGCTACTGTGAAAAAACTATATGATGTTGAGATCTCCTTTGCACAGTGGATGCTTTTCGGTATTCCATTGGTCGTAGTGCTCATTCCTCTCGTGTGGTTTTATCTCACAAAGATTGCCTACCCGATCAGGATCAAACAGCTGTCCGGTGGTAAAGAAGTCATCAAGAATGAGCAACAGTCATTGGGACGCATGGGGTATGAAGAAAAGGTGGTACTCACCATCTTCACCCTCACCGCCCTTGCCTGGATCACACGCAGCTTTTTTCTCTCGACATTCATCCCTGGGATTGACGACACTGTCATCGCACTCATCGCTGCGTTTGCGCTGTTTATCATTCCTGCAAAGACTCAATCAGGAAGTATCATGGACTGGGATACTGCGAAGAAACTGCCATGGGGGATCTTGTGGCTATTCGGTGGAGGACTGGCGATTGCAGCCGGCATCACCAGCTCCGGACTTGCTCAATGGATTGGGGGGCTTCTGGTTAATTTCACTGAAGTACCAGTTTGGCTCACACTGCTTCTCATCATCGGAACGATTACGGCCTTAACCGAGTTCACTTCGAACACGGCGACATCCACGATGGTTTACCCCATCGTAGCAGCAGCGGCAACTGCCCTGAATGCTGACCCAATTCTTTTAATGGTCGCAGGATGCATGGGGGCTACTTTTGCTTTTATGTTCCCGGTAGCCGCGCCGCCAAATGCCATTGCTTTCGCGACCGGATATATTAAAATGAGTTCTATGGCTAAAACCGGAATTTGGCTTAACCTGCTTTGTATTCTCTTCTCCCTATTAATCATGACCACTTTGGCACCGGTTATTTTCAACGGGATGATTCCTTAAAATCACAAAAAATAACCAAGCCGGGAATCCTTATTGTCAGGACCCTTGGCTTGGTTATAATCAGAATGCTATTGGTCAATAGTACTCATGACTCCAATGATTTCTTTCCTGGCCCGCTCGCGATGTGATTGCATCACTTTTCTGGCAGCCGCACCATCCCTTGCCCTCATACAGGCAATGATTGCCTTGTGCTCAAGGATGGACCGTTCAGGTGCCGGACGGTTATGTATGGTAAAAAGCCTTGCCCGGTATAAATGATCTGAATGGATATCGACGACAACATTCAGACGTTGATGCTGGGCAAGCTTTATGATCAGGCTATGAAATTCGTCATCCAGTTTGGCCCATTTCATGAGATCATCTCCCTCAATGGCCTGCTCCTGTTCCCTTACCAGCAGGTCCAACTGCTTTAAATCGCACTCAGTCACTGTGCCTGTTGCCTTCTCTGCTGCCAGCCCGTCAAGGCTTTCTGCGATTTCATAAATCTCTTCAAGATCCTCCCGCACAATTGGTTCAACGATAAAACCTCGCCTTGGAATAATCTTGACCATCCCGTCTGTCTCTAATCTCACTAGAGCTTCCCTTACAGGTGTCCTGCTCATTTCCAACACCTCTGCCAGCTCCCTTTCCAATACAGCGCTTCCAGGAGGAAGAAGGAGTTCACGGATCGCCATCCGCATGATGTGATATGCTTTTTGCGGTAAACGAAGCCCTGCCATCTCCTCCATCCCATCGATGAATCCCTTAAGCTTAACCCCAATATCCGTCTCATGTATCGATACTTCCATGTATTTGAATGACTGATCTTTCTTTTCCATGATCTTTTCATTCCCTCTTTTCCTTACTGAAAGAATCTTTCTTCACTCATTTTATCAGAAATTCCAAGTGTCGCCCATTCTCTCAACTATTCATCGTATATAAAAAAGGGAGTCCGTTAAAAAAACGGCTCCCTTTTCACGTTACTGTTTATTTCTTGAACACCTTATCAATGATTTCATCCGTCGTCATGCCACTCTCGACTTCGAACGTTCCTGGACGAAGATTGTTCTCGAGTTTACGTTTTTCAACGCGCTTGTAGAAATCGAGTCCATCTTTGATGATATTGGCTTTTTCCAGGGCGTTCCCTACGTCGATGCTGGTCATTCCATCCGAAACGGTCAGGACGGTCTTATATACGATCTTTTCTTTTGCAGGCTGATCGTCCGCTTTTTCTGCTTCCTGTTTCTCTTCATCACCCTTGTGGATGGCGAATCCTTTTGACGTAAGATGCTGGATCATTTCGTCATCAGTCATCTGTTCCTTGACGGTCTTGGTCTCGGGTTTCGCTGTCGTCGTTTTTGCTTCCGGCTGATCGGTGAAAAGGTAGACCCCTCCGGTCACGGTTGCGGCGACAAGGAGGCCAGAGGCAAAACTGCGCAATGTATTTGGTCTCATTGGGCAACCATGCTCCTTTCAGCCTTTTTTGTCATGTATGGTGTAAGCATGCGTTCGACTTCTATGGTCGGGAGCTGCTGCTCTGATGCAATGCTTTCAATTGAGTATCCACGTTTATAAAGATCTAACATGTCACGGAGCACGCGGCGTTCATCGGATGTTGCCGGTACTGCACCTGCCTGTTGCGCGGTAATTTCCGCGTCCAGCTGCATGGCGCGCATCTGCTTTTCCAATTCGTGCACCTCATTCATCACCGAAATCGACATGTGCTCAACCTGTTGTTCGAGCTGAGATTTCGACTGGCTCGTCTTTACAAACGATAAAATGAGCAGCACAACAGCCGCACCAAACAAAATGGCGATTATCCATCCCATCTTATGTTCCTCCTTCTATGTAACAATTTATCAACCTAAATTATACCCTGAACCCTGTCACAATTCGATTTTAATCGACAAAACACGACTTTGATCCTGTACCTATACCATTATATAACAACCTCATTGGGATTTGTATCCTGTTTTTCTTTACAAGTTTATGACGATTCTTCTCCTTATTTCACGAATAGATCATCACGAAATGCAAGACGGCTTCGGTTTCTTCCAAGTTCGAGTAGCCATGGGGTTGATCAGCAGGGAATTGGATGGAATCGTATGGTTCGAGGGAATATAGCCGGTCGCCCACCCTCACCTCCACGCGCCCTTCCATGACGGTGACATATTCCTTCACTCCCGTCTGATGGGCATCGGCCATATAATGACTGTGCGGCTTCAGGAAGGCCCTGTG
Organism: uncultured Bacillaceae bacterium; assembly: GCA_963762295.1. Lineage (GTDB taxonomy): Bacteria > Bacillota > Bacilli > Bacillales > Bacillaceae_B > Rossellomorea. The sequence continues at coordinate 1,033,865 of CAVXKK010000004.1, forward strand.
GGTTTCAAGCGAACCATAATGGGAAGTTGAAAACATCGGTTCAAGGGTCAAGGAGCCATCGGCACTCAATACCTTGCTCCCTTCATTCTTCCTCGATACCTTCACCTGCTCCTTTTCCATCAGTAAAGAGGAAATCGGGATCGACAGGCCATTGGCGATCTTCCAGATGATTGTCAGCGACGGATTGGCCTCCCCGCGCTCAATGTTCCCAAGGGTCAGCTTACTGACGCCGGTCAAATCGGCAAGGGCCTGCAAACTTAAATTCTGTTCCCCGCGCACATCTCTCAGGATGGTTCCGATATGCCTGGCAAGCGATTCGGGATCTTCCCATGTATTCATACTCATTTCTCCTTCCATTGTCGGAAATTTTATTCAACTAGCTGGTTGTCGGTTCGTAATTGGTATATTATAGTTATCTTACAGTCTACTATACTTAACCGAAAGGTGACTTAATCATGAAAGAACTTCTTCTTGGCATTGTCTCGTCCATGTTTTTTGCCGTTACCTTCATCTTGAATCGTTCCATGGAACTGTCAGGCGGGAGCTGGATGTGGAGTGCGTCCCTCCGCTTCCTGTTCATGCTTCCTTTTTTTCTTCTCATTGTACTTGTAAGGAAGAATATGAAACAAGTATTTCTTGAACTTAAAGCGAATCCTGGTGGATGGCTGCTTTGGAGCTTTTTCGGTTTCGTCCTGTTCTATGCCCCATTGACCTACGCCGCAACCTATGGACCGGGCTGGCTTGTAGCGGGCACTTGGCAGTTCACGATCGTGGCGGGGATCCTGCTCGCGCCACTCTTTTTCACCACCGGTCCAGACGGAAGCAGACAGCGCCACCGCATCCAAAAGAAAGCGCTGATCATTTCCATTCTCATCCTCACAGGCGTGATCTTCATCCAGCAGCAGCAAGCTGCTGAGCTGACACCCATCCAGATGTTGATGGGCATCCTGCCGGTTCTCGTAGCGACCTTTGCCTATCCACTCGGAAACCGTAAAATGATGAACTTATGCAACGGCCGATTGGATACATTCCAGCGGATCCTCGGCATGACGATTGCAAGCCTTCCCTTCTGGCTGGTCCTGAGCGCAATAGCCGTATGGAAAGCTGGTTTGCCGAGTGGCGGGCAAGTGACTCAATCCTTTGTTGTAGCAGTGTGCTCAGGCGTGATTGCCACCACCCTGTTCTTTATCGCCACGAACCGGGTACGACACCATCAAGGGAAGCTCGCCTCAGTCGAAGCGACGCAGTCGACCCAGGTCCTGTTCGTCATGGCCGGTGAAGCCATCTTCCTGTCGAGCCCGCTTCCGACCGGCATTGCAGCCGTTGGGATCCTGTTGATCATCGCCGGGATCATCGGTCATACATTGAATATGAAAAAGATGAATGCCCCCCGCCCCGTCACCCTTCAGAAGAGCTCTCCATAAGAAAAAGCGTCCTTCCCGGGACGCTTTTCTTCATGATGACTCCATATTCTTCTGCACTTTCTTCAGTAACCCGAGCAGCTGATGCTGCTCCTCGCGATCGAGACCATGAAACTGGGTGGCTTGGACCTGTTCCTGTTGTGGAACCACTTCGTCGTACAGCTCCCGGCCCCGCGCTGTGAGGGTGATTGTTTTCGTCTTCCAGTGCTGTTCACGCTGCACGTATCCGAGCTTCTCCATCTTCGTGATGAGCTGCGTGATATTGCCTTTGGTGACGAACAACTTCTCGCCGAGCTCTTTCTGCGTGAGCTTCCCGTGCACCCCTACCTGGGTCAGGCAGTCGAACTGGGCACTCGTGAGTCCCCATTTCTTGAGGTGATCATTGTTTTCCTTGATGCTGTGATTGTATACCCGTGAGAGACGGAACCATAGCATCAGGCCAAGTCGCTTTTCCTTCGTGGTTAATGGATTTCTCATTTTCTTTCCTCCCCTCGTGCCTCTGGAAGGGGCTTGATCTTTGATTCGATTTCCTCTCTTCTTTCTTCGAGGAACGGCGGCAGGGAAAGATTCCTGCCAAGACGGTCACGGGTCTCATCGGTTTCAAAGCCCGGTCCGTCAGTGGCCAGTTCAAAGAGGATGCCGCTCGAATCATGGAAATAGGTTGATCTGAAGTAGTGGCGATCAATCGAGCCCGACGTTTTAATCCCTTGATTCTCCAGATGATTGATCCACTCATCGAGCTCTGCCTCATCGTTCACACGGAATGCGACATGATGGACCCCACCGCGCCCTTGGCGTTCTTTCGGTCCATCTTGTTGAAGAAGATGAACCTCGGATCCTCTCCCTCCAAGACCAGTTGTGAAAGTCTTGTTTTCTCCTTTTGTTCCTGTGTCCATTTTCACAAACCCCAGAATCTCTTCCAGGAAGCGTTCGGTCGCTCCCGTATCCTTTACCGTCAACTGCACAGGACCGAGGCCACTGATGGCATATGCCTGAGGGACCGGACTGCCTGACCATGCATTCCTCTCAGCATCCGGATCCGCCAGCAGCTGCATGCGGTGACCATCGCGGTCCCTGAACCCCAGTACGCTGTATCCATTCCGAGTGGAAATCTCGTCATGCTCCACCCCGAATTCCTGGAATCGGCTTCGCCAATAGTCCAGTGCTTCTTCTGACTGAACTAGCAATGACACAAGGGATATGCTATCCGTACCGGCATGATTCTTAGCCAGATTGGGGATTTCAAAAAAGGTCAGTTCCGATCCCGGACTTCCCGTTTCGTCTCCATAAAATAGATGGTAATAGAACGGATTGTCCTGGTTCACTGTTGTCTTTACTAGGCGCATGCCGAGGATGTCCCGATAAAAGGGCAGGTTTACTGCCGCATTGGCTGTAAGTGATGAGATGTGATGGATTCCTTTGAGTTCCATGGTGCGTCCTCCCTGAATGTTTCTTACTTGCATCTTTTCTTGTGATTATGTATTATCAGTTTAGTACTAAACTTAAAAACCGTCAAGCATGTGGCACAGCCGCAATCAATATGAAGAAAAAAGGAGAGATCTGTCTTGAACCATTTAAAAGGAATCCATCACGTGACCGCTATCACGAGCAGTGCGGAAAAGAATTATGAATTCTTCACCTATATCCTCGGGATGCGCCTTGTGAAAAAAACAGTCAATCAGGATGATATCCAGACGTACCATCTTTTCTTTGCCGATGACAAGGGAAGTGCCGGAACCGATATGACGTTCTTTGACTTCCCTAACATTCCACGCGGTGTCCACGGAACGAATGAAATCGCGAAAACATCCTTCCGTGTACCCAGTGATGAAGCTCTCGACTACTGGGTCAAACGCTTCGATCGCTTGAAAATCGACCATAGCGGCATCACGACGCGTTTCGGGAAAAAGACCCTTTCTTTCACCGACTTTGATGATCAGCACTATCAATTGATCTCGGATGAGAAGAACGAAGGCGTCCCTGCAGGCACCCCATGGCAGGATGGACCGGTTCCATTGGAGTATGCCATCACCGGTCTTGGACCGATCTTCATCCGTATCCAGGACTTCGACTATTTCAAGAAACTGATGGAAATGGTCCTTCAATTCAAGGAAATCGGCCATGAAGGAAGCTTCCACCTGTTCGAGGTCGGGGGAGGTGGAAACGGGGCACAGGTCGTCGTCGAGCACAACACCGTTCTTCCGAGCGCCCAACAAGGCTTCGGTACGGTCCACCACGTGGCCTTCCGCGTCGAGGACCGTGCTGTACTTGATGAATGGACAAAACGCATGGAAGAGTTCGGATTCCGTACGTCCGGATATGTGAACCGTCACTTCTTCGAATCCCTATACGCTCCAGTGGCTCCACAGATCCTGTTCGAATTCGCAACGGATGGACCGGGCTTCATGGGTGACGAGCCATATGAAACCCTCGGAGAGAAGTTATCCCTTCCTCCATTCCTCGAGCCGAAGCGCGAGCAGATCGAAGCGCTCGTTCGACCGATCGATACGGTCAGGAGTACGAGAGATATCCAAAAAGAGTATGAGTGACCAAATCTCCGAATTTCCACAAGAAAAAATCTGGGATAGATTGTTTTAATCATGGTAAAACCCGAATTCATTTGCCTGCGATATGGCAAATGAATTCGGGTTTTTAGTTTGTTTCATGACCATATTTATAGCGGTTGATTGGAGTGCAAGACGAAGACTCCTACGAGAAGAGTAGCTGATGTGAGAAGGTCTGCCGAGGAGGCTCACGAGCTACCCCCGGAAAGCGTAGTCTTTCACGGAAATCATGAGTGGTATATAGAATTGATACTGATGATGTTTGTATGTAAATGGTACCTTCAGAATGTCACTTCAATCGCTTCATCCTTATAAGGGGAATGAAAGATCACCTTATGGTCGCCGATCCATTCAACATCGTTGATCCCCAGAACGGTCAGATCGTCCTCAAGTCCATCGGTATGCCTGGTCATGATCGACACTGAGTCTCCTTTTTGTTTTTGCACCACCATTGGAATGCTGGTCGACCGGTAAAACGTATAAAAATGAGATGTTTCACCATGTGTAGCATTCCGATATTCGATCATGACCGTCGCCCCTCCATCTGGGGATTGGATATCATGATAGGAATGCTTTAAAAGGAGATGCAGGAAGATGACCACCACTGAAAAAACAAGGAATATAACCGACACAGTAATCATCACATACCTATTGATCTTATACGCCCAGGCTACGATGTATAACGCCACGATCGTGAGGAACCACGGCACCAAAAGCCCTGTCGGCTTTAAAAAACTCACGTAATAATTGTACTTGTATAAAAAGATAAGAAGAATATCGATTCCGACGATGGCTAAAAAAAAGATCATGGCTATGGTTTTCTTTTTCATTGCATTTGCCCCCTCCACGTGTGTGCCATCCTTATTTTAACATATCGATTCCACTCAGATTCAAAAGTCTGAAGAATAAAAAATACCTACCAGTTCATACTGATAGGCTCGCAAATTCATGCTTAATCGGCCGGTCTTGGACCAGGCTTTTTCCCAGTCGATTCCACTGTCAGGACCGGACGGACAGAGGCATCACCTTCGACTCTGATCTGGCAGGACAAGCGAAGGCGATCCTCATACGTCATCTCTGTCTCACCCGACGACAGCTCACAGAAATCTCCGTCATGAATTTCGACCCTGCAGGTGGTACAGCGTGCGTTGCCGCCACATCGATGCAGGATGTCCACTCCGTTGTCCTCCAGGGCCAGAACCAGCTTCGTACCCTTTTCAACCGTATATTTCCCGTAACCGATCACTGTCAACTTTGGCATCGATCCCGCCTCCTCATTCCTCATAGTGTAACCATTCTACGCTCATTTTTTCCGCCTTTGTGATGTTTTGATTAAACTTTATTAATTTTCAAATAATTGTTTGACTTCGTGTGTTGAGACGATTATAATTACCCTATGTTTAAAATGTTTTAATTCGAGATATTTTGAGGAGGAAAAAATATGGCCGTTGATTTTTATGAAAGCCTGAAGTCCCGCCGTACGTATTATGGTATCGATAAGCAGGTAACTGTATCAGACGAACGGGTTAAAGAAATCGTTGAGTTTGCAGTAAAACATACGCCTTCTGCGTTCAATTCACAGACTGCACGTGTTGTCGTCCTTACAGGAGACGCTCATGACAAGCTATGGGATCTCACCACTTCCGCACTGAAAAAAGCAGTGGGTGAAGGAGATTTCACTGGAACCCAACAGAAGATGGATTCTTTCAAAGCAGGCTACGGCACAGTCCTGTTCTTCGAAGAGGAAAGCATCGTCAAGTCCCTTCAGGAACAATTCGCCCTCTATGCCGACAACTTCCCGATCTGGTCCCACCAATCTTCCGGGATGCATCAGCTCGTTGTCTGGACTGCCCTTGAATCAGAAGGCCTCGGCGCCTCCCTTCAGCATTACAACCCGCTGATCGATGAAGACGTGAAGAACGAATGGAGCCTCCCGCAAAGCTGGAAGCTCATCGCCCAAATGCCATTCGGTAATCCGACAGCCGAGCCGGGTGAAAAGCAGTTCCAACCGCTTGATGAGCGCGTGAAATTTTATAAATAAGCCAGAAGCACAGCGGTCCAGATGATCGCTGTGTTTTTTATTTAAATCCCTAGCCATTTTCATGCTGACTAACACAGGTTGTGCAGATGCTGCAGAACCGAATCATCCAGATGAATCCTCCCCACCCTCAATGGAACGGTGATGATGAACGGCGCAGAATATCCGATAGAGAAAGGAAATTACCAGTGGGAATTCAAAAGAGGCAAGAACCGCCCCATCCCCCTCCATTATAGTAGGGAAGTAGCAGCGCAGGGCGGACGATTCCTTTGGGGATCAGTGGCAAGGTTGAGACCCTGTTGACGTCAGCCAAAACGGCTCATGATGATTCCCCGTTGGAAAAAGGCCGACCGCAGCGGAAAGGCACGAACTTAATCAAATAGTCTATGAACTAGAAAATATTTTTTGCACCTATCAAAAGGAAGGATGTCGAACACAGCATCCTACCTATCACCACAAAGTGCCTTGTAGCGGAGGCCACCTGACTCCTACGGGAATAGAGGGTAGCTTGAGACCCTGCAGGCGCAGCCGAAGGGCTCAACTGACTCCCCGAGGGAAGCGGCCGACCTCAGTGAAACGGAACGAACCTTTCCCTCCTTCCCCCCATTGAAAAGTGGGGGGGTTGCTAAAGCTTATCGCCTAATGCAGTCAGCGAAGGACAACGACTCCTACCGACAGAAAGCATCTGCCGAACCAGAACGAAGGTCCCTACACTCTTCACACTATTTTAAATGTATGCAAATACGCTTAAATCCCCAATCACAGCTCATACTAACCCAAACAACCCCATCCGATTAAAGGGACAAAATTCGCCAGCCACCAGGATTTTCTGTTACAATAAGTACATAAGTTATTTTTTTATCCAACCGTTTGAAAGGGGTTACATATAGTGGAGGACCGACAAGAACTTCACCCTAAAGTAGAGAAAAGCTTCGAACTGATCGGAAAAAAATGGACCGGTTTGATCATCTATGTTTTAATGAGTGGACCAAAGCGCTTCAGCGAATTGAGCGAAGCCATCCCCGCCCTGAGTAGACGATTATTGACCGAGCGCGTCAAAGAACTGGAAGAACACGGGATTGTCATTAGGGAAGTCATAGCAGATCGGCCGATACGATCCGAATATTCACTCACACAAAAGGGGACCGAACTGGGTAACATCCTCGGACCTATCAGCAAATGGGCAGAAAGCTGGGTCCATGACTAACCTCTAATAGAAAGGGTTGACATCATGACCAACGTTCTCTATATCACCGCTCATCCACTCAGTGAAACTGAATCCCTCAGCATGGCTGTTGGCAAAGAATTTTTCGATACATACAAACGATCTCATCCCGAAGATGAAATCGTTCACCTGGACCTGTATCAAAGTGATATCCCTTTCCTCGACAAGGATGTCTTCAACGGTTGGGAGAAACTCAGGTCCCAGGCTTCCCTCACAGACCTTTCCACTGACGAGCGTCTCAAAGTCGGCCGGCTTGCCGAACTTGGCGGGCAGTTCCTGATGGCAGATAAATATATCTTCGTCACGCCCATGTGGAACTTCTCCATTCCGGCAATCATGAAGGCTTACATCGATGCCGTCACCGTATCCGGAAAGACGTTCATCTACACAAAGGACGGAATTCAAGGAATGCTTGCAGGCAAAAAGGCCCTCCATATCCAATCACGGGGTGATATATATTCCGAAGGGCCGGAAGAACCGCGTGAGCTTGGGCATCGCTATATGGAAGTGATGATGGAATTCTTCGGCGTCGCTTCCTTTGAGAGCATCATCATTGAAGGCCAGATGAAATATCCTGAAAGAACGGAAGAGATCAAGGCCAAGGCGATGGCAGAGGCTCATGAGAAGGCTCAAACGTTTTAATGGACAAAAACACCCGGATTGGGTGTTTTTTATTTATATAATCCTTGATGGAACGCCCGACCATTCATTAAAAGCCGGTACTCAAAAAACCACAAAAAAACGGGAGGCAACATGCCCCCCGTTTTCGTTTTTTCTATTAACCTCTTCCTGCTTGGAAAGAAGGATATTTCGTCATACCACCATCTGCGAACAGTGTGATACCAGTTACATAGCTTGCTTCTTTAGAAGCAAGGAATGCAGCAACAGATGCTACTTCTTCCGGTTTACCGATGTAACCCATTGGAATCATGCTTTCAACGTCAGCGCGTTGTTCTGGATCGTCGAATTTCTCAGCGTTGATCGGTGTATACATCGCACCAGGTCCGATGTTATTTACGCGGATGCCTTTAGGAGCATATTCAAGTGCAAGTGTTTCGGTCATCAATTTGATTCCGCCTTTACTTGCTGCATAGTGGACGAATAGCGGCCAAGGAATCATTTCGTGGACAGAAGACATGTTGATGACGTTCCCTTTGATGTCGTTTTCTACCCAGTATTTGATTGCTTCACGGCTACCTAGGAAAGCACCAGTCAAGTTAGTGTTGATGACTTTGTTCCAGTTATCAAGAGAAAGCTCGTGAGATGGAACAGGATTTTCGATACCTGCATTGTTGACCATAACGTCAAGTGTACCGAATTCTTTTACAGCTGTTTGAACAAGGTTGATGACGTCAGCTTCTACTGTCACGTCACCTTGGACGATGATGGCTTCTCCACCGGCTGCTTCTACTTCGTTTTTCGCTTCGATTGCTTCTTCTTCGTTTACATAGTAGTTGATGACAACTTTCGCTTGTTCTTGACCGAAACGGACAGCCATTGAGCGTCCAAGACCAGTGGATCCACCAGTGATAGCAACTACTTTACCTTTTAAATCTTCATACATAATAAATTCCTCCTTAGATTGTGTTGATGCTGTACCTATGGATGATTATTGGCTTTTCGTGATTCCGAGAAGGACACCGCCGATGATGATCAGGATGATTCCGAAGATGATTCCGACCATTTGACGTTTGGTTTTCTTCTCACCTAGAAGGAAGATTCCTCCGAGTGTGGAAATAACGATACCCATTTGTGAGAGGGAGAAGCTTGTTGCCACTCCGACTTTCGGTTGTGAGATGAAGAGGAACATATTCCCCGCAGCCCAGATCAACCCTGGAATGATGTTTTTGATTGCATATTTGTTGAATGGCTTATGTCTGTAAGTAAGAATAAGTCCTCCGATGAACATCCCGATTGCTTGAGGGAATAGGGCTGTCCAGCCATCAACGTCGAACAGACGTGCAACGACAACATACACAAGGTAACCAATGGTTGAAACGATAAGCGTGATGATCGCTTTCTTGAATTGTTTTGAGTTCTCTTCGTTCTTTTCTTCTTTGCTCTCAAGTGATGTCAGCACGATACCGACGATGATACAGATAAGGGCAATGATTCCCAATATGACAGTGACCGCAGTGGACCACTCATTAAATACAATGACACCGAACAATGCAGTAGAAACAAGCTGCATTCCGGTTGAGATCGGCATTGTCTTCGAAACACCGATATACTCGATTGTTTTGAGCTGATTACTCTGACCTACAGCCCAGAACAGACCAGAAACGATTCCGACGATAAAGATGGTAGGTGTCAGGACTGGATGAACAACCAGGAAGATGACTGCTGAGAAGATCAGCGCACCGATTGTTGTTCCAAGCGTCTGGCTATATGCGCCTCCACCGAGTTTTACATTGAATAGTACAATGCTTCCCCAGAATATCGCAGGAAGGATGGCTAAGAAAATATCCATGAATGTGAACCTTCTTTCCTAAACTCTTGATGTATTTGTGAGCGACTATCTGTTCACTCAATGTTACTAATAGTAACTAGGTAGAAAAAAATAGTCAATCGATTGAGCTCCTTTTTTTTCTTACCCATTTTCGTAAAAATAAACCCTTTCATTTGTGAAATGTTGAGCGTACGCAACAAACCTTGTCATGCTAAGTAATTCAGGATTTGTCAGAAAAAACGGTGATTCCATTTCCTTACACAAATGTGATAATACACGTAATAATCTGACTACTAAAAGTAACCGTTTTCCTTGAAATGGCGCGGTTTTCAGAGGATTTCAGAGGGTGAACTCACTGGAGAAAATCGCGGGATGTAAGCGTTCCATCTTGTCACAAATTGATCAATCCCAACAAAAAAACGACCTATTTCACAAGGTCGTCGGGATCAATAATTTGAAATTATTTGATGTAGAGGATGATTTTACACGTAAATAACTACCCTTTTCAGATGGTTTTTCTTGCATTACTGATTAAAGTTTTTACCCATTTTCAGGACTGCAGCCACGTCCTTAGATGCACGTTCCAGAAGATGCGTTGCCTGACTGAAAGCCTCGGACAGTTCCATGATCCCGGGGACGATTGAAAACAGGGCATCGATGCCGTGGTCATAGACGACCCTACTGTCATCCGTGAGAGAACCGGCGATACCGATCACGGGAATCCCGTACTCCTTGGAAGCCTTTGCGACCCCGATCGGTGTTTTCCCGTAAATGGTCTGTCCATCGATGCGCCCTTCTCCTGTTATGACGAAAGAAGCATTCTTGACGTTCTCACTGAACTTCACTGCCTTTAGGACAATATCGATTCCGCGGTTCAGTTCAGCATTGAGGAAAGCAAGGAGGGCAAAACCGAGTCCTCCAGCAGCACCGGTGCCTGCTTTGCTGGCGATCTCTTCACCGTTCGGCGCAATGGAGGCTAGGTGGGCAAGGTTTTGATCAAGGATATCAACCATTTCCGGATCAGCTCCCTTTTGCGGACCGAAGATTGCAGAAGCACCGGTGGGCCCTGTAAGGGGATTGGTGACATCGCATGCCACTTCCAGTTTGACGGAGTCCAACCTGGAATCCAGCAGCCTCAAGTCAATGGATTCTATAGCAGAGAGTTCTCCGCCACCCGGACCGATTTCTTCTCCTTGTTCATTCAAGAACCTGCCCCCGAGAGCCTGTATCATACCCACACCGCCATCGTTGGTGGCACTGCCACCAATTCCTACGATGATATGGCTGACGCCTTCATCGAGAGCTGCGCGAATAAGCTCGCCTGTTCCCCTGGAGGTCGTGAGCAGAGGATTTCGTTTCGCCGGTTCCACAAGATGAAGACCTGACGCCGCTGCCATTTCAATGACGGCCGTTTTGCCGTTGCCCAATATTCCAAAGAAGGCCGGGACCTTCTCGCCCAGCGGTCCTGTGACGGAACGTTCCCTGATGGTGCCACCAGTAGCATCCACAAGGGATTGCACGGTCCCTTCTCCACCGTCGGCCATGGGAAGGAGCTGATACTCCGCGTCCGGGAATACGGCTTTCATACCTTTCTCAATGGATTGCGCCGCTTCCAGCGCGGTCATGCTCTCTTTGAATGAATCAGGTGCGATGACGATCTTCATCATTTTCTCTCCTCTCAGGTTAACCGAAAATCTTGAATACGCCGAACACTAATGTCGACAGAATGGCCAATGTGAGTCCGACAAGGGATTCATATGGCATGAGTTTAAGGCGCTCTTTCATGCTCATATTCACGCTACCTGCCGTCGCATGGAAGAAGCTTCCGTGCGGCAAATGATCCAGTACAGTGGCTCCCGCATGAATCATGGCCGCTCCGGCCAGTGCAGACACACCCATCTCAAGGATGGTCCCACTGAATACGCTGCTTGCGACTGCCGTACCAGCCGTCGTCGAAGCGGTTGCTGCCGACATGAATATCCCTGAAGCCGGTGCGAGCAGATACGCAGGCAGACCGGATGCACTGAGACCATTGATGATGACATCCTTCAAGGTCGAGTTGGCAATGATACCGGCAAGCGTCCCCGTTCCGAGGAGCATGATCGCCACTCCGGACATTTTGCCCAGGCCGGATACTGCGTAATCGTTGATCTTCCTTGTCTTCTTCATGGCAATGGCCCCGATGATCCCACCAATCGGCAGGGCCACCATCGGATCGATATTGATATCGAATAGAGGGCGAAGGGCCAATAATAGGATGGCTACAAGTGGTGCTACAAGCGCCGTAATGAAAAGAGGCATGGAAGAGGCGTCAACCACTGCGCTTTCCTCTTGAATAAAGGTACCTTTACGAGCAAGCTTCTTGGCCACCAGATAGGTGACTGTGAGACCGAATAGGGCCGGAATGATTCCTGCCATCATGATGGACGTGAGGGGAACACCGAACGCGTCGGAGGCTGCAATGGCATTCGGATTCGGTGACATGATGTTCCCTGCCTTCCCTCCTCCGATCATGGCAAGGAGAATGGCCATCCTGGACAGCTTTGCCCGTTTTGCGATGGCAAGGGCAATCGGTGAAACCGTGATGACGGCAACATCTACGAACACTCCGACTGCTGTCAGGATCATGGTGGCGAGGGCAAGGGCCAGAAGCGCCTTTGACTCACCAAGCTTCTTCACGATTGTTTCGGCAATGGACAGGGCAGCGCCTGACTCGATCAGGACACCTGCGAGAACTCCGGCTGCCATGATACGAAGGACGGCGGGAATGATTCCCTTTGCTCCTTCCATCATAAGGTTGACGGTATTGGCTATATCCACTCCTCCGATGAGACCACCGATCAGCGCGCCGGCAACCATCCCATAAGCGGGCGGGACTTTTTTCAGTATTAATACGATAGCGATGACAAGGGCACTCACTGCTCCTAAAGCGCTTACAGTAACATCCATTTCTGCTCCCCCTCAGACGAATTATTCTCTATGCGATTAATTGTAAGCGTTTTCTACTTCTTGTTCATTGGGCAAACGAACAAAAAAATCCAAATATCCTGGCTGGATATTTGGACATTTGCACAGTTAATGTGATTCGTAAAATAGCTTCGCTATGTAGAGCTCCATCAGATCCCTGATCTTACGGGGATCCTTGCCCGTCCATTGGTGAATCTTATCCAGCCGATAGCGCAGCGTGTTCCGGTGAATAAAAAGGCGCTCAGCTGTCCGATTGAGTTCACCGTTTTCCTGGATATAGGCATCCAGCGTTTCCATTCCTTCTGTATGTTCTAGCAGGGGGACGTAAAATGAAAAGCGCTCCATATCAGGATTCCGCTCAATCATTTGCAGCAAGAGGACCTCGATCCGGAACTCTTCGTAGGAATAGATCGGCAATCCAGGGCGCGTTCTCCGTCCTAATGCAAGGGCATGCTTTCCTTGCTCATAGGATCGTCTCCACTCCCTTGAACTGCTTGCCACCCCTCCGATCCCGACACCTCCCGCTACCGACCTAAGACGCCGCGGAACCTTCAGACCTCTTTCCGCTACTTTGAAAAGGATGATTTCATTAGAGGGAGTGACTCCAAGCACATCTCCTTTGTCCAGTTCAAACTCTATAGAGCGAAGGAGGTCCTGTCCCGTCGGATCTGTACGTTCTTCCAATACAATGGCGGCACGGGGAAGATCCAGGTCAATCCCAAGTGAGCTTGCCTTTTCCACGACGGAGTCCCCGCCGGTGCCTGTAATCAGATGGGTGATTATATCGTTTTGGATCCTTTGCTTCCATTGAAACTGTTCGAGAAGGAAGGACTGCTCAAGGACAAGTTCCGCCGACATCTTGATCAGCTCCGCGAAGGCTTGTATCTCTTCCGGCTCACCGGTGATACCCACGACCCCGACAATCTCGCCGTTAAAGGAGATGGGGAAATTGATTCCCGGCTTTACGCCTTCCCTCTCTTCCTTCACTTCGATCTTCCTTTTCTCCTGAAGGACAAGGAGTGCACCTTGGTGGACATCCCCGATTCTGTTCATATCACCCGAACCGATGATCACGCCTTCTTCATTCATCACGTTGATGTTCCAATTAAGGATTGCCATCGTCCTGTTGACGATTTCCTGAGCCAGTGCACGTGTCATGAACGCCATACCTTCCCCTCCTTTATCGCTGTTTCCTTGCAGATAAAATGCCTTGGACGACGGGCAAACGCCAGCTGCCCCCTATGAAAACGACCATCCCTGCGACAATCCCTGCGCAGGTGACAATCAAATCAACTCCCTTATCGCCCATTGTGGCTGGAACGGCGGCTTCCACACCTTTCTCCACTACCAGAACAACCGCAGCCATTACAGCTGTGACAAGAGCAACGGGAATCAACGAACGGATCAACTTCCTGATTGAAAACCCGACTGCCTTCTTAATATAAAGAAGAGTGTATACGACCGATACCCCCATCCCCGCATAGGTGGCCAGAATCGGTCCGATTTCTTTGAATGGGGGAACAAGAAGAATGTTCAGTAGGACTTTTACAGCGATTCCGACGACAATGGCCCACACGACTTTCTTCTGCTCATTGATTCCCTGCATGGTCGCAGTCGTCACCGTGAACAGGGCAATGATGATGGCCGCCGGCGCATACCATTCAAGAATCACGCCCCCGAGGACAGCATTGGATGAGGAAGGAAACATCAGCCTGAAGAGATGACTACCTACCGCACTGAGTCCGATGGCAGCAGGGAACGTGAAAAACAGAACCAACTGGAAGGTCTGATCGATGCTATTCCTTACTTCCTTGATCCTTCCGCTTTCAAAGGATGACGTGATCCTTGGGATCAAGGTCATACCAAAAGCAGTAGCCAGTGAGACGGGAACAAGGACGAGGATCTGTGCGATCCCAATGTTTCCATTGATGACCTCTACTTTTGAAAAGGCATATCCGATGTTCATGAACAGGCGATTGATCGTGAACGTATCGATGTTCTGATAAATCGGAATCGTCAAGCCCGTGATCACAAAGGGGATGGCATATCGCGTCAGCTCCTTGAACATAGGAAAGACTGCAATCCGCGCATTGCCTACACTTTCATCCATTTGCCTGCGGATCAGGCGGCGTCTTTTCCAGAAAACCCATAGTAAAAGGACAAGGGAGGCCAGCCCCCCGATGAAGGCGGCAAATGTGGCAATGCCCACGGCCCCTTTAACCGTCCCATTCAGCACGTTCAGGATAAGATAGCCCCCGGCAAGGATGAAGGCAATCCGGACCACCTGCTCGATGACCGTACTCATGGCCGACGGCCCCATGGAGTCACTCCCCTGGAAGTATCCCCTCATCAAACTCATGGGGGGCACGACGAGCAAGGCGAAACTGACGAGCCGAACAACGTAGATCATATCATCCCGTGAGTTCCCTCCTCCCCCTTCGCCGAATGCCACCACCACCCAAGGTGCAGAGAAATATAATAGTAGAAACGAAACAATTCCGCTGATGATCATGGCAATCAGGCCATAGCGGAGCAGGTTCAGCCCTGCGAGGTAGTTTCCCCTTTCGTTGTATTTCGCCACGAACTTGGAAACAGCAAGGGGCAAACCGACCGTCGACAAACTGAGCAGGATCGTATACGGTCCGTATGCGTATTTGTACAGGGCATATCCCGTATCCCCTACCAGCAGAGTGAACGGGATGATGAATAGAAACCCTATGATTTTTGAGATAAAGGTGGCAGAGGTCAGGAAAAATGTCCCCCGCATCATCTTCTTGTCCATATGATACTCCTTCTGTGCTCACATCATGAAAAAGGAAGCCCTCCGCAAAGCGAAAGGCCCCTTTCCTAAATCGCTTCCGCTTTGATGACGAAGCGATGCTGACTGGCATGAAAATATCCATCCTTCTTAATCGTACGATGGATTTCCTCCAGTTTATCCTGAAATTCCTCTACTGTAAATCCCGGGACCTGCCACGGGATCGCCTTCAAATAATACTGAAGGGCACCGATATCATAAAACCGTTGACCGGCGGTTTCTTCTCGCTTCCAGGTCACCCTGAAGCCGCTGAATTCCAGTTCCTTAACAGCCCACTCCAAATTCCACCTGGCAAACTCCGCATTCAACGGCACCCCGAAGGCATCGTTCAATTCAAAGCAGTCCCGCCCTCCGACCTGCTGGGTAAGGAAAATGCCGCCCGTCCGGATCACCCTTCTCACTTCACGGGCAGAAAAAGATTCGTGCTGATTGACAATCAAGTCAAACTCCCCTGCGTCAAACGGAAGATCATCGTCAGAACCGTAAGCACGCACGTCCACTCCGAGCGGTTCAAGCCTCGCTTTCGCCACGGGAACGTTCGGCGAATAACCTTCCGTTGCACAGATCCTGGGTGGGAATGGCTTCAGCATAGAGAGAAACTCTCCGCCGCCGGTCCCCATATCCAGCATGGCCGAAGCCTCCCGCATCAGCGGAATCACCATGCTTCCATAGGACCAGGAAAGCCCGTCACTCTTCATTCGTCCTGTTTCGGTTATATAAGAAAAATCCCAGCCTTCAAAGGCCTCATCTAGTTTCATCCATTGTTCCATCTTCATATCAGATTCCCTCCATATTTTTATTCATACCGGGGCATTCCTCAACCCTGGAGGTCCTCTGATCCAAAGACAGCGTTGTTATGGCTCGTACTCATTCGGCATACTGGTAGCTCCTTACTCACGAATTCTTTCTTCCTATAGAGTCCGTTCCTTTTCGCTACGGGAGGCCGCTTTCCGCGGGGCGTGCGGTGAGCCGCATCGGCTGCGCCTGCTGGGTCTCACCTGCCCGCCGTTTCCGCAGGAGTCGGCCTCCCTCCGCTCCAATACACTCTGTGGATAGGAAATGGTAGATGACTTGAACGGAACGGTTTCGTTTTTACAATATTTAGATAAATGATACCATTCCCATTAAGTTAACTCAAGACCGATTGTCTCAGACGTTTCTTGGCTTTAGTGGCAAATAGTCCGGTATAAACCAAGGCCGTACCGATCATGACAAGCGCACCCATGTAGACCGACATCATGGTCGGGATCAGGAAGGCACCGAGTATGATGGTGGAGCGGGCGATCAGGTCGGCTCCGCTGAATGACAGATTTGAGAAGGCGGAGTAGGAACCGCGCTTGTCCGCAGGGATCATATTCGCCTGCTCGGCATTCCGGATCGGTGAATAGATCAGCTCTCCGATCGTCGCGATCAGATTGAACAGGATCAAGACATACCATGTGTTAGCCGATGTGACCACCGTGTACCCAATTCCATAGATCAGAAGGCCGATGACGATACCCTTCCGCTTCGAAATTTTATCCGTCCACCGGTTGACGAAGAAAGTCAAAAAGACAACGAGAAGCATGTTTTCAATGTTCAAGAAGCTAAGCATCCTGACCCCTGCAACTTCAAACCCACCGACCGTGACGCTCCTGAACTCTTCAGCAAGACGGATACCGATATAGCTGTTCAGTGAAAACTCTGCAGCCAAGATGAAGGTCGTGCCTGCGACCACTTTCACGAAAGCAGAATCTTTGAATGCAATCCGATAATTGTTGATCAGGTCGACCAGGACATTCTCGTGCTTTTTCTCCAAGAACCCCTTGAATTCGTCCTTCAGCCAGATGCCATAAGCGACGGGAATGATGGTTGAAGTGACGGTCAGCATGATGAACAGTTCCTGCTTATGATGAAGGTATAGCAGGCCTCCAAGGGCGGCGCCTATTGCCATGGATAAGTTGATGAGCCAGTAGTCGAGTGCATAGACGGCCTTCCGGTTTTCAGGAGTCGTCGAATCAATAATGATGGCATGCATGGCGGGCCTTCCTAGACTGCTCGTGATAATGAATAAGATGTATGCTCCTGCAAATACGATGATCCATTTGTCTTCTGGGATGAGACTGACGGTCATAAGAAGGAAGCATGCGGCATTCAGCCACGATGTGATAAGAAGCACCCGTTTTCGCGGGAAGCGGTCAGATACATATCCGCCAATCAGATTGACGATGAAGCCGATGATAACGGTGGCTATCAGGAACATCCCCGCCCATATTTTATTCATTTCAGTAGCGAAGAATAGGGCCATGAACGGCATGACGGCCGATGAAACGGCACGATTGAAGAACGATGTAATCATCCGTACTTTGATGTTTTGTGGGTATTCCTTCCAACTCATATTGTTCCCTCCTCTTGTTTCTTGTATAGTAAACGAGACAGAGAAAGTTAAAAACGGACAGTTTCCTAACCACATGTCCCCTTTTAAGGAGGAAACCGATGAATCAGCTCTTATTGAAACTATGGAAGGCCTGCCCCACGGGGGAGGTGCGCATGGAAGAGGTAGCAGACATACTCGAACTCAGCCGCAAGCAAACGACGAGAAAAATAAAAAAATGGGAAGAAGACGGTTTCCTGATGTTTTCTCCGGGTAAAGGACGTGGACATCTTTCACAACTTGAGTGGAAAGTGAATGTGGAAGAGAGCTTTGAAATGGAAGCCATGAATCGCATGGAGCATGAACCGGTGGAAAGCTTGTCGGCATACTTCACGTACGACTGGTCACCGGATACACGCCATCGTCTCATGGACCAATTCGCCACAAGATTCGGGTATAGCCAGGAAGGACGCGACAAGCTGATCATTCCGAGGCGGCATTTGTTCCGTTCCTTCCATCCCTTGGAGGCCGCCGACGCCCAAAGTGCACATCTCGTCGCCAATATCTATAATCGCCTTGTATCCATTACGGAAAACGGAGAGTGTCTGCCGGAGCTCGCACACAGCTGGGATGAGTTTCCGGATAAGCTACGTCTTTATTTAAAGAAGGACGTACGATTCCATGATGGGTCTACAATGAAAGCAGAGGATGTCCAGCGCTGCCTCGAAAAAATGGGCAAGCACCCTGTCTACCGGGAGTTATGGATGCCTGTGGAAAGGATCTCAATTCCTGGACCGCTAATCATCGAGATCCACCACCCCACAGGATGCTCCTATGCCTTGCAGTTACTGAGCATGATGTGCGCAAGCATCTATAAGGAGACGGCAGAAGGGCCGATCGGGACAGGCTGTTTTTATCTTGTGGAAGATACGGTGGATAAGACCGTCCTTCTTGCGTTCAGGGATCATTTCAGGGAGCGGCCGCTCCTGGACTCCTTGGAATTCGTCAAGGTGGAGCCGGACTTCCCCGTCCAGTACCAGTCTCAAACGGAGGATCCCGCATCCATCGAAGTCGAGAGCGATTCCGGCTTTGGCATTATTGTCATGAACGCTTACAGGGATACCGATATCCGCCGCCAGGAAGTCAGGACCTACCTTCATAACATTTTGAGAAGGCATCGCGACCGGATCGTTGACTTTCACCCGAGGATTACACCGATTCGAGGCGGCTGTCTGAAAGGACACGAAGTGAATCCTGATCTACCTGACGTTTCACGACCCACGTTCACGGCACCGTTGATCATCAGAGCAACAGGTTATACGACAGATTCTACCCGCTGGCTCCAGCAGGTCTTTGATGAAGAAGGGGTGCCCTATGAAGTACACTGGTTCACCTTTGATGAGGTGGTCACCAATCACCCCCGGGCATTGGAGTCAGATCTTTTTATCCATGGTGAGATCTTCGAAGAAAATGAGGATCTTTCATTCTATCATTTTCTCATCCATGGCTACTCCCCACTTCACCCGGTTCTAAAGCCTCTTGGAGAATGGAAGGAGAGACTGGACGTATACAGCCAGACCCCTTTCACGGAATGGAGAGCCCTTCATGAAGAGAACGAAAGGAAGCTCATGGAAGATTCCCTCATGATCCCCCTTTACTATGTGAAGCGGGCGATCCCATTTTCGACTGATCTTATGAATATCCACATCCGGCATTTCGGATATGTGGATTTCTCCAAGATGTGGATACGCCCCTCTGTACAGGCATGACCGTTTCCAGAAACATAGCATTTTCCGCCTGCAGGAAAACGTGATAGATTGGACTTACATTATCCAATAGGAGAGATGAATCGTGAGAGCACTGTTTGTCACCATCCCCCTTGCCTCCCTCCTCTTCACCGGAGGCTGCAGCCTCTTCGAAGAAGGGGAAGAACCAGCTGCACCTATTGTGGAGCAGGAGCTTCAAGAAGCCGAAGGGGTGTTATTCTATGAAAATCCAAAAGAGAAAAAAGCCCTCATCGTAGATGAATCATTTGATGAAGACGATTTGAACCTCCCATTGAAGGAGATCAAGAAAAAATATGATTTATGGTATGTCACGATTAAAGAGCCTGTGATGCTGAAAGATCTGCCTTCTGGCTCACATGTGAAGATCCGCTATCAGGAGATGCTCGGTTCTGATCCTAAATCTACTGCAGCCGAGGAAATTGAGGTCGTTCCTGGCTCTTGAGAACACTCTTTTACCCATTACAGTACTGTTTGGATTAGACAAAATTATTAATAAGGAAGTGTTCCATGATGGTTTCTATTCAACTAAGGGAACTGCGCCAAACGGACTGGCAGGCGGTGCACCGATACGCTTCCATGGAAATCGTCAGCCGGTATCAGCCTTGGGGACCGAACAGCGAGGAAGAGACCCGGCAGTATGTGGATGAGGTTCTGCGGGATGCAGCGAAGAAAGACCAGACGCGGTTCACCTATGCCGTCATTCTGGACGGAGAGCTGATCGGATGCGGGGAGCTTACCATTTGTGACCGCTCCAACCTTACTGGGGAAATCGGCTACATCCTCCACCCCGAGCACTGGGGGAAAGGAATCGCGACCATCCTGGCCAAGAAGCTATTGAACATCGGCTTCCACGAACATGACCTGCACCGGATCCAAGCCACCTGTGATCCGGCCAATGCCGGCTCCATGAGGGTGCTGGAGAAATGCGGAATGACGCTTGAGGGCAGGATAAGGGATCACCTTAAAATGAATGACGGCTGGCGGGATTCACTTCTATTCGGCAAGCTAGAGCACGAATAAGGCTGCGCACCCATGGGTGCGCAGCCTTTTATTCTTCTATACAATCAATCGATCTGCTGCCTTCTCATCCACTGGGTCGCGGCCCACTTGTCACCGACGATGACGGGGCCCCCACCGTGAAGGGTCATGTCATTAAGCTCCTGGTTATCATAGAAGTACTCGAAGTAGACCGCCATCCCTTTTTGCGGAGACACGGAAAGGTTCAGTTTCGGAAAGTACGTTTCTCCCCCTTGTTCCACATCGTTCAAATACATCACTAGGGTACTGATCCGAGGATTCTTGACCGGTCTTGATGAAGAGAAAAAGTCAAAGTGGGCCTTGTATTCCTGGCCGATCTGATAATTGAGGATCTGCAATCCTTCTCCGTGGCTTTCAGGAATGTTCATGATCTGGGATACGCGTCTTGAAACCCGCGAAACCACATCATTCTCCCCCTCTTCAAGAAACGTACTGCTACTCGTGCGGATTTGATCCACTCCTCGGACCTTTCCGATCTTGGACCTGTCCATCCTGTCCTTTGATGCGTTGATAAGTTCATCGCATTCTTCATGGCTCAGGACGTTCCCGAGGATGACGACAAGCGGTTCCTCTACTCTGGCAATAATGGAAATCTCTCTGTCTTCTGTTATGATCTTGTTCCCCGTATGAGGAAAGATCGTCTGTTCTTTAACCCCTATTTCCTTTGTGTACATAGTCATCGTTCTCCCTAATCAAATTTCACAAAGACGGCACGCCGCTTTACTAAAAAGCGCTTTCATTATGTGGTGAAAGCAGGCCTCGTTTCCCTCTAAATCAGGAGGGTAGAGATTATCTTTATTTTACTTCTACCGGAAGAATATGACTATGGTTTTCTATCAAATAAAATGTGTGTGCTCTGAGATTGCTCATGAAGTTGTAACATATCCGAACAAAAAAAGCATTTAACCCTACTTTGTTTATACTGAAGTAGGGTTGAGCTGGTTCTATAAAAAAAGCCGCAAGAAAAATCCCTGCGGCTGATTCTGCATTATTGGTTACCTTGTTTCACCCAGCCAGCGACGGTGACGGTACGTTTTGCCTGATGCTTCACGGCAGGCTCAACGTTTTCAACCATATTGCCTTCCTGGTCGACGGTCACACTCGTTCCGTATGGGTTTCCTCCTGTTGTAAAGAGAACAGGATCTGTGTACCCAGGGGATGCCACAATCGCTCCCCAGTGGTGCATCGTCGTGTATAGAGACAGGATGGTTTGCTCCTGACCGCCGTGTGGATTCTGGGCTGACGTCATGGCGCTGACCACTTTGTTGGCAAGCTTGCCGTTGAACCAAAGTCCGCCTGTTGTGTCGATAAATTGCTTCACCTGTCCAGGTACGTTTCCGAAACGGGTCGGGATGCTGAAGATGATGGCGTCGGCCCATTCAAGATCGGCAAGCGTCACTTCCGGCACATCTTTCGTCGCTTCAACGTGGGCTTTCCATGCTGGATTGGATTCGATGGCACCTTGTGGAGCTGTTTCCGGTACTTTCAACACTTTCACTTCTGCACCGGCTTCCTTCGCACCTTCTTCTGCCCATTGGGCCATTTTGTAGTTGGTACCTGTTGAACTATAATAAATTACGGCTACTTTTACGTTTTCCATCATTGTTTCCTCCTTTTGTTGTGTTCCGAATAGTTTACTGAAAAATCCCATGTTCATTCTCCTCTGACTCTAGATGTGCTTCATTCAATCCGGGCGTTTGATCGTAAAGGTTTCACCGATCTTGGCATAGTCATTCCCTGCCAGACGGCTGACGGCCTGGAGCTTCTCCTTGTCGATACGGCCGTTTTCATACAGGTCCTCGCGGATATGGAACTTCACAATTCGACCGATGACAAGATCGGCTCCCCCGGCAGTGACGGTCTGCTCCAGCACGCATTCCATCCGTACTTTTGCTTCATCGATACCAGGCACCCCAACCACCTCACTCTGGATGGGGGTTAATCCGGCAAGCTCCACTTCACTCTCATCCGACTTCAAGCTTGCGGCTGTCTCATTGATTTTACTCACGTTGCCTTCATCCACGATATGGACGACGAATTCCTTCGTTTGTGCGATATTCCTTGCTGTGTCCTTCTGTTCTCCCGCTTTTCGTTGAACGGCAATGGATACCATTGGCGGGTCCGCCGAAACGATATTGAAGAAGGAAAATGGTGCTCCGTTCAGCGTTCCTGACGGCGACTGGGATGTCACGAATGCAATCGGCCTCGGGATGATACTTCCGATGAGGAACTTATAGTTGTCTTTGGCCGATAGCTGAGATGGATCAATGGAAATCAATGAAATCACTCCCCGATTAGTCTAGCTCTTTCACTTCGATTGGGATCAGGGCCTGGTTGATCTTCTCCCTATGCCCTTCATACTGCTCCGGCAGCATGAGCTTCTCTCCCATTGTTTCCACCGTTTCATCATGTGCAAACCCCGGCGGGTCCGTCGCGATCTCAAACAGGATCTCTCCGTGCTCACGGAAGTAGATGGCGTTGAAGTAGTTTCGATCCTTTACTTCAGTCACGCCATAGCCGCTTTCGCCTACATGGCGCTGCCATTCGAGCTGATCCCGATCATCTTCCGCCCGCCATGCGATATGGTGGACCGTCCCCACTCCTGAGCGTCCCCGGCCGACGGAGGTTTTCTTCACATCGACGAGGTTCCCAATGTCAGCTGTTGAGCGGAAGCGGATATAGTCGCCTTCCTCTCCAACTCTCTCAAGACCCATCACTTGCTCCAATAATTCAGCCGTCTGATCGGGACGCGCGGATAGAAGGATGGCACCACCGAACCCCTTGATGGCGACGTCGGATGATACCCCTCCGAACGACCAGCCATTGTTCTCCCCCCTTCCCGCTCCACAATTTCGAGGTGAAGGCCGTGTGGATCATCGAACGTTAGATACGTTTCGCCGAACCGCTGTGATTCTTTTACCTTGATGTTGAACGCCGCCAGTCGTTCTTTCCAAAAGGAGAGACTACCAGTTGGTACGGCATAGGTGGTGACACCCACCTGACCGTCGCCGATGGCTCCTTGGCGGGCGCCTGCCCATGGGAAGAAGGTGATGATCGTTCCTGGGCTGCCTCCTTCGTCACCGAAGTAAAGATGATAGGTGCCCGGGTCGTCGAAGTTGACGGTTTGTTTGACGAGGCGGAGTCCGAGGACGCCTGCGTAGAAGTCGATGTTTTCTTGTGGATGTCCGACGATGGCGGTGATGTGGTGGATTCCGGCTGTTCGTTTTTGCATGGTGGGTCTCTCCTTTGGTTTGGAATGGTTTATATGGATGTTTCGTTGTGAGATTCATGGTGGATAGATGCGGCCGTTCGTGTTCGCTGCGGGGTGCCGCTTTCCCCGGGAAGGGAGTTGAGCCGCTTCGGCTTTCGCCTGCAGGGTCTCAACCTTCCCTCCTTTTCCGCAGGAGTCGGCACCCCTCCGCTACCACTCACTTTTCGATGATGTAAAGTGAGTGTTCCTAACAGACCTTGATGGGTGTAACTCATTAAAAATCGATTTCTGATTTCTTTTCTGAAAAGACCCTGCCCATTCCATCAACCCTTTCGCAACCTGGATGATACCCAGAGTACATTGGAGCGGAAGGCACTTGACTCCTACGGGAATAGAGGGATGTTCGAGCCCCCGCAAGAATGAGGAGGCTCGACTTCCTCCCCGTGGAAAGCAAGTGCCTGCAGCGGAAAGGAACGGTCTTCGTCGTATTTATACTATTTTCAATATCTTCTTCTGTATTCCTTCTTTTACTCTGAATTAAAATATCTTTAATTCGAGATAATTATATGATGGATGCTCTCAGGATGTCAATGGTTTGGATAAAAAAACTTTTAATTCGAGATATTTTTGTGAGTGTTGTTCCTTATTTCCTTTGAAAAAGCGTTTATCTTGTATGGATAAAAGGAATCTTATTAGGTAGGCTCCATTTTAGGGAGTACGTTACTTACGGTAGTAGAAGGAGGTAAGAAATGATCCGATTTGAGAATGTCTCGAAGGTATTTGACGGAAATAAAAAGGCCGTGGATTCGATCAGCTTCACCATCCCGAATGGGGAAATCTTTGTGTTGATCGGTCCGAGCGGATGCGGAAAGACGACCACGCTCAAAATGATCAACAGGCTCATCGAGTTATCCGATGGGACGATTTACATTAATGATGAGAAAGTCAGTACATACAATGTGCACGAGCTGAGATGGAACATCGGATACGTGCTTCAGAATATCGGATTGTTCCCACATATGACCATCGAGGAGAATATTGCCATCGTTCCTGAGATGAAGAAGTGGCCGAAAGAAAAGACAAGTAAGCGAGTGGACGAGCTTTTACGGATGGTGGGTCTTACACCTGCTGACTATAAGGACCGGAAGCCGGGAGAATTATCCGGGGGTCAGCAACAGCGGATCGGCGTCGCACGTGCCCTTGCGGCAGACCCGGAATTTATCCTGATGGATGAACCATTCAGCGCCCTGGATCCCATCACTAGAGAAAAGCTGCAGGATGATATTCTGGCCCTGCAGAAGGAAATCAAGAAAACCATCGTGTTTGTCACCCATGATATGCAGGAAGCCCTGAAGCTTGGCGACCGCATCTGCCTCATGAAGGACGGAGAAGTCGCCCAGGTCGGGACTCCTGAAGAATTGATCCATACTCCTGCCAGTGAATTTGTCCGGGATTTCATCGGAGGGAAAGGACATTCTCTTGAGAATGAATTCAACCTGGCAGACATCCTCTCACCTCTTGAAGAACCAATGGATGTGGACCGGACATATATCCCGATTGACAGCACGATTCACGAAACCCTTTCAGCCTTGGCACAGGAAGAGATCGCCATCGTGAAAAAAGACGGGACACCCGTCGGATACGTTTCTAGGGAGACCATCATCCGGCATCTTGCAGGAACGAAAGCAGGTGAAGCTGGATGAACGGATTAATAGATACGTTTACTAACCGCAAAGGCGAATTGCTTAACGATCTTTTACAACATATCGAAATTTCCTTCATTGCCTTGTTCTTTGCCCTTATCATATCGATTCCACTGGGCATTTATTTGACCCGGAAACAGAAGATTGCTGAAGGGATCATCGGCATCACGGCCGTATTCCAGACGATTCCGTCGCTGGCCCTCCTCGGACTCTTGATTCCACTCGTGGGTATCGGAACTGTCCCTTCCATCATCGCTCTTGTCGCCTATGCGCTTCTTCCGATCTTGAGGAATGTGTATACGGGTATCAATGAAGTGGATCCCGCCTTGACGGAAGCGGCAAAGGGACTCGGGATGAACAGCTGGAGGCGCCTGATCAAAGTCGAGCTCCCCCTTGCCATGCCTGTCATCATGGCCGGGATCCGGACGTCGATGGTCCTCATCATCGGGACGACGACAATCGCCGCCCTGATTGGAGCGGGAGGACTAGGGGATCTTATCACCGTCGGGATCAGCCGGAACGATACCGACCTGATCCTTCTCGGTGCCATCCCTGCTGCCCTGCTGGCGCTGTTCTTCGATTTCCTGCTGCGGATCATTGGAAGGCTTTCATTCAAGAAATCCCTGATTTCGGTGGCATCTGTCATCGTCATCGCATTCTTGATCATAGGAGGTTCCGCCTTCCTAAAACCGAAGGAAGCCGATCTTGTTATCGGCGGGAAGCTTGGACCCGAGCCGGAGATTCTGATGAATATGTATAAACTTCTGATTGAAGACGAAACCAATATCACGGTTGAGGTAAAGCCTAATATGGGGCCAACCACATTCATGTTCAATGCCCTGAGGTCAGGAGATATCGACATCTACCCTGAATTCACAGGGACGGTCATTGCGGATCTCCTGAAGGAATCACCTGAAAGCACCGATGAGAAAGAGGTATATACGCAGGCAAAAGAAGGTGCAAAGGAAAAACTCGGCTTCGCCTTACTCGAGCCGATGAAGTACAACAACACCTATGCCCTTGCCGTTCCCGAGGAGCTGGCGAAGCAGTATGACCTGAAGACCATTTCCGATCTGAAGGCCATCCAGGGCAGCATCAAGGCCGGATTCACACCGGAATTCCCTGAGCGGGACGACGGCTACCCCGGCATCCAGAAACTTTACGGCATCGAGTTTCCATCCGTGAAGGTCATGCAGCCCGAACTGCGGTACACAGCCATTGATTCAGGTAAAATCAATCTGGCCGACGCCTACTCCACTGACCCAGAAATTGAGAAATACAACCTGAAAGTACTAGAAGATGATAAGGGACTCTTCCCTCCTTATCAAGGTGCCCCAATCATGAAAGAGGAGCTTCTTGAAGAATATCCTGAGCTTGAGGACATCCTCAACAAGTTGTCCGGCAAGATCACGGATGACGAAATGAGGGAAATGAACTATCAGGTTTCCGTAGAAGACCGCTCTGCAAGAGAAGTGGCAGAAGAGTATTTGAAGGAGAATAAGCTGATTCAATAGGATAAAACAAAACCGGACGGCCCATTTGCGGCACGTCCGGTTTTGTTATTTCTCTCGCCCACCGGATCGTCTGAGTCCCGATTCACTCCGGCTTCTTCTTATCGATGGCCACCATCACATCATCAAGCTTATCCTCAATTGATGATAGTCGCTCTTCTTCTTGACTCCTCTTCTGGTTGCCTTTCATGATTGATCGTACGACTAAAACTGCAGCAAGTACAAATCCCGCAATCATGAGCAGCATAATCAGTTGAAATACAACGTCTCCTCCGACCATAAGACACCCTCCTGAAAATGTATTGGTATCTAGATTGTACCATTCCCAGGATTTTCTGTGCCATAAAGATTGAACGCTCTCCCATAACGCTTCAACTACTGCAACCGTCTTCTCCATCAAGATGATTCATGGATGTCCCGGGAGGGCTGCGTGGTCAGGGATTATTCCCTCACAAGTCCCCCTCTCAAGTAATTCATATTTCCCTATCAATCCAACAGTTGAAACAACCTCAACCATTTAATAGTTGCTTCTTCAACACACCTTAGTCCTTCTTTATATCAGGCTTCCCCACCACGATCTTCTCCTTACACGAAGCCATGTAAGTCGCATACCGGAGGCAGGTTTCCCAATCATCTGACGTTTCCATCGGCCACCACCTGATCGCCCCCATCGGCGCATTGGCCGCATAAGTTTCCACAAGATGCGGGATCCTTCCGGCGATGACGATTTCGTGATCACGGAATCCTGTTTCTAGTCCTTCCCTGAGCGCATCAAGAAGAAGGGTATGATCATATGCTTCTTCTTCATGAGGGATGGGGAATAATAATGAGCTCCGATCCTCCCTCTCATGGATGAGATGAGCGGTCTTCACACCGGCGTCATCCCTTTTCCGTTTCCAGATCCGGTCATAGAGAATCTCCTGGGGCAGTTCAAGGGACTCGAGCCTCTTCCCGATCCGGTCCCCATAATAGAGGTAAAGCTGTTGGACGAGGAGCTGAATCTGCTTGTTCCTTGTGAACGTCGTATTGCTCCCGCCTGCGTTCCGGTATTGTATATAGAGAAGGTCTGGGATTGCCACGGCACGGGTTGACAGGAACGTCCGGACGAGGAGATCATAGTCATCTGCCACGAGCAGCTCCTCCCTGTTTCCTCCGATCAGATGATAGCAGTCCCTCCTCCATGCACGGGGATGATTCGGGAGGCCAACCAGGTGCCTGATAGTTGTTCCATTAAGGGCCGTGTGCTTATTTACATTCTGCCAGCGCTTCATCTTGTGGATCCACACCCGGTAGTACAGGTTATAGCCGTAGCCGCTGTCCCAGCCGTACCAATGGGCGTGGAGATTATCGGCATGGACCTCCGTACAATCCCCATAGGCAAAACCGCAGTCGGGATTCGCCTGGAAGGCCGAGACGATTTTCTCAAGACAGTCATCCGTGAGCTCGTCATCATGATCAACCTCCACCAGAATTTCGCCGGTGCACAGGCTTGCCGCATACCGTTTCACCGCTCCGATATAGCCGGACGATCCGTCTGGCCGGTAGCGCCTGACCCTTGCGTCATCCAGCCCCATCAGAGCCGTTTGGTATGTCTCATCTTCGTCACCGGAGTCATCCACGATGACCCATTCCCAGTTCGTATAGGTCTGCCTCAAGAGAGATTCATAGGGCCGCCTGATCTTGTCTCCCGATCGATAGGCTGCCGTGAACACTGACACGAGGGGGCGGTCGCTCATGGGGGAAGGAAGGAACCCCACCTTCTCTTCCGGCAGGGGATCCGTCCGCTTCAACCAGCAGTGAAAGAGGTGATCCGCCTCGATTTCCTCTCCGGACTTTACATGAATCCATCTCCTGCGCTCCTCAAGAGGCAGACTGTTCAACCCTTTGAATTCCTGCCAGTCCTGCCCTATGGATATATACACACGCGGATGCTTTGGATCTGCCTCCGGATGTGAAGCATCGGCATCACAAAGAACGATATCAATCCCCTTTTCCATCAGGCGATTGAAAATGATGTGCAGATAGTGATCGGTATAAGAATCAGAGATATAGAGATAGGCAGTGAGCATGGAGGGGCCCACTCCCCCCTCTTCATTGTTCCGCCTCAGGCGTCCGATCCGGTCGGTCCCCCGGTAAACCTCTTCCATTTCTCCTTTCCGGATGAGCATATGCTCTTGCTGGGCACTGATTCCTTTGGGGAAGAGGACACCCAGTCCGTTGCTGTGGGTGAAGTCGATATGAGGAGCCCCCTGTTGCTCCGCCCAGAATTTATATACGCCAAAGTCCCGTCCCCTCACGTAGGTATCGTGAAAGAGGACAACACCATTCTCCGACAGCTTCGGCAGCCACGTGGTGTAGTCATGGCTGACCGCTTCGTACGTGTGGTATCCGTCGATATGAAGAAGGTCGATAGACCCGTCTTCGAACTCCTCCAGCGCTTCATAAAAGGTTTTCCTCAGAAGCTTGCCGATTCCGGGAAACTCCCTTTCCGTCACAGCTTTAACGCCTTCGTATACATCGTCCCCATAATAGCCTGCGTGAGGATCCCCTTCCCACGTATCCACGGCATGACAGATGGAGGTCAGTTCTCCATCCTTCACTGCCTGGCAAAAGCTGAAAAATGACGTTCCATATTGAGTGCCAAGCTCCACAATGCATTCAGGGGCAAGGTATCGAACGAGATCATATGCGAACAAACGATGACCGGACCATGGGCCATATCGAATGGCACCTGCAGGCAACTCCTCCCGCCTCGTCAACGGCAAATGTCGCATAACGATAATCCCAACCTTTCATCTCCCTCCTCCTTTCAAAAAAACACATACCTCTTTACAAGGTATGTGAAAAAGGATGCATTATATGTTTAAACCTTCATCGATTCAATATAGCGCTTGACGGCATCCTCCCACGGTGGCAAGGGGGCCTCTTTGCGGTTCACGAGCACCGAGTATCCGGGTCTCGCCGCCTTACTTGGGTATTCCTCTGAACGGCAGGGAAGTATAGACGTCCTTTTGCGCGAAAGCCGGATGGCTTCCCTGGCCAGGCCGCACCACGAGCATGCCCCCGCATTGGAAAGATGAACCGTTCCGAATCGACCGCTTCCAATCAGCTTCAGGATGGCAGCAGCAAGATCCACTGTATACGTCGGACTCCCGAGCACATCGTCTACGACCTTCAGTGTTCTATTCGTTTTGGAGAGGGTTAAGATCTTCTTGATGAAGTCCGGACCCCCTCCCCCGAACAACCAGGATGTCCGCACAATATAATGACGGTAGCCAGCCTTCCTGACCGCTTCTTCCCCGGCAAGCTTCGACCTTCCATACGCATTGAGAGGAGCTGGAAGATCATCCTCCCCATAAGGCTCCTTCTTCTTTCCATCAAAGACATAGTCCGTGCTGATGTATACCAATTCGGCTCCAATTCTACTTGCTGCTTCTGCTATATGTCTGGTTCCAGTTGCGTTCACGAGGAAGGCCCTTTCTTCTTCCTCTTCCGCACGGTTTACATCCGTGAAGGCCGCACAATGGATGATGATATCGGGAGCGGTCCGATCAATAAATTCTGTTGTCTGCTCTGCATCCGTCACATCCAATTCAGACCTCTCAGGTGCCATGAACAACCGGCCGGCATCCTTCAGCTGCCGTATGATTTCACTGCCGAGTTGACCTGACCCACCCGTGACCAGTATCTTCACAGCTCCTTCCCCCTTTTCAACATCCGCTCCCACCATGGACGATATACCTTATACCAATCGATCGTCCTCTTCAGAGCCGGCTCGAATTCGAAACGGGGTGCCCACCCCAATTCATTCCTGATCTTTCCCGAATTGAGTGCGTACCGGTAATCGTGACCGGGGCGGTCAGTGACATGGGTGATCCGGCTCTCATCCAACCCAAGCTCCTCCAGGATGATCCTGGCAACATCCAGGTTTTTCCGTTCATTGGAAGAACCGATGTTGTAAACCTCCCCATCGATCCCTTTTTCGATCACGGCGTCAATCGCCGTACAATGGTCATACACATGGATCCAGTCCCTGACATTCTCCCCGTTTCCATACACGGTAAGAGGCGTCCCTTCCAGTGCCTGAATGATCATCTTAGGGATGAACTTCTCAGGAAACTGCCTCGGACCGAAATTGTTCGTACAGCGTGTAATATTGACAGGCAGGCCGAATGTATGGTGACAGGCGAGGACGAGGCAATCGGACGAAGCCTTGCTCGCGGCATACGGACTTCGAGGTGCGAGGGGAGAGTCTTCCGTGAAGATTCCTGTTTTTCCGAGGCTTCCGTACACTTCATCCGTGGAAATATGAATGAAGCGTACGCCGTGCTCCTTCGCCACATCCAGAAGAGTCTGGGTTCCTGCGATATTCGTCTCGATGAATGGTAAAGCCGATGTGATACTCCTGTCCACATGGGACTCGGCCGCAAAATGGACAATCAGATTGACCTTGTGACACTTCACGAGCTTGTCGACAAGCTCACGGTTCTGGATATCCCCCTTCACGAATGTGTACTGCGTGGACCCCTCCAACTCTTTCAAACACTCAAGATCTCCAGCATAGGTAAGCATATCGAGATTCACGATCCGGTCTTGGGTACCTCTCAATCTATGAAGGACGAAGTGATGTCCGATGAACCCCGCTCCCCCCGTTACAAGGATGGTATGATCATTCAAAGTCGGCATCCTCCCAACCTGGCAGGCTTTCATCTTTTGCTGAGAGGATCGGCACATCCACAGGCCAGTCGATGGCAAGATGGGGATCATCCCAGCGGATCCCCCGGTCCGACGCGGCGTGATAAAAGGAGTCTGCTTTATAAAGGACGGTGGTTTCATCCTCCAGGGTGCAAAAGCCGTGGGCCATCCCTTTCGGAACATAGAGCTGCCGTTTATTCTGTGCACTGAGGACCGTTCCGAACCAGCGGCCGAATGTCTCCGATCCCCTTCGTATATCCACCGCCACATCAAAGATCGAGCCCGATGCCACCCTGACCAACTTCGTCTGAGCATGCTCCCCGATCTGATAGTGTAGGCCCCTCAGGACACCCGCCTTCTCTGAAAAGGATTCGTTATCCTGGACGAACCTCGCCGTCAATCCATGCGTGCCTGCTGTACGCTCATTGTAACTTTCGAAAAAATATCCACGATGATCCCCGAACAAGAGTGGTTCAAGCACCACCACGCCATGGAGATCGGTCTCGATGACCTTCATCCTGCACTCCCCCTTCCTGCCACCCTCATCAGATACTGTCCATATGGATTATTGCGGAAGGTATGACCAAGCTTCATCAGCTCTCCTGCTGTGATCCACCCCTTGCGGAAAGCTACTTCCTCGATACATCCGATCTTCACATTTTTCGTCTCTTCCATCGTTCTGACAAACTGCGACGCTTTGAAAAGGAACTCATGGGTACCGGCATCCATCCAGGCATCATGTTCCCCGAGGAGACGGACCGAAAGTTTCCCCGATTGCAGGTAGTAGCGGTTGATATCCGTAATCTCAAGCTCCCCACGCAGGGATGGCCGCAGGCTTTTGGCGACTTCGACAACGTCGCTATTGTAAACATACAATCCTGCGACGGCATAATTGGACTTCGGGCTGGCCGGCTTTTCCTCGATGGACTCAACTCGCCCTTCGCTCGAAAAGCCCACCACCCCGAATCGCTCCGGATCTTCTACATAAGCACCGAAGACAAGGGCATCATCTCTGTTCCATACAGGTTCCTTAAATCCCGGCCCATAAAATAAATTGTCTCCTAGAATTAGTGCCGTACGCTCTCCTCCCATAAAAGCTTCGCCTATGAGGAAAGCCTGGGCGATGCCCTCCGGTTTAGGTTGCACGGCATAGCGGATCGAGATCCCGAGCGTGCTTCCATCTCCGAGAAGCTGTTCGTATCGACCGAGATCCTCCTTCGTAGAGATGAGCAAGATTTCCCGGATCCCCGCTTCCATCAGTGTACATAGGGGATAATAGATCATCGGCTTATCGTAAAGGGGGAGGAGATGTTTCGAAATCGATTGCGTCAGCGGATACAAACGTGTTCCGCTCCCCCCTGCTAGAATGATCCCTTTCATCTGGAACACTCCCTTCTTCATTAATGGTTCCGTTTTAGTATCGTATGAAAGAGGTGTGGGGATGGTACGACAATGAAGCGTAGGGGAACAAAACCCTTGCAAACCTGGGAGACATTGTCTATGATAAGTAATCATAGATAAAACGGGTCCACGATAACGACAAAGGAGGAGAACATGAAATTTTCCAAAGCAACCAACTATGCCTTGCATACCCTTGTTCATTTAGCCGGCATACCAAAAGGGAAAGCCATCGGGGTCAAGCCGCTCGCTGAATCTCAGGGGGTTTCCCAAGCCTACCTTTCAAAAATCTTGTCCACCTTAGTCAAAGGCAATATCATCGAATCCAGTCCGGGTGTAGACGGCGGCTACAAATTACGGCAGGAAGCACGCTCAATCACCTTCCTCCAAGTGATTGAATTGATCGAAGGAAGCCATTCATTGTTCCAATGTGAACTTTCACATGCTCCAGAAAGAGAGGGCTGTCTCATTCAACGGGTAATGGATGGGGCCGAACACACACTCAAAGATTATCTGGCTTCGCAAACGATTCATGACATCGTTGAAAGGAATACGCAGGCAAACTGAATACGTCCTAAAAACAAAAAAATTTCGACCTATTAAAGATAAAAAGACTCTATAATAACCAGAATGAGGTGGAACTGATGAAACAATATGATTGTACAATTATCGGTGGCGGACCCGCAGGATTAAACGCTGCTTTGGTCTTGGGACGCGCACGCCGGAACATCCTGCTCGTGGACGAAGGGAAGCCACGCAATCGCGTGACACA
Organism: uncultured Bacillaceae bacterium; assembly: GCA_963762295.1. GTDB lineage: Bacteria > Bacillota > Bacilli > Bacillales > Bacillaceae_B > Rossellomorea. Next base: position 1,067,815 of record CAVXKK010000004.1, read on the forward strand.
CCATTCTCACGGCTATTTGACCAGAGATGGCATCTCCCCACAGGAATTCAGGTCCATTGCCCAGAAGGAAGTACTCCAGTATCCGACTGTACAGCATCTGCCGGACCAGGTGATCAGCAGTCAGGCAACCGAGGATGGATTCAGACTTAAAACGGCTAAAGGGGGAAGCATCTTGACAAAAAAAATCATCCTGTCCACAGGTCTGACAGGAAATCTGCCCAGCATCCAAAACATAGAGCACTTCTATGGAAAAAGCCTATTCGTTTGCCCCTTCTGCGATGGATGGGAGCTTCGCGACCGTCCCCTCGTGATTCTTGCAAAAGGACAGCATGCTTTTCACTTAGCTAAAATGGTGTACAACTGGTCCAGGGATCTGGTCATCTGTTCGAATGGAGATCCGGAATTATCGGAAGCTCAGCTCTCCATATTAAGCAACCGGAACATACCTGTCTATGGACAGCCGATCAAAGAGCTTCAAGGTCTGGACGGTGAACTCTCCAGTGTGGAATTTACTGACGGACAGCTCTTGAAAAGGACAGGCGGGTTTGTTGACATCAGTTGGACCCACGCCTCCACTCTTCACCTTTCCCTCGGGTGCGAAACAGATGACACCGGTGCCGTCCGAACAGATGCCAGCGGACAAACCACCGTGCCAGGAATCTTCGCTGCAGGAGATACAGCCCTCTTCGCCCCCTCTCAGCTCATCATTGCTGCCGGTGAAGGGAGCAAAGCAGCAATGGGCGTCGTTAAAGACTTGGTGGATGAAGAATTCTAATACAAATAAAGGGAATATTTGTGCTTCGTCGAATGATTTGTAGACTGAATAAAACATAAGGAGAAGCACATGAGCAAAATCAAAAAAAACTTGCTATCAATCTTACTACTGACGGTGGTCTTGATTGCCCTCCCTCCACTCCTTGCCCCCGTCGTCCATGGAGAAAGCTCACCGAAGTCCGCGTTGAGGGCCGACATCTACAAGAATGGCCATCCGTATCAAAGCTTCCTAGCGCGCATTACCAAGAACAACTATGTGGACCCTGAATACGGCCAGCTCTACCATGTCCAGTGGCTGGACTTCAATAGTCCGACAGGTGAAACAGCTTCTGCCTGTTATGCAATCAAGCAGGACGACTCATACAGGGCCCAATGTGGAACCGGTCCATGATGAAAGGAACCTTGCACTTTTTTGTAAAATCTGTTTTAACAAACCTATGTTTATAAAATGATGATTTCCGTTCAGTATGGGGATCATCATTTTTCATTCCTGATCGTAAGCCCTGCAGTGCTTGATGACTCACCGACTGCTTCATGAATAGAGGAGAAGCACGGAAGCTGGAATTGCACTGTACGATTCAAGCGCCGGGAGTGGCTTTATCCTCTTGGTTAAACCCATTATTTTCAGTACATAATATGGGAGATAACCAATGAATAAGGGGGATTCGTATGCCACAGGATCGAAATGCAGACCGTCAAAACGATACATACGGAGGAAAAGAGATCAAGCCTGATCAGCAACAACGGTTACCTCATCACATGGAAATGGAGCTTCCACACGAGCTTTCCATAAACCCTCTATATGCCCGCGAAGGAGAATCGACCATTCCCCGCTTTCACCTGGCGGATGGGGGCATGCTACCAGAAACAGCCTACCAGATCGTCCATGATGAAATCACTCTTGATGGCAATGCACGCTTGAATCTCGCTACATTCGTCAGTACATGGATGGAGCCTGCCGCAGAGCGCTTATATGCCCAATCATTCGACAAAAACATGATAGACAAGGATGAATATCCACAAACAGCCCAAATTGAGGAGCGATGTGTCCGCATTCTAGCCGATCTCTGGCATTCACCCGAGCCCCTGAAAACAATGGGGGTATCCACAACGGGATCCTCGGAAGCCTGTATGCTTGGAGGGCTTGCCTTGAAAAGGCGCTGGCAAAACGCACGCAAAAAGGAAGGCAAACCGACAGACCGCCCCAATATCGTGTTTAGTTCTGCCGTTCAAGTCGTTTGGGAAAAATTCGCGAACTATTGGGAAGTGGAACCTCGCTATGTAAAGGTCACCCACGAGCATCCTCAATTGAACCCTGAGGGAGTCCTCGCGGCAGTGGACGAAAATACGATCGGGGTGGTCGCCATTCTTGGCGAAACGTATACCGGTCTATACGAGCCCATTGCCTCCATTGCGAAAGCGTTGGACGATCTGCAGGAGAAGATCCGGTCTCAACATTCCCATGCATGTGGATGCAGCTTCAGGAGGATTTATCGCACCGTTCCTTCAACCTGATCTTGGTCTGGGATTTCCAATTGCCGAGGGTGAAGTCCATCAATGTATCCGGACATAAGTATGGACTAGTCTACCCGGGACTGGGCTGGATTATCTGGAGGGAAGCCAAGGACCTCCCTGAGGAACTCATCTTCCGCGTCTCCTATTTAGGGGGGAACATGCCGACGTTTCGCCCTGAATTTCTCCCGCCCCGGCGCGCAGGTACTCCTGCAATATTACAATTACCTCCGTCTTGGGAAAGAAGGGTACTATGAGGTGCAAAAGGCTTCACAGAACGTTGCCCTCTTCCTGAGCAAGGAGATTCAGAATATGGGACCGTTCGAACTTTTATCCGATGGTTCCGATATACCCGTCTTCGCTTGGCGACTGAAAGAGGATGACACCTCCCATTGGACGCTTTTTGATTTATCCAGACAAATGCGCGTGTTCGGCTGGCAGGTACCCGCTTATCCATTGCCACCTGACATGGAAACGGTGACGATTATGCGGGTGGTGGTTCGGAATGGTTTCTCCATGGACCTTGCCCATTTATTTTTGGTGAACCTCAAACAGGCCGTTGCGTTTCTCGATACCCTGGATGCACCTATGCCACATGATACGAAATATGATAATGGGTTTCATCATTAGATGGAAAGCATAAACCACACAAAAAAGCACCCTATAGACAGACTCAGGTCTGTTCTATAGGGTGCTTTTTTCCGTCCCATTGAACGTGATGTTAGATCGACTTCACCATGCCTCCATCTACGAGGAAAGAGCTTCCGGTCATATAGGTATTGGCGTCTGACACAAGGAAAGTGACGACGTTGGCGAACTCTTCCGGTGTCCCGTAGCGTTTCAACGGGATCTTCGCCTTCGACTCTTCCTCCACCTCTTCCACGCTTTTCCCGTGCTTTTCAGCATTGACCGAATCGAGATGGGCGACGCGGTCAGTGGCGATCCTTCCAGGGGCTACGGTGTTGATCAGGATGCCATACTCTGCGAACTCATCAGCAAGGGTCTTCGCCATGCCGATCATCCCCGTACGGAACGTATTGGAGAGGATCAGTCCCGGGATCGGCACCTTGATGGACGAAGAAGCGATATTGATGATCCGTCCTCCATCCTTTTTCAAGTGAGGCAGTGCCTCCCGGATGAGACGTACATAGCTCAATAGATTGAGCTGGAAGGCATTCATCCAGTCTTCATCGCTGAACTGCTCGAAGCTTCCTGCCGGAGGACCTCCTGCATTGTTGATGAGGACATCGATCCCACCGTACGTGTCCACCGTCTGTTCCACAAGGCGTGCAATCTCTTCCGGCTTTGTAATATCCGCGGGACAATACTCCACCGTCCCATGAACAGACAGTTCCTCTTTGACCTCTTTCAGTGTCCCTTCATTCCTGCTCGTGAGCATGACCCGCATGCCTTCTTTGACAAATTGGGTCGCAATGGCCTTGCCGAGCCCCTGGCTTGATGCCACCACCAAGGCGACTTTTCCATTCAGATTCAAGTTCATTCTTCTTCCTCCTTCTATGTATCCCTTCTATCACTCTATAACCTTCTCGGTTCAGGATGAAACTTCCTTCCCAACCCGTTGGAAAGATTCAGGTGTTGCAGAAGATGATGCTTGATGATGGGAGGAAACCGCTTTTTTCTTTTGCGGTTTGACTGAAGGATCAAGGAGTCCTTCCAGCCCTTTCGTTGTCGCGGTCAAGGCAATGATGGCCAACGAGAAGAACAGCATCGGTGTCATGAAGATCCACCATGCATTATAGATTTCACTGTAGTTCGTCCCCATGATGCTTGCCCACTCCTGGATGAGTGGTTTAGGAGGATCACATCCGTAGAGATCATAGCATACATCCGTTCCCCCGAAGTATATCGTGAAGAATCCGAGATGGGCGATGATTAAGAGTGCCTGGATGACGAGTTTCGGGAAGAGGATGAACAGCCTTCCCTTCAGATGGGGGAGCACATGCTTCCAGAATAGGAAGAACCGGCTGCCGCCGAGGACCCGCGCACCTGCAATGAATTCCTTGCCGAGGATTTCTTTTGTTTCGTTGGAAATCAGGATGGCCGTCGTGGGCAGCATGATGAAGGCGAGCACCAGAATTGTCAAGATGATTCGCTCATTCAAGGTGGTGGTGAAGCCATCCTCCGTCTCCCACAGCAACGGATACAGGACGTTGTACGCGATGATGGATTGCGGGATGAAATAAAAGCCCATGAGCACCTTATCCGAGTAGCGCCTGACTGCCGGCTTCCAGAATCCCATGAGGACACCGACAAGAAACGCCAAAAGGAAAGCCACCACGGAAATGGCAATCGCTGCACCGAGGGTATACACCGCACCGTCCAGCACCTTATAGAACATATGGTAGCCGTCCCGGTCCGTACCGAACGGGATCTGGGATGAGGGGCTGAACGGAGCTGCAGCGAACCCCTCATCTCCGTTTGTCATGACGGTCTTAGGAATCTCGGCTCCTTTGTAATGGAAAAGGATGCTCCACCCCAGCATCAAAAGGATGAACCCTGCTCCAAACCCTATCAGCAGCCAATTTTTCAACGTCGTCATAAACTCATCTCCTTCCCGATCCGGTACTTCACCGTGAACTGCATCGCTTTCAGCACCCCATAGATCGGGAGAAAGAGCAGAATCGACGTGATGGCAAAGATCGCCGGCGTATTATAGGTGAACAAGAACGACGTGACACCGAAGACATTATACAGATACTCGAGGATCAGCAGGTTTGACAGCATCATCCACACAATCTGCTTGCCGTGATACGTCAGGCTGACGAGGATGTTCCGGATCATATGGATGAACAGGATCCGGTATTTTGTCAGTCCTTTGCTCCGGGCGAGCTCCACATACGGCAGATCTTCTTCTTCTTTCACGAATGAAATCATCAGACCAAGGAAGAAGAAGGTTGGCAGAACGCTCAGGGTGACGGCCGGAAGGAAGATGATTTCATTCGGATCAAGGGAGGCAACATCTCCTAGGAGAATCCCCGTCTTCTTGAAAAACCAGATGATAAAGAGCTGTAACGTAGCAATGACAAAGATATCCGGCACTGACTCGAGAACGGCAGCGACTGATTTGATCACATTTTTCACGATCCGCCCGGACACTGTATAGATGATTAAGAGAATAAGAGAGGCCCCAAGGGATATGGCAATCGCTAGAAAAAGGATCCGCATGCTGCTCCATAGTGCTAGCAGGATGATCGGGAACAGCGGTCTCTCCGTTTGCGTTATGGTATACACGAGATCGAACGGATGGGAGAGGTCCCCCCACATATCCAGGAGGGTTTGTCCGTACGATGAGAATGAAAGGGATTGAGTTTGAAACAGGCCGGACCCGGCACTGACCAGTAAGATCCCCGCAATGATCAGAACCGGTTCAAGCAACCAAGCGAATCGCTTCATTACATTCAAAATTAATCCTCCTATACCTTTTTTTGTCATTATAACATATTGAATTATCTGAAAGAATGAAATTCAGCATATAAACCTGCACTAAGAAAATAGACGGTCCCGATGAAATTAATGGAGCATTTTATCTTTATACATTGAGGATTCGTATTACGAGGGAAAAGCAGCTTAAGTAATTTTTTACAATTGTTTCTTTCAATTCTTATTTTAAATTCCCAATCTCATCTATTCTCCTTCTTTCTCTATAGGGTACTTCATCACCCATTTATACATTTCATAATAAACAGGTAGTAAGTCTTTCCCTTTTTCTGTAATGGTATATTCAACTCGTAGAGGAATTTCATTATATTGTGTTCTGATAATCACTCCATCTTTCTCAAGTTCACGCAATGTGGAAGTTAACATAGTATTTGTGATTTTAGGAATAGCTCTTTTAAGTTGACCAAAACGAGCTATTTCTAAAACAATAACCTCAAATAATACACGCGTTTTCCATTTTCCATGCAAGAGTGAAAATACAGGTTCAAGGGGGTTCATTTGTGCTTTACAATCCTCTTGATCATTCATTCGTTGAGCCATTAGTTCTTGTAAACTTGGTATTCTCATTATGATTTCTCCTTAGTATACTCCGTCGTACTTAGTCAGTTATTTATGCGTACTTGTAAAACACAAATAAAGGTATGATAATCATACTAGTATAAATACTATACTTACAAAGAGGTGAATTCTACTTTGAACACTATTTTAATAACTGGCGGAACAAGTGGAATTGGTGAAGGATTGGCAAAACGATTTTTGGATACTGGTAATCAAGTAATTATCGTCACCAGGAACAAAGGGAAGTTAAAAAACGCCATTTACATTCAGGCAGATTTGAGTTTGGTTTCAGAAAATTATCGTTTAGTCAAAACGATTCAAGAATCGTATGGCACAATTGATGGATTAATTCTATGTGCTGTCGTACAAACAGCTCGAAAGAATGTGCTAATTACTACAGAAGATTTAGAATTCACTTTCGCTTTACAGTATCTTAGTCGTTATATCCTTTCACATCAAATACCTTTCAGTGAGAACTCATTTATTCTAAACGTAGCAACACCAGGAAGAAAAGGAACCGTAGATTTTTCTAACCTACAATATCGTCACAAGTTTAGTAGTCTAAAAGCAAATATTCATGCAAACAGACTTAATGATTTGCTTGGTGTTGGGTTTGAGGGCTCAAGTCGCTATATACTTTATAGCCCTATGTCTGTAAAAACCGAGGGTGCTAAATCAGCATTTGCAAATCCTTTGATGAGCACCTTTCTAAAAGTGTGGCATACACTTTTTGGCCATGATGTTGATGAAATCGTAAATAAAATTGTTGTCGTTTTACAACAATCCAGTTCAGAAAAATTTTCTGCATATGAGCTTTCTACTCCCGTAAATTTATCTATGAAAACATTTAATTTACAAAATGCTAAACGACTGAATCAATTAACTGAGGAGTTACTAATAAATACGATCAATGACCACGGGTAAGCTGAAAAATCCTGCTAACCAATCAAGAACAAGGGAAGGAACTTAAGTGTAAAACTTGGTTCCTTCCCTTCAATTCATATTGTGTGTGCGTATTTCTCGCTTTTTAAAAATCTCATAAACTCACAAATCCAAATCTCAGTTGGTCACATAACCCCTTCACGTAAAAGGCCTTATTCATTAATCACCGCCAAAATCAAATGATCCTCCCACGCCCCATTAATCTTAACGGACTTCCTCGAAATGCCTTCCTTCTCAAACCCGGCTTTTTCCAACACCCTAATCGAACCGCCATTTTTCGGCATCACTCCAGCTTCAATCCGGTGAAGGCCAAGGACGTCGAACCCATAGCGGACCAGTTGCCGGACGCTCTCGGTCGCATATCCCTTGCCGTTATGCTTCTGGCTCAGGCTGTAGCCGATGATGGCCATTTGCCTTGGCCCACGCTCAATTCGGAACAAACCGATCGTGCCGATCAGTTCATCTCCATCAAGGAAGACTCCAAAATGATAGTCCTGGTCCTCTTCACTCTTCTCAAGTCTTGTTTTCAGCACACCCCGCTGCCCTTCCAGCGTATAAAAATCATCCGGTCGATGGACACTGAATTCTTGGAAGAACGACCGATTCTCCTCCTCGAATGCCAACAGGCTCCCTTCGTCTCCTTCTTGCAGCAACCGTATTGATAGGTTCCCCATCCCTTTTCCTCCTCTTATCTATGTAGTAGGCGTCCCCATCACCCGATCCAATGATCGTCTTCATGTATGTGCTGCGGGATATCCTTGTGTTCCATCTCGCCTTCTTCCCCTAGGTAATAGTGGCGGAGAGGGGTGAGATCATCATCCAGCTCATAGACGAGTGGGATGCCGTTCGGGATATTGAGCCCGGCCACTCCGTCATCCGGTATCCCGTCGAGATATTTGACGAGGGCCCTCAGCGTATTCCCATGAGCGGACAGGATGACGCGCTCGCTTTCTTGAAGACACGGAACGATCTCATCCTTCCAATACTGAAGGGCACGCTTTTCCGTATCGATCAGACTCTCCGTCATGGGGAGGTCTTCGTCGCTGACCGACGCATACTTGGGATCGTCACGATCCTGTCGGTGTGCGTCATCCGTCACAGCAGGCGGCCTGACATTGGCAGACCGCCTCCATTCCGTCACCTGCTCTTCTCCGAACTTCTCCGTGATCTCATCCTTATTCAATCCCTGAAGCCCCCCGTAGTGGCGCTCATTGAGCTTCCAGGATTTATACACCGGAATCCAGACGAGGTCCATCTCATGAAGCATGATCCACAGCGTCCGGATTGCACGTTTCAACACGGAGGTGTGTGCGACATCGAACCCGATTCCGTGTTTTTTCAGAATGGCCCCTGCTTTTCTTGCTTCTGCGTACCCGTCGTCTGTCAGATCCACGTCGATCCAGCCCGTGAAACGGTTCTCAAGGTTGTACTGACTTTCTCCGTGTCGAATGAATACAATTTTCTTCATTGTCATCACCCACGTTTTTTTTACAGTATACACCTATTGAGAAAGAATTATGGAGTAATTTGACCGAATAAATCCCACACTAAGGGAAACGTGGAATCGAAAGGAGACAGGATCATGTTCAAACAAACGGCCGGGGAAAAGCTCATCGATATGCTCATTGAATGGGGCGTCGACCATATATACGGCATGCCGGGGGATTCCATCAACTCCCTCATCGAACCCCTTCGGAAAGCACAGGACAAAATCAAATTCATCCAGGTCAGGCATGAGGAAGCGGGTGCACTTGCCGCTGCCGCGTATGCGAAGCTCACCGGGAAACTCGGGGTCTGCATGGCTATCGCAGGTCCCGGTGCCATCCACCTTTTGAACGGTTTGTACGATGCGAAGCTTGACCGTGCGCCGGTCCTTGCCATCACAGGGCAAGTGGAGTCCGATCTGATCGGGACGGATTCTTTCCAAGAGGTGAATCTGGAGCGGATGTTCGATGATGTGGCCGTTTATAATCAACGGATCATGTCAGCCGAGCAGCTGCCCGCCGTCGTGAATCAAGCGATCCGTACCGCCTATGCGAAGAAAGGGGTATCGGTCCTCACAATTCCGGACGACATCCCGCGGTTTGAAGTCGGGAAGGAAGCCAGGGTCACCGCCCAGTTCACGGCTAAACAGGTGGTACTCCCGATGAAGGAGGATCTCCTCAACGCGAAGAAGATCCTTGAAGAGGCTGCGAAACCGGTCATCCTCGCTGGTCGAGGTGCCCATGGACATCGTGATACCCTCCTCTCATTCGCCGAGAAGATCGGGGCCCCGATCGTTCTTACCTTGCCCGGAAAAGGGGTCATCCCCGACAAGCATCCGTACTGCATCGGTGGACTAGGTCTGATCGGGACCAAGCCGTCGTATGAAGCCATGCAGGAGGCCGATACCCTTATCATGATCGGGACATCCTTTCCGTTCACGGCGTTTCTGCCGGAGCATGCAAAGACGATTCATCTCGATATCGACCCTGCCCAAATCGGGAAGCGCTATCCCGTCGATGTGGGTCTTGCCGGAGATGCCGGTGCAACCCTTTCCTGGCTGACGGATCACTTGGCGACGAAAGAAGATCGCACATTCTTGGAAAAAAGCCAGGAGCGGATGAAGCACTGGCTCGCAAAGCTTGACCATCAGGAAGAAGACGGGACTGTCCCACTGAAGCCTCAGCGTGTCATCCATGCCCTCCAGGAAGTCGCAGCCGATGATGCCGTCCTGTCCGTGGATGTCGGAAACGTCACCGTGTGGATGGCGAGGCACTTCCATATCACCCATCAATCCTTCGTGATCTCGAGCTGGCTGGCAACACTCGGCTGCGGTCTGCCGGGCGCTCTTGCCGGTCAGATCGCCCACCCCGATAAACAGGTGTTCGCCGTGTGCGGGGATGGAGGATTCGCCATGACCATGGCCGACTTCGTCACGGCGGTGAAATATGACCTGCCGATCGTGGTTATCGTCCTGAACAACCATAAGATCGCCATGATCAAATTCGAGCAGGAGGTCATGGGGAATATCGAGTTCGGGACCAATCTCCAAAATCCTGACTTCGCCCGCTACGCAGAAGCATGTGGGGGTGCCGGGTACAGGGTGGAACGACCGGAGCAGCTGCTGCCGGCGATCCAGCAGGCCGTCCAGAACCGCAAGGCCTGCATCATCGATGTTCTCGTGGATCCGGAAGAAGCCCCGATGCCGGCCAAGATCCAGTTCTCCCAGGCAGCAGGGTATACGAAGCATATGATCAAGGAGCTATTTGAGGAAGGGAAAATCGACTTGCCTCCACTGTAATTTTCACATCAAAAAAGACTGTCGAACGGCTTATGAGCCGATCGACAGTCTTTCTATTTTCCTTTCATTAGAACAACACCGTACGGACTTGATTCCGTTTCACATCCAATGTAATCGTGCCATCGTGCACGCTCAGTTCACCGACCGGCTCTTCACTCAATTTCGCTTCCACCGGTTTGATCCCCTGCTCATTGAAGGTAAACGCAGCCTGCTTTTGGTCATCTGTTGGGTTGTAGAATCTCAGGAGGAGACGCTCCTCTTTCTCCGCTTTCTTCAAAGTGCTGAGAACGATGCCAGACGGGCAGGCTTCAGCAAGAAGGCTGTATTCATGAGGGGTTACGATTCCTGATGGATTGAGCTTCATGGCATTATGCGGGATTTTATTATACGTCTGGACCGGAGTCGTATACTCCTTCGCGTGCCGCCCCACATGGGCAGAAGACAACGATCCTCCGTGCATCAACAAGGCAAACTCAAGATCCAGCGCTCCGATCATCTGGGAATCTGGTGTCGGAAGTTTGATCCCGGATGGCCTGCCTGGTCTTCTTACGAGATTTTCTTTCCCGAGTACCCCGACACTCCTGAACAGCGTGACGGCGATGGTGTCGAATGCCTCTCCGACAATCTCATATTCACGTGTGCTGTTCGTCAAAAGGCTGACACCCTTCAGGTCATCGGTCAAACCGACAAACCCGAGCATCGGATAGATCGAGTCCGGTCGCTCATCCCAATCCTGAGCTTCCCACACTTCCATTGCCCCGTCGACGACATCACGCTTGATCATGCCGAACTGATTGTCAGACCAGGATAAAACCGACGCAATACCTGTCGGGATCAAGGCACGGAGCCTGTGATCTTTTGCCTGATTATCTATGGCAGCCCTGATCCGGATCGTCGGGTCATCGTTTGGAATCTCGATATGCCAATTGACATGGACGTCACCGTCACGCTTTCCAGCCTTTCTGCTCTCGAGATCGAGCGGCACCTGCAGGGTCACTCCAATGGTCAACTCGACGCCAAATCGGTTCTGCTTTACGCTGATGTCCGCTTTGGTTTCCCCATTGTAAAGGAGCTCTTCGCCTTCAAGCGGTGAATAATCATATTCGTCCCCATCATCTCCACCGTTTTCCAACAGCAGCACCTGATCGACTTCACTTCCATCACACTTGTCATAGAGTTTCAGCGTGCCGTTCGGGTTCACGGTGATCCGGTACAGCTCCGTTTCCGCTGTATGGTCATGGAGTTCCTCCCAACCGGTGACGGAGCATTCTTGGTCGACATCCTTGATCCAATATGCTTTATACCCCATTGCTGGAAGGGTGTCCTTCCATTGGATGACATACTCATAGAATGGATCATAGTTTCCGTAGTGGACGATTTGCCGGTCGATCAGACCCGGATCCAGGATTTCTTTACCCAATACTTCAAAGCTGACGCTCTCACCCGCTGAATCTTCCATGACAAAGCCGTTCAGCTTGGTCACGACTCTGGCTTTGACGGTTTCTTCCCTTTCATATGGAAGGAGATTGAACGCCGTCAGCAGATCTTCCCCGGTTTCATTCTCGATGGAATCGGTGATTTTCCGCTTATAGAATTCAATGAGTTGATCGGTTTTTTCTTCGGCCAAGAAGAAGCGGTTCATGATTTCACGGTGCACTTTATCCGAACAGCAGCACCCGATGCTATCATGGGCGTGGTTCTTCATGATTTCCTTCCAGATCAATTCGATCAAGCCGTGGTGATACTCAAATCCGAGGGAATACGCAATGGATGCGAGGGGCTCCAGGATATTCGTCAGCTTATTCTCGATCCTTGTGTTAGCCGCTTTGATATCCATCCTCGTAGAATAGATGCTCCGGTGTACCCTCATGTATTTTCCGTCCAGGAACTCGCCTGAAAGGACGGAGAGATCATTCCCCTTCTCAAGCTCTGCGAAAATGTTTTCATAGCGGCTCAGGAAGAACTCCCTGTCAGGGTAGAGGGTTCTGAGTTTATCCATTATCACATCGATATTCTGCTGGATCGGCATTTGATCGTGTCCGTTCGGCAGGATGATGTGGTCAGTCGTAGCGCCTTTATCAAGAACCGAGAAATACTTATCGATCCGCTTCTGTAGCGCGTCTTCCTCTTCCGGAAGGTATTTCCCGATGGCGTACCCCAGAGGGAATAGCTGGACGAGCACCCTTGAGCCGTCGTCACTTTCCCAGTAGAACTCGGTCTTATCCGTTCCATGCCGCTCTGAGGTCCCCCTCCAGAAGATGGAATAGCTAATGTCGAACCCGTTGAAGATCTGAGGCATCTGGGAGGATTGTCCGAACGAATCAGGCAGGTAACCGATTTTCATTGGTGCCCCGAATTCCTCACAATCCTTGTGACCATAGAGGAGATTGCGGATGATCGACTCCCCGCCGACCACCATTTCGTCCGTTTGGGTATACCACGGACCGATGATCAGTTTCCCCGCTTGAACCAGATTCCTTACGCGCTCTCTATTCTCCGGTTTAACGGCGAAGTAATCTTCCAGGATGGAAGTCTGACCATCCAGGACATAGTGAGGATACTCCGGATCATGCTCAAGCTTTTCCATGATCTCTTCCATATTGTTGACCAGTAGGATGCGAGATTCCTCTGTGGAAAAATACCATTCCCTGTCCCAGTGCATATGTGGGACGATGTGTACGTTCTTCATGAATTTCATTCCCCCTGGATGTATAGTTTCAGCTCTTTATGCTGCAAGGTTTTCTTCTTTTGAAAGCTTACTCTTTCTTGTGACGATCAGCAGGAACATGGAGATGACCGCACCGATCAAGGCTGCTCCGAACCAGATGCCTGCCGCAAGTAAGATCGGCTGTCCTTTGAGTAGGGCAAGGGAGAAGATCCCTGCGCCCGGTACATTCAATCCAAGATCAAAGTAGGCTACGATGGCGCCAGTCACGGCTGATCCCGCTACCAAGGATGGAATGACCCTGATCGGATCATTGATCATGAACGGGATCGCTCCCTCCGTGATTCCTGCCAATCCAAGGAGCCATGTCTGCTTTCCGATTTCCTGTTCTTGCTTGGAGAAGTATTTTTTCCCGATGATGGTGGCACCCGTCACGGCAAATGCCGAAACCATCTTGACCGAAGCAAAGGTGGCATAAGGGATGAAGTTCCCACTTGCCATCGCTCCGATACAGAACGTATAGGCGGCTTTATTGACAGGTCCTCCAAGGTCAAAGGACACCATCGCCCCAAGGATGGCACCAAGAATAAGCGCATTGGTGCCCGACAAGCTTCCGAGCCAACTGATCAATCCATTATTGATCCATGCCAGGGGCTCGCCGATGAGGAAGAGCATGATCGATCCGACCACCAATGTTCCTACGACAGGATAGACCCAGAAGCTGATGAAGCCTGCGAATGTTCCTTTTGGCTGGATTTTTTTCTTCAGGAATTTCAAGAAGAATCCTGCCAAGAATCCACCGAGCATCCCTCCAAGGAAGCCGGATCCGATCAGATTAGCGGCGACCCCTGCTGCAAACCCTGGTCCGAGTGCGGGCTTATCTGCAATGGAGTATGCCATGTAAGCGGCAAGAATCGGAACCATCAGCTGACCGAGAAGTCCTCCGCCAAGCTGCCTTAATAACCAGAGCCAGGATCCTTCTTCTGCGTACACATCCTGCAGGTTGAAGATCTGTGAAATCAGTACAGCCGCTGCCAGCGTCATTCCCCCTGCCACGATGACAGGGATGATGTAGGAGATACCCGTCAGGATGCTGTCTTTGATTTCGGTTTTGAACGGTTTATGATCCGGGTCATCCTGAACATCATCGGCTGCGCTTTGCTCCTCGTACGCCCTTTTCGGCGATTTATCCGCTTTTTCCATTGCCTGCTCAAGAATACCCTTGGCATTTCGAAGCGGAGTGGCCACCGATGTTTTCACTTTCGGAAGATGAGCAAATCGGCTCTCATCCTTCACGGCCACATCATTGGCAAAGATCACGGCATCGGCAATCTGCAAGCGTTTTGTGGTGTGCCGGTCTTCAATTCCATTGGCCCCCTGCTTCTCCACGAACACCTTGATCCCAAGTTCCTTCCCGGCCTTCACCAGTGCCTCGGCTGCCATATACGTATGGGCGATTCCGGCAGGACAAGCCGTTACAGCGAGCACCACCTTACCCGTATCTTTGATTTCCCGAGTTTCCTCCGGGGCATCTACGACGTCAAGGAGATTGTACAGTTCGTCGCTTGAGACCGCGTTCAATAAACGTTCTTTGTATGTTTCATCTGATAATCGGGTGACGAATTCTGATAGGAGGGCAAGGTGGGTGGAGCCAGCTTCCTCGTCGGGTATGGCCAAAAGGATGACAAGTTCCACCCGGTTGGCAGGATCGATGCTTTCCCAATCGGTCAACGGTGTTTCAATGGTGGCAACGGCGAACGCCGCTTCCTTTACCGCATTCGACTTACCGTGGGGGATCGCAAGACCGCCTTCAAAACCAGTCGGTGATAGCTCTTCACGTTCATTAACCGCTTTCAAAAAATCGTACCGAGAACTCAGTTTTCCCTCATCAGCCAGTTGGTTGACTAAATACTCGATGGCTTCTTGTTTGGAACGAAGCTTCAGCTTCGTACTGATAAGCTTCGGCGAGGTAAGTTTAGATAATTCCATGAGTATACCCCTCATTTCAATGTTTGTAAGTGTTTTCATTTTTTGAACTTGACCTAATCCTAGCAAAAAAAAATAAGAATAAAGGATTATTCTTATTTTTACACAGCATTCACCTGATAAAGCGTTTTCTTGTGTATACGGCCACTCTAGTAATGCGCCCAGAAGTGATGGGAGAGCATCTCCAGCACAACCATCACGGGTGTACGCGCCGTGATATTGTACCCGTTCTTCGTCTTCTTCGGGGCATAGCAGTACAGATTGATCGCAGCCATGGACTGGAGCGTATTTTTCGTGAAGTGCGTCAGTGTGATCATAGGAATATTGCGCTCCTTAGCCCTGGTAGCCGCCTCGATGACCAACGGCGTCTCGCCCGACAAACTGATGAGGAAGAGAACACTCTGATGATTCATTTGGTCCAAACTGTGCAAAATCTCGTGCCGGTGCACGTGATGGTGCGTCGGTTTCCCGACTACGCGGAAATTGCGGGCCACCATTTCACACAAATCGGAGGAATCCCCGACACCGAATAATTGAATCTGCTTGGAATCGACCAAGAGTTTCGCCGCTTCCTCCATCCTCTCCTTATCAAGGATCTCAAATGTCTTTTGAATCAAGGAGTATGAATCATCGTCCGGCGTTTCACCCGGGGACTCCAGTTCCTCTTTCAGGCTGCTCTTCATATGGGAAAACCCGTCATACCCGAGCTTCTTCGATAGCCTGGTGATGGTGTTCGGCACGGTAAACACATTGGCCGCTACCGTCTGGATCGATTGGGTGACAAATTCGGCGGGCCTTGCTTTTATGTAATCAATAATTTGATCGTCTGTATCATTCAGCTTGTACTCATACTTGTGCGTGCGTTCTTCGAATCGCATGATGTCTCACCCCGTTATGGCAATGACATTATTATATCAGACCAAAGATCGGTTTTCCCCATGACAGGTTCCTTTCGAGCATAAAAAAAGACTGCAGATATGATCCTCAGTCACCCACCACCTAACGTTTAGCCGGCCATCCTCCCTGCATCTTCCGGGACTGCATGATCTGTCCCGTATGATACGCATCGTGAATCAGGATGTGATACAAGTACTCGGCCACTCCATTTTCCTTCATCTCTTCCTCTGACATTTCCTCCAGGATCCCCTTCAACCTGACTTGGGCCTTCTCCGCGCGGTCCACAAGCGCCTTCCAAGCCGATTCATCCTCCTGTGGATCCGTCAGCTGGAACGTATCATGTCCATCGAGGGGATTCTCCCACGGTTCACCCAGCAGCTTGGCTGCATATCGTTCCTTATAATACGTAAGGTGGTTAACGTTTTCCCAGATCGAGTTCATGTCGCTTCCCTCTGGCTTCCAGACGGCCATGGACGCCGTCACCCCGCTCACGGCATCCTTAAACGGCGCATACCAGCTTTCAAGATCGTACGTATGGTCGAGCATCCTGATCAATAACTTTTTGTCTATCATCTTTTCCCCTCCCTGTCATGTATTCACCACTATACATTCCCCTTTCCCCCGGGCAATTCCTCCCCCTATACGTTTACATTTATTTCATAAACCTCTATCATGGACATGAGGTTCCATATATTAGTAGCAATGAGGTGAAAAAGATGAAAAAGCGTTTTTGGATGGGGATCTTACTCACTCTTACCCTCCTGCTGATCGGGGGATGTTCATCTGATGAAAAAGGAGCAAAACCTGCTGAGGATGACCGTTCCAACGAAGACACCGTGACGGAAGAAAGCACGAGTGAGGAAAACGAGTCCGATTCAGCTGTCACGGAGGATGATCGTGACGAGGAGGTTAACGAAGAAACACCAGCCGAGCCTTCTGACGAAGAAGAAGAGACCGTTGATCTAGAGGGTCTAGAAAATGAAGAAGAAGCAACTTCGACTCCTCAGACGATCGAGGACAATGCCACCCAGGAGGAAAAAGACAAAGCCGTGGCCATCGTCACTGAATACCTGAAGGAAAAAGGGGAACTGGTGGAGGACAAGGATCACTTCGTCCAATATGACGGAACGTTCGATACCTATGTCATCGTCCGCTATTCGACCCTCGTGTCGGGCCACTCTTCAACAAACGGACGGTACGTCGTGGATCTTAAGACCAAGAAAGTACAGGATTTTGGCACTGTGATGGATTCGATTACTCAATGAAGAAAGGAGGAGACCCGCTGTGGCCTCCTCCTTCTTTTACCTGACTGTAGAATAGATGCATGTGTCCGTCAGCTTTGTCCCATCAACAGACGGCGACTCATTCCTGAGGATCCCTTCCAACTCGTAACCAAGCTTCTCGGGTATCGCCCTGCTCTTTACATTCAGGGATTCACACCGGATTTCCACCCTCCTGAAGCCGATATGGCTTAGGGCAAGTTCCGTCAATCCCTTTACCGCTTCGGTTATGTATCCGGCACCAGCATGCCTTGTGTCGACCCAATAGCCGATTTCACCCTTTGGCACCTCCCAGTCCACATTATGAAATCCGGAGGACCCGATCAACTCTCCGGTTTCCTTATGAAAGATCAGGTAACGGAACGCTTCCCGCTTCCGGAAGCGGACATACGCGTCTCGGAGGTTGATTTCTGTTTCTTCCACTGTCGGAGCAACCTGGGCAAACCCGAGCCAAGGCTTCAGTTCGTTCAGAGAACGGTTAATAGCTTCATTCACCACTCTACCGTCTCCCTGGGGAAGTGGCGCCCGCAACGTCAGCCTTTCCGTTTCAAATGATAATGGGATATCTTTTAATATCGGATTCATATCCATTCTCCTTTCTCTCATCATATGTACTGTATTGCCTTCACCCTTATTGATGCTAATCTACAAAATATTGAAATAGTACTAATTTATTCTATCATTTTCACGTTGTCCAGAGAACAGACTGGATCACCATGGTCATATTCTCAGTCTTGAAAGAGGTGTTTCGTTGATAAAGGTTAAAAACATGGTCGGCCTCACACTCCTTGCTGTCACAGCGTTTTATGCGGTCGTGAGGATCATTTCCATATTCCTTATGTTTTGGGGATACGATCTCATGACTGCCGATGGGAAAGAGTTCATTATAGGCACGATCCTGCCTGATTTCTTATTCCTTGGCCTCTTATTCTTTGGTGCTTTTTTGTATGGGAGGCACAAAACGAACTTCTATGGGCTATGCGGGGGCATTTTTGTCCTGTTGATCGTTACACTGATTCCTCGTTTTACGGCAGCAAAAGAGTACATCGTCATCGACAATGAACAATCAACAGCGCATTATGCCATCACCTATCACTCTTTTACTTTACCGGGAAAGGAGTACTCAGGTCATACCGTTCAACTCTCCAAGCAGGTAGCACCATTCACGTTCAAACAAATGGGCGAGTATACAGACAAAACGAAACAGGCAGCTGGCATATCTAGCATTTCTAACTAACAAGGACTATCATATAGACTGCGATGATTTACTTCTTGGGGATTTCAAGATCCCCTTACATTAAACAAGACAGCAGATGGCTGTCTTGTTTGTTTTCATCTAAAAGATTCTACGAACCGGTCGACTTCCCGGCTCATTTCCACCGAACGGGTCCAGTGGAGATAGTGATGGCCATCTAGCGGCACCACCCTACTTGCAGGGGCACTAGTCAGCTGCGTTTCAAGGAAGGTGACATTGTTCCTCCCGTCAGCAGTCGTCTTGCCCGCTTCCTTCGTAAAGAATAATACAGGCATGCCTGCCGGGAACTCCATATCCTTTGTCTGATCGATATTCTTCTTGATCCCATTGGCCTCAGCTACGACATTGCGGTTATATCCCTTCCAGGCTGAGATCGCCTTGGTCTGGTCGAGATTTTCTTTTGAATACGTCCCATCACCGGCTTCTGGTAAAAAGTTTCGGGAATCGATCATCAGGGCCAGCCTACCGATTCCAGACGGCGCAACATACTTCAAGAATCCCGGCATGGCCGGCGGTGATTCATTGAAATAGTCCAGTGCCCCCGGCAGCGTCGGGTCGATGCCGATCACTGCCTTCACTTCCTCCGGATAGTGGTTCGCGTAATACATGCTGTAGATGCCCGACACAGAATGAGGCATGAGAATATATGGCCCCTGGATATCCGCCTTGCTCAGAGCCGCCCTCATCTCCCGTACCATGTTTTCCACCGTTCGATCCGTCTCGGCCAGGTCGCTCCACCCGTACCCGAATGGCTCCACGACCACGACTCGATGCTTCTTGGAAAGTTCATCAATCAGAGGGGCGAAATCCAGGACAGGCGCAGACGTCCCCAATCCGCTCATGAGGACGATGGTCTCCTCCCCCGTCCCTTTCGAATACACATGCATCTTCTTCCCGTCCACTTCCACCCGTTCACCCGGTGGATGATAAGTCCCCTGCTCATATGCCGTCATGATCGTGCTGAACACCGACCACCCGATGCAGAGGATGAGCAAGATCGCTAGTCCGTTCCTCACGTACACCCATCCCCGTCTTCTCTTTTTCTTCATGATTTTGTCCTCCGCTGTAAGATGATTTCATCTTACCAAGTGGTCCTCATGAAGAAATGGAGACGGAGGAGTATCTTTCACTACGTCTAGAGGCTGATGGACTTCTCTCTCTTTTCATTGATCGTCTCACACCAACGCCGATTATCAGTAAACCCGGTGAAAAAGTTCCAATCAATCAGGAGATACATCTAGTCCTAGTCTTTGATCCAGTTCATACTTTTGACGAAGATGATGACGGAAATGCATCCCCACAAGTTCATACCATTCCTGTGCGTTTAACCAACCAAAACCTCCATGTGCTTCTTTGTTATTCGGATTTACATCCTTCACCTTCCTATCCAACCCCTCCATTCTCGTCATCAAGTGATCGAGCTCTCGCATCAGATTTTCTTTGGATGTCGGATTGTCGGGCGTTGCATTGAGTTCGGGTGGTAATTGAATCTTTATGGGAGGAAAGCAGCCGATATTGAATAGATATTCTCCGAATTCGGTTTTTCCTTTTTCTTGTTCTCTTTTGCCTGTGGCACAAGCTTCTGCACTATCCAAGTACTCATGGGCCACGCAAATTAGGTGGTTATACATTTGACCAATCGACCACACACCTTGCTCTGGTATATCGTTCAGTTGCTCTAGGGAATACTTCTGTACAAATCCTTTGTAGGTCTCTATCAGCTTCAGATCATTCATGGGAATATCCCTCATCTAGTTTTAGATTTTTAGTACTTGATCCTAAAATCCTGGCAGTTACCTAAACTATTCAATGAAGGGAGCGATTTTCCTTTTATAAGTTTTTTCGTGAAGAGTGTTACATGTGAGGATAACCAAAAGCGATTTACTTTTTATGGTATTATCTAGTAAGAGCCCTATTTGGCTGAGCCTTTTCCCTTTTAGGATAAGCTTTGCACAGATAGAGGAAAAGTTTGTATAGAATAGGAGATCGCTTTGAAGAAACAATTAATTAGCCAAATGATCATCTCGATTAGTATTCTGCTCATTTTATTCAGTCAGCTAAGTTCCTTCCAGCATTGGAGTGACTTATCTTCCTTGCGCCAATGGGCTTACATCCTCTTGATCAGTCTATGGGGGTTGCAGCTAATAGTCTTTTTAACCATGGCAGTACTCAGTAACAGAATGAAATCAGTTTGATGAAAAAGCATTCTATTAGAAAACGACCCTTTCTCAAGGGTCGTTTTCATTTCTGTGCATCCTCGTATCAACTTTCTTTTACCTTTGTTCTGAAGTATCTTGCCTGTTTTTATGGACCTGAAAAACTAAAATGAGCGCCAGGACAAAGCCCAGATTCAGTAGCCGGAACACAATATGAACACTATCAAAGATATCGAATAATCCGTGCACCACGATGATGTACAGGGTAAATAGTGCGATCGTACTCTTCATCATAACCTCATCTCCAGACTGAGTCTTCATTTGATAAAAGCCACCAAAAGTCAGGGAAATAGAACATCTTAAAGAGTGAAGTACGTTCCGTAAGTCCACATCAACCTCATGACAACCCGTTGTGTTCACGATTCTTTTTTAGTGACCTCGGTTTGCTAAAAAAGAGCGCCAGAACAAAAAAGAGGAAGGTCAACACTAATCCCAGCCATACTAAACCGGTTGTGCGTAATAACGGTATAGTGGATACTGAAATAGCAGATAAAAAAAAGAAACGTTTCATCAACATAAGAGGACTCCCAGCTACATTGTTTAAAAGAATCCCAGCCTAAAAATTGAATGACGCTGAGAAACCCTTGTGCACATGTAAACATTTTACATATAAACCAATCAGCACACAAGCATTTCGCAAAAAAAATCGCTACCCGTTCCCAGGCAGCGGATTTTCCCATTAGTGCTCGTGACCATGCTCCATATCACAAAGTATTGCGGAGTCATGGGGATTGTTTTCGGTTTCGAATTGCATCGTGATGTGTTTGATGCCGAAGTGTTGCAGACGGGGTTCCAAGCGTCCCAGTATATCTTCTGTTCTTTTAACGGTAATGTCTCCCCCTACCACCGCATGACAGGACATGGCGATGAATCCACTTGTGATCGTCCAGATATGGAGGTCATGGATGTCGTCGATTCCATCTTCCCGTTTGATCACATCAATCACCTCTTGGACATCGATCTGTTCCGGTGTTCCTTCCAAGAGGATATGAAGGGATTTTTTCACGACCCGGTATCCGCTATTCAAGACAAGGATGGCGACGATGATGCTTGCCAGTGGGTCGGCCCAGCCCCAGCCGAAGAACATGATGAGAAGGGCTGCGATCACCGCGCCAACCGAACCGAGCATATCGCTGATGACATGAAGAAAGGCTCCCCTCATATTCAGATTCTCTTCCGTCTCGCCTCCCCGCATCATGATCCACGCCACCAGGACGTTGACGAGGAGTCCGATGATGGAGATGATAAGCATGCCGCTTGTGGCAACCTCAGGCGGATGGGTAAAACGCTTGATGGCTTCATAAAAGATGAAGAGCGCGATACCGATCAAGGTAAGACCGTTCAAGGTGGCTGCGATGATTTCAAACCGCTTGTACCCAAATGTATTCCGATATGTCGCGGCTTTCCCACCCAGTTTGAAGGCGATCAGGGCGATCCCCAAGGATACGGAGTCACTCAGCATGTGGCCCGCGTCGGATAGCAGGGCCAAGCTATTGGTCACATACCCTCCGATGGCTTCAACCACCATATAAACCGTAATAATAATGAATGAGATCAGCATGGTTTTCGTATTAGCATGATGTGTGTGGTCACTATGATCGTGTGCCATTGGTTCAGTCCTCCTCTTTGCCGAATGATATATGAATGAAGTACGTTCCTCCATACGTTACCCTTTTTCGTATTGATCCAACCTCAAAATCTTATATATGAGTATATATTCATATATTAATTTAATGAGCCTATACTGTCAATGATCGTGAACAAAAAAACAAGCCCTCATAAAGCAAGGGCTTGCCTGTGCACAAAAAATCAGCTATTCTCATTCCACTACCTTTTCCCCACGCACAACCAACCGCTCTTCAAATTCATTCGTGCTCCAGTTATAGGTTTCGCATGTAATCAGCGTGATTGTCTGATCCTCCGTATCCTCGAGAACCGTCAAATCATCGGGAGATACCATCCTTTGTTCCATCACTTTGTACGTAGCGGTTTCCCCATCGACATCCAGTTCCATCACAGCACCTTCCGTCAGCTCATGAAGCCGATTGAAGAGGACACCGTATGCATTCATTTTATGTCCTGCAATGGAAATGTTCGTGGCGGAAAAGGGGGTGTCCACCTCGATGGTGGCTACTCCATTCTTGAGATGGGATTCACTTACTCCCAAGAAAATGGGCTCCTCCAATTCGATGGATGGAATACGGAGGACCGCCTTGATGGCAGACGTCTCTACATCCGCAGAATCACTCAAGTATAGCTTTTCAAACATGGTTTTCTTCACTTCCCCCTCCCCTTCACTTGCAGCGACGAGAAGTTTTTCGTTGAACCCTTTATAGACTCCACCCTTGATTTGGCTATGAAACAAAAGGGGAAGGGACATCAGAATGATCAAGATGCCAATCACTTTCTTCATTTATAGACCTCCTCTTTTGGCAAGTCTTGCGTCAGGATGCCGTATTTCCGTTTGAAACGTTCCAGGATCCGAATCCACCCCACACTGAACAGCCCGAGGAAAAATACGTTTGATAATGCATGTGCAAGATCAAAGTAAAAGCTTGCAATATAGGCCGAGACGAATACTTCCCAAGAGGCATCACCAAGGAAGCCCAGGAGGAACCACAGATTCATGAACCATCCGAACAAAAAGCCTACGACAAATCCATATCCCATCAACCCCCATTTGGTATTGATGATTACCGTGTTGCGAAGGAATCCGGCCATCATGCCGGCCATTCCCCAGGCATACATTTGCCAAGGGGTCCATGGACCTTGACCCAAGAACATGTTGGAGACGATGGCCGCAATCGCTCCTATCAGAAAACCCGCTTCCGGTCCCAGAACGATGGCGCTCACAATGATCACGAAGGTGGTGGGCTGCACACTCGGAAGCGGAGCAAACGGTACCCTGCTCATGGCCGCGATTGCCGCAAGTACCGCCAGCAGGACGATTTCCTTACTCCCGATCGCACGGAGTTCGAACCGGGCAAACAACGGGATTACCGTTACAATCATGATGGCGATACAGATCATCATATAAGGCTTATCGTCAAACAGAATGGCTGAAACGAATAAGAGAATCAACGTGATGACAGAGGAGGTGATCAAGACCGCACGTGAAGATTCCATGTCTCATATGCCTCCTCTACCGTCAGGACCGTTGGAACATCGGCATTCTGGCTCACGCGGTTGATGGTCGTGGTATAGAAATAGTGATGATCCAACACCTCCTTCACCGTTCCGTCGGCCGTGATGCGGCCGTCAAACAACCATGCGCATCGTGAAGCATGCCTGGCCGCAAATTCAATGTCGTGGGTCACCATCAGGATGGTCATGCCATCTTGATGAAGGTCATCCAACATGACCGAGAACTGATCTTTGGACACCGCATCCATTCCCTTCGTCGGTTCATCGATCAAGAGTAGATCTGGTTTAATGAATAATAGGGTGGCAAGTGCCGCCTTCTGCTGTTCTCCCCCACTGCAATCATGGATGTGCTTTTCCAGGATCGACTCAATGCCGAGACGGTTCGCGATGGACCTCATTCGTTCTTCCGGAAGCGGGATGTCGTAACGGACGGCAAGCTCAAGGATTTCTTCCTGTAGCATTTCACACATAAAGCAGAGCAACGGGTTTTGAGGAAGGTAACTGATTCGGCAGGATGTATTTTTTGAAATCTGCTTGCCGTTCAGCTTCACCTTTCCGCTATAGGGCTTCAGAATCGATGCTGCGATTTTCAGGAGGGTGGTCTTTCCCGATGCGTTCCCACCCACTACCGTAAGGAAATCCCCTTTTCTCACCTCTAGGCTACTATCCTTCAGAATCATGGGGGCACGCTTCGCATACTTGAAGCTCACATGATTCATCTCTAGAAGAGGTACTGCCTGCTCAGAAGGGACTTTTCGCTGATGTTCCACCCTGCCGATGGACTGATCCGATAGCCAGCGCTGGGCCTCTTTGACAGACAGGGGCACCCGCGTATCGTAAGACAGGTCGGCAAAGGTATAGTATAGCTTCGCAATGGCTGGAAGGAATGGAAGAAACGTGTTGTCCTGGTTCTTCCACACAGTGGAAACGACTGTCCTTGCCGGCCCTTCATAGGCCACGCTTCCTTTCTCCATGAGGATCACCCGATCCGCAATGGGATAGAGCTCTTCCAATCGATGCTCGACCATGATGATCGTCATCCCGAATTCTTCGTTCAGACGCTGGACAAATTGGATCAGCGCTTTTGCCTGGACGGGGTCGAGTTGCGACGTCGGTTCATCCAATAATAGCAGATCAGGTTTTTGCAGGAGGACACCGGCCACGTTCATCAACTGCTTCTGTCCGCCAGAAAGATGTTTTGTATCCTGATCGAGCAGGTCTTCCATACCGAAGAAATGAACCATTTCCGCCACGCGTTGCCGCATCTCCCCCGTCCCCAATTGCTCGTTTTCCATGCCGAATACAAGTTCACTAAGGACGTTATCCATGACAATCTGATTTTCCGGGTCCTGAAACACGAATCCTACTCCCATATCTGACATCCTAATCTGTCCCATCATCCTCCCTACCGGCGTGAGTTCCTTTTTCAACAGCTTCAGAAGGGTTGTCTTCCCACAGCCTGAAGGACCTCCGATCACAATGAAATCCCCCTTATCCACGGTAAGGGAAAGGGAACGGATGGCTGCTTGTTCGTCCTCTGGATAGTGAAAGCTTAGTTTGTCGAGTTCAATACATGCCATCGAAGTTGACTGCCTCCTTCAAGTAAAATGGGGAATGCCATCAGACAAATGAACAGGATCAAGATCAGCCAGTCCGAAGAGGAAAATGAGAGTGTCCCCAGCTGGGGATACACATTGAGTGCCCCGATTCCGTGCTGTGCAGAATACACACACACGCCGGCTATCCCTGCTAAGACAATGGACGCTCCCCAATCGGAATAGCGGAAAGGGAACATCTGATAATGCGACCTCTTCCGTTCCCCGAAACCTCTTGCATTCATGGATTCAGCCGTTTGAAGCGCCTCCTCCAACGACCACGTGAGGAGTTTTTGCATATAGAGCATGCCCGTCCGGCTTCGCTTCTTCACGCTTCCCTTGAACATATCGTGTCCCCGGAGCTTTTGCGTGTGATACAGCTCCTTCCACCGGGTAATGAGCAGTGGTACAAAACGGACCGTAATCATCAGCAGGAGGGCGAGCTGTGGCCATACCTTCGAAAAAAGAAATAAGAACTTCCGACCGTGGATCACATCATTGAATGAAATGAACAGGATGAAGATCGCCCATAGACTCATGGCCATGATCATCCCGTATACCACTCCTTCCAACGTCACGGGATTATGACGGAAATAGAACAGCACGGTGGCTCCCCTTCGGACGAAAAGGGGATTCATGACGATGATGATGAGCCCCATACAAGCGATAGCAGGCACAGAGCGGATCAGTTTCCCCCGGGTTCCTTGAAGGATATTCACCCCGATCAGGATCAGGATGGATACGGTAAGAAACAACGGATGGGTGAACATCATCATGCACACACCCGCACAAACGTAGTAGAGAAAGCTCACGAAAGGGTGAAGTTCTTTTAATCTGATCGACATGCACATACCCCTTTCTTCTAACGGAACGGCTTCAGCTCAGCTCCGAGATCTTTCCCGAGGTCTATGGTATAAAGCCACTCAATGCGATCTCCATCCTGGAGGGGAATCACTCCTGCCCCTCTGTTAGGGAAGATGCCATTCACCCGGTACATCCAACCGCTGCCGGGTCCCCGGTCGAATTCAAATAGATTATTGATTCCTTCGACATAGGCATTGGCCCCCGTACCGCCGCGGAACGACATGGGAATCCCCTGAGATTTCGTCACCTCGATGAGCACATCAAGAACCGTATCCCCGTCCTCGATTTCGACTGAAGTCGGAGGGAGCACCGTGCCCATTTGGCTATCTGCCACAATGGAATAAGTGACCGTCGACGTCGCCGCCTGCTTCTCTTCTTTTTCAGGCTTTGGAGCAGGTGCAGGCTTCTTGGAAGGCTGAGGTGCCGGTGCCTTGCTTTCAGGTTGCGTTGATCCGGCACGTTCATAGTCGGAAGGAGCTTTGGATTCTTTTGGGCTCTCTGCTTTTTGGTTTGACTCTGTTTTTGCTTCTTTCGTTGATGCAGAGGATTCTTGTATGTCTGGCTTTCCTTCTGATTCTGTATATTCCGTCGTACCGTTCTCTTTAGCTTGTTTTTGAGAATCAGCTTTGTCGTCCTCTTTTGTGCTTTTAGTGGTAGTGCTTTCCGATTTCTCTGCTTCCTCTTTCTTTTCTTTCTCATTCTCATTCTCATTCTCGGAAGGATTATCAGAGACAGCTTTTGTTTCATCTTGTTTCTCTTTATCCCCAGTCATGGAAGCGACGGAGTTTTCGCTACCTGCCACTTGCTTCGTTGTCGGTGCCTTTTCTTCTTCACCTGAGAAACCATAGGTAACGCCGATCACTCCAAGGGTAAGGAAGAACACCGTCAGGATCGACAATATGAGCTTACGTTGTTTCTTCATCCAACTCCTCCTAACCTTTTATCTCCATCTTCCGCTTCTTGCGTGCGCCCCAGAAATAGATTGACAATCCTATGAGTAGAAGGAGCCCTCCCGCGACTGGAAGATACCATTCGTTCACGCCAGTATTGGGGAGCTTTTTCCCCGAAGAAGGGTTAGCTACCGGTACGACGGTATCGACTTTCTTGCTTTCCTTCGGAGGTGAGCCCGCTTTTCCGTCATCCTGTGTTTTTTCTGGTTCATTTATTTTCTCTTCCTCTTCCGTTCCCGTTGGTGCCGAGTTGAACACAACGAATGTGCTCAGGTGATCAGGTTGTACACTGATCCATCCATCGGCATAGTCCCCTCCGACATGGTCCCACTTTTCCGTATCGGAATTATAAAAGTAAACGGCGGTAGATGTAGTGTCCACCTCTTCTTCCTTGACAGCGAAGGACAGTTCTACTGCATCTTTCACATCGTGAATGCTTTTCCCATCCTGTTTGATAGTAAAGTCGTACACGTTACTAAGAGCTTCCTTCATGCCTTCCATGCGCTGGATGGAGAATTCTGCTTCTTTTTTTGAGAACCCTTTCAATTCAGTCTTCATTTTCACTTGAGATGATTTCAAGTGAAGCGTCGCCTCTTTATTGACCATCGCACTCATGCTTTCCTCCGGGAAGACGATGGTAACCGAATCGTCCGGGATCTCGATGATGACATCTCCCCCTACCTTCAGGTTGCTGATCCCTTCCATCTCAATCGTGCTTTTTCCATCTTTCCATTCAGGCTTTAAGGTAATCTGGTCCAGCAGCTTTGGCGGATCTTCATCTTTGACTTCTTTTTTGTACTGGATCGTTACCTTCTTTGAAATCACTTTTTCATTCTGATCTTGTGCACTGACAACGAGAACATTCTCCCCCTCATTCAACGATAGAATGAACTCGCCCGACTTATTGCCTTCAAGCGCTTGATCATTCAACTTCGCATCGACTACCAATGCATTTCCTTCTCCATCCTTCGCCTCAACTGTGACCGTGATCTCTGGCGTTGCAACAATCTCGCCATCTTTCATCCCTTTTATCGTAAGGGTCGGATCAGGCATGGGTGTCGGTGGTTCCGGCTCCAATGGCTTAGGGAATGAATAGAGCTTTCCATCACCCTTTAAGAATTTCTGATACGCGACGAGGGCCTGCAGTGCTTGCTCGGTCGCCATCCCGTTGGAGTTACCTGGATTGACATGCATAAATCCGCCATCCTCCGACTTGAAGCTCAGAAGGTGGGTGACGAGATTATTGGATCCTTTCGTGAATGCCTTTGACGTCGGATCGATTCCGTTCGATGTCAGGGCAATGATCACCTGGGAAGTGGCTTCACTTGAAGTCCCCCCGACAAATGGATCGTCGAATCCTCCGCTTGATTGCTGTTCTGCCGATAGGAATGAAAGAGCATTATCTACCGCTTTCTTCACATTTCCCTGGGATGTATAGGGTGCCAAGGCAATCAAGGCCATGGCCGTGATATCATAGCTCGGACCCGACATATATGCACTGAGGGACCAGCTTCCATCTTCGTTCTGCTGATTCAAAAGCTCATCAATCAGTTTTTGACGTGTCCACTTGGCGTCGGATGGCACCTCAAACTGTTGACTGTCCAACGCGATCAAAGCGAAGATCGGCCCATTATTCCCTTGAAGGGTCATCGTATCATTTCCTGGTGATACATCATGACTGTTGTAGATCTTTTCGATCAAGTCCGTCCCGTTCACAGACAATGGATCCAACCCGATTGCCGCCGCAGCAATCACATGACGTTCAATATCCGTAATTTTGGCATATCTTGATGGATTGATGACCTGGCTATCCACCGATTGGCTAAAATGATTCTGATAATAGGCTTCCGGCACAGGATATCCCGCTGCCGCTAGTCCTATGGCTTCCCATTCACTGCTTACACCGCTGTCCAACATGTAATTCGCAGCACCTTCAATGGTTTTATTGATCTCGGCCAGCGAAACATCCGTACTCGTCGCTGCCTCTGCGTGACCAAACGGAGTCCCCGCTACCGGCACACCCAAAAACAGCACAACACTTACTACACTTGCCAACATTGCTTGAAGTATTCTCACTCACATATCCTCCCGTGTCCCTTATCCCCTGTATAAGACAAATAATATGTATATAAAAAAGCCCTGCTCTTCCCGAAAGAAGAACAAGGCTTTGAAATCGACGTGCACATACCAACCCCATGCATACTGATCCACCTCGCTTCACCTTTTACCGGAAGGTTCCACCATTACACATACAGGCAGGTCTCCTGACTCATGATTCATCGCTCCCTTCCGCCTTCCCGGACAAAACATCCAGTGGCATTTCAGAAGGATCGCTCCTCACTTACAGTGGCCGGACCGCTCAGGATTCACACCTGATTCCCTTTTAATCAACCCCGAACTCGAGGCTGAACCAATATGCATCTATGAAGTTATACTCTTATCCATCTTAATGGAAACATTCGCTCAATTCAATATCCTGTTAATTGGAGGAATATCAGGAAATGGTGAAAGGTGTTGATGGGTGGCGGGGTTTGTCGGGTTTCATAGTAACAAGAATTAATTTTCAATCCTTTTCCAACTCCCCGAGGTATCTCTTTCCCTCTCGATTAAGTTCAAAATGTCCCCAAGCATTTAGATTATTTTCACTATAGAGGCATTAAGTTTATCCGTCCAAATGATTTTTGTCTGTTTTTCAAGTTGTAAACAATCAGAACTTAAATTCCCCATCTTCCATTAACAGGACTTCCATTCCTTCTTTCATACCCACTACGTTCATATCGTCGGTACCAAAGGTCACATTGACTGACAAAAGGGACGTATTCAGACCTGCCTCCTTTAATTCTTGCTCGGATTTGTGGATGCCATTTTGGATAGTGGAGGGAGAAGCATTTCCGATCCCTATATGACAAGCAGTATTTTCATCAAACAGGGTATTATAAAAGAGCGTATTAGTCTGAGCAAGGGGCGATTTGTTAGAAACCAAGGCAATTTCACCTAGATAGTGTGAGCCTTGATCCGTATCGATGAGCTGTTGTAACGCTTCTTGTCCCTTGGCAGCATAAAAGTCGGTAATCCGTCCTTCTGTAAAAATCAGATGAAATTCTTCTATAACACTCCCATCATAGATAAGAGGTTTAGTCCCTACCAATGTGCCACTCACTTTATGTTTATGGGGAGAAGTAAATATCTCTTCCGTAGGGATGTTCGGAAAGAAAGGGACCCCTTGTTCATCTATGACACCTCCACCGATATAGAGGTGATTTTTCGGTAGACCCACTACTAAGTCAGTTCCATGTTCATTCCTAAAATGCAGGGCTTCAAACTGGCTCTCGTTCAGGAAATTTTTTCGAGACTCGAAGTCTCTATGGTGACATTCCCACTCTTTAATGGGATTCCTCCCGTCTGCCCGAGATCCTTTTAAAATTAATTCCCATAATGATTGTAAAGCTTGTTCTTTACTCAGGTCAGGAAATACTTTCGTTGCCCAAGCAACGTACGGGACAGCCAGAAGGCACCATCGTACCTTATGGGATCTGATTTTGGCATAGTAATCCTTTAATTTGATGCGGGAGGCTTTTTGGAAACGATTGATCCTTTCAGTTGAAACCTCTTTAAAGACATCTATGTTTTCTGAAATAAGATGGATATAAGCAGCACCTTCATCGTCCCACTCTTTAAAGCGGGCAGCCTGCCAATCAGGAAAGTGATCGATGGCACGATCTGCTGCATGTAAGTAAAACTCTTTGGTAGACTGTTCATCTGTCCAATCAATCACTACATTTGAGGCACCCGCCTCATAGGCTGCCGTTTGAATTTGACGAGCAAACGCAGCGTGCTGGATATCGCTATGGATGATCAACAATTGGTTCTTTTGAAGATTCACACCGGCTCGTACAGCAAGCTCTGCATACTTGTTCAACTGTGCTTCACTTATACATTCTTTTATATCTCTACTCATTTACTATCTCCCCCTACCCAGTAGTCGAATGGTAATAAAGATCACAACTCCTCACCTACTATAGTGGAAACAAGCTTTTTTAGACATCTCAACCTAAAGCACTCAAAACCTCTCTCACTAAAAATCCCGACATCTTATCCCGATTGATTTCATTGATCGTTATGATGTTTACTTGTTTAAGGTTGTTTATGTTCATTATTTCAGGTGGACTGTTTGAAGGAATCGTCCCTAGTACTATCTTGTTTCCGGAGAAAATTTCTTGAACGATTTTCTTAAACGAATGTGAGAACATCTGCATATACCCAATCTCATCAATCACAATAATGTCCTTGGTACGCAGAGCATCTTGTAATACATCCTTAGCAAACAGATCAAACTCTTCTACATTAACACCATACCGTCCAACCCTAGTTGCGCTAGGACTTTCTACGTTTGCCATTTCTACACTTTCTCCATCCATCGATACACACCGGAAACCTATCCGATCATCTACATTGGTCACTTCCTCCGTATAGAATCCTCCACAACGGGCTGCTCCCATTTCATCAATGAGCTGTTTTATCAAGGTTGACTTGCCTATTCTCGGCCTTCCCGAGAGTAAAAAAAATGTGGAATCCATGTTTCCTCCTTCACGGGCTATGTGCCTTAATCCTATTCAACTATTGCTTCCATTTGATAAACATGCCTTTACAGCCCTACTTACATATTATTACAAACAAAATGAACTAGCCAATAGCCGGTGAGCTTTTTATTGAAAAGAGCTCAAAGGATTTATCATGAAGGGAGGAATTGTGCATCCTCACGCGAAATTACTAAGTATTAGAGAAGACATGCAGGAAGTGAGGATTCACAAAAATGATCAAAGGATTCGGTGGAGTCTTCTGGAGATCACAAAACCCAGAGGCTTTAAAAAAATGGTACAACGAGGTTTTAGGCTTAAGTATTGGTGAATGGAACGGGACGATGATCAAAAACGAAGGAAACAGCGAGACCGTCTTTTCGTTGTTCAATGTGGATGATGAGTATTTCCCTAAAGACCAGCAGGTGATGGTGAACTTTCAGGTTCATGATATGGAAGAGGTACTCGCTCACCTTGAGCGGATTGGGGTCCCACTTGCGAAGGATAAGCAGAGCGGCGACTTCGGCCAGTTCGTTTGGATCAAGGACCCGGATGGGCGGCTGATCGAACTGTGGGAGAAATAGTCATTGAATAGCAAGAGGACTTGTTTCGACAAGTCCTTTTTTGTATGATTCAAGCCCTTATTCTTGGAGCATATTAGCAAGAGGGGGTGATGAAATGAAGGATAAAAAGAACAAATCACAAAACCGATCTGCACTTGATAAAGAAAGACAAAATCAATACGACCGGAACAATGAAAATGCCAAGGCCAATGCCGAGGTGGAACCACGAGCCCCTCGGATCAACACGGACAACCTCTGAATACTAAAAAAGCCATCCCTGAGCAATACCAGGATGGCTTGTATCATTTATTTAAGGCAAAATAAAAAACCACCAAATATGTATTTGGTGGAGACGGTGGGAGTCGAACCCACGTCCAGAAACATCGCCACTTAAGCGTCTACGAGCGTAGTCGATATATTCGCAAGTTCGCTACAGCTTCTGCCTATCGACGGGCGTCCGTGCAGCTAGTCTGATTAATCTCTTCCTTTGTCCTCAGACGGTGGACTCCGGCGTAGCCTACTAAGAGTGAGTCCCTTACCCTACCACATAGGCGATGGAGGGAGGAACAGCTAAAGCGCTATTACGCAGCTAAAGCTAGGTTATTGTTAGTTTTGCCAGTTATTATTGGCTTTGGCGTTTTAACGTAGACGACCCCTACGGCTCGCGACCTAAGCTCGAACTATCCCTGTCGAATCCGTAACGTCCCCATGATAGAAAGGGAAGAACGGGAAAGAATAAGTTCAGCGTGTAAGTCACTTATTCAATTGTTCTTACTGCCGCAATTATCCTTGCGACATCTACTTAGTATAACAAATCCTGAGATAATTGCAAATGCCAGATTCCGGAAATCTGTAGTATTACATTCCTTTTTGGCGCTGAGCCAGTTCCCTTTGGATGGAACGGTTGGCTTCTTTACGCTTCAAGTCTTCACGTTTATCATATTTCTTCTTACCGCGTGCCAGGCCGATCAGAAGCTTCGCTACACCATTTTTGATGTATAGCTTCAGAGGAACGATGTGAATAACCTGCTTCTTTCGAATCACCGATCAGTTTATTGATTTGCTTTTTGATGAAGGAGCAGCTTGCGTGTTCTGAGCGGTTCATGATTGAATCGATTTCCCTGCTCATACGGAGCTGATATGCATATTGTGTACGAAGATTTCTCCATTTTGAACACGCGCAAAGGAATCCTTCAAGTTCACGCGGCCACCGCGGATCGCTTTGATTTCTGTCCCCTGAAGCACAAGTCCCGCTTCGATATGTTTCTTCTACGGCATAGTCATGACGTGCTTTTTTATTTTGGGCAATAAGCTTGCCTTCTCCCTTTGGCATTGGAATCCCCCTAGTCATTTCCGTCAGTTTACTCATTATTATCTCATATTTCAATAAAAATTGTATCGTTACACTCGGAAAAGAAAAGGAGCAAAGGTGATCCCATTGCTCCTGAACCTTTATTTCTTCTTTTTACGTTTGCTTCGAGGTGCATTTTCAAAGTGCTTTTTATTCGTCTTTTTCTTCTTATTGTTCGGTTTACGTGTGGACCATTCCCCGTCCTTTTTACTGGATGAAGATCGATTCGATTTCGAACGATCCGATTTCCCTTTATCTGAACGGATTGAACGGACACGGTCTTCGCGCTCTTTACGGGTGCCCTTCATACCTACGATTTCAAAATCGATGGCGCGTTCATCTTTATTGACGCTCACGACGCGTACCGTGATTTCATCACCAATCCGGAATACATTTGCAGTACTTTCTCCGATCATGGCGAGATGACGCTCATCAAATCGGTAATAGTCATCGGTCATATAACTCACATGGACAAGTCCTTCGATGGTATTCGGCAATTCGACAAACAGTCCGAAATTCGTAACGGAGCTGATGATCCCGTCGTATTCCTCTCCCACCTTGTCTTCCATGTACTCTGCTTTTTTCAGTTCATCGGTTTCACGCTCTGCATCCACTGCTCGGCGCTCACGGCTTGATGTATGCTCAGCGATGTGACCCATCTGTGCACCCCATTTATCCCGGGTCGCCTGATCGACTTTTCCCTTCAATCAAATACGTTCTGATCAAACGGTGAACGATCAAGTCAGGATAACGGCGGATCGGGGAAGTGAAATGAGTATAGAACTCAGTTGCAAGTCCAAAGTGACCAAGGCTTTCAGGATCGTATTTCGCCTGCTGCATGGAGCGGAGCATCATCGTGGAAACAACCATTTCTTCCGGTTCCCCCTGTACGTCTTCGACTATTTCCTGAAGGGCACGTGGATGGATCGTATTAGCTGTTCCTTTCACGATCAAGCCGAAATTGGTGATGAACTCGAAGAAGCGCTGAAGCTTATCTTCTTTCGGATCTTCATGGATACGATAGATGAACGGCACTTCCATCCAGTGGAAATGTTCTGCGACGGTTTCATTCGCTGCCAGCATGAACTCTTCGATCAGCTTCTCGGCAACTGAACGTTCACGGAGGACGACTTCCGTCGGTGCGCCTTCTTCATTCACAAGCACTTTCGCTTCTTTGAAATCAAAGTCGATGGCTCCACGCTTCATCCGTTTCGTACGAAGAACCTGAGCCAGGTCCTCCATATCCTCGAACATCGGCACCAAAGGCTCATATTTCGTTCGGAGCTCTTCGTCTTTATCTACAAGAATCTTGTTGACATCTGAATAGGTCATTCGCTCGGTCAGTTTTGATGACACTCTGGAAGATTTCATGTTTGACGACTTCCCCGTTCAGGTGAGATTTCCATATCACATGATAAGCGTTAAACGATCGACCTGAGGATTAAGGAACAAATCCCGTTTGAAAGTCGATGCGGGATCATCGGGATGACCCGGTCCACAAGATAGACAGAGGTTCCTCTATCAAATGCTTCCTGATCGATCGGTGAGCTTTCTTTCACATAGTACGTGACGTCGGCAATATGTACTCCAAGCTTGTAGTTTCCGTTGTCGAGCTTTGTAACCGTGACGGCATCATCAAGATCCTTCGCGTCTGCCCCATCAATCGTGACGATCGTTTGATCGCGTAGATCTTTCCGGTTCGGAATTTCGGATTCGATCGATTTCATCCGGCACCTTGATTCGCCTGCTCCATGACTTCCTCAGGGAATTCAACGGTCGATCCCATGCTTATGGATGATAGAAAGGATATCGACTCCCGGATCATTTTTATGACCGAGGATTTCGATGACTTCCCCTTCTGCACTCTTGCGTCCCTCCGGATAAGCGGTCAGCTTCACAACGACCTTATGTCCTTCCGCCGCACCCTTCTGGGCAGATTTCGGGATGAAGATGTCGCTTGCAAATTTCTTATCATCGGGGATGACGAATCCGAAATGCTTGCTTTCAGTGAACGTCCCGACCATTTGATCGACACCGCGTTCGACGATGCGGACGATGGTCCCTTCTCTTCTTGAACCTGAAGAAGAAGTCGAAACCCGTACCAAGGACAATATCCCCATGCATGGCATTATTCGTTTCATTCGGAGGGATGAAGATATCATCCATCCCGGATTCTTCCGGTATCACAAACGCAAAGCCTTTTGCATGTGCGGATACTTTCCCTCTTACCAGATTCATTTTTTCAGGCAGGCCGTAGCGATTGCTTCTTGTACGTACGACTAGTCCCTTTTCTTCCATTACGACAAGTGCCTTGACAAAATCCTTGAAGTTCGTGGACCCTTCAATTCCGAATGCTTCTTCAAGCTCCTGTACCGTCAATGGCTTGTAGGCTTCTTCCTTCATATAGGAAAGGAGCTTATCCACATGCCCTTTAATATTTTCGTCCATGACAATCCCTCCTGATCATCGAATTCATAAACCGTCCAATCCAATTTCTCCAGGAAATTGTAGACGTCTTCATGAAGCTGTTCTTTTTCTTTATCGAATGTAATGACATGACCAGACTCTTCGTACCATTTGATCTCTTTATCATCAGACTCCACGTTGTCATAGATGATATTCGCAGAATCCGTATTGATCATATGGTCATGTCCTTGCCTGTACGACAAACGTCGGCGAATAGATCATATCCACATTTTCACGCACATCGGCAATCAATTCCTGCAGGGCCTTCAATGTATCCATCGGCGTTTTCTTGAACTCTTCTATTTCTTTTTCAATTTGGTCTTCCGGTTTTCCTTCATATTTTTTAAATTCACGGGCGTAATCGACAACCCCTTTATACATGACTTCTTCACTTTTTATATACATTGGCGCACACATAGGGACAATACCCTTTACAGGTACAGTGTAACCTAATTTAAGAGAAAATACCCCTCCGAGCGAAAGGCCGGCAACGGCGATTTCCTCATATCCATTGCTCTTTAAATGCTCATACCCGTCCATGACATCCTTCCACCAATCTTCAGGACCTGTATGCACCAATTCCTCCGGCGGTACACCATGTCCTTTATAGTGAGGCGCGTGTGACGTATAGCCCTTCTTCTCAAGGAATCGCCCGAGCATCCGTACATCCGCTGAGTTCCCAGTGAATCCGTGAAGCAGCAGGACGGCACGTTTCCCCGCTTCAAATGTAAATGGTTTTGGCAAAATGGTTTTCATGGTTTGATAGACTCCTTTTCATCTCTTTGATATCTAGTGGCTTGATGCAGCCGTTCAGATTCTTCTCACTTCTATTTTTAGCAAATATCGGTGAGACAATCCACCATTTCGCATTGTTGTGGCGGTTTTGATGGCGGAGTGTGCGAACTTGGTGAGCATGTGTATGTACTGTCTTTGTGTCAGTCATAAAGTAGAGTAAGTCGGCCATAAGGTCTCTTGATGGTAATGTGTCCCTCGTCCCAATCATAACCGGCGATTGTTGGTAATAGAATCTTCTCTAATCATTAGAGTTAGTAATAAAAATCAGAAAGCCGGTAGAAAAAATTCGATTGTCGGTAGAAAATCTTCGGAAGTCGGTAATAGCTGCTGCTTCCATTCCCTTGCCCCATCGCATTCTCCCCGATAAAACAAAAAACCTGACCCACAAACAGATCAGGTTTTTAAACGTTCATATATAGACGGCACGATGGCAATCGTAAGAATGAAGAATAGTACGGCCAATACGATTGTGATGCTGTGCAAGATCAAGTCAATTCCACGCGCTTTTTGTTTACCGAATAGCTGTTCCGCACCACCAGAGATGGCCCCTGAAAGTCCAGCACTTTTACCTGATTGAAGCAATACCATGAGCGATAATGGCGATAGATACGATGATAAGTAACGTGACTAGAATAGTGTGCATGAGTCCCACCTCCTGATCCGAACATAACATTGTCTTCTATTTTACCATACGGGCGATGGGGTAACAAGGAAATAATGTTTAATTTGCATAGAGTTGATAGTCCATTAAAAAAAATACCCCGTCCGAGGACGGGGATGCCTTTAGCAAACCGCAATTAGCGATTAACGTTATAGAATGTTTTTGCTCCAAGGTATTGAGCAGTGTGAGCCAATTGATCTTCGATGCGAAGAAGTTGGTTGTATTTCGCAACACGGTCTGTACGTGAAGGAGCACCTGTTTTGATTTGACCAGCGTTTGTTGCAACAGCGATGTCAGCGATTGTGCTGTCTTCTGTTTCACCAGAACGGTGAGAGATAACAGCTGTGTAACCAGCGCGTTTCGCCATTTCGATGGCGTCGAATGTTTCAGTAAGTGTACCGATTTGGTTCACTTTGATCAGGATCGAGTTACCGATACCTTGCTCGATTCCTTGAGAAAGCTTTGTTGTGTTTGTTACGAATAGGTCATCCCCAACGAATTGAACTTTGTTACCGATGCGCTCAGTAAGAAGTTTGTAGCCATCCCAGTCGTTTTCGTCAAGACCATCTTCGATTGAGATGATTGGGTATTTGTTAACACATTTCTTCGTACCAGTCAACCATTTCTGCAGAAGTACGTACAACGCCTTCTCCAGAAAGATGGTATTTACCGTCTTCTTTGTTGTAGATTTCAGAAGATGCTACGTCCAT
This sequence comes from uncultured Bacillaceae bacterium, assembly GCA_963762295.1. Taxonomy (GTDB): domain Bacteria; phylum Bacillota; class Bacilli; order Bacillales; family Bacillaceae_B; genus Rossellomorea. Next base: position 1,106,318 of record CAVXKK010000004.1, read on the forward strand.
TGCAAGAAGAACTTCTTCACCTGGCTTGTAGCCAGCTTTTTCGATTGCTTCGATGATTGTTGAAAGAGCTTCTTCGTTGGATTTAAGGTTTGGAGCGAATCCACCTTCGTCACCAACAGCTGTGTTGTAACCTTTGTCTTTAAGAACTGATTTAAGGCTGTGGAAGATTTCAGCACCCATGCGAAGAGCTTCTTTGAATGTAGGAGCTCCTACAGGCATAACCATGAATTCTTGAATGTCTACGTTGTTGTCAGCGTGCTCTCCACCATTGACGATGTTCATCATTGGTACTGGAAGTTGCTTCGCGTTGAATCCACCAAGGTATTGGTACAATTCTACTCCGAAGAAGTCAGCAGCTGCGCGTGCAACAGCCATGGATACACCAAGGATTGCGTTGGCACCTAGTTTACCTTTGTTTTCAGTTCCGTCAAGAGCGATCATCGCTTGGTCGATGGCAACTTGTTCAGTTACATCGTAACCGATGATTTCTTCAGCGATTTCGTTGTTTACGTTATCGACTGCTTTTTCTACACCTTTACCAAGGTAACGGTCTTTGTCGCCGTCACGAAGTTCAACTGCTTCGTATTCACCAGTTGAAGCTCCAGATGGAACAAGTGCGCGTCCGAAAGCACCGGATTGTGTGTAAACTTCTACTTCGATTGTTGGGTTACCGCGGGAGTCCAAGTACTTCACGTGCATATAACGTCATGTAATGAATATGGCATTTTAGTTAAATCTCTCCTTTCAAATGTAGAGTTGATTACTTATTAATGATTTTCCTGTCATTTCTTCTGGTTGATTGACATTCAATAGGTCAAGCATCGTTGGGGCAAGATCGCCAAGTATTCCCTCCGTCACGAAGCTCAATGCCTTCTTTTGTCACGATGACAGGAACAGGGTTCGTTGTATGGGCTGTCATTGGCTTGCCTTCTTCCGTCATCACTTCATCCGCATTCCCGTGGTCTGCAGTGATGATGGCTGTACCGCCTTTTTCAGTGATCAAGTCAATGATCTTGCCAAGACATTCATCCACTGTTTCAATCGCTTTGATTGTTGGTTCAAGCATTCCGGAGTGACCAACCATATCAGGGTTGGCAAAGTTCAGGATGATGGCATCCTGACGGTCTTCACGAATCTCTTCAAGAAGGGCATCCGTCACTTCATATGCACTCATTTCAGGCTTCAAATCATACGTTGCCACTTTAGGAGAATCGATGAGGATCCGTTTTTCACCAGGGAATTCCTCTTCACGTCCACCGCTCATAAAGAACGTGACGTGAGGATATTTCTCCGTTTCAGCGATGCGCAGTTGTTTCAAGTCCGTTTTGAGAAAGAACTTCACCAAGTGTGTTATCAAGGTTTGTCGGTTTGAATGCAACAAATCCGTCAACTGTTTCACTGAACTTCGTCAGGCAGACAAAGTGCAAGTTCTTTCGGGAACTTGTCCCCACGATCGAATGAACGGAAATCCTGCATTGGCAAATGTATTCGAAATTTGGATGGCACGGTCCGGACGGAAGTTGTAGAAGATGACAGCATCTTCATCTTTGATCGTTGCAACCGGCTCTCCGTTTTCTTTTGTGATAACAGATGGAATGACGAATTCATCATGGATTCCATTTTCATAGGAATCGTTCACCAATTCGATTGGATCCTGATAGCTAGGGCCTTCGCCATATACCATGGCACGATAGGATTTCTCCACGCGTTCCCAGCGCTTATCGCGGTCCATTGAATAATAACGGCCAGAAATCGTCGCGAATTGACCGACACCGATTTCTTTCATTTTTGCTTCTGCATCTTCAATGTACTTCTTCGCTGTTTGAGGACCGACATCACGGCCATCAAGGAAGGCATGGACATAAACATCTTTCATTCCTTCTTTGGCAGCTAAACCAAGAAGGGCATACAGATGCTCGATATGGCTGTGAACCCCGCCATCAGAAAGAAGTCCGAAGATATGAAGATTTGTGTCCTTTTTCTTTCGCATGTTCGATGGCATCTATGAAGGTGGTGTTCTTCTCGAATTCCCCTTCACGGATGGCAAGGTTCACACGTGTCAAGCTTTGATACACGATGCGTCCTGCACCGATATTCAAGTGACCCACTTCAGAGTTACCCATTTGACCTTCAGGGAGACCTACGGCTTCACCACATGCAGTCAGCTGATTGTGAGGATATTGGTTCCAAAGGCGGTCAAAGTTCGGCTTGTTTGCCTGAGCAACCGCATTTCCTTCTTTCACATCACGGAAGGCAAAGCCGTCCAGGATGATGAGTGCTACTGGAGACTTACTCATTGAGAGCTCGCCCCTTCTAAAGCTGAAGGAAGCTTTGTGGTTCAAGGCTTGCTCCACCGACCAAGGCACCATCGATATCAGATTGAGCCATGTATTCTTTGATGTTGGCAGGTTTTACGCTTCCGCCGTATTGGATGCGGACTGCATCTGCAGCTTCTTGAGAGAATTCTTCTGCAACAACTTGACGGATATGGGCACATACTTCGTTCGCATCTTCAGCTGTTGAAGATTTACCTGTACCGATTGCCCAGATTGGCTCATAAGCAATGACGGTTTGTTTCACTTGATCATCAGAAAGACCGGCAAGTGCTTTTTTCACTTGATTTCCGACAAGTTCGTTTGTTTCGTTGTTTTCACGTTGTTCAAGTGTTTCACCGACACAAACGATCGGCGTCAAATTGTGTTTGAAGGCAGCAAGAGTCTTCTTGTTCACTGACTCATCTGTTTCATTGAACATTTCACGGCGTTCAGAGTGTCCAAGGATGACATATTTCACACCAAGATCTTGAAGGGCTACAGGGCTAACTTCTCCTGTGAACGCTCCGTTTTCTTCAAAGTGCATGTTTTGAGCACCGATTTCTACTTTAGAATTCCTTTGTGCTAGTTCACTAGGCTTTCTAAAAATAAGCGCTGGTGAACAAATGACGGAATCGACTACTTCTTGAATCAGGAACAAGTCCTTTTACTTCTTCAGTGAAGGCTTTTGCTTCTGCCAAGTGTTTTATTCATTTTCCAGTTACCTGCAATGATCGGTTTACGCATTGCTACTCATCCTTTCTAATTGTATTTCTAAACCATTTTGAAACAGGGATTATTTATCGTTCAGAGCGGCGACTCCAGGAAGTTCTTTTCCTTCCATGAACTCAAGAGATGCTCCGCCGCCTGTAGAAATATGACTCATTTTATCAGCATATCCGAATTTCTCAACGGCTGCTGCAGAGTCTCCGCCACCGATAACAGAATATGTATCTGTTGAATCGGCCAACGCCTCCGCTACGGCTTTCGTTCCGTTTGCAAATGTATCAATTTCGAATACACCCATCGGTCCATTCCAGATGACAAGTTTAGAGCTCTTTGATCGCATCGCTGAATAATTCACTCGTTTTAGGTCCGATATCAAGTGCTTCCCAATCAGAAGGGATCGAATCGATGTCCACTTCTTTCGTATTTGCATCATTTGAGAAGTCATCAGCAACGACTACATCAACAGGCATAAGGAATTTAACGCCTTTTTCTTTCTGCTTTTTTCATGAATTGTTTCGCTAGATCGATTTTATCTTCTTCAAGAAGGGATTTCCCGACTTCATGGCCTTGTGCTTTCACGAATGTGTAAGCAAGTCCGCCGCCGATGATCAAGTTATCCACTTTATCAAGAAGGTTGTCAATGACACCGATTTTATCTTTTACTTTCGCTCCACCAACGATGGCCGTGAAAGGACGTTCTGGATTGGAAAGGGCTTTTCCAAGTACTTCAAGCTCTTTTTCCATTAGAAGACCTGCAACAGCCGGAAGATGCTTGGCGATTCCTTCAGTTGAAGCGTGGGCACGGTGAGCTGCACCGAATGCATCGTTCACATAAAGATCTGCAAGTGCTGCAAATTCTTTTGCAAGCTCAGGATCATTTTTCGTTTCACCAGGATAGAAACGAACGTTTTCAAGAACAAGAACGTCACCTTCATTCATGTCTGCGATCTTTCGCTTGAACGGCTTCACCATATGCTTCATCTGCTTTTGCAACGTCTTTGCCAAGAAGTTCGGATAAGTCTTTTTGCAACAGGTGTTAAGCGGAGTTCTTCCACCACTTCACCTTTCGGACGGCCAAGATGGCTTGCAAGAATGACTTTCGCTCCGCCATCTACTAAGATACTTGATCGTAGGAAGAGCAGCTTGGATACGCGTTTCATCTGTGATCTTGCCATCTGCCATCGGTACGTTGAAGTCAACACGGCAAAATACGCGTTTCCCTTTTACATCGACATCTTTAATCGACTTTTTGTTCATCGTAAAAGGCCTCCTTTAGTTTTCAATTTCTACATCTTTTTTCAAGATAATAGAAATCAACAATAAGAAAAGGGAGAGGGGAATCTTCCCCGCTCCCCTTCATCACATCTTCATTATAGATGGTGGGACAAAATTTATCCATCAATCACCATCTAATGATGTCAATTTACAAAACTCTTATGAATTAAAGTCCTTTTGAAGCGATATAAGCCTGCAAGGTCAACTACACGGTTAGAGTATCCACTCTCGTTATCGTACCAAGAGATAACTTTTACCATGTTATCTTCAAGAACCATAGTAGAAAGTGCATCGATTGTAGAAGAAGCAGGGCTTCCGTTATAGTCAGTAGATACTATGGCTCTTCGCTGTAAGCAAGGATTCCTTTAAGATCGCCTTCAGCAGCTTCTTTAAAAGCTGCATTAACATCTTCAGCTGTTACGTTTTTATCAAGTTCAGCAACTAAGTCAACTAGAGAAACGTTTGGAGTTGGAACACGCACCGCTCCACCATTCAATTTGCCTTTAAGTTCAGGAAGAACTAGAGATACAGCTTTCGCAGCACCAGTTGTTGTTGGAATCATGTTTTCAGCAGCTGCACGTGCACGACGGTAATCTTTATGTGGCAAGTCAAGATTTGTTGATCATTTGTGTAAGAGTGGATAGTTGTCATCATTCCACGTTTGATACCGAATTTATCGTTAAGTACTTTTGCGAATGGAGCTAGGCAGTTTGTTGTACAAGATGCGTTAGAGATAACATCGTGGCTGCCTGCGTCGTATTTATCTTCGTTAACACCCATAACAATTGTGATATCTTCATCATGATGCAGGAGCAGAGATGATAACTTTCTTCGCACCAGCTTCGATATGTTTCGCAGCATCTGCACGCTTTGTGAAACGGCCAGTAGATTCAACAACGATTTCTACACCAAGATCTCCCCAACCAAGTTGAGCTGGATCGCGTTCAGCCAATACTTTGATTTTTTTACCGCCAACTACAAGGTAGTCACCGTCAACAGTTACTTTTTCTTGAAGAGTTCCGTGAACTGTATCATATTGTAAAAGGTGAGCAAGCATGTTTGCATCAGTTAAGTCATTAACTGCTACTACCTCTACGTCGTTATTTTTAAGTGCTGCACGGAATACGTTACGTCCGATACGTCCAAATCCGTTAATACCAATTTTTGTTGCCATGAATAATTTCCTCCTTTAGATAGTTAAGGATGATTTTTTTATATTTCAAAAGGGCTTACCCTTTTAAAAGCTCTCTCGCTGCTCCTTCATCCGTGATGAGCACGGTTGAATGATGGAGCACTTTTCATATACGCCCGAATCGCTTTCGCCTTCGAGCTGCCGCCAGCGACGGCGATGACGTGCTCGATATGACTCAAGTCTTCTAGTTGCAGTCCGATCGTCGGCACCTTATGTACCACTTCACCTTCTTCATTGAAATAATAACCAAATGCTTCCCCGACGGCGTGACCCGTCGGTGATCTTCTCGAAATCTTCTTCCGTGGTCTTTCGTCTTTCTGCCATAGTGATAGCATCGCCAATTCCATGGAGAACCATGTTAGCAGATTTGATCAAATTAAGGACTTCTTTGATCATCGGTTCTTTCAAGAAGGACTTGTATACTTCTTTACTAACTTGATCAGGCACATATAAAACACGATGACGCGTCTTCGTATGCTCGGCCATCTTGGCACAGATGGTGTTGGCCTGGTTCTTCACGTCTTCCCCGATTCCACCCCGTGCAGGAACGAACAAGGTTTCGATCGGAGAAATCAGGTGTCAGCATTTCTGCTACAGCTGCCATCGTCGAACCTCCAGTCACAGCGATGATAGTATTTCCCTTCAGTCGGCGTTTCATACTAGAAGCTGAAGCACGCCCTAATTCTTCTTTTACCCAAGGAGACTCATCACTATTCCCCGGAACGATTACAATTTCATGAAGATTAAGTAACGATTTTAATTCTTGTTCCATTTCGTTGATTCCCGAAATCTCCCTCATCATGCTTTCAATTTTTTCCAGAAGCTGCATACCATCTTCCGTCATGATCATGCCAGAAGTTTTGATATCAATGAGATCTTGATTATTCAGGAACTCAACTTCGCTTCTCAGTACGCGTTCCGTCAGGCCCAGATTCTGAGCAAGACTTCTGCGTCCGACAGGCTGCATGAAGCGGATGGAACGAAGAATTTGATGCCTTTTTTGCATAACTTCAAGCAGGTCAGGTAATAATCGCTTTTGTATGTCAATTAAAGATTCCATAGTTAAAAGCTCCTTCAAATGAAGTGCGTGGATAGTCTGCTGGACTATAAAAGTCCCAGCATAGACATATTATGTCCCACTACCTCCAAAAAAAATTCATCCCTGCTTTCAAGTTTCATTTTATCAGGGTATGAATCGTAATTCAACTAGAAACTATCGGGTTTTTTCATGTAAACGCTTGCTGAGCGTAAAATAATCAATTTGCCCATACTGAAGAATTTCCCCGTCCATTTCCACGACCGGGATCATCAGACCGAATCGCTCCGTCAACTCATCACTTTCATCAATATCACGTTCGACCAGCTTGAATGGGAAATCGTCACGCAACAGGTTGATGGTCAGCTTGGCCTCTTCACATAAACCGCATCGGCTGCGGGTGTAAAAAATCAATTCTTTCATCAACATCACCCTTACTCATATCGTTTCCGTTTCGAAGAAGACGGGATGCCGAGCTGGTCCCGGTACTTTGCCACCGTCCTTCTTGAAACGTCGCATCCCTTCTCCGTCAGGAGGGCCACAAGCTTCTGATCAGAAAGGGGCTTTCGCTTGTCCTCTTGATTGACAAGTTCCTGCAGCTCCCTCTTCACCTTACCGGCAGACACCGTTTCTTCATCTGTGTCCACGGCCCGGATCGCTGCCGTGAAAAAGTTCTTCAGTTCAAACACCCCATATGGCGTTTGCACATATTTCCCCCTGACGGCCCTGCTGATGGTGGATTCATGAGCTCCAATCTCTTCAGCGATCTGCTTCAACGTCAAAGGCTGGAGATGGCCGGGTCCTTGGAGGAAGAACCCTCTCTGCTTCTCTACGATTGCCTTCCCCACCTTCAGCATTGTTTGCTTCCGCTGGCGTAAACTCTGGACGAGCCATTCGAATTCCTGCTTCTTTTCTTTTATATAAGACGCGGTATCGCGGTCGGGATGGTGCCCGAGAAAATCCGTATATTCCTTATTAAAAGTGACCGTGATCGAAGTCCCATCGTACAGGGCGACCGTCACGTCGTCTCCACTGACTCTAACGTTGAGTTCGGGGACAATATAATGGGAGAAATCCTTCGCAAAGGCCGATCCCGGCCGTGGATTGCATTGAGTGATGAAATCAGCTGCCGCCTGCACTTCCTTCAGCTCGATGCCCATGGTCTTTGCGATTCCCTTCCACTTTCGGTCTGCAAAGGCTTGGAAATGATCGCTCACGATGGTGAGGACGAAATCAGGCACCTCCCACCGACGGTCGAGCTGAAGATGGATGCACTCCTGCAGGGAGCGTGCCCCGATGCCGGCAGGCTCCAACGATTGGACCATGCTGATCATCTCTTCAAGTGCTTCTTCTCCGAATTTATATTTCTTCAAAAAATGGTCTCGTTCAATATGCAGATACCCATTCCCATCAAGGCTGAATATCAATTCTTTCAAACAATTACGTTCACGATCTGTAAGCGATTTCAAATTCAATTGTATTAATAAAGCTTCCGATAGGCTTATCGCGGTATCCGATACGAAGTCCTGCCACTCTGCAAGCTTTCGCTTGGGTGGTTTCAACTGGATCAGGGGGTTTTCCATTGCTTTCGATTCCAGGAAGTCATTCAGCTCCATCGAGGAGTACTGAAGGATCGTGATCGCCTGTGAAAGCTGCTGGGTCATCTGGAGCTTTTGTTGCTGCTGCTGAAAAAGTCCTGCACTCAAATTCATGATATGTACCCTCCCACTTTTCCATTTTACATGAAAACGTCTGATTCGTTAACGGGAATCTACTGGAATCGCTTTACCTATTGCTATGAAGGCATTCTGTGCATCATTCCTTGTATTCTCTTCAATATGGTATTAAAATGGAAATATCTACATAGTGAAGGGACTGAATTATGCGCAGAAATCAATAGGAAGACTCCATGATGGCATTCATTCATAAAAACGGAGGGATCTATTGATAATGACATTACAAACGAAACGACTGCAATTGACCGAAATGACATTGGAAGATGCGCCGGCACTTTTCACCTTATGGTCGCATCCCGAGGTAACTCGATTCATGAACATCGACCGGTTCACAGATGAACAGCAGGCACGGGATATGATCACCCTGCTGACAGAGCTTGCCGCCGAAAACAAGGCCTTGCGCTTTTCCATCTTTGATCGGGAATCAGGCGAACTCATCGGGTCATGCGGGTACAATCACTTTGATCGTGACAACCTGATTACGGAAATCGGCTATGATCTCTGCCCTTCCCACTGGGGTAACGGAATCGGTACCGAAGCGGTTGATATCCTTACCCGCCACGCTTTCGAGGTACTCGGTATGAACCGGATCGAAGCTAAAGTGGAAGAAGGGAACGATGCCTCTTCGGCCGTTCTGGAGAAAAACGGGTATCAGTTCGAAGGAACCCTGCGTGAAGGTGAGAAATCAAAGGGACGTTACGTGGATATGAGGCTGTATGCGATCCTGCGATCCGATTGGAAACCTGAGTAAGAATGAATAGGACGGACATACTAAGGGCAAATGACGGAACGAAGGAGAGTTTATGTTTACGTTACTCTTATTATGGTCCATGCTCATCCTGCCCTGGTTTATCCTGATCCCATTGCGTTCTTATCAAGTGAAACGATTCTTCCCTGGAGGTGTCTTCGGGGCACTGCTCTTGACCGTGGTGTTCCAGATGGCCGACGCCTTAGACTGGTGGAAGGTGACAAGGACGATTCCTCTGTTCACGAATATCACCTCTTTTGTGTACGGGCTGTTCCTTGTTGGAACGATCGTGATCTTATATTTCACGTACGGACATTTCTGGCGGTACTTCATCACGAACCTGGTGGTGGATGCCTTTCTCGCGTTTCTCGTGAGTCCGTGGTTCGAGTACTTAGGGATCTACGAGCTGCACAAGATTCATCCGCTTGGGGTGTATGGCGTCACGACCATTCTGAGCGTGTTGATCTATGTGTATATGAAATGGCAGGATGGTGTGATGGCGAAGTAGGACTTCCCTTTTTGGGAGTCCTATTTTTTTATGGAGTGATGCAAGCCAGCCGTGAATGGAATGTGGGTATAATTTTACATTATATAACATAAATATTCCTTTTTATGGTTTTAATTGTTATAATGCACCGTATAGTATATCAGATGAGTGGTATAAGGAATGAAGGCTGATCAGGCGCCTAAAACGGAACTGATCCATGTTGAAAGGAGGCAGGGCATAAAGTGAAAAAGACATTGTCCAGTGTCATAGTAGCACTACTCGTTCTCTGTGGTTGCCAGCAAGGTGAACCCTATCAAGACCTAGAGGATGAACCGGTTGCGAACGTATCAGAGATGGAAGTCCCGGACACCATCTTTACTTCTAATCGGAAGGACGCGTCCATTACGGAAGACGAAATAAGGAGCGCCATCATCCTGTACCTGAATAGCAGTGAGGATCTTGATGAGATCATGCAGGCATTCCAGGAATCCATCTATTCCGAGGAGGAGCTGACTCGCGAAGAGAAGGATAAAGTAAATAAGACCATTTCTTTAATAGAAGAGAATGATCAGAACTTCAGCGACTTTATCACATCCAACTCCCTCCCAGCTGATTACGCTAAAGGCGCAGACCTCATAAGCCAATACATCACCGACTACAATGACTATATACGCGACTTGGACAAAGCGTTTGACCGCTTCGATAAGGGAGAGATGAAGGTCAGTGACTTGGAAACAATCCTGGGATCAAGTGGAGTCTGTGAACGGCCGGGAACAGAAGAAAATCGAAGACTTCCTTCGTGATAAAGACATTCACACGCGTGCATTCCAACAATAAAGAAAGAGGCTGTGACAGAAGTGTTTTAGCCATAGTAAAACCCGAATTTATTGCCTTTGAGCAGGCGAATAAATTCGGGTTTTTACTTGTTTCATGACCATTACGATTTCATTGTTTCCAGCGGTTGATTGGAGTGCAAGACGTAGACTTCTGCGGGAAGAGTAGCTAATGTGAGACCCCGCAGGCCCGCCGAGGAGGCTCACGGGCTACCCGCGAAAAGCGAAGTCTTGCACGGAAATCATAAGCGGCATATAGAAGCTATGTGAATCGCATTCTTCAAGAAATGGTCCTTTTTTTGTTTTATCATCCTACAAACACAAGTTCCACTTCGGTCCCCTTCCCTTCCTCACTCCGGATGTTGATCTCTCCGAGGTGCAGCTTCATGATGCTCCGGGCAATATGGAGTCCGAGGCCGGTACCGCCGGTTTCTCTGCTCCTTGCTTTGTCGACGCGGTAGAATCGTTCGAAGATGTTGGTGATCTCTTCCCTAGGGATTCCGATCCCGTAGTCTTTAACGCGGACGACGGCGAGATCGCCTACCTTCTCGATATAGACATCGATTTTGTCGCTGCTGTATTTCATGGCGTTATCAAGGATGATGATGATAACCTGCTTGATTTTCAGTTCATCTGCCGGAATGATCACCCGTGGAGCGTCCGTGTGCAGGCGTATATCCCGATGATAGACCTCCTGAAGCTGCTTGATGCTGCTCCTTGAGAGGGCCACGAGGTCGATCTGGCTGATTTCAAGGACATTTTCTTTCTCAAGATCCGCTAAATCGAGGAACGTATCGGTCATCTTCTGGATCCTCGTTGCTTCTGAATGGATGGCCTGGATGGCCTCGTCTGCGATTTCCTTGTTTTCGACCCCATGCCTTCGAAGCAGATTGGCATAGCTCTTGATGACGGTCAGGGGCGTCTTCAGCTCATGGGAGGCATCAGAGACGAACTGGGCCTGCTTCGCCATATTGCCTTGGATTCTGCTGATCATCCGGTTGAACGTTTGAGCCATCGTTTGCAACTCATCGTTTTCCCGTTTTTCAATGGAGATGGTCTTCGGCACACCGCTCGTTTCGATTTCTTCCATCGTTTTGATCATATTGGAGATCGGCCGCATGATCGTGTTGGCAAGCCATCTTCCTCCCAGAAGAGAGAAGACGGCGGCAAGGACCGTACAGGCAATGAGGATGCCTTTCAGAGTTTCCTTACGTGCCTCCAACCCTTCCAAACGCTCGACGATCTCCAAGCTGCGCTCTCCATTATCGAAGGGCACACGGACAACCAGGACTTGCTCCTCGTGACGTTGGTTCTCGATCACATGGTTCTTCGCTTCTTTATTCTCGGCAAACTTTCCTTCTATCTTAGAGGAAAGCATGCTGTCATTCGTCACCTGATGAATCAGTTCATCGCCCGGCCCCATGATCCGTATGAAGGAGTGCTCGGTGAGATGCTTCTTCAAGGCCATATCAAGGTCGTTTGTGGTCGGCGTCCCTCCAACTTCCTTCATGATCTCCTTCGCTTTATGAAATTGGACATCTTCTTCCATGGTTACGGTATTCTGAACGAACAAGAAGTACACGACAAAGTTGATGACAACCAAAATGCACAACATCCAAGCAGTGGTAAGCAGGTTAATCTTGGTTGTGATTTTCATCATGGTTCTCCTTCATGGTGAAGCCGACCCCTCTGACGGTGATGATCAGCTGTTTTGAAAAGCCTTCGTCGACCTTGACCCTGAGATGCCTGATGAACACATCGATCACGTTCGTTTCCCCTTCATATTCATAGCCCCATACGTTCAAGATGATGTTTTCCCTGGTCACAACTTTATTTTTATTAATCATCAAGTAGACGAGGAAATCATACTCTTTCGGTGTTAACGTAATGGATGAGCCGCCTCTGCACACTTCTCTCGTTTCCGTATTGACCACTAGGTCCTCCACCGATAGAAGCAGCTCATCCTTCACCTCACCTGGGGAATGGTTCCGCAAGCATGCCCGGATTCTGGCGAGGAGTTCTTCGATTTCGAATGGTTTGGTCACATAATCGTTCGCTCCCTGATCAAGTCCCGACACTTTGTCGAACGTGGTGTTCCGTGCAGTCAGCAGGATCACCGGCGTGTCGCGGTCTTCTTTGCGGATGCGTCTCAGCACTTCGAATCCGCTGAGGCCCGGGAGCATCACGTCCAAGAGGATCAGGTCGACCCCGGATTGCAGGGCCCGTTCCAGTCCTTTCTTCCCCTCATGCTCCACGGTTACCTCGTAGCCTTCATATTCAAGCTCCATTTTCAAGACACGGGCTATTTGCGTTTCATCTTCGACGACAAGTACATGCGTTTTCACCCTGGCTTCATCCCTTCTCTTCTAACGATCTATATCTTGTTTCATTATCTACAGGTTCTTCCTACCTATACTGTAGCATGATAAAGAATGAACGCAGTCATTTTCATGGATTTTTAATGGACTATTCCTATAAACCAGCACGACCTCATTCCCTCATACCTTTCACCATGACGAAAATTATGATACTCTCTATTTTAATTGTTTATTAATGTTTTCTTCATCGGGCGTTCAGGTTTCTTTTATATATTGGCTGTACCCCTCAGAAGTCGGGAGCATGTACTCGTGCTTTGACACATCATCATCTATAAAGGAGATCATTTTGAATTACTCACTATTTAAATCCATCAATCAACATGCCGGGCATCACCCGTTTTGGGACGGTTTCATGGCAGGGGTTACGAACAAGGCCCTCATCATTTTCGCCATCGTCCTTGTACTAATGTGGCTCTTCGGAAAGAACAACATGAAGAGGACGGTGCTCTATGCAGGGATCACGGGCATTGTCGCCTTGATTCTTAATAGCGTCATTGCCCATATATATTTCGAACCAAGGCCGTTCGTCTCGCACGAAGTGAATCTGCTTGTTCCACATGATGCAGACGCCTCGTTCCCGAGTGACCATACGACAGGTGCCATCGCTCTTGCCCTCGCCGTGCTTTACGTGCACCGCAAGCTCGGTTCCGTGATGCTCGCATTCGCTCTCCTGACCGGATTCTCCCGCATTTATGTAGGGAACCATTACCCCTTCGATGTGGCAGGAAGCATTGTCGTAGCGGGAATCGTCAGCTTGGTGATCTACAAGCTGTATCCGATTCTTGACCCACTCGTAAACGGGATCATCCGTATCTATAACCGTATTCCCTTTGTCCCCAAGTCGAAGGAACCGGATCGCACCATTGACTTCAAATAACAACAAAAGGAAAACATCGGTCCGTTTATACGACCGGTGTTTTCCTTTTTTCATGGTATCAGCCCTTCAGTGCCGTCCACTTGTTCTTCACGAAAGCAAATGCAACGGGCAGAAGGGAAACGAGGACAATACCCAATACGAGGACACTGAAGTTGTCCTTGATCACCGGGATGTTCCCGAAGAAATAGCCGGCAAACAACGCGATGCTTACCCAAAGGATTCCCCCTATTACATTATAGGAAAGGAATTTCGCGTAGGGCATCTTCCCCACCCCTGCCGTGAAAGGGGCGAACGTCCGTATGATGGGGATGAACCTCGACAGGATGATCGTGGCAGAACCATGCTTGTCGAAGAAGCGATTGGTCTTGTCCAGCGACTCCCTTTTCACGAAGAACAATTTTCCCCGCGCCTCCACCTTATTCCCGGAGTAATGACCAATGGTGTAGTTCAGCGTGTCTCCGGCAATGGCCGCCACACAGAAGATCAGGAAGATCGGCAGCAGGTGAATCGACCCGGATGCTGCAAGGGCCCCTGTAGCGAAAAGCAGGGAGTCCCCCGGAAGAAACGGAAGGACCACAAGACCCGTTTCACAAAAAATGATAACAAACAGGATGACGTAGATCCATACGCCGTATTCATTCATATATCCTGCTATATGCTGATCAAGATGCAGAAAAACATCGATGATAGTACTCACTCTATTAGCTCCTATCCTGATGACCTATTACTCTATTCATGATAAACGATGGGCCGGCATTTCACCAATCCATCTGATTCAAGTCTACCGCATCTCGTCCACGCGGACGCATGTGTATCCTTTCGCCTTAACTGCCGGAAGCACGTCCTTCAGCGCATCGATTGTGATGGCTGGCGCCTCAATATCCGCTCCCGGTGTATCTCCGCAATCATGGAGGAGAACAACGTCTCCCCCTTTGATACCGGATAAGGCACGTCGGATCTTGTCACTACCGCCTGTTGTCTTCCAGTCCTCTGCCGAAATCGACCAGAGGATGATGCGGTAACGGCTATTCTTGATAAAATCGATCAGATTCAAGATTCCCCACGGTGGTCGGTAGTAGACGGTTCGTTCTCCCGTAATCTCTTCGACGATTGCTGCCGTTTTCTCGATCCCTTCCTTCACCTTCCACGGACTCATGAGCCAATTGGACTTGTGCTCATAATTGTGGATGCCGAGAAGATGGCCTTCCCTATGCATCCGCCTGATGATATCAGGGTTCTTCTCGGCTTTGCTTCCGACTACGAAGAACGTGGCTTTCACCCCGTTTTCTTTCAGAACATCCAGGAGCACAGGGGTATAGGTAGGATCCGGTCCATCATCAAAGGTGAAAGCAATATCCGTCGGACTCTCCGCCCTTTTCATCACCTTCCACCCCAGCCCACGTGACAAGCCGTATGGAATGACCGTGTACAGGGCGAGGAGGAAGAAGATACTTGCTGTGATATACACCATTGTGTTCCCTCAATTCCATGTTGATTTTTATTCCGTTGATCAGGCTCTTGCAAGTCCGTACAAGCCAGCCTGTTCTTCATAGCTTTTGGGCATGTGGACAGTCCCTTCCATGATACTGTTCATGAATTCAGCGATCTTTTCCGGCCCTTCGGTTTCCATGCCGTTTTGGTAAAGTTGGATGGAGGTCTTCCATTGTTTCATGGTCTCGCGATCCATCAAAATGCCAAGGAGTTCTTGTTCAAGGGAGTGATCCTGATTGAGTTTGAATACTAAGCCTTTTTCCGTCAGGTATCGCATATTGATCTCCTCTTGCCCGGGCAACACCGATTGAACAAAGATCGGCAGCTTTTTATGCAGTGCCTCACTGATCGTGACACCTCCGGGCTTCGTGACGATGGCATCTACCTCATCATACAGCTCGTTCATCTCTTCCCTGGAGGAGAGATACGGAAGAGGCTTGATGTGATCCGCGTTCCATGATTGCAACTCTTCATAGAGGGCATGGTTGTTCCCGCAGAGAACATAGAGATCGAACGGGGAACTCTTCTTGAAGCCCTCAAGCTGTTTCATCATGCAGCCGAGCCCGCTATTCCCTCCAGCCATCAATACTTTAGGGCGCACGCTCGGTGACTTGGAGGAGGTAGTGTCCGTGATCTGATGGTGCACAGGTATCCCTGTCACCATCATCCGCTGCTCTGCGATACGATAGCGGTCACCGTACTCGCGCTTCAGTTCCGGAGTGGGAAGCAAGTGATACTCAATCTCTTCCCGGCCCCAGACGCTGTTGACGAAGAAATCCGTGTAGGCATTCATCACTGGTGCCTCACATTTCCCCTGCCTCTTCAGCTCGCTGAGAAGGTAGGAAGGAAATCCATGGGTGCAGACGATCAAGTCCGGCTCTTCCTCTACTAATAGCTGCTCCATCTTCTTCAGAAAGAAGTAGTGACGGACCTTAAATGATCGGCTCTTTTCTGTTTCTTTATTAAAAAGGGTTTTGTACGCAAGGTTATAGGTGGCTGGTGCATAGCGGATCCAGTTCAGATAGCTTTTCGTCACCAGCTTTTCAATATGGGGATTGCTATAGCTCAGCAGATCCACTTTTTTCATTTCTATATCAGCCCGTGTTTCCTTGATGCAATCCATGAGTGCCTCAGCCACTTGATGATGCCCCGAGCGCATTTGCAAGAACGGTAAGAATAGAATTTTCTTCATGTCGATTTCATCTCCTGTCAGCTCTCAACATGTGATTTCAATCTTTAATCTACCATCAAAAATCCGAAATGCGCCCTTCTTCATCAATTTTTAATGTAAAGAAAAGGAGATTTTCAGGAAAAGGAAAACAGCCCGTCATTCCTGAGGGCTGTTCATTCGTTTCGCTTTTTTCTTTTTCACATAATTGATCAGGACGAACAAGAAGAAAATAGCCAGGAACACAAGGCCGAGGTACGGAACATACGCAGGATTGATATCCACCTTGCTGCCGACAAAAAGACCGGCGAGGATGAACGGGAGTGTCCAGATCAATGCCCCTACCAGGGACAAGAAGAAGAAGCTTCCGAATCCGATGCGGTTGATCCCCGCAAAATAAGGGCTGATTTGCCGGATGCCCGGCATGTAGTAGCCTAGGAGGATCGTCCTCCGCACATTCTTCATATATTTCTCCTGCACCTTGTCCCATCGTTCCTCGGTGATGCCCACATACTTCCCGTACTTCCTTATGAACGGACTCCCGATGTATCTTCCCACCACATACGCAGAGAGCATCCCGATGAAGGCACCGAAGAAGGCTGATAGCGTAGCGGGCACGAAAGAAAGACTGTGCTGGAAGATCAGTACGCCGATCAAGAAAAGAAGCGATTCTTCCGGAGCAGGGATCCCGACGATCCCCAGGAATAAGAAAAGAAAGATGATGGCATGTCCGTATAGATCCAAGTAGTGTAGAAGGGTATCAGTATTCATAATTCCTCTTTTCCGAGACTTCATGAAGTGTCTGTTGGATGTCATAATACTTCCATTAGTTTGCCTCGTCGGGAGGAGTTTTGCAAGGGGAAATGGAATTCCTTCATGTGAGTACCCTCATCAAATCCCGCACCCCTTCAACAAAAAAGCCCGATTTCTCATAAGGAAATCGAGCATGAAATCAATGGTTCAGTTCAGGCGCAATCTCCTTTTCAGAGGCGTCCATCTCGACACCCAACGGCTTGAAGGCGGAGAGCAACAGCACGATCAAACTGACCACTCCGATCGCCGTCAACGACTCAAGCGGACCATTCCATACAAGACCGTGATCGAAGAAGAACATCTCCCTCAAGCCTTCCACCATGAAACGCATCGGCAGCCAAGGATAGATCCAATCCTGATAGAAAGTCGGGAGCATCTCCGGAGCAAGCGTCAGAAGCGGAAGACCGAAGAACAGCATCAGCCCGAACACCGGCAGTCCCTTCGACCCCAAGATGGCAAGGACCGCCGAGATCATGAGGTAAAAGCTGTACGATGTGATGACCAGGAAGATCGCCGTATCCATGTAGTCCGGGATATGGATGCCCACGATATCGGAAGCGACCCAGCTTAATCCGAACCCGACGACCAGGGCGATCACCATCCCGACCGCTGCCTGGCCGGCTTTGACCAACAGGCTCTGTTTCCGGGAGGATACCGTTCCCCTCCTGACAAGGAAGAAGATCAGGGCGGCGCTCCCAAGACTTGCCATCCATAGAGGTTGGAACAGGGAAACAGGCGAGTTCCCATTGGCACTGTTCTCACCGGGCTTATGGACATTGGTCACCTTTTTCCCGATCGGATCGGCAAGGACCTCGGCCTGCTCCATCGACATGGAGGTGGCACCCTGATTCACCATACCGTCCATGACCTGGGTGCGGATCGATTGATTGAGCTGGTCGACCACCCCATTGAGCATCTGACCGGCCATCGTTGAAGCAGCGGTGTTCATCCCCTGATTCACAACCACTTCCATCTGTGCCGCTTCAGGCTCCGCGGTCTGGAGCGATGCCTGCTTGGCGCTGAAATCCTTCGGGATGACCAGTCCGGCGTAGTAGTCCTGTCCGTCCATCCCCTTTTTCATTTCTTCCACGCTAGCCACCTGCACCCATTTCACCGATGTACCGGACTTTTCACGGATGTTTTCCAAGACTTTCTCTCCAGCATTCATCTTTTCCTGATCCGGGGCCTTGAATCCTTCATCTGCATTGACTACGGCAATGGGCAGATCCTTCGGTGTAGGTTGCACGGTCGGTACCGCTGTAAGGGAAAAGATGAAGATAATCACAAATGCGATCACGGGCGATGCCCATACGATTTTGTTTTTGAAAAATTTCATATTGATCAACTCCTTATTATAATGAACATGCTGTTGATTAGTAATCACATTGTTGATTATAATGGAATATGACTTCCGTACAATACTCAATGTCCAACGATGTGTCCCATACTCAACACATCCTCAAATACTGTCCAGTAAGGAGCGAAAAAAAAATGAAAAATGATCGCAGGCAGATCCGCACCAAGCAGTTGATTCGGGACGCCCTTCTCAGCCTCATCCCGGAAAAAGGACTCTCCAAGATCACTGTCAAAGACCTGACCGAACGGGCCGACATCAACCGGGGAACGTTCTATCTTCACTACAAGGACGTCGCAGACCTCACCGATCAGTTGAAAGAAGAAATTTTTGCAGAGCTCCCCCTCCTCACATCGAGGATTGATCCAACAGACATCCGGATCGCAGCCAAACAGAACGAACCTTACGAGCCTATCCAAGCGTTATTGGAATACCTCCTATCCCATAGCGACTTCCTCCGAGTCATGTTGCTGCCTGAAGGAGACCTTCATCTTGCCATGCAGCTCAAGGACTTCATGAAAGAAAACATGCTAAAAAAGTTTGAGCAGTACCTCGGACCTGAAACCGACTCACCCACCGTGCCCGCCGATTATTTCATGGCGTACATCACTTCGGCCAACATCGGCCTCCTGACGCACTGGATGACAAGTGGAAATGATCTTCCCGTCGAAGACATCGCCCTGATGATGACGAAGATCATGAGTCAGGGGCCATTGGAGGCTATGATGGGTGGAGGGCAATGATCCTCACATAAAAAGCATTCAGCCATGGTGGTTGAATGCTTTTTCAATAAAATGATGAATGTGTTTATACAGATACCCTCATCAGCATCTAATCCCCCCAATAAAGATCAACCTTACCTCTCCCAAATACCATAGGTTGTCCGCCCTTTCTATCCATCTTAAGAACAACATTTCATAATCACGATTAAGTATTCAGTGAGATCTGGGTGGCATGTATCCCCTTACCCATCCAGAGCAATTTAAACGGATCATATACTGAAAAATGTGAGTCCATCTCCTTTATCATCAATACGCAATCGACCCAAACATTATGCCAGAAAAACTTTTATCTTTTAAAACGATTACATTTAACAAAAGGGTTTTAACCCAATATGAATGTGGAATGGTAAATACTGTACTTAACTAAGCGACGAAAATAAACAAGGAGGAATCAGCAATGAGCGAACTGGACAAACAAACCTTTTTATCAAACGGAGTCACTCCCCAAACTCAATCCAAACAGCCTGGAGTCGAAAAAGAGATGGATCCGACACCGATCTATGAATTGGAAAGCCATGTGGGCTCAGGAAAGCTGAAAGGCAAGGTGGCCCTCATCACAGGTGGAGACAGCGGGATCGGGAAAGCTGTGGCAATCGGCTATGCAAAAGAAGGCGCGGATATTGCCATTTCATACTTAGATGAACACGAGGATGCCGAACAGACGAAGAAACGCATCGAGGAAGAAGGCGTCACATGCACCCTACACCCTGGGGATGTAGTGGATGAAGAATTCTGCTTCAGCGTTGTTGAAGACGTCATCAAAGAGCACGGGAAATTGAACATCCTCGTCAACAACGCCGCACGTCAGGAAGTGAAAAACAGCGTCACGGAAATCAGCGCAGAGCAGTTGAAGCATACATTTGATGTAAACTTCTTCTCCATGGTGTACTTCACGAAAGCAGCCATCCCTCATCTGTCTGCCGGTGACAGCCTGATCTACACCGCTTCTATCAATCCATACACAGGAAACAAAGCACTGATCGATTACACTTCTACAAAAGGCGCGATCGTGGCATTCGCCCGTTCCGTTGCACAGGAACTTGCCGAAAAAGCCATCCGTGTGAACGGAGTAGCACCAGGCCCAATCTGGACGCCGCTTATCCCTGCCACCATGACAACCGAACTTCAGGAATCCTTTGGCGTATCCACTCCACTGGGCCGCCCGGGACAACCTGCAGACCTTGTAGAGCCATACATCCTGCTCGCTTCAGAAGGATCAGCCTATATGACCGGCCAGTTCATCCACGTGAACGGTGGAGGGTACATGTCCTCTTAAGGATGAATGATAAAACTGCAGAAAAGTTCTCTTTTCTGCAGTTTTTATTATGGAATGAAATCAAATGAAGGAGGAGCAACTCCATGAAGAATAGCACATCCAGTTCATCCACCGATTTTCTACATCAAGAAGAGCTGAAGAAGCATGTATTCAAGACGCTTGATTTCTATTATCCTGCCTGCATCGATCACGAACAAGGCGGCTATATCAATGGCTTTCTCGATGACGGCACCATTAACGACACCACCACCAAACACCTCGTTGCCACCAGCCGATATATCTATAATTTCAGCATCGGTGCCATTCTTGGAGGAGGTGACCACTATCTTGAAGCAGCTCGTCACGGAATCCGATTCTTGAATGAGCATCACCTGGATCATCAGCACAACGGCTATTACTTTGAAATGAATGGCGCCGAGGTCGAGAACCCTGCCAAGATGGCCTATGGTCACGCCTTCGTATTGCTGGCATCGTCCATCGCTTACAAAGCGGGGATCGAAGAAGCAAAAGAATTGATAGAAAATGTGTACGATGTTCTTGAAACCCGTTTCTGGGATGAGGATCACGGATTGTATCGGGATGAATGGAATGTAGATTGGACAAGTCTCTCCCCCTACAGAGGGCAAAACCCCAATATGCATCTGTGCGAAGCGATGCTATCATCATACGAGGCAACAGGAAATGAGATGTATCTTGGAAGAGCCTATAATCTCGCGAAAATGGTGACCATCGATCTTGCCGACCGCTCAGGGGGACTTGTATGGGAAAACTACACCCCCGAATGGGAGCCCGATTACGCGTTCAATAAAGGCGATACCAAGGATGAATTCCGCCCGTACGGCTTCATCCCCGGGCATCAATTCGAGTGGGCCAAGCTCCTCATGTGGCTCGATCGTCACCGCTCTGAACCTTGGATGCTTGAAAAGGCCGAAGATCTCTACGAAAGAGCCTGGGAGCTTGGATGGGACGAAGACTACGGCGGTCTATTCTTTGCCGTTTCACCTGAGCTTGACGTGATTGACCGCGACAAAAACTACTGGGTGATGTCAGAAGCCATTGCCGCCTCAGCCCTGCTTGCTACCAAAACGGAAAATCAATCATACCGGGAGAAGTATCAACGGCTATTCTCGTATTCTGCTGAGAACCTCATGGATCATGAGCACGGGGGCTGGTATAAGCTCCTTGACCGGGAGAATGAGAAATACAGCCAAGAGAAGAGTTCGCCCCCTAAGACGGATTATCATCCCGTGGCAGCTTGTTATCAGGCGATCCTTGCCTTTGATAACGGTTCATAAGATCAGTTCAAATTGATCATTATTGAAGAAACACCAATGCCCCCTTGGAAACAAGGGGGCTATTTTTAGTAGTAGATATCTTCAAGCATACGTTTAATGGTCGGAGCGGTTTTAAGGGAGGAAGGAAAGTCGATGTTCAAAGAATTCGCGATCATGGCCATTTCTGCCGTGATACCGGTCAAAAGCAACTCGGTCCCCATCACGTTCATCAAGCTTTCCAATCGGAAAATACCTTCAAGGTCATCTGATGAAGGATAAATCAAACCCGATACATCAATAATCAATTTCTCAATGTGATGGTTCGATACATGTTGAGAGGCCCCCTCGTATACGACCTCAAATCGATGCTCATTCATCGTCCCCACAAGAGGAAGAGCACGATATCACCAATTAACGGGACAATGGGACAAGAAAGCTTCTCAATTTCCACAAGGGCCTTCTTGTAGTTTTCCTCCGCCCTTTTTCTGGCGGTCACGTCCCGCTGCACCCCTACAAAGTAGTATTTATCTTCCTCTTCTATATATAAAGGATCTACCGAAAGGCTATTCCAAAACGGAGTGCCGTCTTTCTTGTAGTTCAGGACTTCAATGAAGACGGATTCCTTTTCCTTGATGGCCACACGAAGCTTATCAATCTCATTTTGATCCGTTTCACTTCCTTGAAGGAAGCGACAATCCGCCCCATCACTTCCTCCATGGAATACCCCGTCATCGCGGCAAAGCTTTTGTTTGCAAAAACGATAGGATTATCAGGTAAAACCGGATCGGTGATCAACACACCAGCCCCTGTGTAGTTCAAGGCTTTCAATAATATATGTTCACTCAGGTTAATAGACACATTTCCCCCTAATGATAAATTTGACATGGGTAGTTTATTGGTCCAATTATATCTATCGATAAGTATAATATAGTTGGAAAGGTGTCTACAAATTGTAATGTTTTACAGTAAATGTATCAATCTATTCTTCTTGATGAGTGCCTTACTTTCGGTACAACAGTAAGACCGCTTATTTCTCTGCACATATGGCTACCGTCTGATATCCCCTTGATCTTGGTCCGTTTTCAACAGTACATTCTTTAAACTATTTTCCTTCATAAGAGGGAGTAGCTGATCGTCTATCATCTTGTTGACTCCACTCCATATTTCTTCACTCGTTCCATTACATAAAGTAATAACGATTGTCCCTCCTGGTTTTAAAACTCTATACATTTCCCGTATCGTTCGAGGCAATTCTCCCAAAAATATACTGAATGTATACTCATGATTCTTGTGAAAAGTTGGTCTTCGAAAGGAAATACGTAACATCTCCTTGCACCAGTTTAACCTTTCCCCTTTTTATCTCATCCTTATTTCTTCTTTTAGCTGAACCGATTATTGACTTGGATAAATCCATTCCCACTACTTCTTTAACAGAAGATCTCTTGGCTAAAAGCTTCAATGCGTATCCAGCTCCACATCCTAATTCTAGAACGGACTCTTCCTCATTCAGGTTCAATAAATCTAGAGTCCATCGTGTTTCAGGTTCATGCTGCACCACCATTTTTTCTCCAATATACAGTCCCAAAAGACCCGATGGCCGTTGGTATTGGTCCTCTAGGATTGTTTTTAGCCAATTTAAAAATTTCATTCCTTCACCTCTGCAGACATTTTATCTTCCTAAAAAAATTATAAGCTCAGGAGATTCATAAAACAATATAATAGAAACTATAGGTGTCATTGAAATACTTTATAGTAATTTGGAGGTTACGTTTGTGGATGTCAATCAATTAGAGGATTTGCTCATGTAGTAAGGCTCGGAAGTTATAGTAAGGCGGCAAGGCATCTCAACCTATCCCAACCTACGATAGTATAAGAGTACAAGGAATTGAAAAAGTAATAGGGGGCAGTCTCTTCCAGCGGGCAGGCAAAGGGGTGGAACTCTACTGACATCGGGAAAGGCTTCCTTCCATATGCCTTGCAGATGATTGACGTTCTCTCCCGAGGGGTGGACAGAGTCAAATCAATTCAAGAAGGTAAAGTTGGACATATAACGATACATACATTACCTACCTTCACTTCAGGCCTTTTAGGACAATCATTCCACAATTACATCGGAGTTCTGCCGATATTCAAGTAGAAATCCACACAGGACATAATGAGCAACTCATTGAAATGCTTTTTGATGGATTCATTAAGATTGGTTTAATCACATTTCCATACTTTAATACGGAGATAAGGCATCATGCAGTACTGAAAGAACCACTCATTCTGGTAGCTCATCGTGATCACCCCATCGCTGTTACTCATGATCGTACTGCGTCTGAATTAGTAAAGGCATGCTCCCCTTATATCATTGTCGACTGGAGCGAGGAAAGTAAACATTGGCAAAAATCGATGATTACACCAAGACTTGATTATCTCGAACTACCACCTAGCACTGCTCTTGATTTTGTTTTATCCAACAAAGGGATCACATTGGTTACAGAATCAATGGTTCAAAATTTATTAGATAATAATACACTAGTAAAACTTAACCCATTGACTTCCCACAGATGTATCGTCAAATAGCCCTGGTGAGTTTGGAGAGTGAAGATTTGTTGTCTCCTGCTGTGAGGACTTTTATTGATTTTTCAGAGCACGGTCGGATGTTTGAGGGAGGAGTGCGAGTAACTTTACGACGAGTAATAGCTTTCTTCTGTAAATGTTATTAAACTGACGGGTATAATCTGAACAACTATATGCATAAAAATCCCGCTCAAAAATAGACACCGGATAACGCTAACTAGTTTAACGAACTTAATACTCTGGTGCTAGTAGCGCTTTTCTTCTTGCCATGTTTATTCCTACCATTGCGTGGTATAAACATTTGAAAAGCACCCAAACAAAAGACACAAAAAAAGACCCCATGCCTGCTGATAAACTCAACAAACACAAGGTCTCTGGTACGCCCTCGGAGGACGTATAAATGTAGCATTAAACCCTTATCCTATAAGGGTTTTTCATTTTCCATGTGTAAAAAATGTGTAAAAAATTATTAGTATAAGCCACTCAGTAAATAGACATTAAAATAATCTTTTTAGTTTTCTAATTACACACTATTCTAAAGTCTCAATTTCGATAGGGACTTTTTAAACATTTTTTATATAAATTAATCCAAAAACATAGTGAATACCTCCCATGGTTAGTGTAAGATATTTACTGTACTTTAAAAATATATGGGGGTTTAGTAATGAAGAAGTTTTTCAAGTTCGGTTGTTTGGGTTTAATTGCTTTGGTTGTTGCTTTAATTATTTTGGGAGTTATTATTGCAGCTGTTTCTGATGGAGATGATACATCTTCAACTGAATCAAAAGTTGAGGAAAAAACTACTGAGACAGCTACTTCGAATAATGATAAAAAAGAAGAGAAAAAAGATGCTACTGAAGAAAAGAAAGAGGAAAAGAAAGTTAAGGAAGAGAAAAAAGAAGATGTACCGAGAGAATATAAGTCTGCATTAAAAAAAGCCGAAACTTATGCAAGTTCTATGTATATCTCAAAAGCAGCTATATATGATCAACTAGTTTCAGAACACGGAGAGAAATTCCCAGAAGAAGCTGCACAATACGCTATGGACAATATCAAGCACGATTGGAAAGAGAACGCGTTAAAGAAAGCCGAAACTTATGCTGATGAAATGGCTATGTCTACTGATGCTGTTTATGATCAATTAGTTTCTGATTATGGAGAGAAGTTTACACCTGAAGAAGCTCAATATGCTGTAGATAACTTAGAATAAAAAATGGCCCCTTCACAAATTAAGTGAGGGGGTTTTAACAATTTATCAAATACCTCAAAGGCAATTACATTTTACATAATAATAGAACTAATAGCGATATAATCCAATTGATATGAAAATTCGCTGCTTAATTATATCTGATAATTATCAATCAATACATAATAAAAAAACAAGACAATTAACACAATACATGTGATTATAACCAGTTTCATCCCGCCCACCCCAAATACATATATAGTTTTTTTATTTTGTCCTGTAAATATGTTTTTCATACATAAAAAAGCCCCTCGTTCGGGGCTTTAACAAATTAATACTTTTTACAAACTCTTTCAAAAGTATAGTGCAATTGAATCTTTAATGAACCATTATATGTTCTATCAGGGGCTGTACCAGTTGTTGCAATCCTAACTAGGTTTTCGTAAACGAACGTAATAGAACTATGAGGAGCTACTAAAATAATAATTGGCGCACTATTCTCTCTCTCAAAACGAACGTTAAACGATTGATCACTAAAATTTTCAATTGTACCTGCAGCCGTTACATGAAGACTGTTTGGTTCAACATCAAAAATAACATTGACGTCTCTGTTTCCTCTACCAGAGATAGGGGAACAGTTTTCAAAATGAGCGTCTTTGCACTCCCTTTTTGGTCTTTGCGGACATTTAATGTCTTTCCCTAAAGGTTTACTGAAGCAATCCATATGATTTCACCACCTTTCTTTTCATTTCTATAGACTATGTGGTGAAATCATTTATGCTTGTACGAATGCCTTTTTTTACGTGTAATTCACTAATCCAACAATAAATTGATTTATATTTACCCACTGCAATTTCAAGCGGAAAAATGACATAAAACAAAAAAACTCTCTCTCTAAGATGCTTAGAGAAAGAGTAAAGGATAGGCCGATCCCCCAGCTGTTTCCAGGTCACAAAGTGAATTAAAAAGGACTGATGATTTATCGATCCTACAATAACCATATTATGTGACTTGTTGAAAAGTGTTCGTAAAAGATCCCTCTCCTTGAAATATTAGCGGTAGTTAAGTTCCTCTTATTGCTAGAATGATTTAAAATCTCCAAACTACCCTGTAACAAACCCTTGATTACCCTTGAATATAACTCCCAATACCCAGAAGAGCTGGCCTTACCTCTTACGAATCCTGTTAGTTTAAAGGGAAGGCCCTTTGTTGCTACGGCTCCAAGGTTCTTTGATGTCATGCGTTTGGCACGGTCTTTAACACAATGGAAAGTCCAATTTCCGTATAGTTACAGATAAATTTTTTTCATTTATGCTGAAGAGAAAACAAGTAGAATTTTAATGAGGATTATTTGTTAATTGGAAAAATAGCCATCCTCAGCCGACTAGGATGGCTATTTTTCTTGTCCTTTAAAGTATTCTTATTAAACCTAATCTTTAGCGTACTAGAGGGTTTGATATTATCACATCATCGTTATTTGGTGTAGAAAGTGTATCAGGTGAAAACAACTCTCCCCACGTCATCTCCAAATGGAATAATATAATATCAATTTTTTTTAATGATGGATTAGCTCTACCTTGTTCAATAGCGGAAAGATAATTTATTGATATTCCAGTTAAATTGCTTAGGTCTTTTAAAGTTATATCCTTGGTTCTCCGACTCAACCGAATTCGTTTACCTATAATTTTTTCGATATCCATTTTATCAACTCACTCACATTTGATTATTTTTATAATCTGGATTATGAAAAAGTTATTTAATCTTCAAAGATTAAATGTAGTATATTAAATATTGCATTTAAACTTTTTTATTTCAACATTTTACTACAAGTAATATATACTATTTATGGATTCGTGGTCTAAAAATGGGGCTTACTCCTTCAAACTAAGACAAGTAAGCCCTGTATTTTTATCTCCTATTTAGATTCATAATCTCCATATTCTCCAGTGACAAAGCCCCTCTTCCCGTTGTAGAACACTTCCCAATAGCCAGAAGATTTATTCTTCCCCTGACGAAATCCGGTCACTTCAAGGTAGGTCCTTATGCTACGATTCCAAGTCCCTTTAATGTCTTGCAAACAGCACTATTTTTGGTACCGGATAGACCATTTCCGTATAGTTACAGACAAACAGAGTTTTTCCAGTTATGATGGGTAAAAAGGCTAGGAGGAATTTCCATTGTCGATTAATAAGGTGCGGAAAGCATTATATCTGATGGCCAGGATCCTCGGCGACATCAATGCAGTCAGAAAGGGCACGGTCGGAAAACGAATTGCTCGTCGTGCTGCAGGAAGGGCGACCGGTAAAAGCTTGGGGAAAATCTTCAAATAAAAAAAGGCCCCCTCACGATAATCGTGAGGGGGCTAAAAATTTGTCGAATACCATATATGGCATTATCAACGATACAATTATTCTTCGCTGATTTCAACTATTTTTTTCCAATGTATATTCTTTTTGCTAATGGTTACCCTTTAAATGTAGGATTTATCCCCTACTGCATTGGACGACCTTTTATGTGATATGGTGAAACAGCCACCCTCCACCCAGGGGTGGCTGTTTCTATTTAGTAAGGTTCGTACTTACCGAATTCTCCTGTCACATAACCTCGTTTTCCTTTATAGAATACTTCCCAGTACCCCGATTCACTGTGTTTTCCTCTTACGGATCCTGCGACTTCAAGGTAAGAGCCTTTTTTCACTTGTCCGAGTTCCCCAGATACTTTCCGGTCAGGTTGATCCTGTACATAAGCAGCGCTCATCACCTTAACGATCTTGATTCGTCCGATGGCTTTAGGACCTTTTGGCTTTGGTGCTGGTTTTGGTTTATCTGGCTTCTGTGCGGTGGACGTCGCCGGCGTATGCTCGACTGTCACAT
This sequence comes from uncultured Bacillaceae bacterium, assembly GCA_963762295.1. Taxonomy (GTDB): domain Bacteria; phylum Bacillota; class Bacilli; order Bacillales; family Bacillaceae_B; genus Rossellomorea. Next base: position 1,134,703 of record CAVXKK010000004.1, read on the forward strand.
ACTTACTTGATGCGGTCACATAGTACGTTTCCCCTTTGCTGTTCTTCACCTCATATTGCCACGCATCGTCGACTCTCACTTTACGGACCGCCTGCGGGAATCCATACCCTTTAGGCAGACGTCCTGCAACATGTTTGTCGTCCCATGATGGCTTCGAGTAGTATCGAAGATCATTCACTTTCGAACGCACCCAATTCGTTTTATGAGTAGGGGTGCTTTCTTCTTTCGGCTCGACCGCTGCTGGTTTGGATGGAGGGACGACCACTTTAGCATCCGTCATCCTTAAGAGCTCTTTCCAGAGGTTCGGGTTTGATACCATAGGAGCTGGGCAGTTCTTTCCGGTAACGTCAAAATGACGAACAAACGATTTTCGGTATCTTTTAGCTGCGGGAACTTCTTCTGCAGATACTGATTTACAAGGGCCGTTCGTGCTAGAGTATCCGGATGGATGGTTCCGTCTTCTTCTACGCACATTTCCACATGGATGCAAAGGAGATTGGCGTTCCCTTCGCCATCGATGGTTGGATACCGTGGATCTGTAGCCCTAAGTGATGCCAACTTCAATCCTGCTGTCCCTCCGTCGTTGGCTCCGAATGTTCCTTCATCCAATGGAATCAGTTCAAGCGCTTGGAACCGATCCACGAAGATGTGAGCCCCGGCATAGCGTTCGATTTGAATGATTGTTTCATCGAAATAGACGAAATGATTCTCAGCAGTTGCACCGTAGTTTGCTGTCCAGTGTTCTGTTACAGCTTGCAATCTCAGCAACTTAAAACCGGGTCTTGAATACTTGTTTTTTCTGATATGTTTGACCTTGTAATTAAGCTTGACCATTTACATTCTCTCCATTCTGATTGAATTAGAAAAAGCCCCCTGGGTAGGGAACTTACTTATCGAAGTCTTCACTTTTCTCCTCGATGACCTGAAGGCTGTTCTTTATCTTTGGGGGACCTTCACCCCGACCTGTGCCAGATTCTCCGTGATAGAGAGAATTTCCTGGCCAACATAAAATAAGACAGTACCGAAGGTTATCACCCCACTAAGTCCAAGAATTTGATCAATGATATTCGCCACGATGATAACCAGGAACGTCAACATCTTTCGCACATACCCAAACCAAGCACTGCGACTGCGAAGTTTCCCAAACTTAATCGCCTTAACAATCCCCGTGATGATATCAATGATAATCAACACCATGAGAAGATTATAAACTTTACGTTCCCAAATAAATATGCTCTTGCTATATCCAAAGACTCAACATTCAATAACAACGATGTTTCCTCCACTTCTCTCACCTCATAATTTTGTCAAAATAAAAAAGCCTTTTAGGCTTTGGGCGACCACTATTCGGCTTTGCTAATGCTATTAACTGACCGGGCATCGATGATGACATCTCCAATGATGACGGTATGTTCAGGGTCGGAATGTCCTTGTGCTTCCTTAATCGTTTCGTGATATTCCTTGGCGACAGTTGCATTCCATTCTTCTACTTCGGTTTTATGCTTTGTTCCGTTGTGCTCAACAACAGTTACTTTAATCATGAACGTTTACCACCTTTCCTTTGCTGTTTGGGCTTATTCTGTTCTTTTTGAAGAAGTTCCTCGGCTTTCTCCAGTCTTTCCTTCAAGTCTTGATTTTCTTGAGTAAGAACGGTGAATTCCTGTGTTAGTGCGGTGAGCTGGACTTCCTTTTGTCCGATGATTTTATAAAAAAAGAAGGGTCGATTTGTTGGTTTTCGTTTTCCATGAATACATTCTCCTTATAAAAGAGGGGGATTATGCCCCCACTTTGTTTATTTTTTCTTCTAAGACCATCATTAGTTCTTCCTGGTCCGCATATTTCTTTTCTAATTCTGCGATTTTTCTACCTTTGGCTTCATTCTCATGTTCAGCACTTATGTCTTCCAGGTTATCGTTCAAAATTGGGATCAACAGAGTCGGAAGCTTCTCATACTTCAAGCCTTGGATGGAGCGATTACCTTTTTCGTCCGGCAAGCCTTTATGTACAGAGTCAAGGCCTAGATCCGCACATCTTCCGCGATGGCTCCTGGTACCCTCTCCATAAAAGGGATAGTCTACATCTTCAAGAGAGCAACCGTTCGATAGGTAGTTCGCATACTGATCGATGGTCGACTTGTCAAACCACATTTTCGGTTTCAACTATGGCTTTTGTAAGCTTCCTCTTTTGGAATTCTTCCTAGAGATATTTGAACTTCGTTGCAGAAGTGCTCTACCCAAGACACCATTGGATGTAATATAAACGTTTGAACATGTATAGGTCCGATTGAAGATAGGGTCTGACCGAATAAAGGTTCCTCTAGTGTCATCGCCGAACGAAATGACTCCGTCCTCCGGAAGATTGTCAGTTCGCCGGATCCATTCCCGCCAACACGATTATTTAAGGAGATTCAGGATTTCAAATCCATTCCCATTATCGAAGTGAAGCCTTCCCCGTTTCCAGGATCATTAATTGTCAAGAGCGTTAATTTTATTTATATTATTGTTCTGCATCTCAACGTCGCCATCAAAGGCAAATCTACTCGCAAGCTCTTTCTGGAATACTACTGTTGGATCTCCAGCATTCCCCGATGAGCCGATAGAGAGAACATTCATACCATAAGGACCGACATTGAAATTCGTTTTAATTCCGCTAAAAGTAACACTACCTGAACTGCTTTTGCTACGGAAAACAATGTCCCTAAATGCTTCCAAAGTTACCGCTTCTGAACCACTTACCCCATTTGCAAAGAAATTTAAAACTGATGTTCCTCCTGAAGCAATGGATAGAGGGCTGTTGTATGCACCTACTTTAAATTCAAAGTATCTGTTGTCCAAGCCTGCAAATTCAAATTTTTCACCATGGGTAATATACATAGCATCAGCATAAACGCTTATACCTTGCTCCCTTAAAGCATAACCTGTGCTTTTAGTGATTCTGTCACGATAAATCCTTAAAGATCCTGTTGAAAGTTCTCCTCCTTCTTCAGTATTGTAAGTGGAATCCCTAGTTGAGATATTCTGAGAGTATGCTTTCCCTGCCCTTATTGTTGTTCCGTTAAATATTACGTTGCCCCCAACACTAGGGGATTTTGAGACAAGTTCTACTCCATCTACAAGACCGGCGGTTACCTTCCCTAAATTGGCGGAAATGGCAGAGAGCTCCTTCGCATTGATCTTCGAGGCATCCACGCTGGCGATTTTTGCATTATCCACCGCGAGGTTAGCGATCTTGGCGGATGTGACGGCTGCATAATCGAGCTGGGCGTTACCGACAGCCAGGTTGCCGATCTTAGCCGTCGTGATGGCTGCATCGGCCACTGCCAAGGTGCCGACCGCCGCAATCCCAATCTTTGTGGATGTGACGGCCAAGGTGGCAATCATGGCATTCCCAATCGCCAGGTCCGCAATAATACCGGACGAGGCGGTGATCGTATTCGTCGCCATCTCGTAGGACCGAATCGTCCTGGTAGCTATCTCATTCGCCGTGACAGCGCCCGTGGCAATCTTTGAGGTCGTAACAGCCCTTGCATATATCTCATTCGCTGTAACGGATCCTGTGGCCAATTTCGACGTTGTCACAGACCTGGCATACAGTTTATCCGTTGTAATCGCTCCAGCATTGATATCGTCATCAGGGTGAGGAGAATAGTCCAGGGCGACAATGCCCCGATGCCACATGATCCCGTTCACGTTTGTAACGGTCCCGGAAGCCCCGTTCCGGAATTCAATCATCATTCTTGCTGCCGTGGTAGGCGCTTTGACTTTCGCCACCAATTTCCGATACTCAGATGAGTAGGAGGTCAATGATTCAAAGACGTCTCCGGCAAACCCAGCAGATTCCGTTTCAAACCTAATGCGGATGTAGAAATCGTCTGCGCCTGTCGTCATCCGTTTGAAGTACGCAGAAAGGACGATGTCCTCTCCAGGGCTCACCGGGAGGGTGTAGGATCTCAAGTAGGAGGGCGTGTCGACGGTCAACGACTTTTTAGAAATATACTCTGTGTCGTTGATCCGGCTCGCGTACCCAGGGCTTTGATCCGGCCGACTGAACGAGAACAGATTCGATGAGGACACATTCAATGATCCGGCGTTGATGATATCAGCGTTGATGTCTTTAATGATCCCACTTTCAGCTGTAATCGTACCGGTGGCCATTTGGTTGGCTGTGACGGTATTTGTGTAAATCTTCCCACCGTCAAAAAACGAAGTATTTGGATACTTCCACAGCCTTAGTGTGGAATTATACCCTTCAGTATCTTCGGGAGCAGGTGTCCACTCATTACTGCTAATAAAACCTTTTGATATTTTTATTTCTCTCATCTTTTGATCCACTGTTCCTGCTGATTGATAAAGACCAAACATGAGATACTTTGCGTTTGATGGTAAATCGTTTGGAATCATGAATTTGTGAGTATATCTCACCCATTCTCCGGGCTTGAAATTATTTTTGATAACATTAAATCCTGATCCTAAAGTTGAAACAACTGTTACATAACTTTGATCTGTTCTATCATCTGTTTCTGTTGTTCTGATTGTCATCAATGCTGTAGATAACGACTCAAAAGTTTCTGCTTTCATATCAAAAGATACTGTAAATGATTCCCCCGGCTTAATTGGGATCCTTGATTCGGTGTAGATCGGGCTGTTCCCTGTGTAGTCAGTGTAATTAAGTCTAAATATTTTGCTTTGAGGCTTATCAGGCTCGGGATCTAAAACTGTTCTTTGTCCGTTTTCTGAAAAATACCACTTTTCCAAGCCTTCATTAAATGTACTATTTAGAAGTAAATTCCTTTCTGACAAATCAAGGTTTGTAGGATCATAGTTTTTATCAAAAACGGTACCAGGCCCCACTGAAATCTTCTCAGCGTTTAACCTCTGGACCTTCTGATTGGTCACGGCTAGATCTTGAATGGCTGCCGTTCCGACTGCCAAATTGGCAATTTTGGTGGCAGATACCGCTTTGTCGGCCAGCTTTGCTGCATCCACGGCCAGGTTGGCCAACTTTTGATTATTGATAGCACCGTTTTTGATTTTCTCCTGCTCTACGGAATTGGCTGCCAACTTGGACGCAATGACGGCATTTTCCATAAGCTTTTCATAGCTAACTGATAAACTACCAAGCTTTGCATTATTGATTGCCTGGTCTACAATCTTTTCAACTGATACGGCTTTGTTGCCCAATTTGACATTATTAATGGCACCGTCCACGATCTTATCCACCGAGACTGCCAAGTCTCCGAGCTTCTTGTTATTGACCGCGCCATCTACGATTTTCCCCACTGTGACGGCCAGGTCGGCCAACTTCACATTGCCCACCGCTCCGTTGGTGATCTTGCTGAAATCCACAGACCCATCATCCAACTTTCCATTCGTGACGGCTCCTGGAGCCAGCTTCCCACTTATTACCGCCTGCTCGGCTAACTTCTTCGCTGATATGGAGAGGTCGGCCAGTAAATCAGACGTGACACTCCCGAACAAGATGTCGTCCGTCACGATCCTGGCCGTTTGGGCCGTTACGACATCCGAGAAGTCACTGTATTCACCGTGGGTATTCATGGTACGGCCGACAAAATACCACTGCTCATTGGTTCCGGCGTTGTGGACATATCCACCTGTCTTCCCTCTGAAAAGCAAATTAGATGAATCCGGTATGAATTCAGGAACCTGAGAGCCATAGAGCTCGTATGCTGCCACATGAATGGCAGAATTGAATCCCCAGCTCAGTTTGATGGTCTTGAACAATCCATCTGCCGTGAGTCCTTTTATAGTCGGAGGTGGGCTGTCTATGATGTCATAGTCGTCGATTGCCCCCATATCCGGAATTGATATTATTAAGACGAGACACCGCTCTTTTCATTGAGTCTTGCTTCAATGGCGCTGATCCGGTCATCCGAGTCGTTGAAGTCAAGAAAACTTCCAAGCTTCGACCTCTGCTGGCTTATCCGGATTAGCGACGTCAGACTTGAACTGATAATCCGGCTTTCCAGCTCAATGGGTTGGGCAAACCAATCATCGATTGCGATTGTGGTATCGCCCAGCCTGGCTTTTCGATGATCATAGCCTGATATGCTCTCCAGGAGATGAACCGTCATGCTGACATTCAGAATGGGCTCCATTTCCTCCTGCAGAGCGTTGTAGGTTTCCTGTAGGAGGACTTCAGGGTCCTCTTGCTCCTCCATCTTCGGAGCAGAAGCTTACTGGGTGGCGCCTGGTCCCTCTTTGTTTTTGCGTCCATACTTCTGGAGGGCCCGAGGATCCCCGACCAACTCTTGACCAAGAGGCTTATCGACCGGATCCCCCTTGCTTACCTTCCATTCCACGTCCGCAAAGGTGATCTTCCTGGAAAAGCCCCCGTCCTCGGTTTGAAGACTGGATCCTCTTCCATAGAGGGCGGTTTTGGGACTGGATTCGATCGATAGTTTAACGACGAAAACTACTTTTTCATCGATGTACCACCGGTTTCCTGCATTTTGTCCGCGCCTGGGCAAAATATCGATGTATCGGTCTTTAATTCCATTATTATTGATTTCGACTCTATCTTTCATAGTTTCCCGCCCGATGTATTAATGATGATCTCCAGGGTGTTTTGGTGGAAATATAATAAAAATTGGCCGAGTTAATGCCTAACTCTGCGATGGCTCCCTTACCTTTATTCTGGTTTTACTTAGTACGCGCGTTGTTGCTGTTTCGGCGGTAACGTTGTACGCCCGGATGTCTTCCAGAGGCTCATCTTCCAGCTCCTGCATCCAGGAAACACATTCCGCAATGATTTCCGGACCGTCCTTTCCGTTGCTCCATTCCGGATTCTTAATGATGAACAAACGAAAAACCTCATCCTTGTCATAGAAACCGACTTGGTTTTCATTGACGAGGTATGAAGCATCTGGATGATTCGCTGTAGCCTTAATCTGAAACACAGGCTCACGGTTTAATTCGTCTTCGAATGGAGCCTCGTATACCAAACAAGCTCCATCAGCATCCGATGACAAGACCGTCAATAGGTTGTCGTCCGGATCAAATACATAGAAATCAGCCAAGTCACCACATCCTTTCTCTGTGCTTCTTACATGGACTTCGGTTCATACAATAGCTTCACAGTGGCTGCGGTGTACGGCGACACCGTCAGATGATTCGTAAAGGGTACAAGCTTGAAGAACCGGCTTTTAAGCGTGAACGCCGTCATACGGACGTTGTTATTGATTGTGACCTTCCGCTTGTTGAAGTCGATCACCAGGAGGTCTCCGACGACAAACCCATATTTCACTTCGACGAACTTCCCTGTCTCCTGGTGAGTGACCTTGAAAGAGCTGGCTTCTGTCGTAAACTTCGCCGTAATGGTTGGCCAGTATTCCCCCGGGCGAAGATCAATGGCTTGGCCAATCAAGGTGATTTCTTTCCTGTTGCCATAAATAAACGGGTCCAGCATGGTGAGTTCAATTTCAAACTCGCCGTCTGTCCCCGTCACGTTTTGGATCTCATATTCTCCTTCTTGCAGCGCCATCAGATAGTTGCCTGGGTACATATCCCGTACAATCTTATATTCATCACTATGGAAAAAAGTCTGATAGATTTCGTGTTTGAAAGAGTCCAATTCTTCCAGGCTTCCCTTTTCAAAGCTGAATCCTATCTGTATTTTCCTTACTCCGATTCTGGAAGAGATCAAACGGGCGCCAGGGATTTGGGAGTGTTCGTATAGCGACCGTTCTGCATTCGGGGAAGAAATCCGGAAGAAGCTCACCCACAGTCCCTTTTCGTTCATGTCCACCTTGCGGCCATCCGAATACTCAATACTAAAATTAAATCGACTCTTCATCATTTAATCCTCGCTTTCAACCGCCGTGAATCGGCTTTCTTCCTCTGGGCCGTATGCTTCTGAACCGGTTCCCATACAACTTCGCCTGTCTTTTTGCCATCAATGATGACATCACCGGCGGAGATTTAAGCTGTACCATCAGCTCCTGCGCTTTGTCTGCCACATTTTTCGATGTCTGCTGGATTGGATTCTGAGCGTCTGCAATCAGTGTCGCGATTCGCTTGGCGTGAGGACCTTCGAATGGTACGATGCCTTCCTCGACGTCCCCGAAACCTGCATTCCCGGCCACCACGGGCTTGGTAAATACCCCGCCGGTCTTATGCCAGCTGATCTTTGGATATTTGACGTTGAAGCCTGCGATGTTTTTAATCCCGCTTGAAATACTGATCTTTGGTATGGACGGCTTCGGTATCTTGAGCTTCAAATCAGAAAAGGCGTTTTTGATTCGATCAATCGCATCGAGGACCGTTTGCTTGGCTGAGGAAATCGGATCCGTGATGAATTTTTTTATGCTGCTGAATTTTGACGAAACGGAATCAGACAAACTGCTTATTTTCGACACCACTGATGTCTTCAAGCCGTTGAACTTATTCACTACATAGCTGCGGATTGACTCTGCCACTCCACTTGCGGACTTGTATAGCGACTTGAATTTCGAGACCACTGATGAAGTGAAGCCGGACACCTTACTGACAACGGACGAAACCATTCCGACGAATTTATTGATTACATAGCTTCGAATGGATTCTGCCGTCTTTGATATGTTGCTGAGTAAGGACTTGAACTTGTCGATTAAGGATTTGTGGAAGTTCACTACCTTTGAAACAACGGTTGTGACCATCCCAACAAACTTCTGGACGACGAAGTTCTTCAACATTTCAGCAATACCCTTCACCTTATTTAGCAAGTTCTGAAACTTCGCTGTAGTGGAGGTGTACAAATTGACGATTAGGTTGACAATCTTGTCCTTCGCCATCTTGAAAATTTCGCCGATGAGGGTCCAAGCATTCTTGGCATATTCGACAATGGTGTCCCAATTCTTGTACAGGAGCACGCCAATGGCGATAAGTGCCACGACTGCTGCGATTACAATACCTACAACGCCGGCGACGGCTACAAAGCTCGCACCAACCACCCCGGCTATTGTTGCGATGGCGGTAAATATAGGGCCTAAGACAGCTAAAATTCCCAATAACGTTCCTACCACGGCCACTATGGCCACTATGGTGGAGGTCAGGGTGGGGTTATCCGATGCCCAAGAGGCAATCTTTGTGACCACATTCGCGATGACTGTGAACAAAGGATCCAGGGCTCCCTTTAACTTCTGTGTCGCTTCGGAGAGCTTCTTCGCAGGTGTGTCATCGATCTTCTTGACCTTATCCGCCAAGTTCTCCTGCTGCTTGGCCAAGTCAGCTGTGCCGTCTTTGGCATTCAGCAAGGTATCCGCAATTTTAGATCCTTGGTCTTCCCACATGGTCCCGAACATCTTCACACCGAGCTTATTACGCTCAGTTTCATCCTTTACACCCATGAGAGCTTTTGTCGCTTCGAGCATCGCCACCTGGCCTTTTTCTCCGCCTTGATTAATGGCAGCGCCCCATTCCTCGAATTTATCAATGCTAAGTCCGGCGCCCTCAATGATTTCTCTTGTCGCTTTATCAGTACCCGCCCCGAACTCGGCCATTTGAATTCGACCTTCTTTAATTCCATCCAAGAGGTTATCGATATTCCACGATTTCAGGTCGACCCCTGCTGCAAAGATGTTTTGGACCTCTTCTGCCTCGTAGCCGGCCATTTGTAGCTGCGTACCGTATTCGGCGATGATATCCAACTGTTCAGGGGGGAAGCCTCCTTGAAGTAAGGCATCCACAAGACCAAGAGCTTCATTGTTGGATATTTTAAGAGCCGAGCCAATTTCATTCGTCTCCTGAATCAACTCATTAAAATCGATACCTGCATATATCTTGGTGATCGTGGCAGCACCTTTGATGACCGCCTCGTTTGTGGTATCGCTCGACTTCTTGTTGAGAGCCCATTGTTTCTGACCCCTTCCAAGGCGGCTTCCGCATCGACTCCATAAGACTCGACATTCCTGACTAACTTGTAGATGTCCTTCTTGGCGCTCTCTGGCACTTCAAAGGTCAAATCAATCTTGGCTTTCAGGTCTGCGGCATCAATGGACTGCCCAATGGCCGCCCCGATACCAAGGCCTGCAGCCAATCCTCCGACTAATCCGCCAATCTCGGACCCGAGACCTTTAACAGAACCCTTTGCCTCATCCGCGCTCTTTCCGAGCTTATCCAAGTCCTTTCTGATCGACTTAATGGAAGACCCGTCATCCAGCTTGGCCAATATCTTCTTGACCTGGTGAATATCTGCCTCGGTTCCTACTGCGCTCTTTGATACCTTCCGGAAGGCGTATTCCAATTGTTTCGTGGAGGCCGTTCCCTTATCGATAGCTTGAGCAATTTCAGGACCGAGCGCCTGGGCCAAATCCTCCGTAGACGTTTCCGTCACTTCCATGATCCGTTTAACGTCTTGCATGGCCTTCTTATAGCGCATTTGTTCATTTTTGGTCGACGTCAATTGATTTTCTAGCTTCTGTTGGGTGGTTTGATACCCAAGAAGTACATCATTTAACTTTCGGGCCTCATTGGAGTTTTCCCCATAGGCTGCCTTCGCTTTGGCCAATTGGCTCGCCGTGGCTTTTACTTTGTCCCCAGCTAACTGGTGTTGCTTGGTAAGGTGAGAGAGCTTTGCTTCAAATCGCTCCGAAGTTGTGCCATTTGCTTTCAGCTGCTCTTCCTGGAGCTTGAATTCTTTTCTGAGCGTCGCAGATTCCTTGCTGATTTTGTCTATGCCTTCGTTGAATTCCTTATTGAAGATACTGAACTTAACCTTTACTTCCGGTTGTCTTGCCATCTATTCACCAACTTACTTCGTATAAGGGTTCGCCTGCCAACTGTCGAAGGCCGCTTTCCCTTCGTAGATTCGTTCAACCGAGGCATAAGGGAAGTGCCAGAATACGTCGTCTGAAATACCAAACACTAAACAATAGAGGACGTATCGATCCTCTACCGTTTCGATTTTGATTTCTGGTGGTTTCGGTTGCCCTTTTTCGGTTTTTTTTTCGTGCTATTTTCCAATGCCTTAGCGAATTGATTCGTGTCTTTCTGAGCCAGGTCGGAAATCAGTTCCGCATAGGTCTCAATGATCGTTTCCGTGTCTTCGTGATAACGTTCGGCGAACTCATCAAAGGAGTACGGGAACCCTTTCTTTAACCCGGCACATGCCAAGAAAATGACTTTGAGGCACTCCGTTGTGTCCAATCGCTCCATCGCTTCCGCTGCTTGATCTGGATTATCTTCCACATCCTGAAGCTTCTGCAGGTGCATAATATCTGCGAGGAGTGATCCCTTGATTAAGCCGCGGTCTTGACCGACTTTCAGGGAATAGTTTGTGAGCATTGCAGGGTATTTTTCGGTGTCGATATATTTCTCTTTGTAAATCCCGTCCTCTTCGTACACTTGTAACGTCTTGAGCACGATTGTTTGAATGGCCATAGCCTCTTCCTCCTGTTCCATATAAAAAGAGTAGGGAGTTTCCCCTGCTCGGATTTACACTTCTGGTGTTGATTCAACCAATGATCGATCAAATTCCGTGTGCCATTTTGTAGCAACTGTCGTATCTTCTAGCTCACTGACGAATGCCTCATAGTAAATCTCTCTCATTGCATCCGGGTAAGCCGTCAGCTGCACTTCCATAAGAGCCACTTCGTCCGCCCCGTTTTCAATGGTGAAGGTGAAACCTGTGGCACTCACGCATTTCGGGAACGCGATCAGCTTGGTCACATCCTCGAATTCATCGATAACATCTGCTGTGAAGACAAATTCCACTCCTTTTGAATCTTGCCCGTACTTGTAAATTCCAGGCTTTAGTCCATTTGAGGAAATGCCGAAGATCTTCCGGATGACGGACGTCCGAATGTGGGCCGAGACAGTAAGGTCCATCTTTTCTGGCTTGGTTCTCTTGGCCACCTCTCGCCCTTCTTCTGTCTTGATCAATTCCTTAAGAGTGGTTTCGCCCTCAACGGAACCAAGGCTACCAAACTTTTCGCCTGTCTTTTGTGTCCCGCCTTCATAAAATTGCACACTTGCATTTGTGATGCGCACTGGCGCAAACTGTTCAACAACTGTAGGCATATTTACAACTCCTTTGTAATTCGTTCTTCAATGGTCTTGCTTAGTTCATCCATAACCGGATTGGTGGCTTTATATAAGCCGGTTTCCATAAACCGCTGTTCGAGGGGGTTCGAAGGGCCCCGCCCTTCATTTGGGAAAACGATATATCCGAAGCTTCCAGGCTTGTTCGCCGCACCGCCTGCTGCTTTCACTACAAACTCCAGATTTCCTGCTTCAATCTTTGACCAAGTGCTTAATTTCGCATGGCGCTTCTGTCGTTTGGAAATCGGCATCTCTTTGGTGATATCTCGGACGACCTTTTTCACTCCGAAGTTATGCAGCACTTCATTGATTGTCTTCTCGGCCTTATCGCCAAGGTGGGAAACCCTTTGAAGAAGACGATCAATGTCCTGATAATCAACCTGAAATCGGACTGTCATACTTGATCCTCCTTGTGAAAATCAGAGTGACGCGATCAACAAATTCGGACGTATCTGCTTTTTGAATTCTCTCTTTCGTTGTCCGTTGAAAATCGACCGCTTTGACGCCTTCAACTAACGAAATGATGTCCAGGCTGGTTTCATCCAACTCGTCATTTCCTTCGCTGATATAAACGACGTAGACGTCCTGTGACAGTCCATTCCTGGTTGCTCGTTGCTTATCCGTTCGGATAATATCTCCGTAGACAATAAGAAAGTAATTATGGTCCTCGGGGATCTCATCTTCATTGATGTTATCCTGGAAGCCAGGTAGACCGAAATGGTCTTGTAACACCTTGAGGATGGATTTGTTTTGATCCTTGATGATTTGCTTGGCGCGCTCATTCATGAACCGCACCCACCTTCTGCAGATAGAAGAACAAATACCGTCTACCCGGATCCGTATCGACCTCGATAACGTCGTACTCATTGGATTCGATAACGACCTTCAACTTCGACTTAGATATGGTCTTGAAGGACGGAGGGGCCTGCGTTTTAATCTTTCGATCGAGCTTTGAATCTAGGACTCCTGCAAGCTCATAATCTCGATCACGACAACTCAATTCCTTGTACGCCAATTTCCCAACCGGCGAGAACGACTTGCCTACCGCTTTCCCGCTATCAGAACGGGCTGTCTTTGAAAACCCGTACTGCATAAACCCATCGTTGAATGTTTCACGATAAGGTTTCATCATCTATAACACGCGCCTTCCTGTACGCATTGACCGCTTCCTTAAGGATGAAACGGGATAGCTCCCTTTCGAAGTTCACCTCGAATTCATCCGTCGCACTGTTGTGCTGATACCGGCAACGTTCGAGTAGCAATTCCCTTGCGCGGATATTCGCTGAAAAATCAAGCGACGTACCCGTTAATTCCTCCAGGTACGCCGCTGATTTAGTAATGTGGTTTTGCAACCTTCGATTGGTATCTTCGTCTTCCCATGTGATGAGGAGATCATCCTGGAGTTCTTTTAGAAGAGAAGCCCTTGTGCTCTCATCAATACTGTTCATAGGCGTTACTCGCCCTTATAGAGTTTGATCAGCTCGGGTCTTGTGGCCGAAGCCTTGTATGAAACCTTTTTCTCATCAAGAAGTTCTTTCAAGTCTTTCGCACCCAATGCCTCCAGTTGCTCGTCAGTGTAGACAGCCGGTTTAACCCTCTTCGGCCGGCCCTTCGCGGGCCTCCAGTGGCTCTGGAGCAAGGAACGCTCGCTTATACTTCGGATGGACGGCCTGGAGCTCTGAAATCCGCTCCGGAGTCTCTTCCAACCCCTGCAAAGGGTAGATATCACGCTTTTCGTATAGTGTTTTGGTTTTGGTATCTATGAAATCATTAATCACTTTGTATGGCATGTTCGTTCATCCCTTCTATAGTTAGACTTCTGGTGTAGCTTCTACTTCCCCGATTTGAGAGATATCAAAGACTGTAAAGGAGTCCGGATCCAACGGGCGGCCATTGGCCAACTGACGAACGAGGTACAAGCGTTGATCTTCAATCATTCGAAGAATATCGGTTGTCTCGAGTTTTTGTTCTACACCAACACCCATGAAGTAGTCTTTTGGCTTTCCGGAAATCATCTGTCCGAGCTTCACCGCTGGTGATTGGATGATTTCCAATCCTGGCACGGCAAAATTATCATAGGTCCAGCTGCCGTCATCCTTTTGCTTGGCACCCAATGGGAAGAAACGAATAGCATAGTCCATCGGATTGACGATGAGCGTGACGCCTGTGTATCGGCGCGTTCCTTCTTTTGTTGTCGGGGCTAGAATTTCCTTACCGATTGTCTTTGGAGTGAAATCCGCAAGCACTTTCGCCGCTTTTAAAGGATATACTCCACCTGTGGTTGAACCCTCTAAGTCCCGGGTCATACCGATTGGTTTTTTGTTCCCGTCACCGTTGACGATGACATTTTCTAGTTCATCGGCAATGATCTCCGCCATGAACATACGAACGTAGCGATCCAACCACTGTGGGCCAAGTTCAAACATGGCTTTGGAAACAACCAAGAACCCGCTCAGTTTGTACATCCCTTGTTCAACAGTACGGAAGCCTTCATCAAGCATTTCTTGAATGGACGCCGTTACATCGCCCCAGAACGCAACCGGCTCACCTGGCTTGCGGAGAACCCATGCCGTCTTGGCGCCGGTCTTCTGGAAATTCACTCTTGATAGAAGAGGATGCTCTTTTTCAAGGTCCTCAAAGACACGTTCGAAAACGGTCGGCGGAACAAGCTTGATGACTTCATCAAAGGACTCAGCCTCGATGGCTTCGTTGTAGAATTTCTTCTCTTCGCTCGTCAGGACACGGACGCCACGGGATGCAAGAACTTGATTATCCCACTGTTCGGAAGTGGCTTGCCTTGCGTCTTTAGTCACTTGGTTCATCATGTCCTGTACTCGAGCCATGTTGTTCTCGAAATTCGCTACGATACTTGCAGCAACTGCTTCGGGATCGCCTGTTTCAAAAGCCTGTTGCATGGCTTTCACTTGCTCTTCTTTATTTTTGACAATTGGGTCATCCGGATTTTTAATTCCGGAAAAAAATTGAATATTCAATGGTAAAAGGTTCAGCTTTGATTTCATAGATTATTACCCTCCAAATGGTTTCATAATAAAAAGCGCTACTCTGAGCGCTTGAATCGATTCAGTATTGATGGTGCCGGGTTTTGGGGTGGTGCGGGTTTGCGATTCCGGATTTTATCCAGGATGGCATTTTTCACTTCCTCCGGATCCGCCGGATTGGTGTCCTCTTCGCTTACGTTATCCGCGAACCCCGCCTCGATGGCTTCCTCTGCGGTGAACCATGTTTCGTTCGTGATCATGGTCTCGATGTCGACTCGCTCACCCGTAAACTTCGTCATATAGATGTTGCCGATGGATTGATCAATCTTTTCCAATGCGTTCAACGTCTTTTGGATATCCCCTTTATTCCCCCAGGCTATTGTAGATCCTTCGTGAATCATCAGCATGGATCCCACGTTCATAACGACCTTGTCCCCTGCCATAGCAATAAGGGAGGCAGCACTTGCAGCAATGCCATCTACATGGGTCGTGATGGAGGCTTTATGGTCCTTTAATGTGTGATAGATGGCAATTCCATCAAAGACATCCCCTCCATAGCTATTAATGTGAACATCAATATGATTAGAGTCGATTCCGTTGAGGGCATTCTCCACTTCACTTGCGGTGACGTAATCACCCCACATAGATTCACCGATATCGCCATAGATTGTTAGCTTATGCGTATTGGCACTGATAGCCTCTGCCTTGAACACTCGACCAATCGCGGGCTTGTTATTGAATTTTTCGTTCTTAAACCGCTTCATTTTCATTCTCTTCACCTCCTTCCAGGTTCTCTGCATCTTGATAGTTTTTCGTGACGAAACGTTTCTTCGACCACGGAGTGTTAAGAGGTTCTTTACCTAGGAGCTCTAGAATGTCGTCGATGCATAGGCCGCCGACCGCAAAGAGCTTGTCCACCGCATTCGCCAACTGAACGATGTCCACGACTTTGATCTGTGACGTATCGACCTTGATATAGCTGCGCTCCAGGAATTGCTCTTTATCATAGAACTTCCTATTCAGCTCCGTCTGGATCAGCTTAACCAGTGGTAATATGCAGAACATCAGGAAGCTGTCGATCTGCTTTTCAATATCAGATACGTCACCTTTGATGATGCCCCTCGGAACATGAAGGCTCATGGCCACGAAATCAATCACATCATTCACGAGATCCCGAATATCGCGGCTCGTCCCGAAGTTGCCGGTGCTTTTTTGTCCGTCACTCATATCTTCCATAGTGAGGTCTTTGGAGAAATGAAATGCTGATCCTTCCTTGTCAGGATTGAACCAATCCTTTAGCTGCGCTTCTAAAAGTGCATTGGTTTCTTCTTGCTCTTTCTCCGTCAGACCCCTTAAATAATCGCCCTTCATCGCATACCGTTTGTTGTTTTTTCGCTTGTAGTAATTGATTCCGGATGCCAGGAGCTTCCCATAGTCTTCATATAAGCTATCAATGACTTTTATGATATTGTGATCGTTGAGCTTAAAGTAAAACACATCTTCCTCGGGGAACGTCTTATCAAATTTAAAGTCGCCTACCTGAACATTCTTATATGAGTTTGGCTTCACCGCGTACACGGTACGAGTAAAGGAATCAGCAATGATCAGTTCGTCGCCTTGTTGAAGGACCAGGCATTCGTTGTCATTGATCAAGTGCGTCACGATACTATGAAAAAACTCCGTGGCATTCTGATTTTGATTGGGTGCCACATTCAGCATGTAATGGAGGTTTCCTTTGGTTTCCTTGCCCTTATTAAATGTCGTGAATTCACATCTAGAAAGGGCATTGGCTATGATATCAGTACAGGTATCGATGGCCAGCCTCTTGTAATGGACCTTTGCTGCCAACTCAAAAAAGTCAGCGTCTAAAGCGATCGTGCTACTGTCTTTAAACCAGGAACTGAACCAATCTAATATTTTCAAATTTTTCTCACCTCCTTACACAGAGAAGGCCCTGAACATGTTTTTGATCCGGTCCATGGTCATTGGCTCTGAGTCCTCAAGCTCTGCATCATGCTGCAGGGCGTGAAGGAATGCAAAAAAGCCATCGGTCTTCCTCAGCCGTGGCTCGATCTTTTCGTATGTGATGTTTCCTTTGCTATCACGCTTGATGTAGACGTTATTTGTATACCACCGCATCATCAGGTCATCTTCATCAAAGATCACATTCTCATATGCAAAGAGGTCCTCAATGATTGGCTGCAGTTGCGTATGCGTCTTGCTTCCACTCCTGGCAATGACGAATTCATCAAACCCGGCCTTCTCAAATTCTTCTCTCAGGTAATTAATCCGGTACATATCGGCGGTGATGAACTTAATGTCATGAACCTTCGCTTGTTCAAGGAACCACTCAACGAGATATTCTGGTTTGTTGGTTTCTTCTTTAATAATCGTAACCAGACCGCGTTCAATGGCCTCTTCAATGTTTACCTTGTAATTGTTCAAGAGCAAAGACTTGTGATTGATGAATGTATGCTGTTTGAAGTATTTCTTCTTCCCGAGCTTGAAGTACAGACCCACGACGGCGAAATCTTGCGTGTCAGAGTAGTCTATGGAGCCAATGCAGGCGGAACGCTTGAACTCGGGGAATTTATGCTTTGTGGCGGCCAAGATCTTCTCCCATTCAGCGACAAGATCGTAGGCATCCTGTGAAGGGATGTTCATCCTCTTTGTCATAAACTCAAGTTTAGCCGACTTACGGTGCTCCATGTTCCGGTATTCCGTTTCCATCTCCAATTTAAGATGAGGGAAGTACATGATGGAGGGATTGGCTTTCTCCCACTTAGAGAAGTCGTGAACTTCTTCCGGTTCATCGAGCTTACAAATGAACGGGAATAGCCTGCTCCCTTTAATCTCACCATTCAGGACCATCTTGGCCTCTTCCTTCATCTGATCAAGGAATCCTCCACGGATGTTACCATCCGTCGTGATATAAAAGCGCCTCGCTCGTGGGACTTTACCGAGGGCCGATGTAAAGACTTTGATGTTCTCCTCATCTTCATAAGCATGAACCTCATCGAAGATGATACATCCTGGCCGCAACCCATCCTTCGTTTTGGCATTGTTCGTAAAGTATTCGAGCTTTGACTTGGTTTTCTTAAACCCAATCACTTTAAGAGTCCGTCTAAACTTCTTCTCTAATTTCCTCCAGTGACTGTCCAATGCTTCCCATACATCCATAAATGAAGTCTTGGCTTGCTTTTCGCTAGTGGCCACAATAGCAACATCATAATTTCGAATCTTTTGTCGTGAGATCAGATAAAACGAGAGGGCAGCTATAAATCCGTTTTTGCCTGCGCCCCGCCCCATCATTAAAAAAAACTCATTGAAAACCAATGAGCCATCTTTCTTATAGGTCATCCCTACGACAAATACTGTAATGAATTTTTGCCAAGGAAGCAGCCGGAAGGGGAAGTATCTCTCAATTGCCTTAATGGCCCTATCTATCTCTTCATGATCTATGTGAATAAGTTCTTTTTCATCATGAAGCTTCCCTTTAAGATAGGCTACTAATTGCTTTACTTCTTTCGAAGCGACAATATGGCCACTTTCAACTTGTTTAAAGTAATGATCAATATGTTTGTTGTATTGAATCTTACCAGTCGTCATCGTCGTCATCACCATCAAAGTTCGCGGCAGCTTTGAGTCCTAGCTCCGACAAAATCTTTAACATTTGAGCATTGGTTTTGTTCAGGTCATTTATGGCTGGGTTTGACTTTGGACCATGCATTCCAGCAACCTTTGGACCTTCCTTTTCGATATCTTCTATCAGTGAATTTGTTAAATCCCACATCGATAGGTACACCTGAACCAAGTCAAAAAAGTGCTCACCAGATATTTCTCTTTCATTAAGTTGATCAAGCAAATCTGCTTCAATTCTTTTTCTCTGGGCTTGGCTCGTTTTCCTGGCCATCTTATCACCTCCTCGTAGAACATTTTCCATTCATTTCCCAATACTTACTCATGAGGGCATCAGAAATATATTTAATCGTCACCCTCCCCCGTTGTAGACCCTCCCAAGTAATTCGCCAAAATTTTTGACCGGGGGGCATTTCATCCCTTCACCACCTCTCTTCATTTATAAATTCCTTCTCCTTTTTCCTGAACCGCTCCAGCTTCTCCGGATGAAGCTCATTGTGACATCGAATGCACACCGCTTCTAAGTTCTCATCATCATAAGCAAGCTCCGGAAAGTCCTTGAGCTCCTTTATGTGATGGACGTTACGAGCCCTTGCGTACTCCCCTCGGCGCTTGTGGATCTGACATTCATTGTTATCTCGCTTAAGGATCTGCTTGCTCTTTCTTCGCCACGCTCCTCGATTGTAGAACTTATCAATGCGATCATTGGCAATGAGCAATCTGATTTCTTCTGTCATCATTGAAGAGCATCCTTGCAACCGCCTTATTGGCCTGTACCTGTTCACAGTCCGCTTTCTATTGGGAAGAAGGATATCCCATCCTTTCCTGGCATCCAGCCGGCTCTCCGCTTTTCCAAACTGCTCTCTAACAGTAAAGTGGAATTCCTTTATCCGCTAAATTATTTTTGTTGCCACCCTCTTAAGGTACTCAATGATTCTGCTTAACTCGTCCAGAAACTCCCGCCTGCTCTCTTCATTCATGACACATCCTCCTTTACGGCAACAAAAAAAGCACCCTCGAAAGGATGCTCCCTGTAGCTTACGCTACAGGATGAGTTGCATGTGTTTGATATTCCTCAAAGTCCGCCTTCTTGACTCTAAATCTGTGTTTGCAGATCAGACACCTCATGATAACGATATTGTCCTTTTTGATTTGCCTATTAAACACCCAGGCAGCACTCAGCCCGATGATGCCACCTAACCATCCGATGATAGGGATGATCAGCACCACGCACGAATAAATCACCAGGAACTTCATGATCTTGCTTCGTCTTGCTTTATCATTTGAACACTGAGGACATTTGACTTTCTTTTCTTCC
This sequence comes from uncultured Bacillaceae bacterium, assembly GCA_963762295.1. Taxonomy (GTDB): domain Bacteria; phylum Bacillota; class Bacilli; order Bacillales; family Bacillaceae_B; genus Rossellomorea. The sequence continues at coordinate 1,154,694 of CAVXKK010000004.1, forward strand.
ATCGTCCCACTCTCCTAACAAATACATTAGTATTGAATTACTGATAAAACATATGTTAATAAAGGTGAGAACAGCTTTCTCACCACCTAGACTTAAATTACTCGTTTATAACTTTAAATATCTGTAGCAACTGCAAAATAGTCAAGGTAAATATAGCAAGATTTAATATCAAAAGAGGAAGCTTTTCTAAAAATATTACTTTTTGTGAAATCTAGTAATGCTATAAGTTTAAATATGCCTCTTAATGTTCCGTAAATACCAAATAACATTAGAAACAGTACTATCAAGTTTACTATCCAGTTCGAAAAATAGAGCAATAAAAGAAATATTAAAGACCCTAAAAAGATTCCTGAAACAATGTCCCATATTCCGTCTTTTACTTTTTCATTGTTTAAAGATGTTTTAGATAATTCAACTATAAAGCCTAAAAATCCAATGAACCCTAAAATAACACCAAGAGAGCGTGTAATTAGCTGAGTTCCAATAAATTCTGGAGCTAGATATAGTACCATTGATGTTAAAAGGAACGACATTGCTAATGCTATACCATTTAAAGGACTTTCATATTTCTCACTCAATCTTTCACCCCCCCCCAAAAAAAGACTATTATTATCATATAAATATCCATAAATATAATGTTCATACTCAATAAATGAACATGAGACTTTTAGTATCCGCAGGAAACATTTACATTATTAACAAACTTACTAGTTAGTATATAATTATATCAATTTCATAAATGATTGAGGTGAGCACTATGTTTAGTTTAAATCTCTCTTTTGAACAAATCTTGATTATCATTCTATTAATACATCATTTATGATAATCAAGAGGCAATGCCAAAATGGCTGTTGCCCTTCAAAAAAGAAAAATAAACTACTATAGTGCTTTTTAATTGTAATACTATCCTACTAGCTTCTTCCCCACCAAATTGAAATCTCATTACAGTTCTGATTCGATTTTTGGTACTTATGCAATAACATTGACAAGAGAAAAACTCCCTTCATCCGAAAGGAGCTCAATATTAATATCATTTAAAAAACTTTTATAGCTCAGCAGAACCTTTAAACCCTCTTAATTCATTTCTTCTGTTATAGACTTCTGTCGCTAGTTTGTCCACCGAGGTAATTGGTTGAGTGCGATGATTAATTCCCTTTATTACAAAACGCTTAAGTGAACTTCTTGAGATTTTCTGATGCTTATTGTTAGAATCCCAGAAATTTAGTTGCTTAACTTCTGTCCCTAACATTTTGATTAGACTTCTAGCAATTGGAGAATATCTAAATCGCCATATCCACCCTTACCAGGTGCTTTTATTTAATACTTCAAAAACGTCGCTTTCATCTGAGTTCCAACCCTTTATCCAGTTCTGATTGTCTATTGTATCATCTTCGAAAATTTTTTCACCTTCTGGAATAAACCTTCCATGATTAGGAATTGTAGCCCACAATAAACTAACTCGATTATTTTCAAACAGTGGCGTGAAGTCATTATCAAAAATTTGTTTATCTGTATCAAGGTAGTTAAATACTGAGTTATAAATTTTTTCGAAACCCTCATTTAGAAGAAGTCCCACTCTGGTCATTGTTTGTTGCTTATTAAGGGTATTGGCCGGATAATCTCTATTTTGTACAAGTAATCTTTTTTCCTGAAAATCTATTGCCATAATTGTATTTATATATGGAGATACGTCAGGATTAAAATTGTTTTTTCATCATCAACAGAACTTACATCAGAAGCGTATTCTTCACTAAAACAAAAAGTAAGAATATTATTTCCGAAGTCGAATTCATTTGTAATACAATATTGAAACCCAAACTCACCGGGAATCTTTGACAACCCTCTCAAGAAGTCAGCCAGTTCATGGGCCTTTTCTGTGAGATCATTACTATAAGTTAACTGGTAAACCCTGAATTCCATCTGCATAGAAAAACCTACCTTTTTTAGAAGATTAGGTACATTATATTACACGTTTTTGGTTTTTTCTACAATTTATGCATTTTTTTCTATTTTTAGAAAGTGATTACTTCGTTTGCATCAATCCATGTCTCGTCACCAGTTTCAAACAATACTTTTATTTCAGTTCCGTGATCCCCCGAGATAATCCCTGTAACTGTACCTTGTTTACCATCTAAATCTTCATTACTTGTAGAAATAACTTCAACTTGATCATTGAGAGCCATAATATTTCCTCCTTTAATTTCTATAGAGTAGATATTAATCATTTACCATTTTCCTCCTTCAATTTAAACATTTTTCTTTATTACTTACAATATTTTCTTCTTGATTATCATTCCAATATTTTTCATATATATCCTTTTCCAATTGAACATTCGTTAATAACGTATTTAGCACCTCGGAAGCGAAATGCTCATCGTTCATCTTTTGTACTTTTGTTGCCAGTTACTTATGGTTTCGGCTGGTTTTTTGTAAACACTTTATCTCAGGATGAATGCTAATTTGTAGTAGACCCTGGGTTTAAAATTTTTCGGTTATGGAGCCTCTCCCCATTTCGAGCTCGTTGTAGATTTCATAATCAAAGAGCTCATCCTCCCCAAAGTATTTCCGTATGACCATCTGCCTTTCCCTGGCTGTTAATCGATTGACAGCCCTGCGGGATCCGTTCGATGTAGGCATCGCGCTCTTTCTCAAAATCAACTTTTTCTATAACGGCATCTTCCACAGAAGAACTGAACTGATTGGAACTGGACGGCGGAACGAGTGAGTAGGAAGCTGTTACTTTTGGTACCCGTTCTTCAGGAACTGCCAGAAGATACATCCGTACATCTCAAGCGCATCTTCGACTTTTTGCTGAGTTTTTTTTCTGTCGATTTCAGGTAGCATGAACAATTGTTTTCCCAACATTGAACCTCCCCTTTATGGTAAAATATTCTTTGACGAGAAAATCCACCAAGGTCGGCAGGTACAATGCCGGTCTTTTTTATTTGCTTAGTACCCCGATCTGAAAATCTTTTGTCAGCGGGAATGCCTGCTCATCACTGAATCCCTACTCTATAGTTTCAGATTTCGTTTTTTTTATATGAAATCATACTGGTGACCATGTTCATATCTTATAGTTACATTCTTCAGCATTAATCCATTTCATCTCATCGCTATTGTAATTTTCCATTTATTATCCTTTTCTTCAGAAGTGTAAATTCTCATGATATAATATTAGAAAAATGTTAAGGAGGTACCGGTTGTATGAATACTAAGTCAAGTCACTCTAATCTCATGAATATTTCAGAGAATATATTGATTCTTAAAAATCTTGAACCGCCTGAAGAATTTCACCAGTTAGATAAATACAAATCTCAACAGAGTGAAAGAATCTTAAAAAGTTGGCGAGATGAGCTAATTGACCTTTTCGCATATTCATTCACGAATACCGAAACTGATAACCACTCAGATGTTAAAACCTGGGGTGAAGAAACCATAAATAATTTAATTAAAATTGATTTCTCACTCGAAAATGCTATTAGCGTTATTAAACACTATCGCACCGTGGTTGGTGATATTATTAAAAAGGAAGCTAAAAATTTATCACTTTCATTGTGCGATTATCACGACATCATTTTCAAATTCACTTCAGTAATAGATTTTGCTATTCATTGGCTTAGTGTTACATACACTCGCTTTTATACAAACAGAATTAATGCAGCGGAAACCTCTGTATTAGAACTATCTATACCAGTAATAAAAATAAAGGATGGGCTTGGAATTCTCCCATTAATAGGCGACATCGATACCAGAAGAGCACAGGAACTCATGGATAAGGCATTATCCAAAAGTTCTCAACTTTCTTTGGAATACCTTATAATTGATCTATCAGGTGTACCGATCGTAGACACAATGGTTGCTGACCGTATTTTCAAGGTTGTAGATTCACTGAGACTGCTTGGGATTAAACCAATGTTAACTGGGATAAGACCAGAAATAGCACAAACAATGGTTCAGTTAGGGATTAACTTCAATACAATCTCTACCTTCGCTAACCTTCAAACTGCGCTTTCAAATATAACGGAATAATGTGCATTCTTTTCACTCACCTATACAAATAGGTGAGTTTTTTGATGTGTGACCAGGGAGCAGCGTTTATTTAACACTGCTCCTTCATCATCAATTCCTCAATGTAGCTCTTTCTCTTCAAACGGATCCGCAACATCCTGCTCGGTAGAAGAATGAAACTGATTCGAGAATGCCGGAGGAATTAAAGAGTACGTTGCAGTCACCTTAGGGAGCTGATCTTCATGCACTGTTAGTAAGTAAAATCGATACATGTCTAAAGCGGACTCAACAGCAGCCTTAGTCTTTTCTCTGTCGATTTCAGGAAACATAAACAATTGTTTTCCCACTAATACCCCCTCCCGTTATGGTAAAATATTCTTAGTCTTAATTACTCATAAATCAGGAATATTCCTGATTCACATTAGGTGGTGAGGATATGTTTGAAGCACTGGATACTTCAGTGTTTAATGGACTTGCTTTGGCCATGGCAACTCTTTGCATAATGGTACTGGCAACGTCCATTATTCCTGTATTAATTCTTGAGAGTGTCGGAATTCCTAAAAAGATCACTCGGAACTTAGTTGGACTATTCTGTTTGGCAGGATTTGCTCTTTGGGTATACGGGATGTTTTACCTTGACTTAATAAGCAAATTTTTCTAGCAATGCTAGAATAGTTCTGGATTTTCTGTTTATATTTCTTAACGGTATGAAAACCTTTTGTTAGTTCAAATGCCTGTTCATCAAGTAAATGTATAATTTAACTTTCCCAGGTGAAAATATCTATATTCGATTAAGGAGGAAGTATAGATATGAACAGCAAAAATGATTCTTTGTTTGGTATTGCGATTTTAAGTGTCCTTCTAACAACAATATATACAGCTATACTCGCATCTCAACTTATGGCCACTAAACACAAAGTTGATTACCTTTATTTCAAAGAAAAATTTAGTGGAAATCAAAAATAATTGTATTTAGAGTGTTTTTCTGTAAGGTAGGAAAATTAGTTTGTTATTCCCCTAAGTTGTAGCCCAGACAATTTTTTGAATAACGCATAATATTATTAGTGAAACATAAACCTCTCCTAGTAAGGTAGGAAGCAAGCAGACGCCACTGCTTGCTTTTTATCTTTTGACTGTAATACATTGTCCAACCTTGACGCCTGCAAAGGACTGCTTCTTGGTTATAGATTCATAAATGTAGCTCCTTCTCTTCGAACGGGTCGGCAGCCTCCTGGTCTTCATGATCCTCCACATCATCGATGCTCATTTGATCCTTTGGAACCTCTACGGTCCCGTTTTCGTCTACCTGGTACTCGATGCCTGGATCGTCTTCGTAAAACTCTTCAATGCTCATTTGAGATTGTTGGATGGAGAGGTTCACGTTGCGGCCAGCGTATTTATAAAGCTCCTGTGCCTTTTTCTCCGAATCTCCTTTTATGGCAAACTTCATGGCCGTCTTCTTGGAGTCTCGCTGAATGTTCATGAACTCGGCCGAAGTCTCACCAGCTGCACACCCTTCAATTTCAAAGAGGATGATGCTCCCTGCCAGGCCATAAAGGGCGGTGGTGGACTCGTCTCCTTCTTCCTGCCCTTTAATTTCAAACTTCAGAACCTCTTTCTTATCGTCCTTCTGCTGCATCTTGAAAAACACGTTCAGTTGAGTTTTGCTCATGTCTCTGTCTCCCTTATCATCTATTTTTTCTGCCAGATCATTTGGCAGCCTAACCCGTATCCATGTTTCTTGATTGGTGTTGATTGTCTCCACCCTCGATCCTCATGGTCGGCAATGACCTTTCCAATGGTCTTCTCTGTCATGCCGAACACGATTTTCTTCAATGGTCTATGCCTGGTGCTCATGCTTTCTTTTTCACATCCGGCGTTTCCTGGAGGATCGACTGGACGACTTGAGACTGATTTACTGTCAGATTTATCTCACCAGTCTCTTGGATCACAAAGATGGCGAAGGCGATCCTAGCCAGGATATAGGCATCCACTACGTTGTCACTCCGGTGTTCATATCCAAAGGCGTTGAAGACTGCCTTCATGACTTCTCGCTTCTTTTGCGGCCCTGTTAGCCTCTTCTTGCTGCCCTTCTCTCCCGTCCAGCCGGTCACTCCCACAAACTTTTTGACGGCATTGGGAGCAACCTCGTGATAAGGAAGGCGCCTTTTGAAGAGTTCATTCCGAATCCCGTGATGCAATCCCCCGGCGAACATGGCCTTCTGTGTGCTATAGGGGAATCCCTCAATACAGATGTGGTCGCCTGGCTGCAGGTGTGTAGTGATTTCGTGAATCAGGGTCACCATCCGTTTGGGATCCTTGTCCCCGATTCCGGATAGCTCCTTTTCCCTGACGACTTCACCACGATCGTCTATGGCCACAAACCCAGTTTTCGATGCTGGGTCGATTCCGATAAATCTCATGCTCGCTTCCTCCTTCTAGCTTTCTCGTTTTCATAGACCTGCTCGAGTTCTGATAAGGTGAGTTCGTACAATTGCTTGCCACATGGCGTTTTAAAGTAGTCCATTTGCAAAAGTTCACTTTTATAAAAATCCTTTTGGATTTGAATTCCTTTTCTTAATTGCCCATAGGGCACAGTGGCTCTCATGGTCATCCCTCCTTACATAAAATTCATTTCTTCTTGCTTGACCAGGTTGATAAACTTCCCGTACTCCTTTACAAACCCGAGTTTGACGGTCCCGGTCGGCCCATTACGGTGCTTGGAAACAATCAGCTCTGTAATTCCCTTGAGATCGGAATCTTTGTAATAGTAGTCGTCCCTGTAAAGGAATCCGATGATATCTGCATCCTGCTCAATCTGCCCAGATTCCCTCAGATCGGACATCATCGGCCGTTTGTCCTGTCGTTGCTCTACACCCCTTGAAAGCTGAGAGAGGGCCACTACGTTGACATCAAGCTCCCTTGCCATCGCTTTGAGGCTCCTGCTGATATCACTGATCTCCTGAAGACGGTTCCCGCGGTAGCTTGCATTCCCCATGATCAGCTGAAGGTAGTCAATCATCACCAGGAGCTTCTTGCCGGGATTTTCCCGTTTCACCTTCCTCACCTTGGTCCAGATATAATTCACCGTTACACTCGGGCGATCGAAGATATGTAGATCCATGTTGTTGAGGATGCCGAGCGCGTGGGAGAACTTCTGCCAATCATGATCCGTGAAGTCTTCACTTGCATTTCTCATCTTCTGAGCATCGATGTTGCCCGAAATCGAGATGAGCCTCTTGAGTAACTGTTTCTTAGGCATTTCCAGTGAGAATATACACGGGATATCGCCCTCCTCAGCCGCGTTGAACGCTACATTCAGGGCAAAGGCTGTTTTCCCCATGGATGGCCTGGCCCCGATGATGATCAGGTCACTTTCCTGGAGCCCGCCCGTGAGCTTGTTTAATTCATCGAAACCAGTGGGGATCCCCGTCATCTGGTCCGTTTGGGTGCTTAACTGTTCGTAGACATTTAGCAGCTCTTCTTTTATGCTGCCATCGTCATCAGCGGTCTCCTCTTCTTGCACCTTCATCAATTCACCGATGACCGTTTGGATCGCCTCGGCCGGATCCTCCTCGACCAATTGCTTCTTGAAGTCGTTGGCCAGCTGCAGGGATCTTCGTTTCCGCCAGTTTTCCAGAACCAGAGATTCATAGAATTTGAAGTTCTTTGTCGTCGGAACGGACTCGGCCACCTTGAGCAAATGCTTGATTCCACCGATCTTTTCTACGCTCTCCTCCAATAGATCAGCGATGGTCGTGATATCGATCGGTATCCCTTTCTTATCTAAACGGCCCATGGCCCAAAAGATTCGCTTGTTCTCCATGATGTGAAAGTGTTCGTGCTGCAGGACACAATCCTTAATCAAGTCACCCTCTAGAAGAATGGATCCGATGACCGAGTGCTCGGCCTCTGCATTCATGAGTTGAGGTTCTTCAACCAACTGATTCATTTTTGTTCACCTCATCTGGGATGTTTAGGATTCTTCTGATCTCGGCCAGCGCCTTTTCCCTTACCTCCGGACTTGCGGCATTCCTTCGGCTCCTGGCCCTTTCCTGAAGCATTTGTTGTGTCTCCTCAGCAGTCGGTACAGCCGGACCGGATGGTGGTTCCTCCTCTGAGTAATGAACCAGTTCTGATAAGGAGGGAACGAATTTCGAGCACAGTGAAAGCTTTTCAGCATTCTGCAGGATGACCGCGGGATCCTTATCCTTTAACAACCGATGCCACGTATTTAGCTTGGTTTGGTCAAAATGGAAATTGTTGTAGACTTCTTTAAATAAGCTCATCACTTCGAAAACCTGTTCTTTAGTCATTAAGATCAAAATCCTCCTTACTTGGCCTCTTGGCACTTCCCATTCGTCCCTTCTGTTTGAAGGATTGTTCAAACTTCCGTGCGTCATCAATTGATTGAACTCCTGCCTCAACCCATTTCTTTAAGATGCCTTCTGTATAGTCGAAACCTCTTTTCTCTTTCTTTGCAGAGAGTTTCATCGCTGCCAATACAATTTCTGAATCGAAGTCATTCATCCAGTGTTGAATTTGTTGATAAACATATGGGGAAGATGAGACTCCGACTTGAAGGTTTTCATGATAGAAATCAATCACCTCATCTTGACCACCACTACTACTACTAGAGTTCTTTAAATTCTTTAAGTTCTTGTTTGTGTTATTTTGTTGTTTTTTTGTTGTTCATTTTGTTGTCATTTTGTTGTTCACCATCTGATCTTGGACTGATAATCCTCCCATTTATCAACGGTTATGACGGAAAATTTGTTGTTACTGCTTTAATACGATATCGGTCTAAGTTTTCAATAACTTAATGTACATCCAAACTGTGGATTCATCATGTTCATTTCGGATGCCGCTTTACTTCTCCCGAACACAAATTGTCCCGGTTTTAATTCAACCACTTTCATCCCGACTAACTGCTTATATTCAGAATGAGATGCCTTTAGTAGGCAGTACATGAACACTTTCAGTAGCTTTTCGTTCTGAAAGATATCACTCTGAAGTAATTTCCGATGCACTTTAACCCATCCACCTACTGTCATAGCACCTCACCCCTTTCTCTCTGTCCGTTCTAGACAAATTCCAACACCTTATCTTTATAGGTTAGTCCAGCTGTCCCTCATCAAAGTTAAACTCCATTTCGATGGCGTCTGCTTTCTTGGCTTCCTGGATCTTCAGGTCCACTAACCTCGACAGGCCTGTCACCTGGCTAAGGTTCAGATCAGCCGGCTTTTTGTTGAAGTTAGATTTAACCAAGTCAGTCACGTCTTTTTTGGTAAGAGACGACGCCTTCACCTTGTCGTCAATTTCGTCCCAAGCTTTCTTGATGTCCTCTGATTCGTCCTCCTGGCCACCCTCATGGTCAAGATCTTCCGGCGTGATATCCTTCCGTTCCCTTGGTGTATACGGATCTACGTTATCTTCTTGGGCACCTGCAGCATCATCCACATCAATCCCGAACTGAAGCTTCAATGCCCGCTTGAGTGCATGCTTTTTGAACATGTCATTGTAGTACGTCTTCCATTGGGATCCAGACTTGGTTCGGAGGTGCTCCACCTCATCCGCCTCAATGACGACCACCTTATCCGGATACCCTTCACGCTTGGCAATCGCATAAGCTGCGGCCACTTTCCCACGAGGGATTTTTATGGAGTGCTTCTCGATCTTGAGTTCCTGGGTCTCCGGGTCGACACCGATTTCAAAGTCATCGTTTTCATGGATCAGTTGGACCGTCACCCCTTTGTAGTCGTCACGCTGTTGGGCCAGATACTGAATGCCCTCCACCGATACCTGGATGCTCATTTGATTCCCGTACTTGATGAAGTAGATATGGTTTTTAAATGGATTCAAGTTGTTTTGCTTACAGATCTGGATGAACAGGGCCAGTTCTTCATTCGTCGCTCCCTTGGCGATGGAATTCACCACTACTTCAAGTTCCTTTTCTGAAAAGTAATTCTCAAATTCCTGTGTATTGATTTGCGTTAGATGATTTTTAGTCATATCTCTCACACCTCTTTATAAGTTTTGACCTTCGTTATCCGCGACCATCATGCAGTAATTTGCGATAGCAGCACATAATTCAGTGATTTCGTATTTGTTTTTATCAACTCTTATTAGTTCTTTCCGCAGATGATTCAAGTCACTGTAAATCATTCCTGTGATGTCCTGATGATGCTCTTTAATCCATCCTGACTTGAGTTTGTTAGCCTTCATCTGAATCTCCATGTTATTGGAGAACTCAAGCAGTAATTTCCTTGGACTTGATTGCGAACTTATTTGTTGTACAAAATTCGCAATCTCATCCCCAAGTTCATAAATGAGAATGCAATCCCGGTCGACACCTAACCTCAAAGCGATCATAGTGTCATCCGGATTCCTATATGTTTCTGCAATAGGAGATTTTTCGAATTGATCCTTTGCCTCTCGCAGAAAAGCTAGGTGACTTTTATTGATTTGGCTGCTCATCATTCTTCCCCTTAGTCTCTATGGCTTTAATATTCAAGTCTTCATCCACAACCCTGGCCACAATCAGTTGACCTGCAGGTGCGGAGAAATTCAGAATGGACTCGGCGTTATCCACGAATGTTGGAGCAACCACATCAGACTGCTTACTGAGAACTTCGATGAGCTCCAATCCAGCCTTGATCTTTTCTGCTGTGGAAAGCTTACTGTACGGCTTACCGTCCATCTCAATTTCGAAGGTGGCTCGCTCCTCTCCGTTTTTGAGAGTTTCATAGAGCTTGACCGATATGGAGGTGAATAGATCATCCACTTTGCTGACCATCAACTCAGATCGTTTCGTTTTGAACTCTTTGATAGCGTCCACAATCCCCTTTGAAGTCACAAGTTCTCTCCGGATTGCCTCTTTCTTTTCTTTCGCTGCCTCAATGTCTTCAGCTAGGCTACTTGCCTGCTCTGCCTGTTTTACTTTTACCTGGAGTTCCATGAGCTTGACCTCAATCAAATTGGGCTCATCAGTGATCGGCCGCCTCCGCCACTGGCATATCTGAAAGTGACTTTTTCAGCTCGTTCACTTTCTGTACCAGTGCCTTCCCGGTGGCTACCTCCTTATTGAATCTTGCCTGACGATTTTCCTTCACTTTAAGAATGGCCTCTTCAGTCAGTGGCTGGTGACAGGTGCCACATAACTCCTGTACTTTCTCATCCTTTATGGACTGAACCACATGTGTCTGTTGCGTAATCTGATCAGTAAGGTTATCAATCTGTCCTTCCATTCGACTCCTGGCAGTCTTGGCTCTCAGTCGAATGTCGTTTTCCTCTTGTATGGCCGCCTTTTGCTCATTCAAGGATTTGATTTCCTCTTGAGTAGCCTCGATATCGAATGTTTGACCCGTCATTTTTACTCGCTTGTTCCTCCAACGCTTGAACGCGTTCAGCTGCTCTTTCATATGCCTTATCATTTGTGCGAACCTTCTCCCGATGGAGCTTATCAAGATCATCCAGGGAGTGTTTTTTCAATGGTCCTTCTAAGCGCTCACGATCCACCTGAGATATCTCGGCCAGGATTTCTTTATTTAGAGGTTCGCTCACGTATTGAAGCAGTTGGCCGCGCTGATCCTGCCAATGCTGCGTGAAAAAGTGGCTCGGGTTAAACAGTGATAGGAAGAGGTTCTTATCAAACTGATTTTCTATGAATTCATTAAACTCGGTGGCTTTCTTTGGAATCCCATTTATGAAGTACTTGGCCGTTTTCTTCTGAACCCGGCCGAACATGACATCTTTGCCAGCAATGGACATCAGCACCTCCACTGTCGATTCTGTCCCCTCTTCCGAATCAATGGGGCGTGGATCGAGCTTACTTCCTGAACTATCTGTTCCAAAGAGAACCCATGTGATCGCATCCCCGATCGAGGACTTGCCCGCTCCATTGCGACCCTTGATATTGGTCACGTCACCGAAATTAACAGTTAATGATTTGTGGTTCTTGAAGTTTTTAAGTGCCAGTGTTTTAAAAGCGATTTGCATTTCTTCACCCTCCATTTGATTTTGGTTGGTGATTCCAGTACAATGTACTCAACTGTTTTAGGAATCACTTTTTTTGAAAGATCCGTGTGCCAGCACGGGTCTTTTTACGTTTCATGAGGAGCATCCGGTGCCTGAATGATGACGACACCCTCTGGGAACCCCGTCCACAGGAAGTATTGATATTGATCCCATGTAATCTCCACTACCTCTCCCCGATCATCAAGAAATCCTCTTTTCATTTACTTGACCCCCTTCTGGTTTTCAGCAGCCCTTTTCAAAATGAGCATATATCGTTCAACCGGTGGCATTGAGAGCCATTCTCCAATCCGTACATTCACTTCCTTCACCTCCTCTCAAAGCTTTCTTTTCACTCCACCGGGTTGTCCAACATGTACTCGACCGTGACGATCTCTCTAATATCCGTTGAGTATTCCACGCCTTCAATCTTGGTGTGAAAATCTCCATCGGCTAAATACTCGGTTAATAATGTGCTAATCATTTACCACAACTCCCTTCACCTTGAATAAATGCTTGCGAAGTTCTTTTCAAGAAACTCTGACATTCTAGTTGCTTGAAAGGACCAACACTGTCCTCTACCTTGCGGGTAATACACAAATCCTCCTTGATTAACATCCAGTACTTCTTTAAAACGCTTAACATAAAGAACGTTTTCCTTTAGCCACTCAATTTTTTTATTAGTTCTTTCCTCCAGATCCTTCATTGACCACCACTGACCTTTTAGGTCTTGATTAAGGAACTTCTCGTACTCTACTCTCTCAATTACTACTAGATTCTCTGGTAGAGATATTGATAGCTGAAGATCAAAGCTTTGCAATGTAGAAGCCCTCCCTTAAATACTTAAGATTTTTTGAATGTGCCTGATATGCTCTTGAGCTTTAGGGCCGTTCTTACGACCGTAGATAATATCTGCAAGTATGCACTCAGAAATACCCAACATAATCGCTAGCTGTTTTTGAGTCATTTTTCGTTTGAATAGTTCTGAACGAACTTTCATACCTAATTCTTCTGACATTTCCTTCACCTCTGTTTAATGATGTTTCTTCTCACCATTTACTTTTGTACACAATGATAAGTTTTAAGCTAATGTTATTAGCTAATCACATTGACCTAAATGACATAAATGCTATTATCAAAACATAGCTAAATAAGCCTTATATGATCCTTTAATTAATACATTAATCTCGTCCTCAAGTCAATAAATGCATATTAAATTAGGTCTTGTATTTTAATGACTTTTTAGCTAACAATTAGCTTTATGTGAACAGTATACCTAACTAAAATATAAGTCAACAAATAATAGACTTAAAGTTAAGTCCAATTTTAGTACAGAAAGCTCATGAAAGGATGGTACACATGAGTTTATGTCAAAAGCTAATTAAAAGATATATGTGATGAACAGAAGATTACTTTTGCGAGAAGTAGTAAGTGAAAAATAGGAATATCCAATGGCCAAATAAGGAGATGGGAAAAAGTATATCTAATAAGTGATAAACGTCCAGAAAGTAGCTGATTACTTTGATGTACTCAACAGATTATCTATTAGGTAGAACAGATGTAAAGAGGTTTAATGACTCAAATGAAACAATTGCAGCACATCATGACGGAGAGGAGTGGACTAAAGAAGAGTTAGAAGAAATTGAGCGGTTTAAACAATTTGTGAAACTAAAGCGAAAAGAAAAAGGTGAATGATGGTGCTTTATGAGAAGTTGTTAAACGAAGTGGTCAATGCAGGGGTATCAGTATTCGAAGTTAAGATGCAAGGAAGAATTAAGGGTCTATATAGTGATGATGTGATCTGGATCAATGAAGCAATAGATACTGATTCTGAAAAGTATTCAATCTTAGCAGAAGAGTTTGGACACTATAATACGTCCGTTGGAAACATTATCGACCAATCTAAACTTATTAATAGGAAGCAAGAACAAAGAGCACGAACCTGGGCATACGAATATACAATTCCCATTAGCAAGATCGTCTCTGCGCATAAAGCCCATGTGAAAAACAAATTCGAATTAGCCGAATATTTAGGGGTAACCGAAGACTTTGTGGAGAGGACTATTGAACGTTATATCGAGAAGTACGGAGATTATGTCTCTTATAAAAATTTCACCGTATGTTTGAACCCGCTAGGTGTATTAGAATGGTTTGATTTTAGCCACTAACTAAGGAGGATTTGATATGGCGAGCTTCTCAAAAAGGGGTAAAACATGGCAGTACACTGTAAGCCGAATGGTTAACGGAAAAGCACAACCAATTCGTAAAAGTGGCTTCAGGACCAAGAAGGAGGCCCAAGTAGCAGCGTCAGAAATAGAAGAAGACCTGCGTAAAGGGATTGTCCCTACTTTAAAAAAGGAGCCCTTTGATCAGTACTTTAAAGACTGGATAGGTGTTTATAAAACGAATATCAGTGAGATCACATTAAAAAGGTATCAAGACACGCTGCAAACTATCCAAGAATGCTTTGGTGGAAAAGCAATTCAGGATATCAGCAAGCGTGAATATCAAGCTTTCCTTAATGAATATGGGAAAACTCATGCTAAAGAAACGTCTCGAAAGTTGAATGTCCACATCCGCGCTTGTGTGAGGGAGGCAATTGATGAAGGTATCATTAGGGTTGATTTTACCCGTGATGTTGTTGTAACAGGGAGCGTAGAAGCGAAGCGTCCAGAAGAAAAACACTTAAATTATTTTGAAAGCAAAAGAGTGATGAATGAGATTTACAACCGTTTAGACAGAAGCCTAGTCTATTACTTGCTTTTGCTTGGCCTTACCTCCGGAATGCGCTTTGCAGAAATGATTGGCCTTACACGAAAAGACTTCAATTTCACCTCTGGAGAAATCACCATTAATAAGACCTGGGATTATAAGACCGGTAAAGGTTTCACAAAAACAAAGAATGACCCGTCCAATCGAATAATAAAAATGGATGGCAAAACAATGGGTAAGTTCCAAGCCCTATTCGAAGCAACACCACCGAATATTGAAGGTCTAGTCTTTTTCAGCCCACATAATGCTCGCAAAGTTTTGACCAATGAAAATGCCAATAAGATTTTGAGAGGTCTACTTAAAGAACTGAACATTGATCCAATTACAATTCATGGTCTACGCCATACTCATGCCAGTGTTCTTTTGTATCGAAAAGTATCGATCTATTATGTATCTGAACGGTTAGGTCATTCCACCATCGATACTACTTTAAGACATTACGCACATGTCATAAAAGAGTTACGTGAAGAAGACACAAAGACTGCTGTAGATACGTTCGAGCAAATGGCCAATGTGTAAAAAATGTGTAAAACCGATTCAATTCCAGCCTTTTTCTATCGCCTCCCTCTCCTCAAGAGAAAAATAAAAAACACCTACAAACGTTGATATATCAACATTTATAAGTGTCCTCTACTTTTTATACCTTTTTCCAAATGTACTGCGGTACGCCCTCGGAGGGAATCGAACCCCCATTTTAAGAACCGGAATCTTACGTGCTATCCGTTGCACCACGAGGGCATGTTTTAGTTACTGTCACGAGAACTAATTATAATAGAGAAAAGTCTCCAATGCAAGATGTTTTTGGGTTCTGTTGTGAATGCCTTATGAAAAAGCCAAGATCCCCTAGGATGGATCTTGGCTTTTTGTATGATTAGAACGTATAGGATTCTCCGTCATCCGGCACTAGGATGCGGGATTGGAGTCCTTTCTCTGCTGTGGTGTTTTTGAGTTCTTCCCTTGAAAGCGTGCCATGGTTGACGGCTTCCATATGGGTTGAGATGATGGTGGCTTCGGGTGCTGCGTTCGCTGTCTGAAGGACGTCTTCTTTACCCATGACGATGGAGCCTCCTTCGAGGAACTGGTTGTCGCCTGCGTTGACGACGATGATGTCCGGATTGTGGGTGTGGATTTCTTCTTCCACCTCTTCATTCCATACGGTGTCGCCGGCTACGTAGAGGGTTTTCTCGTTCTCATGTTTGAAGACGATGCCGCTGACGGTCCCGGTGCGTTTGAGAATCTCTCCCCTTCCGTGCTTGCCTTTGGTTTTGGTGAGTTCGATGCCGTTGAACTGCTCGTGATTCAACACGTGTACATTCGTGAAGCCTGCTTTTTTGACTTCTCCGGCATCGGCTTCGTTCTGAACATATAGATTGATGGATTTAGGGAGGACTTCTTTTGCCGTGTCATCGAAGTGATCCAGGTGGAGATGGGTAAGGATCACGGCATCGATTCCATCCAGTATGGCGTCAACGGATTCTGGCAGATCGACGATGGGATTCTTGATGTCATCCCTTTTTGACGGCGTGAAGGGAGGATAGGTCCCTTTCGGTGCGAGCATGGGGTCAATGAGGAATCGCGTGCCTGCATAGTCAAGGATGAGGGTTGCGTTTCTGATGAGTTGTAGGTTCATAGTATCGGCTCCTTTTGTTCTCTTTCAGATCTGATTCCCACAGAGGGGTGCACTTCTCATTTTACCCGTTGGCAAGGGGGAGCAATCACGAAACTTTCAGCTTTTGTACCGTTTAAAAAAGGGATGAGTGGGTATGATGTAGAAAGGATTTACATACAGGTTAATAAAGGAAGCATTAGGTTTGACCTTTATTGACCAACAGTGTATGATAACAGTACAAAGTGAATATGAAATGATTCAAAAATACACAGATACATTTAAGGAGGAACGAGGATGAACTTAATTCCTACAGTTATTGAACAAACAAACCGCGGTGAACGTGCTTATGACATCTATTCCCGTCTATTGAAGGACCGTGTGATCATGCTTGGGAGCGCCATCGATGATAACGTGGCGAACTCAATCGTATCCCAGCTTCTTTTCCTAGAGTCTGAAAATCCGGAAAAAGACATCTCCATCTACATCAACTCACCAGGCGGAAGCATCACAGCCGGTATGGCGATCTACGATACGATCCAGTACATCAAACCTGATGTTCAAACGATCTGCATCGGTATGGCCGCTTCCATGGGTGCATTCCTTCTAGCTGCCGGAGCAAAAGGCAAACGTCTTGCCCTTCCAAACGCAGAAGTGATGATTCACCAACCACTTGGAGGAGCTCAAGGTCAAGCGACGGAAATCGAAATTGCGGCTAAACGCATTCTCTTCCTTCGTGAGAAATTAAACCAGATCCTTGCTGACCGCACTGGTCAACCACTTGATGTGATCTCTAAAGATACGGACCGCGATAACTTTATGACCGCTGACCGCGCTTTGGAATATGGTCTGATCGACCGTATCATCACTCGCAACGACGCAGAAACTAAATAAGTATTGAATGAACCCCCTTGCATGTTTGCAATGGGGTTTTTGTGTGGTTTTGGATCCACAATAAAGCAAAGAACCGCCTCATCCAAGGCGGTTCTTCAACGATTCGATAGCCAGATTCAGCGCGGTCAGCCTCCGTTCGTTCAATGACAGCTGGGGACTTCCCTCTTTGGCCCTGGTCTGCTGTTTAAGGATGGAAGGAAGGATTCCCTCCATCGTTAGTTGGGACGTAGCAATGACGTCTCTTTCATATGAAAAATCGTTACCGTACCAGTCGCTTCTTAGGGTGTCGATTGCTACCTTTATAGCATCGCGCCTCTTTTTCACCAGTGTGGTGTTCGCCCCTTTCCCTTCCATGCTTACATAGGCATTCGAGAGCTTGCGGTAGGTCGATTCCAGGGAGTTCAGGGACGCCTCCTGATCGGCACTGCTCATCATTGGCTCTCTTCCTCTTCTGAAAAGGGCTCCCACAACCGTGACACTCCCACCAGGTCGATTCCATTAAAGGTTAGCCAATACACATCGGGCATATCGAGGCTCTCCCAAAACGCCAAGCCATACTTGGAGTCAAAGTAATTCATGATAAGCACCATGATATTCCCATGAGTCCCGACGACCACGCGCTTCCCTTCGAATTCGTTCAGGAGATCGAGCATGGCTGCGACGCCGCGCTTCTGGGCATCCACATTCGATTCTCCGCCTTCCCAGTGGAATGAGGGTTCTTGCCACACCTTGCGGATGGCTCCTTGAAAATCGTCTAAGGGAGCAGAAGATAGAAGCCGTTCTTTGAACCCGTCTAGCAGGATCACGTCTTGATTCAAGTAATCCGCTGCCTCTTCCACCGTCTGGATGGCACGTAGGTACGGACTGGACACCACATGATCAAGGTCTTCGGATTCCAGTATCCTCGCAACGCGTCTGGCATCCCTCATCCCTTTCTCCGACAATGGCCTGGTGAGCTCCTCCGGTGTGTAGGTGGAATGGGCATGTCTGACGAAATAGATTTCAGTTTTCATAGGTTTCTCCCCTGACCGCTTTTCTTCTATCCTAGCATATTCCTACATGTCCCTGATTCGTTTCGTCAGTTCATTGAACCTCGCATCAAGCTCGGCGTATTCCTTTTGGGCAGGAGTCATGAAGCTCAGCTTACCCAGGACCTCCTGGCGCTCGGTCTCAAGCTGCATCCTGAGCTTTTCCCGTTCGTCCTTTGAAGGCTCTGCGGGCTCCCACTTCCGCACCATCTTCCCATTTCCGATTGCAATTTCTGACGATGTCGTCTTCTCCAAAAAGTAGCGATCATGGGAGACAACGATGAGCGTGCCATCGTATGCTACCAGGGTGTGTTCCAGTTGCTCACGGCTCAAGAGATCGAGGTGATTCGTCGGTTCATCGAGGATCAGTACGTCGCGGTCCTCGAGGATATACTTGATGAGCTTGCACTTTACCCGCTCTCCCATGCTCATGTGGCGGATCGGCTCCTCCCACTGGCTTTTGCCGAATCCGAGGTAGGTCATGAGATTCCTCACCTGCCCCCGGTCGTGAAATGTCTCCCTGTAAAAGAGATTCTCCGGTGTCTCATCGAGGGGTAAATCAAAGACCTCCTGCGTGAGGTAGCCGATCTTCGCGGCTGGTGAAAGCCATAGGTGTCCTTCATCAGCTGCTTCGTTCCCCATGATCATATTGAGGAACGTCGTCTTCCCACTCCCATTGGCACCGGTGACCGCCACCCGCTCCCCGTTTTGGATCGTGAAGGAGGCACCGCGGAAAAGCACCTTGCTTCCATGGCCTTTACCAAGATCCTTTACTTCAAGGAGACGTTTGCCGGCCCTCCTGCCTGCACGGACCGATAGATGTTTCTTCTCCTCCACCTCGACAGGATCGGCATTGATCCGCTCGATTTCCTTCTCCAGCCGCTTCCGCTTCGACTTCACCTGGGCGTCCATCCGTTTAGCTTTTGAACGGTAGAACTCCTTGGGGAATTCCTGCTTTGTTGATTGGGCATGGGCTTTTCCCGACCAGGAAGTAAGGTCTTGGATCTGTCCTTCGATTCGTTCAATGAGCTTCTGCTGCTTCTCATACGCCCGCTGCTGGGTGAGCCTCCGCTGCTCGGAAGTCTTCACGTATGCCGAGTAGTTCCCCTCATACGTCACAACCGTCTTGTTCTCGATGGACCAGATCACATCGGCCACCTCATCGAGGAATGCCCGGTCGTGGGAGACCAGGATGACAGTCCCGCGATACCCCTTCAGCTCTTTGATCAGAAACCCGATCCCCTCTTCGTCGAGATGGTTGGTCGGTTCATCCAGAAGCAACAGGTGTGCATTCTGTGCGATTCCGCGTGCGAGTCTCACCTTCAGCTTCTCTCCCCCACTCAGCTGATCATACTCTCCAGCCGGCACATCCCATTTCTGAAGGAGTACTGCTTCCCCAGGAGACAGTGCGTCCCTTGAGTGATCCATCGCTTCCTGTTCCACCATCACGGTCTTCAACCCTTGTATCAGCGGTGTGATACTTCCGGATGACGGTGCAATGTCTCCGTTCAACAGCTTCAGAAGAGTCGATTTACCGGCCCCGTTATTTCCGATGAGACCGATCACCTCTCCCTTTCTCACCCCTGCCTTCACCTGTTCCAACAATAGTGTTCCTTCTATTTCAACGTTCACTGAATCGATTTTCACTAATTCCTGCATACAATCCTCTCCTCATTTCGGGAGAACACAAAAAATCCTCCCACGATTTCTGGAAGGATTAGCCGCAAACTACCATACACAAATAAGCCCGATGGAAATGGGACCTATGGGAAAAATGGGCAGACTAATCCTACTAAATATCATTCGAAATTTATTCCATTTCAAATTCTACCTAACAAGATTAGTTATCCATCGTTCACCCATCATCCCTTTCCCTTAACATTAACCTAATCGTACCACCCACATCCCCATAAATCAATCCTATCCCATGGAAAAATAAGTATTGGAAAATACAAGAATGCGAGCTATAATACCTGTACCCATTTAAAAGGACCGGATGGGTCTGAACTTAACCTACTACACTCGTACACACCACAGTGTGTAGTGCAGCGGAGGACGGCCGACTCCTATGGGAAAAGCGGGCAGGGTGAGACCCTGCAGGCTTGCCGAAGCGGCTCACCGCACGCCCCATGGAAAGCGGCCGGCCGCAGCGAAACGGAACGAACCATTCCCTTCTTTACTCCCATAAAAGGGAGTGAGGGGTGTGAATTTAACCTACGACACTCGTACACACCACAGAGTGCAGTGCAGCGGAGGACGGCCGACTCCCGCGGGAATAGAGGCAAGGTTGAGACCCTGCAGGCGCAGCCGAAGCGGCTCAACTGCCTCCCCGCAGGAAAGCGGCCGTCCGCAGCGGAACGAAACGAACCAATAACCAACTACACAAACCACTATCAAAGGAGACAACTACCATGTTCACATTCCAAGTCCAACCAAACCTAACACTGGCCCTGCTCCAACCCCACCACGCGCAAGAAATCTACACCCTCGTCGACACCAACCGCCACCACCTCAAACACTGGCTAGGATGGGTAGACGGCGTCCAATCGCCCGACATCTACCGCGACTCCATCATCCCCGCCTGGCTCCAGCAATTCGCAGCCAACGACGGATTCACCGCCGGCATCCGTCACCACGGCAAACTCGTCGGCATGATCAACCTCCACTTCATCAACTGGAAAACCCGTAGCACCAGCATCGGCTACTACCTATCAGAAGAAGCCCAAGGGAACGGAATCATGCAGGCCTGCGTCAAAGCCCTTCTCCATCACGCATACGATGACCTCGACCTGAACAAAGTCGATATCCAATGCGCCGAAGGCAACAGGAGGAGCCGCCACATTCCCGAACGTCTGGGATTCAAGCAGGAAGGTATCTCCCGCGACGCCGAATTCATCAACGGCCATTACAACGACATCGTCACCTACAGCCTACTTGCAAAAGAGTGGAGAGCAACTAACAAATAGGAGGACCGGTTCGGATGAATTTTGAATGGCGCGCAGGAACCATCCCCATGCGTCACACGAAAACAAAAAGGGAAGGTTCCGATGCTTCCTAATGGAAGCACGGGAACCTTCCCGCTGTATCATTCGATCGTTCGATTTTCTGTCGGGACAAGGATATCTCCTTTTGTCCCTTTTTTTAATAGAAGATGAAGAATGGTTTTTGAGAGCTTGCTTGGATGATAAGGTTTCATGAGATAGTCGCTTGCTCCTAGAGTCATCCCTTTTTCTTTTTCATCAAGGGCGGAAGAGATGATGATCGGGATACCTGTCAATCCTTCGTCCTTTTTGATTTCCTCCAGTACATCCCATCCATTTAATTTTCCACCAAGCATGATATCCAGGACAATCGCATCGGGCTTTGTATGCTTCAAGCGCTCGATCGCACTCGAACCGTTTGTCGTATGATCGACTTGGAATCCGCTTTCCGAAAGCTCCGTTGCCAGGAGGGAGGCAAGGCTCATATCATCCTCGATAACCAGGATGTTCAAACCATTCCCTTGCTCTTCTTCCTTGAACGTATCCAAGGTGACAATCGGGAGGCTGACCGTGAAGGTGCTGCCTTTCCCGAGTTCAGACGATACCATGACGGATCCGCCATGGGCCTCGATGATCTCTTTCACAATGGTCAGGCCGAGTCCTGTCCCACCGATTTTCCGCCGGTCGGAATTGTCGATGCGGTAGAATTTCGTGAACAGTTTTCCGATCGACTCCTGAGGAATCCCGAGTCCCTGATCACGGATTTGAATGGAGATGCGGTCTCCCTTCTCCTTCATCAGGATTGTGACGTCCCCTCCATCCGGTGAGTATTTCACCGCATTGCTGATGAGGTTCGTGAATGCCTGTGTGAGCTTATCCCCATCCCCAAGGACGATGGTGCAATCCGTTTCCCTGCCGATCGTAAAGGTATGAGCCGGTGAACTCACCTTCGTGAGATCCACGATATTCCGGATGATATCCAGAACGTCTTCATACTTCTTCTCAAACGTCTGTTTCCCTGATTCCATCCGTTGCACGTCGAGGAAGTCGTTGATCAGGGAGGTGAGACGCTGCGCTTCCTTGTAGATGGTGTTCAAGTATTTCTTCGTCCTCTCTGGTTTCAGGTCACGGGTGAGCATGAGTTCCGTAAAGCCAAGAACACTGGCAAGAGGGGTCCGAAGCTCGTGGCTGACCGTGCTGACGAACTCCGATTTCATCTGATCCACTTCGTATTCCTTCGTGATGTCCCTGTGGACGAAGATGGTACCGACATGCTCCTCCTCGTGGTAAAGGGAGGTAGAATACACCTGGAAGACATCGCTTCCTTCTGTGAGCCTGTAGATCATGCTGTTCCCCGTTTCCTGATTGCGGATGACGTTCTGGTAATAATCCTTGAGTTCATCCCCGTTCTCCACTTGGGTCACGATGCTGCAGCCCCACTTTGAGTACGGTGCATCCTTCAGGGCTCCCATATCACTTCCGATGATCCTGGCAAACTTCGTATTCACCAATAGGCTGTCGCCCATCGGGTCAACGAGCTGGATTCCTTCCTGGAGATTGTTCAGGATATCCTGATTCATATGCCGTATCCGTTCAGAATCCTCATAGAGCAGGATATTCCTAAGAGAAATGGAGATCTGCTTCGCGAACCCTTTGTACTCCTGCTGTTCCTTGTCTGTGAATCCTTCACCGAAGCGACTGAACACCATGAAGGCCTCCAGTTCTCCTTGAGCCGACAGGACCGGGATGAAGAGGTCATAAGAGTACATAGTCTCCTCATGATAGCCTTTTTCCGCCGTGACAAGCTCACGCTTTACGCAGAATGGTTCCTTCGTCTCGAACAACCGCTGATGAAGTCCATTCTGGATATGGGCAAGGAACTGACCGATGGCTTCTGCGGATACCCCGAAGGAAGCATGGGTATCCTGGTCATCCATGAGGACGATCATCCCACGCGGTGCGCCCATGAGGCTGCACATGCTCTTGACGATGCTTTCCAGTACCTCTTTCTTATTGAGGGAGTTGGATATCCCATTGATGAATTCGTTGCGCCGTTCAAGCTGTTCGCCTCTATCCCGCGCAAGATGAAGCAATCGTTCCAATTCTTCCTGCTGGACTTCGAGCTCATCCTGTTGGGCCTGGAGTTCTTCATTCTGGGAGACAAGATGATCTTCTTTTTCCTGGACGGTGAGGATCATCTTTTCGAAGGCGCGGGACAACTGACCGATCTCATCGCGGCGCTCTTTTTGGAATGTCCAGTTCTGATAAGTTCCGGTCTCGGCGATTTGCTGAGCGGAGGTGGCCACCTCTTCCAAAGGCTGACCGATCTGCCTAGCGATGGAGCGCATGATTCGCATCAGCAAGAGCAGCATGAGCAGGACGAACACCAGGAAGATCGTCTGGCTCGTGGCTTCCTTAGCTCGGAGTTCTTCATAAGCTTCATCAGTGGACTGCTGGATGTTGTCATTATAGGCGTCCAATTTTCCAAGAAATTCTTCTACTCTAGCAGTTCCACCACTGGCAGAGTTATCTTGGACACCCTGTTCATCGCCATCTTCAACAAGTTTAATTGTCTTGTTAACGATATCTACATAGTAGTCATAAAAATCTTCTACCTCGGAAGCGAAAGCGCGATCGTCTGCAGACTGAGAAATCTTATTCATTTCTCCTATTGTGACTTTCAACTGCTTCTCGAGGTTTCTAATGTTCTGCTTAAATTCCGGTCGTTTAAACGCCACATACCCGCGCCCCTCAAAGAAGATCCGGTTGAACTGCCGGTCAAGCTTCTGGGCGACGTCCTTCCGGTCATCGAGCTTAGCTTTCGTCTCATCGTATTCCATGGAAAGCTTGTGATCGTACCAGTATAAACAGCCTGCTCCTATGAGGAACACGAGGATGAACCCCGTCATGAGGACGATGATTCGTCGTCTCAGGCTGGAATGATAGAAATCCAGGAGTTTACCCATTCAAAATGTCCCCGATTTTCTCCATGAGTTCTACCGGGCTATAGGGCTTTGACATGAAGTAGTCAGCACCGGCGGCAAGGACAAGGTCCTTATCCGCCTGCTGATTCTTCGCCGATACCATCATGATCTTCACATCGCTTTTTCCGTGATGGTTCCGCACCTGATCGATGACCTCGAGACCCGTATAGGCAGGCATCATATAATCGAGGACAATCAGATCGTAGTCGGTGCTGAGGATCTGGTCGATCGCTTCCTGGCCGTCGGCCGCTTCGTCGATGTCATATCCTTCATCTTCAAGGGTGTCGACCATGAGCATGCGCAGCACTTCTTCGTCTTCTGCAATCAAGATCTTCGCCATGTTCATTTTCCTCCTTTTCCATACGCTTCTTGCAGAATATAATAGGAATCTTTCAGTCTCTCATGGAAGGTCGGCTCTTCCCACTCTTTCCATGAATACCGATAAAATGCATCCGGATCTATGAAGCCGTCTTTCAGTGCCGGGTAGGCGTAGGATTCCTTCCCGTCCGTTTCATAGAGTCCGATATTGATGGAGTCGATTTTTTTCTTGCCTTCAATTCCTGTCTTCCACATATCCCCCATGGCATCCTTCAGGCTCGGATCTTTGATGTTGAGGAGCTGCCACGGAATGCGGATTTCGGTCATATTGCCTTCAGGGGATACGCTGATATCCGTGAGGGAGTCATAGTCTTCATCCCCTGGATTCGCCGTACCGAATTGCATCTTTCCTGTTTCATAGGATTCGAACGGCAGGGTCTTGCCCTGGATCGTCAGCTCCTTATTCAGGGTCAGTCTGACCGGATGGTAGACGCCGTTGTCCTTCTTACCCGCATACGGCTCCTTATCGATCATCTCGAGAAGATTCCCGTAGTGATAGTAGTAGCTGTCATAATAGCTGTCGACGAGGAGTTGGGCGCTCTGATCCCCCTTCATATGAAGGACGAAATCCACACCTTCCGTCTTCACATCATCGACTCCCGGGATCGTCGATTGACCCTGATCCGGGATCGTATCAAAGAGAAGATAAGAATCTTTATCTTTCACAGAATCCGTATCGACCCTCACGTATACATATCGTTCATCACTGGAGACGTAGAGGGAATGCTCGCCGTCCTCGAATGCAGGTTCAATGCCCTTGAACGCCCAGTCTTCTCTGCGTCCATCCACATGAAGGACGTCGGTGCGGTTCTTGCCTGGATCAAAGCTCAGGACGCCGAACTGCTGTTCATTCGTCTGGGCATTGGACCAGAACGGACGTCTGTCTGGGTCATCATAGTCCATCGTGTTCCACGTCCGCTTGAACCATTCGTCCTGCCAGGTGAAGACCATTCCCCCTGCCAGATTCTCTGCCAAGATGTCTTCGAAGAGCCTGCGGTCGATCTCCCCCTGCTCTTTTTCCGAATGATGCCCCTGATCAAGTCCGTCAACATTCCGGTGGGTCAGGCCGCGCGAGCCCGGCACCCCGAATTCAGCGACAACGATCGGCATGGTATGGTGCTTCTTCATGTCATTCAGATAGCCTGCATAGTTGTTCTTCTCACCGCGGTGATCCTTATAGTTGATGTACTCCGGCTCATAGTTGAGGAAGTCCGGGTAGTACGGATAGATATGGTACGATGCGAACAGTCCCGTATGGAGCTGATCCGTTGCTTTGATGACGTTCGGGTCCACCGATACCATGTCTTCCTTCTCGGAAGGCTCATACGGGTGATCAAGGAGGTCCGTGGTCACCCAGTTGGTGAAGCTGACAGGGCGCTGCCATTGATAGGTGGAGGTCTCATACGATACCGCTTCATCCATCATGGTGGAGATCCACACTTCGAATGGCTGGGCCTTTTCCGTATAGAGATATTCACCCTTCAGATCCTTCATGCCCTTGTGTTTTTCATTCGTCGCAAGGACCACTTCCGGATCCCACTCGACCCCGAACACCCAACCGAGGACGTAAGGTGAGATATCATAGGTATAGCTCCCCGAAGCATGGCCGGGACGATCGGGAATGTCGGCATTCCCATGGATCAGGTCGACCGTGCGTTTGATTTCATCCTGGAATTCTTCGGTGTTTTCCTTGGCAAAGGCATCCTTCGTCTTCAGGAAGATCTCTTCATTCACCCACACCCCATGGAAGAGGTAGAGCGGTTTTTCAGCCATCTGATTGTATTCGTAGAAGGCTTCATAGAACTCCGGCGGATGGATCGTATAGACTCGTAGGGAGTTGGCATTCATGGCGCCGATCTGCTTGAACCATCTCAGATACTCTTCCTTGGTGATGGCCGTCTCGCCGGGGAAATATCCCGGCTTGGCAATCCCCATGTTGACGCCCTTGATGGTGAGATCTTTCCACTTCCCGTCCTGGTTGATCTGGACGTAGTCGGATCCCACCTTGCCTGCAAGCTTGATGCCATCCTCGACTTCCGCTTTCTGCGCTTTCGCCTTTGGCGCATCTTTCTGGCGATGGATCCTCTCAAGGATTGTGTCCATCATCGGGGCATACGCCTTCCAGTAGAATGCCGTTTCTTCATCCGGTCCTGAGCGTTCCGTCCACTTCCGCCATGTCGGCAGTCCCGATGTCTGGTACAGATTCGGCACGTCCGGCTGGTCGGCAAAATCACCGCTGAAGTAATAGGTTTCGAATTGGCGGTTCTCCTGGTGGATCACGGCAGGGAAGGTTGTAGGCAAATTGATCCCCTTCAGCTTATCTTTACCCTTGTCGGTAAGGGACAGGGAATACTCGGCCAGCACCTCGTCCGGATTAATGGCTTCGACGATATCGAACCAGTAGGAATACGCAACCGACAGATCTTCACCGAATTCTTCTTCCCCCTTCTTCGTGGTGGAGAAGATGGCTCCTTTATCGGTGATGTCGTCCCCGTTCAGGATCATCAGGCGATCCGACCGGTCGACAAGGACGAAGCCGCCGCCTTTGAACGCATAGCCCTTCCCGTATTGCTCTTTATAGTTGTTGCGGACCCACTCCGGCACCTCTTCGCTTGTCATATCGGGGAAATAACGCCCGATCCACCCTGACCATTCAAGATTGAAAAGGGAGTAGAACTTACGCCTGACCTTTTCATCCGTGGGATCGGCCATGGAGTTGAACTCTGCGATGATGGTCTTCCCTTCATTCAGGGCCATGGACTTCAGGGAATCGATCTCTTTTTCCTCAAGTCCCCCGTATACCTTGGATGAGCGGGCACCGGAGACATTTTCCGTATCCAGGTCTTCTTCATACACCCCGTATGTATCGGTGATGTAGACAGCATCATAGCCTTCGGCGGATTCCGGCACGGACGACCCCTTTTCTGCCTTGGGATCATAGCCGACATAGTCTTTATCTTCCTGATAGGCACCTCCGTCGCTCTTTCTATACTTCTGCTGATTCAACAGCCACATCAGCCCTTGATGCTCCCGATAGGATTCATCGGGAACGGTCTTATCCACGATCATCAGGTCAAGATCCTTCTTCCCCTTCACCTGCCACACCCAGAACGGGGAGGTCAGGAGGAGGACAATCCCCACGACAAAGATCAGGAAGCCATACAGTTTCAACTTATTCATTTGGATACTCCTTTTCTCGCCATCTCTCCCCAGCCCCGCTTCTTGCGGAGGAAGTCGATGATACCCTCACAGCGCCACAGTACGGTCAACGGGCGATACCAGAGGGTCTCTGTAAGGGAATAGAAGAATAGTTTCGTAATGTCAGATGCCTTCGGATATTTCCGGATCGTCCACTCCTCCAGCAGGACAGCCGACATGGAAAGGATCGAACCGTAGAAGATCGACAATAAGAATAATAGAATGGCAAACTCCAGATACACGCCGCCGAACAGCAGCGAGACGATCATGATGAGATAGCCCGTGAGCTCCACGACCGGTCCGAGGAACTCGATGATGAGGAAATAGGGCATGCTCACCATGCCGATGGAGCCGTATTTCGGATTGAACAGGAGCTTTTTGTGGATCCACAGGCTCTCGAACAGTCCACGGTGCCATCTGCTCCGCTGTCTACGCAAGTATTTCATGGACTCCGGTGCTTCCGTCCAGCTGACGGGATCCGGGACGTAGACGATTTGTTTGTCTGCTTTTTCTTCTTTCACGAATCGATGGAGCCTCACAACGAGTTCCATGTCTTCCCCCACCGTATGGGCATAGCCCCCGGCCCGGATGACCCAGCTCTTCGAGAAGACGCCGAAAGCCCCGGATACGATAAGGAGGAGGTTGTGTCGGCTGAGACCGATTCGTCCCATCAGGAACGCCCTTAAATATTCGATCACCTGCATGACGACAAGGGGAGAACGGGACAACCCGATTTTCACGATCTCTCCGCTCTCGATGTCACATCCATTGGCGATCCGTATGCTTCCGCCCGAGGCGATGACGTCCCCGTCGGATTCGATGATCGGCTTCATGACCTTCAGGAAGGCTGAACGCTCTAAGACCGAATCCCCATCGATGGAGCAGAAATACGGGAAGTTGGACACATTGATCCCTGCATTCAGGGCATCGGCCTTCCCTCCGTTTTCCTTATCCACGACAAGGAGGTTCTTATACAGCTTCGATTGATAGACCGCTTTGACGGGCTGGGTTTCGAGCTGCTGACGGATGACCCATTTGATCTTCACAAGCTGGAACGTCTCGATGAGTTTCTCGAGGGAATCGTCCGTCGACCCGTCGTTCACGATGATCACTTCGTATTCCGGATACTCAATGCTCAGGAGGGACCGGACCGTTGCCATGATCCCGACGGATTCATTATAAGCAGGCACCAGGATCGACACCGGCTTCGTCTGGGAAAGATGAAGGAGTTCTTCATACGGCTCCCAGTCGTCAAGCTGATACGATTTCCGCAGTTGGAACATGGAGATCACGAGAAGAATCGAATAAAAAGAGATAACAAGAATCATATATATGAGAACGAACCACCCAATGCCGAGCAGGACGTTTCCCCATGCGTCTGAAATGTTCATGTGATACGCCCCCTTTCCAACCATTGTTCCGCCATATCCCTCGCATACAGATCTTCTGCCGATATGGCAATCTCCCTCAGGACCTCCTGCCCGCGCTCAAGACGCATGATGGCCTGAGCCGCCTGCGACCGCACATAGAAGGACGCATCCCTCATCAAGCTGATGAGAAGGCCGGTCAATTCGGGATTACGCACGTACTCACATACCTTGATGGCCATGAGCCGTTCCTGCCAGGACTCTGCCTTCAGATGATCGGCGAGTGTGTCTGCCGGAAGATAATGCTCCATGGCCACGATCGCTTTCAGGGCACGGATCCGGATTTCAGATGATGCCAAGCCAAGTTTATCCTCCAAAAACCCTGCATAGCGGGGATTCTGCCTCAGGCCGATGCTGTCAATGAGGGAATGGTGCATAACATCCGGTAATTCCCCAGCAGCATCCATGAGCCCCTCAAAGTCCGTAATGTCGAGGGCCTGAAAGAGGAGGCTGTACTCAAATTCCGTGAATACATGCTTTGGATGCATGAGGGCTTTCATGACGTCAGGGGATCCGTTTTTGATGTAGATCTTGAGGATTTGGATTTCTTCCTGTTTTGTCAGTCTGCGTGATTGATAGACCCTGTCGAGTTCGGATTTCATGGTACGCATCCCGAAGTCCTCGACCCAGTACAGGCCGTTCATCCGCATACTCCACCGCCGGTGACGGAGATGCTTCTTGATTTCCCCGTCAAAATGGTCCTCGGCAAAGAGACGGATCCTCTTAAGGATATCTTCGCTTGCGAATGTTTGGGAGAAACCAGCCATCAGCTCGATCAATGCCCTGACTTGAAGGGGGTCCCTGCCCACTTCAACTTCCTCCACTCCTTCCCTGAGGAAATGGAAGAGGGGAAGCTGGTATTCCTCTTTATATGCCTCTATGACGTCACGTTTCTTCGTTTCTCTTGTTTTCTTCATAATGAGATAAAGAAAGATCGAGAATAAGATGATCAGGAAAATCCCGAGCATCACGACAAAAAACAACAGCTCATCTTTGAACAATGGCCTTACCTCATTCTCTTCAGTATTTGATTCAAGCGCGCCTCGAGCTCAAGAAGCTTGAAGGGCTTGGTGATGTAATCATCGGCTCCGAGCTGCAGGGATCTCGAGATGTCCCTTTCGCTCCTTCTCGATGTCAGCATGATTACTTTGTAACGATCGGAATCCTGACGTCGTCGAAGATGTTCCAGCACCTCAAGACCATCCATCTTCGGCATCACCCCATCAAGGACGACAAGGGTCTGTTCCCGCTCATGCCACTCGTCATAGAGGAAGGATTCTCCGTTATCGAACGTGTTGACGTCGTAACGCACGCCCGGTTGTTGCGGAAGCTTCGCCACGATGTCACTCATCACGGTCCGGATGATAGGATCATCATCCACGATGGCCACCTTAAGGATTTTCTCATGAGAAGGATCGTGCTTCAGGACTCTCGGATTTCACCCGATTCCTGCCCCCTTCCTTTCGCTTCGTACAGAGCCGTATCCGCAAGACCAAGCCAGTGCTCGAACGGTCGGCCCGGATCGGCGATCTCCGCCACTCCCGCTGAAAATGTACAGCTGAACGCCTCTCCGGCAAAGAAGGTATGAAGGCTGAAGTCTTCACGGAGGACATTCAATTTGGCCACCGCTTCATGGAGGGAAGCTCCGTGAAACAGGATGACAAACTCTTCTCCACCGTAGCGGAAGACGATGTCCTGTGCCCCTACCTTCTGTTTAAGGTATCCGGCGAATTCCTTCAGCACTTCGTCCCCGATCAGATGGCCATATGTATCATTCACTTTCTTGAAATGATCGATATCCAGGATCGCCACACATAGCTGACGGTCTCCCTGATCCTTCAGTCTGGAATACGCTTGCTGAAGATATTTCCGGTTATACACATGGGTAAGCTCATCGATGAGGACGAGAGATTCGAGGTGCTTCTTCCGTTGAAGCTGGCGGTCTACCCTGACAAGGAATTCATCCATGTCCACCGGCTTTGCCATGAAATCATCGGCCCCGACCTTATAAGCCTTGACCCGGACCTCCTTGCTCCTATCGGCACTCATCATCACGGCAGGAACATAGTGGCTTTTCAGATTCTGTTTGAAGGAATCAAGCTCTTCATCATCCGCCATATCCACATTGAGGATCGCGCAGTCGGGGCGGACATCATAGTACAGACCAATCGCCTTTTCCGTACTGACGACAGGTACCACATGCCATCCCTCTGCTTCTCCCTTCTCCTTTACCTCCATCAAAAACTGGGTATCCGTATCCATGATGAGGACAACCGGCCCCTCTCCCCTGCGCTCGTATTTCCTGGAGAAATCAGGGATCTCTCCTTCTACATGAAGATAGCAGGCTTCGATGATGTCAAAGAGTTCATCCTGGATTTCCGACATACTCCAGATCCGTGAATCCTTCTCTTGGAGCCCATCCATAATGGTACGTGCCTTCTTGCCGATTGCATCCAAGCCCAAAACGGAGGCAGACCCCGCCAAGGAATGGATGAAACGATAGACCTCTTCGTGCGGAATCTTCTCGGCCGCTTCCCATTCCGACAGCTTCTTGCGAATATTTTCAAAGAAATGCTTTGTATACTTATCCATATACCCGTCTTCCTTTTCTCATTGATTGGCTGATCCTTCAGCCGTCTTCCGTGAACGCAGCTCACCTATCATACTCTTGGTAAAAAGACTTCCCTAGATACTTTATTACGTAATTTTCTTCTTATGTAATAAAAATACTCTTACTCACTAATGTACCAAATCCCGTAATCCGCTACCATGGAATAGGGGATGAAATAGCAGAAAATGAGACATTTTTAAGGGTTTTCTTCATCTTTTCACAATATAAGGAATTTCGGCCCATTAAAAAATCGGCGCCCTATGGTATGGACGCCGATTTTCATTACCCCTCGGTCGAAACAAATTCTTCAAGTGCGTCAACTGCCTCATCCTCATCGCTTCCATCCGCAATCAAGGTGACGGAAGAGCCGGTGGCGATAGCCAGACTCATGAGGCCCATGATGCTTTTGGCATTGACCTTCTTCCCATCCTTCTCTAAGAATATTTCAGATGAGAAGCGGTTTGCCTCCTGTACGAATAATGCAGCCGGTCTCGCTTGAAGACCGGTTTTCAATTTCACTTCTACTTGTTTTTCCACCATGACATTTCTCTCCCCTTTGTCCTCAATTACGTATTGATTTTCTCCCCGCCCTTATCTTGTCAGCAAGCTGATCGATTTTCCGTAAGCGATGATTGATTCCTGATTTACTGATTGTCCCGCCTGACACCATTTCCCCCAGTTCTTTCAGGGTGACATCCTGATAGTTCACTCGAAGCTCGGCGATCTCCCGTAGTTTATCGGGTAAAACCTGGAATCCTACATGTCTTTCGATAAACTTGATGTTCTCTACCTGTCTCAAGGCGGCACCGATGGTTTTATTCAAGATTAGCCGTCTCACAATTGACAAGCCGATTAACGGAATTCCTCATATCCCTGACGATCCGTACATCCTCGAATCGCAGAGGGCGTTATGGGCCCCTATGATATTCAGGAACTCCGTGATCTTCTCTGCTTCCTTCAGATACGTAATGAAGCCCTTCTTGCGTTCAAGGGTCTTGCTGTTGAGCCCGAATGAATTCATCAACTCGGACAACGCTTCGTTGTGTTCTGCATAAAGAGAGAAGATTTCAAATGGTAGGATGAGGTTTCCGGATTGTTCACCGATCCCCCTGCAAGGAAGGCCCCCCGCAAGATAAGAACGCCTGCAGCATTTCTTCTTGATCAGGTCTTCGGATATATTATGGATAAAGGTGAAATGCTTCACCGAGTATCTTCAAGTCCTCCAGGATCATCTTCGTAGTCTTCTTTGATCCGTACAATGTACACATTGTTTTTCTTCAGCCGCATTTTCTTCCGGACAAGAAGCTCTACAGGGGTGTCGTATCCCTTTTTGATCAATGTATAGATTCTTCTGGCGATGGCGGCGTTTTCGGTTTGAATATTGACGACAAGCATTTGATTGGAGAAGGACAATGAACCATTCATCCGAATCAGTGCTGAAAGCTCTGCATTTGCACAGCAATCCTTCACTTCAATATTGGTTAGTTCTTTTTTCGTTTCTGACGCAAACGACATCCCCATCACCTCCTAGCAAACGCTTGCACAACCTTATACACAAGAAATTTTCGTTGTATATCAGTTGATTGATTCTTTCAAATAAGAATAAATAATATCCGCGACCTTCTCTGTGTTATGACGAACAAGATGATTTTCATAGGATAGGATCTCTTCTGCGATCACTTCCAAGCCCATGGACTTTAGTTTATCCACATCGAAATGAACAGGGCTCGCCTGCTCTTCATTATAGCTGTCCTGTACTTCTTTCGGCACCTGTTTCTTATTCACCAAGATATAATCAATGCTAGGCGTTTCCAGATGATCGTATAACGCCTTCACATGGTCGCTCGCTGAATAATCCAGGGTTTCCCCTGCCTGGGTCATGATATTGCAAATATACATCTTCTTGGCTTCCGACTTGGCAGACGGCTTCGCCAATTCCGGGTACAAGAAGATTCGGTAAGATACTAGTATATAGGCTTCCCGGTCCCATCACAATTAAATCGGCTTCCTTGATGGCGCGCAACGTTTCACCTAATGGCTTGATGCTAGTCCGGCTTCAGGAAGACACGTTTGATCTTCTTCCCGGCTTTCGGGATGGCGGATTCTCCCGTCACGATCGTCCCATCCTCCATTTCGGCCTTCAGGATGACACTCTGATTCGCTGAAGGCAGGACCTTCCCCTTCACGTTCAAACCCTGCTCATCTCCTGAATCGCATGGACAAAGTCCCCTGTAATCGACGCAAGGGCAGCGATGATCAGGTTCCCGAGTGCATGACCGGATAAGTTCATTCGTCGTTTCAAATCGATGCTGAAACATTTGTTCAACCAATGGCTCTACTTCTGACAGGGCAGCGAGGACATTCCGTATATCTCCCGGTGGAGGGATGTCCAGGCTGTCCCGTAAACGACCGGAACTGCCGCCGTCATCTGCGACGGTGACAATGGCCGAAATATCGATCGGGTGCCGCTTCAATCCCCGGAGAAGGACAGGCAAGCCCGGTCCCTCCCCCGATCACGACGACCTTAGGTGATATGTGTCATGTTGTTAGACCCTTTCTCTTCTGGATGTCTCGATGAGAAATTTTTGTTTGGTAGTCTTTTTCAAAATGATGTCCAAGATACTCTGCCAACGCAACCGAACGATGCTGTCCGCCCGTACATCCAATGGCGATCGACAAGCTGGCTCTTTCCTTCCCGCTTATATTGAGGAAGCATGAACGAGAGTAGATCGGTTACCTTTTCGATGAATTTATTCGTTTCATTCCATTTCAACACATAGGTCGAAACCTCTTCATCCAATCCCGTTTTCGGTCTCATATGATCGATATAATGGGGATTTGGCAGGAAGCGCACATCAAACACCAGATCGGCATCGATGGGAATACCGTGCTTGAAACCGAAGGAAACGACATTCACGGTGAAGATACGTTTTCTTATTCACCGAGAATTCCGTTAAAATCTTTTCCCGGAGCTCTCTTGGCTTCATGGTGGAAGTGGTATAGATCAGCTGGGCACGCCCTTTCAATTCTTCAAGCAGCTCCCTTTCCTGCGGATCCCCTCAAGAGGCAAGACCTGATGGTGCCAATGGATGTGAACGGCGCGTTTCCTTGTAACGTCTGACAAGGGACGAATCATCTGCATCAAGATAGAGGATCTGAGGCGATACCCATGAGGTTTCCGCCAGTTCATCCAATGCTTTAAAGAGATGATCGAAGAACTCCCTTCCCCTGAGGTCCATGACAAGGGCGACCTTATTCATTTTATTACCGGACTCTTTCATCAGTTCCAAAAATTTCGGAAGAAGAGTGGGCGGCAAATTATCTACGCAGAAGAATCCTAAATCTTCAAAGCTTTGAATGGCGACGGTTTTGCCGGCTCCGGACATCCCGGTTATGATGACCAATTGAACATCATTTGTCGAACCTGTACTCATGCTCTTCCCCCGCTTTTATCGTAATTATATCTATATACTAACGTGTAATCGCTTGTTCAACTTGGATCCAATCGATAGGATAAAATTTAAAATCAGGAGTATAGGTGAATGTTCCATAAATCGTATTCTTCCCGTGCAGGAGATAATCCAGAATATGATAATCTCCTTCAGCCATCGGGAAATTCTTGATCTCTTCGAATCGATGCCACTTGATCTTACCTTCTCTGATTCCTGAAGATTCACTCCATCTGCTTCAGTTGCGAAGAACGAGAACATCATCCACTCTGAGACAATTTGATCTCCGTCTTTAATGATGAACGTAAAGACCCCCTTCAAATCAGGATTCTTCAAATAGATGCCCGTCTCTTCACGATATTCGCGGATGACGGCATCACTGATCGATTCACCGGACTCCATCTTCCCGCCCGGCGCGACCCACCAGTTTCTTCTTGGTTTCTGAAGAAGGAGAACCTTGTCTCCATCCAGATATAAGCAATTTGTGACTCGTCTGCACTCTATTCACCTCAATCTCGACTATTGGGAGCGATGTACAGTTCCCCCATTCATTCACTCATTCCTTTCATTATACTATGATTGCAGACAAGCTACAATGTCTGCGCTAGCTGGGACAATGTCGATAAACATCGAATCATTTGTCACAAATCCGGTGCCTGCAAATGACCGATACAGGCCATCCGATCCCACTATAACAGTTTAAAATGGCAAAAAAAATAGACACAGGCGAGTCCTGTGTCTTAAAGGGATTTATTACTTAAAAGGGGGTCAATTTCTTATTATCTATATTACCCGAAAATTATTTCACTGTGTTACAACAGATTTAAAACGGTATTACGGAATTGTTAACCTTTGTCTGAATTCATGCTGAATCCCCTTGTCGTAAAATGAGCATTAAAAGTTATAAGAATCCATGATTTGATCGGCAATCAAATCATATCCCTTCCCATTCGGATGGAGGGAATCAGAGAAATAGTTCTTCCTTCGACTTTCCTTTAAACAAGGGATTGGATGATACGAATTTCACATTTTCATGTTTTTCTTCACTTCTTTATGATCGACTCATTCCAATCATCCACATATGCTTCGATTTTGTCGCTATCCTTGTCCGGATACGGATTATACAATCCCATCACGAGAATCGGAGCATCTTCATTCATCGTGTGGAGCATATCAATGATTTCATCGAGATTATCCAGGTACTCTTTCTTCGCATCCATGATCTCGTCATGGTGAAGAGGCATGAAGTCTCCGCCATTGCTTTTGATCAGATCATTCGTCCCGATATTGATGATGAACAGATCGGCATCGGGCAGATCCTTCGTCACATCCGGCTTCATGAGCTGCTTCTGCAGCTGGCCGGACTTTTGACCAGGGATGCCCAGGTTTTCGAATGAGTAGGTTTCATCGGTCTTTTCTTTGTTCACCTTATCCTCCAGGCGACCGAT
Organism: uncultured Bacillaceae bacterium; assembly: GCA_963762295.1. Taxonomy (GTDB): domain Bacteria; phylum Bacillota; class Bacilli; order Bacillales; family Bacillaceae_B; genus Rossellomorea. Next base: position 1,191,491 of record CAVXKK010000004.1, read on the forward strand.
GTAACCGGAATTCTCCTTGTCTCCTTTACCGTATACAAGGGAGTCTCCGAGGGCGACCACAAATTTTTTGTCTGCGGCTTCTTTCTTATCTGTGAAGAATAAATAATAAGCTCCGGCCAGGAGGACCACAACCACCAGTACTCCGACCATTTTCCAACCTTTCATCTTACCCCGACCTTCCGTTTAAACTAGGATGTATGTGTGGTTATTTTCCCTGAAAATGAGGTTGTAATCCTGTTTATTTTTGGATGGGGGGATTTTGTGAGGGAAGTCCTATTTTTGTAATGGTGGAGATGTGGTGAACATGGGGATCTCGTCGGGATGGGGGCGTTGCGTTTCGCTGCGGCCGGCCGCTTTCCATGGGGCATGCGGTGAGCCGCTTCGGCAAGCCTGCAGGGTCTCACCCTGCCCGCTTTTCCCATAGGAGTCGGCCGGCCTCCGCTTCACTTCACTTTGTGCGTGGTATGAAATCGTAATGGATATTACAGGGGGAGTTCATCATTTTCCTTGTTTATTGGGATGAGGCGTGGTGTGTGGGACCGTTTCGTTCCGCTTCGGTCTAGTAGGGGCCAATCCAACTTCATTCTTTGTCTCATCCCAGCTCTAATGAATAATGGAAGGACGCAGTGAAAAACATATAATCTTTTCAAGTCGGCAAAGAAGGAAAATGATGGGATAACAAAGAATGAGAACATGACAATCAAATTCAAGGAGTGAAAACGTATGAATACATCGTTTATTGAACAGGTACATTATAATCGAATTCCCGTGAAAGAACTCGAGCTGTCCGCCCACTGGTACAGGGATATCCTGGGGCTCCAATTGCTGTCACTTAACGAGGAGCTTGCGATATTGAAGATCAGTGATGGCCCCTCCCTCCTCATCCTCGTTCGAACTCCGGATGATACCTATGCCCATTTCACCATCAACGGGACACAAGCGTTCAGTATCGCCTTCACCTCCCAGGACATACCCGGATTTCATCAACATCTAACGGATCACGAAGTCAAAGTCGACGATATCCAGCACGATGAAGGCCACGCCTACTTCCACTTTTACGACCCGAACGGAAATAAATTTCAAGTGCACTGGTGAGGATGTTTCCTTATCATGGTCACAAATATACGAAGGTGAAGAGGAGTTTTCATGAAGAAGAAGTACTCTATTTTTTGAGGACCTAAAACCAGTGAACTATAGAGGCGTGAGTGCGGAAAACAAAATAGTCTCCTATCACTTCCTCATGAATTAGCCGATGATCTACAGGACATCACCTATCCAGAAAAGCACAATCACCATCAATCATCGAAGAGTGCAGTGCAGCGGAGGACGGCCGACTCCTTCGGGAATAGAGGCAAGATTGAGACCCTGCAGGCGCAGCCGAAGCGGCTCAACTGACTCCCCGAGGAAAGCGGCCGACCGCAGCGAAACGGAACGCTCTTACCACCACTCTCCACTCCAACAGCAGGAAGAAGAGACGGAGTTGAACACCCCCCTCATCAACCATCAAAGAGTGCAGTGCAGCAGAAGTCGGCCGACTCCTTCGGGAATAGAGGCAAGGTTGAGACCCTGCAGGCGCAGCCGAAGCGGCTCAACTGACTCCCCGAGGAAAGCGGCCGTCCGCAGCGAAACGGAACGTTATTACTACGATCACTCTCCTCTTCAACAGCAAGAAAAAGAGACGGAGTTGAACATTAACCCATCAATCACCGAAGAGTGCAGTGCAGCGAAGGACAAGCCGACTCCCGCGGGAATAGAGGCAAGGTTGAGACCCTGCAGGCGCAGCCGAAGCGGCTCAACTGACTCCCCGCAGGAAAGCGGCCGTCCGCAGCGGAACGGAACGTTCCACCTACCACCACTCTCCACTCAATTGCAGGAAGAAGAGACAGAGTTGAACACTAATTCTCCCCATCCTTCACCGAAGAGTGCAGCGAAACGGAACGCCCCCTTACAATCACATACCACTCCAAACACGCTCCCAACACAAAAATAAAAACCGGACTCTCCGCGGAAAGAGTCCGATTTTTATTTGATACCCTATTTCTTCTGTACTCCGAACCGTGCATTCAATTGACCCCTAATCATCTTCTGCTTCGCTTCGTTTTTCTCTTTTTTAGACAGCTCGTGTTTGATCTCCTTGGTCGTGACGCCTTCCTCCCGCTGGTCGGCAATATCCATCAATCGCTCCACATCACGGAACGAATACTTTCGGTACCCCCGATTGGACCGCTCAGGGAAAATCAGATTCTTCTCTTCATAATACCGGATTTTTCTCTCTGTCAAACCGGTGAGCTCACTGACGACCCCAATGGAAATCACTTTTTTATCCTTATAGGAAGGCTCCTTCTCCACACTCACTCATCCTCCTGAAAAGGGAATACCTTGATTATACATGAATCATCCTGAATTTGGATTGTTATGTGAGGAAACCTGACAAGAAAAATAGAATTTAGGTAGAAAAGCTTACACAAAGGATGAAATCGCCTGTAGAATCTCTTACACTTTTCTCAATCAGGTAGAAAGGGAGTGGAGTCAGTGCCTTTTTTGCGCGAAGCCGTTGAGAAACAGAAGGAGCAGTTCATCTGTCGATTGGTGAAGGAGGGGGTGTACGAACGGAAGGAGGATGCTGAAAAATTGACCTTGACCGAGCTTGCCCTGCTGTTGGAGAATCATGTGAGGAAGAAATGAAAAAAGCCCTGTGGACCCATAGTCCACAGGGCTTTTGATGTATTATACAGGTTTAACCTTTTCTTTCAGCTCTTCTACATAGTGCTGAACGGCTTGAGCTGCGATGCTTCCATCACCGGTTGCCGTAACGATCTGACGTAGTTGTTTCTCACGTACGTCACCAGCTGCGAAGATGCCGGGTACTTTGGTTTCCATTTGTTCGTTCGTTTCGATATAGCCTTCTGCATTGGTGATGCCTAGGCTTTGGAATGGTTTGGTTAGCGGAAGCATACCGATATAGATGAACACACCGTCTGCTTTGAATTCTGTTTCTTCTCCGCTTTCAGTGGACACAAGTGTCACACTTCCAACTTTTCCGTTGCCTTCGTTGATTTCTTTGATCGTATGATTCCAGATGAAATCCACTTTTTCGTTATCGAATGCACGCTGCTGAAGGATCTTCTGGGCGCGCAGCTCGTCGCGACGGTGGACGATGGTCACTTTGTTCGCGAAACGGGTGAGGTACACTCCTTCTTCTACGGCAGAGTCTCCTCCACCGATGACAACGAGGTCTTTGTTTTTGAAGAAGGCACCGTCACATACGGCACAGTAAGATACTCCGCGTCCGCCAAGTTCTTTTTCACCAGGGACACCGATTTTTTTGTATTCGGCACCTGTTGTGATGATCACGGCACGTGCCTTGAATTCTTTTGAACCGGTTTTGATGATTTTGTACTCTTCGCCGTCAATGATTTCCTTGATGTCACCATATGCGTATTCCGCTCCGAATTTCTTCGCGTGGTCAAACATCTTGTTGGAAAGGTCGGGACCTAGGATTGTATCGAATCCAGGGTAGTTTTCAACCTCTTCCGTATTGGCCATCTGCCCGCCTGGAACTCCCCTTTCAAGCATGAGAGTGGAAAGGTTCGCACGGGATGTATATACTGCAGCCGTCATGCCTGCAGGTCCTGCTCCGGCAATGATGACATCATAAATTTGCTCTTCTGACATAGCTGATTCTCCTTCCGAACAGAGTTCTTATTTAAATACTATGGAGGGGGGACCGTTTGGTTTCCTCCTTAGTATGAACTTCCTACGTCTATCCTATAAAATTAGGATAGAACCGTCCAAATATATGCTCAGGAGAGGTAATCCTCAACAGTGGCGATATATTTTGTCAACGTGGACACGGCAATCCCGTATCGTCCGCTGACTTCCTTCTTTGTCTTCGTTTCGCTTCTGAGGCGATACCACGTGTACTCCAACGCAGCCGCGAACGCCTTTGTATTCTTAAAGTCTTCTCCTTCTTTCAAACCCCTATACGCAACGGTGAACCATGTAAGGTACAGGCCGGACGTGACGCTTGAAATCGGATGGTGGTGCTTGTACAAGTGAAGGGTGGTAGTATGGATGGACTCAAGCGTCTCATTCACCTGCACCGACTTCCCTCCCCGCCCGTTCAGGATCTGGGCAAGGTAAAGCTTTTCTACAATGGACAAATCGTCGATTTCACAAAAATCGGCATGGGAAAGAATCGCTTCCTGATAATCAGACACAGACAGCAGGAATAGCCCGAATAGGCGCTCTTCAGCATCTTCGCTTTTGAGCTTTTTCAGGATCGATGAGATATGATTCTCAAATCCTTCGCCTTTCGGTTTCCCGCTCCAAGGTTCCTGTCCTTCTTTTTCCGGGGCCAGGTCGAGCACCTTCTTCCAGGCTTTCCGGGCCGTATCGTGCCGGCCGGTTTCAAACGCTGAATGTGAAAGCCAGTAAAAGAAGCTTGCATCTCCTTCAAAGCCAGTCTTTTGCAGTGACTTCAGCCATTCATAGCCTTTCTCCGCGTGACCAATGAGGGCAAATGTCGCGCCGAGCTTGTAGCGATGTTCAAAGTTAATCGGACGCACTTTTTCAAGGCCGAGAATGAGCTCATCCAGCTCATCGAATCTCCGCTGATAAAAGTAGAAGACAGCGGTATTGCACAAGGCGTGCAGATTCCCCGGGTTCTTCTCCAGCACTTCTTCCAGGGTGGAAGCGGCCTGTTCCACTTCACCAAGGTAAAAGTATGCAAGGGCGAGATTGTTATAAGCCGACCAGAATTCGGGATACTCCTTGATTACTCCTTGAAGGGTGTCGGCCGCCTTCTGGAAGTTGCCTGCCTCTAGCTGTGTTTTCGCTTTTTCCTGCTTGGCGATGAGGTCGTCATGTTCGTACAGCTCATCGGTGATCAGGTCGGAATCGAGTTCGAGGAGCTCGAGGAGATCTTCGGCGTCTTCGGCAAATTCACCGTAACGGTCCTTTTCAAGATAGGCAGACACCTGTTCATACGCTTCCTTGAACAAGCCGAGGTGCGCATAGTTGTTTGCAAGAAAGTAGTGGCACTCGTTCATGCGCGGATCAAGATCCTTCAGGATTTCATGCAGCAGTTCATTGGCTTTTTTGAAATCACCGAGTTCTGTGAGGACAATGGAAAGCTGACAAGCGATCATCGGCTCCAATGGTTCCAGTTGTAATGCTCTATTTAAATATTTTAATGATTTTTTCAGTTCACGATGTTGATATGCTTTCATCCCTTTCGTGAAGTAATACTCACCGGTCGGGACAAAGGACAGCACTTTTGCTTGCTCACTGACTGAATTTTGACCCTTTTTTCATCAAAATCCTCCGAAACGTTCGTAATGTAACTACCGTAGTATAACATACAACGCACCGCTACTGAACTACCATATTTAAGGGGCGGCCACCTGCAGGATATGCAGGGACCGCCCCTTAAGGGATTACTTATTATGACGCTCGAGCAGCACGTTGAATACGTCATCCAATGGAAGTTTTTGCTCCCTCAGGAGGACCAGGACGTGGTAGAAGAGATCGGCTGTTTCCCACTTCAGCTCTTCCGCATCACGGTTCTTCGCCGCAATGATGACTTCTGATGCTTCCTCCCCTACTTTCTTGAGGATCTTATCGACCCCTTTTTCAAAGAGGTAGGTCGTGTAGGCCCCTTCCGGACGCTCTGCGTCACGGTCTGCGATCAAGGATTCCAGCGTCTTCAGGATTTCTGCACCCGTCGCAGCCTTTTCCCCATGCACCGTTTCACTGAAGCAGCTTTCCGCACCGGTGTGGCACGCCGGGCCTGCCTTCTCCACCATCACAAGAAGGGCATCCTTGATCGCAGTCCCAAGTAATGTTCCGTACCTTTTGGGTGTTCCCACTCGTTTCCCCTTTATGCCAAAGTTCCTGCCGGGACCGTGAATAAAACCAAGTCTCTCCGGTTTCCACCGTCTTCTTCAATGATGTTTCATTCATATAAGCCAGGGTCAGTACTTCCTTCGTCCCTGCATCCTGGATGATGGCAGGTACGAGCCCCGCCTCATCATAGACAACATCTGCAAGCCATTCTGTCATCGTACATGCACCTCCTGAGTTCGTAAGTATCGTTTCACTTCTTCTATGCTTGTTTCTTTATAGTGGAAAATGGAAGCAGCAAGGGCGGCATCGGCCCGCCCTTCAGTGAAGGCATCCTTGAAGTGCTCTGCATTCCCTGCCCCGCCAGAAGCGATGACCGGAATCGAGACAGCCTCACTCACCGCCTTCGTCAGTTCAAGATGGAAGCCGTTTTTCTCCCCGTCGCTATCCATGCTCGTAAGAAGGATTTCACCTGCTCCCAAGGACTCTGCCGTTTTTGCCCACTCGATGGCATCGAGGTCGGTCAGCTTCCTGCCTCCGTGGGTATAGACGCCGAATGTCCCGGTTTCTACATTCTTCTTCGCATCGATGGCGACAACGATGCACTGGGAACCGAAATAGTCTGCGCCTTCCTTAATCAAATCCGGTCGCAGTACTGCAGCCGTGTTGAGGGAAACTTTATCGGCACCTGCTCGGAGAATCGCTTCATGTCATCGACGGAGTTGATTCCGCCCCCGACGGTGAAGGGGATCGCAAGCTCGGCTGCCACCTGCCGTACCACTTCGACCATCGTTTCGCGGCCTTCATGAGACGCGGAAATATCAAGGAATACAAGCTCGTCCGCTCCTTGCTCATCATAGGCCTTCGCGAGCTCCACCGGGTCACCCGCGTCACGCAGTTCGATGAACTGGATCCCTTTGACGACGCGCCCCTCTTTCACATCGAGACAGGGGATGATTCGTTTCGTCAGCATGATGTCACCTCTTTAATGGCTTCGGCCACGGTGAATTTCCCCGTGTAGAGGGATTTACCGCAGATGGCGCCGCTCACGCCGCTTTCCTTCAGCGTTTTCAGGTCCTGAAGGGAGCTTACACCGCCGGATGCAATGACGGAGGCGCCCGTCGCCCGTGCCAGTTCCCGGTTTGCCTCGACGTTTGGTCCGGACAGCATCCCGTCTGTTGCGATATCCGTGAAGATGAAGGTCTTCGCCCCTGCATCGGCAAGGTCCTTACCGAGATCCACGGCCGTGAGCTCCGACGTCTCAAGCCATCCGTGTGTGGCCACATAACTGTCCTTCGCATCAAGCCCGATGACGATGCGGTCTCCCCCGTAGCGCTTGATCCAGGATTTCACGCGTTCCGTTTGGGATACAGCGATGCTTCCTAAGATGACACGGTCGACACCTGCTTCAAGATAATAGTCGATATCGTTTTCCGTACGGATCCCTCCGCCGATTTGAACCTTGGCACCAAGATTTTTGGCGACGTTCAGCACATGCTCCGCGTTGACCCGGGAGCCCGCTTTCGCTCCGTCAAGGTCCACCATATGGATCCAGGATGCTCCTTGGTCCACGAAGCCTGCAGCCATATCGAACGGGGAATCCCCGTAGATGGTTTCCTGATTATAATCTCCCTGGATCAGTCTGACACATTTGCCTCCGCGCATATCAATGGCGGGATAGATGGTAAAACTCATGAACTTTAACCTCCACGCGTTTTGTGAAATTTTCTGAGAAGCTCCATGCCCAGTTCTCCGCTTTTCTCAGGGTGGAACTGCATGCCGTATACATTGTCACGGCTCACGACAGCCGGGATTTGCACGCCGGCGTAGTCTGCGGACGCGACGGTCACATCTGCCGCCCCTTCATGCACATAGTAGGAATGGACGAAATAAACGTACCCTTCTGCCAACCCTTCAGTCAGGATGGACGGCTTGGCGTAATGGAGAAGATTCCAGCCCATATGGGGCACTTTGTACGTGATTCCCGTCTAGATCTTCCTTCGGGATGCGGACGACCTTCCCGGCAAGAGCCAAGACCTTTTGTCCGGCCGTTTTCATCGCTATCATCAAACAGGAGCTGCATGCCAAGGCAGATGCCAAGGAGCGGCTTCCCTGTGCGCACGAATGCCAGTGATGGTTTCTTTCAGATGAGTGGACTCCAACAGGGCCATGGCGTCCTTGAAGGCCCCGACACCTGGGAGGATCAGTCCATCCGCCTTCAATAAGTTCTTCTTGATCATCACTGATCACATACGGGACACCAGTCGTTCCAGTGCTTTACTGACACTGAATAGATTCCCCATGCCATAATCGACGATACCAATCATGAATTACAGCATCCCCTTTGTCGACGGGATCCCTTTCACGCGGGGATCGATCGTCGTTGCTTCATCGAGGGCACGCCCAGAGCCTTGAAGATCGCCTCGATGATATGGTGGGTATTGTGTCCGTAATGAACGATGACATGAAGATTCATCCGCGCTTCCAAGGCGAACTTCCAGAGGAATTCATGAACAAGCTCCGTATCGAATGTACCCACTTTCTGACTCGGGAGTTCGGCACGGAATTCCAGATGAGGACGATTACTCAAGTCCACTACAACTTGGGCGAGGGCCTCATCCATCGGAACAAGGGCAGATCCATATCGCTTGATCCCCTTCTTGTCTCCCAGGGCTTCCACCAATGCCTGTCCAAGGCAGATGCCGATATCCTCTGTTGTATGATGATCATCGACTTCGATATCCCCATTTGCCTCGATGACAATCAAATTGTCCATGCTTCGTGAACAGATCGATCATATGACTCATGAACGGCACCCCGGTCTCGATCTTCGAGTTCCCTTCCCCATCGACTCCAAAGGTCAGGCTGATATCTGGTTTCATTCGTCTTACGTATGATGCTCTGCGTTTCTCATCATGATGTCCTCCTTTTTGGAGGGACGGACCTCCCTTTTACCTCTTCCTTTTCTCTTTATGAATCGGATCTCCACTGCTCTTGCATGGGCTTCGAGCCCTCTAATCGGGCAAGCTTTGCAATCTTGTCGCCATGTTTTCTCCAGGGCTGTTTCACTATATGAAATGACACTTGTCTTCTTCATGAATTCATCTACATTCAACGGACTTGAGAATCGCGCTGTTCCGTTCGTGGGCAATACGTGATTGGGTCCTGCAAAATAGTCCCCAACAGGCTCTGAGCTGAAGCGTCCGAGGAAGATTGCTCCCGCATGGCGGATCTTGGCCATCGTTTCAAACGGCTTGGCCGTCAGGATTTCCAGATGCTCTGGCGCAAGATCATTCACGACCTCTATTCCTTCCTCTATGGAATCCACGTCACATAAATGGCGCCGTACTCTTCAATGGATTGACTGGCGATTCCTTCTCGCGGGAGGTTGCAACTGCGCTCCACCTCGAGGGAAACCTCTTCCGCAAGTGCCGAGAAGGGGTCACGAGGACCGCTGAAGCAAGGACGTCATGCTCCGCCTGTGACAGCAGGTCTGCCGCGATTTCATCGGCACGCTGATGCTCATCGGCCAGGATCACGATTTCACTCGGGCCTGCGATCATATCAATATCCACATCACCGAAGACTTCCCGTTTGGCAAGGGCAACGTAAATATTCCCCGGTCCAGTGATTTTATCGACGGATAGAATCGATTCGGTTCCATAGGCAAGTGCCGCAACCCCTTGGGCGCCACCGACCTTATAGATTTCCTCCACTCCGGCGATCTCCGCTGCCACAAGACACCCCTGGGATACTTCCCGTCCTTGCCTGGAGGTGAAACCATTGACGATCCGCTCCACTCCCGCCACTTTTGCAGGAAGGACATTCATCAGGACGGAAGACGGATAGGCTGCGGTTCCGCCCGGAACATACACCCCAACAGAATCGAGTGGGGTCAGCTTTTGACCGAACATGGTGCCATCCGCTTCCGTTGTCAAACCAAGATGACCGCTTTTGCTTTTCATGAAAGTCCCGAATATTATCCGCCGCTTCCTTAATGATCGTGATCAATTCCGGAATCGAGGTCCGAGAAGGCTTCCTCGATTTCATCACAGGTGACAGCCATGGCTTTCTGAGATCCACTCCGTCAAATTTCCTCCGTGAGGCGGTAGCAAGGAGCATCATCGCCACGCTTCCTTCTACCACTGCAATGATCGCTTAATGACGCGCTTATTCTCTGCTCTTCACGGTTACCACTGTCCACGGGACGGACTTGATGGACGCTCCTATTGATGTTATCGAGGATGACTCGATTCACTGAGGTTCCCCCTTCCCGGTTTAAATCTCAATCACCCGATCATCCTTTTCGATGATCGGTACCACAAGGTCTTCGATTTTTTCGTCCTTCATCCGGTAGCTCACCGGGTTGACGATAAGTCTCGATGTGATATCCACAATCGTTTCGAATTCCACAAGTCCATTCTCCTTCAGGGTCCTGCCCGTGGAGACGATATCCACGATGCGGTCGGCAAGTCCGATCAACGGGGCGAGCTCGATGGAACCATTCAGTTTGATGATTTCCACCTGCTCCCCTTGCTCACGGAAATAGGATGAGGCCACATTCGGATATTTCGTTGCGATCTTCGGTGCCACTTCACTCATCTTCGTATCAGGCAGTCCCGCGACGGCCAGATAGCAGTCACTGATGCGCAGGTCGAGGAGCTCATATACATCCCGTTCTTCCTCCAGCATCACATCCTTACCTGCAATCCCAAGGTCTGCTACACCATGTTCCACATAGGTCGGTACATCCATGGGCTTGGCGAGGATGAACCGGAGATCTTCTTCTGGCACTTCAATGATCAGCTTCCGTGAATCATCGAATTCCGGAGGCAGATCGTATCCGGCCCTTCTCAACAGCTCGACAGCCTCTTCAAAAATCCTTCCTTTCGGCATGGCAATGGTCAGACTCATCGGATGCCACCACCTTTCCCGCCGGCTCCGATACAGTAATGAACCGAGTTGAATAGTTTCGTATACTCATCCACGTCACTCACCCACGCAGGTTCTGCAGCACGACAGATCGTCCTTCTTCCCTCAGTTCACGGGCAAGTCCAAATGCTTCCTTCCTGCGCTCATCACTGTACAGGATGCATTCCTGCTGTGGACGCTCAATTTCACTTGAAGTGCCTCCAGTACGTAATCGAGACGGAGTCCGAAGCCCGTCGCTCCTGAATTCTTCCCGAATTTCTCCAGTAGCTTATTGTAGCGGCCGCCATTCCCGATGGCGAAGCCGACATTCTCCCCGTAGACCTCAAACAGGATGCCGGAATAATAGCTCATATGACTCACAAGGCTGAGGTCGAACTTGATATGATCCTCCACGCCGTGATCTTTCAAGATGCCCCACAGCTCGCGGAGTTCATTCAATGCCTCCCTTCCCTTGCTTCCTTCAAGGAGGGCTATCCGCTTCTCCAAGAACGCCATCCGCTCCCCGCAGATTCAAGAATCCTTTCAAGCCGATCTTTATCGATAGAAGATAGGGAAAGTTCTTCAACATGGCGGCGATACCCTACATAATTCTTCTCATATAAGGAAACGGCGCAGGATATCGGCCCGTTCGTCGGTCCCGACGATGCCTTTGAACAATTGCTGGACGAATCCGATATGACCGATCGAAACTTTGAAATGCTTCAAGCCTGCTTCCCTTAAGGTCCGACCATAAGGGCGATCACTTCCCCGTCGGCACTGACGGAGGGGTCACCGATGCATTCGATTCCCACCTGTTCAAATTCTGCCGGCCTGCCGCCTTCACGCTGCTGTGCACGGAACACACTGATTGGAATAGGCAAGTCTCAGCGGCGCTTCTTCCTTCAACAGTTTTGATGCCGCGATCCGTGCGATGGGCGCGGTCATATCCGGACTCAGCACGAGGGTATGTCCCTGTTGATCCAATAGCTTGAACAATTGTTGATCCAGGATGGCTGAAGCATCCCCGACCGTTTCATGGTATTCCAAGGTCGGTGTCTCGATGAAGCGGTACCCCCAGCGCTACATTTCCGCCACCATCTGCTTCTTCGTCTGATCTTTGACTTCATATAAATCAGGAAATGTATCTCTCATCCCCAATGGTTTCTCGAACATAAATAGCTTTGTCATACGAACCACCTTTTGAACGTAGTATTCCTATCTTTTCCCTTAGGATTGAACTTTCATCAGAAATCCTTTAGTTCGCTAATATACTAATAAAATAAAGTTACATGTAGTTTAGCGCTTCTTACGGATTCCGTCAACCGATTTGAAGCTGAAAAATGCATTCCCGAAAGGAACTGCTTTACCGGCTTTCACTCGCAAGGAGCAGGAATTGACTACTTCCATTCTTTCCAAAACAGACGACCGTATTTCATTCATTCAAAAAGATACCCTACTACTTCTATCGGTATCGGGCGTCCATTTGTATACACAAATCCCAACAGACACATCATCAAAAAAAAACCGGAAAGGACATCATTCCTTTCCGGTTTTGCGGTTCCATAAATCTCGTCGTCATTCCAGCGATCGGCGAGTTCTTCTTTTGTATAGATGATTCGCATGGGGTTTCCTCCTACGAAGGCACCCGGCGGCACATCTTTATGCACGAGGGTTCCAGCAGACACGATGGCCCCGTCTCCGATGTTGACTCCGGGTAGGATCGTCGTGTTTGCCCCGATCATAACTTCTGAACCGATCTCAACGTTTCCCAACCGGTACTCCTTGATCAAATACTCATGGGCAAGGATCGTCGTATTATAGCCGATGACCGTATTCCGGCCAACGGAGATCTTCTCCGGGAACATGACGTCCAGCATGACCATCAGGGCGAAAGACGTCTGCTCCCCGATCTCCATTTTGAGAAACGTCTGTAGAGCCAGTTCTTCATCCCGAGAAACGGGGTGTAGCGGCCTGCCTGGATGACAAGGAAATTCTTCACCACCTTCGCGAAGGGGACGGTTTTGTACACATGCCAAAGGGAGTTTGCTCCCTCGACCGGGTACCTTGTCGTCCGTCTCATCCCTCAGCCCCTACGATCTTCAGGAAGTCCTTCATTGTTTTCAGCATGAAGTCAGGTTCATACTGCTCCAGATGGGCTTTTCCTTTCGCACTCCAGGCCACGCCTGCAGATAACACTCCTGCGTTTTTTCCGCTAAGATATCATGATGGTTGTCTCCGACCATGATGCGCTTCCTCAGGTGCGGATCCGAGTGCTTCCAATGCTTTTTGGACAGGTTCCGGATGGGGCTTCGCGATGCTCTACTTCATCAAGGCTGATGATGACATCGAAGAACGCTTTCAGCCCCATGAGCTCCAGACCGCTGGATGACCATCATACGTGACCTTTGTCGAGACGATGGCTAAGTTTGTAACCATTTTTATGAAGGGTTTCGATGGTTTCGTAGACCCCTTCGAACTCTGTAACGAGATCATCGTGGTTCGCCCGGTTATAGGCTCGGTAGTGGGCACACATGTCTTCACATTTTTCCGGATTCAATTCTCCGAATGATTCTTCAAGGGGCGGCCCCATAAACGGAAGGACATCTCTTCGCGATCATATTCGCCCGGGTAATAAGTGATTCAAGGTATGCAAAAACGAAGAGATGATCAGATCGTTCGTGTCGATCAGTGTTCCGTCCAGGTCAAACAGTATGGTTGTAATCTTCCTCATATTGACGCTCCTTTTCTTTCTTCACATCGACTTTCCGCCAGAAGTAGGCGACCGTCACCGTCAGCAGGATGGCGGTGGCGAGTCGGATGGCCAAAAGCGGCAGCACAGGGATTCCAAGCGGGATGAAGATCAGGGTATCTTCTACCACGGCATGGCATGCAACTAAGAAAGATGAAGGCAATGGTCACATCCCGCTTGCTTACTCCTTCTTCTTTCACTGCCTGGATCATGACACCCGCCCCGTAAGCAAGACCGACGACCAGACCCGTCACCATGGTGGTCGACGTGTTGGCATTCATCCCGAGGGCACGGGTGACAGGGGCCATCCACCGCGAGAAAACGTCCATCCATTTCAGGTCCTTCATGATCTGGATGATCATCATGAGAGGAATGACGATGATGGCGAATTGCATCACCCCATATCCTGCTTTTTCAGTCCAAGCAAGAATGATCTGCCCCCAGCCATCAGGGTCAGCCTGCTGCTGCGGGCATCATCCCGTACTGGGCAAGCTCTGCTCCACCACTCCATACAAGATTGATAACAATGGCAGACAGGAGGGCAAGACCGATCCTGACGAGAAGGATCAGCCAGATCTTCACGCCTACTTTTGAAGCCACGGTGGATTCAATGAATAGATTATGGGAGAACGACAGCATGACGGCGATGATGAACACTTCCTTCACCGTCAGATCCAACGAGAGGATTCCCCCGATACCTGCGTAGAGGTTGAGGAAATTCCCCAGTACAAGCGGAATGGCCGCATCCCCGGAAAGTCCGAGGATCTTCATGAATGGAGAAATCCTCTCCATGACCCACGGAAGGACAGGAGTGTATTGCAGCAAAAAGACGAGAAGCGTGATCGGGAAAATGACCTTCCCCAGAGACCACGTTGTTTTCAAGCCGACGAGGCCGCCATCTTTCTAGATCGATCCGAGCATGCTGTCTCCCCCTTTAGCTTTTGGCGTTCTCTTTTCTCTTCATAGTAGTGGTTTCGCGAGGCCCATTTTCCTTCTATAGATCATCGCAACGATTGCTGCAATAATCAGAGCGACAGAAATGACTTGTGCAAACGTAAAGTCTCCGAGCATCAGACTATCGGTCCGCATGCCCCTCCACAAAGAATCGTCCGATGGAGTATCCGATTACATATGTCAGGAACAATTCTCCCCTTCTCAGTGATTTCCCTTCCGCGGATAATCAAGAAGGAGGATCAGACGACTACATTCCAGAGTGATTCATACAAGAATGTAGGGTGATAGTATGATCCGTCGATATACATTTGATCGATGATAAATCGGGGTAGATGCAGATTTTCAAGGAACTGACGTGAAACTTCCCCGCCGTGGGCTTCCTGATTGATAAAGTTTCCCCAGCGTCCGATTGCCTGACCGAGGATGATACTTGGTGCGGCGATATCGGTGAGCTTCCAGAAGGAAACCCCTTACTTTGGCAAAAACAATGGTCGTGAGCACCGAACCGATCAACGCACCGTGGATGGCGATCCCGCCATTCCAGATTTTGATGATATCCCCTGGATGATCGGCATAATAGTTGTTCCATTCAAATGCTACATAGTAAATGCTGAGCAGAGATGATGGCAATCGGGATCGCCCATACGAGCAGATCGATGAAGGTATCGGGTGAAGCCCTAGCGCTTGCTTTCACGGATGACCATATACATTCCCAGTGCAATGCCAAGGCCGATGATGACCCCATACCAGTGGACCGAGATCGGACCGAGTTGAAAGGCGATGGGATCGATCGGCGTGATTGTCTCGTTCATAATTCTTCTCCTTCATCAGCGGGCCCGTGACCCGGTTTTTCAATCCATATCGTCATTGTCGCCGTCTTCGATGACATCTGACAAACGATTGGTGAATTGTTCGGCTGCGTTTACACCCATCCTCTTCAGACGGAAGTTCATGGCGGCCACTTCGATGATGACGGCCAGATTTCGTCCTGGTCGCACAGGGACCGTCAGCTTCGTGATTTCCGTGTCGATGATTTTCATTTTCTCTTCGTCAAGACCAAGGCGGTCATATTGCTTCGCTTTATCCCAAAGTTCGAGATTGATGCAAAGGGTGATGCGCTTATGACTTCTCACGGCTCCGGCACCGAACAGGGTCATGACGTTGATGATGCCAAGACCGCGGATCTCAAGGAGATGCTCGATGAGATCAGGGGAATTCCCAATGAGGGTATCCATGTCTTCCTGCCTGATTTCCACACAGTCATCAGCTACAAGGCGGTGACCACGTTTCACAAGCTCAAGGGCCGTTTCACTTTTACCGACGCCGCTTTTACCCGTGATGAGTACGCCGACTCCATAAATATCGACAAGAACACCGTGGATCGCCGTCGTTGGCGCAAGCTTGCTTTCCAGGTAATTCGTAAGATGCGAAGAAAATCTCGTCGTCTTCATCGGTGACCTCATGACAGGCACGTCATACCGATTGGCCGCTTCAATCAATTCATGTGGTACCTCAAGCTCCCGTGAAATAATGATGCCGGGTGTGATATCGGTACAAAGGGATTCAAGCCTTCTTTTCCGCTCTGCGTCATCAAGCAAGTCAAGGAACGTGATCTCCGTCTTCCCAAGGAGCTGAATCCGCTCCGCAGGATAATAGTCGAAATAACCGGCGATTTCTAGGCCCGGTCTGGAAATATCACTCATCGTAATCGGTCTATGTAATCCTTCTTCTCCACCGACAAGCTCAAGATGGAACTTATCCATGATGTCTTTTGTGCGAACTTTTGCCACTTCTTTACTCCTCCTTCAACTTGCTGTACCTCTAACCTATTTTAGCAATTATGTGGAAAAGCGCAAGGTAATGGTAAGCACACAAAAAAGCGGCCCGCGCCTGATGATGGCACGGGCCACTTGCTTATGCTTTCCGTTTCGGTTCGAATATCGCTTTTTGAATGATCAGGTTGCACGCAGAGAGGATGATGCTCGCCAAGAAGGCCATTCCAAATCCTGAAATCTCGAAGCTGCTCCCCATGATTTTATCCGTCAGCATCAAGGTGATGGCATTGATGACAAACAGGAATAAACCGAGGGAAAGAATCGTAACTGGCAGGGTCAGGACGATCAGAATCGGTCTGACAAGCACATTCAAGAATGACAAGATGATGCTCGCTAAGATGGCGGCTCCAATCCCCGTCACCTGGAATCCTTCAAAAAAGCCGGCTAATGCAATAAAGATGACCGCATTAATAAGTATACCTATAATCCACCTCATTATCTGATGGAATCCTCCTCATTTGGCAGTACAAAGGCAAGTAGGGCATATACCACGAGCAGGGGGAAAAAGCCCGTCGGGATCATTAGCAGGATGAAGGCGACCCTCAGGATGATGGGGTCGATCCCCACCGTCCTTGATAAGCCACCGAGCACTCCTGCCAGCTTTCTATCAGACCTTGTTCGTACCAATGTTTTCTTCATGATGATACCCTCTTTCTAGTTCGTCTCTTTGTTGCTATTAACATTCTTCGATTCGTACTTTTTTATGAGCACGGAACCGGTTTTTGTTTCAGCAAAGAGATGAAGCTTATCCGGAGAGGTTGTTTTACGTGAGAAGCGGATCGATTTCTGCACCACTTCATTTTTTTCTTCCAATACATCGATACCCTCAAGTTCCATTTTGAAACCACCGAGATTGGATTTCGCCTCCCCTGAGATGTTGATGTTCTCAGGTACGTAGAAGTCGACGCTTCCCGTCACGGTCTTCGCGTGAACGGTATCGGCTTTTTCCCCGGTCAGGGAGCAGACGATGTTACCATTTAAGGACTGGGCATCCGTATGAAGGATATCGCCTTCGACGAGTACCTTTCCGTTAATGGATTCTGCTTCCACGTGCTCAGCTGAAACCCGTGTAAGGGTGATGGCTCCGTTGGAGGTCTCCACATCGGCCCTCTTCGCTTTCAACCCTTCGACGATGATTTTACCGTTTGCCGCCTTCGCCTTCAGGTCTTCCACTTCGAGGTTGTTTGCATTTAGACCGCCGTTAAACAGACGGACGGAGATTTTTTTATACTGATGTTCAGGCACATAGAATTTCGCATTCACTTTCATCCATTTGGACTGGGTGCCAAAGTACAGGGTATCACCGTCTATGGAGAAGGATGACGTATCATGGAACTGTTTGAGGCCTTCTTCCCGGTCCTCGGTCCGGTATACTTTCGCATCGCATTCCACCCGGACCTCCCCGCCGCTCCATGGATGGATCTCGACCTTGCCGTTCGCCACATCGATATCGATCTTATCGAAGGATACCTCAGGCTGCTGGAATACATGGGACACTTCGACTGATTGACTCAACTGGAAATCAAAATCAAAGTTTTTTATCTTATTGAGGGCTGTATTCATGAAATCAACGACTTTATCCTTGGAATTAGACGAACCGGATGATGTCGACTTTTGCTTAGGCTGATCGTCCGGATCTTGGAAAATCGAAACGAATTCATCTACAAAGCTTTTCTCCTTCGGTTTCGGTTCTTCCGGTTTCTTATCCAATGCTTCCAAAAGGGCCACGGCTTCCTGAGCAGAAATCGTTCCGTTTTCCAACATATCCAAAATCCGTTTACGCTCTTCATTCATACCCGTTCAACTCCCATTTTCAGATTATCTGAGTACTATCATGAATATAACCGATAAGGCAAAGTTATACCTGATCCGTCATTCATTGCTTCTATAGTATGTACGTTTAAAGTGCCCAAAGGTTTCATTTTCGCAAAAAATGTTCCTCACTGTCCCATACCCTCCCGACAAAATAATAAAACGGAGGCGCCAGGGGCACCTCCGCTTTATTCAGTTCGTCACGCCTTCTTTTTCCCTGACTTTCCTTTTCATACGTTCACGCTCACGCTCGAGGACAGGCTTCAGGTATTTTCCTGTATAAGACCCCTTTGCTTCCGCTACTTTTTCAGGGGTTCCCGTGGCTACGATCGTTCCACCTTTATCTCCCCCTTCCGGACCAAGGTCGACAACGTAGTCGGCGCCTTTGATGACATCGAGATTATGCTCGATGACAAGGACCGTGTCTCCGTTTTCCACAAGTCGCTGAAGGACGACAAGGAGACGTGGCAATATCATCCACATGCAAGCCTGTCGTCGGCTCATCGAGGATATACAGGGAGCGACCCGTCGAACGGCGATGAAGCTCGGATGCAAGCTTCACACGCTGCGCTTCCCCTCCTGATAAGGGTCGTGGCAGGCTGTCCGAGTGTGATGTAGCCAAGACCCACATCAAAGATGGTCTGAAGCTTCCGATCTGATCTTCGGAATGTTTTCGAAGAATTGCAGGGCAGTCTTCCACCGTCATCTCAAGGACATCAGCGATATTTTTATCCTTGTATTTCACTTCAAGGGTTTCACGGTTATAGCGTTTCCCGTGGCAAACCTCACATGGGACATATACATCAGGAAGGAAATGCATTTCGATCTTGATGATCCCGTCACCGCGGCAGGCTTCACAGCGGCCACCCTTCACGTTAAAGCTGAAGCGGCCTTTTTTATATCCACGAACTTTCGCTTCATTTGTGGTGGCGAAGACATCACGGATATCATCGAACACCCCTGTATAGGTAGCTGGATTTGATCGAGGCGTACGGCCGATCGGAGATTGATCGATATCAATGACTTTATCGAGATGCTCGATCCCCTTCACTTCCTTATGCTCACCAGGCTTTGATTTGGCATTATGAAGCTTCTGGGCAAGGGACTTGTGAAGAATTTCATTGATCAGGGTACTCTTCCCTGAACCCGAGACGCCCGTCACCGCCGATGAACATGCCGAGGGGAAGCTTCACTTTTACGTTACTCAGGTTGTTTTCCTTCGCTCCGACAATCTCAAGGTAGCGGCCGTCCGGTTTACGTCTTTCCTGGGGAAGCGGGATGAATTTCTTCCCTGATAGATATTGTCCGGTCAAAGAGTTTGCATCATCCATCACTTCTTGAGGCGTTCCTGCCGAAATGACTTCTCCGCCATGAGCCCCTGCTCCGGGACCGATATCGATGAGATAGTCGGCTGCCATCATCGTATCTTCATCATGCTCGACGACAATCAGCGTATTTCCGATTTCCCTCATATTCTTGAAGTTTCGATCAGCCGATCATTATCCCGCTGATGAAGTCCGATGGACGGCTCATCCAGGATGTAGAGAACGCCCGTCAGACGCGAACCGATCTGGGTGGCCAGGCGAATCCGCTGTGCTTCCCCGCCTGACAGTGTCCCGGCCGCACGGCTGAGGGTCAGGTAATCAAGCCCGACATTCACAAGGAACCCGAGGCGTTCACGGATTTCCCTCAAGATCAGGTTGGCAATTTGCATATCTTTTTCCGAAAGCTCAAGTTTATGGAAGAACTGCTCTGCTTCTTCGATGGAAAAGGCCGTCACTTCGACCGATATGAAGGGAATCGACCTTAACGGCAAGGCTCTCTTCCTTCAAGCCGATGTCCATCACAGGCTTGGACAGTTCTGCTGTAGCCATGTACTTTTCCATCTGCTCCCGCATATAATCCGAGCTAGTTTCACGGTAGCGTCGTCTCCACATTCGGAATGACCCCTTCGAAGCGGAGATAATTTTCCCGGACCTGGCCGAAATCATTTTCATAGCGGAAATAGATCTCATCCTTACCCGATCCGTAAAGGATTTTATCCATATGATTCTTCGGCAGGTCCTTCACGGGGACATCCATGGGAATCTCATAATGATCACAAACCGCTTTCAACAGGGAAGGATAATATTGAGAGCTCGTCGGTTCCCACGGGGCGATCGCATGCTCTTCAAGGGTACTGATCCCAATTCGGGATCACGAGCTCTTTATCCACTTCAAGCTTGGTTCCCAGACCGTCACAGCTCGGGCATGCCCCGAACGGACTGTTGAAGGAGAACATCCTTGGTTCAAGTTCCGTAATGGAAAATCCGCAGTACGGACAGGCATGATGTTCACTGAATAGAAGCTCATCTTCCCCGATGACATCGATGATCACCTGACCATCGGCAAGTCGCAGTGCGGTTTCAAGGGAGTCGGAGAGGCGGGCTGCCACTCCTTCTTTCACTACGATCCGGTCGATGATCACTTCAATGGAGTGCTTTTTATTTTTCTCCAATGAGATTTCTTCACCAAGGTCTTGCACCTCTCCATTG
Source organism: uncultured Bacillaceae bacterium (assembly GCA_963762295.1). Taxonomy (GTDB): domain Bacteria; phylum Bacillota; class Bacilli; order Bacillales; family Bacillaceae_B; genus Rossellomorea. The sequence continues at coordinate 1,212,130 of CAVXKK010000004.1, forward strand.
ATCCGAACCCGTCACATACCCCTGCTTCTTGATATCTTCAAGAGTCTTTACATGGGTTCCTTTCCGGCCCGAAACAACGGGCGCAAGTACTTGCAGCTTCGTTCTTTCAGGATACTCAAGTATCCGGTCCACCATCTGTTCAATCGTTTGTGAGGTAATTTCGATTCCATGATTCGGACAGATCGGTTTTCCGACCCGTCGCAAAAAGAAGACGGAGATAATCATAAATCTCCGTTACGGTCCCAACTGTGGAACGGGGATTCCGGCTCGTCGTTTTTTGATCGATGGAAATCGCCGGTGACAACCCTTCGATGGCGTCCACATCCGGCTTATCCATTTGACCGAGGAATTGACGGGCATAGGCAGAAAGGGATTCCACATATCGTCTTTGTCCTTCTGCATAGATGGTGTCAAAGGCAAGGGAAGATTTCCCTGAACCCGAAAGGCCGGTTAGTACGACCAGCTTATCCCTCGGGATGTTGATATCTATATTTTTTAAATTATGAGCCCTAGCTCCTTGTACGATAATATTTGATCCTGCGCCATAATTCGTTCATCCTTCCGCCTTCAGCTCAAGAATGGTATCACGAAGCTGGGCTGCACGTTCGAAGTCCAGTGCTTTGGCCGCTTCCTTCATTTCCACTTCTAGGCTGGCAATAAGTTTTTGTCGCTCCGGTTTAGACATGTTTCGAAACCTTTGTCTGTTCTCCTCCATAAACCTCTGCTTCTTCAGCTGCATGAGTGGCCCTGATGACATCCCGGATCTCTTTTTGGATCGTCGTCGGGGTAACGCCGTGCTTTTCGTTGTATTCTTCTTGGATTTTCCGGCGACGCTTGGTTTCGTCTGAGTGCCTTTTCCATGGAATCCGTGATTTTATCTGCATACATGATGACCTTCCGTTACTGTTACGGGCCGCACGTCCGATCGTCTGGATCAGGGAACGTTCCGAACGGAGGAAGCCTTCTTTATCAGCATCCAAGTATGGTCACAAGTGACACTTCCGGTATATCCAGACCTTCCCGGAGCAGGTTGATTCCGACTGAGGACATCATATTTTCCTAAACGGAGATCCCGGATGATTTCGATCCGCTCCAACGTCTTGATTTCAGAATGAAGGTATTGAACCTTGATGCCCGATTTCCTTCAAATAGGCAGAGAGGTCCTCAGACATTTTCTTCGTGAGGGTGGTAACAAGGACACGTTCGTTCTTCTCGATGCGTTCATTGATCTCACCCGATAAGATCATCGATTTGACCTTCGATCGGACGGACTTCAATAATTGGATCAAGAAGACCCGTCGGCCGGATGATCTGTTCGACCATTTCCGGACTATGCTCCAAGTTCATAAGGTCCCGGCGTCGCCGAAACATAGAGAAGCTGCTTGGTTTTCTCTTCGAACTCTTCAAACGCAAGCGGACGATTATCCATGGCTGAAGGCAGACGGAATCCATGATCCACGAGCACTTTCTTCCGTGCCTGGTCTCCATTGAACATCCCCCGTATTTGAGGAAGCGTCACATGAGACTCATCGACTGACGATCAGGAAGTCATCAGGGAAATAATCCAGAAGGGTATAAGGAGTAGAACCTGGCGGTCTCAGGGTAAGATGACGGGAGTAGTTCTCGATTCCCGAACAGAAGCCCATCTCCCTCATCATTTCAAGATCATAGCGGGTCCGCTGCTCCAGGCGCTGAGCTTCGAGCAGCTTATTCTCTTCCTTCATGACGTTAAGCTGTTCTTCAAGCTCCTTTTCGATATTCTTGATGGCCACCTTCAATTTCTCTTCACGGGTTACGAAGTGGGAAGCCGGGAAGATCGCGATATGATCACGGTCGCCCATGATTTCCCCGGTGAGGGCATCGACTTCACGGATCCGGTCGATTTCATCCCCGAAAAACTCTACACGCATACAGTGTTCATCCCGTGATGCCGGGAAAATTTCCACCACGTCTCCGCGGACACGGAAAGTCCCGCGCTGAAAGTCGATATCATTTCGTTCATATTGGATATCCACAAGCTTACGTAACAATTGATTCCGTTCAATTTCCATCCCTACTCTAAGGGAAAGGACGAGCTCACGATATTCTTCCGGATTACCTAAACCGTAAATACAGGACACACTGGCAATGATGATGACATCTTTCCGTTCAAACAAGGAGGATGTGGCAGAGTGTCGCAGTTTATCGATTTCATCATTGATACTCGCATCCTTTTCAATGAACGTATCGGTTTGAGGAACATACGCTTCCGGCTGATAGTAATCATAGTAACTTACAAAGTACTCAACGGCATTATCAGGGAAAGAACTCTTTGAACTCACTGTAGAGCTGTCCCGCCAACGTTTTATTATGGGCAATGATGAGAGTCGGCTTCTCAACTTCCTTGATGACATTGGAGACAGTGAACGTTTTTCCTGTTCCCGTTGCCCCAAGTAAGCGTTTGATGGCGTTTCCCTTCATTGATGCCCTCTACCAGCTTTTCTGATGGCCAGGGGCTGGTCCCCCTCTGGTTTATATTTAGATTTAGCTCGAATTGATCTTTCACCGTGAAACCTCCTATAATAAGGACTGCTACCTTGTATCTTACCTACTTATACCCATCTTAAACACTGTCACATTCATTTATACACATTCTACCACAATCAATCGGAATTTAACCATCAATAAGCGAACAAAAGTTCGTTTTTCTTCCACAGGAAGCTGCGGCCTGTGGACAATCGCCGGTTCGACAAACTTCCTGCTGACAATCGACAGCATTCGACTACTTTTACACACATCTTGTGGATATATCTGTTGATAACCACTATGCCACTGTGGAAAAGATACTCTCCTTACCCACAATTCGTCAAAATTCTTGTGTACTTCTTTCGTGATACCGGATACAACCTGTGTATAACTTTAGAAAACAAAAAAAGCACTCCCATTGGGAATGCCCGGTTATTCACTTTTTTGCCCTTTTCCCTTCATCCGTCCGCTGTACCAAAAACCCACTGTCAAACTGGCTGCGTCAATGATGATCAGCAGGATGGAATCTGTATATCCTTTGGAAACGGAAGCGGCGATCAATGCCACGGTCAAGGCAAGTCCGATATATCGATTATAGGTGACCCTTGAAAAGAATACGACGAGGATGCCGGGCAGGAAGGCTGCCAGAATGATCTTGGACACATTCAACTCTCCTTAAAGAAGGAATATCAACTAGTTTAACGGATATTCCCTGTTCTGGAAAGAGGCATCAGACCCCCGATGACAGGATCCGTTCCGTCCTCTCCTTCAATTCACTGTGAGGGATGAACTTCTCAGCAAGCATGTCCGGCAAGACGTACTCAAGGAAGTATTTCACACTCGCAAGCTCCTTGAATTTAATGATCGTCGAGAGGGCTTCCTGATAGATTTCCATGAAAAGCGGCTCCGGATTTCCTTTTTGGATCTCACCGAATGATTCATACAGAAGATCAACTTTGTCGGCTACAGATAAAATCCTGCCTTCAAGCGTCTCGTCCTTCCCTTCTTTGAAGCGGTTCCTGTATACATCGTGGAATTGCGGAGGAAATTCTGTCGTAATGAATTTTTTCACCATCTGATCCTCAACCTGGCTGAAGAGTTCCCTCAGTTCCTTCGAGGCATATTTCACTGGCGTCTTGATATCTCCGGTGAAAAGCTCTGCATAGTCATGATTCAGTGCCTTTTCATACAGGGACTTCCAATCGACATCTTGCCCCTCTTGTTCTTCCACTGTTCCGAGAAATTGTGCAATCTTTGTCACCTTGAAGGAGTGGCTGGCCACGTTATGCTGATGATATTTGAATCGACCCGGACAGCGGATGAGCGTTTCGAGGTCTGATAGACTTTTAAAATAGTGATGAATCCCCATTTCGATTCTCCTCTCTAAGGCATACTATGATGATCCGGATATATTGCCAATGGCAGAAGCCCTTAGCCATAGACTTCCCCGCTCACCTGAATATAAAACAAATCCCCCTTACACGGTGCAAGGAAGGATTTGTTGATTTCCTATTAAAACAATCTGACCGATACGACCCCATCGATGCCTTGAATTTTTTGCTTCAGCCCTGCCTGCTCTTCTTCCGTCAGGACGTGGTCAAGATCGATCATCGTATAGGCCCATGTGGCCTTGCTTCGATTGATCATGTCGGCAATATTGACAGCGAAGCCGGAAAGGGCCGTCGTAATCTGGCCAACCATGTTCGGGATATTTTTATGCATGACGGTGAGCCTCATCTTCCCGCTGTATGGAAGTTCGACATCAGGCAGATTCACGGCATGCTTGATGTTCCCCGTCTCCAGATAGGTCTTCAACTGCTTCGTCGCCATGACGGCACAGTTTTCTTCCGATTCCACCGTTGAAGCCCCAAGATGGGGAACCGGGACGACATTCTTCATGGAGAGGACCCGGGGATTCGGGAAGTCGGTCACATATTTACCCACCGTCCCGGACTCGAGCGCCTGCCCGAGGGTACTTTCATCCACCAGCTCACCACGTGAGAAGTTCAGGATGGTCATCCCTTCTTTCATCTTGTTGAAGCTCGATCCGTTCACCAAACGATTCGTCTTATCCGTCAGCGGGATGTGGAGGGTGACGAAATCGCACTCCGCCCATACTTCATCGATGTGCATGGCACGGTTGACATCGCGGGAAAGCCTCCATGCTGCATCGACTGAAATGAATGGATCATACGCTACTACGTCCATCCCTAGTGCCAGTGCATCGTTTGCCACGAGTACACCGATGGCACCAAGACCGACAACGCCTAGCTTCTTGCCTTTGATTTCACTTCCGACAAACTCCTTCTTCTTTGCTTCCACGACAGCTGCCACATCATCGCCATGTTCCTGAAGGGTTTGTGCCCATCCTACTGCGGAAAAAAGATTCCTAGATGAAGCAATGAGATTGGCAAGGACAAGTTCTTTCACCGCATTGGCATTGGCACCAGGCGTATTGAATACAACAATGCCTTTTTCCGTACATTCGTCGATGGGGATATTATTCACACCGGCACCCGCCCTGGCGATGGCTTTCACGGATTCGGGAAACTCGAAGTCATGGAGGTTCTTGGATCTGACAAGAATTCCATCGGGGTCACCGCTTCCGTTCAGATAATAATTCAAATCTTCTTCAATAAGGGACAATCCTCTTTGACTGATGGCATTGAATGTATTAATGGTCAACATGTGATGTTCCTCCTTGATCTGCTTCGAATTCTTTCATGAAATCCACCAATGCCCTGACTCCTTCAAGGGGCATGGCATTATAGAGGCTGGCCCGCATGCCCCCGACGGAACGATGGCCCTTCAGGAACTCGAATCCTCGCTGTTTCGCTTGTTCTAGGAAGAGTTTGTTCACTTCATCACTGTCTGTGGTGAACGGGATGTTCATCAGGGAACGGCTCGCTTCCGGTACAGGATTGGAGAACAGGCGTGATTCATCAATACAGCTATAGAGTAGTCCCGCTTTCTCCCGGTTGAGTGCTTCCATGCCTGCCACACCGCCGTTTTCCTTCACCCACTCAAGCACGAGCTTCAACACATAGATGGCGAATGTAGGGGGCGTATTGAACATGGATCCGTTCTCCACATACGTTTCATACTTCAACATAGTCGGGCAAGCATCCGGTGCTTTCCCGATGAGATCCTTGCGTGACGATGGCCACCGTTACCCCAGATGGACCAAGGTTCTTCTGAGCCCCCGCATAAATCAGGCCGAACGAAGACACATCGATCGGTTCCAGAAAGGATATGAGATGACATATCCGCCACGAGAGGAATCCCGCCTGTTTCAGGGTAAGTAGCGTACCTTGTCCCCTCTATTGTATTGTTAGACGTAATGTGGACGTACGCCGCCTCGCGAGAGAAATCTTCTTTTGTATAGGCAGGGATGTCTCCCGGTGACTCTATTCTATGGATGGCTCCGATTTTCCCCGCTTCCTTGACGGCTTTCTTCGACCAACTGCCTGTCACGATATAGTCTGCGACACCATGTTCCGTGAGAAGATTCATCGGGATCATGGAAAACTGCAGAGAGGCGCCTCCCTGAAGGAAAAGGACTTCATACTCTTCAGGAATGGCCATAAGCTCCCTCAGCAGGGCTTCTGCTCCCTGAATGATTTCTTCGAATGGACCGGATCGATGACTCAATTCCATGACAGACATGCCCGTCCCGCTGTAGTTCAATAATTCTTTTTGTACTTTTTCCAATACTGGACGGGGAAGAACCGCTGGACCTGCAGAAAAATTGAACACTTGCTTCAACAAAAACACCACCTGCACAATCGTTCAGAATTTTCCCAAAGTATAAGAAGAAACACAGTATTCGTCAACAACCCTGACGAACGAAGAAAACGCTTACGAAGTAAGATTTTAAGAGATAGCGCATAAATCGTTGGGTTCTTATTGTTTTTGGAATAATCACTTAACCCAAAAAATAAGACAGCATAAGCTGCCTTATCCTGTCAGTATATCTTCTTTTGGATAGCGGATTTTCTCTTTACCCGGCCGTGAAAGGGAGTAGGCGAGGGTCAACGGTCCCATCTTCCCTGCGAACATGACGAAGATGATAATCCACTTCCCGACGGTGCTTAACTCCGGACTGAAGTTCATGGACAAGCCAACGGTTCCGAATGCCGATACCACTTCGAATAAAAGCGACTGGAAATGCGCTCCTTTTTCCGAAATGGTAAGGATGAACAACGCCGTGAACACCAAGAGGACACTCAGCGTGGAAATCGCCAGGGATTTCAGGATGATTGTTTGATCGATCGAGCGCCGAAAGATATTGATATCCTTTTTCTCTCTTAAAAACGCGCCTACTGCCAGAAGAATCATCAGGAATGTCGTCAGCTTGATCCCACCACCTGTGGATGCACTTCCGGCTCCGATGAACATAAGAAGGATCGTAAAGAGAAGGGTCGGACTTTCCATCTCTCCGTAATCAAGCGTATTGAAGCCTGCTGTCCTTGGGGTCACGGCTTGAAAGTAGGAAGCCAACCCCTTATCCCCAAGGGAAAGAGGGCCCAGCGTACCTGGGTTGTTATACTCCAGGATAAAAATGATGAGCGTAGCTGCCACGTTGATCAAAAGCGTACCCAAGATCATGATTTTGGAGTGGAGGGACAGTTTTCTAAACGCACGGGATTTCCATGCATCTACGAGCACCGTGAACCCTACCCCACCGATGATAAAGAGGAAGGACAAAGTGAAATTGATAACGGGATTTCCCACAAACTGCATCATGCTGTCTGACCATAGCCCGAAACCAGCATTATTAAAAGCAGAAACCGAATGAAAGAGGCTATAGTAAAGCCCTTGTTCCCAGCCATACCGGGGCACCCACTGGGTAGCCAGGAACACCATCCCGACCCCCTCGACCAAAAGCGAGAAGGTGAAAAGGTATCTCACTAACATAATCACGCCGCCCACTGATGTCTGATTCAACGACTGCTGCAGCAACAGCCTTTCCTTGAATCCGATTTTCTTCCCGAGCATCATGACGATAAGGACGGCGAACGACATGATGCCCAGTCCCCCAAGCTGGATGAGGCACATGACGACGATCTGACCAAAAACGGTGTAGACGGAACCGGTGTCGACAACGGCAAGCCCCGTCACCGTCATGGCTGATGTTGTGGTAAAAAGGGCTTCTAGCCACGTGATCGGCTCCGTCGTCGAAATGGGAAGCTTCAACAGAGCCATTCCCACCATGATGAAAAAGGCGAAGACTGCCACCAGCAGCTGCGGTGGACTTAAATGAATGACCCTGTATTTCATGGTTATACCCCTTCTTTTTCGAATCGATTGATATCGCGATTATGTCCGATGACAATCAACAGATCTTCCAGTTCAACCGTATCGTCGGCGCTCGGTGAGACAATGACCTCATCCCCCCGATGGATGGCAATGATATTGCATCCATACCTCGCCCGGACATCCAGGTCCATGAGCGTACGGTTCGCGACTTTAGACGAAGCCCTGACCTCTACGATGCTGTGCTCCTTTGAAAGCTCGATGTAATCGATGATTTTCTCCGATGTCATATGATGAGCGATTTTTTTCGCCATATCCCGTTCAGGATGTATAACTTTGTCGGCACCAATCCGTTCAAGCACCTTTTGATGATACGCATTCGACGCCTTCACCCAGACCTCCTTGACACCCAACTCTTTCAGGAGCAGCGTCGTCAAGATGCTCGCCTCCACACTTTCTCCAAATGATACAATCACGTGATCGAAGTTACGGAGACCGAGGGATCTCAAAACGGACTCATCCATGGCATTGGCCTGAACTGCGTGAGTGGCTACATCCGCGTAGCGCTGAACCACCTCTTCGTGCAGATCGATTGCCAGCACCTCTGTATCAAGCCTGCTCAATTCCTCCACCAGGTTTCCTCCGAACTTTCCAAGGCCTATAACGGCGAATTGCTTCTTCATGATGCACTCCTCCAACTGAACGTTACGAATATTTTTGTATCTTTTGTTATTTCCCACCTGTTCATTCATCTTTAAGCTGAATCATCCAGGCTCATGTATTCCTCTATCCTCTTAAAATGAAGGCACAAAAAAGACCGCAGGAACTAAGCCTGTGGTCATCGTCAATGCGATTCCAAGGTTCATTCACACTCCCATTTACGCTTACGAGGTTAGCTGACGGATTCGGGCCATGGAAGCAGCCCTACCTTAAAAGGATTCACCCCTGTATGAACTCGGGTCCCCCGCTTCTGTATAGAATTAAGCGATGATATGATCAAAAGCAACCAGCTTTGATGATAGATATATTACTCCTAGACAGATTCGTTGTCTATAACTATTTTAGCCTTTTTTTCGCGGAAAATGAGATATGGATGGACCACCATCATTTACTTGCTCCATCAATGGTTTCGAACCCTGTGTTTGGGGAATATTGCTTATAAAATGCAAACTGAAGGGAAGAAGAGTAGCCATGGCTGACATTACATCGGTCCTGCCTTCCGGTAAGGACAAATCAAAGGATATCAAACCCTGGATCAGGGGGTTCGCCCGCATAGGATTCATCTCAAGGGGACTCGTCTACATGCTGATCGGCGCCCTCGCCGTCATGGCGGCCTTCGGAGTGGGGGGAAGCACATCCGACTCGAACGGGGCATTCGCTGCCATTGCATCCAAGCCTTTCGGTGAGGTATTATTATGGATCGTCGGCATCGGACTTCTCGGCGTGGTCATCTGGAGCCTCATCCAGGCCATCACCGATCCCAAATACCACGGAGACCAGGGGAAATCAATCGTGAGGAGGGTGACTCATATCTTCACGGGTGCCGCTTACGGAATCCTCGGCTTCAATGCCATTGCCATCGCCCTTCACGCCAAAGGCGGCTCCAGCTCCGAACAGACCATGTCGGCAAAGCTCCTTTCCCAGCCTTTCGGTCAATGGATCGTCGGCATTGTCGGGCTGGCCATCATCGGATTCGCCCTTCACGAGCTGTACTCGGCATATACAGAAAAATTCGCGAAGCAATTCAAGAAAGGCAGCATGTCGAAGCAAGAGTGGAAATTCAGCAAAAGAACCGGAAAAATCGGTCTCACGGCCCGGGGCATCGTATTCCTCTTCATTGGATACTTCTTCATCCGGACCGCCATCACGGCAGACCCCGATAAAACCAAAGGGCTGGACGGCGCACTGTCCGAAATTGCCCAGCAGCCTTTTGGAAAATGGCTTCTCGCCATCGTGGCCGCCGGACTGTTCCTCTACGGGGTCTTCGAGATCCTCAGGGGGAAAAATCGACATTTAAGCATATTCTAAGCCCATCTCCGGGCTTTTTTATTTGATGACAACACGTAAGAAAAGAGGGATCAACATGAAATCATTATGGACGAAATACAAAAGCATATCCCTAATCATGAAAATCACCGTGGCCCTGATTCTTGGGGTGATTGCGGGCGTAATCTTCGGAGAGCGTGCCGCCTCCATCTCCATCCTGGGGGACATCCTTATCCATCTCCTATCATTCCTGATCATCCCCCTTATCCTGTTCACCCTCATGACAGGTGTGAATCAGACGAGCATCAAGGAACTCGGAAAGACAGGGAGCAAGGTGTTCCTCTATTATCTTCTTTCATCCGCCTTCGCCATCATCGTGGGGTTGGCTGTCGCAAGCGTCTTTCAACCCGGGACCGGTATGGAGCTCGATCAATCCCAGTCATTCGATGTTCCCGATGACCCGGGCTTAAAAAGCGTCTTCCTGTCGATCATTCCCGACAATATCACAAAGGCCTTCACCGAGCTGAACCTGCTGGGAATCATCTTCACCGCCATCGTGTTCGGGACCGCCATCTCCTATTTGCGCTCCACGAAAGAATACGGTGAACTCGGTGAGCACGTCTTCAAAGTCATCGATGGACTCAATGAAGCAAGCCTCGCCATCATGAAAGCGATCCTGCACTATCTCCCAATCGGGATCTTTGCCATCATGGCCAAAACGGTGGGAGAACAGGGTGCGGGGACACTCCTGTCCCTCGGCAACATGATTATGGTCCTTTATATCGCACTCATCGTACAGTTGCTTCTCTATACCGTTGCCATGATTACGGTCAAGATCAATCCCCTTTCGTTTTATTCGAAAGCACGCACGCCCATGATCACGGCCTTTGTGACTCAGAGCAGCACCGGGACCCTGCCTCTGTCCCTTCAGGCGGCCAGGGATATGGGGATTCCTAAGAGCCTCTATGGATTAAGCCTTCCCCTCGGGGCGACGATTAACATGGATGGGGCCGCGATTCGAATTGCCGTATCCGCCGTATTCGCAGCAAACGTCGTCGGTGACCCACTGAGCCTGACAGATATGGCTCTCGTCGTGGCCGTCGGAACCCTCGCCTCCATTGGAACGGCAGGCGTCCCGGGAGCTGGCATCCTCATGATTGCCACGGTGTTCACCCAAATCGGCCTTCCCATGGAAGCCGTTGCCCTCCTGACAGCCATCGACGCCCTTGTCGGCATGGGCTGCACGGCCATCAACATCACCGGTGACCTTGCAGGAACGTCGATCATTCATCGGTTGAGCAGTAGAAAGAAATAGCGAAAAGGCTGTCGTTTGTGTGCGACAGCCTTTTTCGTGGGGATAAAAAGTGAGGAGATTGGGGTGGATATTGTTTTCTACTACACAGGTATCAGAGTTGATTGGAAAGTGGGGAACACTTTTCGTCTCCCTAGCTTTAACCGTGATTCTTATTTGTTGCCTGCTTGTGTATGGGACCGTTCCTTTTCGCTGCAGACGCCTGCTTTCCTGCGGGAAGGGCGGCAAGCCTCCTCGTGCCTGCGGGGTCTTGCCACTCCTTCTTTTCCGCTGGAGTCAGGCGCCTTCCGCTTCAATCCACTCTTTGGTTGGGGATCAGGGATAAAGGAACCTTAGACTGGTGGGTCAATTGTGAGGAATAAGTCTTTCTCATACGATTTTGGGAAGGATGAGGAAACTTCATGGTATCCCCATCATAAAGTGCAGCGATTCGGAACGGTCTTCTCTTTTCACTCCACCCTCTACCTGCTGGATAGGAATGAAGATAGCCCTGGCACCAACTCCTTTAAGTAGAGAACTCCATCTGACTACCACTAAAAAGTGCAGGGTAGCGGAGGGAGACCGACTCCAACGGGAAAAAGCGGGCAGGGTGAGACCCCGCAAGCATGAGGAGGCTCACCGCACGCCCCGTGGAAAGCGGGCTCCCACAGCGAAACGGAGCGGTCCTCTCTTTTCACATCAACCCCATACCTACTGGATGCGGTCGAAGATAGCCCTATCGAAAACCTCCCATAGGCAGAGAACTCGATCTCCCTAACACCACCCAGTGCAGTGCAGCGGAGGGAGACCGGACTCCTACGGGAAGAGCGAGAAAGATGAGACCCTGGAGGTGCAGCCGAAGCGGCTCATCCCTCGCCCCGAGGAAAGCCGGACGACCGCAGCGAAACGGAACGGACTCGCCTTTTCACATAACCCAATACTTACTGGATGGGGATGAATATGATCATGTGACAAACCCCTATAGCCAAAGAACGGGATCTCCCTGACACCAAAGAGTGAAGTACAGCGGAGGGAGACCGACTCCAACGGGAAAGAGCGGGCAGGGTGAGACCCCGCAAGAATGAGGAGGCTCACCGCACGCCCCGTGGAAAGCGGGCTCCGCAGCGAAACGAAACGGTCCCATCTTTTCACATCACCCCATAGCAACTAGATGGTATGGAGGTAGCCCTCTTGAAAACTCTCATAGGTGTAGTGTAGAACTGAATCAAGCTTCTACCACACAGTGCAGTGCAGCGGAGGGCGGCCGGACTCCTACGGGAATAGCGAGGTAGATGAGACCCTGCAGGCGCAGCCGAAGCGGCTCATCCCTCGCCCCGAGGAAAGCCGGACGACCGCAGCGAAACGGAACGTGCCCCTCTCTTCACTCCACCCATAACCACTGGATGGGAACGATCAGTATCTCCCAACCCAAACAAAAAAATCCCCCACCGGCATCAAGCCAGCAAGGGATCTTTCTTATCCTCCAAGGAACACAGCACCGTACACCAACGCCCCGCCAATCACAAACGCAGGACTCACCTTCCACCTCTCCAACAAGAGATAGCTGGCCACCCCGATAATCAACGTCTGCACAATCCCGATCCCACCATACGAATCCACAAGGAATTCCATCGTCATGATACCAAGCAGGATCGCAATCGTCGGCCTGACGATCGTCGTCATGTTCTTCACCTTAGGAGAATCTTTAAACTTCATCAACAACCCGAGCAAGAACAGCATCAGCAGCAGTGAAGGCGCAATCGTCGAGAACAACCCGATTGCTGCCCCGAGTACACCGCCCTGCTGATAGCCGATATAGCCGGCCATTTTCGTATTGATCGGACCTGGAAGCGCATTGGCAAGGGCGAGCATTTCGCTGAACTGACTATCCGTCAGCCAGCCGTACCGGTCCACGACCTCCGCCTGTATGAGGGGGATCGAGGAAGGCCCGCCGCCATAGCCCAAAACATTCGGAACAAAGAAAGCCATGAAAATATGCACGTACGTCATGAAGCTTTCACCTGCTTTTCATTCACAGGTTTCTTAGACATAAGGGCAAGCCCGAGTAACACTGCAATCACAATTCCCGGGTGCACGCCAAGTCCTGAGAGGAGCAAAAGGCTCACTGCCAAGAGTCCGATCGTGATCTTCCAGCCAAGGCTCTTCTTCGACTTTTTCACAAAGTCCCACGTCAGGACGCCGAGCATGACCGCAACCACGGGGACGACGGCCTGAGACATCCCATGGACCCACGGGCGATCCTTGTAAGAGTTCAGGGCTGTCAGCATCAGGATCAACAAGAGGACGGTCGGAACGCTCGTGGCGATGATGCTCACGAGCATACCGATCACTCCTCCGACCCGATGACCGATATAACCGGCCATCTTCGTTGCAATCGGTCCAGGCAGGGCGTTTGCCAAAGCGAGGGTATCCGAAAACTCATCGTCACTCATCCATTTATATTTCTCGACTACTTCTTTATGAAATAGTGGTATGGAGGAAGGACCTCCCCCGAATCCAAGCATCCCTACGCGGAAAAATGCCAGAAATAACTGCCACTGTTTCATTCATCACACCTCATTTCAATCGTTAGCGGGGTCTCCTACCAAGCGGAGATAGCCCCGTCCGTACGGGATTCCGTCCCTCCCATTAAAACACCATTGGTAGGGTTTCTCCAAATGATTTGCCCCCGGCCAAATGAACCGTGATCGGTCGCAACCTGAATCTCGTGACCGCGCCGGGCGAGTGCTTGTGCGATGTGATTCGGGAATGATGGTTCGACAGCCACCTGTTTCCCCTTCATCCACTGCCATCTTGGTGCATCGAGGGCAGCCTGTGGATTCAGATGAAAATCAATGGTGTTCATGACGACTTGAAAATGACCTTGAGGCTGCATGTAGCCTCCCATGACGCCGAATGGCCCTACAGCCTCACCTGCTTTTGTCAGGAAGCCGGGAATGATCGTATGGTATGTCTTCTTTCCAGGTTGAAGGGCATTCGGATGCGTTGGATCCAAGGAGAAATCATGTCCGCGGTTTTGGAGTCCGATCCCTGTGCCAGGCACCACGATTCCGGATCCGAAGCCCATGTAGTTGCTCTGAATGAATGAAACCATATTCCCCTCCTCATCAGCAGTGGCTAGGTATACGGTTCCCCCTTTGGGAGGCTCATATTCCGTTGGGGTGATGGCGTCTTCCCCAATGACAGAGCGCCTTGCATCGGCATATTCATCGCTCAGGAGATGCTCAACGGAGACGGGCATATCCTTCTCTTCTGTGATAAACGCTTTTCCGTCGGTAAAGGCGAGCTTCATGGCTTCGATTTGTTTATGGTATGTATCGATGCTCTCCTTCTCGGTGACGTCAAAGCCCTTCATGATGTTCAGTCCCATGAGGGTGACAAGCCCCTGGCCGTTCGGCGGGATTTCCCACACATCGTACCCTTTGTACTCAGTGGAAATCGGCTTCACCCACTGCGGACGGTAGGAGGCGAGGTCCTCTTTTGACAGGAAGCCTCCCCCTTTTTGGACAGCTTCTGCTATTTGTTCGGCCAATTCACCCCGGTAGAAGCTTTCTGCCTTTGTTTCCGCAATGGAGCGAAGGGTTTCCCCATGGCCTTTCGAAGACCATACTTCCCCGATTTCGGGAGCTCTGCCTTCGGGGGCAAATGTGTCGAACCACGCTTGATATTCCTCCCCTTCGAAAGAATCGCTGAACTTCTTATGGGCGAGGCTCCAATACTTGCCGAGTACCGGGCTGATCGGGTAGCCTTCTTCTGCATAGGCGATCGCCGGTGCCAATACGTCGGTCAATGGTAGTTTGCCGAAGCGTTCCGAAAGTTCTGCCCATGCTGACGGTGCTCCGGGAACCGTGATGGGGATCGCGCCGTGTACCGGCATGGTCTCGTGTCCCTTTTCCTTCACAGCCTCAATGGAAATGGATGCAGGCGATGGACCACTTGCATTGAGTCCGTGAAGTTCTCCCTTCACCCATACAAGAGCGAACGCGTCCCCGCCGATTCCGTTCGAAGTCGGTTCGACAACCGTCAGGGCTGCAGCGGTGGCGATGGCGGCATCGATGGCGTTCCCTCCTTTCTGGAGGATCTCCAGACCTGCCTGGGAGGCGAGGGGCTGAGAAGTCGCCACCATTCCTTTTTTGGCAAAGACTGTGTTACGTATGGAGGAATACGGTTGATAAAGGTGGTCCATGTTCATAAAACGTCACGTCCTTTTTCTACATGATGACAGGCGACATAATGCTGATCGCCCATGTCCCGCCATTCGGGTTTCTTCTGTTTGCACAGGTCTGTAGCGATGGGACATCGAGTGTGGAACGCACAGCCTGACGGTGGATTTGCAGGATTCGGGATCTCTCCCTCCAGACGGATGCGCTTGCGGTCCTTCTGAATGGACGGCCGGGGAATCGATGATAATAATGCTTTCGTATAGGGATGAAGCGGATTGGTGTACAGCTGTTCCGCAGAAGCAAGCTCAGCCGTATTGCCAAGGTACATCACCATCACACGGCTGCAGAAGTAGCGGACGACACCGAGATCATGGGAGATGAAGAGATACGTCAATCCATACTTAGACTGCAGAGTCTTCAGGAGCTTTAGTACCTGGGCCTGAACGGATACATCAAGTGCCGACACGGCTTCATCACATACCACAACGGATGGATTCAACGCAATGGCACGGGCAATGCCGATCCGCTGACGCTGACCGCCACTGAATTCATGAGGGAGACGATCATAGTGATCTTCCTTCAATCCGACCTCTAGCAATAAGTCTATCACTTTCTTCTTCCGCTCAGAGGCTGAAAGATCAGTATGGATGACAAATACTTCTTCAAGTGCCGCTCCGATTTTTTGCCTCGGGTTCAGGGAAGCGTAAGGATCCTGGAAGATCATCTGCATCTGTTTCTTAAAAGGAAGGCGCTGGCGATTCGACAGGCTCTGGACCTCTTTCCCCTGGAAGATGACCTTCCCGTCCGTGACTTCCTCAAGTCCAAGGATCGCCCGGCCGAGGGTCGACTTCCCGCATCCTGATTCCCCTACGACTCCAAGGCTCTCTCCTTCGAATAATTCAAGGGAAACCTCTTCTACAGCCTTCACATGACCTTGGATGCGTTTCAGCATCCCGCCTTTGATAGGGTAATATTTTTTGACTCCTTCGAGTTTAAGAATGGACGGTTTCTCTCGTAGTGCAGACATCCTGATCAGCCTCCTGTAGCCAGCATTTCACCTTGTGTTCACCCGCCACGGTGTATTCCGGCGGTGTCTCGGATTTGCAACGGTCCATTGCAAATGGGCAGCGGGGGTGGAACCTGCAGCCGCTGATTTTCTCATCAATGTTCGGCAGGGATCCGGGAATCGCTTCAAGTTCGAAGTCCGGATCATCCAGATTCGGCACCGAATTCAACAGTCCCTTTGTGTAGGGATGCTGCGGATTTTCAAAGATGGACTCCACGTTTCCTTCTTCGATCTTTTCTCCTGCATACATGACCATGACGCGATCGGCGACTTCTGCGACGACACCCATGTCATGGGTGATCATCATGACCCCCATCCCATACTGCTCTTTCGCGTCCTGGATCAAATCAAGGATCTGAGCCTGGATCGTCACATCCAGTGCCGTTGTCGGTTCATCGGCTATCAGAAGCTTCGGGGAACAGGCGAGGGCGATGGCAATCATCACCCGCTGCCTCATCCCTCCGCTCAGTTCATGAGGATACTGCTTCATTCGTTTTTCAGGATAGGGGATTCCTACCTGCTTCAAGAGATCGATTCCTTGCTTGGTCGCCTCGCTTTTTCCGATCTGCTTATGCAGCATCAGCGGCTCCCTGAGCTGGTAACCGATCGTGAGGACCGGATTCAACGCGGTCATCGGTTCCTGGAAGATCATCGACATGTCTTTTCCTCTGATTTTCCTAAGCTGTTCAGGTGAATAGGTAACAAGATCATTCCCGTCGAATTCAATGCTTCCTTCTTTGATCGAACCATTGCTTGGAAGCAGCCCCATGACGGAGAGGGAAGTGATGCTCTTCCCGCATCCCGACTCCCCTACGACACAAAGCGTCTCTCCTTTTTTCACGGAGAAGGAAATGCCCCGCACGGCAGATACTTCACCGTTAGCCGTACGGAAGGCAGTGACCATATTCTTTACAGATAATAGATCTGTCTTCATCGTTATCCCTACTCTCTGTAAACGTTATAGAGTTTCCAAGAACCTGTCGGATCGAGCTTCAAGCCCTTGACGCTCTTATCGGTTGCGGATGTATTCACACCGTGGTTCATGACGACGATCGGGGCATCTTTCACGATCAGCTTATTGGCTTCATCAAGCTTCTTCGCACGGACATCTTCATCGATATTCTCACGTGATTCGTCCACAAGCTTGTCGAAGTCCGGGTTGTTATACTGAACGCGGTTGGATGATCCGATATTGTCTGAATGGAAGTTCGGGTAAAGAAGTTCGCTTCCGTCAGAGGTGGAGTTTGCCCATCCGAGGAATGTGATATCGTACTTGCCATCGCGGACCGTATCAAGGAACGTCCCCCATTCCATGGACTCGATCTTCACGTTGAAACCTGCCTCCTGAAGCTGTGATTGGGCGATTTCAGCCATGAGCATGTAGTTATCACGATTCGGTGTCAGGATGGTTAGAGCCTTGCTTCCAAAGTCGTTTTTCTCCACCATTTCTTTTGCTTTCTCAGAATCATAGGCATATCCGGCATCATCTGCAGAGGCATCGTATCCGAATACTTTCGGTCCGATGAGGCTGTTGCCTTCGACGCCAAGGCCATTCATTTTCTTCACGTATGATGCACGGTCAAGGGCATATGCCACTGCCTGACGGAATTCAGGGTTGTTCATCGGCTCTTTGCTCATATTGAAGCCAAGATACGAAACAGGGGTCCCTTCTTCCTTGGAAACATTGACGTTCTTCAGCGCTTCGATCCGTTTGACCTGTTCAGTCGGAAGGGCATCAAGGAATTGAACCTTTCCTGTTTGAAGCATGGAGATGGCCGTGGATACTTCAGGAACGACTTTGTAGGTCACCTTGTCGAGCTTCGCTGGATCTCTCCAGTAGTCTTTGTTCTTCTCAAGAACGATCTGATCGCCAGGCGTCCAGCTCACGAATTTGAATGGACCGGTTCCGACCGGTTCTTTCATGAGATCCTGTGATTGATCCGCTTCAGGGCTGACGATGGCTGCATTCGAGTGGCTCAACGCCGCAAGAAGGGGTCCATACGGATATTTGGTCTTGATCTCCACTGTGTAGTCATCAACCACATTCACTGACTCGATCGGCTCTAAGAGTGAAGCCCGTGGCGCAGCTGTCTTCGGATCTCTGAATTTATCAAACGTATATTTTACTGCTTCAGCATTGAAGTCCGTTCCGTCCTGGAACTTGATGTCTTTCTTCAATTTGATGACCCAGGTCTGGTCATCAGGCGTTTCATATGATTCTGCGAGGAGCGGTTCAATTTCATTGGTCTTGATGTTGCGTTCGAACAATGTCTCATACACTTGATCGATCACATTCGCCGAAACGGAATCATTCGTCATGATCGGGGAGAGTCCCACCGCATCGGATGTTGTCGCATAGGTCAACTCCTGGGCTGCGCTTCCCCCACTCTTCTTCTGTCCGCCCCCGCTACAGGCAGCGGTTACCATCATTACGATTGCGACTACTAGTACCAACCATTTCTTCATCTCTTCATTCCTCCTCTGATTATTGGTTCAAATTCATATTCGGATCGAGGGCATCCCGAAGGCCGTCCCCGACAACATTGAAAGCAAATACGATCAGCATGATGGCGATACCAGGAACGATTGTCATATGAGGTGATGTCCACATGAAGTCCTGCCCTTGTGAGATCATCGCTCCCCACTCCGGTGTCGGAGGCTGAGCCCCGAGGCCGAGGTAGCTGAGGGAAGCAGTGGACAGGATCGCCGTCGCCATCCTCATCGTGGCAAAAACGATGATCGGTGCCGAGCAATTAGGCAAGATGTGCTTTACAAGGATCCGGAAATCACTCGCCCCAAGAGATTTCATGGCCTGCACGTACTCCTGCTTCTTCACGGATAAGACCGATCCCCTGACGATCCGCGCACACGTCGGAATCGACCAGATCGAGATGGCGATGGCTACATTCACAAGGCTTGTGCCAAGAACGGCGATGATCAGCATGGCCAGTAGAATTCCTGGAAAGGCGAATAGAAGGTCGACGATCCGCATGATGATACCGTCAAGTTTCTTATAGTAGCCGGCGATTAACCCAAGGGTCACTCCCCCTGCCAATCCAAGTCCGACCGCCGTAATTCCAACAAGCAGTGAAATCCTTGCCCCGTACACGATCCTGCTCCACAGGTCGCGTCCGAAGTTATCGGTCCCGAGGAAATGGCCTTCCGAGAAGAGGGGCAGCTCGCTTTGTGCCAGGTTCTGCTTGAATGGACTATGTATCGTGATGACCGGTGCGGCAATGGCCATGATCACCTGAAGCACGATAATGATGAGGCCGATGATGGCCAGCTTATTCTTCAGCAATCGTTTCATGGTAGTGACAAACGTACGGTCTTTTTTCTTTTTCGTCTGGATGGCTGGTGTAGCAGCCACAGCTTCTGCACTCAATTGCTTCTCCCCCTCTATTAGTCGTAACTGATCCTAGGATCAACGAAGACGTAGATGATATCGACGATCAGATTAACGAGAACAAACAGCGTTGCGACCAGGAGTACCGATCCCTGTACCATCGGGAAATCCCTTGCGGCGATGGCATCGATCATCAAGCGGCCGACTCCGTTGATGGCAAATACCTGCTCTGTGATGATGGTTCCTCCAAGAAGGAAACCAAAGTTCAATCCGATGACTGTGATGACCGGGATCATGGAGTTTTTCAGTGCATGGATCCAGACGATCGTCTTTTCCTTCATCCCCTTCGCCCTTGCCGTCCTGATATAATCCGCCCGGATGACCTCAAGCATGGAGGATCGGCTCATTCGGGCAATCATGGCAGCCGATCCCGTCCCAAGCGTGATGGCCGGGAGGATCAACTGTTTAAACCCTTCCGCCGTCCAGAACGGGGCGTCCAGTCCTCCCACCGGCAGGATCTGCAGGTTCACCCCGAAGACGAGGATGAGGAGTGCACCGAGCCAGAAGTTCGGGATCGAGATCCCTGCGAGTGCAACCACTGTACTCGAAACATCCAACCAGGAATTTTGTTTCAGTGCCGAAATGATTCCCGCACCCAACCCGATGATCACAGCCACGATCATACTGGCCACGGCCAGATTAAGCGTATTGGGGAACCGGACAGCGAGAGCTTCTGAAACGGATTGCTTCGTCTGATAGGAGTACCCGAAGTCCCCTTGGAAAATATTCTTCAGATAGTCCCAATACTGCACCAGGAATGGGTCGTTCAATCCCAGGCTATCCCGGATGGCGGCGATATCTGACTTCGTTGCCGTCGGTCCTCCGATGATCGATGCCGGATCACCAGGTGCCAGGTGCATGCTACCAAATACCAAAAATGAAATCCCCACCAGTAACAGCAGGAGTTCTAAAAATCTTCGTCCAATCATTGTAGCCACGTTGACCCTTCCCCCTTTATAAAATAGAGAATATAACCATTTCGTTTGTTAGGTAAAATTTTTATTTAACCTAACAAACGTAACCGTAATTACGATAAATCCGATTATATCGGATGCCGAAAGAAAAATCTATACATTTTTCTAAAAAATAAATTAATTGTGAATATTCACTAATTGTTAGCGTTTTCACTGATATAGAAAGAATGAAGGCATGATGTTTTCACAACCTCACCATGACCTTGGTCGCATAAAAATGTTGACCCGTGTATATTTAGTCGCATGCACAAAAAAAAGAACCCAACCATCGTTGGATTCTTCCTGTTCTTTAAAGTTTCAAACCGCTGCGGCTTTTAAATCTCCTGAGAAGAATGTGACTCTCCACCCGTGTGATGCCCTCCAAAGAATAAAGCTCATTGTTGATAAATTGTTCAAGGGCCGCGAAGTCCTCCACCAATACGTGCATATGTAGGGTACTGGGGCCTGTCATCTGATAGCAGCTGGCCACGGTGGGATTGTCAGCCAGATTCTGAGCTACTTCCACCAGGAATGCAGGCTCGCAGTCCACCTCGAAGAAGGCTGAAACCCGCTTTCCCACTTTCTCCGAATTGATGACAACGCTGAAGCGCTCGATCACGCCGTTATCCTTCAACTGGTGAACCCTCTCCCTTACCGTTACCCTGGAAAGTCCGAGTGACTTTCCAATATCGGCATAGGACAACCTCCCGTCTTCCGTCAGGAGCTGCAGTATTTTTCGATCCGTTTCATCTATTTTCATTTCAACACCTCTCAGTTTCTGACCCTCAATCGTATCCCTATTATATCGATAAACCGTGCTTGTGCAAGTATTTTTATCAGAATCTTCCAAACTTTACTTTTTAAAAACGATGCAGCTTTCTTATCGAGGCAGTATATGAATACGTTACTTTCGAGCTATCCTCTATCAGAATAGGTAATTGTATTAGAACTACTATCCAAACAGGTGTATGATGAATGTAAAAGAATGCCTTTTGGTAATTGACTTCCAGTTTCACAAAGATGTACCGCTATGAAACCTTTTACTGTATAAATGTGAGTCCACTCCTCTATAACAGGAAAAACGGGGCTAAAAGGAATGACATCTATTGAGCTATATCGCACGAAACACACCTGCTTTTAAACGAGCAAATCTCGCCCTCTTCGCCGGAGGCTTCAGTACGTTCGCCATCCTGTGGGGAACCCAGCCCCTCCTGCCTGAGATTGCTGATGAATTTCACGTCTCACCTGCCATGGCGAGCCTGACCCAATCATCGTCAACCATCGCCCTGGCGGTAGGGCTTCTGATTGCAGGATCACTCTCTGAGGTATTCGGCCGCAAATCAATCATGGCCTTTTCTCTCTTCATCTCCTCCTTCATCGCCCTTTTCACCGGGCTTTCATCAAGCTTCGAATTGCTCGTGCTTTCGCGGGCTCTTCAGGGACTGACTCTTGCGGGGCTACCCGCTGTCGCCATGGCCTATCTCGGGGAGGAGATCGAGTTCAAAAGCCTCGGGATGGCCATGGGGCTTTACATCAGCGGAAACTCCATCGGCGGGATGTCGGGAAGGATCCTCAGTGGGATCTTGACAGACTACTTCAGCTGGCATGTCGCCTTGGCGGGAGTCGGTGCCCTGAGCCTCCTGGCAAGTTTCGCCTTTTTCTTCCTTTTACCGCCTTCCAGGCATTTTGAAGCGAAATCATTCAGTCTGCTTCCCCTAATCCGCTCTATGGGGAGTCATCTGAAGGTAAGGGGGCTTGTGTATCTATTCCTCATCGGGTTCCTGCTGATGAGCGGGTTTGTGTCCCTTTATAACTATATCGGGTTTGAATTGATCGCCCCTCCGTACTCCCTTAGCCAAACGCTTGTGGGCTTCATCTTCATCGTCTATATCGTCGGCACATTCAGCTCCACCTGGATGGGGATGCTCGCAGACCAGATGGGGAAAAAGAAAATTCTGCTCCTTAGCTTGTTCATTTTTCTTGTCGGTACGGTTTGCACCCTTCATCCCGCCCTCTGGATCAAAATCATTGGTATTGCCATTTTCACATTCGGTTTCTTTGCCGCCCACTCCATTGCAAGCAGCTGGGTGGGGCTCCTCGCCACACACGATAAAGCTCAGGCGTCCTCTTTGTATCTGTTCGGGTATTATGCAGGATCGAGCATCGGAGGCACCATCAGCGGCTCCTTCTATCACGATTCCGGTTGGGCAGGGATCGTGGGGATGATCGTGATCCTCGGAGCGGTTTCAGTCTTACTGGCCCTGTCCCTAAACGAACGTGGAAAACGGCAGGAAACATACTAAAAAAACATCCCGCGGGGACCCCCGCGGGATGTTTTTTGTTTTGCAATCAGTGCATGCTTGTCATAACCCAGATCGTTCCAAGAACGATGATGAGTACGATCACGGTGGCGGAAATCATTTTTCCTACCTGCCATTTACCTTCACCTTCGGTCACGTGCATGAACATGAAGAGCTGGATCGCTGCTTGAATGAATGCAAGGACGAACACGAGGGGACCATGATCATTATATGCAAGACTGCATATAAACCGAACCAGATGGCTAAAAACGTCAACGCGATGGATAGGATAAATCCAACCATCTGAGTCCAAGGAAATTTACTATGATTCGTATGTTATGTGCCATTTATCCCACCATCCCTAACAAGTACACACTTGTGAACACGAAGATCCAGACAAAGTCCAGGAAATGCCAGTATAGAGCTTGAGATAAATAGTCTTCTTGGCATTATCAGGATTCAACCCATGTCTTCATCACTTGGATAATCACAAGGATGATCCATAAAATCCTAAAGATACATGGAGACCATGCGTTCCGGTCAACAAGTAGAACGATGACCAGTATGCGTTCGTGCCGAGTGCCGCACCTTCATGGACAAGTGGATGAACTCAGTGATTTCCATATAGAGGAAACCAAGATCCGAATAGCAAGGTGACGACGAGCCAGAACGATCATGGCTTTGACGTTTCTTCTTCTTAGTTCGTTGATGGATAAACCGGACGTGAAACTACTGATAAAGTAGCAGTAACGTCATAATGAGTCGTATTTTTCAGTATCGAATACATCACTTGGAAGTGGTCCTCCCGCCATGACGCCGTGATCCTTAAGAGCAAAGAATGTGGCGAAGATCGTTGCGAACAATGCCATCTCCGCACCAAGGAAAACCCAGAATCCGAAGATATTCAGTTTACCTGATTCGGATTGATATTCTAAGCGGCGTGTTTGGATCTATATTTGTATTATGTGCCATACATCACGCCTCCCTATTCATCGGATTTTCAAGTTTTTTGATTTCTTCCACCGATACATAATATCCTTCATCCTGCTTGCTTGAATCATTGAACGGTAAGCCAAGCATCCGAACGATACCGATACCGCCGATGAATGGCCATCCACCACAGTTCAAAGACAAGACCAAATCCTGCGACGAAGAAGAAGATGCGTACATGATGAAAGGTGTACCCGGCAGTTGCTTGGCATGTGAATCGGTTTGTATTCAAAGTTATCAGGCTTCTCATCGATCTTCAGTGCATTGCCTTCTTGCTTCAGATCATAAAATGCATCAATGACCATCACTTCAGGAACATGTGCAAAGTTATAATGAGGTGGTACTGCTGTTGTTGTTGCCCATTCAAGCGTACGTCCACCCCAAGCATCACCTGTTGTTTCTCTTTTTCAAAGCGATAGCTGTAGTATACTTGTAAACGAAGCATCAAGAATCCTACACCCATTCCGAAAGCCACCGATTGTGGAGACAACATTCAATGCTGTCCAGCCGTCTTCAGCTCCGTACGTGTACACACGACTTGGCATACCGGCGAATCCTAATAACGAATTGCGGTAAGAAACAAACGTTGAATCCGATGGTGAAGAACCAGAACGCCCATCGTCCAATGCGTTCATTCATTTTATGACCAAACATTTTTGGATACCAGTAAATGAGTCCCGCGAAGCAGGCAAATACAACACCGGCAATCAATGTGTAGTGGAAGTGAGCAACTAGGAAGTAGTTATTGTGATATTGGAAATCGGCTGCGGCCATACCAAGCATAACCCCTGTAACCCCACCGATCAGGAATGTCGGGATAAACGCAACAGACCAAAGCATCGGGGTACTGTAAATTCGATCCGTACCCTTATAAAGCGTACCAAGCCAGTTGAAAATCTTGATTCCCGTCGGTATGGCAATCGCCATAGTCGTAATCGAGAATACGCTGTTCACTGCGGCGCTTCCACCCATTGTGAAGAAGTGATGGACCCAAACAACGAATGACTTAAACCTGAAATCGCCACAAGTGAGATAATCATAGATTTATAACCAAATAGTGTTTTTCTTGCAGAATGTAGCAATGATTTCAGAGAAAATACCGAACGCCGGCAAGATAACGATATATACTTCTGGATGTCCCCATAGCCAGAACAAGTTGGCCCAAAGCATCGGAGTTACCACCATCTGTCAAGCGTGAAGAAATGGGAACCGAATAAACGGTCAAATGTCATCAGTGCTAACGTGACAGTCAAAATCGGGAATGCAAACACGATGATGAAGGCCGTGATCAATGTTGTCCATGTGAACATCGGCATGCGAAGAAGCGTCATGCCTGGTGCACGCATCTTGATGATGGTGACGACAAAGTTGATCCCCGTCAGCAAGCGTACCGATACCCGAAATCTGTAAGTCCCAGCAGGTAATAGTTGATACCCGGTCCAGGAGCTACCTTCGATCGGCAAGCGGTGCGTAGTTCGTCCAACCGGCATCCGGTGATCCACCGAATACGAAGGAGATATTGAAAAGCATCGCCCCAACATGAATGACCAGAAACTCAAGTTATTCAAATAAGGGAATGCTACGTCCCTTGCTCCGATTTGCAAGAGGAACGACAACGTTCATCAATCCAATCAAGAACGGCATCGCCATGAAGAGGATCATGATCGTACCGTGAGTCGTAAAGATTTCATTATAATGCTCGAGAGGTTAAAAATCGAATTATCAGGCACTGTCAATTGTGCCCTCATCAAGAACGCATCGACTCCTCCACGGAATAGCATGAGAAGTGCTGCGATAATATACATAATACCGATTTTTTTATGGTCAACGCTTGTGATCCATTCGTCCAAAGCCATTTCCATTTTTTGAAATAAGTAAGGACGGCAACAATTCCGATGACTGTGAATACGATCGAAATGTTGGCTCCAAGGATCAACGGATCGTTTAGAATCAAATTATCCTTAATAAAATCAAACATCTAAATTCCTCCCTTCTTAATGTGCATGCTCGTGAGAATCAGACCTTCCATGTCCATGCCTTCCATGTTCATGGTCCATGTCGTGATCCATTTCTTCGTCGGATTCACCATGTTTGCTCGGTTCTTTCACACCATACTTTTCGTCGTACTTCCATGGCGTAGTTGGCACTACCCATTTTTCCATGATCCACGAATTCAAGGTGAGTAGAAGAGAACGTCATTTTATCTGATGAACCAGGAAGAAGGAGTTTGTCATACGTTTCTTCCGTCAATTTCGGTTCATTTTCTTGCGAGTCTTTGACCCATTCTTTATACTCGTCTTCACTCATGGCAACAAAGTCAAATGTTCTGTTGTGTCATCCCTTCACCAGTGAAGTTGGAGTTACTGCCGTCATATACGCCGTCGTTCATCTGCCTGGAGATATAATTCATTGACCATCCCCGGCATACCATAGATCTGACCGCCAAGTTCAGGAACCCAGAAAGACGCCATGGAGTCAGCAGCACTGATTTTGAAAAGAATCGGGTGACCTTTGGAACATTGACATAGTTGACTGTCTCGAGTTTTCTTCAGGATAACTGAAGATCCATTTCCAATCGACAGCTGTCGCATGAATGACGATAGGTTCTTTATGTGCGGTCGCTTTAGGTGCTTCTTTCAATTCATAAAGCGCCTGTGTATTCGGGATGACTCAGTGCAATGACGATAGCGACAGGAATAAGCGTCCAGATGATTTCAAGCAAATGTGCTTCCGTGCATATCCGGTCTGATAGTCACCGTTCTTTTTACCCTTACGATACTTGAATAGGATAAAGGTAAAGAAACGATAATACAACAACCATGATGGCAAGCATATAGTAGATCGATAGCATGATCAAATCTTTTTGAATTTCCCCGACAGGTCCTTTAGGATCCAGGATGATCATATCCGTACCGGCCCCTAGGAGAACGATGACGAATAGGGAAATCAGACTGATCAAGATGATTAGAAAAGGTTTGAATTTATTAAACAAAGTAAATCACCTTCCTTTATATAGAATTTATATCGATAGACATATACTATCAAATTCTCGGGAAAACGAAATACATTAAAGATCATTTCATGTCGATTTGAGTAGATTTTCGAAATTTAGACAAATTTTTTTCACATATCAGTAACATTCGTGGAAAAAATTTCTCTAAGCACAAAAATATAGCCCACCATGGATGATCTTCCAAGAAGATAGATAGACTAGCGGTGAGGTCATACCTGTTACATAACCTCAATTCTTTCATTCTAAACTATTCACAAGCCTATTTAAACAAATAAACCTTTCCAAATGCGTACTTGAAATTTTCGGAACATAGTCATTATTCAGTGCTGCATGTGAATCACCCATGATCAGCGTTGTTCCCGGGCTTTGATATTGGTGGATTTCATGTATATTTTACAGGTGCTTTGCACATTCTTTTACATAGGGGATCACCGTACATATTATACTGAAATAACATCCCGACCTTCCGTGAAGGAGACCTGTCATAATGAACCGCACACCTAAAATTGCCTTTCTATCCGTAATCAGCAACTCGTTCGTCGTCATCCTGAAAATCGTAATCGGACTCATTACAGGGTCTGTCGCCGTCCTGTCTGAAGCCATCCACTCATCACTTGACCTCATGGCTTCCCTGATTGCCTTCATTTCCGTCAGGGTCTCCGGTAAGCCCGCCGATCCCGAGCATCCGTACGGACACGGAAAGGTGGAGAATATATCCGGGACAATCGAGACCCTGCTCATCTTCGTGGCCGGATTCTGGATCATTTATGAGTGTATCCACAAGCTGATCCACCCGGAACCGATCAAGCTCCCGATCCTTGGTATCTCCGTCATGATCATCGGTGCAACCATTAACTTCATCGTATCCCGGATCGTCAGTAAAGAGGCTGACCGTGTCCATTCGGTGGCCATGAAATCGAATGCCTTCCATCTCCTGACCGATGTGTACACATCCCTAGGGGTTGCAGGAAGTCTTTTACTCGTCACCCTGACTGGATGGTACTTCCTGGATCCGATCATCGGGATCGCACTGGCCATCTACATTATGATCGAAGCCGTCAAACTCATGAAAGAAGCCTTCCCTCCCCTCATCGACGCAAGTCTGACGAAGGAAGAGGAATCCGAAATCATGTCGATGATCCAAAGCTTCCATGATGAGTACATCGAGGTCCATGACCTACGCACAAGACGGTCGGGTGCCCATGAATACATCGACTTCCATTTGGTGGTGGAGTCAACCGACAGTATTGAGAAGACGCACCGCCTCTGCGACCGCATGGAAGAGATGATCATGAAGCATTTCCCCCATGCCCACGTTTTGATCCATCCGGAACCGGAGAGCAAGCGGAAATCGTGATCAACAAAAAGTAGTGGAGACAAAACTATAAGGGGATCATTTCGCGGGTAGCCGTGAGCCTCCTCGGCAAGCCTGCGGGGTCTCACATCAGCTGCTCTTCCCGCAGAATTCTTCGTCTTGCACTCCAATCAACCGCTAGACACAATGAAATCGTAGTGTTCATGAAACAAATGAAAAACCCGAATTCTTTGCCTTATCGTAGGCAATTAAATTCGGGTTTTCCTATGACTAAAACACGTTTGTCCCAGCCTGTTTCCTTTTAGGACACCTTGTCGGTTTCCCACCGTTCATCCTGATACGTAAACAGTAGACCGAGTTCATGATGGTCCCCTTCATACAGGGCACCCTGTGTGAAACGATTTTCTCCATTCGTTCCGACGACTTCTAGCTTGCAGTATGCACCGTTCTTCTGTAGCGCTTCATAAAACTGCCTCTCATTGGAAATCTCATTCCCATTTACCTTCAAAATGATTTCCCCCACTCTCAGGGAAAGGGTTTCAGCAGGTGAACCGGGAATGATACCGAGGATCATCAGTCCGGCAGGCTGACGTTTGAAGTAATACGGCTTTTCTGCTTCTTTTTTTGACGTGCTGACCGCCATCCAGATGCGACCGAGCACTGCCAGCGCGCCAGCAGCGATGGATGCCTCTGTCACCCAGTAGCCCGCGGCAGCAACTGTTGTGATGAAGGCACCGAACCAGAATACATTTCCACCGACCGGCCTTACCACGATTGCCGGCAGCGCGCTTCGTACGAGAAGGCTGAAACCGAGCAGGAACGGAACGCACACAAGGGCCAGATCTGTCGTCCCTAGTGATATGACCGGCCACCAGTCAAAGATTGGCGGCAGGCTACCCTGCGGAACGAAGAGGATCATCGGTACCAGCCAGAGCTTCTTGCTCTGAAGAGCCCCGACCTTCATTCCACGCGGACTTTTAATCCACTTTGGAGAGGTCCCCTTCCAGCCCGATAACCTGATAAGGATTCCCTCGATCATGAGGAGCAGTCCGGCCAGTAGAGGAAGGAACCCCAAGAGATTACCATTTTCCAATTCAGGTATGTACGGAATATCCAAGCCAGAAAAGTCCCATGCCCACAGGAGCAGATAGGAAAAACCGATCGTAATGCCGGCTGAGAGCAATTGAAAACGACCTGTAAGGGCAAACAGGATCGTGACGGCTCCGATGACGACGAGTGAGATGACCGGCACGGTCAATCCGACGGCCAGGGTCACAATGGAAAAGGCAAGGCCGAGTACAAGTCCGTAGGATAAGAGAACCCTCAGATCATTGTAGCCGTCGAGCAGTCTTGTATGGAAATCGCTTCTTTCACGCTTCACCCGGAAGTATCCAACCAGGATGGCGAATAGGAGCGAGAGGGGAAATAATGGGTTCAAGACAAATTTCCCGAGGCTTTTTGCGATTTCTAGTAACCAGGTTTCAAGCAACGAAACGTCACCACCTTTCATGTGTGTATCTATGTTTCATTCTATCAAATTCCCCTAGTAAAGCCTATTGCAACTTTGTGGGATTGTGCCTTTGTTTTCGACACCATTCCCCGGGAAATGATGGGGAGGTATGTAGAAAGAACGGGGTTGCCGTTCTTTTGGAGGGATGATTGCACATACATTGGACTTGCGGGGAGTTTTCCATTAGGGCTCTTTTGGAAATGAAGAGCGTTTCGTTTCGCTGTGGGAGCCCGCTTTCCACGGGGCTCCCGGTGAGCCTCCTCATTCTTGCGGGGTCTCACCCTGCTCGCTATTTCCCGTTGGAGTCGGGCCCCTCCGCTTCACTTCACTCTGTGATATTGGAAAGGGCTAGGGAATGAAAGTGTCACTGGCTTTTTGATTCATGTCATTCTGACTTATGGGGATGTTAATATTCCATTACTTGTTGGTTCACTGCAAGTTTAATTTTGTTTTGAGAAATGAACACTTTTGGCGGTAGTTCCTCATCCCATTTATAACTAGTAGCGAGTCATCCATTAATCATCACTTCCCATGCAGATCGTTCCGTTTCGCTGCGGGCGCCCGCTTTCCACGGGGCTCCCGGTGAGCCTCCTCATTCTTGCGGGGTCTCACCCTGCTCGCTATTCCCGTTGGAGTCGGGCACCCTCCGCTTCACTTCACTCTGTGATATGGGAAAGGGCTATGAGAATGGATATGACAGTGGGTGTTTGATTCTTTTCATTCTATTCGATGGGGTAGCGATGGGAAATGACCGGTTGATTCATGGTAAGGTCAATCTTCATTTGTTCTGGACCCCACCTAATTTAGTCTTCTAATGGTAGCTTAGTTCATTTAGTGATGCGTCCACTAGCTAGTATATGAACGATCACACCCCCATTTATAAACCACAGAGTGGAGTAAAGCGGAAGGCGCTTGACTCCTGTGGAAAAGGAGGGTGGCGAGACCCCGCAGGCACGAGGAGGCTCTCCACCCTTCCCACTGGAAAGCAAGCGCCTGCAGCGAAAAGGAACGGTCTATTTTCCATCTCTCTCCACTATAAACAGGTATCCATCAATCATACGAAGGTATAAACCTTTGCTCCCCCCATTCAAAAATACAGAGTCCATAAGCGAAAAAGAGCTTGCCTCCCCCCTAGCGGAAAGCAAGCTCCTAAAGTGGAAAGGTAGGGTACCATTCCAATCATTCTGAATCACCATCAATACCAAATACTCTTCACAGTCTCCCTAAACACAAAATAACCAAACCCTAAATACTCATACGGATACATACTGCACCTCCTTTCTACGAATGCTCTTTCAACCAGTCCATAAGACGGGAAGACACCCCGTCCTTGATTAGGCTCGCATGCCCCCCTGGAACCTCGATGAACTGTTTCTCCTGACTTGAAACAAGCTCCATCAGCGGATAACTAATCGCAGCCGGTACCATCTGATCAAACTTTGAACAAACCATATAAAGATTCGATTGAATCTTTGCGGGATTGATTTCCCTTCCCCTGAGGGTCATGCCCCCGTTCATCAACGCATTTTGCTTAATGAAGTAATGAAGCAGATCCCGTAGGAACGCCCCCGTCATCGGGATGTGATCATTGGTCCACTGATTGAATCGGTACCAGTGCTCCGTGTAGGCTGGGTCGTATGCGCGGTTGAGGAGGGACAGGTACGGGGAATAGTAGACGGGTGCCGTAATGAGACGCATCCCGTAGCGGATCTGTTCGGCAGGGATGATGCCAGTGGCCGGGGAAAGGACAGCTGGGTCAATAGCTCCCGATTGGATGGCTTTGATCCACTCCCGGAAGTCCGGCAGCTGGTTGAAATCGATAGGGGTCACAAATAAGAGAAGATTATGGATGCGGTCTGGATAGAGGGCGGCATAAAGTGCGGCAAGGGTTCCGCCGAGGCAAAAGCCCGCGAGCGTCAGCCGGCCAGTTTGCTGATGTTGTAATACCGTCTTCACGGCCCCATCGATGTAATCGAAGAGATACGATTCAAGACCTGTATCCTTGTCCCGTTCATCCGGTATCCCGAAGTCGAGGAGGTATACGTCATAGCCATTTCTCAGAAACTCTCCGATCATGCTGTGCTGTTCCGTAAGGTCGAGTATGCTTGGCTTATTGATGTGGGAGTAGACCATCAGGATCGGGAGTGCCCCGTTTTTTTCTCCCGGGGAATAATGCCACAGGGTGGCCCTGCCGATTTCCTGTATGGCTGTCCTTGGGTGATGCGGCTTCCATTCTTCTTTTCTTGTCAGGGTTTCGAAAAAACCCATCCATCTGTCTTTCTCGGTTTTCCTTTCCATTACAGTTCCCCCTCTGACCGGACGAACTGCGGGAAAAGCCAGTCGATGATCTTGCGGATGAAGGTGATGATCAAGTCGGCCAGGACCATCCAGTTTTTCGCCATTTCCACTACGGCAGGCTGATCGAGTTCTGATTTGATCAGCTGATTTGCGGCATATTCCCACTCCCTTCCCGTCAGCTTTAGTTGCTCATAGAGTGCTTCCATTTTCCTTTCCTCCTTCTTATGCCATGGCCTGGATGCCGCCGTCGACGACGAGGATATGGCCGTTCATATAGTTTGACGCCTTTGACGAAAGAAACACAGCTGCGCCTCTCAGGTCATCACCTTCGCCGAATCGTCTTGCCGGAATGAATTTCCGAATCTGATCGCCTTGCTTTGCGAAGAGCTCTTTTGTGATTTTGGTCGGGAAGAATCCCGGCGCGATAGCATTCACTTGGATATTGTGATACGCAAGCTTCACGGCAAGATCCTTGGTGAGGGTCATGACGGCCCCTTTACTCGTATTGTAGGGAAGGGTGTCCATCACAAGGGGGCTCGTCCCCCCGAATCCCGAGACGGAAGCGATATTAATGATTTTTCCTGCCTTACGGGCCATCATGGATGGTGCCACTGCCTGTGTAAATAAAAAAGCTCCTTTCACATTCACTTCCATGACCTTGTCCCACTTATCCTCTGGAATATCCACCATCGGTCCTGCCCACGATGTGCCGCTGTTGTTGATGAGGATATCGATTTTCCCGAAGACGCCCAATGTCTTTTCCACCACGGATGTGACCGATGCTTTATCGGTGACATCACATGCTACGGCGAGTGAACGTACCCCCAGCGCTTCGATTTCCTTCGCTGTGGCAGCACATGCAGGCAGATTCCTCGAGCATACGACCACATGGGCACCTGCTTCTGCGAGAGCGAGTGCCATCTCGCGGCCTAAACCCCTGCCTCCTCCAGTGACGATCGCCACTTGATCTGTCAATGTAAACATCATTTTGCTCCTTTCTAGTAATCAAGGCTGCACTCATGCAGACCATCAATGTATTCTAGTAAACTAGTTCTCCTTCTATAATAGTGAGGATTGATAGAATCGGTTCCTCTTTTGTGAAAGAAAAGGCACTCATCACCAAAAAAAGGACTGCAGGCCATGGCCCGCAGTCCTTTCTCCCTATCGATTGGAACGCTGGATGTATTCAAGTGCCGCCTGCAGCTGGGTATCGTTCTCTTCATCTTTAACTGCTTCATAGATATCAGACTGCAATTTTTCGGCTGTATTCGTATTGATGGTCCCGGTTGCTTTCATCTCGTTTTTCTTCTGGAACTGCTTCACGGCCGCTTCGGTCTTTTTGCTGTAGTACCCGTCGGTCCGGTCGATCTCATATCCAAGGCCTTGGAGCATTTCCTGGGCATTTTTCACCTGTTCATTATTCATCTCGGCCTTCAGCGGCTCTTCCACTTGAAGGGGATGGGCGTAAAAATACGCAGGCTGCCTCACCGGGATATCCGGTTTGATCCCTTTCTTATGAATCCAGTTGCCGTCCGGCGTCAGCCACTTGAACATGGTCAACTTAATGTTGCTTCCATCCCCCATCGGAACGGCCTGCTGGACGGTTCCCTTCCCGAAGCTCTTCGTGCCGATCAGCGGGTAGCCTTCTGTTTCCTTCAGGGCACCGGCAAGGATCTCGGAAGCGGACGCACTTCCTTCATCGATAAGGACCACCACCGGGTAGGCTTTTTTCTTCTCTTTATCGGAGAAGCTCTTCATCACTTCACCGCTCCGCTCCTGGATCTGGACGAACGGCTTATCCTTCGTCACGAACTCCTTGAGGATTTCATTGACGGACGACAACAGGCCGCCGGGATTCCCACGGACGTCGATGACCAGACCGCCAAGATCCTTCCCTTCAAGTTCCTTGAGCTGTTTCTTGAAATCCTTCGCCGTATTTTCGGAGAATGTCGTGATCTGGATATAGCCCATCTCCTTGCCGTCCACTTTCTTTACGTCGGAATGAACGGTTTCGACCGGAATGTCGTCCCGTTTGACCCCGATGGTGAGAGGGTCAGATAAACCTTCCCTCTTGATGCCGAGCTTGACTTCGGTCCCTTTTTTGCCGCGGATCTTCAAGGTGGACTCAAACAGATTGAGTCCCTTGATGCTCTCCCCGTTCACGGAGATGATTTCATCATTCGGTTTGAGACCGGCTTTTTCTGCTGGTGAATTTTTAAATGGTGCGACGATCACGAGTTTCCCGTCGAGGATCGTGATTTCGGCTCCTATTCCTTCGAAGGAAGAATCCAATGCGTCGTTAAACTGCGCTGCCGTTGCCGCATTCATATAAACCGAATACGGATCATCGAGCGTTTCAAGCATGCCCTGGATCGCTCCTTCCACCAGCTCCGATTTGTCGACGTCCTGGAAGAATTTATCGCTGATGAGGTCATAGGCGACCTCCACCTTATGCAGCTTATCATTCGTGCTCTGATCCAGTTCCGCAGTTTCATCGGGACTGCCCGTCCATTCCAGTCCCCCGTACATGGCTCCCGCCCCCACAAGCATGCTGAGTGTGATGGTCATGAGCTTCTGGCCCTTCCTGTTCATACGTCTCCCCCCGCCTCTTCATAGAAAAAAGACACCGCACAAGAACACGCTGGTCAGCGGTGCGATGTCTTTGCTTATTTCACTATATGATGACAGGGGACAAGTTATGATCATTTCACCCTTGAAACAAGGGGCTTGTTTTCTTCAAGATGGGAAGACAAGAGGCCACCCCATTTCTCGAACTCAACAAGGAATCCATCATGACCGAACTTCGTCGGGATGAAATAATGCCTTCCCTTCGGCACGGAGCCCGCGAATGCTTCCATGGAGGCGGATGGATACACGAGGTCTCCTTCGTAGCTGATGGCAATCAGTTCCGGGTAAAATGAATCCGCCGGATCGTGATCGCGCCCCCTTTGGAGATCATGGGAATTCATCGCCTTCAAGAGGGTCAGATAGCTGTTGGGGTCAAAACGCCTTCCAAGCTTCACACCCTGATAGTCCAGATAGCTCTCCACGTTATAGACGCCTTCCTTCTCCTGCCGCTGAAAGCGGTCATCGAACAATTCCGATGTGCGGTAGGTGACCATTCCCACCATGCGCGCCACTTCTAGCCCCTTCAGCCTTGTGCCAGGAGGATAGTCTCCTCCGTTGAAATCAGGATCCTGCTCGATGGCCGTGATCCCGATATGATTGAAGGCAAGGCCATAATCGTTCAGTGCAGGCGTGACGGCGAGGGCGAAAATCTTTTTCATGAAGCGGGGATGCAGGATGCCCCATTCCAGGGCCTGCATGCCCCCGAGGGATCCTCCGACAACGGCTTCCACCTTGGTGATGGCTAGCTCCCGGAGTGCCAGGTACTGGGCATTCACCATATCCCGGATCGTAATGGTCGGGAAATGGGATCCGTACCGCCTGCCGGTCACAGGATCCTCGGACGCGGGACCCGTGGCCCCCTCGCAACCTCCGAGGACATTGAAGGCGATGACGTTGTAGCGGTTGGTATCAATGTAGGAGCCTGCACCGATCAACCCGTCCCACCATCCCTTGTCTTCACTCGTCCCTTTCACGATATGGGTGCCGGTGAGGGCATGGCAGACAAGGATGACGGGACCTGACTGATTCCCGGTACGTTCATAGGGCAACCTGACATTACGGAGGGTTTCTCCGTTTTCGAGGACAAGGGACGGAAGGGTGACGGTGTTCAATTCGTATGGTGTCGTATCACTGTGACTCATTCCTCCGCCTCCTTCACACGTTTGACGTTTCGCGTGCCTTCTCGATGGCTTCATCCAGGGAAGAGATTAGATCCTTCGCTGATTCCAGGCCAACCGACAGCCTGACAAGGTCTTCCGTCACGCCCGTTGCCCTGATTTCCTCATCGTTAAGTTGCTGATGGGTCGTGGAAGCCGGATGGATGATCAGGGATTTCGCATCCCCCACGTTGGCCACATGGGACCAGAGCGAGATATTGTCCACCACTTTGCGTCCTGAATCCCGGCCACCTTTGATCCCGAAGACGACGATGGAGCCCGCGCCGTTTTCCAAGTATTTCTTGGCAAGGCTGTGGGACGGGTGTGAAGGAAGCCCCGGATAGGAAACCCACGCAACCCCTTCATGTGATTCAAGATGCTCGGCGATTTTCCGTGCATTCTCTGTATGACGTTCAATGCGAAGGTGAAGCGTCTCCAGTCCTTGAAGAGGAGGAAGGCGTTCTGAGGACTCAGGCAGGCGCCAAGGTCACGCAGCAGCTGGACCCTTAGCTTGGTGATAAATGCCGCCGCCCCCACATCCTGCGCGTAGCGGAGGCCGTTGTAGCTGCGGTCCTCTTCAGTGAATCCAGGGAACTTCTTATTGTTCCAATCGAACTTCCCTCCGTCGATGACGACTCCTCCGATCGCCGTACCATGACCGCCGATCCACTTGGTGGCCGAATGGATGACGATGTCTGCTCCCCATTCGATGGGCTGGTCACATATGGTGTGGCAAATGTGTTATCGATGATAAGGGGGATATCATGTTCGTGAGCCACTTTGGCGACTGCTTCGATATCCAGGACATGAAGGCTCGGATTGCCGATCGTTTCGGCGAATACCGCCTTCGTTTTCATTGATGGCACTTCGGAAGTTTTCCGGATCCGTCGGGTCGACGAAGCGCACATTGATGCCGTATTTCGGCAGGGTGGTGGAGAAGAGATTGTAGGTGCCTCCGTACAGATTCGTCGCAGCCACGATTTCGTCCCCGGCGCCGGCAATATTCAGAATCGAGAGGGAAATGGCTGCCATGCCCGACGATACTCCGAGGGCTCCGATCCCGCCTTCTAAGAGAGCCAGCCGTTTCTCCAGAACGTCCACCGTCGGGTTCATGATCCGCGTATAGATGTTCCCCGGCTCTTCAAGTGCAAATAGCTTTGCGGCATGCTCGCTGTTGTCGAACACATACGAAGTAGTTTGATAGATCGGCACCGCTCTTGATCCTGTCGCTGGATCCGGCTCCTGTCCGCCGTGAAGCAAAAGTGTGTCAAAATCGAATGAATTTGTCATCGTACATTCCTCCTAGAGTGTTTTGGTTTTGAATTGATGTGGAGTTTGATTCTGTTCAGACTGGATGAATGGATCGGGACGCTAGGAAATAGAAGAGGAAAAATAAAAAACCCTCTTCCTAAGAAGAGGGTCTAATTGAATAGGGTCCTCCTCTTATCTTTCAGGCAATCGCCTGCAGGAATTAGCACCTTTTCATGTGACGAGTATGCGTACATGAAGGTTGCCGGGTTTCATCGGGCCTAGTCCCTCCACCTCTCTGGATAAGAGCATTTAGTTGTCAAGTGAAATTGCGTTAGATGAATTATAAAGGGTAACCGACCTCGAGTCAAGGCTATTTTTAGAATTTTTTTAATTATTCATTGAAGCCTGCCAAGACGGGATTCAGAGCCCTGTTCTTTTTCAGATCTCGTGGCACTTGCTGATCGCT
Organism: uncultured Bacillaceae bacterium; assembly: GCA_963762295.1. GTDB lineage: Bacteria > Bacillota > Bacilli > Bacillales > Bacillaceae_B > Rossellomorea. The sequence continues at coordinate 1,249,705 of CAVXKK010000004.1, forward strand.
GAAATTGGGAAACGATATCTTCCGCGTCTTCGATACCAACGATATGCGCACCACATGCGTATTGATGCCGAGTTTTTCCTGGCTTCTTCCGGAAGGGACGGTGGGATGTTCCAAGAGGATAGGAAACCGTTGTTTCCACTCCGGCCAGGGACGGGATGATCTTGATCCAGCCAAGGGACTTGAAGAATGTGCTGATATCGCAGAGGGTTCAAGTTCAATGGTGACGATGGCTCCATGACCCTTTTTCGGATAGATCTGTTCGGATAATAGACCGATTTCACCCGTTCATTGCGTCCGGAGTTCATCTGCAAGAAGTTCCGGCATTCTGGGCTTGGGTTCCCACCCGAAGGGCCAAGTGTTTTCGCGCCCCGGCATGTGAGCCATGCCTCAAACGGACTTAAGTTGGACCGATGATTGACGACTCTTCTCCCTCGCCTTTTCCACAAGCTCTTCTCTGCCGACTGACAACTCCCGCGGTGACATCACTATGCCCGCCGATATACTTCGTTGCGCTGTGGGCGACGAAATCAACACCTTCCAGTGAAGGGCTGACGGAGAAATGGAGTTGCAAACGTATTGTCGATCATCGTTTTGAGATTATGTTCTTTCGCCATCTCAACCATGGCTGGTATATCCTCGACCCTCATAAACGGATTCGTGACCGTTTCACTGTAGAGAAGCTTTGTTGAGTCGGTGATCGCTGCTTCTACTTCATTCCGGTCGGTGAAGTCAACAAATGAAGTGGAAATACCGAATGCCCGTCAGCTCTTCCTTCAGCATGTGGAAGGTCCCGCCGTATAGATCTTCAGCGGCAATGATATGATCCCCTGCCTGGACGACAGCCAGGATCCCCACGAGGATCGCGGATAACCCCGATGAAGTGGCGACTCCTGCAGGTGCCCCTTCAAGGGCTGCTACAAGACCTCCCAATTCATCAGGATTGGGATTCCCCGTTCTTGTGTATAGATAGGGGGATTTCCCTTCATAAAACCCTTCCAGCTCCTCCAGTGATGAAAAGGAAAAAGCAGATGTTTGATAGATCGGTGTGGTTTTACTTTTGATTTCCTCTGTTCCTTTCAGCTGGCTATGTACGACCTTGGTGGTGAAATTCATCTCGTGGCCATCCTCTCTCTACGAAAATAGGTATGTAGAAGAGTGTACCATATTCAGAAGATTCCGAGAAGAAAAGAGGTTCAATTCATGCCTTCTACCATCTCTTTCATCATGTCCTGATTCATCGGACCGAGGATTTTATGTTGAATGATTCCCTCCGAGTCAATCATGAACGTGGTCGGAATTGTAATGATGCTGTAAGCATCCCCGACGGCTCCGTCTTCATCAAGAAGCACTGGGAAGGTGATCTTGTATCCATCCACGAACTTTTGCGCCGCGCCGTCAACATGCTCCTGAGATGTGAGGTTCACAGCAAGGATTTCTGCGCCGGGCTCTTTCTGATAATACTCCTCCATATGGGGCATCTCAGCCTTGCAGGGAGGACACCACGTCGCCCAGAAGTTCAGGATAACCTTCTTCCCCCTGTAATCCGAGAGGCGCACTTCTTTACCCTCCAGTGTGGTCAGGGTGAAATCCGGGGGCTGATCGCCCTTTGAAAGGCCCTTCTCCACATCGGACAAGTCCATGGATTCACTCGCAAGCTGGGCTGCTGCTTCCTTTTCCTTTTGATCTTGCTGATGCCCGACAAAATTCACCAGGAAGATGGCGACCAGGACACCGACCAGAGCCAATGATAGTATTCGTTTGTTCATGTGATCCCTTCCTTTATAGGCCAGATCTCCGCACAGCCTTTCTGGCAATCAAATAGTAAATGGTCGATCTCAAATACCCTTTCTCCACTTCATACCCCGCCGACTGAAGCTTTCTCATCAGATCATTGGAAGAAAGGCTGTCTCCCTGTGGGAGCGCTTCCGTTTCAATGATCAACCAAAGACCATCATCCCTCAGCATGTCCCGGAGATCCTGAATCACTTTGACAAGATTCGGCAACTCATGGAGCACGAATCTCGTAATGACCTTATGAAGCGTGTTCTGTGAAAAACGGATATATTCAAATGACATATGTTCATATAGGATGTTTTCTACCTGCATTTCCTCTGCGCGCCGCTTCAGTTCTTCCAGGGCACCCCGATCGAGGTCGACGGCATGCACATCGGTTTCCACGATGCGCGCAATCGGAATCGTCAAGAAGCCTGTGCCGCAGCCAAGGTCAGCCACATGATCCCTCTCATTCAATTCCAGTAGATCGAGCAGCTCTTTTGACGTGATCGGTTTTGTTTCGGCAGACATGGGACTCCTCCTTTAAAGTGAAGATATCCCTAGCTTGCCCCTCATATGAATTATTACAGATGGAGGCGAAAAATCAACCCGGATCAATACAAAAAGATCCCATGATCGGGATCTTTTTTGTGAACATTCATCAGGTTGTGGGGGGGATGATCCAAGAAACAAAACATAATCATTCCGATTTATAACGCGTGAAAAAGGATGTTACTTCTTCTCCGGTTCCATGGAGAAATAAAAGTACTGGGTATCATCCTGTCTGAAGCGGTCAGTGTAGTCGATCCAAGTCATGTGGCTGAAGCGCCGGTCCATCTCGTTATTGATCGTCTCTTCGATCCTTCTCATCGTCTGGATGAATTCACCGAATGACAGGCTGAAATGGGCTGCCGCCTGCCTGTGGGGTGCATATTCGACCAGTAGCTGCATGAACTCCTCTGATGTGGCAGACATGCTCGCATATTCATCTTCCAGAGCCGTGACGAACTCATACATGCTTCTTTCCGGTGCCGGCAGTGACGCCACGATTTCTCTGCCGATGATTTCCATTAAGTGCTCATTCATCCCAACCACTCCTGATCGTCCTTACTTCATATTGTATTTTTTCATGAATCGTTCTGCGCGTCCATCCCTGTCAGTGAATTTTTCACGGCCCGTATAGAATGGATGGCTGTCTGAGCTAATCTCGACCTTTAAGAGAGGATAGGTTTTCCCGTCTTCCCACTCCATGGTTTCATTCGACTGTTTTGTTGAGCCTGTCAGGAAGGTGAATCCGCTGTTTGTATCCATGAACAGGACCTCTCGATACTCTGGATGTGTGTTTGTTTTCATAATTCTTCCTCCTTACCAGCTTGATTTTTTGACGCCCGGGATCTGACCTTTGTGGGCATATTCCCTGAAGGCGATCCGTGACATATTGAATTTCCTCATGTACGCCCGCGGTCTGCCGGTCACTTCACAGCGGCTTTTGAGCCTCGTTGGGGAAGAATCCCTCGGAAGTTTGGCAAGGGCCTCGTAATCTCCCTTTTCTTTCAGTTCCCTGCGGAGTTCCGCGTATTTTTCCACGATTTCACGGCGTTTCTTTTCCTTTACCACTTTTGACTTCTTGGCCATGTCTTCACCTCTATTTCTTATGTTCGTTGAATCAACAAATCGTAATCATTACGTTTTATAACGTATGACTATATTAAACCACATCACTTCATGAAATGCAACCACCCTGTCTGGCATATGAAAAAGACCCCTTCCACTAAGAGAACGGGTCCATCTGCACAGGTTCATCAATCATCAATGAACCAGCGAATCTTCATTTTCCAAATATTCCTTTAGGGCGTCCAGAATCAGGATCAAGTAAGAGGTCGAGTTTCCTCCCCGCTGGTCGATGAGGCGGATATCCTGCACAATCCGTTTGACTTCTTTCAATTCGAGCGTTTGGACAAGGATGTCGCTGACCTGTTCTGCTGAGTAGTTACCAAGATAGGTTTGCTTGAGGGTGGTGCGGCTTCTTCTGCAGAAGCTCTTCAGTAGCCTTCTAGCTTCATGTGCCTTGAGCGTTTCCATGTTTTCACCTCGCAAATGAAAATCGTATGTACCATAAAAAAAGCCTGCCAAAAAAGAATGGCAGGATTAAATGCTTGGCATTTAATGGTCATTCCTTTTCGGTAACCCGGCGATCATAGTTTTTCCAAACCTTAGACCCGTGGCTTTGCGTCCCGGCCTTTCAACCGGTTTGCCTTTATCGAAGAAATTCGCTGGCTGGCTTTCCTATTACTAGGTATTACAACAATTATACTAGAAAACGTAATAGTTGAAAACAGAGAGTTCATATATGTTCTAAAATAGACATTTTTTCACTCTTGGACCACTCTTTTGCAGGTACAAGCAACTACTTGGGGCTATTCCATCAATTTCGCAATCGGTTTTGAAACGAACAGGACGATGATCCCGAGGACAATCGTGACAATCCCGATTAGACCGAAGATATCGAAATATCCAAGAGATTGAGTGTACGTTGCGAGGACACTTGCCAGCTTATTGGCTACGGCTGAACTGGCAAGCCAAACACCCATGAGTACCGATGTCAATTTGAGCGGAGACAGTCTGCTGACCATGGATAGGCCGACAGGTGAAATCATCAGTTCCGCCAATGTATGAAGGAAGTAGGTGAAAACCATGAACAGCATGTTCACCCTCACCTGCGAATCATCACCGACCATCACTGTGGCAGGAATCAGGACAAAGAATCCAAGGCCTACGGTAATGAGACCCATCCCCATTTTTGTCGGGGTCTTGAAATCGCCGTTTTTCGTTTGGGAAAGCTTGAACCAGAGCATGGACATGATCGGTGCCAGCAACATGATGAACAAGGAGTTCAATGATTGGAACCATTCTGTTGGAATAATGAAATCTCCGAGATGGCGATCGATGTTTTCCTCTGTGAACAGTGTAAGCGAGCTTCCCGCCTGCTCAAATGCCGTCCAGAACGCAATAACGATGATCGCAAGGATGACAATGGCAATCGTCCGGCGCACTTCCTGCTTCGTCAGTGGTGCCTTGCTGACAGTCTGTGTATGCTCCTGTACTTTCTTGGCCGACTCTTTACCGATATCGCCAAGGTATTTGTTACCCAGTACATTGAATAGCACCTGACCGACAACCATACCGATTGCGGCTGTCAGGAAGCCATATTTATAGTCCATGAGACCGACTACAAGTGGAGCAACGAACGCACCTAAGTTTACACCCATATAAAAGATGGTGAACGCGCCGTCCCGTTTCGGGTCATTGATATGATAGAGTTCACCAACAATCGTCGAGATATTTGGCTTGAAGAACCCGTTCCCGATGATCAATAGGGCAAGGCCCAAGTAGAGGGCTCCCATGCTTTGATGAAAGAAGATCGAGAAGTTCCCTAGTGCCATGAGGACTCCACCGATCGTGATGGCCGTCCGCCTAGGAAGGAACCTGTCCGTCAGATAACCTCCGAGGATCGGGGTGAGGTAGACCGCAGAGGTGAACGTACCGTACAAACTGATCGCCGTCGTCTTATCGGCTCCCAGTCCTCCGTTAATGGCCGTGGCGGTCAAATAAAGGACAAGGATGGCCCTCATCCCATAATAACTGAATCGCTCCCATGCTTCTGTTGCAAATAGAAGATAAAGCCCAGGAGGATGCTTCTTTCTGAACTCCGATGACTGCTCTTGATGTATGTTTGCTTCCACGATGATGAATCCTCCTTTGAAACTGTAAAACACAAACTCTGCCGGCATGGGCAGAAACCAGTAAAACTTTTTAAATAGAAAGAAAATAACCTAGCTGCGAGGGGGTATTTATTCATTCTAATGAATGATTATAATCATTGTCAAACATATATTATGAATTCATAATATTAAATTATTGATAGTTAAGTAAGTGTTCTATTATTTGGATGCTATTCCGGAATCATCCTTACGTAATAATGAAATGTTTAAGGATTCTTAAAGAAAGAGTGAAACTTTCATGAGATTTGTGCGTACGTATTAATAGAGGATTCTGAAAAGCACGGAAAACAGCACAAAAAAACATCCCCTCCGATTGGAAGGGATGCTTGGGAGTTAGAAGTTGATGTATTGACGCGGGTTGACCGCATTGGATTTCGCTGCGTTCCAAGGTCCTGCGTGAAGCTCGAAGTGCAGATGCTGACCGAATGAGTAACCTGTATCACCCATGTATCCGATCTGCTGGCCTTTTTTGACTGATTGACCATTACCCACAAGTGCAGAAGACATATGAGCATATACAGTCGTGAAGGTTTTACCATTGATCGAGTGAGTCATGTATACAACGTTACCGTAGCTTGAGCTGTACTCGCTGCGGATGACGATTCCATCAGCTGCTGCAACGATCGGAACACTTCCGCGTGCTGCAATATCAGTACCCCAGTGCATACGAGGCTTACCGTTCAGGATATCTGTACCAAAGTTCGTTGTGATGGCTCCAGATGCCGGACGAGTCCATGCGCCTGAGCTAACTGCTGGTGCTGGTGTGGCTGGAGCTGATTTAGCCTGTGGTGCTGAAGAAGCTGATGCAGATGATGATGAGCTGCTGCTACTTGCACTTGCCTGAGCGGCTGCCTGCTCTGCTGCACGCTTCTTGGCTGCTTCTGCTTCCTGACGCTTGCGCTCTTCTTCTTGCTTACGAGCAAGTTCTGCCAGACGTTCTTGTTCAGCTTGAATTTCACCTTCGATGCTCTTTTCACGTTTGGAAAGTTCATCTGATTCTTGTTGAAGGTCAGCTTTTTCAACTTCCAATGATTTCTGTTGTTTTTCAAGCTGCTTGAACAGTTCGGCTTTTTCTGCTTTTTGACTGTCTAGTTCTTTTTTCAAGGATTGAAGACTCGCTTTGTCCTCTTCAAGGGATGCAAGCTTCTCTTCTACCTGTTTCTGTTTCTTTTCAAGTTCTTCTTGATCACGCTTTTGCTCGTCCATGATCTTTTTGTCCGCACTTACGATCGTGTTGACTGCTGTTACACGGTTGACGAAGTCTCCGAAGCTGTCAGCTCCAAGTAGGACGTCTACATAGTTGGCTGAGCCGCCTTTTTCCTGGATGGCACGCGCACGCTCTTTCAGAAGTTCATTACGCTCTTCGATCTTCTGTTTCAATGCTTCGATCTCTTCTTTAAGCTTATTGATTTCAGCGGTCGTATCATCGATTTCTTTTACTTTGTCTTTGATCTTTGATTCTGTATCGTTCAGTTGTTTACCAAGTACATCGATCTGTCCTTGGATATCTTTTTGTTTGCTGACGGTTTCATTGATCTCAGACTTCTTAGAATCGATTTTACCGTTGACTTCCTCTTTCTTTGAAGAAACGTCATCCTGTTGCTTCTTCAAATCGTCCACTGAAGAGTGGGCGCTTGCAGAGGTGCCAAGACCTCCGATTGTCAATACTGCTGCGATGGATAATGAGACGAAATACTTCCTGTTCAAGCGGCATGCTCCTTTCAGCTTCTATCAACCTATCAAATTTTACACTCTCAAGAATTTACGGACGGACATGAAGCTTCCCCATGCCCCGATGAGACAACCCATCAATAGGATCAATCCGTTTACCTGGTAGATGAACGGGGTAAAATCTAATACCTGAATAAAGTGACCTTGTAGTTTTGGTTTAATAAACTCATATGCGTAGTAATAGCCTGTTGTAACAAGAGCAATCGGGATAATAGAACCGAGGATTCCGAGCCAAAGCCCTTCCAGTATGAATGGCCAGCGTACAAACCAGTTGGTTGCACCGACCAGTTTCATTATCTCGATTTCTCTTCTTCTGGCAACAATCGTAATCTTGATCGTATTAGAGATGAGGAACATCGCCGTGAATAATAGTCCGATGATAAGGACAAGCCCCACGTTCCTGCTCATTTCCAATACATTGAATAACTTCTCTACTTTCGCTTCCCCGTATAATGCTTCATCGACGTGATCATACGAGCTGATCTCTTTTGCGATTTTACCTGTTTCGACTGGGTTGGTCGCTTTTACTACATATACATCGGATAGTGGATTATCCTGTTCAAAGAGTCGGAAGTCATCCCCCATATCTTTCACAAGATTCTTGAGTTCATCTTCTTTCGAAGAATACTCGATCGATTCCACTCCGTTGAGTTTTTCAATCTTATCGTTGATTTCCTGTGCCTGTTCTTTTGTCGTTCCAATATCGAGGAGTACCCGTACTTCTACGTCTTTCTCGATGTCTGTCGCGACTTTGTTCATATTGAGCATCAGTACGACGAATACTCCTACCAATAGGAGCGTCACCGTCACTGCACTGACCGATGCAAAGGTCATCCAGCCGTTACGTCCGATACTCTTAAAACTTTCCCTGAAATGCCGGCCATACGTTCTAGCTTTCATAACCGTAGTCACCTCGCTGTTCGTCTCGCACGATCCTGCCATTTTCGATGGCAATGACACGGTGCTTGATTGTATTTACGATTTCCCGGTTATGAGTAGCCATGATGACCGTAGTCCCACGGTTGCTGATTTCTTCAAATATATTCATGATGTCCCAAGATGTCTCCGGATCAAGATTCCCGGTCGGCTCATCGGCAATGACCAGCTTCGGGGTGTTGACGATCGATCGTGCAATCGATACCCTCTGCTGTTCCCCTCCGGACAATTCATCCGGCAGCATCCTTGCCTTGTGCTTGAGACCTACGAGATCCAACACTTCCATCACACGCTTCTTGATATTCTTCGGGTGCTCTTCAATGACTTCAAGTGCGAAGGCAATGTTTTCATATACGTTCATTTTAGGAAGCAGTTTGAAATCCTGGAAGACAACCCCTACATTTCTTCTGAGGTAAGGAACTCTACCATTCTTCAATTTCGCTAGATTGATACCGTTCACGATGATATCGCCTTTGGTCGGCTTCTCTTCACGGTACATCATCTTAATGAAGGTCGACTTACCGGCCCCACTCGGCCCAACGACATAAACAAACTCTCCTTGTTTGATGCTGACGTTGAATCCATTCGCAGCCATGACCCCATTGGAGTACTGCTTATATACGTCTTTCATTTCGATCATTCAATCACCTAATTTTTTTATGTAGTTCCCCTCTTGGCTGTCGGTCATATGTACTCGTTGGGATGATTCTGTACCGTTCTCCCATTTTGGTGAAAAAACTCGAATCGTGCTCCCGAAAATTATTATAACATCACTTCTTTCGTTGTTAAGGAATAAAATTATTACAGTTTCGTTTCAAGAAAAGGGTAAATGTGTAATATATCCCTTTTTTCATAGGTTTTTAAAAGGGTTTTCATGTGTTTGATAGGAGGATTTGACTAGTATCTGGTCATAAGCACTGGTCATGATACCTGGATGGGTTAGGGGTATAAACGTTGATAGATAAGAGGTTTTCTATAGGAGAGTTGGTTATAAAAAAGGGAATATTCTGACGAAATATAGGAGCGGTCAAGTTGTTTCGGGGATTGTAATATAATTTTAAAGAAAGGATTGGGGTAAGAAGAATCCACTGAGGGATCCTTCTTGATGGTGCATTATTTTTTGTTGGAAAGCCATTCGGCAACGGCATCCGCCTCTTCACCTTTGATCAGGTTCTTTGGCATCTGCCCTCTTCCGTTTTCAATGACATGAAGGATTTCATCCTTGCTGAGCCTCTCGCCTACATTATTGAGAGCAGGACCCATGCCGCCTTCAAGGTTGCCACCATGACAGCTTGTACACTTGTTGTTAACGATCTTCTCGGGATCTACCTGGCCGGTACTTGTTTCCGTACTTTCATCATTGCCACAAGCAGCGAGGACAAGTGAAGCGCCAAGGAGGGCACCAATGAGTTTCTTCTTCATCCATTCTCCCCCTAGGAAAAATTTAGTGAGGTTCACTTCCCCATTATACGATCATTATACCAGCGTTAGACCCGTTTGAAACCTTCCCCGAGGACCTCGGAAGCATCCATTGTGACGACGAATGCTGATGGATCAATGGTTTTAACCAGTTGTTTCAGTTTTGTGAATTCCGTTTGATCGACGACGACCATAAGGATCGGGCGTTCATCATCGGTATAACCACCGTATGCTGATAGTTTTGTCACACCGCGATCAATCTTATGCAGGATCCCTTCACGGATCTCTTCCTGTTTGTTCGTGATGACCAGCGCCATCTTCGACCGGCTGATGCCGACCTGGACTAGGTCAATTGTCTTACTTGTCACGTATAGGCCGATGAGAGCGTATAGACCGCGCTCGATATCAAAGACGATGGCCGCCGAAAGGACGATCATCCCATCGATAAGGGCTACACATGTACCAAGGGAAAGACCGGTAAATTTATTGACGATCTGAGCTGCCAGATCGGTCCCTCCAGTAGATGCTTTCCCCCTGAAGACGATTCCTAAACCTAAACCGACCCCGATTCCGCCAAATAGCGCTCCGAGAAGGGGATCCGTCGTCCACGGCTCCCAGCCCTCTGTGAGGAACACAACTAATGGAAGGAAAATGGTTCCGATTGCCGTCTTCACTCCGAACTGAAGACCGAGGAAAATCAATCCGGCAATGAATAAGGGAATATTGAACGCCCATTGTACGTAGGCCGGCTTCCAGTCGAGGACTCCTTTCAAGATCGTGGATATTCCGCTCACTCCGCCGGAAGCAACTTCATTCGGCAGCAGGAACACGTTGAAGGCAATGGCCACAATGGCCGAGCCGATGATCACAAATACATATTCAAGCCATTTTTCTCTGACGGGATCTTGTTCCCGTCTTCTCCCCAATAATCCCATGTATCTTCCGACTCCTTTTTTATCCGTTACGTTAGTATGAGTACTCTGAACACTTTGCATGCAGGGGATGGATCCCCTCCATATCAGCCTTTGAGAGTATAGCATGGGGTCGGAACGGTGTAAATGACAGTCCAATACCGTATTAAAGTGGTAGTGTGGCGGGATAAAAAAAGCCGATCCCGCTTTGGGACCGGCCTCAGTCTTATTGGATTTTCGAACGCAGGTACGCGTTGATGAACGGATCAAGATCTCCGTCCATGACGCCCTGTACGTTTCCTGATTCCGTATTCGTACGGTGATCTTTCACCATGGAGTACGGATGGAATACGTAGGAACGGATCTGGCTTCCCCACCCGATTTCTTTCTGCTCACCACGGATCTCAGCAAGCTCTTGCTCCTGCTCTTCGATCCTGCGCTGATAAAGCTTCGCTTTCAGCATCTTCATGGCTGATTCACGGTTCTTGATCTGTGAACGCTCGGACTGGCAGGTCACGACGACGTTCGTCGGAAGATGCGTGATCCGTACGGCGGAGTCGGTCGTATTGATATGCTGACCACCGGCACCACTGGCACGGTACGTATCGATCTTCAGATCCTCTGTTCGGATCTCGATGTTGATCTCTTCATTGAATTCCGGCATGACCTCACAAGACACGAAGGACGTGTGACGGCGGCCTGACGAATCGAACGGCGAGATGCGGACCAGGCGGTGAACGCCTTTTTCCGCTTTCAGGTAGCCGTAAGCGTTATGCCCCTTGATGCCGAGTGTGACGCTCTTGATTCCGGCTTCATCCCCTGGAAGATAATCCAGGGTTTCCACTTTGAATCCGCGTTTCTCTGCCCAGCGCGTGTACATACGGAGAAGCATGGAGCCCCAGTCCTGTGACTCGGTACCACCAGCACCCGGATGAAGCTCAAGGATGGCATTATTTTTATCATGTTCTTCACTGAGTAGAAGCTGAAGTTCGTAGTCGTTCAAACGGGTGATAAGCTCTTCAAGCTCGCCTTCAAGCTCCTCTTGAAGCTCCTCATCTGGCTCTTCCTTCAATAGTTCGAGGGTCAGCTCAAGGTTCTCATGAGATTCAAGGAGTGCATTGTATTCATTCACGAGATCTTTCAAGCCGTTCCCTTCATTGATCAAGCCTTGTGCTTTCTGCTGGTCATCCCAGAAATCGGGTTGAACCATGATTTCATCGAGCTCCTGGATTCGTGCCTCTTTGTTTTCTAAGTCAAAGAGACCCCCTGAAGTCCGCTAATGTCTTAGCTGATTTTTCTAACTCTGATCGAATTTCTGCATGTTCCATTTTATTCACCTCTAGTAGTATTCGGGTCCTTCATTTCAGAAAAGTACCCGGAGCAGTGCTCCAGGCAGTTTTTCTCTTATCCGGTTATCCCGTGGCAGTGCTTATATTTCTTTCCGCTTCCACATGGACATGGATCATTTCGTCCGATGCTTTCCTTGCGGCGGAGGGGCTTCTTCTTCGCCTTCTCACCGTCTTCCTTCGGGTTGACGGCCTGACCTTTGGCCACTTCCTGGCGCTCAAGGTTGTTTTTGATTTCAGCCTTCATGATGTATTTCGCGACATCTTCCTCGATGGAGATGATCATGTTCTCGAACATGGCGAAACCTTCATGCTGGTATTCACGAAGCGGATCGGTCTGACCGTACGCACGGAGGTGAATACCCTGTCTGAGCTGATCCATGGCATCGATGTGATCGATCCACTTTTGATCGACAGCGCGGAGAAGGATGACTTTCTCGAACTCACGCATCTGCTCTTCAGACATATCGGCTTCTTTTTCATTAAGCTGGTGATGGACATCCTGGAAGATGATGTCGACGATCTCTTCCGGCTCTTTGCCGCGAAGCTCGTTTTCATTCACTTCCCCTTCAGGAAGTAGGTTCGCATTGACGTAATCAATGAGGCCTTGAAGGTTCCAGTTTTCCATCTCTTCTTCCTGCGTATGGGCAGCTACTTGACGCTCGATGACCGATTTGATCATGCCGTCCACGATGTCGCGGAGGTTTTCGGAGTCAATGACTTCATAACGCTGCTTGTAGATGATCTCACGCTGCTGACGAAGGACATCATCATATTGAAGGAGCTGTTTACGGGCATCGAAGTTGTTCCCCTCGACCCGTTTCTGAGCGGACTCAACCGCACGGCTGACCATCTTGCTTTGGATCGGCTGCGTGTCATCCATCCCGAGGCGCTCCATCATGCTCTTCATGTTGTCGGAGCCGAAGCGGCGCATCAGCTCATCTTCCATGGAAAGATAGAATTGAGTGACACCCGGGTCCCCTTGACGTCCGGAACGTCCACGAAGCTGGTTATCGATCCGGCGCGATTCGTGACGCTCTGTACCGATAACGGCCAGTCCGCCAAGCTCGATGACGCCTTCACCCAGTTTAATATCCGTACCACGACCGGCCATGTTCGTGGCGATCGTAACGGATCCAGGTTGTCCTGCTTCAAGGATGATTTCCGCTTCGCGACCGTGATTCTTCGCGTTGAGGACGTTATGGCGTACCCCTTTTTTCGTCAGGAGCTTCGAGATGAGCTCGGATGTTTCGACGGCAACTGTACCGACGAGGACCGGCTGCCCCTTCTCATGACGCTCTTTGATATCCTCGACCACTGCAAGGAATTTCCCTTCCATGGACGCATAGATCAGATCGGCACGGTCATCACGGACGATTTCCTTATTCGTCGGGATGACGATGACGCTCATGTTATAGATATTGCGGAATTCCTCTTCCTCCGTCTTCGCCGTACCGGTCATACCGGAAAGCTTTTCGTACATACGGAAGTAGTTCTGGAATGTGATGGTGGCCATGGTCATGCTTTCGTTCTGGATCTCCAGGCCTTCCTTCGCTTCGATGGACTGGTGAAGACCGTCGCTGTAGCGGCGTCCTTTCATCAGACGTCCTGTGAAGGAATCGACGATGATGATCTCGCCTTCCTGTACCACATAATCCACGTCGCGGTGCATGCTCACATGAGCTTTGAGCGCCTGGGTGATATGATGGTTCAGGGTGACATGGGTGATATCGAAAAGGTTGTCGATATGGAATGCCTTCTCGACCTTGCTGATCCCGTCTTCGGTCAGCTGGACGCTCTTCGTTTTCTCATCATAGGTGTAATCGTCCTCTTTGTTCAGGGTGCGCACGACGGCGTTCGCCTGAATGTAGAGCTGAGGCGTACGCTGTGCGTTACCGGAGATGATAAGCGGCGTACGCGCTTCATCGATCAGGATGGAGTCGACCTCATCGATCACGGCGAAGTGAAGCGGACGCTGTACCATCTGCTCTTTGTAGAGGACCATGTTGTCACGCAGATAGTCGAACCCGAATTCATTGTTCGTTCCGTAGGTGATGTCGGCATGGTAGGCTTCGCGCTTCTCTTCTTTCCCCATGGAGTTGAGGTTCAACCCGACGGAAAGACCGAGGAACTCATACAGTCTGCCCATTTCTTCGGCATCACGGCTGGCCAGGTATTCATTGACCGTGACCACGTGGACGCCTTTGCCCGTAATGGCATTCAGGTAGACCGGCATCGTCGCCGTCAATGTTTTACCTTCACCGGTTTTCATCTCGGAGATGTTCCCTCCATGAAGGGCGGCACCCCCCATGAGCTGGACGCGGTACGGATAAAGACCGAGTACACGGCGTGCCGCTTCACGAACAACGGCAAACGCCTCGACGAGTAAATCATCGAGTTCTTCCCCTTTTTGATAGCGCTCCTGGAAGCGGACCGTACGCTCACGGATTTGATCATCCGTCAGGCGCTCCATTTCAGGACCAAGGGCTTCTATTTGATCAGCAAGCTTTTCGAGCTTCTTGATTTCTCTTTTATTTCCATCAAACACTTTATTCAATAATCCAAGCATTCATAAACGCTCCTTTATCTGTGTTTACGGTGAGGGCTTCATCCATTATAAACGTCTTACATGAGATTCCCATGAGAAATGTGCTCTATCCTTATTCGAGACAGAGTCCTTGAATTCCTTCATGCGTATACCAACTAATCTTACCACTATCATAGGGGGGTTACAACATATTGGGAAAATGGGACCCTTGTAAAAAGACCGCCACTTCTCTATGAAAGGGCGGTCTCCTTTTATGTCTTAAGCCTTCTGTTCGTTCAGCATGCTGTACACGGTGTCCTGGTAGCTCTCCCAGATCTGCTTGCTCCGTCTCGAGATGCTGTTGGCCGACACGTCGAAATGCTCGGCAAGCTCCTTCTGCACGTGACGGATGCTGATCTCATCGATATTCTTCGCCATATCGACCATGGCACCTGAATAGATCTTCGGATTGCGGATCGTCGGACGCTCAGTGTAGAAGTACTTCTCAAGCACCGCTACAAGAAGGGCGCTCTCCTTCTTGTTCTCCCCTTTTTCCTCCAGGTAATCCTGAAGGGCCTTGATGGCCTCTATGTACTCAGGGGTCTTCCAGATCTCGACGCCTTCGATGGCTCCCGTCGTCTCTTCTTTCTCTTCTGTCGGTGCAGGCGTTTTCGCAGCCTTGCGCTTTTCGGCACCGTACAGGACGAACCCGACGTCTGCAAGCTCAAGGTACTGACCGGCAAGATACTCTTGCAAGTCGTCAAATTCGCCTTGCTCGAAGCGGATCTTCACCATCTCCGAAGCCCCTTTCTGGATGATCGGATAGATGAAATACTGAGCAAACGGGATGTAGCTGTCGCCATTCGGCAGCAGAAGCCCAAGGAAGAAGCTGCCCTCTTCCATGTGTCCGAACGCTTCCTTCACCAACAGCTCATCACCTGTGATCGCTTCCGTCACGCGAAGCGTCTCGTCATCGACCTTCTCCACGCTACCCGCTGTGATCCGTACCTTCTTCCAAGACTCAAGGCGTTCCGCCGTCTGCGGACGGGTCACCGTCTGCTTGTCCACGAACCGGTCGATGAGACGAAGTCCCTCCTCATCCTTCTGGGTCACCCCATACCAGCTCACAAACGCCATCTCATAAATATCGGGATCGGCCTTCATCAGCTCCATCTTCGAAAGATACTGATGATACAGCTCCTCCATGTGGGGTGATTGCGTCGACGCAATGAAATCATACGCCTGTGCCTGAAGCACATCCAGCTCCTGCTTCACCAGCGCATCGATATCGATCGCATTTTCTTTTCCGTGACATTTCTTATATTTTTTCCCGCTGCCGCATGGGCAAGGTTCATTTCGACCAACTGTATTCATTCCTGTTACCTCATTCATTGTTGTTACCTCCAAAATAGTTCACGACCTTCACACAAACATTCATTATATAACAAGTGAGCCTTACTATAAACCGTTTTAACACAAGAAAAAAGAACCAACCCCTATTCCAGGCCGGTTCCCTTCTCCTCAACGTCCCTGATTTTTCATAAAATCGAGGACATCGAGGTCGATATAGCTTTCATCCTGCTCCCGCATCTCGAAGTTCTCTGTATGAAGATAATCCGTCAGGCTCTGATGCAGCGACTTCTGAGGGTCCTTATACCCTAAGCGCGTGAGTTCCATGTCCAATTCATCACGGAGCGTGCCTTCAATCAGAACGACGCGGCCGGAATCGGACGGTTTGAAGTAGAGCTGGTGCATGCGGAAAATCCGTTGAAGCTCCTCGATCGGCGATGGATGGTCGTCCACACGAAGATCGATGTAGCGATCATTGAATCCTCCGTAGCCGCCCTCTTCTTTTACGACAAGAAGGGCCGCAGACTGCATCCCCCTCGAGTCGCCCCCTGCATCCTGCCCGGCACCCAGGGCGGTGAGGAGCCTGTCTGCCAGGGAGCCATTGGTTGCTTCGAAGGTATCGAGCATGGCCTGCACCGTTTGCTCGTCTACAAGGATGTTCCCCTGAACGGCCACATGCTTCCCGGTCATCCCCCCAGCCCAGTCATAACAGCCCTCTCCCGTATACGTGGCCGAATTGCCACGGGCGTCGATGATCCCTACCTGACGGAGATGCCGTTCTGGATCGTCTTTCGTGATGAGCTCTACTGTTTCCTCTGCCGTCTTCCCTTCTTCTAGGAGACGGAGCGCTTCGGGACCATAAGCGGTATTGGCGTAGGACTGAGTGGCGATGGCGCCGACTCCTGCTTTCGCAAACGGGACAACAGATCCGACGGCCAGGAATTTGGACTGGACGGCGATGCCCCATTCCTGGGTTTCGGGGTCATGGGCGACGATGGAGTAGGTCATGTTTGGGTTCCTCCTTTGGTTTATGGGTTCATGGCGTGTCCGACGGATTATACGGTCGTAAACGGAAAGGGTCCTGCGGTCTAGTGAGACCGCAGGACCCTTGGCTATTCATTAATGCGTTTCGATCAGGCCGTACTTGCCGTCTCTACGCTTGTATACGATATTGGTTGCGTTCGTTTCCGCATCCGTGAAGATGAAGAACGTGTGCCCAAGCATATTCATCTGAAGGATCGCTTCCTCGCTGTCCATCGGCTTCAGATTGAAATTCTTCGTACGCACCACTTCCGTGTCATCCTCGAGCTCATCCACCTCAGGTTCTGCCACCCCATTCGGTGCCACATTCCCAAGATCCTCCTGAGCCGCGAAGAACTCTTTCGGACTGCCCTTCTCACGCATCTTGCGGTTCACCCGAGTCTTATGCTTACGGATCTGACGCTCAAGCTTATCGACTATTAAATCGATCGCCGCATACATATCCGTGTTCCGCTCTTCTGCTCGGAGCACCAGATTCGGCATCGGGATCGTCACTTCCGTCTTCGTATTTTTATCAGGATAGACTTTCAAGTTAACGTGCACATTTGCATCAGGAGTTTCATTGAAATAACGCTCCAATTTTCCGATTTTCTTCTCCACATGCTCTCGAATAGCTGGAGTTACCTCAATGTTCTCGCCACGAATGTTGTAATTCAACATGTAAACTCCTCCTTTAAAAATAAAGCTATGTTGTATATATTCTTCATTCCCTTTCGTATTCCTGCTTAAACTTTCTTAATTATTTGTCAATTTTGTGGAGGGGGTGTAGAAAATGGTAGAACGGTGGCGGGATTTGGGGATTGGGGCGGGTTGGTTGGAGTTGTTTGTCGAGGAGTTGGGGGTTTTGGCGTTTTTGTACCTGGCACCTTTTAGCCTTTTTGTGCCTGGCACCATCATTTCATTCGGTGACAGGCTCACTCAAAGCGTACCTAAGCCCTTTGCTAAATATTCCATTCATTAATTTTCCTCCGGGTTTCTACAAATAATTGATATTTTAGATGAGGATTGTCTCCTAGTAGCGATAGAATCTTATCCGTGTGGATGATTGTTGACTTGGTTGGAGTAAGGAAAGCCCAGTAGCTACTCCACAGGTAATCTTCTGGTAGTTTCGTATAGTTTGCTTTTTACAGGGTTGAGGTGAATGTAGGCACTTGTGTCGAGAAGTTGTTTGTGATTGCGGATTTGTTTTGAATAAAATCTCCCTTGAAACAGGTGGCCGACGTAGTCATAACGTTGGTTGAAGTAACGGGCATAGACGGAGTGAAGGTAATGGATTAGATCAGTCGGGGTATGGTTGATCGTGCCAAGGATGAGGTGAAGGTGGTTAGGCATGAGGCAGTAAGCGTGGAGATCGGAGGGGTAACGTTTAAGGGCCTTTTGCAGAAGTCCCATGTAATGTTGGTAGTCCTTTTTGTCTCTGAACAAGTTGCTTTTCCGGTTTCCTCTTGCAGTAATATGATAGGTAGCACCGGATATCCAAATTCTTTTCGGTCTTGGCATATCATTCTCCTCTCAAACTAAGTTAGGTTTTGTATTCGACAACTTCTCACAAAACCCTCCAAATGAAACGAAAAAAAACCTCCCAATCAAGAGAGGTCTAATTCCGCTTATCATAAAACATTCCATCCGTTTGCATTGACTCATATGGATTGGTATATCTCTGAACGGTCGTTTTTGTTTTACTGATGCCATTCATATCCCGCTTTATATCAATCTTCAAACCTGCCAGCTTTTGATCGATCTGTTTGTTCCATAGGACGATTTCTTTTCCCATACGCTGTTCCTCTAAAGAGTATGGTGGCGTGATTGAGGGTAGAAGTTGCTCTCTTTCCACTAGAAGGCTATCGATGGTATTAATCTTAGACTCACGGTCGTCTTCTCCATCCAAGAGGGCTTTCAGCTGTTTCGTAATGCCGTGACATTCAAGAACAGCACTCATTATGCTTGTCCACTCTGGCCAGCGTATTGCTTTTGGCGGTTCATTTGGATTACTTGTTTCCATGTATTTCGGAAGTCGGTGACATAACCTTCTACTTCTTCCAGGATGGACAGGTCATTTTTGATATTGGCTTCAGACAGTCTGTGATTGATGTATTCATATAATGACAGGAGATTTTTAGAGACTTCGACATTCGTATCCAATGTGACCATAAGTTCGTGAATAATCGCTTGAGACTTTTGGATATTTGTGTTTTTCAATTCAATGTTTTTTTCGTTTATGGCTTGCTTTGCGATGTGTAAAAATTTCAGGCAACCGTTATAGAGCATGAGGGTGAGTTCCCCTGGTGCCGCGGTATTGACCGAGTTATTCTGGTAGGCGGCATATGGATTGTTGATGGCCATGGTGACACTCCTTTATTTCAATTATGAGAACTGTTGCATGAGATAGGCGGACTGTGAATTGGCCCGTCTGTACCGCTTTCTCCATAGCTGTAAACTGACTCCAGTAACGATTTTCGACTTGCTTCATACGTTCTTCAAATCGTCGTAATTTGTGAATCCATGTTCTTCAGTAACTTTCCGATTGAGAATGTATCGTTAACGGCTGATGATTTACCTGCCTTTTTTTCCACATTCGTCATTGTTGTTTTGAGGGTCTCCCTCATGCGCCTTGCAATCCCTTGCTCAGCAGATGTGGTACCATTCTTGGCAAAAAGATCATAAATGGCGTTAGGATCTTTTGAGATGGCTTCCTTGAGCTTGGATTCATCAATGATTAATTTACCCCGGTCCAGGTAGTTACTTGATGTTTTGATTCCTATTTGTGTAAGCTGATTAGCATCCTTGCTCCCACCAGAGACCGATGTATATAAATCTGTACGCATTTTATTCAATCCAGATGTGAGGACGGAATCATTGCGGAGAGTCCCGCTCCGGGCTTTTTCTTCCCACAGCTTGATTTCATCTTCCGACATATCCTTCTTCTGCTCAGACGTTAGAGGTTGAAAGTCACGGAATTTTGATTCGTTCACTTCGCCGTTTACCTTTTCAATCAGCTTGTTGTACTCGTCCACAAACTTGACGATGGATTCCATGATTTTATCTACATCAGGTGCTGAAGAGAAGGTTACATTCGTGTTGGATGCATTCTTCAAGGTAATCTCGACTCCGTTAATGACGAAGGTATTGGAAGATCGCTCGGTCTGCATGCCGTTATAGGTGAAAATAGCGTTTTCTCCAACCGATCCTCTTCCTGCACCTTTTGCTATTACATTCGTATCATCAAGGCCCATTTCTCCAAAGAAATCCCCCTCAAGCTGAATTTCTGCCTCAGAACCACCACTCCCACTATTTTTACCCATCACAGACATCTGTTTCGTCTTCTCATCAAAAAACATGGTGACCCCGGTTTTTGAGTTGATTTTCGAAAGAAGGCTTTCCATGGTTTCTGCAGTTGGGTCAAATACAATCTCCGTGAATTTATCCGGCATTGTACCATCTGCATTAATTGCTTTCACTTTAATGGTTTGTTGACCTGTTAATGTCAAGGATTCGCTTAGTTTTTTCTTTGGATCAAAACCTGCATTTACTTGCTGACCATACATAGTTGCAGAGGTTGCCAGTTTCTCAACTTTGATCGTTCCATTAAAGTCGGAAGTTGATGCCAGATTCTTAATCGAAATGTCATTCGGGTTAGATATATTTACAGTCTTTTGGATGTATGTCGCCTGCTTCATGACACCATCAAAGATCAAATTACTGAAATTGAGCATTTGGCTATTCATTTCCCGGTAGTCATCGCGCTGCCACTCGAGGTACTGCTTCTTTTGATTCAATTTATCTAAAGGGATTCGCTCTGCCTTCATCAAGTCGCTGATGATTTGATCGGTATCCATACCGCTGGCGAGTCCGCCCACTCTCATATTCGCCAAGAACTACACTTCCTTCCTTTACGCTTTCTTATCTACTATTAATCCCATAAACTCAGCCATATCTGCATGCATATCCAAGAATTTTTTTGCGGGAATCTCTTTGACTATTTCTTGAGTAACATCATCCACGATTGTTACGTAATACTCATTGAGTCGGTCATGATATTCAAATTTCAGATGAGTATTAGCCGAAGAAACAAACTCGTTCATACCGTTCAAAGCAGTCTTTAAGGATGTTTCTGAAACAGATTTCTCTATTGGTGCGGAGCTGCTTTTCCTCTACCCTTACATTCTGTATCAACTCATTCATGTAGTTGCTTACTTTTTGTTGAGTGTGTATCCCAATTGTTCCACCTGCCATAGCCTGAAACCCTCCTGGTTTTTATAGAAATAATATCGGTCATTTCCGAGAGAAAGTTTAGTCTTTCTTGCAAGTTCAATAATAAGGGGGGACTATTATGTTATGAACACTCGTTCTAAAGATGAAGGGTGGAATGCTCTTGACTTCTATTATTTTGTTTGGAAAAAGAACTGGTCGACTACCCAAAAGGGTGGGAGCATAACGGGGTTAACGTATAGTGATGAGGCTATGCATGTTAACTGGTGTATGCACTGCTATCACTCTTAGAATTTGCCTAGATAGAAAAATTGTAAACATCATATTTATTATTAGAAAATGAGAGGGCGAAAAGAGAGAGCCTAGGGATAATCCCCTAGGCTCTCTCTTTTTTTAGCTAATCAAAGCGGTAGGTCGAAGATTAACGAAGTAATTGTAGTACGCCTTGTGGTTGTTGGTTAGCTTGAGCCAACATTGCTTGTGCCGCCTGAGAAAGAATTGAGTTTTTAGTTTGGTTCATCATTTCTTTCGCCATATCAACGTCACGTATACGTGATTCCGCTGCAGTTAGGTTTTCAGAAGATGTATTCAAGTTGTTGATTGTATGCTCTAAACGGTTTTGGTTAGCACCTAATTTAGAGCGTTCTTTAGAAACTTTTTGAATTGCTTCATCTAAAACACTAACAGCTGTGCCAGCTTGACTTTTTGTTGAAACTTGAAGATTACGAACACCTAGAGTATCAGCTCTCATATCTTCAAAAGAAATGTTTAGAGTTTGTCCTTGGTTTGCGCCAATTTGGAAATCAGCACTTCCATCAGCACGAACATCTTTTGCTACAGTTTCTGTAGAGAAGTTTGATAATGCGTTTGATGCTGCTTCTTTACGAACACCCGCGGCACTTTTTACATCAATAGTAAAACCATTTATTTGTCCAGCTGTACCAGCGCCAGCAGCTGTAATTTCCATTTGATTCGTCGCAGTTCCGTCATATGCTGCAGTTGCTGAACCTTCAGTAGTGATTGCGGCGAAAATATCATCAATAGAATCAGTTCCTATATCAGTAACATTAAGCTCAGCTGTATGTTGAGTTCCATTAATAGACCATGTTGCTGTAATCGTATCACCATTTGCAATACCTAGGTTATTTCCATTTGCATCTTTAAGTGCGTCTAAAGTAGCACCAGTGACGTTATCCGCATGCATTGAATTGGAAATTTTATGAGTTGCAGTTGCTTGTCCTGCTCCCATGTCACCATTCAATAATTTTTTAGTATTGAATTCAGTTTGTTCACCAATACGTTGGATTTCTTCACCTAATTGGTTAATCTCATCTTGAATATTATTGCGGTCTTCAGTAGTATTTGTATCATTTGAAGATTGAGTAGCCAAGTTCACGCATACGTTGAAGGATATCATGTGTTTCGTTTAATGCACCTTCAGCTGTTTGAATCATAGAAATACCGTCTTGTGATTTTTAGATGCTTGATCCAACCCACGAATCTGTCCACGCATTTTTTCAGAGATTGCTAGTCCAGCAGCGTCGTCTCCTGCACGGTTAATACGAAGACCTGAAGATAGTTTTTCCATTGATTTAGATTGAGCATTTGTCGCACTGTTCAATTGACGGTGCGTGTTTAATGCAGCGATATTGTGATTGATTCTCATTGTGTTGTTTCCTCCTTGAAAGTGAGTTCACGTCCTTGTGAACTGGTTTATTTTGGTTTGCCGGGGAGGAAGAGGTCGGCCGCCCTTTCCTCTTTGGCTTACAATAAGTAGTATCGGTCGTTTTTCCTGGGTGTTTAGTCGTTTTCCAAAACTTTTTATTCGTTTTTCGGGAGGAGGTTTAGTAGGTTTTGGATGCCTTTTGAGGCTTCGGTGTTTTGTTCTTGGATAGATAGATAGACTTCCTTGCGGTGAATGTCTATGTGTTTAGGAGCATCGATGCCGAGTTTGATCTGGTCTCCTTGGATGGAGACGACTTTGATTTCGATGTTGTCTCCGATTTGGATGCTTTCGCCGGTTTTTCTGGTGAGTACGAGCATGCAATCACCCCTTCTTTCCGGCTGGCTGTGCCAGAATTTGGTGTTGGGTGCGGTAGTTCGTGTCGGTTAAGATAACTTGCTTCCCGCTTTTGTTCGCTAGGTTTACAATGATTGGCGCTTGAAGGTTGGCTGTCGATTCCTTGAATGGATCTTTTACTGTCAGGATTGAGAGGACTTGTATATCTTCTGTTGTCGGATTACCTAGTTGATCTAGACTTGCGCCACCAAGTTCGAAATCATATTCAGGGAAAAAGAGAAACGGATTTGTTGTGATGAAAGCAAGGTCTGGCGTCGAGGTGGACTGGAGGACTTGAAACCATTCATTTCCCTTCAAGGGGAAGCAGGGCAAATTGTTTTTCATCATGGAAGCCCGGTATCCCCTTTATGAATGAAAGTAGTTCTTCGTCATTGACAGTGATGTTGCCGTGATAGGCTGTTTGGATGTTCATGTGTCACATTCCTTTGTTTAGATTTTCACCTGGTGCGACCCAGTCGATTTTGAGGTCGGCATATCGTTGCATACCGATGTTTACCTTGGCTGGAGTGAAGTCGACAATCGGTTTATTTGTCCGGGTATTGTTGATGACACGCTGGGGCTCAATGTTCACCCTTACGCTTCCCGGATCATAACCGATTTTGACGCTTCCTGCCGAAGGGATAAAGCCTATATTAAAGTCATAGATTGGACTCGCTACTGTTGCGGTCAGCCTGTTCGGCCAAGGCATTTCCACCGTTTTCGATCATCATGAGCTCATCGCCGTCCCCCGAGACGCGCGCCATGCCCTCGAGCCAGTCCTGGTACCCTTGATTCGCAAAGTCTTCAATCCGCCTGCTGATCGATTTGAGATCCATATCGGCCCTGGCTTCTGATTGATCGATGGTTAGTTTGGACGGAGTTCGCTCAATATTCATCTTAGCTTGAGGCTGCTGGATGTCTACATCGGCATTTGGTTGCTGCATATCGAATTGGCCTGGAGTGGTCTCAATGGATATCGCGGCATTGGTTGATTGGATACGGATTTGCGGGACATTCATCCTGTTCACCTCTCTATTGATAAAAGGGACCGACCGCGAATGGTCGGTCCCTTTATTTAACTTATCGTAAAAAGTCCATCAAGGTCGGCTGCATGATTCTAGCCCCGACACTGAGTGCTGCACGGTGGACGCTTTCTTGTGATTTCAAATCAGTAATGACTCGCTCGATTTCAGCGTCTTCATTATCAGACATGATGCGCTTCGCCATTGTTTCTTGTTGAGAAAGACGGTCATCGACCATTTCTAAACGATTGTAGCGAGCTCCTAGGTCGGATCGTTCCGACGAAAGTTTTTCAATGACACTGTCTAGTTTATTTAGCATGCCATCTAGGTCGGCATCATCATCCGATTCAAACGCTTTCTGAATGGAATGGAGCGTGTCAAACATCTCCTGATTAAAAACTTTACCCGGCGTGACGTTCGCCTTCAAGGTAACTCCAGGGGATACCTCTACGATATAATCACCGATGGCAGCACTCCCGAGGTTATCAGCAACCTGTGGTGCACTTCCGTCTGCTGGTGCTTTGTCCTTGATTGGGGATTTATTCACGTCTGTCCCGTGATAGATGTAGCGACTGCCGACTTTTGTTTCGGCGATGGTGACCATATCCTGCTTGATCTGACCAATTTCAGCGGCTACGGCTTTCTTATCATCTTCTGAAAGGGTTCCATTCTTCCCTTGGAGAACTAGCTCCCGGACACGTTGGAGGCCTTGGTTTCCTTGTTCTAATCCTGCTTCCGAATTATCCATCCACAAATACAGTTCAGACAAATTCCGTCTTATACTGCTCTACTCCACTTACATTGGAGCGGTAGAACATCCCCTTCATAGCGACGACCGGATCGTCTGAAGGACGTGTAATCTTCTTGCCGGTGGAGAGCTGGTCTTGGAGCTGCCCCATCCGGCTGTAGGAGGAGCTAAGATTCCTCATTGAGTTATTAGTCAGCATGCTTTGGGTTACGCGCATGGTTCATTCACCTGCTTATCTTCCAACGGTTCCCATTCCGTTGATGATTTTGTCGAGCATTTCGTCCTGTAGGGTGATCATCCGGGCAGAGGCATTGTAGGCATGCTGGAATTTGATCATATCGGTCATTTCTTCATCAAGGGATACACCGCTTACGGACATGCGACGTTCGTCGACGGAGGAACGAAGGACGTTTGAGTTTTTGGTAAGCTTGACGGACTCTTGGGATTCAACCGCCATTTTACCGATGACAGATTCAAAATGGCCTTGGAAGGAAGATTCCTTTTCGCCGTATGGAAGCTTGGTGGTCGTGATGAGATCAGCCAGCTTCTGAACATTCGAGGTATCACCAGCTGTCGGATTACCTATTCCCGCTGTCGCAATATTATCAGGATTGCTCATTTCATCGGCGATCTGGATCCGCTGGGCGAAGCCTTCTTTACTAATATCCGCAAGGTCAGCATCAGGGGCTTTGCCGTCCTTGAAGAATTTCGGCGTATGTAGACTCGAAGTCCTCCGGATCAAAGTTCGGGTCTTCCATTTGCGCCACTGTGAGACCTTGCTGATGCTGTTCATTGAATGCTTTTGCAAATACATAAGCCATATTATCAAGTTCATCAATCATGGCTACATAGGATCCGTGGCTTTTCCATCTTTATTCGTATACCCATACGAATCGATCAAACCACGAAGTTTTCCTTCACCTTGGCTGAGGAAGCTGTTGATGTCCAGGGTTTGATTGCCGATTTTCACAGAGTCGACTGATTCTTGCGGTCCTTTGGTCGAAAGGGAGAGCTCATTCACACCGGCTTTATCCACCAGTTTGATGGCGAAATCTCCATCCTTCCCAACGAGACTCACAGATACTGACCCTTCTGCTATAGCAGAGGAAGCTCCTCCATTGGACTGATAGCTGGTCTTTATTGGCACAAGGGTTGAAAGTTGATCCAATAGGCGATCACGCTCATCGTAGAGATCATTGGGAAGATAGCCGTGTGGTTCTACTTCAGCAATCTGCTTGTTTACTTGATCGATCTGCCTTGTGAGGGAATTGATTTGCTTTTCAGTCACGGCCAGTTCATTTTGAAGGTCTTTTCTGACGCTTGTCAGTGATGTGGACAAATAGTTAAAGGTTTCTGCCACGGCTTTTCCGCGCTGGATGACAACAGACCGTGCGCCGGTATTCGATGTATCACTCGCCAAATCCTGCAGGGACTTCCAGAAAGAGTCCATCGTACTGGACAATCCTGATTCAGAAGGCTCGTTCATAATTTCTTCCATCTTCTGCATGGATTCCATCTTGTTTTCCCAGTATCCGAGTTTATTATTTTCATTTCGGTATTGAAGGTCAAGGAAGGAGTCCCTTACGCGCTGAATTGAACCCGCTTCGACGCCTGTACCGAGTTGTCCGGGAATCCTGGGACTGTTAAAGCCCGGGGATGGGAAAGCTTCCGTAGGGTTGAAGTTGACGCGTTGTCGGGAATAGCCCGGTGTGTTGGCATTCGAAATATTGTGTCCGGTCGTGTAAAGGGCCCCTTGCTGGGTGTACATGCCCCGTTTGGCTGTTTCAAGGCCCATGAATGTGGATCGCATCTTGATGCCTCCGTTTCTGATCTATGCTTTGGAATCAAACAAAGACCGGCTTGGAGCCGGGACTTTATTGTCATCGTTCGGTCTTGTATAGTTGGTCTGCTCTTCTTTCGGCTGCAGAGCCGACAAGCTCATATTCACAAATTGAAGAGATTGATAGACGAGCTTTTGATTAAGTTCATTTTGCTCTTTTAATTCGGCGATGACGGCAGTTAGTTTTCCGTGCCAATGGGAGAGTGTTTCTTTCTCTTCTTGGGGAGCCGTTTCCATGCACTGTAAAAGGGTCGGGGGCTCATCAAATGATCGACCATTCGATTCAGCATATTGCATTGAATGAATTTGACGATCATTCTCTACGGTCTGAATAGCGGCAAGATGTCGTTGTTCATCTTTTAATACGCCATCCAATTGGTCCATCTCACTCGCCTTGATGATGGTGGTTTTTCGTTTGGAGAGGTCGAGGAGGCTCATATGCAGTTTATGGAGTTTGTCTAATGTTGTGGTTAAGGCATTGAGTGACATGGTGATCCCCTTCCCTATTATTCTCCGAGATAGAATTGCTTCAGGCTTTTGGCGATGGCCCCTGCCTGGATCGTATAGTTTCCGCTCTGTACCTGTTCTTTCAATGCAGTCTACTTTGACTTGGCGATCTTTTTCCAATTTGGACACTTCCTGCATTTCTTTAGCCCGTGAAGAAATTTCCACCTTATCTGAAGGAGCACTTCCCCCTTTGACAGGTTGGTCGGCTTTGTTTTGTTGTTGCTTGTATGCCTGGATATTGTAGTTTCCGATCTGATTAATCTTCAAATCCGTCTACCTCCTTTTTCCGTTCTTTCCGAGTCTTATAGTAAGTATATCGGATGATTGAGAGGTTTGTTTAGTGATAGGATATGGTTCATTATTCCTTTCTGCGGGTGTAGTACGTATGACCTGATCCCTTGAGGGATCGCTTCCATTGTTCGTCTGTTTCATGCTGCTTGAGGTCTTGGATAAGGGACGTTTGGCACCCTTCACAGATCCGTGCGCTGTGGATGATCTTGCCGCAGCGGTCGCAGGGGTAGCCCATATTCGGGAATTGTCTCGACTGGATGCGGCCTTTACGTACCCAATTGTGAAGGAGTTCTTCCTCTACACCGGTGACGTCGACGACTCGTGCGATGGACGCAGCCCGGTTTTCCCGTTTTTTCAGGAAACGGATGACGGTATCGAATAGAGTTTCTTCTGCTTTATGGCATGCTTCACACACTTCGCGGAAGCGGGTTTTCATATATAGCGCGTTGCAGCGCGGACAGTTGTTTACTTCTGACATGGTTCATTCCTCCGTGTTTGGCAGGTTCCCTTCTTTTATCGGCAGGTTGGGATAATGATTTAACCCCTTGCGATGGTGAAGGATGAGACTTCCCTAGCACCTGCTTTTTTGAGAAGATTTGCTGCCTGCCTTACGGTCGTGCCCGTCGTATAGATATCATCAATGAGGAGGATACTTTTGCCTGAGAGATCCGTCTCGGGGAGGCGGAATACCTGCGCGCCTGTCACCCGCTCCCGTTTCGTCTTCTTCGATTGCTTTTCGGTGTGGACCCTCGTGAGGAGCTCATGGCAAGGGAGGCCTGCTTCAGTCAGGAGGGCTTTTGACTGATTGAATCCACGTTCGTATAGTCGCTCGGGGCTGAGGGGAATCGGAACAAAGAGATCGGCTTTCGGGATAGCCGTTTGCAGGAAAGATGCCAATGCCTTAGCGAGAACATAATCCCCTCTGTATTTGTAGCGCGCGAGGACCTCTTTCATGAACTCATTGTATTGGAAAAGGGAGACGTTCCGCTCCAGCACCCCGTTCCATTCAGGGTTTCGGTTCCACTCCAGGCAGTCACGGCAAGGGCCGCCCTTCGTTCCAGGGCGCGAACAGCCCGGGCAGCCGTCTTCGATTCGCAGGAACCCCCGTCACATCCGTCGCATAGAAGTCTGGTGTCTCTTTGAAAGAAAGATCCCCAATTCATTTTTTCGTCGAGGTCACCCCCGCAGTACAAGCAGTCACGTGGCATCGATGAGCCCCCTTTCCCGGCTTCCCTGTTCATATCATTGATATGGGCGCGGGCTTTGATCATCTCGCCGGTCTTACCGTGGTGAAAGTACACAATATCCCCGTCCGGCTGATCGGAACTTCTCCCCACCCTGCCCCGAGATTTGGACAAGGGCACTCTCGGTGAAGATGGTTTCCTCTGCCCCGAGGACCGCCACATCGATGCCCGGTATGGTGACTCCCCGTTCGAGGATCGTCGTGGTAAGGAGAATCGGCATCTCGAAATTTCGCATCTTCATGACTTTCTCCTTTCGTTCCGGATCCTCGGCATGGACGGACTCGATCAGGGGGTGAATGGCTTTGAACAGGGGGAGGGCTTTGTTCATGATGGCGACGCTTGGGAAAAAGATGAGGACAGGGGTTGAGGTATGAAGTCTTTGTAGGGCCCACTTCTTCAAGGGAGGAGGAATTTTACCTTTCTTCAATGATTTCTGCCAGTTTCCACACCAGGCAAATCGTGGGGATGGAATGGGGTGACGATGAAAGCGCGCCGGGATCCGGAAATGATTCCGCCGTCCTGTGCGGCACTCCCGCTGCGTTGCAGCATCGGGTGTTGCCGTGAGGTGGATGAGGGAGGATGACGGTTTTCTTGCTTTCTCCACGGCGAATTGAAGGGATGAATCGAAAGAATAAGGAAAGGCATCGACCTCGTCGACGATCATGACATCGAATGCTTCCTTGAATCGGAACAGCTGATGCGTGGTGGTCAGAGCGATCTGCCCATAAGACTGGCGTTCCTCGGAACCACCGTAGAGAGTGATCAGATCCGTCTCAGGAAACACTTTCTTCAAACGCGGGGATAGCTCCAGGATCACATCCGTCCTCGGCGTTGCAAGGCAGACGCGCTTACCGATCCTGAGAGCCTCATGGATCCCCTCGAACAACACCTCTGTCTTCCCTGCCCCGCAGACGGCCCATACCAGAAGATCCCGATCTTCTTTCACAGCTGTAACGAGCTCGGTGGATGCCTCCTGTTGCGCAGGCGACAGCGTCCCTTCCCAGGCAAAGAAGGCATCCTCTTCCGTATGGGGAGGCGGACCATTCCAAGTCAGGAGGGGCGTACACTCCGACACCCTCCCCATCATCAGACAGTTCCGGCAATAGCGGCATGACTTCCCGCAGCGGGCGCATGCAAACTCACCGAACCGGCCAGGCGTCCTGTTACCGCAGCGCTGACAAGTACCAGCCTGCACACCAGGACCGTATGATACGTATCCATGTAGATAATGCTCATGAACGAGCGCCCCATCGAACAGGATCTCATCCATCAATAGAGCCCTGCCGCAAAGAAGCCGCTGTAAATCTTGAGAATAAGAGAATGATTCATTAAAAGGGAAAGGAGGGATTGCTGGGAGATCTGAAATACGTAAAGCCTGGGGGTCAGGGTGACCGAATGGAGAAATCGGGGTGATAAAACCATCTTGCTCTGTAAAAAGCATGGCTTCATTCCTTTCTATAGGGAATGTAGGAGTAATTCTCCACAGGGTAGCCGAACTCCTTTATTTTCATGGATGAGCTGTATCACACCTCTTACTCCCCAAAGAGTGAAGTGCGGCGCATGGCAGCCGACTCGACGAAAAAAAACGGGCAGGGTGAGACCCCGCAGGCACGATGAGGCTCACCACACGCCCCGCGGAAAGCGGCCACCCGCAGCGAAACGAAACGGTCCTCATTCCAATTGATCCAAATTCCGGACCACTCATCCATACAAAAAAGGCCTGGACCCAAGTCCAAACCTCCCTAACCCTTCAATCAATCCGTCATCTTGCGCGCCCATCCCATACCCATGGACCCTTCCCCAAGATGCGTCCCGATCACCGGGCCGAAATAACTGACATTGAACTCCACATTCGGAAACTGCTCCTCAAGCTGTGCCTTCCACTCCAATGCTTCTTCTTCGCGATTGGCATGGATGACCGACGCCTGATATCGTCCGCCGTCGGAAACAGCTTCACCCAGTAGGTTTTCGACGCGCTTCAAAGCTTTTTTACGCGTACGGATCTTCTCGAACGGAACGATGACCTTGTCCACGAAATGGAGCAGCGGCTTCACCTGCAGCAGGCTTCCGATGATAGC
This sequence comes from uncultured Bacillaceae bacterium, assembly GCA_963762295.1. GTDB lineage: Bacteria > Bacillota > Bacilli > Bacillales > Bacillaceae_B > Rossellomorea. The sequence continues at coordinate 1,280,519 of CAVXKK010000004.1, forward strand.
CTGGGCGTTCGACAGTCGTCCTCCACGCTGAAGATGGGTGAGGTTGTCCACCATGAAGTAGGCCCTCACCGTTTCCTTCATTTCATCAAGAAGGGCAACGATTTCTTTGGCACCTCTGCCTTCACGGCTCAGCTTCGCCCCTTCAAGAACATAGAAGCCCTGGACCATACAGCTGATCTCGGAATCATACGGATATACCTCGATGTCGCTTACCATTTCCCCAGCTTGGACGGCGCCCTGGTAGGTTCCGCTGATGCCGCTTGAGAGATGGATGGAGATGACGGCATCGTAATCGTGTGAGAGTTTCTCGAAAAGCTCCACAAACTGGCCGACAGGCGGTTGTGATGTGGTTGGCAGTCGATCCGAGCTCCGTACTTCTTCAAAGAACTGACTTGCGGTGATATCAACTTCTTCCTGATAGGTTTCCCCTCCGATGATGACGCTCAAGGGGATCATATATATGTCCAGCTGATCACGCAATTCTTTCGGGATGTAGGCTGTACTATCCGTTACAATTGCCGTTTTCATAGAATTTTTACCATCCTTATATGTTATTTTCATCGCTATCTGTAATAGCTGATCTTATGTATCCCTCTCATTTTATATGAAAAGGAATGGATTTGCACCCGTTAAAAGGCTGAGGATGTCTAAACGGGTGTTTAGGAAAAGGACGCAATCATTACGGCCTTCCCACCGTTCCATCAAACGTTTGTTTAACCTTCACCGACCTCTTTTTCCGCGATGAAAGATACACGCCGGTAAAAGATGATGAGGAGCCCGATGATCAGGTTCGGGGTGATTTCCTCCTGCAGAAGGACGAATCCCCATACCATGGCGCTTGCCGGGATGAGGTACGTCACCGTGGATGCGAGCTCCGGGCTTCCCTTTGTCACAATATAGAAAAACAGCAGGGCCGCTATACCTGAACCGAGGCAGCCAAGGCCGAGGACGCCCGCCAGTACTTCAAGGCTAAAAAGTCCCTCAACCGAATTCGGTCCACCAGTGGCGGCAAGCCCGATGAAGCTGAAGACACTCCCGATCAGCAGCTGGAAGGTGGAAATAACAACGACGCTTGTTCCACCGAGGTACTTTTTCGTGAAATGGGACGAAAACGCATAGCACATCGTGGCGGCAAGCATCGTCCCCACTCCGACAAAGTCCGATGAGAAGAGACCGGTGATTTGAAAGTCCATCAGTACCAGGATCCCGAAGAACCCGATTGCGATGCCCAGCCACTGGGACCCGGTCAGGATTACGGAGAACAATAAGAACCCGATCACTCCTGTCCAGATCGGCGTTGTCGCGTTCAGGATCGACGCCGTATTGCTGTTGATCTGGGTTTCACTGAGCGCGATGAGCGTCCACGGTAGAGCTGCGTTCCCAATGCCCACGACAAGGAGCTTTTTCAATGGAAGCTTGGTCTTCCCTGACTTCTTTCTATGTATGAAATAGATCGGAAGCAGAATCAGTGCTCCTGCAAAGCAGCGAATGAACACGGTACCCCATATCCCTGCAGGCTCCACGAGCCATTTAATGAACACAAACGACATTCCCCAGATGAGGCTGAGCCCCACGAGGGCACTATATAATCGGACCACTCCGGTCCCTCCTCCCTTTTACCTTCTATCATCCTATCCTATGCGCCAGGAATTGGATAGACCCCACTGTAAAATCCCGGTTTCTCGTTTACACAAATGATACTTTTCCACCATTTCAACTTTACAGCTTTATGCTAGGATGGAATTGCTTTCATATCATGACAACATTAGGAGAGATGAACATGCAGTATACGAAACTGAAGTGGATCACCGGTACCTCCCTGGCCCTCACCCTCCTCGCCCCCAATGTACATAGCGCCAAGGCTGCAGAAACGGATCTCGTCAACCTCCGCATCCTTGAGACGACGGATATCCATGTGAACCTGGCCAACTACGACTACTATCAGGACGCCGAAACGGACAAGTACGGACTTGTCAAAACCGCAAGCCTCATCAAACAGGCCCGCACCGAAGCAAAAAACAGCCTCCTTTTCGATAACGGGGACTTGATCCAAGGGAATCCACTCGGCGATTATGTCGCGAAAATCGACCCGCTGCAGCCGGGGGAAACCCATCCAGTATACAAAGCTATGAACCTACTTGATTATGATGCAGGGAACATCGGAAACCATGAATTCAACTATGGACTCGATTTCCTGAAAACCTCCCTGTCAGGCTCCAACTTCCCGTATGTGAATGCGAATGTGTACGTGGATGATGGGACCGGGGAAAAGAACTACTTCAAGCCTTATGAGATCCTCGACCGCGAAGTCGTCGATGAAGACGGTGAAACCCATTCAATCAAAGTAGGCGTCATCGGGTTCGTCCCTCCTCAAATCATGCAGTGGGATAAAGCCAACCTTGAAGGAAAAGTCGTCACAAAGGATATTGTAGAAACTGCACATCATTTCATTCCAAAGATGAAAGCTGACGGAGCCGATATCATCGTCGCCATCCCTCACTCTGGAATCGGAACGGTCACGAGCGAAGGCATGGAGGAAAACGCCACCTATGACCTTTCAAAAGTGGACGGAATCGATGCCATCCTGTTCGGTCATTCCCACGGGACCTTCCCTTCTGCCGCTTATGACGGCATTGAAGGCGTTGATACGACAAATGGGACCATAAACGGAATCCCTGCCGTCATGCCGGGCTACTGGGGTAGCCACCTCGGCCTTGTCGATCTTCAGCTTCAGCACGCAGAGGGAAAATGGACCGTCCTGAACGGAAAATCATCCACCCGCGGCATCGCCGATAAAGACGGAAAACCTCTTGTCGCCCGTGATGAAGAAGTGTACAAAGCCATCGAAGACGATCATCAGCACACCATCGACTGGGTACGTAGCGCCGTTGGCGAAACGACGGCCCCCATCACCTCGTACTTCTCACAGGTGAAAGATGATCCATCAATCCAGATCGTGACCAATGCCCAGAAATGGTACGTAGAGAAATACATCCAGGGTACCGAATATGAAAACATCCCGGTCCTGTCAGCTGGAGCACCGTTCAAAGCCGGTACCCGTGGAGACCCGACGTACTACACGGATATCCCTCAGGGAGAGCTTGCCATCAAGAACGTCGCCGACCTCTATCTCTATCCGAACACCCTGCAGGCCGTCCTCATCAAAGGCTCTGACGTAAAAGAGTGGCTCGAGATGTCTGCCGGTCAATTCAACCAGATCGATCCGAAAAAACGCGGGGAACAGTCTCTGATCAATCAGGAATTCCGCTCGTACAACTATGATGTCATCGACGGGGTCACATATGAAATTGATGTCACCAAACCGGCGAAATACGATACCGACGGCAATGTCATCAACCCGAAATCACAGCGGATCAAGAACTTGAAGTTCAACGGCAAAAAAATCGATCCTAAACAGTCCTTCTTGGTCGCCACCAACAACTACCGTGCAAGCGGCGGCGGACACTTCCCTGGCATCGATGGCACCAACATCGCAATCCAGGCACCGGATGAAAACCGCAACGTCGTTATCGACTACATCATGGAACAAGGCAGCATCAACCCCGAAGCTGAGGAGAACTGGAGTCTTCTCACCAATCAATGGTCCAGCCACCGTCACCTTCGAATCATCACCAAAAGCAAAAGAGTACATCAAGGATTCACGCACATTCAAATACATCGAAACCAAAGAAGACGGCTTTGCCAAGTACACCATCAAACTTAAGAATTCAGGCAAAGGCGAACAATCAAAAGGGTTCATCGCGAACCTTATTTCTTCCATCTTTAAATAAAACAGAAAAGGCGCCCAGCGTTTGGGTGCCTTTTTTTGCATTGAATTCTAATGAGGATATCTTTTAGAGAGGTCCGTTCCTTTTCGCTGCAGGCACTTGCTTTCCTGCGGGGAGGGTGTCGAGCCTCTTTTTCCGCTAGAGTCAAGCGTCTTCCGCTTCAATCCACTCTGTAATACTAAGCAAGGTAGTATTTGAATTGACTAAAAGAGTGATCCACTTCAGTAAATTATGTACTTCTGTTTACTATGTATGGTTATCGGTTTGAGCATTAGTCTAACAAACAGTAACGCAACACCCTTTACTTACCACCACAATACAAGGGTCGTATCTTTCCCATGAACAATAGTAATCACACTAAAAAAGCACACAGTGCAGTGCAGCGGAGGCCACCCGACCCCTATGGGAATAGCGGGCAGGGTGAGACCCTGCAGGCTTGCCGTAGCAGCTCACTGCACGCCCCATGGAAAGTGGGTGGTCGCAGCGGAACGGAACGGACCCTTCCTCTCTTCACCCCTTAATCAAAAGAGAAGTCTTGAATTTCTTCACACGCATAAGCAATCGCTACTCCTAAAGCAAACCGTGCAGTGTAGTGGAGGCCGACCGACTCCCGCGGGAATAGTGGGCAGGTGAGACCCTGCAAGCGCAGCTGAAGCGGCTCACCGTCCACCCCGCAGGAAAGCGGTCGGCCACAGCGAAACGGACTATTCTTTTCCTCACCACTCATCAAAAGAGAGTTGGTTGAATTTCTTCACATGCATAAGCAATCCCTCCTCCAAAAGCACATAGTGCAGTGCAGCGGAGGCCACCCGACTCCTATGGGAATAGCGGGCAGGGTGAGACCCTGCAGGCGCAGCCGAAGCGGCTCACCGCACGCCCCATGGAAAGCGGGTGGCCGCAGCGGAACGGAACGAACCCTTCTTCTTTCCATACTATTCAAAAGGAACAGTCCAACCCTTTCCCCCTTAAAATCACTGCGTGCAACCCTAATTCACCCAACTGTCAAACGAAACCATTTAACTTTCATGGGTTTTCGTCATATAATGGTGTGGTAACTTCATTCACGGATAAAATATTCTATAGGACTGATAGAGATGTACAATAAAGAAATCGTTTACCAAGAACTCTCAAACGTAATGAAAAAAGAAAACATCAAACGCGACGAACCGCTTCGCGATCACCTTTACACGCGACTTGGCGGCAACGCCGACTTCTTCCTCACGCCGACCACCTATGAAGAAGTCCAGGAAATCGTGAAACTCGCAAACAAGAGCGACGTGCCCTTCACCCTTCTCGGGAACGGATCCAACCTCATCGTCAAAGACGGTGGAATCCGCGGAATCGTCCTTCATTTGAAAAATTTCTCCGACATCAGCGCGACCGACCAGCAGATTGTTGCCCAGAGTGGAGCCGCCATCATCGATGTGTCCAGACGTGCCCTTGATGAGACCCTTTCCGGGCTCGAATTCGCTTGCGGCATCCCTGGAACCGTCGGCGGCGCCCTCTTCATGAATGCCGGAGCGTACGGCGGTGAAATCAAGGACGTGCTGGACTACTGCTATGTAGTCGACCGTGAAGGCAATCTTGTGAAAAGGACGGCCCTGGACCTTGAGCTGGATTATCGCCACAGCAATATTTCTGAAAAAGGCGATATCGTTCTTGAAGCGACATTCAGTCTGAAGCCGGGAGACCATAAGGATATTAAAGCCGTTATGGACGACCTCACATTCAAACGTGAGTCGAAGCAGCCCCTTGAGTATCCTTCTTGCGGAAGTGTCTTCAAACGTCCTCCAGGCTATTTCGCTGGGAAGCTGATCCAAGACAGCGAACTTCAAGGTACGAACTTCGGAGGAGCAGAAGTTTCCACGAAGCATGCCGGCTTCATCGTCAATAAAGATAACGCATCTGCATCCGATTACATCGCTCTCATCGAACACGTCCAAAAGACGGTTAAAGAAAAATTCGATGTCGAGCTTGAGCGTGAAGTACGCATCATCGGGGAAGATCCTCAATAACACAAATAGGGCGCCGGGAGTTGATCCCCGGCGCCCTATTTTTATCCCATAGATGATCCCTTAACGTCCGCTATTTCTTCGAAACTTTCGCCATTGACTTCTGTTTGTTGTCGTCTTTCATGCCCGCAGCCAGAGAAGCTTTTGAATCACGATCATAAGCTTCACGAGCCTTCATATACAACAAGGACAAGGGAATGCCTCCTTCTCATTGGGATTATATGGTCTCAGTTTACCACACACAGCCTTACTAAAACCATTAAATTGGAAAATCTTCGAACTCATTTAAAGTGATAATTCCAAAGCACCTTCCATTTTCCTTTATCAAGGGCCACATAGCAGGGCTGACTGACGATCAGCTCGCCAAACTGGCTATCGTAAAACATATCCACTTGCGCTTTCCTCACATCTTTGAATACAATTCCCTCATCGTCAAAAGCAAAGCGCTCCACCTTTTCGAGCTTACCGATTTCCACATCGAATTCCTCCACACCCATATGCCCCATGAATACATGGTTCTTGGTCTGGATGTAATTCGATTTGGAAAACTTTTTCTTCATCTCAGGATGAAACAATTCCCACGCCTTGCCGAAATCCCCCGTCGACTCAAACTCATAAAAGTCCCGGATCACCTCCTCCGGTGAACCCGAAGCATCCCCCCTGCCAAACAGCATGAACGCAGCAATACGAGAGGAACAGCACGGCCACGACCATTACAGCCACCAGAGGGAAAGGGCTCCTCCTTCTCATCGGTCACCACTCCCTGCTTATCCTTACATAAATATGAGGGATACAGAGAGTGTATGTAGAAAGATTTTAAATGTCCTTCTTCTTCAGTTTGGCTGCATAATCAGCTCGTTTTTTTTGAAGAAAATCAAGATAAGGGCAATCGGGGTTCAGTTCAAATAATTGGATACTATAGTTCAGATACTCCAATGCCCTCTCATATTCATGTAAAAGCTCATGGTTATATCCAATGTGGTAGTGCAATTCCGCCATCAGGTAGAGGTCTTCACATTCGATGCACCAGTCGATGCCTTGAAGAGCGTAAGAGATGGACTCATGATAATTCTTCAAACGAGTGTTCACACGGGCTATATTATAAAGTAGACGGCTCTTTATAGACTTTACTTTTAATACACGATCAGTAGAAGCGATGATTTGTTGAACAAGGTGATATTTCTCCATAGCCCGGTCGTACTGTTCGCCGTTAAATTCAAATGCCCCCAGGGTAAGTAACATTTCGAGTTCGTTTTCGGTATAGGCGCGTTTTCTTCGGTCTACTAAATCCATCGCCTTCTCCAACAATGATATGGCCCCCTCATGATCCCCCTTCACCTCGTATATATACACACTTTTATGCCAGTAAAGGAATTGCATGGCCCTGCTATCATTGATAAATAACGGATTTTGTTCCTCTACTTCAACAATTTCCATCATTTCTTCATGCTGACGATTGATTCGCAGTCTTCTGAGCTGAGTGGCCACCTCACGTACATAATCGAGCCTGGGAGTTGAACCAATCTGAAAAAAGTAATTAACATCCACTCCCAGCTTCCTGGATATTTGGTAAAGGACCGTGGCGTTCGGATCCAACTCACCTTTTTCAATCAGACTGACCAGTGCCTGCGTGCAGATCCCTTCTGCCAGTTCCCCTTGAGTTAAATTCATTTCTCTTCTCAGTTCACTGATTTTCTTTCCGATTTCAGCTAGTTTCAATCGAATTCACCGTCCTCCCGAATCATGCTGTGATAAAGGCTTTTATTTATGGAGAGATATGTAAGGCTTCTAAAAAACGTGTTCTTTTATCTGCCAGGAATGTTTCATAGGGGTTTTCAGATCTTAAATTGAATAAGGCAATGCTTTGATCCAGGAACTCCAGTGCATGTTATAATTGTTCGATCGTTCATAGTTATAGCCGATCTGATAATGAAATTCAGCCATCGTGTACAGCTCTTCATTTTCAATCCCCCACTCTATTCCTTTCGTCAAAAGGACTGTGGATTCATCGAGTTTCCCTATATTGGTATAGGCTCTTGCGAGATTGTAATAATATCTGCTTTTAATTGATTTATCATGGAGGATCCGGTTGGATTCCTCTAACACCTTGCCGACTTTTTTATAAACGTGGATGGCTTCTTCCACATGTCCCTCGCTGTACTCAAATGCGCCACGGGTCATGATCATTTCGATTTCGTGCTCTGTATATGCCCTGTTTACAGCCGGTACCAAAGCAATGGCAACATCCAGCTGTTCAACCGCTTTATCATAGTCCTTCTTCACTTCGAAGTAATAGATGCTCTTATGCCAATACAAATACTGAAGCCTGACGTGATCGCGATAAAAGATGGGGTTCTTTTCTTCTACCTTGACGATCTGCATCATGTCTTCATACTTCTGCATGATCCGTAGTTCCCTGAGTTGCTTCTCCACTTCGTACACATAATCCAACCTCGGGGTGGAACCGATATGGAAAAAGTAGTTCACATCGACACCAAGTTTTTTAGCAATTTGATATAAGGTCGTTGCATTAGGGTCTAATTCGCCCTTTTCAATCAGAGCTGATGGATGCTTGAGTACATATACCTTCTGCCAGATCCCTTTGGGTCAGGTTCATTTCCGTACGCAGCTCACTTATTTTTCTTCCCATATCCATTAATTTCATTGAAGTCACCTACTGATAAGTGATTAATAACCTTTTACCTTTTCTATGTAATGAGCTCTTTTATCTGACAAGAATCCTTGAAGTGGATACTCTGGGTTCAATTCAAATAATGAAATGCTATAGTCGAGGTATTCCAATGCTGTTTCAAAGTCGCCCATGAGTTCGTGGTTATAGCCGATCTGATAATGAAGAGCCGGCATCAGATACAAATCCCCGCATTCGATACACCAGTCAATCCCTTTATTCAGAACGCACATTGGATTCTTCAAGATTGCCAATTTTCGTATGTGCTCTTCCAAGATTGGAATATACTCTCGTTTTAATGGTTGTATCAGAAAGGATGCGATTAGTGGAGTTGATAATGGTTTCAACTTTTCGATACTGACAAAGCATTTGTTCAAAATGTTTAAGCCTATACTCAAATCCACCAAGGCTCATCATCATTTCCAGCTCTAATTCCGTATACGCCCTATTTTTAACCGGCACAAGATCGATGGCCATTTTCAATAAATCAATCGCCTTGCGATACTCCTTTTTCTCTTCTGCAAGATAGATGCTTTTATGCCAAGAGAGTAGTTGAAGTCTTCTGGGATCATGGTAGAACATTGGGTTTTTTTCTTCCGCTGCAACAATCTCCATCATTTCGTTGTATTGATAAAATATCCTCGTTCTTCTCAGCTGTTTCTCTACTTCATTGACATAATCCAGCCTCGTGGTAGAACCTATTTTGAAAAAGTAATTCACATCTACTCCCAAGCCTCTTTGCTATTTGAAAAAGGAGCTCGGCACTCGGATCCGATTCTCCCTCTTTCAATTAAACTGATTAGAGATTGTGTGCATATCCCGCGGGCAAGTTCTCCTTGTGTCAGATTCATTTCTTTGCGCAATTCACTTATTTTTTTACCTATCTCCACAAGTTTCAACCTTCCCACCTCCAAGATGTACAGCTCTCTTTGCTACGCTTTCTCGCGCAACACTTTAATGTAAGTTGATCTTTTCTCCGAGAGAAACTCTTCCACAGGGTGGCCCGGGGTCAAATCATAGAGCTGAATACTATAGTCGAGATATTCAAGTGCTTTCTCATAGTTCTCCATCCGTTCATGACGTGTACCCTGTTAAGTAATGAAGTGGAGGCATCAAATACAAGTTCTTCACATTCGATGCACCAGTCGATTCCTTCATTCAATAAAGCCAAGGACTTTTCAAAGTTTCCCAACATGGTATGGGCTCTTGCAAGATTATAATAATACCTTGTCTTGATGGATTTATCAGATAGTATTCGTTTTCGTTCCAACCAGAATATGTTCAAGTCTGGAATAAAGCTCGACAACGTTTTCATATTGACCAAGCTGGTAACGGTAATTACAACGTGTCATCATCATTTCCATTTCGAGTTCAGTGTAGGCTCTTTTGTGTCTTGGGAAAATATCCAATGCTTTCTCCAGCATGGATTCTGCTTTTTCATGATCCTTTTCGACTTCAAAATAATAGATGCTCTTATGCCAATATAAAAACTGCAATTTCTGAGGGTCATTGTAGAATAGTGGATTCTTCTCCTCTGTTCTGATAATGTCCATCATATCCTTAAATTGATACACCATGCGCAATTTCCTTAGTTGTTTTTCAACTTCATGAACATAATCCAATCTCGGGGTAGAACCAATATGAAAGAAGTAGTTCACATCGACTCCAAGCTTCTTCGCAATCTGGTAGAGGATTGTGGCGTTCGGATCCGATTCCCCCTTTTCAATCAAGCTGATCAGGGCTTGTGTACAGATCCCCTCTGCCAGTTCTCCTTGAGTCAGGTTCATTTCGTTCCGAAGCTCACATATCTTTTTTCCGATTTCGGCTAGTTTCATTGAATCCACCTCCGTCCCAATAGGGGTTTCCTTTCTTGTTACTTTGGTTGATCCAACACCTCTAAATAGGTTTTTCTTTTGTCAGATAAGAAGGTTGAGTAGTTATGCCCCGGGAACAATTCAAATAAAGATATACTATAGTCGAGAAATTCCAATGCTTTTTCATAGTCTCCCAGCAACTCATAATTGTAACCAATCTGATAGTGAAGAGCTGGCAGGAGATGAAGTTCCTCACTTTCAATACACCAATTGATGCCTTCGTGAAGGAGAGCTTGCGATTCTTCCAGATTCCCCAATCTTGTATGAGCTCTTGAAGAATTATAATATAGTCTTGTCTTTATGGTTTTATCTGTAGGTTCTCTGCTCGTTTCATCTAATATGGTTTGAACTTTCTTGTATTGATCAATGACTTCTTGATAATGCCCTAATGTAAATTGATAGGTCCCAAGAGCCATCATCATCTCCATTTCAAGTTCGGTTATAGCTCTTTTTTTATTCGGCAATAAAGTAAAAGCTTTCTCAATAACAGACACAGCTTGTTCGTGATCCTTTTTCACTTCAAATAAAAAGATACTTTTATGCCAATATAAGAATTGAAGTTTTGCAGGATTATTATAAAATAAAGGATTCTTTTCCTCGATTGAAACAATCTCCATCATCTCTTTATATTTATGTTTTATACGCAGGGTTCTGAGCTGCTTTTCCACCTCGTTAATGTAATCCAGCCTCGGAGTAGAACCGATATGAAAGAAATAATTGACATCCACACCAAGCTTTTTCGCAATCTGGTAAAGGATCGTAGCATTCGGGTCAAGTTCACCTTTTTCAATCAAGCTGATTGACGCTTGGGTGCAGATCCCTTCTGCCAGCTCTCCTTGGGTAAGGGCCATTTCTTTCCGCAGTTCGCTGATTTTCTTACCGATTTCAGTCAGTTTCATGCGTCTCCCCTACCTTCTTGATTATGCTCCCTCCATTCCTGCATCTATTAACCAAGAATTGAAGTCATTCCTAGTCAAAATATTATTGGAGGTGAATGTCTATTTAACCTGACTTAGTTTTTATGTTGCTTTTCCGATTCAACGGCCAGCTTTTCTTCCACTTCCGCTATCTTTCCATCAATGAAGTCGACAAACTTGGTGTTCTTTTGAATATGGAAGTAATTCCTTCCCTTTTGAAAATACGGAAGCGATTCTTCCAGTTCACCTTTCATTTCGAGGTTAAATCCAATCTGATAGAATAAGTCGGCTATTCCAAACAATCGTTCTTCACCGATGGTCCATTTTAGCCCTTTGCGGCAGTAATTAATGGATTCATCATACTTGCCTAAGCGTGTAAGGATTCTTGCCGTATGATAATAAATCCTTGTTTGAATAGACTTGTCATGGAGGTAAGGGCGTGGGCCCCAAGGCTTTTTGTACTCTCTCATATACCTCCAATGCTTCTTCGTATTTTTCTTGAAGAGATAGAAAATTCCCTAAGGAAATTTGAAGCCGCATCTCCCTCTCCGACATCGCCCTCTTCGGGTCAGCCGTCAGCTGGTAGGCGTCCAGCAACACGCTGATGGCCCTGTCTTTGTCGTTTTCGACTTCTGCTATGTAGATGGCCTTGTTCCATTCGAGGAGCTGCTTGTTTTCTTTGTGATTGATGAAAATCGGATTTTTTTCTTCTTTTCGCACGAGTTCGATCAATTCGTCGTACTGCAGCTTGAATCGGTAGTTATTCAGTAATCGTTCCACGTTTTTTATGTAGTCAAAGCGCTCGGTGGAGCCGATTTCGAAAAAGTAGTTCACATCCACCCCAAGCTTCTGTGAAATACGGTAGAGCACCGTGGCGCTGGGGTAGATATCCCCTTTTTCCATGCGGCTCACCAATGCCTGCGTACAGATCCCATCAGCCAGTTCCCCTTGGGTGATGCCAATGGCTTTTCTCAGTTCCCTTATCTTTTTTCCTATGATTGAATAGTCCATTCTAATCCACCCCTGCTGTAGATATGTTCGTTTCGACCATTGGTTTGCAGTATGATCAAATATTAATATTCTTATAGATTCTGAGATTTCCGCAATGCCATATACTATTGACGTTCTACACCGGTCAAGGTAAGACCAGAGCGGAATTACATGTACTTTATGAATATGGTTTAATAAATTCAACGACAAATTACAATACCTTTGGACGGCGCTCTTGCTTAGGGAGCGTCCTTTTTTTATGTAGAGAAAAATATTAATATCCTTATAACTTCTGCGAAATATACGCTTTCATTATGAAAAACTGAAGGTCCTTCCCGGCCGTGTGCCGAGAGGGGGAATTCACTGATTTTCCGGATATGGTTTAATGAATTCAACGACAAATTACAATACCTTTGGACGACGCTCTTGCTTAGGGGGCGTCCTTTTTTTATGCAGAGAAAAATATTAATATCCTTATATTCTTTTAGGAATAAAGGCTTTTATTTCGCAATAGACGTTTTATCCCTCAGGCATTCCTTCACAGCACGATTCCATCCATTTTCAATCTATGGTTAAATAGACCCAACGACAAATTTCAATACCTGTGGATGACGCTCTTGCTTAGGGGGCGTCCTTTTTTTATTCTTTTATACGTACGAAGCAGCCGGCGGTTTCAGCCTGAGTCAATTTGGTATCCGTCTTTACTCAGATTTCATACAGTTCCAATGGGAGACCATCGGGGTCTGAAAAGAAGGTGAAGCGTTTGGAGGTGTATGGATCGATCCGTATATCCTCGACTTGGATACTGTAGTGGCGAAGTTCAGCCACTGCGTCTTCTATATTCTTTACTTCAAAGGCAAGATGCCTGAGTCCCCTGGCTTCCGGATAGCTGGGTCGCTCTGGGGCGTCGGGGAAGGAAAAGAGTTCAATGATATAGGCACCATTCAGGGCAAGGTCTAGCTTGTACGAGTCACGTTCTTCCCGGTAGACTTCCCTGATGATCGTGAAACCAAGGAGGTCGGTGTAGAAAGCCTTGGAGGCTTCGTAGTCTGAACAGATGATGGCAATGTGGTGGACAGCTTGTAGTTGCATACGTCTCCTCCATGTAAAAAAGGAGCAGCTTGTTTCAGCTGCTCCTTGATGATTATTTGATGGATTCGGTCAGGACCGGTACGATTTGTTTTTTACGTGAAACGACGCCTTTAAGAAGCGCACGGTTGTTCTCAAGCTTCACGTTGAAGGCTTTCTCGACTTCTCCTGCCTTGCTTCCAAGGGCAAGGGCCGTCGAGTCGTTCTCAAGGATGTCAGTGACAACAAGGAGGAACAGGTCCAGGCCTTTTTGTTTGATGAGGGTTTCCATGGCTGCCTCTACCTCTGCTTGGCGGCCGAAGACATCATTCAAGTCGACGACATTGATCTGAGCAACTTCAACTTTCGCAGTTCCCATGGAGAATTCCTTGGCATCAAGGGTCACAAGCTCGGCAACCGTCTTTGTACTCATATTGGCTCCTGCTTTCAGCATTTCAAGACCGTATACCTGTGGATCAACACCGGCGATGTCAGCGAGTTCGTTTGCTGCAGCTACGTCTTCATCCGTGCAGGTCGGCGATTTGAACAGGAGTGAATCAGAGATGATGGCAGACAGCATGAGGCCGGCCATTTCCTTCGTCACTTCCACGCCTTTCTCTTTATACATTTTGTTCAGGATCGTCGCCGTGCAGCCAACCGGCTCAGCGCGGTAGTACAACGGGTCAGCCGTTTCGAAGTTGGCGATACGGTGATGGTCGATGACTTCGAGAACGCGTACGTCTTCGATGTCTACGGCGCTTTGCTGACGTTCGTTGTGATCAACCAGGATGACCGTGTCGGCTTCAGGTGCGACCTTCTCTACAAGGCGCGGGGCATCCACATTGAAGTGGTCGAGTGCATATTGGGTTTCCCCATTCACGTCACCGAGGCGTACCGCTTCCACTTCTGCTCCCAGCTTCGTCTTCAAGTCTGCATAGACAAGGGCGGATGTAATCGTATCAGTATCGGGATTCTTGTGTCCGAAAATAAGCGTTTTACTCATGATCATACTCCTTTTATGTAAAGTTTGGTGATTTCCTCGTATTCATTTTCTTATATTACCATATTTGATCACAAAACCGAACGAAGATCCGACGAATTTTTCATGGAAAAATGCCACGCTATAGGGAATTGGAACCCTATCTGATTCAAAAGAAGCCCGCCGGCAAGACCGGCAGGCTTTCTCTTATTTCAAGCTGTCATAGAACTTCTTCGTAACCTGGACGGTATGGGTGCTTCCCCCGTTGTCCTGGACATTTTCCAAGAGCATGGCGAGAACCATATCGGGATTATTCTGGTCATAGGAGACAAACAGTCCATTTTCTCTTCCTTTTGACCCTTGTTCCGATTTGATTTCAGCTGTTCCAGTCTTACCGGCAATGGCTTTTCCGGCAGAATTCGCTTTCGTGGCGATCCCTTCTGATACAACTTTCCTCAAATCCGTTTGCAGCATGTTTGCCTGCTCTGTTGTTACGACTTCCTTCTTCCACACCTTCGGCTCCTGATCAAGAACGAGCTGTGGCTCCATCATATTCCCATCATTGATGATGCCACCGTAGGCACTAGCAAGATGGACGATATTCATGAGCACCTGTCCCTGACCAAAGGCAGAATCGGCGAGTTGGACTTCTTTCTCGATCTTTCCGTTGTTGGACACCTGCGAGTTGTAGAGTGGATACTCAAACGGAATATCCTCCCCGAATCCGAAGTTTTCTTTCAGACCTTTCACGAAGGTATCTGCTCCCATATCAAGGCCGACACGGGCAAAATAAATATTATCGGAGTACTTCAGGCCGCTTTCGAGATCCACCGAGCTGTCGTTATCGAATACCCGGACGACCTTGTAGTTCCCCCATGATTCATCCTTCTTCCATGTCTTCCCTTTGATATCATACGTCTTATCCGGGTCGAGCTTACCGGATTTCAATCCGACGGATGCGGTGATCCCTTTCATCGTGGATCCAGGTGAGTACGTGATCTGGAAGCGATTCTCGAGGGGCTTATCTGGATCTTCCGAAAGCTCTTTGTAGCGGTCGGAAGATATACCGAGAATCATTTCATTCGGGTCAAAGGACGGGGTGCTGACCAATGCCAGGGCTTCACCGGTCTTCGGATTCATGGCTGCCGCCGTGCCCGGTTCCTTCTTCATCTGAGCGTAGATTTTCTTCTGCAGGTCTGCATCGATGGTCAGCTTGACGTTCTTACCGTTCTCCACTTCCTGCTCAGCGACGGTCACTTCATCGCCATTTTCCTTCGTGAGGAAAAGGCGCTGGCCGTCTTTCCCGCGTAGCTTGTCCTCAAATACCTCTTCTGTTCCGCTGACTCCGATAAGGGAATTGGCTGTATATCCCTTATCCTTCACTTTTTCGAGCTTCTCTGCTGTAAGCTTCCCGATATATCCCGTCAGGTGGGCCGTCGCTTCACCGAAGGGATACTCCCTTGCTTTCACCCGTTTGGAATAAAGCCCATCAAGATCGATGACCTCCAGGGCAAGAGGACGCTCGGAAAGGGGCAGCTTCTTGATCGGAACGAAATACTCCGGCTTCACCCAGCTTTGATCGAGTTCTTTTTTAATCGCCTCTTCCGACGTATCAAGGAGATCGGCGACTTTCTTCAGATTGCTCTCGTCAAATTCACCGGGTACGATTCCGATTTGGAACGCTTCACCGTTCACCGCAAGGGGCTGATCATTACGGTCGTAGATTTCCCCGCGCTGGGCAGTAATCGTGTCAATCCCCACCTTATCCCCATCCTCAAGTTCAGGAAGGATAAAGGAAGGATCCCAGTTGACATACCAATCTTCTTTATCATCACGCTCTTCTTTTGTAAGCTTCACTTTCTGATCGTACTTCACTTCACCCGCAGATGTACTAAAGCGGATGGTGACAGGGAACTCGGCTTCCTTCTTCTTATCCCAGTCCGTATCATCT
The DNA here is from genome assembly GCA_963762295.1 of uncultured Bacillaceae bacterium. Lineage (GTDB taxonomy): Bacteria > Bacillota > Bacilli > Bacillales > Bacillaceae_B > Rossellomorea. The sequence continues at coordinate 1,296,787 of CAVXKK010000004.1, forward strand.
TTCGGTGCTTTGAACGTCACCTTCAGATCCGATACACCGGCGTCTTCATAAATTTTCTTATACCGATCGACAAAATCCTTCTTTTTATACGAGTCCTTTGTCTCAGTACTCAAGTAGCTGCCGTACATGTCATCAAACGTTTGTTTATTCCACAATTTCACATAATCCTTCAGGCGATCATCGGGCTTCGATTGCTCCTGGCACCCCGCCAGTACAAGTCCGAATATCAATAGGAAACATAATAAGAGTATCTTGCGCATGAAATCGTCATCCCCTAATGTAGAATTTTCCTCTACTTTCATTCTTTCAAAAAGACAGGTAACTTTCAATACAAAGTCACCGAACTGTACCAGTAAAATCCACCGTTTCCTAACGATTCTCTTCAATGGATGATGCATTTTATAAAAAATTTGTTATAATAGACAATCGTAAGAGTAATAAGGAAGAAATCCTAAGATTATATCTTGCAAATATTAATCGACAGGTGGAATAAAGATGAAGAACTATCGTGTTTTACTGTATTACAACTATACCCATGTAGAAAATGCAGAGGCATACGCTCCTCAGCATAAAGCCATGTGTGAAGAAATCGGACTGCTCGGACGCATCCTGATTTCAGAAGAAGGAATCAACGGAACATGCTCCGGAACAGTCGAACAGACTGACGCCTATATGGAGTACATGAAAAACGACCCGCATTTCAAAGACACGGTCTTCAAGATTGAAGAGACAGACGGCCACGCGTTCAAGAAATTGAAAGTGAAATACCGTAAAGAACTTGTTACCCTTCGCCTTGAAGATGATGTGGATCCGAATAAACTTACCGGCCAATACCTTGAGCCGAAAGAATTCTACGAACAAATCCAGCGCGAAGACACCATCGTCCTCGACGCGCGGAATGATTATGAATATGACCTTGGACACTTCAGAGGCGCGATCCGCCCGGATATCCGTAACTTCCGCGATCTTCCACAATGGATCCGCGACAACAAAGAAAAGTTCATGGATAAAAAGATCATCACGTATTGCACAGGCGGAATCCGCTGTGAGAAATTCTCCGGATGGCTTCTGAAAGAAGGATTCGAAGATGTTGCACAGCTTCACGGAGGCATCGTGACATACGGTCAGGATCCAGAAGTGCAGGGTGACCTATGGGACGGACAGCTCTACGTATTCGATGAGCGTATCTCTGTGCCGGTCAACCGCAAAGAGCACGTGGTCATCGCCCGCGACTTCTACGACGGCGAACCATGTGAACGCTACGTCAACTGTGCGTACCCACCATGTAACCAAAAAATCATCTGCTCTGAAGAAAATGAGCACAAATATATGAGAAGCTGCTCTCACGAATGCCGCACACATCCTGAAAACCGTTATGTACAAGAATACGGTATGACAGAAGAAGAAGTGGCAGAACGCCTCGCTGTCATCGAGCGTGAGAAAGAAACAGCTGCGATCTAAATCGACGAACAAGCTGCCGGATGCCGGTAGCTTGTTTTTTTGTTTTGCCATACTTTTTCGAAAGGGATAAGGAGATGAGTCTGAGGATGGATTGTTTCGTTCCTTTGTAATTCTTGCATCATAAGCTTATCCAATTTTCCAAATACTAGGACCGTTTCTTTTTATGGGTGAGCGGTTTGTATTTAGTCCGTTCCTTTTCGCTGCAGGCGCTTGCTTTCCTGCGGGGAGGGTGGCAAGCCTCCTCGTGCCTGCGGGGTCTCGCCACTCCTCCTTTTCCGCTGGAGTCAAGCGCCTTCCGCTTCAATACACTCTGTGATACTATTCAAGGTGGTATTTGAAATAACTAAAAGAGTGATCCACTTAAGTAATTTATGTTCTTCAGTTTACTATGTTATGTATGGCATATCGATTTGAGCATTAGTCTAACAAACAGTATCGCAATCCTCTTTACTTACCATTACATGATTGCATCTTTCCCATGAACAATAGCAATCACGTTAAAAAGCACATAGTGAAGTGTAGCGGAGGCCGCCAGACTCCAATGGGAATAGCGGACAGGGTGAGACCCTGCAGGCGCAGCCGAAGCGCCTCACCGCACGCCCCATGGAAAGCGGACGGCCGCAGCGAAACGGAACGACCCTTCCCCATCCAAATCGAATGAAAAGGTGGGTGACCAAATAACGATCACTCATCCAGTTCTACACAGTGCAGTGCAGCGGAGGCCGACCGACTCCCGCGGGAATAGTGGGCAGGTGAGACCCTGCAAGCGCAGCTGAAGCGGCTCACCGTCCACCCCGCAGGAAAGCGGACGGCCGCAGCGAAACGGAACGACCCTTCTCCCATCCACACCTAATAAAAAGATGGATTGCCAGACAGCGGGCACTCATCTAAATCTGCACAGTGCAGTGCAGCGGAGGCCACCCGACTCCTATGGGAATAGCGGGCAGGGTGAGACCCTGCAGGCTTGCCGAAGCGGCTCACCGCACGCCCCATGGAAAGCGGGTGGCCGCAGCGTAACGGAACGCCCCATCCCCCAACCATTACTAATCAAAAAGAGAACCCGCTTATCCTACTCCAATACAAAACCTTCCAACCACTCACCCAAGCAGATTATTAGTCAAATACCCCGTCCATCCACTATGATTAGTCCCGTACCAAACGAAGGAGGCAAAACCACATGAACGAAAAATTCAAAGAACTGCTATCTCCATATACATTCAAAAACGGAATCGAACTCAAAAACCGCGTCATCATGGCGCCAATGACGAACTTCTCTTCCGATGATAACGGCAACGTGACAGACGCAGAGGTCGACTATTACGCCCGACGCTCACAAGGTGTCAGCATGGTCATCACAGCCTGCACCAATGTAACACCGAACGGAAAAGGATTCCCAGGTGAATTCGCCGGTCATTCAGATGAGATGATCCCAAGCCTTGAGCGTCTTGCTAAAGGCATTAAGGACCAAGGAGCCAAAGCCATCCTGCAAATCTTCCACGGCGGCATTCAATGTCCACCGGAACTTGTTGATGGAGACGTCGTGAGTGCCAGTGACATCACAGGCGAAAACGGTGAGAAAAAAGCCCGCGGTCTATCTCAAGGTGAAATCGAAGAGATCATCGAAGCATTCGGTGAAACAACACGCCGTGCCATTGAAGCCGGATACGACGGAGTCGAGATCCACGGTGCGAACGGATATCTTCTTCACCAATTCTTCTCTCCGATGACAAATCAGCGTGAAGATCAATTTGGTGGAAGCCTTGAAAACCGCATGGCATTACCCCTTGCAGTCGTAGACAAAATCAAGAGTGTCGTGGATGAGCATGCCACTACTCCATTCCTTGTCGGCTACCGCTTCTCTCCTGAAGAACCTGAAGAGAACGGCTTCACCATGGGTGAAACATTGAAGCTTGTCGATGCCTTGGCGGATAAAGAGCTTGACTACCTTCACGTGTCACTCTTCGACTTCTTCTCTACGCCGCGCAGTGGAGTAGATGACCTAGAGAAAACACGGATCGACTACCTGCTAGAAACCATCGGTGACCGCGCGCCACTTATCGGTGTAGGTTCCATTTATTCAGCAGAGGATGCGTATAAAGCATTCCAAACTGATGTACCGCTTCTAGCGATCGGCCGCGAGCTCATCATCGATCCTGACTGGGTTCAGAAGATCGAAGAAGGTCGTGAGGATGATATCATCACGGAAATCGATAAAGAAAAACAAAAAGAACTCGTCATCCCGGATCCACTCTGGAATGCCGTCTTGAATACTCCAGGCTGGTTCCCTGGCGTTTAATACGCTATTCATACAAAAAAAGGACCCTTGCGCTGCACGTTGCACGCAAGGGTCCTTTTTCTATTATGGTCGGCCGCATACTCCTAAGAGCTTGCACAGCCAGTTTTTCAATTTCTTGATGATGTCACGGATCTGATCTCCCCAGCCACCGTGGCCGTCGTCGTCACCGTCTCCATCATCACCGCCGCCGTCACCTGGATCATCTTGCTTGACCTCTTGTACGATGCGGTCTTCCAGCTCCGGTGAAACCGGGCTGTTCTTCTCAAGGTATTCTGTCATGACTTCGAAGTCCACTTGGAACAGCTCCGTCATGCGTCCATCGTCTTTTGCTTCCTTCAGCATGGAGAATCCGTCTCCACCATCTGCTGTGAACGCATTTGTTGCCACTGTGTACATCGCTGCTGGATCAAGCTTTTCAAATCCGTTGTCTGTTTTCACATCAACCGACCATACACGCTCTCCAACAGGCTGATTCACATCATACTTGAATTTGATTCCTGACACCTGCAGGAATCGACCTTCACCGGACTCAACTGCGCTGACGCTATGCTCGAGTGCCTGTTTGATTTCTTCCCCTGTCAGGTCGATCGCTACCAGATTATTTCCAAACGGGAGCGTAGTCAGTACTTCTCCAAGGGTAATGTCTCCCTCATCGATTGAGGCTCTGATTCCACCGCCATTTTGGAAAGCGATGTGCGTTTTCACGGATTCATTCGCTTTCGCCACCATACCGTCAGCAATCAGATTTCCAAGATTCGTTTCCTTCGTACGCACGTCGGCACGTTCTCCATTCAATGGAACATCACTTGAACCGACAACTTCAGACATAAGCTCATCAAGAGGTGCTTTGAACTCTTGTACTTTTGCTTCTGCTTCAGGGTCTTTTTCGTAATTGGCAAGTGGGACAAGCTCCCCTTTGTATTCCTTGATGACACCGTCAGGATCGAACGTGACATCGAGATTACCGATATTATTCAAGTATTCTCCTGTCTGTACGATCAGTGTAGGCTCATCCTTTTCAACGAATGTTGGTTCTTTCAAAGCCGTGTGGGAGTGACCGCCGACGATTACATCGATGCCATCCACTTCTTCTGCAAGATCTTGATCAGGTCCGTATCCAAGGTGAGATAGGACGACAATCTTATTCACACCTTCTTCTTGGAGCATGGAGATCGTCGCATTGGAAGATTCCACGACATCCTCGAACACGATATCTTCACTTGGGTTGGCAAGGAAAGAGGTGTCAGGCGTCGTCAATCCGAAGATTCCGACCTTCTCACCGTCGATTTCCTTGATGATGGCAGGGTAGATCTTCCCACCCTCAGCCGGGTCACCGATTTCATCTTTGTAAAGCGGGGACAGATCCTTATCGGCTGTCACGTTTACGTTTGATGAAACCATCGGGAACTTCATTTCTTTGATGAAATTGGCCAGGACGTTTGAATCTTTATCAAATTCATGATTACCGAATGTCATAGCATCGAAATTCAGGTCGTTCATGAATGATAGATCTGCCAGACCAAGATACTGGCGGAAATATAGCGTGCCGGAGAATACATCCCCTGCATCCACCAGGAGGGAATTCGGTTTACGAAGATCATCCAGTGCCGTCACAAGGCGCGGGTATTGCTCCACATGAGCATGGCTGTCATTCGTATGAAGAATCGATAGATCAAAGTCCTTCGGCTCTTCCGGTTCTTGCTGGGCATTCAGGTCAAGCTGTGCCACCAGGGCGTCATGATCGCTTGCACGTCCATGCTCTTCCATATAAGGAGAGTTGAAGTTGACGATATCAAACTCGGCTTGATCAGCGAGGCGATTCGACACCAGCATATGATCAAGCACTTGTGCATTTCCTTGATACGAATACGTATAGCGCTCATTTGCAGGAAGTGTCTCGATCAAGTTCGTAAGCTCTTCCCCTTTAAGCTTTTGAAGCGGTGCAGAGAATTCAAAGTCGTTCAAGTCGCCAAGGACGACGACATTTGCATCTTCGTTCTTCGATTCGATATCGGACACGAAGCCGTTGATAACTTCTGCAATCTTCAAGCGTTGCGTTTCACTTCCAAGGGTCGGAGGCTGGTTGCGTCCGAACAATGGCTCGTCCCCACCTTTGGAGTTGAAATGGTTGGCGATGACGATGACGTCTTCACCGTTGAAATCAAACTGTGCCGCAAGGGATTTACGGCTGCTGCGGAATGCATCGTTCGTCGGATCGATACGACCAGGATTAAGCGTAAGGGAACCGTCTTCATATCCGACCGCAGTCGTTTGATCTCCTTTTTCACCTTCTGCAAGGGTGACGCGCTCAGGGTTGTAGAGATACCCTACGCGGATATTCCCTCCAGGAACCCCTCCGTCCTGCTTGTCCTGTGGAGCAATTTCTGTCCACTCATAAGCAGGGCCGCCAAACGTAACAGAAGCATCGCTCAGTGCTTTATAGTTTCCATCAGCCTTCACCGTACCGTCATCTTTCGTTCCGCTATCATCGAGTACTTCGACAAGACCGATGATATCAGGGGAGCCCAGATTTTCGACCATGGATTTCGCCAATTTGTCACGTTTTGTGGCATCTGACGCGTCAAAGTTTTCGATATTGTACGAAGCAATCGTCAACTTATCATCATCTTTTTCAATTGTCGTTGTTTCAGGAGTGAACTCACGCTCGTTCAGAGCAGGAAGCTCATCATCATTCACAAGGATTTTGAAGTTGCTAAAGCTGTAGCTCACGACACCCGTCACGGTACCGTCGAACTGATCGCCGGTCTTCGCTACGTAATTGCGATCTTGAAGCTGGATGAACATTCTTTCTGGATTCTGATTGTCCGCTGTCAGGAGCGGAGCACCTTCTTTGGTATAGTTCTTCCCTTCCACCTGTTCGGTGATAACCGGAAGCTCACCGTACTTCTGAGGTCCCGTAACCGTTGGGTCTTCCAGGGAAATACGCATGCCTTCAAGGCTTTCATAGAAATCGATGGCATCCACATCAGGATTGAATTCTTCCAGGCCGTCACTGTCGATGACATCTGTCGGAGGGAAGATATCCTTGCCGATCACGAGGGCTTCAGGAAGCTCGTTACCCGAAGACTGCACAACCACATTCCCGTTTTGTGAATTGATTTCCGTCATGGCAAGGTCGGTTTGAAGCTTTTCCGCATATCCATCAAGGACCCATTCTTTCACCTGTCCGTCAACCTTCACGGCATCTCCTGTACGGACTCCGTGGGACGGTTTATAAACAAGGATCCCTTCTGATGTCTTCTCATTATCATCAGGTTGGTCATCCTGCATGTAGAAATTGCTTCCATCCACAACGTGAGTGACAATCCCTTCTACCTCTTTGACGTTCTTGAGGTTATAAGGGGACGTATGACTTTCACCTTGGATGTCATGGATGCGAAGGCCCTCGATCCCTTCGAACGGATCGGGTTCTCCCGGCTCCGCTCCATCAACGGTGATGGCCGTCGGGTTTTTCAGCCCGGGTACGTTGAAATAGGCCGTAAGCTGACCCGTCACGACGATTTTTTCGCCGATCATATCCGGGTTCGTCTGCAGACCGAACTGCGCACGGAACGAGCTTGGAAGCTGTACCGGCAAAATCTTCGCCGGATCCGTCTCATTTGCAGAATCGGCTATGGCAATATTGAAATCATTACTGAAAGGAGCTTTCGTATTATAATTGGAACCAGATATCGTGTGACCCACGATATATCCAGTGACCGTTCCGTTCCCTGTGTTGTTATCGATGGCTTCCTGTACCGTCATAGTGCCGGCTGCACCAGCTGCTGCAGGAAGCATGGCAATCAACATGACAAAAACGGTCATTAAAGCGAATAATGGCTTTTTCATGGTTTTCACTATTTCTTTCCTCCTCCGAATTCAACAATCGGAAATGAGCTGATATCGTCATTATGTGCCCATTTCAAAAACCCTACCCTCGAATAACCCTGCACCTCTAAAATGTAAGCGCTTTCTTTTATTTACATTCCTTTTGCCGATGAACCCGATTCTATCTCTGCATATAGGTCCGGCAACCCACCACCGATCCTTTCTTCCCGCATGGTTTGAGCGGAACATACCAAGTTTCCCATTTAATATATCATTTTTCTGTCGAAGATTAAGGAATAATGAAAAAATTAACAAAAATGAGACGATTGGTTTATGAATGCTTCATATTTACATGTGTTTTTTTAGTGAAATAGTCTTACATTTGGTAAGACTTCTTTACAAATTCGGTATTCCGTAAGTGAAATAACAAGCTTCTGAACATTTCACTCTCGACGTCCTTAGGTAGAAGTGTTTATTTCAGATCATGTTTACGTACTGCTTCATTCCCCCTCGGATGTGATACCATTCGGTTTCCTCCCTCCTCTAGTAAAAAGAAGTTTCCTAAACTAAAATCACAACCACATAAATTATTTTTGTTGTTTTTTTCACATCCACAATGTAATATATATCTTACATGAAGCAATATATATATTACATTTGAGGTGAAGCAATGAAAACAAAGGTCAAGGAGGCCAGAATGGAGAAAGGAATGACACAGGCAGAGCTGGCTCGGCGGGTTAATGCTACACGACAGACAATCGGCCTGATTGAAAAGGGATCGTACAACCCCAGCCTTCAGCTCTGTCTCGCCATATGCAAAGCCGTAGGAAAGACGCTGGACGAATTATTTTGGGAGGATGATGAACAATGAGTTGGTTGACAATGTTTTTACCAGAGGATGAATACAAACAAAAGAGATTGATATCATTTTTAGCAGAAGCGGCCGTCATCGCTTTTCTAACGACATTGATCGGGGCAGCATTGACTCGCTTAACAAGCATACCTGCGGTTGGATCAGAAAAATCATTCCTGATCATAGCAGCCGTCCTGATCCTCTATCCCCTCCTCCGCTACATCCTTTCAGGCATAGAGTACGCGGACATCTTCACACCACAGCAATACAAAAAACAGATGAAGCACATCACCTTCCGCTCCATCACATTCTTCATCCTGTTCAACCTAATCTATGCCATCGCAACCGAGCACCATGGATGGTCCACCATCATCCAAACCGCGGGCCTCGCCCTCATCTTCATGACCCTGCTCTTCCTGATCGACATAAGCTCACTCACCGTTTCCTACAAGAAAAACAAAAACCTGGAAACTGACTGAAAGCCAGCAAACAGGATGTGCAGCCGTACATCCTGTTTGCTATCTATCAAAGAAATGAAGGCCCTTCCCCCACTTGCCTCTTCCTACATAGATAATAGACGGAGGGACTGATCCCTACCAAAAAGGAAAGAAGGTGAGACCTCGCAACGGGAAGGCACGTACTCTTCCAACATCCACCCCCATCCAAAAAAAGAGGGCGAGGAACAGATACATGCCAATTAAAAATCCCTACATGCTCATCACCTGCACAGAGTGCCTTGCAGCGGAGGTGGGCTGACTCCTGTGGAAAAGGAGGAGCGGGGAGACCCCGCAGGCACGAGGAGGCTCAACGCCCTCCCCGCGGAAAGCAGCCCACCGCAGCGGAAAGGCACGGACTCTTAGCCATTAGTGTCCCATCAAAAAACAAAAAAAAGAGCATGACCCAAAAGGCCACACTCCCAAAACTCATTCCATCCAATCCGGTTTCCCGAACCCTTTAAACTCTTCATCAATCACTTTCTCAAACTCATCCGACTCCACAACCGCCTTAATATCCTTCGATACCTGTGAATCCTTATCATCCGTATTCACAACCACCCGGTTGCGATACTCATCCGGCATATTCTCAAGCTGAAGCGCATCAAGCAGATCCATATCCGCTGCAAGAGCAAAGTTCCCCGGCACAGCCGCCAAATCGACACTATCCACCGTACGTGGAAGCTGAGCCGCTTCAATCGCCTTGAACTTCAAGTTTTTCGCATTCGTCTTGATATCCTTCTCCGAAACCGTCAACGGATTGCTGTCCGCCTTCAGCGTGATCAGCTTCGCATCGGCAAGGATTTGGAACGCACGCGCCGCATTCGTAGGATCGTTCGGAATTGTGATTTGGCTGCCTTCCTTGATGCTGTCGATGGAATCAAATTTATCCGAATAGATTCCCATTGGAGCCGTCGGAACGGAAATCAGCTCAGAAAGCTCGATCTTGTTTTCTTTCGCGAAGTTTTCCATGTAAATTTTGTGTTGGAACAGGTTGGCATCAAGATCTCCCTGTGATAATGCATTATTCGGCTGGATGTAATCATTGAATTCCTTGACCGTCACTTTGTAGCCTTTTTCCTCAAGGCCCGGCTTGATGGCTTTTGTCACCATATCGCTATATGGTCCGGTTGTGGCTCCGATGGTAATATCTTTTTCATCTTTTTTGTCGCTGCTGTTGCCGCATGCCGCCATCAGGCTGACTGCGATGGCAAGGCCGAGTAGTAATGTCCATTTTTTCATTGTGTTTCCTCCATTATCTATCGTTTGTCTACTGCTTTGGCGAAAATGTCGCCGGCATATTGAATGACTTGTACAAGGCAGATCAGGACGACGACCGTCGTGAACATGACGGTGTTGTCATATCGGTAGTATCCGAACCGGATGGCAAGATCACCGACTCCTCCTCCGCCAATTGTCCCCGCCATGGCGGAGTAAGCAATCAGGGAAATAGCCGTGATGGTGACACCCTGAATGACGGCCGGTTTGGCTTCCGGAAGAAGCACGTCCTTGATGATCATCCACGGGCTCGCACCGACGGATACAGACGCTTCAATGACACCCTTGTCGATTTCCTTCAAGGCCGTTTCGACGATCCGGGCGAAGAACGGAATACCAGCGACGGATAGGGAGACTGAAGCCGCCGTCGGTCCAATCACATCCCCTGTGAGGATCTTCGTCAGGGGAAGGAGCGCCACCAAAAGGATGATGAACGGGACCGACCGGACCATATTCACGATGAATCCGACAATGGATTTCACGAAGCGGTTTTCTAGGAACAGCCCCTTATCCGTTGTGAAAAGGAGCACTCCGAGAGGAAGTCCAATCACAACTGCGATCAACAGGGATATCCCCACCATATACAACGTTTCTAAAAATGCCTGATTCAGATCCGGCAAGATGTCAATGATGGCTTCAGGCAGCATCTTCAAGCACCTCCAGACTTTGTGTACGCTGGGTAATGAAATCGATTGCAGCATCGATCTCGGCACGCTCTCCGATCAGTTCCATGATGAAGATCCCGAGTGGTACTTCCTGGATGTATTCGATCTTCCCGTGAAGGATATTCCCTTTCACGTGGTACCGCTGGAAGACATCGGATACGACGCTTTCTTCTGCAATGGAGCCTTTGAATTGGATCTTGATCAAGGTCCCTTTCCTTGCTTTTGCCAAGTGATCTGGCAGGTCGAACTGAAGGATCGTCTCGATGAACTGCCTGGTCAGAGGCTCCTTCGGATTGGAGAAGAGGTCATACACGGGACCTTCTTCAATGATCCGTCCATCCTGCATCACAGCCATGCGATCACAGATCTCCTTGACGACTTCCATCTCATGGGTGATGAGGACGATGGTCAGTCCGAGCTCTTCGTTCAGCTTCTTCAATAATTTCAGGATCGACCTCGTGGTATTTGGGTCGAGGGCGGATGTGGCTTCGTCGCACAGAAGGACAGATGGATTATTCGCAAGGGCACGGGCAATGCCGACGCGCTGCTTCTGCCCTCCGCTCAGCTGAGCGGGATAAGCGTCTGCCTTATCGGATAGGCCGACCATGGCGAGAAGCTCTTCCACACGCGGCCGAATCTCAGCCTTTGGCACCTTGGCTGCTTTCAGAGCGAATGCCAGATTGCCGTAGACCGTCTTTGCCTTGATCAAGTGGAAATGCTGGAAGATCATGCTCGTCTTCTGCCTTGCCGATCTGAGCTCGCGCGGAGACAGCTTTGTAAAGTCCAATCCGTCGATGATGACTTCTCCTGAAGTAGGTCTCTCCAACAGATTCAAGCACCGGATGAGGGAACTTTTCCCTGCTCCGCTGTACCCGACGATACCGAAGATCTCTCCCTTCTCAATCTTGACGGAAACGTCATTGACGCCGATCACCGTTTGTTTTTTCGTTTTATACTCTTTCACAAGATGATTGATCTCGATCATTACGCTTCACCTCTTTTTCCCAATAAAAAATGCCTCTTTCAGCTGAAAGAAGCATCGCATATCGATCATCGACTTATCTCTCAGAATGAAAAACATCCTGCAGGAATTAGCACCGTTCCATTTGGAGGTTGCCGGACGTCATAGGGCCTGATCCCTCGGTCGCTCTTGATAATTTGAATACTATATAATTTTAGAAGATTTCATCTATATGAGATCATAATGGGTATTTGGTTGGGTGTCAACTACCATTCATACCTGCATAAACCATGTAAGCGTTACCTTTACTTTAAGATTAGGCTTGAACTATTTTTGGTCCTTTCGAAATGTTTGCTCATTTCCGCCAAGGAATGTTCCCTCTTCATGCTGCCACCACTTTGACGAAGCCTGCCATTTTCCATATGATAGGCTTACATCATCATTGATCCGGAGGTCACTATGAACATTCTATTAGTTGAAGACGATAAGACGATTGCAGCAGGACTCGAATACTCCCTGCAGAACGAGCAATTCGGCACATTTGTTTGCCATAATGTTGCTGCCGCTGAGGACATGATCAACACCCGCTGGACAGAGATTGATCTGTTCCTCTTTGACCTGTCCCTACCCGACGGGAGCGGCTATGACCTGTGCTCCCTCGTAAAGAATAAGACCGATAAACCGGTGATCTTCCTGACGGCCATGGACGAAGAAGTCAATGTGGTCATGGGCCTCGACATGGGGGCGGATGATTACATCACGAAGCCATTCCGTGTCAGGGAGCTCATGTCACGGATCAAGTCGGTCCTCCGCCGCTACGATAAGCAGACGCCTTCCCATTTCACACTCGGCGACATCAAGATCCTTCCGGCGGAAGGCAAAGCTTATAAGGGCGGTGAAGAAATCCAGCTGACCGCCCTTGAGTACCGTCTTCTTCTCATCTTCGCCCAGCATAAGGATCAGGTGCTCACGCGTACACAGCTCCTTGAGAAAATCTGGGATGTAGCAGGCGATTTCGTCAACGATAACACCCTCACCGTCTACATCAAACGGCTCCGTGAAAAACTCGAAGACGATCCGCAGAAACCAGTCATCATCAAGACGATCCGTGGAATGGGTTATAAGGCAGGCGACCGCTGATGATGAGGAATAAAGAAGTACGGGTGTTCCTTGTAACGATTGCGATCATCGCCGTCATCGGAACAATTTGTGCATCTTACATAAGTCTGCAAGCGTCTGTAGTCACGGCTGTCACCTCCCTCCTACTCATTACAAGCTTCATGCTTTACACAGCCTGGCGCTACAGGGAAATCGGGAAGCTTTCCGACTACCTTCGAAAGATATCAAATGGAGACTACTCCCTCGACGTTCGGGATAACCATGAGGGGGAGCTCAGCATCCTGAAGTCCGATATGTACAAGGTGACGCTCCGATTATCGGAAAACAGCTCACGCCTCCAGGATGACAAGCTCAAATTGACCGATGCCATTTCGGATATCTCCCATCAGCTGAAAACTCCCCTCACCTCCATGATGGTCATGTCCGACCTGTTGAGGGACCCGGGCTTGGATGAAGGAAAACGCCGAGAATTCACACGCCGTATCCAAGTCCAGCTTGAACGGATCGAATGGCTCGTCTCCTCCCTATTGAAACTCTCAAAGATCGACGCCGGAACGGCACGCTTCAAGAAGGATAATGTGGACGTGTCTGCCCTCATACGGGATGCCGTGGACCCTCTTCTCATCCCCATGGAGATCAAGGACGTAACACTTCAGATTGAAGACGGACCGGCCTCATTTGTTGGAGACGGGAACTGGACGAAGGAAGCCATCATCAATATATTGAAAAACAGCATCGAACACTCAGCAGAGGGAGGACGTATCACCATCGCTTCCCAGCAAAATGCCCTTTTCACTGAAATCACCATTACTGATCAAGGCAGCGGGATCCCGAAGGAAGACCTCCCCCATATCTTCAAGCGCTTCTACCGGGGAAAGAATGCCACGGAAGACAGCGTCGGAATCGGCCTTGCCATGGCCTACAGCATCATGAAGAACCAGGACGGTGACATTGAAGTATCAACCAGCCCAGCGGGAACGACTTTCTCCCTCAAGGTTTATAAACATACCATTTAGTCAGGTGACAGAATTGTCACTTTCACAGTCACGGAAGAGTCATTTTAGGCAGATATACTAAAAGCATCAACCAACTGGAGGTACCATTCGTGAATATCTTACAAATTGAAAATCTGTCTAAAGTGTACGGAAAAGGGGAAACGGCGGTCAAAGCCCTCGATAACGTTTCCTTCACAGTGAAACAAGGGGAATTCGTGGTCATCATCGGACCGTCGGGCTCGGGTAAATCCACGCTTCTTCACATGCTCGGCGGAGTCGATCGCCCAAGCTCGGGACGCGTCCTCGTCAACGACACCGATATGTACAGTCTGAACGAAACCCAGCTTGCCATATTCAGAAGGAGACAGATTGGGCTCATCTATCAATTTTACAATTTGATCCCGATCCTGTCGGTGGAAGAAAATATCACACTTCCAATGCTTCTTGATAAGCAGAAAGTGGATCCGAAGCAACTCAATGACATCACAACCAGACTCGGATTGACTGAAAGGCTCGGCCATCTGCCGAATCAGCTCTCCGGTGGACAACAGCAGCGTGTATCCATCGGACGGGCACTCATCAGCAACCCGGCTCTCATGCTTGCCGATGAGCCGACGGGGAACCTTGACAGCAAGAACTCCGAGGAGATCATGGAACTCCTCAAAATGTTCAACAAGACATACAAACAGACGCTGATCGTCATCACCCATGACGAGCGCATCGCCATGCAGGCGGACCGCGTCATCTCTATTGAGGACGGCAAGATCTCCAAAGATGAGGTTCTCCGTCCATGAATATCATAAACAAACTGACCCTCAGACATTTGAAAGAAAACAAGCGCAGGACCATGGTCACCATCATCGGTGTCATCATCTCCGTCGCCATGGTGACCGCCGTCTCGACCCTGTTCGTCTCCTTCCTTGATCTCATGAAGCAGGACAACATCAATAAAGGCGGAGAATGGCACGTCCAGTACAAAAACCTCAATCAGGAGCAACTGGATACCATTAAAAGTGCAGAGAATACGGATAGTGTTTTTCTCCGCAAGGACCTGGGGTATTCGAAAATCGAGGATCCTCCGAATGCTTCAAAGCCTTATTTATTCTTTACTTCACTTGATGAAAAGGGCCAGAAGGAAATGCCCATCAAGCTCAAAGACGGCCGCTTCCCTAAGAATGATGGGGAAGTCGTGGTTTCAGAGGATATCCTCACTCAGAAAAACAAGCTTAAAATCGGAGACTCCTTATCCGTCGAGCTCGGTGACCGATTGATGGATGACATGACATTGTTTCAGGACAATTCATTCAATGGAGAGGAAGAAGAATTCCGCACGAAAGAAAAAGCCTCCTACACCATCGTCGGCACCATGGAACAGCCTGAATGGGAATACCCATGGGCTCCGGGATATACGGTTATCAGCTTCTTGGACGATAAGCAGGCAGGAAGCACTGCGTTTATAACGGAGAAAAAGTTGAGCAAAGATCTCTTTGATGATGCAAAAGCCTTCGCAAAAAAACATGACATCACGACCGTTGAGTTCAACCACGAGCTTCTGCGCTATTACGGGGTTTCGAATAACGACAACCTTAATGCGACACTTTTTGGAATGGCTTCCATCATTGTTGGGATCATCCTGATCGGCTCCGTCGCTTTGATCTATAACGCTTTTGCCATCAGCGTTTCTGAGCGTGCCCGCCACCTTGGGATGCTCTCGAGCGTCGGGGCGACAAAGATTCAGAAACGAAACTCCGTCTTCTTTGAAGGGGCTGTCATCGGATTGATTTCCATCCCGATCGGCCTGATTGCCGGAATCGGCGGTATGGCCGTCACCTTCTGGTTCATGAATACCACTTTGACGAACGTATTCTCAGACGGATTAAAAATATCTGTTTCCATTACTCCGTTTTCCATCCTTGCAGCATGTGCAGTCTCGATTATTACCATTTTCATCTCCACATTGATTCCTGCGAGAAGAGCATCGAAGGTATCAGCCATTGATGCAATCAGACAGACACAGGATGTAAAAATGAGCGGTCGTAGCGTGAAAACATCTAAACTCACCCGTAAAATGTTTGGCATTGAAGGAGAAATAGGGTTAAAAAACCTGAAACGGAACAAGAAGCGATACATCGCTACTGTATTCTCACTCGTCATCTCCATCATTTTGTTTCTCTCGGTATCGTTTTTCACTGACAACATCAAGAAATCAGCGGGCATGACACAGGAAAACTATGATTTTGACATTCAACTTACTGGTTCATCCAACAACCTTGAAAGCCTGAAGCCATTTGTGAATGCGGAAAACGTCACCGATTCCGTCTTATTGGAATATGTCTCGTTCCAAAGCTGGCTAACCAGTAAGGACGTTCCATCGGCATTAAAGAAAGATCCTGATTACCATGCGAACTTAAATGATGGGAAGTATGCGTATAACCTCCAGCTGCATGGCCTTGACGAGGAAGATTTCAAGGAGTACCTCAAGAAAACCGGTAGTAAAGTCAATCCTGACGGGGTTGTTGTAATCAACATGCTTAAATATCAGGGATCAGATCGCAAATTCTATCAATCGGAAGCACTGGATCTTCAAAAAACGAAGAAGCTTGACTTGTATGAATTTAATGGAGAGGAGGATGAAAAAGTAGGATCCATTCAAATCGACGGAGAAACGGATGAGGCACCAATGGGGGTCAGAGTCGGTTATGGTCTAAACCTGATCATGAGCCGTGATACCCTGCACAAAATCCAAAAGGAAACAGGTTCAAGTAATTCGACTCCATTCCTTTACCTGAACAGCTCTGATCCCTCCGCAACCCAGGAGGCGATCGATGAGTCGAAAAGCGGAGACGTTGAGGTATTTAACATCACGCAAATGAAGGAAGAAAACGAACAGTTCTCTCTTCTGGTCTCCATCTTCGCCTACGGATTCATCACTCTGATTTCAGCCATTTCGATCGCGAATATCTTCAATACGATCTCGACAAGCATCTCACTCAGGAAGCGTGAGTTCGCCATGCTGAAATCTGTGGGCATGACGCCGAAGGGCTTCAATAAGATGATCCATTATGAGAGCATCTTCTATGGCTTGAAATCGCTCCTTTACGGTCTGCCAATCGGGTTCGCAGCCATGTATCTCATGCATATGGCCCTGAATGAATCGTTTGAATACAGCTTCTCCCCTCCTTGGATGAGCGTGCTGTTCGTGGTCGTTGCCATCTTTGCAATCGTGGGATCCGCCATGCTCTATTCCACGGGGAAGATCAAGAAACAGAACATCATCGACGGATTGAAACAAGAAAACATTTAATAGCAAAAATCGGCTAGAATAAAACTGTGTTAGCCATAGTAAAACCCGAATTCATCACCTGATCGTAGGTAAATGAATTCGGGTTTTTTATTTATTCCATTAACATGACATTTCATTGTCTCCAGCGGTTGATTGGAGTGCAAGACGTAGACTCCTGCGGGAAGAGTAGCTAATGTGAGACCCCGCAGGCTTGCCGAGGAGGCTCACGGGCTACCCGCGGAAAGCGAAGTCTTGCACGGAAATCATGAGCGGTATAAAGAACCTACACTGATTGTCTATTCATTAAATGGGACCTGGTTAATTTTGTCCCAACCTCCTTCTTGCTTACATATCCTTACTTCACCGTCACTTCAATCGGCTCAGACACGACATTCCACTCTTCCCCGAGCATCGTGAACGTATGCTTGGCGAATACTTGTGCCTTCCCAGGGGCGATGGCTTCGATTGTATTGCCGTGCACTTTCACCACGCCATTCCCTTCAGCGACGAATAGTTCGGTCTCGATCTTCTCACGCTCGGCGACGCGGTAGCTGACGCGTGCTTTCGCCTGGATGGTTCGTGATTTCCCTTCTTTCAGGTTCACCTTTTTGATCGGCAGTTCAAGCTGGACTGGGGATTCTGTCAGCCATTGCGTATAATCCGTTATTGGTCCGATGAGTCCATCTTTCAGCTTATCGGCAAACGGAGGCTCGGCACGGAAGGTCCAGTGCATGCTCAGCATCCCACGCTGCCTCATGTATTGAATGAACTCTTTGTACAGGGAACCATAACTGGAGTTGAGGGTCACATCATTGATCGTTCCGTAATCCACGAGCTTCTTCGCGTTCTTCAACTTTTCTTGAAGAGTGCCCGGGACGGCGGAAGAGAACAGGTATCCTCCCGGCAGCTCAGGGGCCAGTTCATTTGAGAGCTGCATGCTGTCGAGATAGAAGCTTTGAAGGACCACTTGATCCATCATGCCTTCTTCTTTGATCTCTTGAATCGTCTGCTCCTCCACACCATGGGCTTTTATTTCAATGAGGAGCATGACATTCTTGCCTTTGAACTCCTGAAGATATTCCTTGAAGGTCGGTACCTTTTCGCCGGCAAATTTCTCATCGAATTTGATTCCGGCATCGAGTGCCCTTATTTCTGCAAGGGTCAGATCCTTGACGGCACCCGTTCCATTCGTGGTCCGGTCCACCGTTTCATCATGGATGACCACGAGGTGACCGTCTTTCGTGCGCTGCACATCGGTCTCGATCTGATCGGCACCGAGCTCATACGCGAGACGGTACCCGGCCATGGTGTTCTCAGGAGCAAGGGACGGCACGCCGCGATGGGCAGCCACCATCGGCCGTTGAACGATCGTCTGATCCGGATACTGACCGAATGCCTTCACGGCAAGCTCAGGTGCGTTCGTGACGATCCCGTCGACGCCAAGGTGAATAAGCTCATGTGTTGTGGCCATTGTATCACCACCTACGCCCCATACAGCAACCATCCGGTTATGAAGATAATACATGCCTTCTTCTGTCAGGACATTCTGAGGGATCATGACCATCTTGCTTTCACTCTTATGAACATCCTCGACAATCTTCTTTAAATCATGTTTATTGAGATGACGTTGATCATAATAGAGTCCCCCACGGATCCTCGGATTCAGGTCTTTCACTGCTTCAATGATCCCCGTCTGACTGGACACGACATGGACATCACTGATGGACAGATCATTGAGCAAATCCGACGACGGATTCTTCAAGGCCACCCTTTTCCATATGTAGCACCGGGATTTTCTTTCCTTTGAGCGTCATCAGGACGCTACGAAGATCCTTTTCGTTTCCTTTCAGATTGCCTGCATCCCCGTCCACTTTGATCAGAGCGGAAGCCGTCTCATCATGCGGTACGTCGACATCTTCCCCGTTGATGATGGTAGGGGCGTTGATCATGGACGTTTGTGCTTCCTGAGGCAGGAGCGCCCCTTCACCATCTACAGGTGGCAGCTCGCCTTCGAATGAAGTCAGTTTTACGTTATCGTATTCAACCTTCGAACCGCTCGTCTGGAACCCGACATCGCCATTGAGGTATTTCCCGGCTTGGTCTGTATCGATGACCAACTGCCCGTTCACATACTGCTGGACACGGTTTCCGCTTGCGACCACTTTCAACCGGTACGTCTTCCCATATTTCATATTTTCAGTGTAAAAGTTACGCTCCGGCACCAGCCATTTATCAGCCGGCGTCCGCTCTGCGAATTCCAGGCCATTCACGTCGGAAGCACCCCGGCGCACGGCAAACTGATAGTATGGATAATTTTCGTTTTGGATTCGGTACATGAGCGATGCCCACCGCTTATCCTCCACTGCCGACTGGAACGTCACGTCTGCTTCGAATACATAGTCCCCTTCATCTTCCTCCAAAGGGACGATGACCCTGGCCGGTTTTGAGGTGGCGGAGGAATTCAGGACGAGCTTCCCGTCCTGGACGGCCCCTTGTCCTTCTAAGAGCTTCCATCCATCGGGCAAACGGCCATTCGCGATATCATCAAAATCCTCTTCCAATAGAACCGGGCTTGCTGCTTGTACGGAATTGGTCTGGACAGGGGCAAATAAGCCCAATGCCAATGTGGAAACGGCCATTGTACTGAATAATTTCTTCACGTGTAAAACTCCCTCCCATGTTTGGTTTTACGAGACTGATAGACGGACTGATCCAAAGGGCCGCACCCCACCTCCTTTCGTTCGGGTATGTTGCATTAAGGGGGAAATATGGTAAACTTCAAATAGGTAAATAGACAGATAATTCTTAATATGACTGGGTGTGACTTCTTTGGAAATTGTAAACATGGTAGAGTCTCAGATCATCGCTTCTATCAAAGAAGAAAAGGATATTGATAAAGCGATCCGGAGCTCGGCGAACATCGCCTTTCTATTGATTGGGGATATCCTGACGGTCAAACCCTATATAGAGAAATTGAAAGAAGCCAATATGTATATCTTTATCCACCTCGATTTCATCGAGGGGTTGTCCAATACGAAGGGAGCGGTGAAATTCGTCGCCGACGTCTGGAATCCGACGGGCATCATCTCGACTAAAACCAATATGATCCGCTATGCCAAAGATGAAGGACTCGTGACGATCCAGCGCATCTTCCTTATTGACAGGGGCGCCCTTCAAAAGGGGATTGAAATGATCAAGTCGTGTAAACCCGATGCTGTTGAAGTGCTACCGGGACTCATGCCGCGTGTGATCGACCAGCTGTCGCACCAGCTCAAGCTCCCCCTCATCGTCGGGGGACTCATCCAGGAGAAGAAAGATATCCTCGATGCCCTTGAAGCCGGTGCCCTGGCTGTCTCATCCGGTGACCCGAATATGTGGAAATTCGACTTATAGATTCACGATCTCCTTAATGCTATCAAGCACATATGAAGGCTGATATGAAGATTTTGTTAACATTTCTTTATTTGTTACCCCGGTGAGCACAAGGACCGATTGCAATCCGTTCTCGATCCCCATCCGGATATCCGTCTCGAGGCGGTCCCCGACCATATAACAGTCGGCCGGATCCAGCTTCAACACTTGAGAGACCACGTATTCGGCCATCCATTTCGACGGCTTACCCGTGATGGACTCGATCCTCTCACCCGTCACCCCCTCAAGGGCACCGATCATCGCCCCGCAGTCGGGGATCTGTCCGCCTAGTACGGGACAGGTCCTGTCAGGATTAGTCGCGATGATCCTCGCCTTATTGAGCCATGCCTGAAAAGCCAGATTGATTTTTTCATAGCTGAACTCCCGGTCCCATCCGAGGACGACGAACTTCGCCTGTCCTGCATCCTGGGTGAGGGTGATCCCCTCCTCCAGCAGTTCATCCAACAAGGGCTTTTCCCCGATGACAAGCGCCGCTTCCCCCGACTCCAGTGCATCCTTCAGAAACTTTGCCGTAATGAAATTGGAATTGATCACTTCATCAAGCTCCACTTCAATCCCGAGCTTCCTCAGTTTCTTCACATAATCCATCCTTGTGGAGATGGATTTATTCGTCAGGAAGACGACCTTATCGCCCCTTTGTTTCAGGGCGGCGATGGCGTCTGCCGCCCCTTCGATCATTTCTTCATCCAAATACACCGTTCCATCCAAATCAAAGATAAATCCTCTAGTCACGTTCCACCTTCACCGTCCTACAGTTGATTTTTCGACATGCGATTGGCTATTGCCTGGAGCAGGAGGACGATGATGACGAGCACCACAGACATCGCTGCCGCCGTGTAATATTCCCCTCGCAAGATATTCTGGAAGATTGCCAGACTCATAGGCGCCCAATCGGCAGGGGCCAGTAATATAGATATACTCGTTTCCTTGATAACGGTGATGAAAACGAGGATCGAACCGGCGGCAATACCCGGGAGCATCAGCGGACCGATGATCGTGACTGCAGCCGTCAACGGAGTCGCCCCGAGATTCACGGCCGCTTCTTCAATATCCTGCTTGATGGCCCTCATCGTCCCCATCGTGGAGCGCACCATATATGGCAGCCTCCGGATCGTATAGGCGACGATGAGAAGGACCGCAGTACCAGTCAGATGAAGGGGCGCCGTGTTGAACGTCTGGATCAGGGCGATCCCGAATGCGATCCCCGGTACCACAAGGGGAATCGACGTCATGAAATCGAGCTTGTTGGAATTCTGCCTGACGACGAAATAAGAAACGAACGTCGCGATGATCACGCTTAGGACAAGGGCTCCGAGGGCCAGGACGATACTATTCTGGATATTCCCAAGGGAACTCGTGAAGATCGTCTTATAGTGATCAAGGGTGTAGCCGTTCGGCAGGGGATTCTTCCCCCATGTGGTTGCAAGGGACTGCATCACGATCGACAGCATGGCAAGAAGCGGGAACAGAACGAGTACAAAAGAGTAAACGGAAAGCGTGCGCGTCAATCCCTTTGAATCATTCAGCTTCTGCTGCTTCGGCTTACCGGAAACGGAACCGTAGTTCTTCCCCTTCGTGAACAGATGCTGCAGCCAGAAGAAGAAGGCCGCCACGAGGACCATGATCACCGTCAGGATCGCAGCACCGCCCCAGTTGAAGAATCCGGCGATTTCCCGGTACGCTTCGACGACAAGGAGGTTCATCTCTTTCGGTGCAAGGATGATCGGCGTCCCAAAATCGGAGAACGAAACCGTGAAGATCAGGAGCGCGCTCGAGATCACCCCCGGTATTGCAAGGGGGAACGTCACGAAGATAAAGGTGAACCAGTTCTTCGCTCCAAGATTCAAGGACGCCTCCTCAAGGGAGATATCACTCACCTTGAATGCTGCCACCATCGGCCACAGGGCATACGGGAAGAAGAAAAACACCTGGACCAGGACGATACCCGCCATGGAATAAGGGTCGATCAGCATTCCTTCCCCGCCGAGCTTCTGATAGAGGTACGTCACCCACCCGGACCGGCCGAACATGATGATCACGGCATAGGCCGAGATGAACGTCGGAACGATGAGGGGGATCGTACAGAGTGCCGAGATCGTCTTCTTGAGCGGCATCGTCGTACGTGCAATCCCATATGCGATCGGTATGCACATGACGATGACGATCAGTGCCACCAGGACGGCGAGTCCCAGGCTGTTTTTAACCGCTGAGAAATACGTTTTATTCGTGAAGATCTTTTCATAGTTTTCAAGGGATACGGCCTTGAACTTCTCCACCGTGGAACTGAAGATCGCCGGATCCGTAATGGAGCCGAGAATGTTGACAGGCTGCCCCGTGAAGCTGACAAGGAACACTGACAGGAGCGGCAGGATCAGGAAGACACCAAAGAAAAGATAGATCAGGATCTTGACGACGCTTAGTCCATTCCACCGTCCCTTCATATGAGAAGCACCCTTTCAGGATCGATGGTGAGCTGGATCATTTCCCCTTCAGCAAGGATTGGTTCACCCGGCACGAAGGTCGTGTCCACGACAAGCTGATACTCATCGACCTGGACATCATAGCGGACGATGGACCCAAGGTAGGTGGAGACGAGTACTTTCCCCTCGATGATGTTTGTCGCCTCACTTGTGATGGTCCCAGGCTTGAAGGTGTTGATGTTTTCCGGTCTGACGATGACATTGACCTCTTTACGGTCCACTTGATGGGTCGATTTCAGCACATAGCCTGCACCCTTCACGACCGAATAGCCATTTTCCGTATTTACGACGGTGCCCTTCATGACGTTCGACGTACCGACAAAATTCGCAATGAAGGGAGTCGAAGGCCTGCTGTAGAGCTCGATGGGCGTCCCGATCTGTTTCACTTCACCGCTGTCCATGACCGCGACCCGGTCCGCCATGCTCATGGCTTCTTCCTGGTCATGGGTGACGAAGATCGTCGTGATGCCGAGGTCCTGCTGGATGCGGCGGATTGTATTCCGCATGGAATGACGAAGCTTTTGATCAAGGTTTGAAAGGGGCTCATCCATGAGAAGGACCGCAGGCTCCATGATCAGGGCGCGGGCAAGAGCGACACGCTGCTGCTGGCCCCCGGACAGCTCGCTCGTCAGACGCTTCGCATGCTTGTCGAGCTCTACGTATTCGAGGATCTCCATGACCTTTTGCTCCATGGCTTTCGGATACCGGCCGAATTTCCGGTTCAAGAGCCGCAAGTAGATCGGGAGCTTGGCGGCTACGTTGCTCGCATTCAGCTGTTTGATGTTGAGGCTGTAGGCGACATTTTCAAACACATTCATGTGGGGGAACAAAGCGTAGCTCTGGAACACCATCCCGCAGTTCCGCTGATTGGGCGGGATGCGGTTCACCTCTTTCTGTCCGATGGTGATGATGCCGGATGTCGGCTGTTCAAATCCTGCAATACAGCGCATCGTCGTCGTCTTCCCGCACCCCGAAGGGCCGAGGAGGGCGAAGAATTCCCCCTCCTGGATATCAAGATTGACGTTTTTAAGCGCATGCACGCCGGAAAATTCTTTTGTTAGTTGTGTCACTTTGACTGATCCCATTCTTATCTCATCCCCTATTTTGGTGTATTACTGAAACTTATCTTTCCATTCGTTCCGTACGCGGTCGTAGTTCTCATTCACCCAGTCAATATCAAGATCGACGGCATGCGGTTTGACCTTCTCAAGTGTCAGAGGCGTCTTGGACTCCACTTCCGGGTTGATTGGGATATGATACCAGTTGGCTAGGATCTGCTGACCATCCTTGGAGAGAAGGAAATCCATGAGCTTTTTGCCGCCATCGGGATTCGGTCCGCCTTCCACGATGGACACAGGGTTCGTCAGGATCGGTGTTTTATCCGGAACGACGAAATCGACGCTTTCCCCTTTTGCTTTCTGCTCGTAAGCCATGAAGTCAAAGCCGACTCCGATATGGGCTTCACCCATTGAAACCGCTTTCGTAGGAGCTGAACCTGAATCCGGCATGGAGTTTGCTTGATCCACGAGCTTTTCGAAGTACTCCCAGCCCTCTTTCTCACCGCGCTGCATCATCTGATTCAGCACCATGAGGGTTGCTGTTCCCGATGCTGCCGGGTTGGAGAACTGAATTTTCCCTTTCCACTTCGGATCAAGAAGATCATCCCATGTTTTCGGCGCTTCTTCCTCCGATACCAGCTCTGTATTATAGGCAAAGCCGAGAACAAAGATCTCTGTCCCGACATACTTGCCGTCTTCATGCTTTACCTTGATTCCATCTTCCACTGTGTCCCAATCTTTGGCGAAATCCGGAATATAGGAACCGATGATCCCTTTATCGGCTGCGGCTTCAAATGGAAGGATTCCCCCGCCTCCATACCAGACGTCCCCTTGGGGATTATCCTTTTCCGCCATCATCCGGTTCACCAGTACGTTCGTCCCGGCATACTGGACGTCAACGGAACCACCGTGGAGTTCCTCGAATTTTTGACCGAGCTCCTTCGTCATATCCGGTGTTTCCGGAGAATAGAACGTGATCTGTCCCGTTTTGCCGTCTCCATCACCGGAACTCTTCTCTCCTGCGCAACCTGCAAGCAGGCTTCCTGCCAGGATCATGGAAGCCACGACCGATAGTGATTTTTTCATCTTGAAATCCCCCTATTTTGTTTTTTCGAGTTTCCGGGCAAAGAAAAAGAGAAGACGCACCAATGTAAACCCTTACATTTTAAGGGTCATCAATTGGGCTTCTTCTCAAAGTCTCTTCCCAGTCCTATTCGATTACATTAATTATACAAAACTATCTGAATTTTACAACATATAATTTACAAATGGTTTACAAATGGGAAGAAGGGCATGGATAGACATGCCCTTCTCTCTTACCCTATTCTTTTAGTAAATAAGTGGAATGAGACGCCAAATGGATCCCTCAGGAACCCATAGCCTTCCGTATAAAATTCCGGGGTAAACGGCTTCAGGATCTCTGCTCCGCTACTCACCATTTTGTCAAATATCCCCTTGGCTTCTTCAACCGTTTCAAATGTAAGACATAAGGAAATATGACTACCTGGCGAAACGGGTAATCCTTCCGTATCATCAGCAAGCATCAAAGTGATGTTTCCGAACGAGAGGACGGCTTGGTCGATTCGATTCAGTAGATTTTGCGCAATGCCGATCTTCGCACTTTCAGGTCTATCGCTTATTCGTTGGATGTATCGTGTTTCGGCACCAAATATGTCTTCATAAAACGTTCTTGCTTCTTCTGCCTGGCTTGTCATAAGTATATAAGGTGATACGTCGAATGTCATGATTCATTCCCTCCTTTTCGGTATACTGTCAGTATAGAACTGATTGGTGTCAGTTTCCGGCACCGTTGGGAGGATGACAGTGAAAAAATCTACTCGTTTGTACCATATGATCCATTACATGAATGAGATGCATCATTTCACATTGGCTGATCTGATGGCAGAATTCAACATTTCCAAAAGCACGGCACTTCGGGATATGAGAGATCTCGAGGATCTTGGTGTTCCATTCTATAGCGAAAGCGGTCAGCATGGCGGGTATCGTATCATACACGAAAGGAGCTTAACGAAGATCGACCTTACTCCTCAGGAGCTGCTCGCCCTTCTATTCGCCTTCGGAAGTATCTCCCAGCTTCCAACAATCCCATTCAACGCTACATATGAAGGGATCTACCGCAAAATCATCAGCTCTTCGAGTGTTGAACAAAAGGCGGTAATCAACCGCTATTTAGGTAAATTTCAGTATTTCAACAGAAGTGACCAATCCACCCTTCCACACTTTGAGAAAATGGTTCAAGCCTCATTCAGTCAGCAAATCTCCATGATCCATTATCAAGGTCGGTCCTTGCCTTCCCCTTATTCGGTGGTCGGTTTCCTATTCAAAAACAACAAATGGTATGCAGTGGTGCTGGACATTCAAACGGATCGCGTGCAACTGTTCAGTATGGAAAAGATTGAAGGTGTAGAGCTGAAAGATGATGTTGCCGACACTGGCGGTGTCACCCTTGAAAACTTCACTCAATATATGAATCCGAGTGAGATGGAAATCGTGGTCCAATGCACGGAAAGGGGGCTCTCCGATCTGTCCTCTTATTTATGGTCAGAACAAAAAGTGATCAACCAGGACGGACGCATACTCTTTACATCCACCATACATCCTGGTGATATTCCTTTTATCGCCAAGCTTCTCACGAGATCAGGAAGGGAAGTGAAAGTCCTTTCTCCTCCAGAGTTAGTAGAAGCAGTGAAGAAAGAACTTTCCTTCTCCCTCGCCCAGTACCAATAAAAAACACCTGCGAGGCTGTTGCAACAGCCTCGCAGGTGTCCAGTCTTACCTTCTTTCCGCACAGCTCTCCCTCTTCACCAAGTGATTCGGGACAACAACCTTTTTGGCGAGCTCCCGCTTGGATTGGATCTGATCCAGAAGAAGCTCGACAGCGGATTCACCCATGAATTCCGTGTACACTTTCACCGTGGTGAGGGACGGCTGCAGGAATTTGGAGGTGGCGATGTCGTTGAAACCGACAATCGATACCTGCTCCGGCACCTGATACCCGGCTTCATGGAGGGCCCGGATCGCCCCGATCGCCATGGAGTCGGAGGCGATGAAAAAGGCGGTGGGAAGCCGTTCTCCCTCCAAGGCTTCTTTCATGAGGCGGTAGCCGTCTTCCGAGGTGAAATTCCCTTTCGTCCACGTGAATTCCGGATGATACATTCCCCGGAGGGCCTGGTACTGATAGAATGAGCATTCACGCTCATCACGGATCGGCTGTTCTTTCGTTACGAACTCCTGTCCGCCTATGTACCCAATGTCTTCGTGACCGAGGGATGAAAGATAATCAAGGACTTCATTCATCGCCTTCCTGAAGTCCACGACCACACAGTCATAATCATCACTCGGGGAGTAATCGACCAGGACGAGGTGGCGGGCGGCGCCTTCGAACAGATCGATTTCCTCCTGGCTGTATTTTCCGACGGCAATGATGCCGTCGAGTCCTTCAAGGCGGGATGGATCAAGATCGTCCCCGTTCTTGAACAGCTTGATCAGGTCGATGTTCCTCTCCTGACACTCCCGTTCAACACCTGACCGGATTGCCATATAATACGGATCCGCCATCTCTTGCTGCTCGGAGTACCAGTAGACCAGGCCGAACAGCATGCGTTCCTTCATCTGCTGGGGATCCTTCCGGTTGCGGAGCGTTTTGTAGTTCATATCCTGGGCGATCTGGAAGACCCGCTTCTTTGTTTCATCGGCAACAGAGAGCGTTTCATCATAGTTCAGGACCCTGGAGACCGTAGCAAGTGAGACACCTGCCTTTTTTGCAATATCCTTCAAAGTGGCCATCCCACTTCCTCCTTCTGGTTCATGCATTCATTTCTATTATAGCGAAGAAGCGGGCATCACACACTTCATTCTCTGAGTTATTTCCATTCCACGATGGTGCTGGCATAAGGTGCAAGCGTGTGGTTTCCAACGGTTTTTTCGTCTCCAGTATGATTGAGCAGGAACAGATGGTCTTTTCCATTCAGTGTACGCTTATACACTTCGACTCCTGGTTCGGTGTCCATGGACCAGATTCCGTGGCGGTCGATGACGCTCTTTCCGATTTCCTTCAATGACTCTTGGTCAAGCCCTCCACCGATGTAATACACCTGCCCTTTTCCATAGGTGTTCCGTGTAACAGCGGCTTTTTCTTCGTAGAATGCATCCTGATAGCGGTAGAGAACCTCGGCCGTGTCGGGGGTGATAAGGTCACGCCATACCGTGACCGTCCCGGTCCCCTCACCTTTGACGGTCAATTCCTGCCCGTCGGCAAGGGCCTCGGTTTCGTGGATCCGGATGCCGCACAGGTCGTTCACCATGCCAGGCAGGGCTTCCCCGAGACGGATGTTATTGTCCTCATCCCTCAATCCCGTCCTGAAAGAGAAGAGGATCGTCCCGCCGTTATCGGCAAATGTCCGCAATCTGTCAGACAGCTTAGAATCCATCATCTGCATTACCGGCACGACCAGTACTTTATACGAATCAAACGGCCGGTCGACAGGGATCACATCAATAGCGGTGTTCCAGTCGTAGAACGCCTGATACATCCGCGTCAGTTCCTTCGTGAAGTCGAAGCCCGAGCTCTGGACCTGTGAGCGCCATGACCAGATGTTGGCATAGCTGTACAGGACGGCGACATCGGCTTGGATCGGAGCATTCAATAGCTCTTCGTGAGGCTTGATCTCAGAGAAGAGGGACTGGACTTCCTTATACTTGCGTCCCCGGTGGTTATCATGGTCCACGACCCCGAAGCAGAATTGCTCTGCTCCTTTGGTCATCCCCCTCCACCGGAAGTATAGAAGATCGGTACAACCGTGTGCAAATGCCTGGTAGGACCACATCTTCGCCTGATTCGGGCGTGGTAGATACCCGATGACGTCATGTCCCTGCGCCCCCATGAGTTCCTCCACGATCCAGTAGTTCTTTCCGAGGAGACCACGGTTGAAGTCATGGTTCATGGCCACTTCTGCCGGCGAAATCGGCTCCGTCAGACCACCCCACACCGGATAGTTATCGTACGAAACGACATCAAGCTCCCGGGCATGCTCAGGGTGATCGAACCACTTATCAAAGAATCCACCTGACACATTCGTCGTGACAAGCTGATGATCGCCTTTGAATTCCCTGACGATCCTCACCATTTCTTTCGCATAGCGATTCACGGAGAACGAACGGAATTTCGCCCAGTCGAGCTTCAAGGATGGGTTGTGCGTCGTAACGGTAGGTGTCGGCATCGGAATTTCATCGAATCCGTTATACGTCTGCCCCCAGAAGATCGTGCCCCACCGCTCATTGAGCTCGTCGACGGTCTTGTATTTATCCTCAAGGAATGCCTGGAACCCTTCATGACACTGCCCGCAGTAGCACTGATCACTGCCTTCGTGGCCGAACTCATTGTCGATCTGCCAGACGGTGATGCCAGGCTCCTTGCTGTAGTGCTTCACGAGCTCTTCAGTGATGCGCGAGCTGTAGGTCCAATAGTCCTTCGAGTTGAAGCAATACTGTCTCCTGCCTCCGAAGCTCCTGGTGAGCCCCCTCTCATCCTTTGACAGGATGGACGGATGCTTCTTCGCGAGCCACGCCGGGAACGTCGCCGTTGGTGTCCCGAACATGACGGACAGATCCCGCTCCTTTGCTTTCGATATCACTTCGTCAAAGAAGGAGAAGTCGAATTCCCCTTCCTTGCTCTCCATCAGATGCCAGGCAAATTCGCCAATCCGGATCATGGTGGATCCCATTTCTTTGATGCCATCAAGGTCTTCATCCATCATGTCTTTCGGCCAATGCTCCGGATAATAATCTACTCCCAAATACATATCGTTTCCTCCATTCTATCGTTACCTGGTCGGGGTGACTTCACTTGCTCCCGCTCCAGCTTTCACTACATAAAAACTGGCGTTCCTGCCTGTCGAGCTCTGGTAGGCACTTCCTACTTCCTGAATAAAGGACGGGACGGCGGTTTCAGCCACCAGATTCACGGTGCATCCACCGAATCCCGCACCCGTCATGCGCGCCCCAATTGTTCCATGATGCTCCCAGGCGGCATCGACAAGGGCGTCAAGGGCATCGCCTGTCACCTCATAATCGACCCGCAGAGATTCATGGGACTCCTTCATCAGCTGTCCGAACCCATAAATATCTCCGTTTTGCAGAAGCTCTGCCCCCCTGCGTGTACGGTCATTTTCCGTCACCACATGGCGGACCCGTCTTACTTCCTCTTCGGATAGCCTCGGCATCATCCTGGCAAAGTCGGCCGGTGACAGCTCTCCCAATGACGCAATTCCTTCAAGTTTCAAAAGGGCATCCTCACAAGTTTTTCGCCGCTCATTATAAGCAGAACCTGCGAGCTCACGCCGTACATTCGAATTGGCAATCACGATGGAGATGCCTTCGAGGGGTAAAGGGATGTAGTCATACTTCAGGCTGCCGCAGTCAAGGAGGATGCCCCGGTGTGCTTTCCCGAACCCTACGGCAAACTGATCCATGATTCCACAGTTCACCCCGATATACCGGTTCTCCACTTCCTGACTGATCAGGACGAGATCAAGGGTGGAGTGCCCTAGGCCGTACCACTCATCCACCAGGATCGCGGTCGCAATCTCGATGGATGCCGATGAGGATAGACCGGCCCCATTGGGGATATTCCCCTGATAGTACAGGTCCATCCCTCGTGCTTTCCCTTGAAGGAGATGGTGAAAGATTCCCTTCGGGTAGTTCGCCCAGCCATCTTCCGGGTCATACGCGAGGTGATAGACCGGCACTTCAATGATTCCCGCTTCAGGAAAGTTTTCAGAGAAGAGTCGGATCAGATCGGTTCCATTTTCCCTTGCTGATACATACGTGCCGACACCGAGGGCGCAAGGCAGGACAAGACCGCCTGTATAATCCGTATGCTCACCGATCAGGTTCACCCTGCCAGGCGCGAAGAATGTACGGACACCCTCTTCCTTTCCTCCAAATACATCGGTCAGTTTCTTCATCGTGCATCCCCCACTTTTTCAAACTTCCAGATCGCCGATTGGAAATCTCCCGTCATCACAGTATTCTTGGTCCTCACGGTGCCGCTGAAGAAAGGTGGAATCAGGAAGCCGACACTCATCAATTCATCCCCATAGTAGCGGGTGTCGCTTCCCTTCAGCTCATAAAGAGCATCGGGATCAAGTCCCCGCATGCGAACGCGTATGAGAGAAGGATTTGGCTTCGCCAGCACCCGGTAAAAGGCAAGAACGGCTTCGTTTCCATCGGATACCATCCACGCTGCATCACTTCCCTCGAACGGACTCATAAGACGGTGGAACGAGCCGAACTGAATGAGCCTGCGATTGGCTTTGAAGAATGTGATCTGCTCCCGTACCGCCCCTTTCTCATCGTCGGTAAGGGCTGGTGCATCAAGCTCGTAGCCGAAGGCCCCGAACATGGCCGTATGGAAACGCATCTCGATCGGTGTCGAGCGTCCTGTCTGGTGGTTCGGTGAATTGGACACATGAGCTCCCATGGAAGACAGGGGATAGACAAGTGATGTTCCCCATTGGATCTTCAATCGCTCCACGGCATCGGTGTTGTCACTCGTCCACGTCTGGGGCATGTAATGAAGCATCCCTGGATCGAATCGATTGCCACCGCTTGCACAGGATTCAAACAGGATATGCGGGAACGCCTTCGTCAATCGTTCCAAAAGGGCGTACAACCCCAATACGTAGCGGTGGGCCACCTCTCCCTGGAGGTGTTCCCTGGAAGCGACTTCCGTCATATTCCGGTTCATATCCCATTTCACATACATGATGTCCGCCGAGCTGAACACATCGCTCAAAACATGATACAAATGGTCGACCACTTCATCCCGGGATAGATCGAGGATGAACTGATTGCGCCCATGGGACAGAGGTCGATCCTCCACGCCAAGGACCCAATCGGGGTGTTCTTCATACAGGGAACTCTTCACTGAAATCATTTCAGGCTCCACCCAGATGCCAAAGCCTTGATCCGCCGGCATGGCTTCCCGCAATCCTTTCAATCCTTGGGGAAGTTTCCTCTTATCCGGCGTCCAGTCACCGAGGGAGGATGTATCATGATCCCGTCCTTCAAACCACCCGTCATCGAGGACGAACAGTTCAATGCCGAGATCCGCTGCCTCCCCGGCAATGTCGAGGAGTTTATCCTGATGGAAATCGAAATACGTCGCTTCCCAGTTATTGATCAGAACCGGACGCTCACGATCACGCCACTCCCCTCTCGCCAAACGGGTGCGATAGAGCTCGTGAAACGCAGCGCTCATTC
The DNA here is from genome assembly GCA_963762295.1 of uncultured Bacillaceae bacterium. GTDB lineage: Bacteria > Bacillota > Bacilli > Bacillales > Bacillaceae_B > Rossellomorea. Next base: position 1,329,273 of record CAVXKK010000004.1, read on the forward strand.
CTCCAAGGCCCTGATCTGAGTAGACCATGACCGCTTCCGGCGACTGCAGGCTTTCACCCTTTTCCAACCCCCACTCAAAACCGAACGGATTGATGCCGATCATGGCACGTGACACATCATGGGCATCCACTTCGACGCCCCCAAAGAAGTTTCCGCTGTAGACGAGACTGAACCCGTATACTTCTCCTGCATCTTCCGTCGACGCTTTAGAACAAAGGGCAAAGAACGGATTATGCTTGGAGCTTGATACACCCTTCTTGCTGTCGATGGACTGCAACCCTTTCCTCAAGCCCGTCTTCTCCACATGTCCTTCCCGGATCCATGCCCCGTTCAAATGAAGGAAGTCATAGTCTTGATCCGGAAAATCTACAGACGCGCTCAGGAGTCGCTCCACCGTGATGGGCTCTTCTCCACGGTTCACAATCCGGGAGCTGCGGATCACTGTATCGCGTTCATGAAATACGGTATAGAGAAGCTCCAACCCAACATCGGCCACCCCGTCATGCAAGGATACGATAAGGGTCTCCGCTTCCTCCCCGGAATGCGCATACACACCAGGCAACCCTTCCAAAGAGGGCTTTCCTTTTTCGATTTTGTGAGATTGATAGACAAATCCCGACGTCCGGCTCCCGTTTGCATGCTTCACCACGACGGCAGGTTCCCGGAAGTCGGATGTTCCGTACACGGGGAATTCCTGTTTTATGAACTCCAGGGAAAAGAGCTGGTCCCCCTCATAGGGGAAGCACATGTTTCCAAGGGGTTCAGACGGAAGCTGAAACAGATGGGAGAAATCATCCCGGTGGCGGATTTTTTTCCCGTAATACAGATGGCCGGGATGACCGTTTTTCAAAATGGTGAAGATATAGCTGACGTTCCTCCCCTGAAGGTGGAACTGGTTGGTTTCTTTATTGACAATGATCGGCACTCAAATGGCCTCCTTTATTTCACCGCGCTGCCGAGCATGCCTGAAATGAACTGGCGCTGGAGGGCGAGGAAGAAGATGATGATCGGAATGGTGGCGATGGTGACCCCTGACATGACCTGACCGTAATCGATCCTCGATAGACCGAACAGGGAGGACAGAGCAACCGGGAATGTATACATTTCGTTCGATGACAGGGCGATCAACGGCCACAGGAAGCTGTTCCACTGATACAGGAACAGGAAGATCGCCGTTGCGGCAAGAGCTGGTTTCATGGACGGCATGACGATCCGGAAGAAGATCTTCCATTCACCTGATCCGTCGATACGCGCCGCCTCGATCAATGAATTCGGGAACGCCAGCATATTCTGCCTCATGAGGAAGATGGCGAATGGATACGCAAGGTTCGGCAGGATCAATGCCTGATACGTATCAAGCCAGCCGAAGTTCGCCATCATCTTGAAGAGCGGGATGATCGTCGCGTGATAAGGCACCATCATGGATAGTAGGAAGATACCAAATATGATGTTCCGGCCCCTGAAACGGAACTTGGCAAACGCATAAGCGGCCATGGAACAGATCAGGAGGCTGAGGACGGTATAGATAATCGCTACGAACAAGGAATTGAACATGACCCGTCCGATGTCGATTGCTTCATTCAGGTTCTTGACGTTTTCTACTAGCTTCGAGCCCGGAATCAGGACAGGAGGCTTCGAGAACAGCTTTCCGCTCTCGTTCGTCGCCCCGATGGCCGCCCAGTAGAACGGAAAGAGGGAAATCAAGGCACCGATGGCTAGGACAACATACATGGTGATTTTTTTACCGATGGATTTTCTCATTCTTGATCCCCCGTTACTTTAAATTGGATGAATGTCATGATGGCGATGAGCACCACGATGACGTAGGCAATCGTTGAGGCATAACCGAAGTCGAAGTACCGGAAACCGGTTTGATACAGGTACATCCCGATCGTCAGCGTCGCATCACTCGGCCCGCCTTTCGTGAGCACGAATGGCTCATCGAATAGCTGTAGGGTTCCGATCGTCGACAGGACAACGGTGAACAGGATGACCGGCTTCAGCTGCGGGATGGTGATGGAGAAGAACTGTCGGACCTTCGATGCCCCGTCCATACTCGCTGCTTCGTACATCTCTTCAGGGATGTTCTGTAGCCCTGCAAGATAAATGACCATGTTGTACCCGACCCATCTCCACGTCATGGCAAGGATCAGGGACGCTTTCGCCCAAAATGGATCGTTCAGCCACGGAATGGCATCAAGTCCGACGGCCGCCAGCACCTGGTTGATGACTCCATCGTTCATGAGCATGATGGAGAAGATGATGGAATAGGCAACCAGCGAGGTGACCGCAGGCAGGAAGAATGTGACACGGAAGAACCCCTTCATCCTGAGAAGTGCGGAATTAAGAATAGAAGATAAGATGAGGGCGAGCAGTACCATGATCGGTACCTGAATGATCAGGAGGATGAACGTATTCTTCAATGCTTTATGGAAGATTTCATCCGACATGAGCCGCTTGTAGTTATCAATGCCGACAAAGGCAAGATTCGCCCCCTGTCCCGATTGAAAACTCATGATCAGGGACGAGATGATCGGATACAGCATGAACACACTGAACAGCACAAGTGCCGGTGCGACAAATAAGTAAGGAATATAGGCTTTCGTCTTCATACATCAACCTTCTCTCTATGATTCAATAAAAAAAGAGAGAGACACGAGGTCCCGGAGTGATCCTGGCTCTATCTCTCTCATCATCGTGAATCGTCAGTTATTGATATCCCGCTTCGTACGGTCTTTCAATCGTTTGGCCGCATCTTCAAGGGCCTTATCTGCTTTGGCCCCATTGAACATATCAGCCTGTGCTTTGATCGCTTCATCCAGCGCCAGGGAATAATCCTTTGTATAGTAAGCAGTCGGGATATCCTTCATCTCATCTGCGAACAATGACCAGATTTCCTGATCTCCGAAGAACTCGACGCCTTCAGTGAAGACTTCAGAGTCATAGGCCGTATTCAAGGAAGGGAACAGACCGTAGTCTTCCATCGCCATGATCTGCGTATCGGTATCTGTAGAGAAGAACTCCATGAACTTGTAAGCAGCATCGGCATTTTTAGAAGAAGCAGGAATCATCCAGCCACCGCCGCCAAGGTTTGCTGCACGATTGCCACCCTCTTCAATGGCAGGAAGCGGGAACACACCCCAGTCTCCACTTGTATCTTTCGCCTGATCCACGATTGTTCCATAGTACCAAGCACCGAATGGAATCGTCGCAACCGAGCCGTCAGCCGTGGCAGAAACCGTTCCGTTCCATCCATCAACATTTTTGATCAAGTCGGCATCGGCAAACTTCTTCTGAATTTCCATCGCCTTTACGGCTTTCGGATTCGTCAGGTCGATATTGCCTTTTTCATCAAAGTAGAATGCACCCTGCTGGTTCAGCATCATCCGGAACGTCGGATCATCCTTGAACATATCAAGCGGCATGGCAGCTACCCCTGTTTTATCCTTGATGGTTTTCCCTGCTTCCAGGAAGTCATCCCACGTCTCGATGTCTTCTGCTTTCACACCCGCTTCTTCAAAAACGCTTCTGCGGTAGAACATCCCTGAAGGACCGGCATCAAACGGCATGGCATAGTAATCGCCGTCCACTTGGGCAAGGTCATTCTTGAAGGATGGGAATTTATCTTCATGGTCCTTGAATCCTTTTTCGGAAAGGTTCACAAATCCATCCGGGAATGCTTCCACATAGCCGTGGATCCGATCATCTTCAACGAGCACGATGTCCGGCAGTCCGACACCGCCGGCTGCAAGACCGGTGGAGAGTTTGTCATATACGTCAAGGCGTCCGATATCCTCGACTTTCAACTTCACATCTGGATTTTCTTTTTCATACGTTTTGATTGCTTCGTTCAATGCCCCGACGTTCACGTTCCACGCCCAAGCTGTGAGGGTCACTTTGCCGTCTTTGTCTTTCCCATCTCCGCCGCTGCTGTTGGAGCTGCATCCGGCAATGATCAGGGTCGCGATGATCCCCATCAATACGACTAACTTTTTCATCCTCTTCATCCCCTTTGTGTTTCGATATGTGTTAAAGGTTATTACTAAGCTGAAAAACTTCTAGTAAGCGTTTACATCTTACTTTTGATTTTAGTAAACTATTTCAGGCAGGTCAAGAAATTTTTTACTAAAAATTTTAATAGTTTTTTACTTTGTGAAAATAGTAGTCGTTTTGATTGTTTGGTACCCCTTTGTTTAAGGAGTTTTTTAGCATGGAATGTAGATGCGATTGCTGATAAGGACGTTCCTTTTCGCTCCGGCGACTCGCTTTCCGGCGGGGAGGCAGTTGAGCCGCTTCGGCTGCGCCTCCAGGGTCTCAACCTTGCCTCTTTTCCCGCAGGAGTCGAGTCGCCTCCGCTTCAATGCACTCTTGGTTAGGATAAAAATTAAGTTGCTTACGTAATAGGTATAAGTCTTATATTAAAGATTAATAGACCTTGGGGGTCTGGTGAAGGTTGATGACTTTACGGAGAGTCTATCCACAAATATAGGTTCAAAGCTAATAAGGACGCTTCTTTCCGCTGCGGCGGCTCGCTTTCCGGCGGGAGGCAGTTGAGCCGCTTCGGCTGCGCCTGCAGGGTCTCAACCTTGCCTCTTTTTCCGCAGGAGTCGAGCCACCTCCGCTTCAATACGCTCTTGGTTGGAACGATTGTCAGCATACTTGATGGGGAAAGACCTTTAGGGCGGATAGCAAACAGATTGTCCAACTAAAAAAAAGTTTGAGAGATATTAACCTATTAATTTACTAAAATACATCTAAGCATATAAAAAGAGAGAGTTGGCTGCGTACAAAATTACTAACCCTAACCCTGTCCTTACCTAGTAGTTCAGAGAAACGGTACATACCCATCTCTTTTCCACTTTTTTTATTAAGATGCGACCAGAATCACTTACCTTATCTTCACCAAAGAGTGCAGTGCAGCGAAGGCCGACCGACTCCGAAGGGTATAGAGTGCGGGAGAGATCCCGCAGGTACGAGGAAGCTCGACCCACTCCCCTCGGAAAGCGGGCGGCCGCAGCGAAACGGAACGGACACATCTCTTCTCCACATTTTTCAATTAAAACAAGGCGTGGTGAACATGCGACCAGAATCACTCACCTTATCTTCACCAAAGAGTGTAGTGCAGCGGAGGCCGACCGACTCCGAAGGGAATAGAGTGCGGGAGAGATCCCGCAGGCACGAGGAAGCTCGACCCACTCCCCTCGGAAAGCGGGCAGCCGCAGCGTAACGGAACAATCCCATCCCTTCTTCACCTTTTCTAAGTAAAGTAAAGCGTGGTGACGATACGACCAGAATCACTCTCCCTTTCCCCACCAAAGAGTGTAGTGCAGCGGAGGCCGACCGACTCCGAAGGGAATAGAGTGCGGGAGAGATCCCGCAGGTACGAGGAAGCTCGACCCACTCCCCTCGGAAAGCGGACGGCCGCAGCGGAACGGAACGATCCCATCTTTCCACTCACCCTTTCTCTCTCCAACCCAAAACAAATAGAGCCCCAACCAAAGGGCTCCCTCTTCCATCAGTACAGCTTCCCCTGCCGGTACAGCACGGTGGACAACTTCATCACAGAATGAATATAGCAATTCTGCCGCAAGGAGAACGGGTCACCGAAGAACATCGGCAGCACCGTATCGAACGTGTGCGTCATCTTTTCATACAGCATCTTGAATACTTCTTCCTCCGAATAAAACTGCGTCTCCCGGCCCTGCAGCCACTCGAAGTACGACACGATCACCCCGCCGGCATTCGCCAGGATATCCGGGATGACGATGACACCGCGGTCATTGAGCGATGCATCGGCCTCTGATGCAACCGGGGCATTCGCCCCTTCCACGATGATATGTGCCTTCACTTTTTCCACATTATCCTTATGAATCTGATTTTCCAGCGCGGCCAGGATCAGTGCATCCACCTCAAGGTAAAGTACCTCGTCACGCTCATGGACCTCGGCTTTGACTTCCGCTTCCTCCAGGGCCACCTCTGTGTCGGGCAGATCGCCCCGGTGTTTCTGGGCATATTCGATGAGACCCGGGATGTCGAGTCCGTCTTCATTGTAGAGCATCACATTCCGGTCGCTGACGGCCACCACCTTGATGGACAGGTGGGTGGACTGATGTGCCTCGAGTGCCGCGACAGACCCCACATTCCCGAATCCCTGGACGGCCACCTTCAAGGGGCGGTCTTCAAGCTTCAACAGATTTTTGGCGAATACACCATCGTTTTTCGTCAGGAAACTTTTCTTATCTTTCATGAAATCATGAAGGAGGTACTTAAGAGAGAAGAATACTCCCTTTCCGGTCGCTTCCCGCCTGCCGAGGGAGCCGCCGTTCACGACGCTTTTGCCCGTGAAACTTCCCCTGTACGGATGCCCGGGGCGGATGCTTTTGTATTCTGCCATCATCCAGTCCATCTCCCGTTCCCCCGATCCCATGTCGGGAGCAGGGATGTCTTTGTCTGGACCAAGGATATCACTGAAGTATTGGACGTATTTCTTTGAAATCAGATGTAGTTCCTTCTCGGAGTAGTCCCTCGGATTGAGAAGGATCCCTCCTTTTCCACCGCCGAACGGCACGTCATGGAGAGCATTCTTCAGGGTCATGAGGGAAGCGAGATTCTCCACCTCCTCCTCGTTGACGGATTCATGGAAGCGGATCCCACCCTTATAAGGACCGAGGGCATTGTTATGCTGGACCCGGAACGCCGGAATCCTTTCCACACGCCCATTTTCGAGGGCGATCCTCAAAAAGGATTTATGTATATGATTGGGGGTCGAGAGGATCGAAGTCAGCGAGCTGAACGCCTTCTTCCTCGATTCATCCTTCACCCCTGGTAAAAATGATTCATCTTCGAGCAGTGCATCCAATGATTTTTGAACGATCTTCCTTGTTTGACTGATCACCTAATCCCTCCCGGTATGTAAATGCTTTCTTTATCACCTTCCCCTCCAGTATATGTTAAAAACATTTCCGACTCAAAAAGATGTAAGCGTTCAAAAAAAGAGCGCGCCATACCGGCACACTCTCCGTTCAATCCTGAACCGTAAATTGATACTTCGTCTTTGCACGGTATTCTTCTCCCGCCCTGACCATGATCGAAGGGAAATCCGAATGGTTCGGGGCATCAGGATAGCCCTGGGTTTCAAGAGCAATCCCTGGATGGCGGCTCGCCTTTCCACCTGCCAGCTGAGCACCTTCCAGTCCGGCACCCGTATAGACAATGACGGCAGGCTGATCTGTTTCAATGACCAGTTTCCTCCCAGAAGCGGGATGGTGCAAAGATATTTCCTCACTGAAATGTTCTTCCAGTAGGAAGGGGTGATCAATGTCGGTTCTGTTTTCCGAGATTAGCCCCTCAAACCGGAAGCCTCCTTGAGACAAGGGAAGGATCTTCCCGGTGGGAAGCTGCTCATCGTCAAGCTCAAGATATCTCCGTGACTTCAACTGCAGTTCGTGGTCGGTACTGTCCGAGCGGGGATCGCCACTCAGGTTGAAATAGCTGTGATTCGTCAGATTGATCGGGGTATCTTGATCCGGGATGGCCGAATAGGAAAGGGTGAGTTCATCCTTGTCGGAAAGGGTATAGGTGACCTGGATCATGACGCTTCCGGGGTAACCTCCTTCCCCGTCCCCACATACGACCTCCAATGTCAAAGAATTCTCCGTTACTTCTTTCTTCGACCACACCTTTTGATTGAGCCCGTTCCATCCTCCGTGTAAATGATTCTCCCCTTCATTGCGATCAAGCAAGAATTCGTTGCCGTCATACGAATACCGGGCAGCGGATAGGCGACCGGCCACCCGGCCGATCATCGCCCCGATACAATACTCATCACTTTGGTATCCTTCAAGGGAATCATAGGAAAGCACGACATTGGCAAGATCCCCTTCACGGTCAGGCATCATGATCGATGAGATGATGCCGCCATAGGTCAGGATGGATACCTTCATACCCGCGGCATTTTCAAGCGTGTATTCGAATACCGCCTCTCCTTTGTGTTCTCCAACTTCTTTCTTCATCATGCATATCCCACCTTATTCGAATTGAGCCATGAACTGCCTGAATGCTTCCATCCCTTTCTCTGTCCGTTTGAATACCCCCGCATCTTCCAGCACCCGGGAAAACTTTTTCCCCAATTCTTCCTTGACGATCGAGGATGAAGTGTCTGCAGTAATCTCTTCACTGCGCCGTTCCCGGATCTCCCTTACCCATTCCCGATGATGGGCAGGAGCCTCTTCCTGGTCGCCGTGCAGGGCCTTTTCCACCAGTGAGAGCTCTGTTTTCAGACGGGCAGGGAGGACGGCCAGCCCCATCACCTCGATCAGGCCGATGTTTTCTTTTTTGATATGATGGACGTCTTCATGGGGATGAAAGATGCCGAAGGGATGCTCATCACTTGTCCGATTGTTGCGGAGGACGAGATCAAGCTCGTATCGCCCATCCCGCTTCCTGGCAATGGGGGTAATGGTGTTATGCGGCTCTCCCAATGTGGAGGCGAGGATTCCTACTGAAGGATCGCTATAAGCCCTCCATCCCTGGAGGAGATCATCTGCCGCGGCAATAAGCGGTCCCGCCTCATCCGCGCTCAGCCGGACTACCGACATGGGCCATTTCACGATGGCGGCATGGACGGAGGGATGGGACTTCATGGGACAAGAGAACTCTTCCCCAGCTTTGGCCATGGCGAATTCATAGCGCCCTCCCTGGTAATGATCATGGGAAAGGATCGATCCCCCCACAATCGGCAAGTCGGCATTGGAACCGGCAAAATAATGCGGGAATTGCTCCACGAAATTCAGGAGTCTCGCAAAGCCATCCCGGTTGATCTCCATCGGTCGATGCTCCTTCGAGAGGATGATGCAATGCTCGTCATAATACACATACGGCGAATACTGAAGCATCCAGTCCTCTCCGCCGAGACCGAGCCTGATCATGCGGTGATGGGCTCTCCCGGGATGGTCCAACCTTCCTTTATATCCTTCATTCTCTACACATAGGAGGCACACGGGATAACGGTGATCGTGCTTAGGCAGCAGCCGTTCCCTCGCAATCTGGGCCGGGTCCTTCTCCGGCTTCGACAGATTGATGGTGATGTCGAGTTCACCATACAGACTATCTACTTTGTAATGGACATTTTGGGCAATGCGTTTCGTTTGGATGTAATTATTCAGGCGGCTCAGCTTATAGAAATAGTCCGTCGCCCGGATTGGATCTTCCCTGTAGAAGGTGCGGAATTGGTCATTTACTTCGGAAGGCTTCGGCATAAAGCAGTCCATCAGCTCTGCCGTCAGCACCTCTTCCTCTCCCGCCTCAATGATACCGAGATTCAGGGCTTCCACCGCAAGGGCCGAAAGTAGATCAGGAATATCCATCTCCACATCCACTCCACCTGCTTCTTCATAGGAATCCTGATCCAGGACGGCCAGGAGCCGGTTCCGGACGTATACCGTATCTTCTTCCCTTATGAGTCCCGCTAAAAACCCATTGTGAACGAGGGAATGGAGCAGGCGATTGATCGTCATGAAAGATCAGCACCTTTCTGATCGTTGTATCCATGGGGGTGGCCCTTATGCCATTCCCATGCGTCTGAGATGATCCGTTCGATGGTGGTCCTGGATGGAGTCCATCCAAGAACAGATTGCGCTTTGTCAGAAGAAGCGATCAGCCTTGCAGGATCCCCCTTCCTTCTCGGAGCAACCTTCTCCGGAATCTGTTGTCCCGTCACCTGCCTGGACGTTTCGATGATCTCCTTGACGGAAAATCCCTGGCTGCTCCCGAGGTTGAAGATTCCGCTCTCCTTGCCTTCTTGCAGATAATTGATCGCAAGAAGATGGGCATCGATGAGATCTTCGACATGCACATAATCCCTGATGCATGTTCCATCGGGAGTGTCATAATCGTTTCCGAAAATCGAGATGCTCTCCCGCTGCCCGAGAGCCGTCTTCAGTACGAGGGGGATCAGATGCGTCTCGGGTTCATGATCCTCCCCGATCGAACCACCGGCTCCCGCCACATTGAAGTAGCGTAGGGATACATAGCGAATCCCATATGCTTCATCACACCAGCGCATGAGTTTTTCCATGGCCAGCTTCGTTTCCCCATACGGATTCGTCGGTCGCTCCGGCATATCCTCTGTGATCGGCACATGCTCCGGCTCACCATAGGTCGCAGCCGTCGACGAGAACACAATATGTTTCACGTCTGCCTCCCTCATCACATCCAGGACGACCCGAGTACCGGACACGTTATTATCCCAGTATTTCAGGGGCTCCGACACAGATTCTCCTACCAGTGAAGACGCAGCGAAATGAATGACCGCCTCTACATCTTCCTGTTCAAACACCGATGTCAAAAACGGCTGATCCCTTATATCCCCCTCATAGAATCTCGCTTTTTCGTTTACCGCCTCGCGATGACCCGTTACGAGGTTATCCACGACTGCCGTGTCATATCCTCTTTCCACCAATGCCTTGACGGCATGGGATCCGACATATCCCGCTCCTCCCAGTACCAAGATGCTCATACAATCACCCTCCCTTTCCATTCTTTGGCGCCGTCTGCGCTTTGTGCTGTGAAAAATGATGCTTCATACCCTATTATTCGTTTATATTCATCCCCTACCGACGAAACAAATGCCTGCACATGGGCATTCTCTACGAGGGCAATGGCACACCCGCCGAACCCTGCACCCGTCATCCTCGCCCCGAGGACACCGTTTTGTCTCCAAGCCGCCTCCACGAGTACATCCAGCTCACGACCCGTCACATCGTAGTCTTCTTTAAGGGAGACATGGGATTCATTCATCAACTCCCCGAATTCCCCTAACCGATGCTGGTTCAACAGATGGAACGCCTTCACCGTGCGGACATTTTCGGACACTGCATGCCTGGCCCTTTTTTTCAAGACGGCATCCGGTATGGCCTGCTCATACTTCTCGAACTCTCCGATACTCAAATCCCCTAGGGTTTCAATCCCGACAACCTGCTGCAGGTAAGACAGTGCCGCCTCGCATTCCCTGCGGCGCTCATTATACTTGGATGAAGCAAGCTCCCGGCGCTTATTCGTATTCATGATGACGAGGCTACGCCCGTCAAAGGGCAATGGAGCATATTCATGTTCAAGGGACCGGACATCCAGAAGGATCCCGTAGCCTTCCTTTCCCATGCCGATGGCAAACTGATCCATGATTCCACTGTTCACACCGATAAAGTCGTTCTCCGTCTTCATCCCCAGCTGTACCAATCGGATCCGTCCCACGTCGAGGTGAAACAACTCCTGTAAAGCTACTCCCGTCACAAGCTCAATGGATGCCGAAGAGGACAACCCCGCCCCATTGGGCAGATTCCCGTAGAATAAGAGATCGATACCCGTTTCCAATCGATGGCCATCCTGTACAAGGGACGCCATCATCCCTTTCGGATAATTCGCCCATCCGTCGCTTTTGTCATAGTTCAGGTCATCAATGGAGAACGTGATGATCCCCGCTTCGGAAAAGTTCAGGGAATATACCCTGACCAGCCGGTCTTCCCGTTTTTTCGCTGCCACGTATGTCCCAAGACTGATGGCACAGGGAAACACATGCCCTCCATTATAATCCGTATGCTCACCTATCAAATTGACCCGGCCCGGAGCAAAGAACACCTGGTCTGCATCCGACCCAAACACCCGTTGAAAATCGTTCAGTAATTCCACCCTGATCCCCCGCTTTCACGCACAATAGAAATCGCTTTCATTTAAATCATAAAGGAGGTCGGTAAAAGCGTCAATTTATTTTAGTAAAACTTTTACTAATCACATCTTTAGAACGATGATGCCCAATGAGGGATGAAGAGAATGGCGACATCCGGAAATCAGGACAATCCTCCCTCTTCAAACTAAAAACAGAGCCTGGGACAAACATGTTTTAGTCATAGTAAAACCCGCATTCACTTGCCTGCGATAAGGCAAATGAATGCGGGTTTTACATTTGCGCCATGAACCATGACTATTTTCGTTTCCAGCGGTTGATTAGAGTGAAAGACGAAGACTTCTGTGGGAAGAGTGGCACTCCTCACGCTTGCCGAAGAGGCTCACGGGCTACTCACGGAAAGCGAAGTCCTGCATGGAAATCATGAGCGGTATAAAGCACATACACAGATCATGTTCGTCATTACATGCTTCCTATTCATTTCAAGAATATTCCCGATCCCGGCCCCAGGGGTAATCCGAGATAGTACCATAGGACAAAGAACAATGCCCAGGAGATGGCGAAGAAGATCGTATACGGTAGCATCACAGATATGAGTGAGCCAAGTCCGAGATTCTTATCGTATTTCTTCGCCAAGGCGAGCAGGATGGCAAAGTAGGCGAACATCGGCGTGATCGGGTTCGTGATGGAATCGCCGATCCGGTAGGCGAGCTGCGTCATGGCCGGGTCGAAGCCGAGGATCATGAACATTGGGACGAATACAGGTCCGAGTATGGCCCACTTCGCCGAAGCGCTTCCTATGAAAAGATTGAGGAAGGCCGTGATGACGATGAATCCAAGGATGAGTGGCAGCCCTTCAAGTCCAAGGCCCTCCAGGACACCAGCTCCTTTGATGGCAAGGATGACACCTAGATTGCTCCAGTTGAAATAGGTGATGAACTGTGCCGAGAAGAAGGCGAGGACGATATACATCCCCATGGTCCCCATGGATGTGGCCATCGCCTGCGCCACATCCTTATCGTTGCGCAGCTCTTTCGTGATGAAGCCGTACACCACTGCCGGAAGCAGGAACAAGCCCATGATCAGTGGTACAAGGGAGTTCATGAACGGCGAAATGATAATGGAACCATTCTCCCCCCTAAGGGCACCGTTTTCCGGAACAATTGTCCACGCGACGAGGGCGAGGAACAGAAGCGTTGTGACTCCTGCCCACTTTAACCCTCTGGACTCAAGAGCCGACAGCTTGTCCATCTTCATCTGCGGACCTGTATAGGCGGGCAGACGGGGTTCGACGATTCTTTCCGTCACCCATACGGCAACGGGGATGATGATGATGCAGGAGGCCATGAGGAAGTACCAGTTCATGGCTGGATTTGCGACAAAATCCTTGTCGATGATGTGAGCTGATGACTCGGTGAAACCGGCCAGAAGGGCGTCAAGCATATTGACGAGAAGATTGGCGCTGAATCCGCCTGCTACCGATGCGTACGCAGCCACCATTCCGGCAATCGGGTGCCGTCCGACGCTTGCAAACACCATGGCGGCAATCGGAGGAAGTACGATGAATCCGGCGTCCCCCGCGATATTGGCAAGGATTCCCGAGAAGACGATACTGATGGTGATCAGCTTAGGTGATGTAGAGTAGACGACTTTTTTCAGGAGCGCTGAAATAAGTCCTACTCCTTCTGCTACACCGACACCGATCATGGTGACCAGCACCACCCCAAGTGGTGGGAAGTCGGCAAAGTTTTTGACCATATTGGTCATCATCCGCTGCAGCCCTTCTGCCGAAAGGAGGCTGATTACGGTGACTTCTTCGCCGGTGGACGGGTGGATCGCCTTCCAGCCGGCTGCAGAGCCTATGTAGGATACGATAATGACAATGAAAGCGAAGAGGATAAATAAGGTGACGGGGTCGGGAAGCTTATTCCCCGTTTTCTCCACAATGTCTAGCATTTTACCAAACCAGTTCTTTTTTGTATGATTCATCTCTTGATTCGTCTTTCGAACCGATTCCATCTGATCACTCCTGTTGTTTTCTGAAAATTTGTATTATGACCGATTATAAAGGAGTGAACCAAAAATACCATGTGTTTTTCCACAAAATACAAACTCATTATTTGTGCAATTATACAAATTTTCAGTTTTAATCGTTTACATTGAATCTTTTCCCAAAATCCTCCCACAACCAACCGAATCTTTGATATGATTTTACCTATTATTCAAACTATTTATACTATTATCCATTACATATTGAAAAGGGGTTTTTTCATGGATCAACTACTCAGTCAGCTTGAACAGCACGCACAGGAAATGATCTCGATTCGTCGCTATCTGCACGAACGTCCCGAACTCTCTTTCCAAGAAGTCCACACGCCGGAATACATCGCGAACTACCTGAGCGAGCTTGGCATCGAGGTGCGGACCGGCGTGGGCGGGAACGGTGTCGTCGGGAAGATCAAGGGCGGCCTGCCGGGTAAGACGGTGGCCCTGCAGAGCAGACTTCGACGCCCTCCCCCTTCACGATGAAAAGGAGGTCCCGTACCGCTCCAAGGTTGACGGTGCCATGCACGCATGCGGCCACGATGCACATACAGCCACTCTTCTCGTAACGGCCAAGGTACTCCAGCAGAACCGGGAGCATCTGAAGGGCGACGTTGTCCTGATCCATCAATTCGGGGAAGAAATCGCCCCGGGCGGAGCTAAGCCCATGATTGAGGACGGATGCCTCGACGGCGTCGATGCCATTTTCGGGACCCATTTATGGAGTACGATCCCTGTCGGGAAGATCGGCTACAATGCAGGACCGATCATGGCCGCGGCCGATAAATTCGAGGTGACCATCCAAGGGAAAGGCGGACACGGTGCATCTCCCCATGAGACTGTGGACAGCATCATGCTCGGTACGAACTACATCCAGTGGCTGCAGCAGATCGTGAGCAGGCGCATCAACCCATTGTCCCCCGCAGTCATTACCGTCGGTTCCTTCCACGCAGGAGATGCCTTCAATATCATTGCCGATCGGGCTTCAATCGTCGGGACGGTACGGACGTTCGATGAAGGCACACAGGAATTCATCATCAAGGAGATGGAAACATTCCTGAGTGCACTCTGCACCGGAAGCGGCGCTTCTTACGAATTCAAGTACGACAAAGGGTATCCGGCGGTCATCAATCATATCGCCGAAACGGCTCACCTCGTTTCATGTGCCCAGGACCTTTTCGGAGACGACGTATTCGAGCTTGAACCGATGATGGGCGGGGAAGATTTCTCCCACTACTTGAACGAAGTACCGGGCACCTTCTTCTTCACAGGAGCAGGCAATCCGGAGAAGAATGCCATCTACCCGCATCACCACCCGAAGTTCGATATCGATGAAGATGCCATGATGAATGCAGCCAAAGTCCTTCTAAGTGCATCCGTTTCATACTTGGATAAGGCGGCCTCGACGACGGAAGCTGCCGTCCAAAAAAGCTGAACGATTCAATTCAAAAAAGGGGAGTGTGTCAATTGACACACTCCCCTTTCCCATTACATCAGTTCGTAATCTGTTACATTTCGTTCCACGATGCGTGCGCCTTCGATGGAAACGAGTGACCCGCCTGAACTTCCGAAAACATCCTTTGCAATCAGATTCTCCATGGCGGCCTTCACCGCGGCTGGATCCACCGGCTCTTTCGGCCCGATGACCGAAATCGTTGCCAGCTTGCCCATTTCATTCCTGAAAATCAATTCCAATGCTTTTGCCATTCTTTTCTCCTCCTCTTTTCATGATTCACCCTGCATTACGCGTTCACGTCGAATCGTTTGACCACTTCCACATTGGAAAGCGTCTTTTCCGAAAGACCCGCCAATGAATCAGCGGTGCTGTTGACGTCATCTGCAGATGCAGATCCGTTGATGTAGCTGTAGGACTTGTACTCGAAAACCGGTTTGCCGTCACCATCAAGCCCTTTGTAAAACTGGAATCGGATGCGTGTATCCTTTAAGTCGATCGCTGCCATGTTTATCACCCCCTTCACCCTTTATATAGGGTTTGGGAGCGTTTAAGGGTACCTGCACCGTAAACTTTTTTCAGAACAAAAAAAAGAACCGGCATCAGCCGGTCGGTCATGGTTGAAAAACAGTGGATTCAACCGGGATGCGTATAGTAAAAGTCGTCTTCTCATCGGTGGAACGACAGATGAGGGTCCCGTTATGCTTCTCCACAAGCTTTCTGCAAATGTAGAGGCCGATGCCTGTACCGAGATCCTTCGTCGTGAAGAAAGGCTCGAAGATCGCTTCGATTTTCTCATCTTCGATGCGGGGCCCGTTATTGCAGAAGGTGATCACCACATCATCCTCCAACGTTTCGCAGCTCACATTAATATGGCGGTATCCTTGCACTTCCTGAAGGGCATCGATGGAATTCATGATCAGATTCAGGAATACCTGTCTGAATTCGTCCTTATTCCCCACAATCATCACATCCGGCGAACAGTGACTCTGAATAGATACATCTCCGTCCAGAAGGGTAGGATAGAGAAATTCTATTAGCTCTTCAAGAAGGCTCATGAGGCTCATCCGCTCCTGCTTGCTTTCAATGAGCTCCTTACGGGAAACATGAAGAAACTGGGAGATGCGGTAGTTCAGTTGATCAAGCTCATGCTGCATGATATCCATGTAGGGCAGATCGGGATAGTCATTTTTCAACAGCTTCATGAATCCGACGATGGAGGTCAGGGGATTCCTGAATTCGTGGACAAAGCTAGAGCTCATCTGCCCTAGGATGGTCAATCGCTCTTTATGGGTCTGATCGATATAGAGCTCCTTTTCCTTCAGCACCTGATCTTTGATTTCCGTATACCGTCTTACGGCCAAGGTAGGAAAAACGATCAAACAGCTCATTCACAAAGTCGAGCTTTGGCTGGAATCCACCATGCTCCATGAAGGAATGATTCAACCATTTGATGATCGTGCTTTTCCCGATGTTGACGTTGTACACAAACTCACTGATATTCACATCGGCATCCACACGTTCCTGGGCTGTTTTATTGGCAAGGAAGAGCATCTCTTCTTCCGTGAGGGGTCTTTCCACCGCGCGTATGACAAGGTGGAACATCCGCCTCGCATTTCGCTCAACCTCTTCTTTATGCTTATCTGTATCTGAAATCACGATGTCATCGAGCCAGTTCTGGATCATTTCATTTTCATGGCGCTTCAAAAAATCTATCATCATTTCACTGGGACTAGTCATCTTTTGGTCAATCTCCTTCATTCCAGCACGCTCTCTCACTAGTAATAACCTTATCATACCATTAATAAATGCAGTAAATGGATGAGTTTGGCTTTTGGTGATACTTTCTTCTACTGTCAAAAGCGGAAATCCCTTTTCACCGGCAGAATACGCTGTATCCGTCTGCTACTCTCTTATTCCTATAGGATATTTCATTATAAAGAACTAGTAAACTTATAATAAAACACAAAAAACGACACTATATGACAAGGTTCAATAAAAAATGATTCTTTACGTGATGAAAATTACCTGCTACTATAGTTCTTAATAAAGAACAACCTTCCCCACCTTTCACTCGATCATCAAAAACATGAACCATACACCCTTACCTCTGAACTATTTTTCACGACTCTATCAACCAGATTCCATCCCATTCGACATGCGAACCACTGGTATTTCACTCTTTCATTGTTCATTATTAAGAACTTGAGGTGATTTCATTGAAGGTGCTCATCGGTTTCCTATTCCTCTGTCTCATTCTCTCCCTTTCATCGGACGTGACCTCTAAGCATCACGCTGAGGTCCAGGCAGATGAGTCCTTCCCGTTTAAACTGAGGGATCTTCCTCCCCGCTCCCAGTCCCAGGAAGATTGGACGCTGATCTTTGAAGAAGAATTCAGTGGAGACGCATGGAGAGAAAAATGGAATATCCAGGACTGGCCTTCAGATAAAAACGAGGAGCTCCAGTATTACACGCCTGACAATGTCACGGCGCGGAACGGATACCTCACCCTTTCCTCGAAATCGGAGCGCTTTAAAGGGAGGGATTATACGTCAGGAGCTGTGACCACGGAAGATTTATTTGAATTCACATACGGAAAATTGGAAATACGGGCAAAACTCCCTTCTTCAAAAGGGGTATTCCCAGCCCTCTGGCTCGTGAACTCTGAATCGGAAGATTGGCTGCCCGAGATCGATGTGGTGGAGAATATCGGACAGGAACCGAACAACCTCTATTTCGTCGTTCACTGGAAGGATGGTAAAGGCGTTCAAAAACGGGACTACCTCACCTATACAGGGGAAGAAGCCTTTCACGAGCACTTCCACACGTACGGGATGATCTGGGATGAAAACAAGATCTCTTGGACGCTCGACGGTGAGGTGGTATTCGAAACCACTGACTTCTCTCCGGATGTCCCTCTCTTTCTTTATATGAATACCGCCATCGGCGGGACGTGGCCAGGGGATCCCGAGCCAGGTGATTTAAACGAAGAATTCCTGATTGACTATGTGCGGGTCTATCAACACCGCGGGGAGGAATGACTATGCTATTGCTCTTGATTACATTCACACTTTTCATCGCCTTCGTCCTATTTCAAACCGTTTATATCCTGATCCCCCTGTTCAAAAATGAAAAAAAGAAACGGATTCCCATCACCAAGCAGCACTCCTTCTCCATCATTGTCCCGGCTTACAATGAAGAAAAGGTGATCGAGAACTGCATTCACGGGTATTTGCATCAGGCCCACCGGGATGCGGAGCTGATCATCGTGAACGATGGATCGACAGACTCTACGATAGATGTCCTTAAGGAGTTACTGGATCTCCGTCTCTACCACAGACCTGGTGAAGACGGGCTCTTTCATAAAGAAGTGATCAATGTCTTCCGATCTTCCTTCCATCCTTCGATCTACGTCCTTGATAAAGTGAATGGGGGGAAAGCCGATGCCCTGAATGCAGGCATCTCCTTCAGCCGCAACGAGCTGGTGGTCACCCTGGATGCCGACAGTATCCTTGGGGAAGATGCGTTAGTGGAAATGAACGCTGCCTTCCAGGACCTCAGGGTCATCGCCTGCGGCGGAAACGTCTTGATCTCTCAGGCATTTTCCGGTGAAATCGGGAATCTGAAGCCGACATTTACGATCCCGAACGTGATCCGCTATCAGTTCCTTCAGTATCTGACCGCCTTCCTCCTCCACAAGCGGGCACAGGCAACAGTAGGGGCCATCACGGTCATCGCAGGGGCATTCGGCACGTTTCGTCGGGAAACACTTTTCCACATACACGGCTTCCGCAGTACGATCGGCGAGGATATGGACATCACCTTGAAGCTGCACCGATGGATCGAAGAGAATGGCCGCAGCTCACGGATCGCCTTTGTTCCTTCCGCGGTCTGCTACACGGAGTGCCCCGATACACTGAAGTCCATGTTCAAGCAGCGGGTCCGATGGCAGAAGGCGTTCATCGACTGCCTGATTCACTACCGCTCCTCCTATTTCACCCGGTTTTCCTGGAGATTCTCGCTTTTCTTCTTGGTCGACCAGTTCATCATCGGCACGCTGAATGCGTTCACCGTGATCGTTGCACCCATCGTCTTCATCTTCCGCCATGACGGGATGACGCTTTTCCTGTTCCTTGGGCTGACGGCCGTCTTGCTCTTCATGTATCAAAGCATCATTACCATCTACATCAGCAGGCTTCACGGCATCCGGTTTTCGAATCGGGACATCATACGGATTCTCTGCTTCCTGCCTGTGGAAATCGGCGTGTACCGGATGATCAACCTCGTCTTCGTCGTGTACGGAACCCTCTCCTACTTCCATCAGCCCCAATCATGGGATAAGTTTGAACGGAGCGGTACGGTGGGCTGGAAGGGAGTGAAGCGGGCATGATGATGAAGAGCCTTTTCGCATCCGGATTTCTTGCCCTCCTTTTCAGCATTTTTGCGGGCATCTTCCTGTATCTTACCGAGCTTCGTCTCCCGGAGCCTGTCACCACTGCATCGGCAGACAGCAACATCCGGATCGACGCTTGTGCGAAGGAACCCAGGACGTTCACGGGCAGTACGAGAAATGACGGCACGGTCCCGATCCTCACCTATCACCGCATCGTGGAGGAGAACGACCTCTCTTCCAAGCACATGATCGACGGGAAGGTGAACCAGATGATCGTCACGAAGGAGGAATTCGAGAAGCAGATCGCATTTTTGAAAGAAGAAGGGTTCACATCCCTTACCCTTCCTGAGCTCCATGAATTCCTTGTAAACAAACAGGAGATACCCAAGAAGAGCGTAGTTATCACCTTCGACGATGGGTACAAGGACAACGTGGTCGAAGCCTACCCGGTCTTGAAGAAGGATGGATTTCAAGCTACGAGCTTCCTGATCGCAGGTATGATCACAGCGGAAGACCGTCCTTTCACCCCAGAGTTCGTCCAGTACGCGAATATGGGGGAACTCGCCTCTGCCTGCAGCGTCTTTTCCTATTACAGTCACACTTTTGACTTCCATCACCGGAAAGGATCTTCCACGAAGGATGAAAAAAGCTTTTTGATCACAGAAGACGCAGGAGCCATCAGAAAAGATCTTGCAAAAAGCATCGAGGTCCTGAAGGGAGAAAGCCTTGCTTTTGCATATCCTTACGGGGAATATTCACCCAAGTCCATCAGGATCCTGAAGGACCTTGACATCGCCATGGCGTTCACAACGGAAGAGCGCGACGCATCTCAAGCCGATCATCTTTATGAGCTCCCAAGGCATTCGGTCTTTCACGATACAACCATGACGAGATTCCAATCCATCTTCAAACCCCATCATTGAAAAAAGCCGTCCCGGAATGATCGGGACGGCTTTCATTACACTTTCATCTTGCCGAATACATTCTTCTCGAAGTCCTCAGGAGACAGAGGTCTGCTGATGGCATACCCCTGAATGACATCACACTCGGTCTTTTTAAGGAAGTCGTATTCCCCCATATCCTCGACTCCTTCCGCCGTGACCTTCAGCTGCAGATGCTTGGCCATGGAAATGATGCTCATGACGATGGCTTTGTGGTCTTTGTGGGAGGAGATCCCCTTGATGAATGAGCGGTCGATCTTTAATGTATCGAGTGGATACTGTTTCAGATAGCTCAAACTTGAGTAACCCGTCCCGAAGTCATCCATGGAGATGGAGACCCCGATCGACTTCAGTTCGTTCAGCTTCCTGATCATGATATCGAGCTCGTACATGGCGATGCTCTCGGTGACTTCAAGATCAAGATAGTCCGGATTGAGGCCAGTCCGGCTCAGCACGTCTTTCACCATGCAGGCGAATGATTCATCGAGGAGCTGCTTGATTGATACATTGACGCCCACCTTCATCGTCGGGTAGCCGGCACGCTGCCAGCGGACGTTCTGCTTGCAGGCTTCCTTCAGCACCCATTCCCCGATGGGGATGATGAGTCCCGTTTCTTCAGCCACGGGAATGAATTCAGAAGGCGAGACCGGACCAAGGGTTTGGTTCGTCCAGCGCAGGAGCGCCTCCATCCCGCACACCTTCTCAGTAGAAAGATGCCAGGATGGCTGATAATGCAAGGTCAATTCGTTGCGGGAGAGGGCCGACCGCAGCTCTTTCTCGATCACCATTTTCCGGTAGAACTGATGGTTCATTTCATCAGAGAAGAACTGGAAGCTGTTCTTCCCTTTCTCTTTCACATAGTACATGGCCGTATCGGCATTCTTCATGAGCGTCTTGGCATCTCGGGCATCCTGAGGATAAAGGCTGATCCCGATGCTTGGTGTGATGGTATATTCCTGCCCCTGTATCCAGAACTCCCTTCTGAACTGATCAAGGAGTTCATTTGCGATGGCCACCGCCTCCTCCTTGGAACAATCCGGGAAGAGAAGGGTGAATTCATCACCGCCAAGTCGATAGACGTTTGCTCCATACGGGCGCAGGAATGCTTCCAAACGCTCGGCAACTTCGATGAGGAGCAAGTCCCCGAAGTCGTGACCGAGGGTATCATTGATGTATTTGAATCGATCCAGATCGATGAGCATGAGAGCTCCCCCGGAGGCATCCTCAAGGAAGCCTGTGAGATCGTCATTGAACTGCCGGCGATTCGGGAGCCTCGTCAATACATCGTGATTCGCCTGGTAGGCGAGCTCTTCTTCATGCTCCTTCCGCTCCGTGATGTCTGTGGATACACAGAGCACCAGGGTGGTGTCATCCGTCACAATGGGGATCTTCGACGTCTGGAGCCAGCGGACACCGCCGCTCGTGTCGACGAACTTCTCTTCCTCGACATCGATCCCCTTCATCGTCCGCAGGATGAACCGGTCCATTTCTGCGATGTCCCTGCCCGACTGCCTGCTCTCTCGCAGCTCCAGATCGGTCATGCCGATCATCTCATCCTTGGAGAGCCCAAATAAGGAGGCGTAAGCGAGATTCACAAGGGAATACCGCCCGTCCTCATCTTTCGCATAAATATAGCTCGGGTTCATATCGATCACCGTCCTGAGGAAGGTGTGCTGTTCATCGATCCGTTCATTCATCTTCCTCACGGTTTCCACGTGGATGCGATTAGACAAGATCAGGATGGAGATGGCGAAAAGCAGGACCGCGAATGAACTCGGTAGCAGCATGGAACCGGGATAGAGATTCAGTACCCCGAGGGAATACCCCACCACAGTGGAGATGGTGAAGTGGATCAAGAAGGAACGTTGAGCCGGGCTCTCGATCCACCTGGATAATAAATAGGATACCGCGAGACTGACGGCGAACATGATCGTATTCAGATAAAACACCCACGAATACTCGCCCGGTACAGGGAAGTAGAATGGGAATGCATGACCTGGATTGATCACCCGCAGGGAGGCGACCCCCTTCTCGGTCCATCCGATCACATAAACGGCGAAACTCCAGCAATAGAAGAAGATGAGTATTTTCTTATTCATGAAGAAGCGCCATCTGGTGCCCTTCAAGTGCTTCATCTCCTGCGTATAGACGGTGTAGGCCACATGGAAGAGAATCGGTGCGATCATGATGCTACCGAACCGAAAGAGCCTGAAGAGAAACTCGACTACCTCCTCAGGAAGCAGCGTATAAGCGAATAATACCGATACATCCAACTGCCAGAACGTGGCGAAAACAAGGAATAAGAAAAGCACCCGCGACAGACGGCTTCCTTTGAACATACGAAGGATGGTGGCGCCGATGATGATCGGGATCAATGCGACGATAACTGAGTATAAAAAAAACATGATGCCATCCCTCCTACTTCGAAATTAACATACAGGCATTGTTCCCGCTTATGCCATGAGTGGTGATGCTTACTGTTGAGACCGGCTGATAGACCGTCTTTCTTACCAAGGGAAGGGATTCAAACCCTTTCTGCCTGGTTTTGATGGTGGGTGGGATAAACCCGTACTCCATGGACAGGATGGAAGAGATCGTCTGGATCGCCCCCATGGCGGCAAAGGAATGACCCGTCATCCCCTTAATCGACGTGATGGGGACCCTCCCTTTGAACATGCGATGATGATTCATGGACTCGATCCGGTCATTCACCTTCAGGCCGAGTGCCTGGCTGTTCACATAGGTCGGTGCCACATCCCCCAATGCCGCCTGCAGGACAGCGAGCATTTCCTCACCCGTTTCGTCCGCTTGAAGCATCGGCTTCCCTTCATTGCGCGAGACCACTTTTCCGATGCTTCCGTAAATGGGGCGCCCCCCTTTCAGCGCATCTTCCCTTCTTTCGAGAACCAGCATGGCCGCCCCTTCAGCGAGGACGAAGCCGTCATGCTGATCAGAGAATGGGACACCTGCATCCGTGATGGAATGGGCTGAATGGATGGCTTTCATTTTGAGAAAGCCATTGATGCTCCACTGTCCGAGAGGAGCATCGGTCCCCCCGACAAGGCAGGTATCGACCTGACCCGTCTTAAGCAGTAGTTTCCCAAGTGACACTGCGTCAAGGCTCGCCGTACAGCCTGTCGTAAGGGTATAAGCAGGACCTTTCGCCCCGATATGTTCCGATACAGTGGAGGAAATCGTATGGGAATCAACGATGGAAACCCCGTGGATCGGATAGCCTTTCAACCCTGATGCGACGGGGGCATAGGCTTCCACTTCCAGGATTGCCCCTGCCGATGTACCGATGATGACACCGATCCGCCTGGGATCCCCTGACAGCCCGCTCATATCAACCGCATCCCGTGCGGCCGCGACGGCAAGTCTTGTCGATCTCGGATACCGCCGGTAATTCCTATTGCCGAACGTCTCGAATTCATCATCGATCAGCCCCGCAATAATATCTCCTTCATTTCTGCCCTTTCCTTTCAGGATGGAGTGGGTGCAAATCCCTGCCTCCAATATATGATGGAATTCTTGTTTATTCTTTGCACCGGGTATCTTTAGACCATACCCGGTCACGATTATATCTTCCAATCGAACCATCCTTTACATATAGTAGAACATATACCCACAATACATATTATATAAGGAAAAGAGACATATTCCATTATAATTCGACATTAACGGCATTGTCCCTGCTCGATCGGGTGACTTCCATTCCGATAGAAAAAGAAATAGCGCCCGGAATCCGGACGCTAAAAATCAAATCGTTCTTTAAATTGGAATGGAACCGTGAACTGATGTTCATCACCTGTCAAATACGGCGCATCGAAATAGCTCCGCTCCTTTTCAGAGAGGGAATCAGCCCAAGGGGAATAGGTCCTGAACCGGATCTTATTATGCTTTTCATCGAACTCAGCGAGCCTCATCCAGCCGTTCCCGCCGTTGTAGCTTGATTGATAATCGACGAGGACCTGGATGACGGAATGACCGAAACGGTTTTCCTTTATCCGATGCACGGTTCCCTGATGATGACCGTTCACCGTCATGAAGATCTGATCATTCCCGTCCACAAGGCCTTCCCATAGTCGACTGCCGCGATTCGTATCGACGGGGAACGTCCCGTCACTTGTGAGGATCTCATGGGACAAGAGGATCGTCGGTACCCCGGGGTGCTCCTTCAGTACCTTTTTAGCCCACGGCAAGTCTTTTTTCAGATGGCCCATATCCACCGAGAGGAAGAGGTATTCATAGCTTCCGGCTTCTATCATGGAGTAGGAGCTGAATTTCGACGGGGACGTTCCCTTATAATAGGGCTTATCCGTATAGCGCTTCGGTCCATAATAGTAGAGGTAGGGATTGCCGAGCCCGTAATCATGATTCCCTGCAAGGGTCATATAGGGCACCCGTTGGCGGTCAAGAACACTGAGGCTGAGGGAGGAGTGCTCCCACTGCCTGGCCGAATCACTCTGATCCACCATATCGCCGAGGAATGCCGTCATGGCGATATTCAACTTCTCCTGCATGGTGGAGATCCATTTCACCTGGTCATGGAAAAGCGCAGGCATATAACGCACTGTCTTCTGGGGGTCTGGCACAAAAAGAAAGTTGTAGTTATCCTTATTGTCAAGCAGATGACCTTTGCTGCTCATCCCGCTGCGGAGATTGTTTTTCCTCGGTTCCGGAATGAGCCACTTCCCTTTTGGGAGCGCCTTATCCGAGATGCGGATCTCCTGGATGCTCCCTGCGAATAATGAACCTTTGCCGGCTCCCTTGCCGACCGTCCACACCCCTTTATTGGGTGCCAGGAGCCCGGTGACGGTGGAGGCGTTTTGGCGGAAATCCTCTGCGCCGTTGATGAAGATCTTCGTCTTCTTTCCATCATTGACCACGGCGATGTGATACCAGTCCTTTTTCCCCGGGAGGGCAAAGGATCCGAAGACCCTGGATTTCTTGCCGTTTGCCGGCGTTCCCGTCCACTGCACCTGTTTGAAATGCGTGATGGTCAGCTCAGACCCTTTCCTGCCGAGGATTCCCATTCCACTGTATTCATCCCTTGTGAATGGATCGGGAAGCTTGATGACCGCTTCAATGGTATAGCCTTTCAAGAATGCCTCCCCATTGAGGGGAGCGTCTTTGTCTGTCTGAAAATATTGCCCGCCCTTCAAGCTTTTACGGTTATGAAAGTCGAGGCTTCCGACGATGAATTTCCGAGCAATATCATCCTTCGACCAGTTCAAGAGCCCGTCGGTTCCATCGTTGACCAGGACGAGCTCATTGCCTTTTCCGCTCCGGTCCTTCAAGATCAGTTTCCCCTCATCCAGTGATCCGCTTTTCACTTCACTCTTAGAGAATCGCCAATGAGCCACCGTGCTGTCATCGGCGGCTTCAGCCGTGAAGGGAAGGACGATAGCCACAAACGCAGCAAGCACGCACGCCACCCATATTCTTATCACTTGTTCCCCTCCTCCGTCGTGAATGATTTGCTCTTAGTATGGACGAAGAGGATGTATGTATGTGCGATTTTTCCTATACGAAAAAGACCCTGTCGGCAAGACAGGGTCCCATGGTTTACTTCTGTTTTTTGAATCTGATCCGCTGGGAAGGCTTTAGGAAATCAAGGAGTGGCATATGCCGTTCATGAACCCAGCCCACCACGTTAACGGCAGGATCCGCTTCCAAAGGGTGTAAGACGATCCCCATTTCCCCCCGGTAGCGCCCGTAATCATCATTATCCCTCGTGATCGCTCCCGGCGTGCGCTCAATACACGCTTCAGGCGAAACGCCGGCAGTCGTTCTTGTATCCATGATCCTGAGGACATCCCGTCCCGGATCCGGTCTCAATACATATTCGCCTTCCACCTCATCCGAACCTTCATAGGAAAGGGTGATGATCCCATTCCCGTCCAGGTCGTGAAGGTGGTTCAAAAGGTCTCCTGACCATCCGGGATCCCCGATGAATACACCGCGGACCCCTTCATGAAAAAGACCTGCCGCATGGACATATGGATCTCCGTACCTGTGGTCTTCAAGCGTTGGGAGCCCCTGGAATAACGGTCCCCTCCGCTCGTCATCACCGGGTACGAATGCATACACGGGAATCTCGAATGAGTCGAACATCTTCTGCTGGGACCGGAAAAAGGAAAGGCTTATCCCCGTTTCCCTTCGCGGATAATAGTTATGCCAGGCGATCAATGCGGAAGGATCGATTCCCATCCCCAACCAGTCCTCGACTTCTTCCTTCTTGACGGTACTGGCATTGATGGCAAGCTTGAAGTGATGGGAAAGATGCTCCACATCCTCGCGCGAGAACCCATCATCCAGTCTCAGGGCCGTGACCCCAAGGGACCTCATCTCCCTGAAGCATGTGAGACCGAGCATCTCCGGAGTGTGCCGTGAGACGTCAGCGAAGACCTCGAAGCCTTCATCATGAAAAAGGGAAAGGAGCTGGCGGATCCGCTCCTGACCGGCAGGCTCCTCCGGGATATGAAAGGATGTGAAAGCCTGTTTGATCCCCATGGCAGAGGCCCGGATGATCCGTTCTTCTGCCCGTGGATCAGACAGATAAATGGAAATACCGATCATTCAAACTCACTCGCCATCTCATCTTTGAACCCGAATGCATACGTCAACAGGAAGCCTGCCAGATACGCAATGAGCAATCCGATGACGTAATAGAGGATTTCCCCTGCGTTCACAAGGAAGATCAGCGGTACACCCGAAACACCGATGGCGAAGGTCGCTACATCGAAATAGGCCTGGAAGGCACCACCGAAACCGGCGCCGAGACAAGCTGTCAGGAACGGACGGCCAAGAGGCAGCGTCACCCCGAAGATCAATGGCTCACCGATGCCGAGGATACCGGCAGGAAGGGAACCTCCGATGGCCCGCTTCAGCTTCGGCTTCTTTGTTTTGAAGAAGATGGCGAAGGCTGCTCCGACCTGACCGGCACCACCCATGGCGAGGATCGGCAAAAGCGGATCGTCCCCGATGGAATTGATGAGTTCAAGATGCACAGGCGTCAAGCCCTGATGAAGCCCGGTCACAACAAGCGGGAGGAATGTCGCCCCGAGGACGAATCCTGCACCGATACCGCCGACTTCGATCAATGATAGTAACCCTTTAGTAATAATATCAGATATGAATCCACCCACAGGCATGAAGACGGTATACGTCAATAACCCTGTGACCAAGAGAGCAATCGTCGGCGTAAAGATGATATCGATGGCCTGGGGCATGATCTTCCGGACGTTCTTCTCGACAAAGGCCATGAACACGGCAGCGATCAGAACCCCTATCAACCCGCCCCTGCCTGGAAGGAGATTTTCCCCAAAGAGGGCAATGTCACCGATGGCCGGGTTGATGATCAGGATCCCCGCAAGTCCCCCGAGTGCCGGTGAACCGCCGAATTCCTTGGCAGCATTCACCCCGACGAGGATGCCGAGGTAGGCAAACAACCCACTGCCGATCACGGACAGCATCATAACAAGATCGGATTCACCATTGAGCCATCCGGCCTGGACGAAGAATTTTGTGAAGCCTGTGATGAGACCCGAAGCGATCAGGGCCGGAATGAGAGGGATGAAGATATTAGCGATCCTTCTCAGTAAAAGCTTGACCGGTGTACTGTTCTTTTTCTTCAGTTCTGCTTTCCTGTCGGCGGCCCGTGCTTTCAGATCGATGTCGCCTCCATCTTCTGCTACAAGCTTGCCGAATTCCTCCGTAACCTTATTGACTTTCCCCGGACCCAAAATGACCTGATAGGTGTCATCTTCCACAAATCCGATGACGCCATCGATGTCCTTCATGGTTGCTTTCTCGACAAGACTCTCATCGGCAACCTTCACACGAAGCCTTGTCATGCAATGCTCATAGCTCGTGATGTTCCCCGCACCGCCGAACTTCTCCAGTATCGCTGCTGCCAGTTCTCTGTTTGTCACTGCGACCCTCTCCTCTCGACCCCTTTTATTTTTTATATCTGACGCCAGCGGGTGAGACTATTCTTCAATAGCCACCCGAACGTACCCGTTGGCATCCCGCAGCCGGTCCTTCGCCTCGTCATACCCGCAACCGAGCTTGATCATGACGATGGAGGCCTTGACCTCATTATGGGCAAGCTTCAACGTCTTCAGCGCCGTATCTTCATCGGTACCCGTGATGTCACGGATAATGCCGACGGCCCTTCTTTCCAGCTTATAGTTGCTGATATTCACATCAACCATGAGGTTGCCGTAGGCTTTTCCAAGTTTGATCATGGAGGCTGTGGAGATCATGTTGAGCACGAGCTTCTGAGCCGTCCCTGCTTTGAGCCTGGTTGACCCCGTCAGTGCTTCAGGACCTACATTCACTTCAATTTTATGCTCGGCTTCCTCAGATATTCTCGCCCCTTCGTTGCAGGAGAGTGCGACGGTGACGGCCCCGACTTCCCTTGCGTACCTGAGTCCCCCGATGACATACGGTGTCCGTCCGCTTGCGGCGATTCCAATGACCGTATCTTCAGGAGTTAGCTGAAGGGCGGCAAGGTCCGATGCACCGAGCCCTTCATCATCTTCCGCTCCTTCTACCGCTTTGACGAAGGCCCGTTCACCACCGGCGATCAAGCCGACGACCACATCGCTCCCCACGCTGAAGGTCGGCGGGCATTCCACGGCATCTAGGACGCCGAGCCTGCCGCTGGTACCTGCACCCATATAAATCAGCCTGCCACCCGAAGAGATGGAAGCCACCACTTTATCCACGACCTCTTCCACGACAGGAAGAACTTTTTTAACGGCTTCTGCCACTTTATGATCTTCGTCATTCATCATCCGCAACACCTCACCGGTACTTGCGGTATCGATCTTCAACGTATCCGGATTGACCTTCTCGGTTCCCAGTTCATACACATTATCCTGCATTTCAATTCCTCCTAAATCTCGTACGCGCTTTCATTCTTATTATAATCCCTTTTAAAATTATATTTCAACGTATTTATAAAATTCGTAAAATTATATTTTAGTGCAAAAACGACAATTAAAAGAACCTTGTTGATCACGGAATGGTGACAGCGAGAGACGTGAAAGGTCTTCTTCTACCATTGATCAACAGGGTTCCAGGCGTAACAATTCTATTTCATATCAGTTCTTCCCACACTTCCATGCGGTCTCGGGTATCGGCTGAAATAATTCATCGTCACCGCGCCGCGTTCAAGCTGTCTATGTAGCACGTCATACGAACAATTCACTTCCATTTTCAGCCCGTTGGTGAAATGGACAAACGTCTTACCGCAGGCGACGGTCGTTGAATGGACATGACGGCAGAATAACCAGATGCAATCATCATTATCGGGTGATCGTGTAGGAATGGCTAGGATATAGTCCATCAGACTTACCAAAAGCGGCGTCTTGCGATCGTACGACAACACTCTGTCGAACCGCCCTGATCCGTCCGTTATAATCGGATCCGTGGACGATGCAGGATTCTTCAAGCACTTCTTTCACAGACTTTTTACTGTACGTGACTTTCCCTGAACAATCGACAACCTTTGACTGGTGCACTCCGTCATAGGAAGGATAAATGGCCGCCGTTCTTTCAGTAATCAACACCTCAAACTTTTTCACATGATCACCCCATATTTTTTAGTTCTAAAGAACTAGAACTTTATCATTATTATAGGTATATCGTTAAAAACTTCCACTATATTGTTAAAGAGTTTAACTTTATTTGTAAAAAAGTTTTCTGAGGCATCTTTTCCATAAAAAAAGCGATCAGGAGCTGATCTTCCTGATCGCGTTCGTTCAAACGTTCATTACCTCTTTGATCACAGTTTCCACAAAAGCAGGCGTCTTCACAAACGCACTCTCGATATGAAGCCGTTCGGTGCGCTTATGGGCATCCTTCCCGAACGGTCCCACGTTCAGGACGGGGGCGTCGAGGCTCGCCATGGCATCGAAGGGAATGGAGTACGTCGTTTCCCACACCGGGGTGTTCTCCTCATACACGGTCCAGCCGTGGTGCTCATCCTTGAAGTTCACATAGCTCAAGTCTGAGATTCCGTTGAAGTAGTGGATCTGTTCCACCTCCAGTCCAAAAGACCGCTCCGCCTCCCTGGTGACTTTCTCCACCAGCTTCTGCACAAGTGGATGGTCAGACGTGTTCACGGCAGGGTAATACGGAGGGGTATACATCAAGACGATGGCAGGCGTCAGCTCCTGACAGTCGATGAGAAGGGTGTCGGCCATCTTGAATGATTTCTCCCGATCGTCCCCGATATACGAGCGGATATCCTGCTTCAATGCATCGATGTATTCCTTCCCCATCTTCATCTCGGCATAGCGGAGAAGCTCTCCGTAGCGCAGGACGGATACATCGCCGATCGACGGGATCCCTTCCCTTTCGCACAGCTCCCGGTACCACTCATTGCACTCGTCTGCCGCTTCCCTGGCCACCTCCTCGAAGGTATTCATCACATCGGCAGCCGAACGCTTCATCGTGAACACATTGTACATGGCCACGGTACCGAACGGCGTCTGGGCCGAATAATTCAGGCGCAGGTCTTCCTGGAGCAATGTGATCGGAAGCGGTGTCGACTCGCCTTGGTCGCTTTCCCGGAACAGAGGATTCCATTCCATCTTCCTCGTCAGGAATGAGGCCATGAACGATGAGGTCAGCCCGCTGAGAGGCTCCCCGACATGGGTTTCCCTCCCGTAAAAAAGCGCCGACGGCATGATTTTCCCGATGGAGCCCGAATAGATCTTATAAGCCGTATCCGTCGGGTTCTGGGAAAAGACCGGCTCCCCGTTCAAGAAGAGAGTGTACGTCAGTCCATGCTCATCCCTCATGTCATTAAGGGCTGTCACGGCAGCCCTCATACCGGAAGAGTTGATCTCCTCGTCCGGTACCGTCAAAAGGACCAGATTCACTGGCCATCCTTCCTCTGCCGCTTTCTCGATGATCGCCATATGCACAGCAAGCCCCGCCTTCATGTCCATCGTGCCGCGTCCCCACAGGAACGTGCCGGCTTCGAGATCCTTCTTCGCTTCGGGATGAAGCTCAGCCGCATACTGAGGGAGCTCTTTAGTGAGCGCCTCCGGATTGAAGGCAAGCGCTTCGAGAGCACCGTATTCTTCCGTACTCACCGTGTCGAAATGACTGATGAGGACGATGGTCTTCGTTGCTTGCGGATGCTTATAAAGGGCAGTCAGGAATGATCGCCCAAGATCGGCATCCCCAAGCTTCAGCTGCTGGGGATGCTCGGTAAAGTACGGAATGCCTTTCATTTTTTCCATCAGCTTCCTCGGGAATTCGATTTCCCCTTCCGTCAATGTCCTGCTGTGCCAGCTGACGAGCTCACAAAGCAGTGCCCGCAATGCTTCCGGCGTTTGCCACTGTACCATGACCCTTCCCCCTTTTATCGATCTTCTCTATAGTATCCCTGCATGCGCTGCCTGATCTGAGTCATATGATGCCGCATTTGCCTTTTCGCCGATTCCCGGTCCCCGACCTTGAGAAAACGGACGAGACGAACATGCTCTTCGTAGGCTTCCATTGCACTCATCCTGAGTCTTCCCGACAATCCGAGGAAGGCGCGGTTCACTCCAGTATTGGATGCTTTAATCATGTCCTTCAGCTTCGGATTCGGATTCGGCGCTGCCAACAAAAGGTGGAAGCGCCGGTCCATGTCAATGAACTCATCGTATCGGTCCTCGAGTATCGCACAGTGCTGCGCTTCCAAATTGTCATCGAGTTCACCCATAAGACTGTCATCCAGGCCCGGGATCACCTCGAGATTATATACCTCGAGAAGCTCCCTGATCTCCAGATGCTGCAGCCCATCTTCCTCGGTGAAGGACGCGACGACGGCGATCTTCGCATCTGAAATCGTCACCAGCCCTTCGGCAGCAAGTTTCCTCAGCGCTTCCCTGATCGGCGTCCGGCTGATTCCATATTCTTCGGCAAGCCTTTTCTCCGGAAGCTCATCCCCCGAGGACAGCTCCCCTGAAAGAATCTGCTTCCTTAAGAGCTGGAATGCTTGACCTGCCAGTGTTTTTTTAATGATCAAACCCTTCCCCCCTTGTTTGAATCATTCCCGGTATACCGTATACATGTATCGTACGGTATGATACCCTACCTGTAAATAGACTTTTTTGAAAATTAGTAAAACTAGGAAGGTGTCAGCCCATGGATCCCAAATGGATCAATGAACTAATAGAAGAAATTGGAGCAGACGGCGTAACCATCAACGAAACCGCCTTGCTTCAGCATAGCCACGATGAGTCCCATCATCCCGGGGTCAGCCCGGATGTGGTCGTTTCCCCGGAAAATACGGAAGATGTAGTGGCCATTCTCCGGACCGCATCCCGGTACGGGATCCCCGTGACCCCATACGGGGCGGGATCCGGATTGGACGGAGGCGCAATCCCGGTCCAGAATGGGATCTCCCTCGATTTCATGCGGATGGACTGCATCCTCCATTTCAGCCCCGAAGATATGAGCGTCACCGTCCAGCCCGGCATCACACGTATTGCCCTGAACAAACAAATCAATTTGCATGGTCTCCATTTCCCCATCGACCCGGGAGCCGATGCAAGCATCGGCGGCATGACTGCAACGAACGCAAGCGGTACCACCGCCGTTCGCTACGGATCCATGAGGGATCAGGTGCTCGATCTTGAAGTGGTACTGGCTGACGGCAGAGTCATCCATACCGGCAGCCGGGCAAAAAAATCATCCAGCGGCTATCACCTCAACGGTCTCTTCACAGGATCGGAAGGGACCCTCGGCATCATCACCGGCATCACCCTGAAGCTGCATGGAACGCCGGAGCATATGATCGCAGCCCGCTGTATGTTTCCTTCTCCGAAAGCCTGCGCAGAAGCGGCCCACCTGATACTCATGAGCGGGATCCCCGTCCAGCGGATCGAGCTGGTCGACTCCGAGAGCATCCGTCAGGTGAATGCGTATGGACAGTATGAATTCCCAGAGGAACATTCCCTTTTCTTCGAATTCGCCGGAACGAAGGGCGGCGCGGAAGAAGAAGCAAGTCTCGCAGAAGAGCTGATGAAGGACGCGGGATGCAGCCACTGGGAACGCGCCGCGGGATCGAAAGAGAGGAGCGAAATCTGGCGGGCAAGACATGAGCTCTCCTATGCCTTCAGCCACATTCCAGGGAAGAAGATGCTCGGTTCCGATGTGTGCGTTCCACTCTCACATCTCGCCGACCTCGTCGTCCATGCACGGACCCTCATCGAAGACAGCGGACTTCTCGGAGGCGTCTTCGGACATGTCGGGGACGGAAACTTCCACACAAGCATCGTCTATGACCCGAAGAAACCCCATGAACGCGAAAAAGCCCTTCATATCAATGAAGAGCTCGTACTGAAAGCCCTCGGATCAGGAGGGACCTGCACCGGAGAGCACGGAGTCGGCATCGGGAAGAAAAAATACCAGGTGCAGGAGCACGGAGAAGCCGCGGCGGTCATGACCTCCTTCAAGCATCTCCTCGATCCTGAAGGGATCCTGAACCCGGGGAAGATCTTCGACTGACCCTCCCCCGGAACATCCAACGTCATATCTCTGATTCGATTCTGATAAGATAAGAGAAAAAGAGGAGGAGGCTAAGAGGTTTGAAAAATGTCACGAAAGTCATCATACCCGCTGCCGGTCTCGGGACCCGGTTCTTGCCGGCAACGAAAGCACAGCCCAAGGAAATGCTCCCCATCGTCGACAAGCCGACGATCCAATACATCATCGAGGAAGCCGTCGCTTCCGGTATCACGGATATCATCATCATCACCGGCCGGGGAAAAAGAAGCATTGAAGATCACTTCGATAAATCCTATGAACTGGAATCTACCCTCGCCGATAAAGGAAAATGGGAGGAGCTTGAAGAAATCCAGTCAATCTCGAATCTGGCAAACATCCATTATATCAGGCAGAAGGAACCTCTCGGACTCGGCCATGCCGTCCTGTGCGCACGCTCGTTCATCGGAGACTCTCCCTTCGCCGTCATGCTGGGTGATGACCTCATCGACTCCAAGGTTCCGTGCCTTCAGCAACTCATCAGCGCGTACGATGAACTAGGCGGACCCATCCTGGGAGTACAGCGCATCGACCGCGGTGAAACCGAAAAATACGGGATCGTTCAAAAGGGTCCCAAAACCGCGCGATCAGGCTGTCACACTGTCGACGGGCTCATTGAGAAACCCGATCCTTCCCATGCCCCTTCCAACCTTGCCATCATGGGCCGCTACATCCTCACCCCCGGGATCTTCTCCTATCTCGAGGCCCTCGGACCCGGAGCAGGAGGCGAATACCAGCTCACCGACGCCATTCATCAATACTGCAGGAACCATCCAGTCTATGCGCAGGAATTCGACGGAGAGCGGTATGACATCGGCGATAAGTTCGGCTTTATCCGGGCAACGGTGGATTTTGCGTTGAAACGGGATGGACTTGGGGAAGAGTTGCGTGCTTATCTTCAGCAACTTGGCAGAGAGGAATAAAGGAAAAAGGCCGAATCCGGCCTTTTTCCTTTTGTCATCTGGGGAGCGTAAAGATCTCTCCCACCTCACTATAATTCCCTGCCAAACGCCCCAGAGGGGAAAGGCGATTCAAATCCACCTTATAATCCCCCAGGTAGATGTCTTCTTCAATGTGATAATGGGTAACTCTTCCGATAATCAAACAATCAGAACCAAGGGTGAGCATCTGCTCCAAGCTGCACTCCATCTGGATCGGTGCTTCCTTTACTCGTTTTGCCCTCACGGTACGACTCTCAACAGGAGTAACGCCTGCCCTATTAAATTCATCTATTGTTTCCTTCAGGTTTTCCGCTGTCACTTGCATCTGATTCCCGAGAGAGGCAGGAACAACATTCACGACGAACTCACCAATCGCTTTTATATTCACAAACGTGTCCTTTTCTGTCCCCGTCCGCTCCCTACACCCGGTCCAATGGAGAAACAGAGCATCGGGGGATTGCGCGAAGCGACCGTAAAGAAACTGAACGGAGCCAGATTCAAACATCCTGCTTCGGAAATGGTCGATACCCAGGCAATCGGCCTTGGAACAACCGACCCACTCAACAGTTTATACATCTGATTGTCATGTAACTGACTTGGATTGAACTCTATCAATCTATCATTCTCCTTCCCTGCTAATTCGCTTTGGAGCGTAATGTCTGATATTCCTCCTGTTCCACTGGCTTATCAGCAGCCGACGGAAGCAGCCATGATCCCACCACACAGATGACAAAGTTCAATCCAAGACCAATTACACCCCCGTGGATACCATAAATCGTTTTATTGCCTGTAAGGGTAAGGACTCCAGCAAGTAACGCACCGAAAAGCATCCCCCAGAAAACAGCATTCTTATCAAGACCTTTCCAATAGAGGCCAAGGACAAACGCCGGAAAAACCTGTACAAGCAGTTCAAATTTCAAAATAAAGATTTCATATAAAGTGCCCGGAGGATTCCATGCCACCCATAGAAGCATGAAGACAGCCACAACCCCGACCACCTTTCCAACCATGACCTTTCTGTGCTCCGACGCAGTCGGATTCATAAAGCGCCCGTACACATCATTGGAAATCATGGAAGAGAAGCTCAGGAGGACTGAATCAGCAGTCGACACGATTGCCGCGACGATCCCACCGAAGAAAATAATCATCATCCAATAATAAAATGGATTGATAGCTGCGATGTCGTTAGCCAACATGCCGACAATTTGCTCTGAACCGACGGTATCCAGTCCTGGGTACAGCATGATGGCGGTGATTCCTACTAGAAACACCAATCCTGTAGTGATAAGCGGCATCCACGCCATCCTGGAAAAAGATTTCTTAAGCGTCCTTTCACTCTGGGCCGAGTAGATCCGCTGCACTGCATGTGGATAAATACTTGCACCCAATCCGACAAGAAGCAACATGCTAAACCAGTTAATCGATACTTCAGTTGGCGGAACGGCGGTTTTGACCGGCTCCATTTCATGAATATATCGGGTAACATCTGCAAAATTGCCCCCTACGAGATAAAGGCCACCGATGAGAAACACAATGATCCCCACCATCAGGATGATCCCCTGCATGACATCTGTAAAAGCAACCGCTTTCATTCCACCCATCCATTCATAAGCCAGCATCACAAAGATGAAGGCCAGAACAGCGATTTGATAGGGAATTGTCCCTCCCGTCATACCTGAAACTGCATGACCAATCGCTACAAGCTGCTCTAAAAGGTAGTTTCCAAGACCCCACAGCATAAGAAAGATACTTAACAATGTCACGGCCTTCGACTGGAAACGATGATGCACCCAATCAGTTGGTGTAATGAAGTTACGACGCTTTGCTACAACATAGAGTCTTGGAGCAAATAAAAGATAGATCCCGATGATGATTGTCATGAAGGAAATGGATTGAAGCCAAGAAAATCCGGTTCGATAGGCTGAAGGGGCGTAACCCACGATCGTATTCCCACTGTATTGAGTCGCATATAAAGTAAAGAATAGTGCAATGATTCCAAGGTTCCTCCCAGCGAGATAATATCCTGAAAGAGAGTGGTGAAGGTTTTTCTCACCCCTGCCCGAAAGATAGCCGATCACCAGCATGATCACGGCAAAAGCCGAGAGTATGATAATCCCATCAGCACCTGCAAACGTAAGTTCCATCCCTTATCGCTCCTCCTTCATTCGCTCAGACTCTTCTTCATCTTCAACAAGATTCCACTGCGTTCGGCACAGCCAGCTCAAATAGCCACATAGAGCAATCGAAAAAATGAGGGAAATAAACGCCCATAGGGGAAAACCGAGTATGAATGGTTCAACTGCAGCTGAAGGAAAGTACCACGGTACTACGGCCATGACCAATAAAACCATGAAGACCCAAATCCACTTCTTACGAATCGGTTCCTTAATCGATTTCTCTTTCATTATTCCTCCTCCTCTTCTTTGAACGAATAAAATAGAGCGCTTACATTTTTTTAGATGATATTCTCTTTTTGGAGCGTTTCCAATTCCTCTTCCTTCATCCCTAACATACCTGAATAGATTTCCATGTTATGCTTGCCCATTTTCTCTGCCCCGGCTTCTTTAACCCTACCAGGTGTTCGACTGAGCTTTGGAACGATTCCAGGCATGGGGAATTCACCCAGATCAGGATGGTCAACCTTGAGGATCATTTCCCTCTCCTTATAATGAGGATCCTCCAGGATTTCCTTTGCCGTGTATATCGGTCCCGAAGGCACTCCTTTCTCAGCAAGGATCTCAGTGCCTCTTGTGCATCCAAGGATTTTGTCCATTCCTCTATGATGGAGTCGATGAGCTTCATATTTTCACCCCGGGCATAATGAGTGGAAAACCGTTCATCCTCTGCAAGGCCAGGGTTCCCCATTGCCTCACACAAGCGGGTAAATACCCCATCAGAGTTTGCCCCTATCACGATATAGGTGCGATCTTTTGTGAAATAGATATTTGACGGAGCTACTCCCGGCAGGATATTCCCCATCCGTTCCCTTACATACCCGGCAAGGAGATAATCGGGAATCAGACTTTCCATGATGGAGAAAACCGATTCATACAGGGCGGTATCTACTACCTGCCCTTTCCCCGAATGATGTCGTTCATGAACAGCCACCAAACAACCAATCGTAGCAAAGAGAGCGGCCAGCGTATCTCCTACCGATACTCCTATGCGGGAGGGAGGACGATCTTCAAATCCTGTCACATTCCTCAGTCCACCCATGGCCTCTCCCACACTTCCAAAACCCGCACGATTTTTATATGGACCCGTTTGACCGAAACCTGATGTCCGTACCATGATGAGGCGGGGATTGATCGCAGAGAGCTCCTCATATGATAGATTCCACTTTTCCATCGTTCCAGGTCGGAAGTTTTCAATGATGATATCTGTTTCTTTCACAAGCTCCTTTAAGATTTCCTGTCCTTTCTCTTCTCTGAGATTGAGCGTGATCGACTTCTTATTCCGGGATTGAATCGGCCACCATAGGCCGATCCCGTCTTTGGACTTCCCCCAGTTTCTCATGGGGTCCGATTTGCCCGGAGGCTCCACCTTGATCACTTCAGCTCCGAAATCAGCCAGCATCCTGCCACTGAAAGGTCCGGCTAACAAAGTCCCCAGTTCCACCACTCGCAAGTCCTCCAACGGAAGCTTTTGTTCATCCACATGATCCTCTCCTTGTTAGAATTTTCTTAATCTTGTATACAAATTTAACTTCTTGTATACAATTAGTCAATAATTATTTAAATAAAGCGCTTTTATTTATTAAATATTGTGAATTTTAGTTTTATTGTATACAATGTACATGAGGTGTTGGTATGGATGCATACAAATATATTAAAGGCGCTATCATTGACGGTCGTTATACCCCAGGTATGCGATTGGGAGAAGAATTCCTTGCCAAGGAACTGAATCTCAGCAGAACACCGATCAGGGAAGCCATCCGGCACCTTGAAGCAGAGGGGCTGGTTGTTCCACTGAAACGAGGCGTAAGCGTCCGAAACTTTACGAACGAAGATATCCGACAGATCTATGACCTAAGGACACTCCTTGAGGGGTACGCTGCTAGCCAGGCAGCCATCCACCGATCAGAAGAGGATTTAGTCAAAATGGAGAGTGCGAACATTCAATACGAAAAAGTTATTCAAGATTATGCGGAATCCGACCTGGGAAGGGTCAAAGATATCGTTGATGTGAACCAGCAGTTTCATGAAGTGATCATCTCCGCAGCAAACAACGCTCATCTGCATTTTCATCTATCAAAAGTCGTTGTCGTCCCCATCGTTTACAGGTCTTTTATTGGTATGATGACAATCAATTAAAACGATCATTGGAAATCCATAAAATCATTCTGCAGGCCATTCAGAATAAAGAACCTGAAAGAGCCAGAATCGCCATGCACGAACACATCTACCAGGGAAGGGATCATGTCTTGAAGCATTTGGATAAGATCAAAAGTGCCAACAGTAAAAGGAGGATCCAGGATGATAGAAATCTGTGAAGTAGGCCCACGTGACGGGCTCCAAATGAGCCTAAAATCCTCAGCACGCCCGAGAAAGTCGAGCTGATTACACGCTGATTGAATCTGGTGTCCGTTATTCGAAGCTGTTTCATTCGTCAATCCTACCGTCGTTCCTCAAATGGCAGATGCCGAAGAGGTGCTAAACGCTCTCCCAAAAGGCAACGGAGTCACATATGCAGGACTCATCCTAAGTCGCTCTGGTCTGACAAGGGCACTTACGACGGATGTCGACTTCCTCCATGTCGTCACGACCACGAGCGACAGCTTCAACTAAGAATGTCAAACGGACAGTCGCCCAATCGGTAACGAGCTGACGCGTGACCGTGAAGGAACGCGCCCCAAGGGCGGGGGGCCGGCACGCGGAGCCCGAAGGAAAAGGGAACCGCTACGCCCCAGTGGCGGAACGCCAGCAGGCGCCAGGGACACCGCTGAACACAGGTAGGCGAACCACAGCAGGCCACGAGCTAGAAGGAGCCAAAAGGCCGGAGAAAAAACCCGGCCCACCAAACACACGGGGGCGGGACGCAACGAGCTGGCCCAAGCTGGGGCCGCGCGACCCACCC
Organism: uncultured Bacillaceae bacterium; assembly: GCA_963762295.1. Classification (GTDB taxonomy): domain Bacteria; phylum Bacillota; class Bacilli; order Bacillales; family Bacillaceae_B; genus Rossellomorea. The sequence goes on from CAVXKK010000004.1 coordinate 1,369,357, forward strand.
GGCCCGGAGGCGCCCAGCCCTAAAGCCGTCGGTAAGGCACCGAAGACAGGTCAAATGTCATCAGATGGGATGAACTGGAACCGACTCAACATACTCAGACATCACCTGGACAGAAAACATCATGGGAAGACCCTTGATGGAAGCTACTGAAAGCTGGAACTGCTGATAGAAAAAGAAAGAAAAGAGAAGGAGGTTTTGACCACATCACAAACCGCAAGTAAAAAACCAGAGTCGATGCCGACTCTGGTTTTCCTATACGCTCATACTCCTCAAAGAGTGCGCCACCTCTACCTTCCCCACCGGTTTGGCAGGCGCTCCCGCAACGATTACATCCGGCTGTATATCCTTCGTCACGACTGAATTCGCCCCGACTGACACATTATCCCCAATGATGACGGGACCGGCCACGACGGCCCCCGTGAAAATGGTCACATTATCACCGATGATCGGCTTGATTTGACCATTTCGCTCCTGGTCCCTGCCCCCGATCGTGACATTTTGGAACACCTCGAGGTTCGCCCCGGCCTTCACTTTCGTTCCGATCACCACTCCAACCGAGTGGGCAATGCGGAAGCCGGGACCGATTTCGGCACCGTAGGAAATCTCAGCGCCATAGAAAATGATCCCTGCCGACCGGAGGATCCTGGGAATGAGCGGCACCCGCTTTACATGAAGGGCGTGCCCGATCCGGTACATGACGACCAGCCAAAAGGTTGAAGCGTTGAAGAAGCTGATGATCAATCCTTTCAGGGATAACCCATATGCCCTGTAGTCTGATTTGATCAAATGGAACATGCGGTCCACATCCTTCTCCTTTTTCATCCAGTCTAGCCCCTGGATATGAAGGAAATATGGAAGAGATATTAGGGATTTGTAAAGAATGAATGACAAAACCCCCGCTCCATTCATTCTGAGCGGGGGTTTTTCTTATCCAGCCTTCATGACTTCATTTCCATGATCTGCGTCATACTGCCCTTCTGATTTAGACATGACGATAGCGGCAAGGGTGTTACCTGTTAAGTTGACGACGGTACGGGCCATATCCATGATCCTGTCAACCCCCGCGATGAAGGCAAGGCCTTCTGCTGGAACCCCGATGGTACCAAGGGTGGCAAGGAGGACGACGAAGGATGTACCAGGTACAGCGGCCATCCCTTTTGATGTCACCATAAGGACAAGGATGAGGGTGATCTGCTGCATGATGGAAAGATCGATGCCGTAGACCTGCGCGAGGAACAGGGCAGCGATGGCCTGATACAGGACCGATCCATCAAGGTTGAAGGTGTACCCGATCGGTACGACGAAGGATACGATGGCCTTCGGGCAACCCATCTTCTCAAGCTTCTCCATGACGCGTGGAAGGACGGTCTCGGAGCTTGATGTACTGAAGGCGAGTAGAAGCTCATCCTTCAAATATTTGAGTAAAGTGAAGATATTCACTCCGGCCCATTTGGCCACCAGCCCCAACACGACGATGAGGAAGAAGATCAAGGCTGCATAGACAAGGCCGACGAGCTTTCCAAGTGATACAAGGGAATCAATCCCGAATTTCGAAACGGTTACCCCGATCAAGGCGAACACGCCGAGTGGAGCGACTTTCATGACCATGTTCACAACGTGGAACATGGCGTGGGAAACGGCATCGAAGAATTTAATGACCGGTTTACCCCGTTCGCCGATGGCAGCCACTCCAAGTCCGAATAGTACGGAGAAGAAGATGATCGCCAGCATATCCCCTTCCGCAATGGATTGGAAGAAGTTTGTTGGAACGATATGCAGGAAGGTTTCTGCAATGGATTTGTCTTGCTGACTTTCAGAAGTATCCACATAGGATTGGATGTCTGTTTTCTCAACAGATCCAAGGTTGACGTGACTTCCAGGATGGAACACGTTCGCCAGGATGATCCCGATGATAATGGCGACGGTTGTGATGACTTCGAAATAGATGATCGTCTTTGCCCCAAGGCGACCGAACGCCTTTCCATTTCCGGTGCCTGCCACTCCGACGATGAGAGTGGAAATGACGATCGGAATGACGATCATTTTAATCAAGCGAAGGAAAAGGTCTCCCAACGGCTGAAGATACGTAGCAACACGCGGGTCATTAAACCAGATGACCCCGACAAGGATACCCAGGATCAACCCGACGAAGATCTGGGTGGCTAAACCGAAACGAATTTTTTTCATAGATGGTCCCCCTCTTGGATGATGTGCGTAAAGCAAAAAAAGACCGTTCTTAAGAAAGAACAGCCTTTTGGTTGAAAAATAAAGGTTCTTTCTCTCAACTGGCATACGGAGTTAACTGTCGGATTCGGGATTGAGAGTTCCCTACCTAGTAAAAGGATGCACCCCAAGGTATCGAAATACCACTTGCATGATTCCTCCGCTCGATCGATTAAGCCATACTATTTAATTGTAGTGGGTTGTCTTTATTATCCTAATAAAGTTTTATTTAGAAATCCACAAAATATAATATACCTCTTTAAAAGATATACTGTCAAATGTTTTTTAAATAAAGATATTTCAGAATAGTTATTTATTGGTTCTTTTAGCGTTTATAGGGTAATCCCCGCATCCAAAGATCTATTTTATGCAAAAAAATAAACCCGGCGCATCCCGGGTTCAATTGGACTTATCCACAAAATAATCCACCATAAAAGACGACCATACTTTATTCCCTTCTTTAGTCGGCAGATCGTTCTTCGCCACCTGGGATTCGACGTCCTTCCATGCCTTCCAATGATCTATGTATGGATAGTGATGATCCTTGGCATACTCCTTCAGCTTCTTCTCTTCCATCGGATAGTAGTGGGCGTCAGGAATCGGATTGGGAGGCTGCAAAAGGATCATGACATCAGGATTTTCTTTCTTGAAGGCATCCAAGATGGAAGAAAGATTCTTCAGCCTTTCCTTCAGATCGATGCGACTGTTATCCGCAAGAAGAAACGGTTCCAAAAGGAGGAGATCCGGCTTTTCTTCCGCCAAAGGAAGATGAAGTCCTTCCTTTATCACCTTTCTGGATGTCTTTCCACCGATTTCATGGACGGAGACGGATAGGAGCTCTTCTCCGTACTCCTTCGTCAATGCCCTCTTCACCATATCAGGCCAAGCTCCTGGTTCGTCCGATGTGGACGATGACCCGGCGATCATCATGCGTACAGGTTTTCCTTGGGCCGCTTTTTTCCTGAAGAGCGGTTGTACATCACGGGGTAACCCATTGATCCGGTCCAACACCTGCAGACGGTGTCTTTCCTTCTCCGCCTTCTCCTCCGCTTCAGCCTGTTCTCCTTCCAGCACTTCCAGATGGGAGGCATAGGCCGACGCCTGCACTTCCCTCACCTCTCCTTCCCAGTGATACTTGCCTCCGATCACAACCGAAGAGGTCAATAGACCCAACATGACCAATCCTATTCTCATTCACTCGTCCCTCCAATCTATGAACTCTATCATAAAGGAACTCAGTGGCAATATTTGTATATCTATGTAGACAGCCGCACCATAAATTCTGACAAATTCATAGATCAATTTTCAATTTTGTTAAATTGACAGAAAACTTGAGGTTTTCTTAAAAGAAACTCCCGTTATCCACAGGGCCAAGAGGCTTTATACCCTGATGAAGGACGAATTGGGGCTTTTGCCTCCCTTCCTTTCCTCTATTACTGTGGATATACCGGGAAAACAGAGCGGCGCCTGCTCAAAAGGAACAGAAAATGGAACCATTTGAACTCGTCCATGAACAGTACAGCCAGATGATCCACAAAATTATCCACACCCTGCGTATCTACAAGAATCATAATGACTATTATCAGACCGGCTCTATCGCCCTCTGGGAGGCGTATATGAAATTCCAGCCGTCTAAAGGAACGTTCACTTCCTTCGCTTATTCGTATATCAGGGGACGGATCCTGTCTGAACTGAAACGGGAAGTGCAGGAAGAAGAGCGTGGAGTCGCACTAGAGGAGGAAGCAACGGAAGCAGGCGGTGACGACTTGGATACTCTCGCACTGGAAATCCTCCTCTCTTACTGCGGGACCCTTACGGCCAATCAAAAGAAGTGGGTCATCGCCCACTCCCTCCATATGCTGTCGATTAACGAAATTGCCGAGATCGAAGGCGTTTCACCCGAAGCAGTGAAGAAGTGGCGGAAGGGTGCAAAGGAACGGATCAGGCTGGCCATTTTTAATCAAACGTTTGTTTAAAGTGGATAACCTGTTGATAAACCGGCGGTCATTCTCTCAAACACTCGTTTAATAGCTCAAAAAAAAGAAGGATGACTCCAATCGTCATCCTTCTTCTTAAAACGTCAATCCATCTTTTTTGCTTTTCGCGTCAAGTCCCGCACCGATGGCAATGCCAATTGAAATCCCCAAGGTGAAGCCATAGACCATATTCTCGAGGAACCCCAGGCCAATCAGCATCCCGAAGGTCAGCCCAAGGGGCATGAATACACCGATATAGTAGTTCTGGGGCACCACCTTATGAACTTTGTGGACATGATTCAGCAGCTTGTTCAGCACTTTCCTATGTGAACGAAAATCCGATTTTTCCAGTTCAGGCAATCTTGCTCTTAATCTCTTATACTCTTCTCCAAGCTCCATCAGCCCCGATTCACACTCATCGCAGGGTTCCAGATCCGCCATCCTGTTCAGGAGGCGCTCCTCCTTTTCCAGGTCGAGCTTTTGGTTCACTCCCTGGCCGGCATCATTCTTGAAAGCATGGAGATGTTTCCTTACTTCTTCGACGTGCACGTGCATCCTCTCCCTAAAGCCATTCATACCAGATTATACCGCTCAGGGCGGGTCAGGTCAAAAGGGATCGATGGCACATTCAAACGCCGGTCAAGATCTGCCACAGCTCACTCACAGACTGCGACTTGAGACATCTTTGGACGAGCTCCTGGTTCTCCACCAGATCGGTTAAAAAGGCATAGACCATCTGCAGGTCTTCGGTACTTTCTTTTTTCACATTCAAGACACAGACAAGCTGCACAGGCTCACCATTCCATAATACGGGCTTTTCAAGGGAACAGATGGCAAGAAAGGTCTCATTCCACTGTGGAGAGATCGGATGGGGTACGGCCAAAAGGGGCCCAAAAGAGGTGGAGGCAATCTCTTCCCGTCGCATCACGCTGTCATAAAAGGTCGGATCGACGAGTCCTTTTTTCACCAGTTTGTCTGTCAGCCCGGAGAGTACTTCCTCCTTGGTGGAATACTGTTCGTTCACCCACAGGCAATCCCTCCTCAAATAGGTCAGATGTGAATGCGGCTGGAGATCCAGATGAGACTGAATCCTGGTGTAGTCTTCTCCTGATAAGATGGTTCTTACATGAATGACGGGTACGGGGAGGTCTTCTTCCAGGGGAATGGAGGAGATGATGAAGTCGATCTCATCCAAGTTGTGGTTCTTCAGATGATAATACTCGGTGGTGGCCACTACGTCCATTTCATGGCGGAATTTCGATTGAAGCTTATACTTGATCATCCGGGCGCTCCCTGCACCCGATGCACAAACGATGATGACGCGCTTAGGCCCTGATCCCGCTAGATTTTGCCGTTCGATGGCCGCTCCCAGGTGAAGGGCCAAGTAACCGATCTCGTTTTCGTCGATCTGAACCTCCATGTTTTCATCGATGATCCTGCCGGCCACGACCCCTGCCTCGAATGCAACGGGATAGTTTTTCTTGATATCGTCCAATAGGGGATTGCGGATATTCATGCCATAGCGGAATCGGTTGATGGCGGGCTTCAGATGGATGAGAAGGGCCGCCCTCAGTTCTTCATCTTCCGTCAGGCGGATCTTCCATTCCTGTTCGACTGCCCGGAGGATTTCATCCACAAGGACAGCATACCCTGCACCTTTTGCATCTTGGAGATACTCGACTTCAAGGCGCTGTTCGGTCACAAGGCGGGTACCCAATAAATGAAGGGCGATGTAGGCGATTTCCACCTGTGGAAATTGCACGCTGAGCACTTCATTGAGCTCTTCCACCATGTTCTCTGCAATGATGTATTCCTTTTCTTTAAGGATTTCATCCATCTGGAGGGTGATGGCGGATATGAGATTCCCCGACATCATCCGTTTACAGGCAATTGCAATGTGGATAACCAGGTTGTTCATGGCAATATCGGACATCTGAAGACCATGGCGATCCACATACTTTTCCACCACCGTCCAGATCAAAGCCAGACGCTCCTCATCATGCAGATCGGGGAGGGTCTGGATCTGCCTGCGGACCGGCGTGGTACGATCGATGACGTATTCGGCGAGGCAGAACCGGACGTTCACTTCCTCGCCTTCTACCTTCAAACCATAATTCGGCTTTTTGACAAGGTGAAGGTCATAGCGGCTGAGGATATCCTTTACATCCTTCAAATCATTCTGCAGGGTGGAAAAACTCACGTGAATCTCATCGGCAAGGTCCTGGATCTTCAAGTAGCCATCGGTCTGAAGGAAGCGTCTGACAAGATAGCCTACCCGCTGCTCAGGGGCAACCGGCTTATCAGTACCCACCTCAAGAAGCTCCTGAAGGAAGCCCCTGAAAGCAGCTTCATCCCCGACTTCAAGGGTATAGCCCCTGCCACGGACCGCTCTTATGACGGCACCATGTCCCTCGAGACACTCATTCAATTGCTTCACATCTTCCCGTACCGTCCGGGAGGAGACCCGGGACACCCTGGCCAGATGACTCCCTGTCACCAGGCCGTCAACCGCCATCAACTCTTTTAAAATCTGTTTGAATCGCGTATTCATGTCCCGTCCCTCCCTTCTGCCATTGCCACTGCTTAGAATCCATTATTCATCGATACTTCCCTGAACCAATGGGCACTCTTCTTCGGCTTCCTCTCCATTGTATCGAGATCCACCTGATAGAATCCATAACGATTTTTATACGCATTCATCCAGGACCAGTTGTCCATGAATGTCCACAGATGATACCCCTTCGCCTGGCATCCTTCCCCAATGGCCGTATGCAGCCACTCGAGATGGCCCCGGATGAAGTCAATCCGGTAATCATCGTGGATCATCCCATCTTTCTCGAATCGACCTTCATCCTGGACACCCATGCCGTTCTCCGAAACGAACGACTCGATATTCCCGTAGTTTTCTTTCAGATTCATCATAATATCGTAGATGCCTTTTTCATAGATTTCCCACCCGCGATACGGATTCATCTTCCTGCCAGGCATCTCATAGTGATCGAAGAACCATTCAGGCATGAACGGTGCCTCGGGATTCGGCAGATGCTCCTTCGCCTTCACCCTCCTCGGTTGATAGTAATTGACCCCAAGGAGATCAATCGTATTCTGCTTCAGAAGCTCCCGGTCCCCTTCACGCGTAGCCGGAAGATGATCATGATCATCAAGGAGGTCGATCAGCTCCTGTGGGTATTCCCCGAGAACCGATGGATCAAGGAAGCTTCGATTGAAGAAAAGATCCGCTATCCTGGACGCCTTGACGTCAGCAGGATGCTCACTCCGCGGATAAGAAGGCGTCAGGTTGAGGATGATCCCGATCTTGCCGTCTCCCAATTGCCTATATTCCGAGATGGCCAGTGCACTTGCAATCATCGTGTGATATGCCACCTGAGTAGCCTTCTTCCCATCCACGATGTTCGGATAGTGGAAATCATACAGATAACCGCCCTCGACTGGAACAATGGGTTCGTTGAACGTGAACCACTTCTTCACCCGGTTACCGTACCGCTCAAAACAGATTTTTGCGTAGCGGGCAAACGCCTCGGCCACACGGCGGTTCTCGAAACCGCCTTGATCCTGCATCTCCTTCGGCATATCGAAGTGATACAGCGTGACGAACGGCTCGATGCCCTGCTTCAGGAGCTCATCGATGACATTGCCATAAAAGGTGGCCGCCTCTTCGTTCACCGGACCTTCTCCCCCGGGGATGAGGCGTGACCATGAGATCGAGAAGCGATACGTATTGTGACCAATCTCCTTCATTAATGCAATATCGTCCCGATAGCGATGATAGAAGCCCGACGTTCGCTCCGGACCCACACCATCAAAGAAGCGACCGGGTTCAATTTCATACCAATGATCCCATATATTCTTTCCTTTGCCGCCTTCAGATGCGGCCCCTTCGAGCTGGGTGGAGGAAGTCGCGCTCCCCCACCAAAAGCCCTCTGGAAATTCCATCTTCATTTATCCCACTCCTTGTATCGGTAGATTTCGATGATTTCTACAGCCAGATCCCTGACGGTCATCGAGGTCATGAGATGATCCTGCGAATGGATGAGCAGTACATTGAGCGGATTGCTCTGCCCCATGGCTTCCTGCTGAATGAGCTTGGTCTGATATTCATGGGCTTTGGCCAGTTCCTCACCCGCCTGAACAATCAGTTCATCTGCACGTTTGAAATCTTTCCGCTTCGCTTCCTGTATGGCTTCCATGGCAAATGACTTTCCGTTTCCTGCATAGAGGATGATTTGAAAGGATATTTCCGTAAGATCTGCTTGCTGCTGTTCCATTACATTCGCCACCTTTTTTAAAATCGCATTGCGTTATGCACTCTTATTAACATCCGCTGATCCTTCTCCACTGCGTTCAAGCTCATAGTATTGTTTATCCATGATCCTAAGGAACGGCCACCAGATGGTAAAGACGATGAAGATATTCACTGCCTGCAGGACGCCTCCCTGCCATGAGTTCGTCGCCAGAGCCCCGTTCAGGATTGTCGGAGTCGTCCACGGGACGATGACCCCCGTCGGCGGCGGAACGATTCCCGTTGCCATGACAAAGTACGTAAATACAGCCACGATCACCGGTGCCAGCAGCCAAGGGATGAAGGCAAGGGGATTCATGATGATGGGGAGACCGAAAATGATCGGCTCATTCACATTGAAGAGCCCCGCTGGTGCCCCGATCTTACCGAGTTCTTTCATCTGCCGGCTCTTCCCGATAATGAAGATGCCGAGAATGACGGCAAGGGTCATACCCGACCCTCCCATCCCCACGATGAAGGAATCGATAAACTGCTTGCTGACGATATGCGGAAGCTCTTCCCCCGCTTGGAATGCCTGCAGATTTTCATTGGCCAAAGCATACCAGATCGGATCAAAAACAGAATTCACGATGATCTGTCCATGGAGCCCGAAGAACCAGAATACCTGGATGAGGAGGACGGCCACGATTGTTGCCGGCAATCCGGAACCAAGGGAGGTAAGGGGCGCCTGCACCACATCGTACACAAAGTTCTGCACACTGCCGTACGGGAGATATTCAAATATGACCCTTACAATCAGGAACGTACTCAGGGTCAGAGTAATCGGAATCAAGGCGCTGAACGAGCGGGCTACAGCATCCGGGACACCGTTTGGCATCTTCAGCGTCCACCCCCTCTGTGTAAAGAACCGGTAGAGCTCTGCCGCTATGAAAGCGGTCAGGATCCCCACGAACATCCCTTGTGCTCCGAGGCTTGAAGTAGGAATGACTCCGTTCACCCCTTCAAACGTCTGGGGTGTGAGGATCAGGAAGGCAGCAAGGGCCGCCACTCCGCCATAAAGACTTTCTCCCCCGTAGTGTTCGGTGAGCTTGCTCCCGATGCCGATGATCACGAACAGTCCCATGATCGTTAGCGTCGCAGCAGAAGCAGGACCTAGTGCCGACTGATAGGTCGAATAGGCATCTTTACCGATGAGTTTATCCAAAAACGGAAGATTGGCGAGTACCACGAAGATCGATCCGAAGATGATCAACGGCAGGGCCACCATGAACCCGTCCCTGAGCGCCGTCAAATACCGGTTATTATTCAGTTTATCTGCAACCGGAAGCAACACATTTTCCAATACCTGCATGAATTTGTTCATCCCAGGTCCCCCCTGATCATTTTTTTATAAGGTCCAACGCTTTTTCCAATACCGCTTTCCCGTCGACACGCCCATAGGAAACCGGGTCGATTGTATCCACTGGAATGCCGGAGTCCTTCGCCTTTTCTTCATATTTCCGCTTCATGAATCTCATCTGAGGTCCGATCAGCAGGACATCCGCCCTTTCCATATCGACAAAAGCCTTATCCTGAGCCACAGCCCAGATCTCAGCCTCCATCCCCTTTGATTCCGCTGCTTCCTTCATCTTCGATACAAGCAGGCTCGTGGACATCCCTGCAGAGCACGCCAGTAAAATCCTTACCATTGTCATCATCCCCTCTTTTAATCGTACTTTGATTATATTTTAAAAGCGCTTTCATCAACACGTATTGATTTTCCTCAATCCAACGGAAGTGATTCCTTTAGGTAAATAAAAAAAGACGGATGGTCTCCCATCCGCCTTGCATGTGCTGTCTTCTCAATCGATGACGCGGCTCACAGGGCCTCCGCATTGAGCGCAGGTACCCATCAATACGACTTTGAAGTCCACCGAATCCACGATGTAATCAACGATCCTCGTCACCCCGCAGGTCCGGCAAAATACGTTTCCTTCAAACTTTTCACGGATATGGGCCGGAACCGCCATCCATCGTTTCCTTGCCAATTCATCTTTATCCATAAGCGACACCTCTCATCACGTATCGATTTTCCCTATTACTATATCATACAGTTGAGTAGAATGATGCCCCTCATCCCTCATGGGAAAATGTCTCCCTGATGGCACGTTCCAGCTCAGAACCCTCGACCGCAGTCTTCACGTACCGCCGCGTCACATTGATATCCCGGTGACCCGCAAGCCTAGAGACCACCTCCAGGCTCACTCCCCGGTCCACAAGCTGCTGACAAAAGGTATGGCGTAGCTTCTGGGCATTCACATGAAATTTCTTCAACATATATTGAACCGATCTCTCCGTCAACCGTTCACGGGACCGCGACACAAACAGGGGGCCAACAGGCTGAACTTCATCCAGGTAAGCAGTCAGAGAGGACTTCAACGCATCCGTCAGCGGGATCACTCTCTCATCCCCATGGGTGTCCGACACCCTCACCACTCCCCGTTCGAGATCCAGATCCATCAAATCGAGACCGCACAGTTCAGATACACGTATACCGGTATGAAGAAGAGTGAGAACGATTGCTTCATTGCGAGCATTCCGGCTTTCCCGCACCTCGGCCAGGAGACTCTCACACTCTTCCTTTGTGAGCACATCAATCTCATCCTTCTTCGGCGCATGCTTGATCCTGATATCAAGCCCCACATCCGGCCGCTTCAAAAAACGGGTTAGCGTCCGGATTACACCAAGCACCTTATCTGTGGTGATTGGACTCTTTCCCTGCTCCTCCAAATGAATCATATATTCCTGAACATCATCATGGCCGATTTCCGCAAGGACCACACCGCGCTCCCCCAGCCACTGATCAAATTTCTTAAGCTCCTGCTGATACGTCAAAATCGTCTTGCCTGACTTTCCCTCTTCCTCAAGCCACCCTAAAAACAATTCAATCGTACTGCCAGAAGTTCCTCTCAAGAGACCCACCCTTTCACAGCGAAAACGTTCTTTTGTCTAATCCTAGAGAATTGGAAGGAAGAAGTCAACTTCTGTGAAGTTCAGGTCTCATGGTGGTAAACGTTTTATGTGGACTGACAGTACAATGAAAATGATACGTGAAGCTATTTCGCAAATAAGTACAACTCCGCCTATCCCCCTCTCTTTGGACACCGTCTCTTTTCTTTCCA
>CAVXKK010000005.1:0-700977 GCA_963762295.1 uncultured Bacillaceae bacterium
CTGAAACGGGTTTTGAAGGAGATTAAAGTAGACTTGAATCACTGGATGACATCATGGAGTCCTACGGCCTCGTCCGTGCCGGTCAATGGGATTATGAACGTGTGACCGATGCAATCGAAATTTGAATTCGAGAAGGATACGTCTTACTTGCGCCTGCAGGGCCTCGCCGTGGAAGGGGATGTTGGCAAACACGATGCCGTTATCAAAGCTCCTTGACACCGCTCCTCGGCAAGCACTATGCGTATCCTCATGGGGTGGAACATGGGAGAAGGAGAAACCTTCCCGAAAAAGGCATCTGATCACTTCATGTAAGAAACTCTTGAACGATGTGGTAAAGAAGAGTAAAGGCAGCCGAATTTGCTTGGTAATACATAGGACTGCCCCTCGGACAGAATGCTTTATTATGCCCGGGGCAGGTTCGGAATTTCTTTTCCTCCATTCAAGAATACTGTTCATTTCTTTAAACCGTCACATATAATATAGATATCGTGTGACTTAGGGAAGGAGTACTCCATTGGCTAGATTCAAAAACAAAAAATTCCTGATTTATCTTGGGCTGTTCATCGTTTTCATCCTGCTTTGCCTTTTCATCCTGCCCATTTCATTGCCGTTGATACTTGGCATTCGTAACGGCCTTGATCCTTGAGCCCTCAGTCAGAATGCTTCAAGGACGATTCGATTGGAAACGAAAAGTGGCGGTTATGAGCATCTTTATCCTCTTTTTGCTCCTTTTGGGTGTTACCAGTTATTTCGTGACAACCAAAGTCGTAGGAGAAGGGGTCAAACTTGTTGAAAACACCCCTCACTATATTTCAAAGGTAGGAGACATCTGGGAAGAGTATGAGGATCGCCTTCTTGACTTATCCAAAGACCTCCCCGACACCATCGTAAAGGAATTCTCGAATGATGTGCAGCACTTCCTGGACCGGTCAAAATCCAAGATCCTGCAGTCCTTCAATCTTGAAAAGATAAGTGCTTATCTAACATACATACCTAACTTCCTGGTAAGCCTTCTCGTCTTCCTCATTGCCCTGTTCCTGTTCATGCTCGATCTTCCCCGCATCAAACATATGATCTACAGTCATTTGACCGATGCGACGGCTGAAAAGGTGAACTTTATGATCTCGAGGATGACCGGCGTGTTCTTCGGATTCTTCAAGGCTCAGTTCCTGGTCAGCATTCTGATCTTTGTCGTGACGTTGATCGGATTGCTCATCATCACACCTGAAGTGGCCATCATTATGTCGATCATCATCTGGTTCATTGATTTTCTACCCCTGGTCGGTTCCATTGCCATACTTGGACCGTGGGCCCTTTACCACTTCATCACGGGAGACATCAGTCTTGGAACACAGCTTTCCGTGCTCGCTGCCATCCTTCTCATTATCAGAAGGACGGTTGAACCAAAAGTCATGGGGACCCATATCGGACTCTCACCCCTGGCAACGCTTATTGCCATGTATCTCGGACTTAAGCTTTTCGGAGTCATGGGATTTGTCATTGGTCCGTTTTTGCTGATTCTGTTCAATTCCGCCAAGGAAGCCGGGATCATCAAGTTCAACTTCAAATTGTAACACCATGCAAAAGGAGCCCCGCCAGGAGCTCCTTTTGTCGTTCAATCAGAAAAAATCCTGGAAGCAGGTCCGCTTTGCTGTACTGATCGATTCAAGCAAGGTGACCTCACCAGCGCCAATATGACCCATATTCTCTAAATCTGCCACACTCAAAAAGCCAAAGGTGAAAGCTGAAAATTCCCTGATGTCCAATTCCACATCTGCCGGGTTGCCATCACGGCGTTCCACTCCATCCACTGAAAGATGCCAGGAAGATGAATTCCAAGGGGCATAGTGATCCACCACCTTCAACGTAAAGGCTTTGAATCTTCCTTCACCACGTAAATACGTTTTTAGAAACGGCTCTACATCCACGACCCTTGCCATGAAATAAGGATAGTCCTCCACCTTGACGCGGGGATTTTTCAGCATCAAGGGCAAAACCTCCCCTTCTGCCAGTTTCACCTTAACCGTTTCAACCATGGAATCATGCTGACAAATGAAATTCCACAGCCCTTTCCTTGCCCCCGGGGTCAGGGGGAGAAATTCATCGACAGTCATCGCGCCTTCAGAGATGGTGTATAGTATGTACCCTTCCATTTCATCAGCATGATAGGTCGCGACGGTCCACCGATCCTCCTTCTTCTTCCACCAAGCATCCGTGCGAACTAGCATCCCATTATGTTTCCGTGCGTATCGATCATAGGCCTCCATTACATCTTTGGTAACCCCTCCACGCCTAATGGTCCCCATGCCAGTTGATAAAGGACTCAAATCCTTCTGATCCACTGTCATCTGACGATAGGATGCAAATACCTCCCAACCGAATTTTCGGTAGAAATCAATATAAAACGGATGAAGCATGGAAATGATCTGTCCGGACTCTTTCATTGCTTCTAGAGAGTGAAGAATCAGCTTCCTTACATACCCGTTCCTTCTATATTCCGGGTAGGTGGCGACTCCTGCCACGCCTCCCATGGATACCATCTGTTCTCCAAACCAGGTCTGAAACGGCATAAGGTGAAGCTTGGCAGCCAGGTGCTCACCTTCGAAGATCCCAAAGATTTTCTGATCCTTCATCTCTTCACGCTTTTGTTTTTGCTCTTCTTCAGACAGCTTATATTGAAAAGCATATTCTGATAGCTGAAGGGACTGGCTATAGTCTCGCTCTTCGAGTATTCGTATCATCGCATTTCCTCCTTCCACCTTCAATTATTCGGTAAAGATCTTATGATTTCCTTTAAATGATTAAACCCTTCCAGTACAACTTTCAGAATCACGCACCTTCTGCAATCCGCAAAAAAACAGCCGCCAGAAAAACTGGCGGCTGTTTTATCAATTTCCAAGGATGGCCTTAATGACTGAAGTCGTCTCCCCTCCATGGTAAAAGACGTACAGAAGCAAATAGACGGCCACACCGGTGATAGCGGTGAAGAACCAAATAATACTTGTGATGGGACCAAGTTTCCTGTGCCTTTTCAGACGATCTTGATAGCCTGTCCATAAGCTCATCAGCCCGAAAACCGCACCGATTGTGGCCAATGTGATATGGAAGACGAGGAAGATCGTGTAATAGATCTTCAGATCATCGGGACCTCCGAATGAAGTGTTCCCAATGAATATCGTTCGACTGGCATAGATGATGAAGAAGATGAGGGCAAAGATGCCTGCCAACGTCATGGTCTTCTGATGTTTTTCATATTCTTTTTTCTTAATTTGCCACCACCCGATGGCAACGGTGATCGCACTGATGACGATAAAGCTCGTGCTGATCGTAGGTAAGACTGGTAACGACATAATCTCATATCCTCGCTTTTCTAGTATGAAAACTGTTTCTTACGATTCCGTGGAAGATGGATCAATGACAGGATCGTACGAAAGCTTCTCCTGTTTTTCTTGATCGCTCCGGTACCATTGGAAGAACAGATTGAACAGCATGACACCGAATACGATTTCCTGGATGATCTTCATGATCACTCCGCCGAGCTGCTGGTCGTTCTCAATGGACATATTCGTAAACAATTCAGGACCACTAATACTGAGGCCATCAAGGGTATTTGCAGGAACACAGAGGGCCAAAGCTTTCATAAATTCCTGGGGGTCATAATACGGCGCATACAAAGGATTCTCAGCAAATATAATCAATCCGCAGGCAGGTGTCAATAGGACAGCGCTCCCAAGGATGTATCCGATCCTTTTCAGTCCGCTGAGATCGATATCTTCATCCCCCGGATTTAGGAGTGGCCACCACATGAACAACGAAAGGATGAAGAGGATCGTCATGGCGAGGCCATGCGAAGTCGGATCCGTCCTGACATGATCGAATACGATTGGAATATGGTAAATCGAGAAAATCACATTGAATGACAAAAGTGATATCAGGGGTTTCGTCATGAACCCGAACACACTTTGGATGACCGGAAGCTTGATGACGGCCTTCCACACCCACGTAGGAATTCCCAAAATGAGAAGAGGGGTGACAACCAGATAAAGAAGGGCCATCTGGGTCATATGGGCTGAAAACAAGATGGAACTCAACACCTCGACGGGTGAACCCTTGACCACATAGAAGAGCAGCATTCCCAACAAAAAGTACACCGCCTGTTTCTTCGTCAGGGGTTCACTATCCGGAAAGCTTCTCCTCCATTTGACGGTCAGCAGAAAATAGACCGCCGTTAAACAAACAAGAGCCACAATGAAAAATGGACTCCACAACGCCATAAATCCAAAAATACCCAAAGGCATTTTCTACACCCCATTTCACTTATAGCACTTACCCTCATTATACTGACTCCCATCAGGCACTTCAATGTGACCAGTTGACAAAGTCATGAACATTGAGGCAGTGCGTTTCAAACATGAAGAAAAATGACCGGCCACAAACTCCGTGGCCGGTCATTCCCTCTTTTAGATCCAAACGATGGTTAGGAAAGCCAAAATCGTGATGAATGCCACCAACGCACCTGAATACAGGAAAAGCGATGGAGCTTCATGTCCTTTATGGCTCATATGCATGAAATAATACAATTGGAATACAAGCTGGACCACGGCAAGCAGCAGGATGAAGGGAAGGACGAAATATTTATCGAAATCCCCTGCCACAGCAATGAATGCAATCAAGGTCAAGAAGATCATGAGCATGAAAGCGGTGAGCTGCATCCGCATATCCTCTTTGTTCTTCCTGCGTCTGTATTCGTAATCCACGCTTGGGTTCCCTGAATTTGATTGTTGATTCGCCATCAGTTTATCCCACCATTCCCATTAGATATACTACTGTAAAGATAAATACCCAAACAACGTCGATAAAATGCCAATAGAGTGAAGCAAGATAGAATTTCGGCGCGTTGTATAGGTTCAATCCCCTTTTGGCATTCCTCAGCATGAGTGTGACGATCCAAAGAAGACCGAAGGCCACGTGAGCTCCGTGGAAGCCTACAAGGGTGTAGAAAGAAGAACCGAAAGCAGAACTAGTGAAGGTGTGACCATATTCATGCACATAATGATTGAACTCATAAATCTCCAGTGCAAGGAATGATGCACCGAGCAGGACCGTGATCAATAGCCAGGCCTGCATCCTCTTCACGTTGTAGTTCTTCATGTGGTACATGGCATAAACGCTTGTCAGGGAGCTGACCAAAAGGAGCATCGTGGCAAGGAATGCCAGCGGCAGATCGAATATATCCTTTGCAAGCGCGTGGCTGTCGCTTGGTACTTTATCCTTCAGTGCCAGATATGTGGCGAATAGAGAACCAAACAGGACGGTTTCTCCACCAAGGAAAAACCAGAAGCCCATAAATTTATTTTTTCCTTCAAGGGTGGCCTTCTCAGGGGAGGCCGGCCAGGTCTTTGGCGTGAATTTCTCATCTGCGTGCATTATGCCTTACCCCCTTTGTCGTCGTCGTCAAGTAGATCTTCCTTATGGACGTGGTATCCGTGATCATCTAGGACCGAACGGAAGAACATCGCTCCGAGTGTGATCAGCATGCCGATGATGAGGACAGGAAGAGCCCATGCTTTATCATCCACATGATACATGGCACCGAAAGCCGCGATGAATAGACCCAGTGAGACGATGAGCGGAATGATGGAATTATTCGGCATATGGATATCACCGATTGGTTCTGCAGGCGTCAACCCTTCTTTCCCTTCCATCTTCTCCAGCCAGTACGCATCCAACCCACGGATAAGCGGTGTCTGTTTGAAGTTGTAGAACGGCGGTGGTGACGGAATGGCCCATTCGATGGTACGCCCGTCTCCCCATGGATCATTTCCGACCCGGACACCTTTCACCTGTGTAGAGATGATATTGATCAACAGGAAGATGACGGCTACGCCCATGAATCCTGCTCCGATGGAAGATACCAGGTTTCCATTGTCAAGACCTTGACCAGGAAGGAACTTCCAGATACGACGCGGCATTCCCATCAATCCAAGGAAATGCTGGATGAAGAACGTAAGGTGGAAGCCGATGAAGAACAGCCAGAACGTAATCTTACCCATGAAATCATTCAGCATGGTTCCAAATATTTTCGGCCAGTAGTAGTGCGTACCGGCAAGAAGGGCGAATACGACACCCCCTACAATGACGTAGTGGAAATGGGCAACAACGAAATACGTATCATGGAACTGGTAATCTGCTGTTGCAGATGCGTTCATGATTCCGGTTACCCCACCCGCTACGAAAGTCGGGATGAAGGCGACCGCGTAGAGCATCGGTGTCGTAAAGCTGAGACTGCCGCCCCACATTGTGAGGAGCCAGTTGAAGATCTTGATCCCCGTAGGTACCGCGATGGCCATGGTAGCAACGGCGAAGATCGCGTTGGCGATCGGTCCAAGTCCGACTGTGAACATATGGTGAGCCCATACCATGAAGCCGAGGAATCCGATCAATACCGTGGCAAAGACCATGGATGAGTATCCAAACAGACGCTTCCTCGAGAAGTGAGGAATGATTTCAGAGAATATTCCGAATGCTGGAAGCACGAGGATATATACTTCAGGATGTCCGAAGATCCAGAAGAAATGCTCCCAGATAATCGTGTTCCCGCCATTGGCGACAACGAAGAAGTTAGAACCGAACATGCGGTCGAATAACATCAGGAATAATCCTACGGTCAGAGCCGGGAAAGCGAACAAGATGAGAGCGGATGTGACGAATACGGTCCATGTGAACAATGGCATCCGCATATAAGTCATTCCAGGAGCCCTCATATTGATGATGGTGACGAGGAAGTTGATCCCCCCGATTAGTGTACCGGCCCCGGATATTTGAAGCCCGAGGACATAGAAGTCGATCCCGTGTCCAGGAGAGTTCAGTGATAAGGACGCATAAGACGTCCACCCTGCATCAGGAGCACCGCCCAGGAACCAGGACATGTTCAGGAACACCCCTCCGGCAAAGAACAGCCAGAAGCCCAATGAGTTCAGGAATGGGAATGCTACATCACGCGCGCCGATCTGGAGCGGGACGACCGCATTCATGAATGCAAAAATCAGTGGCATGGCCGCCAAGAAAATCATGGTCGTACCGTGCATGGTCAATACTTCGTTGTACAAACCGGCGCTTACGAAATCATTATTCGGTACCGCCAGCTGTATACGTATAATAAGGGCTTCCAAACCACCGACGAGGAAGAAAAATCCCCCTGCCGCGAGGTAAAGGATGGCGATCTTTTTGTGATCCACTGTTGTCAGGTAATCCCAAAGAGTCGCGCCGAAGCCTTTTTTCTGTGCGTAGCTACTCACGATTAAACCTCCCTTTTACTCTTTCCCCTTTAATCTTGTACTTTCAGACCCATGAGATATTCTGCCAGAGCATCCATCTCATCATCGGTCAATTTGCCGTATGTACCGGTCATTTTATTACCAGGCTTGTATTGGTCTGGATCGCTGAGCCAGTTTTTCAGCTCTTCTTCATTGTGATCCAGGACACCGGCGATCCTGTTACGCTCACCGAATGTGGCAAGGTTAGGTGCTGTCCGAGCCTGCTCCGGTCGACCGTCCTGTGGTGAAACAGCATGACAGGCAAGACATTTGTTGTTGAAGATCTCCTGTCCTTCTTTTGCAAGATCCGAGGAAGGCTCCGGTTCTCCTGCATTTTTCATATCTTCAACCCAGGCCGTGTATTCCTCCTGCGGAAGCGCTTTAACCTTGAAGTCCATCAATGCATGGGACGGACCGCAAAGCTCTGCACATTTCCCATAGAAGAGCCCTTCTGCTTCTTTCGCTTTTTTCCCATCGAATTGAAGGAAGAACTTGTTAACGTTATCCACGTTCGTATCGATCTTCCCGCCTGCTGCCGGAATCCAGAACGAGTGCTTCACGTCAGAAGCTGTAACATTGAAATAAACCCTTTGGTCGGTCGGTACAACGAGATCCTGGGATGTGATGATCTTCTCATCCGGATATTCGAATTCCCACCAGTACAGATTGGCACGGACGTTGATCACAAGTGCTTCTCTGTTCCCGTCTGCATCCTTTTTGTCCATTGCCTTTGTATCGGCAAGTTTGAACGTGGATGTAACGGTCGGTACGGCCAGGATCAAAAGAAGGATGATCGGGATGACCGTCCAGATGATTTCGAGTGTGTGACTCCCTTCAACCTGCTTAGGAATCGTTTTGTCCCCTTTTTCCTGCGAAAACGGATGATGGCAATCATGTAGACGATGATGACAACAATAATGACGAGTACCATGATCAACGTGGACAGGATCATAAGATCGTATTGGTCCTGCGCTACTTCACCCGCAGGCTGTAAAGTGGATAGGAACGGTTCCCCGCAACCTGAAAGGACGAGCGCCACCATCGCGAGGATCGTGAATAGACGCCACTTGGATAGCCTTGCTTTCATAGCTTAATCAAACCCCTCTTTCGTAAAATAGACTCTTGAGTAAAACAAGGACTTAAAAAAAAGATCTATTTGGATTTCTTTTAAGAAAGAATTCCTATGCTAAACGACGGTGACAATCACCATCGCTACAAACAAGATGGTCAGGTAGTTCAGTGAATAAACAAACATAAGGCGCGACCATTTGATTTCATCCTTCATCTTATATCCCGCAAGTCCGAGAGCAAGCCATCCGATATTGAATGCCGTCGCCAGAACAAAGAACGGAAGACCAAGGTCAAGAAGGAAAAATGGAAGCGGAAGAAGCGCCGCCACCCACCAGACGATGTGATGCTTTGTCACTTTAAAGCCTTTGACTACAGGAAGCATCGGAATGTTGGCTGCACGATATTCTTCAACACGTTTCATGGCGAGCGCATAAAAATGTGGAGGTTGCCAGATGAACATGAGAAGGAAAAGCACCCATGCTGTCGTACTCAAGCCACCGTCCACCGCCGCCCATCCGATTAAAGGAGGAACCGCTCCGGAGATACTACCCACAATGGTGTTACTGACATATCTCCTCTTCGACCACATCGTGTAGAGAAGGACGTAGCAGATCACCCCTATGAGACCGATGACGCCTGCCGTGATGGTCGTCATGAATAACATGATGGTTCCCAGTAAGATCATGAACAGCCCGATGGAGAGAGCTTTACCGGAATTGATCTTGCCCGTTACAGTCGGCCTCCCCTTTGTACGGTCCATCACGTGATCGATATCCCGGTCGTATACATTATTCACTGCACAGGAACCGGCGATGATGAAGGACGACCCGCCCAGGGTAAGGAAAATGATGTCCAGCGATTGAAGAAAATGGGCTCCTGAAAAGTAAAAGGCCAGCCACATACCGGTAAAGGTGGTAATCAGATTGGAATTGACGATCCCAATTTTAATCAATGAAAGGAAATCCTTCCATGCTGAGGACGCAGTCTCCCCCATTGCATCCGTCATCGTTCGACTGTTGCTCATCTACTTCCTCCTCCCCAACGCATGAGGGCCGGATTGCGACCTCCATAGCAAAGGATACGTTTGACATATTCCTACAATTAAATCGTTTACAAAAAACGACTCGTCTAACCGGAAAGACGCTATCAATATAATATTAAACCATATATATTTCCGTTTTTGGAAGATATTTATCCAATAATGTGAAGAAATTGTGAAGAAAATAAGTTAGGACGGGTCTTTGACAATCATACCATAAATATAGGATAAGCGCTTACAGATTTTAATATTCTAGCAATTAGGATAAAACTACTACCGGTTCCCTTCTCATTCTTCATGTAAAGTCTAAATCGGCTTTCGTTGGAAAAATGTCGATAATTGCTCGAAATTCTGTAACATCTTATTTATTGAGTTTTCACGCCTGGTCCGGTATCATCGAAGAGGCATATATTTTACTACAATACTGATCATATGTGCATTCTATCAGTTAAGAAGGTGAAGAACTTGCATAAAGGTTTAAAATGGCTTGCTGTTCTTACAAGTCTCGGTATGTTATTTGTCCTACTGGGTGGTGCACTCGTGACGAAAACCGGCTCTGGAATGGGCTGCGGTCGTTCTTGGCCCCTTTGCCACGGACAATTGATTCCTGATAATATCACCATCGAGCTCGTCATCGAGCTTGCGCACAGGGTTGTTTCCGGCGGAGTCGGACTCCTACTCCTTGCCCTTTCCATCTGGTCGTGGAAGGCAATCGGCCATAAGCGTGAAACGAAGTTTTTGGCGATCCTTTCATTCTTCTTCCTCGTATTACAAGGGCTGATCGGTGCTGCGGCGGTTAAATGGGGGCAATCTGATTTCGTTCTCGCCATCCACTTTGGCATATCGCTCATTTCATTCGCTTCCGTCTTGCTCTTGACTCTTCTGATTTTCGAAGTCGATCAAAAGTTCGAAGCGGATAAGGTGATCATCGATAAGCGGATGAGGTGGCACACAATCGGTGTAACCATCTATACGTATCTGGTCGTCTACACCGGTGCCCTCGTTCGGCACACTGAATCGAGCCTCGTATGTAAGGACTGGCCGTTCTGCGTGAATTCCAGTATCGGGCTGCCGACAAATATGTACGAGTGGATTCAAATGGGGCATCGTACAGCTGCCGCCCTCGTTTTTGTCTGGATTGCATACGTCACGATCCTGGCCGTAAAAAAATACAAACAGCAAAAGGTAGTATATTGGGGCTGGATCATCGCCTTGATCCTTGTTACTCTGCAGGCTACGACCGGAGCGTTGGTCGTTCTCACCAGATTGAATCTGGCAGTTGCTCTCCTGCACGCCCTCATCATCTCCTGCTTGTTCGGACTTCTCTGCTATTTGATCATGCTTGGATCGAGAAGCAAGAAACGTCAGTAAAAACAAAAAAAGATTCCGGTCCTCCATGGACCGGAATCTTTTTTTGCTATCAGGATTTTTCTACTTCAATCAATAGATCCCCAGGGGAAATGGCGTCTCCGTTTGAAACATAGATTTCTTTCACCGTTCCTGCGAACGGAGCTTGAACCGTTGTTTCCATCTTCATCGCTTCTGTAATCATGAGGTGATCCCCTTTTTGGACCTTCTCCCCTTTTTCAGATATAACTTTGATGACGGTCCCCGGCATAGATGCACCGAGATGTGATTCTTTTTTAGGATCGGCCTTCATTTTGACGGCAACGGTGGATTTAATGCTTTCATCCCTGATCACGACTTCACGCGGCTGTCCGTTCAATTCGAAGTAAACGACCCTGGTACCATCTGCCTGGGCTTGCCCGATGGACACCAATTTGACGATCAGCGTCTTCCCTGTTTCGATCTCAACTTCGATTTCCTCACCTAACCTCATACCGAATAGGAAGGTCGGCGTATCGAGTACGGAAATATCGCCGAATTGGTCCACCATACTCGCATATTCCATAAAGACTTTCGGATAAAGGGCATATCCAAGGGCATCGAAACTTGTGACCTGACGTTTCAGATCTTCAAATAGCTTCTCTTTGAGAGCGTTGAAGTCCACATCATCCAGAAGTTCACCCGGACGGACCGTGATCGGTGTACGACCTTTGAGGATGACTCGCTGAAGGTCTTCTGGGAAGCCTCCGTGAGGCTGACCTAGGTAGCCTTCGAACAGTTCGATGACTGAGTCAGGGAAATCGATCTTTTCCCCTCTTTCCAGTACCGTCTCCTCGTCCAATTCATTCTGTACCATGAAGAGGGCCATATCCCCCACCACTTTAGAAGACGGAGTCACTTTGACAATATCGCCGAAGAGCTGATTCACCCTCGCATACATGTCCTTTACTTCTTCCCAGCGATCGCCGAGTCCGACAGCCTTCGCCTGCTGCTGCAGATTGCTGTATTGTCCTCCCGGCATTTCATGCTTATACACTTCCGAATGAGGCGACATCATCCCGCTTTCAAAGTCAGTGTAATATTTACGAACATCCTCCCAATAGTGAGACAGGGTCTCGAGGGATTTGATGTCTACCTTTGGCTCCCGCTCCGTACCCTTCAACGCGTAATAGAGCGTGTTGGCACTAGGCTGGGAGGTCAGGCCTGACATTGTACTGAGAGCTGTATCGACGATGTCCACGCCTGCTTCAACAGCTTTTGCATACGTATAGATCCCATTCCCGCTCGTGTCATGGGTATGGAGGTGGATCGGCAAGTCAACGGTGCTCTTCAGCTCAGAAATCAGACGATACGCTGACTGTGGCTTGAGGAGGCCCGCCATGTCTTTGATCGCAAGCATATGGGCCCCGCTTGCTTCCAGTTCCCTGGCGATCTCTTTGTAATAATCGATATTATATTTGGCACGCGTTTCGTCTTCAATGTCCCCTGTATAGCAGATGGCCGCTTCTGCGATCTTTCCGCTCTGGCGAACCGCATCGATGGCGACTTCCATACCTTTGACCCAGTTGAGACTGTCAAAGATCCTGAATACATCGATACCTGCGTACGCTGACTTTTCTACAAATTCCCGGATGACGTTATCAGGATAATTTTTGTAGCCAACTGCGTTGGATGCCCTGAGAAGCATCTGGAAAAGGACATTTGGAATCCGCTCCCTCAAGGTCAGGAGCCTGTCCCATGGATCTTCCTTCAAAAATCGATACGCAACATCAAAAGTGGCTCCACCCCACATTTCATAGGAGAAGAGATCCGGCAGCAATTCTGCCGTTGGTTCGGCAATTGCCTTCAGATCGGTCGTCCTCACGCGGGTCGCTAGAAGCGATTGATGAGCATCTCGGAATGTGGTGTCCGTAAGAAGCACCGACTTCTGCTCCTTCACCCACTCTACAAGACCTTCCGCACCTTTCTCATCGAGGATCTGTTTCGTCCCTCTTGCCGGTTCCGCAACCGGATTCGACAAAGAGGGAATGCGAGGTTTTGAGAAGACCGGTTTTTTCCTTTTCTCTACACCAGGGAAACCATTAATCGTTACATTCCCGATGTAGGTGAGCATTTTCGTACCCCTGTCCTTCCGTTTCGGGAACAGGAAAAGCTCAGGCGTTGTATCGATGAATGACGTATCATACTTGCCCGTAACAAAATTTTCGTGTTTCACGACATTCTCTAGGAACGGGATATTGGTCTTGATCCCCCTGATCCTGAATTCCTGAAGGTTTCTCACCATTTTGCTCGCAGCCTGCTCGAACGTGAGGGCCCACGTTGAAAGCTTCACAAGGAGAGAATCATAGTATGGGGTGATGACCGCACCCTGGAAGCCGTTCCCTGCATCGAGCCTTACCCCGAATCCTCCGCCAGAACGGTAGGCCATGATCTTGCCGGTATCGGGCATGAATTGATTCAAGGGATCTTCTGTGGTTACACGGGATTGAATGGCAAATCCGTTCGTTCTCACATCTTCTTGTTCAGGGATGCCGAGTTTGCTGCCGTGAAGGGGATGACCTTCTGCAATGAGAAGCTGTGACTGGACGATATCGACGCCGGTCACCATCTCGGTGATCGTATGCTCGACCTGTACCCGGGGATTGACCTCGATAAAATAAAAGCGCCCGTCTGAAACAAGGAATTCGACGGTTCCTGCATTCACGTAGTCGACGTTTTTCATCAATCTCACAGCTGCTTCACAGATCTCTTCCCTTAGGTCATCTCCAAGGGCGACCGACGGGGCCACCTCTACAACCTTCTGATGCCGTCTTTGGATCGAACAGTCGCGCTCATAGAGATGGACGATGTTCCCGTCTTCATCTCCGAGGATCTGGACTTCGATATGCTTCGGCTTTTCAACGAACTTCTCAACATAGATCTCATCGTTCCCGAATGCAGCTTTCGCTTCGGATTTAGCACGCTCGTACGCCTCTTTCAAGCTTTCGAGATTCCGTACGATCCGCATTCCGCGTCCGCCTCCGCCAAGGGAAGCTTTGATGATGATCGGGAATCCATTATCCTTCCCAAAGCTGATGACTTCTTCGAGTGACTGAACAGGTCCGTCGGTCCCCGGGATCACGGGGATATTGGCTTCTACTGCCTGCTGGCGGGCCTTGACCTTGTCACCGAACATGTCGAGATGGTTCGTGTGCGGTCCGACGAAGATGATGCCTTCTTCCTCGCATCTCCTGGCAAAGTGTATGTTTTCGGATAAGAACCCGTAGCCGGGATGGATCGCATCAACGTCTGCTGTTTTGGCAATCCTGATGATATCCTCGATATCAAGATAGGCGTCGATCGGCTTCTTCCCTTCCCCCACAAGATACGCTTCATCCGCTTTATAGCGATGATAGGAGCCCGAATCTTCTTTACTGTAAACAGCGACAGTACGGATATTCAGCTCGGTGCACGCTCGAAAGACCCGGATGGCAATTTCTCCACGGTTGGCTACTAATACTTTTTGAATCTTCTTCATACAATCTCTCCTTTTGCTCTTCATGGTTGATGTCTTCATCTATCATTCTATGAAAAAAGGGCTGACCCGAAAGAAGCATCTTAGGGGGCAGACCCTAGACAAAGCAATCATGTTCAACGCATGAGTGAATTGGCATTCAATGAGAAAAAACCGCATTTTTCTACATTTACATCTTATAAAAATTCCGATTATTAGACATATTCTCCGAAGGAATGTCATTTTCCTTCTTTGTTTTATATTTTTCTTCATAACGATTGAACATCGCGACGTTCACCAGTACTCCCAGTGAAAGGGACAGAACGAGAAGGGAGGAGCCCCCATAGCTGATGAACGGAAGCGGGACCCCTGTGATCGGGATGAGTCCCGACACCCCTCCTAGATTGATGAAAGCCTGGATCCCGATCATGCTGGAGATCCCGATGGCAATCATCGTGCCGAAAGGATCTTGGCATTTGACTCCGATATAGATTCCTCTGAGGACAAGATAGGCAAGTCCGAGAATCACGAATGCCACTCCAAATATTCCTAGTTCCTCTGCGATGATCGCCATGATGAAATCCGTCTGGGGCTCAGGGATGTATCCGAGCTTCTGGACACTCTGACCGAGGCCGAGTCCCTTGACCCCTCCCGAACCGATCGCAAGGTAGGAATTGACGAGCTGGTACCCGATCCCCTGTGCATCCTGGAACGGGGAAAGGTAGGCATTGATCCTGTTCATCCTCACCTCTGTGAAGATATGCCCCCGTGCAAGATAGATGATCGGTGAGACGACCACCAGCAGCGCTGCTGCCATCCCCGCCAGTTTGAAGAACGTCTTATGATTGATCCCTGAACAAAGTATCACGATCAGACCGATGAGGAAGATGATCGCCGCGGTACCGAAGTCAGGCTCCAGGAAGACGATGAAACAGATGAATCCAAGGAATACAAGGGGCGGTGCCAATCCTCTGTTGAGATCATTTATGTATGCCTGCTTCTTCGAATAGACGGATCCAAGGTAGATGATGACGGCAAGCTTCGCGAACTCGGAAGGTTGAATCCTCATGACTCCGAGGTCAATCCAGCTTTTTGCATTATTGACGACGCTTCCGAAGAAGTGAACGGATATAAGAAGGGCGATGACGAGAAGCATGAGTGTCTTCAGGACCTTCCCGATTTTGAACGCCTTGTAAGGAAACCAGGCTGCAGCCAGGAAAGCCACAAAGCTGATGACGAGATTCAGCAGTTGCTTCTTATAAAAATAATCACTTTCCATACCAAACTTCTCCACTGCAACCACCATGCTGGAGCTGTATACCATCACAAGGCCGAATATGCACAGCAGCAGATAGACCCCGATCAGTGAGTAGTCGTATGATTTCAATATTTTTTTGAACATAGCTCTTCAATCCTTTATCATCTATATCTTTATGTATACCAGTTAATAAAAAAACTCAAACAACAGTATGAGGTATTGTTTGAGTTGTCATGTCTATTTTACTTTTTTGTCGATGCTTCATGAAGGGCAGAAAGTTCCCTTTCCAAAGAATCAATTAACTCTTTGCCGTCTCCATCATCCACAAGTCCCAGACGGACCGCGAATTCGATTTCACGGGAAAGGCCGAACATCTGCGTGTCCAATACTTCCTCGTACAAAGGACATTGAGGCATCGTTAAGTTGTCCATTTGAACTTTGATCAGTTGCAATATTTTATCTGCATCGGCCTTCAGTAGTTCGTAGGCCTTTTCTCTATGATTGATGGTCATTTCTGACGCCACAGTCGTCCACCCCATTCCGAACAAATAACATTCTGTCTTAAAATTTTATCGTTAAACAGGGCAAAATGCAAGAGAAAACAGAGATTGTGACACCAGTCTATGACAATCATATGAAAGGATGAAGAAATAGAGATGAATCAGAAAATACTCCAGGAATATTGAGAGCTCAGCATCTCAAGGATCTTCACACCTGCAACGCTGTTCCCGACATCATCCAAACTCGGACCGAAGAGACCGATCCCGCATTTGCCGGGTACCGCACCCATCACTCCTCCGGAAACACCACTTTTGGCGGGGATGCCAACTTTAATGGCAAATTCCCCGGAACGGTTATACATCCCGCATGTCACCATGAAGGTCTTGCAAATCCTTGCCGTATCCTTCGTGATGATGCGCCTGCCCGAACCTGGCTCCACCCCGTCATTGGCAAAGACTGCTCCGATCCTTGCCAGGTCCATGCAGTTCATTTCAACTGCACATTGTTTCGTATAGAGATCGAGGAGTTCTTCCACATCGATGTCGATCACCCCGTGTTGCTTCATGAAATAACAGAGGGCTCTGTTGAGATCAGCAGTCCTGAGCTCTGATTGCGCCACTTCCCGGTTATACGTCACATCATCCCCCGTCATGTGATTGATGAAGGCGATGAGTCGCTTCCACTTTTCCCTGCATGTCCCTCCCTTTATCATGGAGGTCACCACAAGGGCACCGGCATTGATCATCGGATTCAGCGGCTTGGATGGCTTGTTGGTTTCGAGCTTCGCAATCGAGTTGAAAGGGTCGCCAGTAGGCTCCATCCCCACCTTGGAAAACACCTCTTCCTGTCCACAGTCCATTAGGACCAAAGCCAGTGTGATCACCTTGGACACACTTTGCAGCGTGAATCTCTTCATATGTGATCCGGCATAGCATGTCCTTCCATCGAGAAAGTGGATGGAAATCGCCAGATCCTCCGGGTCCTGCTCCTTCAGTGCAGGAATATAGTCGGCGACCTGTCCCTCTTTCGTAAAAGGGGCCGCCTTCCAAATGAGTTCTTCAAGGATTCTTTGCGCCTGAGACATCGTATCCCCTCCTAAGTATTCATTATCATTCCCTAAACCCTGTATTGAAAACACTTCCAATCCATGTGACAAATAAGATTTCTACCTGTATACTTTAGGTATCATCCAGAAGGGGAGATCAATACATGGAAACCATCGTACCAATCAAGGGGAATGTTACATTTCCCATCACATTAGATGCTGGCGTCTGGATCTTCGACGATCGAAAAGTGGATCTGACGACCTATTTCTCACGCACGACAGAAGCGATAGATGAACTTGAAGAATATACGAAAGCCGTATCCCGACACTGGTCCAGGGAAATCCAGGAAGGCGCCACATACCCTCCTACACTTAAGACGGAAAAGAAATATGAAAAAGAAAGGATCTTGACGGGAACGTTCGGCATCCCTTTCGCCCCATTCCTGAAAAATGCGGAGCCACACGCTGACGCTACAACAGTTGTCATCGAGACGGATAACGGGGAATATGCGCTGCCTATAACAGAAGCCCGTGACCTGATCCTCGGCTTCTCGTTGAATGGAAAGCCCCTTAAGGAAAACGGGCCGGTCCATGCTTATAATGGAGACGGATCCAACAAAAGGGAACCCATCACATCGGTCAAGGCATTCCGGATCGAATAAAACAATCAAAGACGGCCTCGAGGGATACTCACCCCCGAGGCCGTCTTTTGCATTGCCCAGTTATAATAGGTCTGCCGCAAGCTGGGCGAGACCCGATCGCTCACCCTTCATCAGCCTCACATGACCGGCGATCGACTGATCCTTGAACTTCTCCACCACATACGTCAGTCCGTTATTGTATTCATCCAGGTACGGGTGGTCAATCTGTGCGGGATCCCCCATCAGGACGATTTTGCTCCTTTCCCCCACCCTTGTGAGGATCGTCTTGACTTCATGCTTCGTCAAGTTCTGAGCCTCATCAATGATGATGAATTGATCCGGAATGCTCCGTCCGCGAATATAGGTGAGGGCTTCCACTTCGATGGAAGCCATGCCCGCAAGGATGTCATCCAATTCCCCGGGTTTCTTGACATTGAACAGATACTCGAGATTGTCGAAGATCGGCTGCATCCACGGCCTCAACTTCTCCTGTTTTTCACCCGGAAGGTAGCCGATATCCTTTCCGACCGGTACAATGGGACGTGCTACGAGGAGCTTATTGAATTTGTGGAAGTCCTCGGTCTGAAGCAATCCTGCTGCGAGTGCAAGCAGTGTCTTCCCGGTACCTGCCTTTCCAATCATGGTCACCAGGGAAATGTCGTCCCTCAGGAGCAGTTCAGTGGCCATAAGCTGCTGCACATTTCTCGCCTTGATGCCCCACATATGCTCTTGATCATATACGAGCTTCCTCAGCTTCTGCCCCTGCTGATCCACCCTACCGAGTGCGGAAGCGGAGCTCCCAAGAGCATCTTTCAATATGATGAATTCGTGGGGATACAATCTGTGACTACTGACATCCGTCAGGGGAAGCTCCCCTTCTCGTAGTACCGATCCAATACTTCTTTATCGACATATACCTCTTCAAAACCGGTATACACATCATTCACTTCCACCACACGGTCACTGAGGAAATCCTCCGCAATCAACCCGATCGCATCGGCTTTGACCCTGACTAGAGTATCCTTACTGACAAGGATGACCGTCTTCCCACCGGTTTTCGCTTCTTCTTCGAGGGAAAGGTTTTTTGCCACTGCTATGATCCTGTTATCATTTGTTTTTTCTACAAAAATATCTTGAAGCTGCTGGAAGGACCGGTGATTCAATTCGATCCTCAGGGAGCCGCCTGTATAGAGAGGAATTTTTTCATGGAGCTTTCCGTCTTGCCGAAGTTGATCTATGAGTTTCGATACATGTCTTGCGTTTCTTCCGACTTCATCCATATAACGCTTCTTGGAATCCACTTCTTCGAGTACAACGGCTGGGATGACCACCTCATTATCCTGGAAGGAAAAGATGGCCTGTGGATCTTGTAATAAGACATTGGTATCCAGTACATAAATTTTATTCAAATCGATGCCTCCTGCTCCTTATTCTTAACACTATTGTATGTAGCCTCTCGACTTCCGGTCATTCCAGCTACCTAATAGGACGGCCCGTTTCTCAAATATATGTACGAGCGTATAAAGATAGAAGAACATTACACAATAAGAAGAAAGAATGATCCTAACCAGGGAGGTTTGTATATGAACAGATTCATCCTGCTCCTTCTGGCCCTCACCTTCATCACGGCTTGTTCCCGAAATTCCGATGAAGCTCAGGGTGAGCGTTCCGGTAATCAGCCGATCACCGTAAACGACAGCAACATCCCCAAGCGGGTGGAACGAAAGTCCGGTCAACAGATTTCTGAACACCTTGTCAACCTGAGTACATCGATCCCCAATGTCCATGATGCCACTGCCGTCGTCATCGGGAAGTATGCCTTTGTCGGAATCGATGTTGGCGCCGACGTTGAAAGATCTCAGGTCGGTACGATCAAATACTCGGTAGCTGAAGCCCTTCAGGAAGATCCGTACGGTGCACAGGCTGTGATCGTGGCCGATCCCGATCTGTATGCCCGACTGAGAGAAATCAGCAAGGATGTCCAAAACGGCCGGCCCCTCCAAGGGATCTTCAATGAACTATCCGATATATCGGGGAGACTGATGCCCGAAATACCGAAGTCCCTCAAGGATACAAATCCCGAAAATGGTCCCGAAAACCCTAAAGGGGATATGAACAGGTCCAATGACCGGGAGCTTAAGAAGGAACAAGAAAAGCAATCCTACGATAAGATTGACTGAACAAAAAGAAGCCATGAAGGGGCACTATGCCTTTTTCATGGCTTCTAACACTTGGCGGTCCAATCTTTCCGCCGCAGATTTATCGTAAGTTTTTTCGTAAACAGGTTCTACAGAGATTTTGGAACCATAAAACATCACGTCCCTCACTTCCAGGATCGCCAGTCTGATGAGCGATACCTTCAGCGGGACTCCTTCCAGACGCGGCATCAGAACGGCCGACTCCCCTGAAATGGAATACGTGGACCCGTTCGCAATGACATTGACCACTGTCAGCGGGTTTTGCGCAATGTTTTGTATGATCCTCGATTTTTGGTCTACCGCAAACAGGAGAGACGTCTCATCCTTGGCATAAATCCATGAAATCGCACTGACATTCGGTCCACCGGTTTCAAAATCCACCGTGGACAGGGTGACGAATCTCTCTGACTGAAAACAATCATATAAATCGGGAAAAAGCGAATGTTCTACCTGGTTTGCCATCCAATCCCCCCTAGACTCTCTACTGTGCCCTCGGATTCTTACACTTTCAGTATATCAGAGCTCTCATACAGTTGCATGTATTTATTTTCCTCATCTTTATGAACCGACGCAAGACGACCGGGACTGCTCATGATATACTATGAATAATGAGAAATTGAATCGAGGTGTCACATATGAGAGTTAAATGCGCACTATGCGATGTGATTGATAACATTGAGGATTATTCGCTTCAAGCAAAACGACTGAGGAATCGCCCTATTCACACATATATGTGTAATCAGTGCCATGAACGCATCAAAAAAAGAACCGAAGAACGCGCAGCTTCCGGGAATTTCAAGCTGTACCGTTCTCCTAAAGTGGATGATGACTTTTAATGGGTAAGGGCGCTTTAATCGGGTTGTTGGCAGGAACACTCTTGGGTCTTGTATTAAAAGCATTTCAACTATTGACCGATATAGGGGTTTATACACTGTTATTGAATGTAGACTTCCTCCCATTCTTCGGCAGCATCCTTTGGCCTGAATGGATGGAATTTTTGTTTCACCTCATCATCGCCGTCATCATCGGTATGCTTTACGGTTGGGTGGTGGACAGATGGAACCTTAAGAAGGCCGGCCGTTGGTGGTTTTCCTTCATGTTGACCGCACCGACGATCTTCTTGTATTTTCCCTTGTCTTACCTCGCTCTCAAGAACGTTCCTCCCATGGACAACTTGGCAGCCATCGCCCTATGGACGATCGGTCACCTTGCTTTCGGTGCATCCATGCCTATTCTCTACGCAATGTTCACAAAAAAAAGGCTGCAGTCAAACATATGACTGCAGCCTTTTTTTGGTTTTCCGTCCCCTTTGACGGTGGTGCGGGAGTGCTTCAAGATGATGGGGTACGGTTTCGTCAGATATTCCCTTTTCTCTTTTCGTTGTTCAGGCGCACCTTATAAATGATAAGAATCAGTGCCGCGATGACCAGTCCCTCCGCCACCGGGAGGAAAATCCCGAGGAACGTCAAGAACGTGCATCCCATCACAAGGAAAAGATAGATCACAATCGATTTGGCAATCGGAAGTTTCTTGGCGAATCCCAGCTTGTACACAAGGATGGATAGACCGATGATGGTCAAGTACAATAGCCACATCCCCAGTTCCGCATTCTGATCAACACGGTACAGGGATGCAAAAAAGGATAACCTCTCCGTTACATCCATGCCCTACTCCCCCTTAACGCTTATTACTTATCAGCTGTTTTTTTCTTTTTCTCAGCTCTTTCACGCTCGCTCTTATCAAGGATCTTCTTACGAAGACGGATGGATTCAGGTGTCACTTCGCAGTACTCGTCATCATTCAGATATTCGAGTGACTCTTCAAGCGTCATGATTCGTGCTTTCTTGATTGTCACGGTTTGATCTTTAGTAGCTGAACGGACGTTTGTCGCTTGCTTCATCTTCGTGATGTTGACTGTGATGTCATTTTCACGAGTGTTTTCACCGACGACCATACCTGCATAGATTTCTGTACCGGATTCTACGAAGATGGTACCGCGATCCTCAACCTGCATGATGCCGTATTGAGTGGTTTTACCTGTTTCCATTGATACAAGGACACCTTGGCGTCTGCCACCTACGCGACCTTGCTGAAGCGGTTGATAGCTGTCGAATGTATGGTTAATGATACCATATCCTCTTGTGAGTGTCATGAACTCAGTGGAGTATCCGATCAATCCTCGGGCAGGAACCATGAACACAAGGCGAACTTGGCCGTTTCCGTTATTGATCATATCGAGCATTTCACCTTTACGCTGTCCGAGTGATTCGATGACACCACCCATGAATTCTTCAGGAATATCAATTTGAACGCGTTCAACCGGCTCACATTTCACTCCATCTACTTCACGTACGATGACTTCAGGTTTTGATACTTGAAGCTCATACCCTTCACGGCGCATGTTTTCGATCAGGATGGAAAGATGAAGCTCCCCACGACCTGATACTGTCCACGCATCCGGTGAATCAGTCGGCTCGACACGAAGACTGACATCCGTTTGAAGCTGGGATAGAAGTCTTTCTTCGATTTTCCTTGCAGTGACGAATTTACCTTCACGACCTGCAAATGGGCTGTTGTTCACAAGGAACGTCATTTGAAGGGTAGGCTCATCAATACGGAGGACCGGTAGTGGATCTTGATGTTCAACCGGACAAACGGTTTCCCCTACGTTGATGTCTTCCATACCTGATACAGCAATCAGATCTCCCGCATTCGCTTCTTGGATTTCAACCCGTTTCAATCCGAGGAAACCGAAGATCTTCGTAACACGGAATGATTTGATGGATCCATCAAGCTTCATCAAAGAAACCTGTTGTCCCACTCTCATCGTTCCACGGAACACACGTCCGATCCCGATACGGCCCACATAGTCATTGTAATCGAGAAGGGCCACTTGGAATTGAAGTGGATCTTGACGATTATCAACCGGTGCAGGGATGTTTTCGATGATGGACTCATACAAGCACTGCATGGTTTCATCTTGTTTGGACGGATCCGGATCCGTGCTTGCCGTACCGCTGATGGCAGATGCATAGATTACAGGGAATTCAAGCTGTTCGTCATTGGCATCAAGTTCAATGAACAGTTCCAGTACTTCGTCGATGACTTCTTCCGGACGGGCGGAATCTTTATCGATTTTGTTAACGACTACGATTGGCGTAAGGTTTTGCTCAAGTGCTTTTTTCAGTACGAAGCGTGTTTGAGGCATGCAGCCTTCGTATGCATCGACTACAAGAAGGACACCATCGACCATTTTCATGATCCGTTCCACTTCTCCACCGAAATCGGCATGTCCAGGTGTGTCCAGGATGTTGATGCGCGTATCTTTATATTGGATCGCAGTATTTTTCGCAAGGATTGTGATACCGCGTTCGCGTTCGAGGTCATTCGAATCCATGGCACGTTCCGATACAGTTTCATTTTCACGGAAGATACCGGATTGCTTCAACAGCTCATCGACCAATGTTGTTTTACCGTGGTCAACGTGAGCAATAATTGCTATATTTCTGAGATCATTTCTTAAGTTCATATTTCCACTCCTGAATATATTGGATTTCATTCCTGACTTGATTTCTGTTCAACTAGACCATTATAGCACAGCGTTTATAAAACCCCTAATAAATATTTTGCTCGTAAACCCTTACATTTACAGGCTGCAGACATTGCACATTCTTTCCCGCAAGGGTAAAATCATACGTATAGCAAGCATATTCATTCAACGGAGGTATCAAAATGGGAAATATTAAATGGATCTTTGTCTTGTTTTCACTATTAGCGGCCGTCTCCCTTATGGGAATTGCCATATCCATAAGTCTTCAAAGCATCTTACTCGCCCTTGGGAGTTTCGTCGCCCTCATCGTCGTCATGGGGTTCGGTTTCAAAACCAAGAAGCGCTATAGGGAAGAAGGAAGATTATAAACAAAAAAGGTGCCGATTGGGGGAAGTCCTCCACTCGGCACCTCTTTTATTGAATTATTTTTTGATATACGTATTCAAGATCGTCTGATGCAGCTCCGGTTTTCCGACGAACACCGAGCTCTTTTTGAGGGGATCCAGTTCATTCCCTTCAAGATCGGTCACTACCCCTCCGACCTCCTCGATCAGAATCTTACCGGCAGCAAAGTCCCAGGGAGCAAGCCTCATGGTCAGATACGCATCGAGCCTGCCGGCAGCGATATAGGCCATTTCGATCGCCGCAGATCCGTATGATCGGATTCCCCTTGCCCGTTGGACAAGCGGGCCGAGCACTGAAGGATCGATACGCTTATTATCCGTCACCCAAAGGGCGTTGAGGGCAACGATGGCATCCTCTACGGGAACCGCCTCCAGGTCGGGTAGCCTCTGACCATTCATGAACGCCCCCTCCCCTTTGCTGGCGAAGTATAGCTCATCGTGCACAACATCATAGATATAACCAAGCTTCCCGACAGATCCGTCATAGATGCCGATAGAAATGGCAAAATTCCGCTGCTGATGGACGAAATTCATGGTCCCATCAATGGGATCAATGATCCATGTGACTCCTTCAAGTGTATGTAAATCGTCTCCAAATCCTTCTTCGCCCATAATCTGATGCTCGGGGTACGTACGGCGGATGGCTTCAGTGAAATATTTCTCTGTTGCCTCGTCCATATCGGTCACAAGATCATTACGATTAGACTTCGTTTTAATGCTTAACTCCGAATCAAAAGATGTACGGATGCGCTCTCCGGCTTCCTTGATCCAGCTTCTCACGTTTTGGTCGAGTTCAATCCAGTTTGTCATGCAAGCAATCCTCCTATGTATCGGATGAGCGTGGTCTTCCTTTAGCTCATAAGTGTAATGGAAAAATGAGGCTCTTTCAAGCAACAGCACTTGGCTCTCAGGGTCCGGGCATAAAAATACGGACCTGAATAAATTCCTCAGGACCCGTCTTTTCAAGTTGGATTCATCATCATTTTTAGTATTTACCTCGTTAGGAAAGTGATTCTATAAAGCCTTCAGTTTCATCAATTCTTCACGGATGCCCATCAATTTTTGCTTTGAATTGCTCTGGAGCTGTTCATCTTTCATCTGGATGGCTTCAAAAAGGACGGCAAGTTCATAGTCCATTTCCAACCTCAATACATTCATCCTTTGCTGTTGGACATCCCTTTTTTTAGACGTATTCATTACCTGTTTCATTTTCCTACACCCCTTCCGGAAGTTTTATCTGATTGTTCTGATAATATTTACTACATGTTATGAGAAATTCTCCATCTTGTAACTAAAATGTGCCATTACCTATCTGCAAAGCATCCCGGCTACACCCTCCCCTGCCTTTATGCTACGATAGCCTTGTACAAGGAGGGTTAAAGATGAAATTCAATGGATTTACCGAAGAAGATTTTAACGTATTCTCGATCGAGGGCCTCGATGCCAGGATGGAAGCAATCGTGGAGAAGGTCCGTCCGAAACTGGACTTCCTCGGGCAACATTTCGCCCCTTCCCTGGCGGTTATGACAGGGGATGAAGTCCACTATCATGTTGCAAAGCATGCCAGACGTTCAGTCAACCCGCCCAATGATACATGGGTGGCGTTTGCATCTGATAAGAGGGGGTATAAAAAGCACCCTCACTTCCAGATCGGCTTATGGGGCACCCATTTGTTCATCTGGTTCGCTATGATCTATGAGGCACCAGGCAAGGCTGACTTCGGCCGCAAAATCGAACAGCATGTGGACGAGATCCCAGAGATGATACCTGGGGAATTTGTCTGGTCCGGCGATCATATGAAACCGGGTGCCACCCCCTACGAATCCATGAGCAGGGATGACCTTTTGGCCCTTGCCAAAAGGGTTCAAACCGTCAAAAAAGCGGAATTGCTATGCGGACTCCATCTGGATCGGGATACGGTGACAAAGATGAGCGGTGAGG
Source organism: uncultured Bacillaceae bacterium (assembly GCA_963762295.1). Classification (GTDB taxonomy): domain Bacteria; phylum Bacillota; class Bacilli; order Bacillales; family Bacillaceae_B; genus Rossellomorea. The sequence continues at coordinate 25,805 of CAVXKK010000005.1, forward strand.
AATTGATGGACAGGATCACCGTCGCCTTTGAAACACTTTTACCCCTATATAAAATGAGCTAAACCTGTCCGGGACAAGGGAATGGGCTCAAGCAAAAGGCGGCCTGCTGAGAAGCATGGCCGCCTTTTATTACATTGAGATCCTTCCGCTTTCCGGTTGATCCTTCATCTTTTTGATCACATGATAGGATGAATAACCGCTCGATTGCTGGAACTCATCGCAAATTCTCTTTTCATCTGCTTTACCTGGTACGATTTCCTTGAAACGCTTGTATTTCTCCATCAATACATCCCGATCGATGCTTTTTTCATATGCTTGCTCGATCGATTCAAAGAAGGCGATCACGTCGATGACCTCTTCCGTTGTCCAATCAATATCAAAGGGATATTGGTATTCCATTCTTCTACACTCCTTACGACCATTTACGGCGGATACTCTCACCCTCGAGGATCATACGCGAGATCAATTCGTCCACGGTAGGGATATCCTTGATCAATCCCATCACCTGACCTGCCCATGCGAACCCTTCGGCCGTTTTTCCTTCGTGAACAAACTTCCGGTTGGCGTCACCGCTGATGAAGTCCTTCAATCCTTCATATCCGACATTCTCTGTCTCTCTATCCAGTATCGCCGTAGTCCAGTCATTCGAGATGACCCTCGCCGGGGCTCCGAGAGTTCGTTTAATCACCACTGTACCATTCTCATCCCCTGCAATCAAGGCGCTTTTATACGCATCGGACGCATGTACGCATTCTTGCGTGGCGATGAATCTTGTCCCCATCTCGACCCCTTCAGCACCAAAGGAAAGGGCCGCCATCAATCCTCTTCCATCCCCGACCCCACCACTCGCCACAACCGGAATCGACACAGAATCGACCACCTGAGGGATCAACACGAAGGTCCCGACATCTTCCTTGCCGAGATGTCCCCCTCCCTCTTGTCCTACCACCATGACGATATCGGCACCGAGCTGTTCTGCCTTGACAGCCTGTCTTTTTGAAGCTACAAGCACCAATTTCACTATCTCTGTCCCTTCAAGCATCTCCAATATCGGAGCTGGATTTCCGCCGGTCACTGAAATCGCCGGTACCCCTTCTGCAATAGCTGCCTCTACGTACTCCCTGTATGGGCGGCCATGCTGACCAATGGCAAAATTCACCCCGAACGGTTTATCAGTCATAGTTTTGATTTTTTGGATTTCACGTTTCACTTCCGAAGGGGATTCCATCGACATGGCCGTGATCTGGCCAAGGCCCCCCGCATTTGAAACGGCTGCCGCAAGCTCTGCGTATGCGAGATGAGCCAGTCCCCCTTGAATGATGGGGTATGTAATCCTTAATTTCTCTGTCACTCTTGTACTCCATTTCATCCTCTATTCCTCCTGTCTTATTCTCCTATTCTTCAATGGAGGCAAAAATCCTCCCTGAAACCCGTTCATGGAGAATGGATGCTACTCACCACTATGCAAAGAAAGGGTGAAATGCTATAATTCATATGTTTGTTAGTACAACTGTCTGTTTTCTAGTATAATGAAAAGTTCAAGAAGACTTTAAAGAGGTGTTTACTACATTGTCCCAGCATGATACGCCGTTATTTACCGGCTTGATGAATCATAGTAAAAAAAACCCTGTACAATTCCATATTCCTGGTCATAAGAAGGGGGCAGGGATGGATCCTGAATTCAAGGAATTCATCGGTGAAAATGCCCTTTCCATTGACCTGATCAATATTGCCCCGCTGGATGACTTGCACCAGCCTAAGGGAATGATCAAAGAAGCCCAGGATTTGGCTGCGAAAGCCTTTGGTGCTGATCACACATTCTTCTCTGTTCAGGGAACGAGCGGTGCCATCATGACCATGGTGATGAGTGTATGCGGACCCGGAGATAAAATTATCGTTCCGCGTAATGTTCATAAATCCGTCATGTCTGCCATCGTATTCTCAGGTGCGACCCCCGTTTTCATCCATCCGGATATTGATGAGAATTTGGGGATTTCCCACGGGATCACAACGGATGCCGTTGCCCGCGCCCTGGAACAGAACCCCGATGCGAAAGGTGTTCTCGTCATTAACCCGACGTATTTCGGAATATCAGCAGATCTGAAGAAAATCGTGGAGATTGCCCACTCATATGATGTACCGGTCCTTGTAGATGAAGCACACGGCGTTCATATCCATTTTCACGATGACCTCCCCCTTTCTGCCATGCAGGCCGGTGCAGATCTCGCTGCAACCAGCGTGCACAAACTGGGAGGGTCCATGACCCAAAGCTCCGTGCTCAATATGAAGAACGGTCTTGTTTCTCCGAAGCGGGTCCAGACCATTCTCAGCATGCTCACGACCACATCTACTTCCTACCTGCTTCTTGCCTCATTGGATGTGGCGAGGAAGCGACTAGCCACTGAAGGTCATGAGCTTATCTCAAGAACCATCGACCTTGCCGAACGCATGCGTGACGAAATCAACGGCATTGAAGGGCTATATTGCGTAGGAAAAGAGATACTCGGAACGAAAGCAACATTCGATTATGATCCAACCAAACTGATCATCTCCGTGAAGGATCTCGGGATCAGCGGATTCGATGCAGAAAAATGGCTGCGGGAGTCCCATAACATCGAAGTAGAATTATCCGACCTTTATAACATCCTCTGTATCATCACACCAGGTGATACAGAAGCAGATGCCGCCACTCTGGTGAACGCATTAAAAGAACTGACGGAAAAGTTGAAACAGGACGGAGCCCGCGATCCGATCACGGTCATGCTCCCCGACATCCCTGTGTTGTCCATCACACCAAGGGATGCCTTTTATGCAGAAACCGAAGTCATCCCCATTGACGAAACGGTTGGAAGGACGATTGCAGAATTCATCATGGTGTACCCTCCCGGAATTCCGATCTTCATCCCCGGTGAGATCATCACAAAGGAAAATATTGAATACATCAAAACGAATATTGAAGCCGGACTGCCTGTCCAAGGACCTGAAGATTATGATTTACGCCATCTTCGCGTCATCAAGGAACATCGAGCGATCCGTTAACAGAAAAAAGGATGAAGAGTCCCTGTGGCTCTTCATCCTTTTCTTTATATCATCGATCAATCATCAAGTTCTACATCATGTTCACAGTTACAGCAGTTAGAGAATAAAACAGAAACCTTTTCATCCTCATAATGCTCAATGGTGTTCAGACATGATTGGCAAACGATTGTTCCCATTACGTTCATTCCCTTCTGTTTTGGTGTAAGCGTTTTATCTGATTCTATAATATTATAACACAATTAGAAAATCAACCTTAAATTGTATAACTTTATTCACCCAAAACCCTTTATTCCTCCATACTAATAAGTGTATGTATGCGATTACATTTTGATGTGTGCGATTTCTTTATTTTTCAGAAAAAAGACCAAATGTGCTTATGTCCAACTCCCTCGGATATAACCTTCCAGTCGGACGATTCCACTTGGAGATTGGTCGACCCATGCCGTGACTGCCTTTCTCCCACAAGCGTTTACAGATGCTCTAATGAGTGCATGATGCCTCCTTTAAATCAAAAAAATCCGCATCATTCCATGTCTGAATGATGCGGATTTCATACGCCTATTCGATTGTTTTGATCTTTGCTGGATCGAGGATTTCAAATCCTTTATCCTGAAGACCTTTCACGATATCGGGAACTGCTTCTGCCGTCCATGTCCGGTCATGCATCAACAGGTTAGCTCCATCCCCGAGATAAGGACTGTTGATCATGATGTCTGAGATGGCAGCCTTTGATTGGTACGCCTTTTCCCAGTCATACCCGTACGTCCAGTTCATGAGGGTCATCTTTTCTTCCTTGACTACTTCTCTGCTCTCATCGGTATTCTGTCCGAAGGGTGCACGGAAGAAGACAGGACGTTCACCAATGATCGATTCGACCAGATCATTAAGCTCCACGATTTCCTTCCGTTGCTCCTCAGGTGTCAGATCCTTCAGCGAACTGTGATTATATGTATGGTTGCCGATCTCAAATCCCATATCGTGGATTTTTTTTAACTTTTCCTTTCCTTCATCTGATTGAAGGAAATGTCCGTTCACGAAAAAGATGGCGGCCACACCCATCTCCTTCAAATCTTCGGCAATCTCCACGGCATGCTGATCGGGAGAATCATCGAATGTGAGGAGAGCGACTTTCTTGTTCGCATCCTTGATGGGATCGATCGTCCACGTGTTTTCATTCACCACGTATTCGGGTTCAACCACTGCAGGAGCTTCTTCTTCCTCTACTTTCTCTTCACTGCTTTCTTCATCCGTGGCTTCCTTTGAAGCAGCCTCTTCTTTTTTCGGTTCTTCCTTCTTTTCCTTTGTACTGCTTGAAGCCGTTTCACCGCTCGAGCAGGCACCAAGGAACACAAATAAGAACACAATTAATACGACTAATTTCTTCATACCATCAAACACCTTTCCAATGTCACTTTGAACATTTTAACATAAACTTGTGACATCTGGAAAATATTCTAATCTTTCCTATCTACAACCCGTCTAAATCAGCTGAAGAACCCCCTCAAACAGAACTTTGAAAGCAAAGAAGCAGCAAAGGCTGGAAGAAGTAATGAACAGGGTCAATTTTCTGGATTGGACGATCTTCCCCGCTACGAGGAAGGATAGATAGAAGAACAGAGCAAACATGATCCATTTATACTCAACATGATCTTTTGTCGAAAACCATTCGGCAATATAAAACACGCTCCATAACATCAGCTGAACGAGGAAGGCAATATATATTTTCATCCGACGACATCCTTTACCATGAAAATGAAGGTCTATATCTATACTATATTCTGCCCAAAGAAATATCAGTATGATTGTCTTTTCAATTCTGTAACATTTCCATGACTTTCCGCATAGAGGATATTTGTATGATAGAATGGTCCATAAGACAGTGTTAATAGTCATTATTTTACATTCCATACCATCCTACATAGAAAGAAGGAAGATGTATGAAGCGCATATGTTTTCTAATGATCGCATCGACAGCTCTCCTCTTAAGTTCCTGCAGTGGGGTTTCTTCACAAAGAGTAACCCATGCAACTGATGAAATGATCAGGAAGCAGGTGCTATTCTTCACGGATGACGAAAATCTTACGAGTGAAATCCCCTATTATGATGCCATCCTGGAACTCAAGTCCAAGCATCCGGAGAGCCTGAAGCACCTTAAAGTCGTCAATACCCGTTCCTCTGAGGATCAGCCCGTCCTGGACAAGACGCCCGATTCCCCTGCCATATTAGTCATAGAAGACAATGAAGTCATATGTGAAATCGAAGGATCCACAAACAAAAACAGTATTGTCAAGCCGGTGGCCCAGGCAATCTCCCATTGGTATGACTAAAAAAAGATGACCCTCTGATGAGGATCATCTTTTTTTGTGTATTACATGATGTGAATTGGGCTTCCCATCGCTACTTCAGCAGCTTCCATTGAGATCTCACCAAGAGTCGGGTGAGCATGGATTGTCATGGCGACGTCTTCTGCTGTCATGCCAGATTCGATTGCAAGACCAAGTTCAGCGATCATATCAGAAGCACCGACACCAGCGATTTGAGCACCGATGATAAGTCCGTCTTCCTTACGGGTGATCAGCTTCATGAAGCCTTCTGTTTCATTAAGAGCAAGGGCACGTCCGTTTGCTGCAAACGGGAATTTCGATGCAACTACTTCGATTCCTTCTTCTTTAGCAGAAGCTTCAGAATAACCTACAGTCGCTAGTTCAGGATCTGTGAAGCAAACCGCAGGAATTCCAAGATAATCTACTTCTGCAGGCTCACCAGAGATGACTTCTGCAGCGATTTTACCTTCATATGAAGCTTTATGAGCAAGTGGAGGACCATCAACGATGTCTCCGATTGCGAAGATATTTGAAATGTTTGTACGGCATTGTTTGTCAACTTTGATGACACCGCGGTCGCTCATTTCAACACCAAGTTCTTCAAGACCGATTTCGTCTGTGTTCGGGCGGCGTCCAACAGTTACAAGAACATAATCTGCTTCAACTGTTTTCTCTTCGCCTTTCACTTCGTATTTCACGACTACGCCGTTGTCGCTTTCTTCAACGCCTTTAGCCATAGCTTTTGTTACAACGTCTACACCTTTTTTCTTAAGGCCTTTTTTAACAATGCTTGTCATTTGCTTTTCGAAGCCCATAAGGATATCGTCAGCGCCTTCAAGGATTGTTACTTCAGAACCAAAGTTGGCATAAGCCGTTCCAAGCTCCGTTCCGATGTAACCTCCACCGATGACAACGAGTTTGTCCGGTACTTCTTTAAGAGCTAAGAGCTCCAGTAGAATCGATTACACGTTTAGAGAATTTGAAGCTAGGGATTTCAATTGGACGAGACCCAGTAGCCAAGATCAAGTTTTTGAATGTATACGTCTGTGCTGAATTTTCATCCATTACACGAAGGGTGTTGGCATCTACAAGGTACGCTTCGCCGCGAACGATATCCGCTTTGTTTCCTTTAAGAAGGCCTTCAACACCACCGGTAAGTTTTTTCACAACGCCGGCTTTCCATTCTTGAACTTTATCGAAGTTCACTTTTACGTTTTCAGCAACGATACCCATGTCATCTGAATGCTGAGCACTGTGGAAGCGGTGACCCGCTGTGATAAGAGCTTTGGAAGGGATACATCCAACGTTTAGGCAAACCCCACCAAGATTTTCTTTTTCTACGATTGTTACTTTTTGTCCAAGCTGTGCCGCACGGATGGCAGCTACATATCCACCAGGACCTGCACCGACTACTATAGTATCTGTTTCGATTGGGAAATCTCCTACTACCATTGAATTACGCCTCCATTAATAATAGTTCTGGATCGTTCAACAAACGTTTGATATGGTTTAGTGCATGTTGAGCAGTAGCACCATCGATCATACGGTGGTCAAAGCTCAATGATAATGCTAACACAGGTGCCGCTACAATTTCACCATTTTTCACTACAGGTTTTTCAGCGATACGGCCGACACCAAGGATGGCAACTTCTGGGTGGTTGATAACCGGAGTGAACCATTGTCCGCCTGCAGAACCGATATTGGTGATTGTGCAAGATGCACCTTTCATTTCATCGCCGGCAAGTTTACCGTCACGTGCTTTACCAGCTAGTTCATTGATTTCATTTGAAATATTGAACATAGACTTACGGTCTGCATTTTTCACAACTGGTACAAGAAGACCTTTGTCTGTGTCAGCTGCGATCCCGATGTTGTAGTAATGTTTTTGAACGATTTCGCTTGTAGCGTCATCGATTGATGTATTAAGAGCCGGATATTCACGAAGGGCACTTGTCAATGCTTTTACGATGTACGGCAAGAATGTAAGCTTAACGCCTTTTTCTGCTGCCACTTCTTTGAATTTCTTACGGTGGGCACAAAGTTTTGTCACATCGATCTCATCCATCAGTGTAACGTGAGGAGCTGTGTGCTTAGAGTTCACCATTGCTTTGGCGATGGCTTTACGCATACCGCTCATTTTCTCGCGAGTCTCTGGGTATTCACCCTCTGGAGCTTTAACAGGAGCTGGAGCTTTTTCTTCTTTGGCAGGCGCCTCAGATTTTGCTTCAGCAGCTTGTGGAGCAGATCCTCCATTAGAGAATGCATCGATATCTTCTTTAAGAACGCGTCCGTTTTTACCTGAACCAGATACTTCACGGATTTCAACACCGTTTTCACGGGCATATTTACGTACAGAAGGCATTGCGATGACACGTTTGTTAGGGTCAACTTCTTCTTTGCTCACTTCTTGACCTTCTTCTGCAGTACCTTGAACCTGAGCTTCTGTTTTTGCATCTGCTTTAGGCTCTTCTTTTTTATCGCTATCGCTGTCACTGCCCTTGAATTGAAGGTCTTCGTAACCTGGTGCGTCGAAACGGATCAATGTATCGCCTACGACTGCCACAGTTCCTTCTTCTACAAGAACTTCTTCAACCGTACCAGCAACTGGTGACGGGATTTCTACAACAGCTTTATCATTTTGTACTTCACATAGTACGTCGTCCTCTTCTACTGTATCGCCAGCTTTTACAAACCACTTGACGATTTCACCTTCATGGATACCTTCACCGATATCAGGTAATTTGAATTCAAATGCCATGGATCCTACCTCCTGGTTTTATCATGATTGAATAGATGAATGTAATGGATCTTTTTATCTCTATATAGTAGAAAATAGAAGGGTGTTGCTTCCCTTCTATTTTCTTTTTCTATCCGAATAGGATTAGAATTCAAGTACTTTCTTAGCTGTTTCGATTACATCTTTGTAATTCGGAAGCCACACTGTCTCAGCTTGAGAGAACGAGAATACAGTATCAGGTGCCGCTACGCGAAGTACTGGCGCCTCAAGGCTAAGGATCGCACGGTCATTGATTTCAGCAACGACGGTAGCAGCGATACCTGCTTGTTTTTGAGCTTCTTGGACAACGATTGCACGGTTTGTTTTTTCGACAGATGCCATGATGGTCTCGATATCAAGCGGGCTCACTGTACGAAGGTCGATGACCTCTACAGAATAGCCTTCTTTTTCAAGTTCATCGGCAGCTTTCAATGACTCATGAACCATTGCACCGTACGTGATGATGGAAAGGTCTGAACCTTCACGTTTCACAGCGGCTTTACCAAGTTCGATCGTATACTCTTCTTCCGGAACTTCTTCACGGAATGAACGGTATAGTTTCATGTGCTCAAGGAAGATGACAGGATCGTTATCGCGGATCGCTGAAATCAGAAGACCTTTAGCCTCATATGGAGTTGATGGGATAACCACTTTAAGACCAGGTTGCTGAGCAACAAGACCTTCAAGGCTGTCCGCGTGAAGTTCAGGAGTATGAACCCCACCACCGAATGGTGAACGGATCGTGATTGGTGAAGAATAAGCTCCACCTGAACGATAACGCATACGAGCCATTTGGCCGGAAATTGAATCCATTACTTCGTATACGAAACCGAAGAATTGGATCTCTGGAACGGGACGGAACCCTTCCAATGCTAGACCGATTGATAGTCCGCCGATACCTGATTCTGCAAGCGGCGTATCGAATACACGGTCTTCACCGAATTCTTTTTGAAGTCCTTCCGTTGCACGGAATACACCACCGTTTAGACCTACGTCTTCACCAAAAACTAGTACGTCTTCGTTGTTGCGTAGTTCTGTGCGCAGTGCATCAGTGATCGCTTGAATCATTGTCATTTGCGCCATGGCTTACTTCGACTCCTTCTCTTTGTAGATTTCTAATTGCTCTTTAAGGTTGTAAGGAAGCTCTTCGAACATGTTGTTGATGAAATCTGTCACTTTTTGTTTAGGAGTTCCATCAGCTTCTTTGATCGCCTGCTTGATATCTTCCTTAGCAGATTCGATGACTTCGTTTTCTTTTTCTTCGCTCCAAAGTCCTTTTGCTTCTAGGAATTTGCGGAAGCGTACCAATGGATCTTTCTTTTCCCAGTCAGTATCCATTTCAGAAGTACGGTAACGAGTCGGATCGTCCCCTGCCATTGTATGTGGACCATAACGATAGCAAAGTGTCTCGATTAGTGAAGGTCCTTGTCCATCAACTGCACGCTTACGAGCTTCAGCAGTTGCTGCGAATACGGCAAGTGGATCCATACCGTCTACAAGGATACCAGGGATACCAGCTGCAACCGCTTTTTGAGCGATGGTTTTACCAGCTGTTTGTTTATCGCGAGGAGTTGAGATCGCGAATTGGTTGTTTTGAACCACAAAGATTGCAGGAGCAGCATAAGCACCGGCAAAGTTGATTCCTTCGTAGAAGTCACCTTGTGATGAACCACCGTCTCCTGTATATGTTACTGCAACAGCTTTTTTGCCGCGTTTTTTAAGTCCGAGTGCCACACCTGCTGTTTGGATGTATTGAGCACCGATGATAATTTGTGGGGATAGGACGTTCACACCTTCTGGCGCTTGGTTTCCTACGAAATGTCCGCGGGAGAACAAGAACGCTTTTGTTAGTGGAAGGCCGTGCCAAATGATTTGAGGAACATCACGGTATCCAGGAAGGATCCAGTCCTCTTTCTCAAGTGCAAAGTGTGAAGCGATCTGTGACGCTTCCTGACCTGCTGTTGGAGCATAGAACCCTAAGCGTCCTTGACGATTCAAGGAGATGGAACGTTGGTCAAGAATACGAGTGTAAACCATGCGGCGCATAAGCTCTTGTAGATCTTCATCAGAGATCTCCGGCATTGCGTCTTCGTTTACAACTTCGCCTTCTTCGTTCAAAATTTGGAGCATTTCAAACTTGCTTTCAACTTCTTCGAGCGTTTTCACTGCGTCGAATTGTGCCTTCTTTGATTTAGAAGCCATCGAAGTCACCTATCCTTTCTACATGCATTTATTTTGGTTTTTTACATACAAAGTTTAGATTACCCAAATCAAGTATGACTTACCACATATCCGTGGACACACTGTTACTAGTTTTCCACAAATACTCAGAAAGAAAACCCAATTTTAAAATCGGGTTGATCTGTACTACTCAACATGGGATGTTGACTAATACAATATTAAATCACCTCTATTAGTTTACAATACCTATTTTCAGTACGTCAACGACAAAGTGCTATATTTTATAAGTTCTCATTTATATTCAGATAACGTCGAGATTAACGTCATGAACCATCTGTATTACTGAGGTCTGACCACCTGTTATATATAATAGTTTCATTTTCACCATTCTGTTATAGAGTAACTTCAGGGCAAATAAAAAAAGACGACAACAGTGGCCGCCTTCCAAAAGTCATTCATTTATTTCTTCGAATGCTGCATTGGAATATAAGTCTTTTTTTGCTTCATTGTATTCTTTCGTCTTATCATTGTACTCATCATTCAATTTGGAGACTTTTTCGTATTCCTTGTTGATCGATGTGACCTGCTTTTCGAGTTGTTCCATCGTCAGGTCTTCTTTTTTGAGCATTTCATACAGTTCCTTATCTCCGTCAAGGACGTTCAGATAGGATTTCGTCAGCTTGCCATGGAGCTCATATCGCGACTTCATCGTTTTCTCCAGTGACTGGGCCTGTTTCTTGAGATCTGCGTTGTCTAATTTCTCTATGTATTTGGATGCATCTGCGAACGTCTCTTTTGCCTCGTCCATGGACGTTTGCTCTTTTTGGATATACTCTTTCCTCTTATCGACATTCTTCAAAGCTTCATCTGAAAGCTCCTGGATTTTGTCCATTTCCTTCATTCCAAGTCCCATGATGGTCTCATACAGATTTTGCTCTTTCTTTTCAAGCTCCTGCAGAGGCTTTTGGGCTTCAGCGTACGGCTTTTCCTTGGAAACGGTATCTTCCATGACATCATAAAGATTTTCTTCCGGTGATGATGTCCCTGAACACCCCATCAATAAAAGTGCGACAGCACCTGTTACGATTGCAAAACGGAATTTCGACACGATCAGATCCCCCTAACATTTTTTCCATCTTCTACTATATCGATGTCTGCAGATTTTGACAATAGGGAGTTACCCCTGTCGTAATATGTCTATACACAGGAAACCCGGTACTCTATTACTATGTCCCCCGCGGCTCCGGTATTCATGACTCCTGCTAGATTCGTTAACTTTTTGTGTATGAAGTGTTAAAATAATTCTATTGCACGCATTCCGCGCATCAGATTTTCATGGAACAACGGAAATCTTTATAGAAAGACCGTTGCATTCGAGGAGGAATAAAACCATTATGATTACAATGAAAGATATCATCCGTGAAGGCCACCCTTCCCTCACTTCGGTGGCACAGGAAGTGAAATTGCCACCTTCAAAGGAGGATAAAGAGATCCTCTCAAGCCTTCTTGAGTATGTTAAAAACAGTCAGGATCCGGAGCTTTCCGCACAGTACGGATTAAGGCCCGGCATCGGCCTTGCTGCTCCACAGATCAATGTCCTGAAACGGATGATCGCCGTGAACGTGAGAGATGGTGAGCGCCTTTACAGCTATGCGCTCTTCAACCCCAAGATCATCAGTCATTCCATCGAAAAAGCCTTTCTCACGTCAGGTGAAGGCTGCCTGTCTGTTGACAGGAATGTACCGGGATTCGTTCCAAGGTATGCCCGCGTTACGGTAAAAGGGTGGGACGTGGACGGCAACGAAATCAAAATTCGCCTGAAAGGTCTCGCAGCCATCGTATTCCAGCATGAGATCGATCACCTGAACGGCGTGATGTTTTATGACCATATCGATCATGAACATCCGTTCGAACCGATTCTGGACGCCATCCCCATCGAACGATGATGATCATGAAAAAGGACTCCCCGTTGTTCCGGGAAGTCCTTTTTCTATTGGTTAAATCAGACACAGTTTTTTCAGTGCTTTAGAGATTCCGTCATCTGCTACATCTGCCGTCACGAGGTCGGCATGCAGCTTCAGTTCTTCAACGGCATTCCCCATGGCAACACCCGTCCCGACGCCCTTGATCATTTCAATATCGTTCAATCCGTCTCCGAAGGCATATACATCCTCCATCTGGAATCCGAGCTTGTCGATCATCCGTTTAATACCTTCTGCTTTTGATCCGCCGTCAGGCAGAATGTCCATGGAGTGCTCATGCCATCTGATGAAGGAGAATTCAGGGTAGTTCTCACGATAGAACTCCTCTTCCTCTTCATCACAGAACAAAAGTGATTGATAAATGTCTCTTCCCTTATAAAATTCAGGCTGGCATTCAGGGTGGGTGAACTTGAGGCTTGCCATGCTCTTATGGATATACTCATGATTCTCATGATTGGCCTTCATCGTTTCATGATCAAGATGGACGACAGGGTGCCCTTTGGCTTCCGAGTCTTTCAATAGGGATTCAAGGCGGCCGGTATCAAGAGGATTCGTGTAGATGACGTTATTCTCGAATACAACATACTGACCATTGAAGGAAACATATGAATCGATCCCAAGTTCTTCCCTCAAGGGTTCATACATGAACGGCGCACGCCCCGTGGCGATGGCAACAAACGTACCGTTGTCCTTGAGGCGGCTGATGGCCTGTTTCGTGGAGGACGGAAGTTCTTTATCGTGGTCGAGCAGTGTTCCGTCTATATCAAAAAAAACGATCTTCGACATTATGACTCTCCTCTTTCTAGTAATGGAATAAAAAAATCGTAAGACGTTGATAAAGGTACGCTTTCAGTGCTAAATTGTCAATGGATGCCGCAATCGCTTCATTTACTATATTTAACCATGTAAGAGATACGAGAAATTCCGTACAATAATAGTAAGGCATCTTTACTTCAAGCCTTTTTCTCGGTAAAATATAGGTAAGGAGTGATCATCCATGTTCAAGAAGCTGCGTAAAAAGCTTATGAAACAGTGGAAAGAGTTGCTTAAAAAAAAGACGATCGCTTAAATGAAGGAGTCCATCTACATGCATGTCATACTGTCACTTTTCATAAGCAGGGACTGATGCCGTTTTGGGAGTCTTTTCTCCAAGAATGGATCCGTTCCTGCTCTTTATGTGCATGGAATCTTGATAAAACTTTATTTAATAGGAAGAATCCTTTATAATTCATACTATACATATTCATGATAGAGATCCCGGGCCGCTGTCGCCTATCGGAATGAAATGATCTATTTATGGGTAAACCGTATGGTAACAACCCACTCATTATGTTGATAACTTTTTTATCATAGAGGAAAGTTAAAGTTTTGAAAACGGATAAGGAGAGAGAAAACACATGATTTACAAAGTATTTTATCAAAAGAGTAAAGAAGAAGTGCCTGTTCGCGAATGCACTGACTCTCTTTACATCGAAGCAGATTCAGAGCGTGAGGTACGCCTCAAGCTGAAGGACAAACCGTACAACATCGAATTCGTGCAAAAGCTCGAGGGCGCTTTTCTAGAACACGAGAAAAACCAAGAATCATTCGAGCTGGAGCAATAATCGGATGAAATTTGTCAAGAATGACCAGACTGCAGTATTTGCCCTCGGTGGTCTAGGTGAAATCGGTAAAAACACATACGCTGTACAGTTCCAGGATGAAATCATCCTAATCGATGCAGGGGTTAAATTCCCTGAGGACGAACTCCTCGGTATCGACTATGTAATCCCTGACTATACGTATCTCGTTAAAAACGTAGATAAAATCAAGGGACTTTTCATCACTCACGGTCACGAAGATCACATCGGCGGGATTCCATATCTCCTTCGCGAGCTGAACATTCCGATTTACAGCGGAAAGCTTGCCATGGGATTGATCAAAAATAAACTTGAAGAGCATGGCCTTCTCCGTAATGCCAAGCTCAACATCATCCAGGAAGATGATGTGATCAAATTCCGGAAAACGTCCGTCACGTTCTTCCGTACCACACACAGCATCCCTGATTCTTACGGGATCGTGGTCAAGACGCCTCCGGGCAATGTTGTGCACACAGGTGACTTCAAGTTTGATTTCACTCCTGTAGGGGAACCTGCCAACCTCACAAAAATGGCAGAAATCGGAAAAGAAGGCGTCCTGTGCCTCCTCTCCGACAGTACGAATGCAGAGGTTCCGAACTTTACCATGAGCGAACGTAAAGTTGGCGAAAGCATTGACGATATCTTCAGAAAAGTGGACGGTCGCGTTATTTTTGCTACATTCGCATCCAACATCCACCGCCTGCAGCAGGTTGTCGAAGCGGCTGTCTACCACAACCGTAAAGTGGCCGTATTCGGCCGAAGCATGGAAGCGGCCATCACCATCGGCCAGGAGCTCGGATACATCAATGCGCCGAAGGAAACCTTCATCGAGCATAATCAAATCAACCGATTGCCTGCAAATGAAGTGGCCATCCTTTGTACGGGTTCTCAAGGGGAACCGATGGCTGCCCTGTCCCGTATCGCCAACGGAACACATCGTCAGATCCAGATTCAACCGGGTGACACCGTCGTATTCTCATCTTCACCGATCCCTGGGAATACAATCAGTGTAAACCGCACGATCAACCTCCTTTACCGTGCTGGAGCCGAAGTGGTCCACGGACCACTAAGCAACATCCATACGTCCGGACACGGTGGTCAACAGGAAATGAAACTGATGCTCCGTCTGATGAATCCTACGTTCTTCATGCCGATTCACGGTGAATATCGCATGCAGAAGATGCACGCCCAGCTTGGCGTAGACTGTGGTGTGGACCCTGATAACTGCTTCATCATGGATAATGGTGATGTACTCGCCCTCAGCAGCGACTCTGCTCAAGTGGCAGGAAAGATTCCTTCAGGGAATGTCTACATCGACGGCAGTGGAATCGGTGACATCGGAAACATCGTCCTCCGTGATCGCCGTATCCTTTCAGAAGAAGGACTTGTCATCGTCGTAGTCAGCATCAATATGAAGGACTTCAAGATCGCTTCCGGACCGGATCTGATTTCTCGCGGATTTGTTTATATGCGTGAATCCGGTGACCTGATCAACGAAGCGCAATCCTTGATCTCAAAACACCTTAACAAGGTGCTTGAAAGAAGGACCACTCAATGGTCTGAAATCAAGAATGAAATCACAGATACACTGGCTCCATTCTTATACGAAAAAACCAAACGTCGTCCTATGATCCTTCCGATCATTATGGAAGTCTGATTCATTTTAAAAAGGCAGGTTCATTATGAACCTGCCTTTTTGGTATGCTCCAATCCCCTATCAAAAAAGGATGGCCTGCGTAAGCAGTGAGCCATCCTTTTACTATAAGCTTTATGTCCATAGGATTTTCTTTTCAAAGCGATTGATATCGGTGTCCGCACCGATCACGATGAGGATATCCCCTTCCTGTATCTCCTCTTCGGCCTGGGGAGACACGATGATGTCCCGGTCCCTTTTGATCGCCACGATATTGATCCCGTATTTTGCACGGATATCAAGATCAATCAGACTGTTTCCGCTGAGCTTCTCATTGGCAACAAGCTCGACGATGGAATGCTCATCCGACAGCTCCAGGTAATCAAGTACATTATTCGAAACGATATTATGGGCGATCCTTCGCCCCATATCCCTCTCAGGGTGAACCACCTGATTAGCACCAATCTTTCCTCAGGACCTTTTCATGATAATCATTCTGCGCCTTCACGGTAATCTTTTTCACACCGATTTCCTTCAGCATGATGGTGGTGAGGATACTTGACTGTATATTATCCCCGATGGCGACAATTACATGATCGAAGTTGCGGATCCCGAGGCTCTTGAGCACCGACTCATCGGTGGAATCGGCCACGACAGCGTGAGAAGCGGTGGAGGAAAACTCATTTACTTTATCCTCATCCATATCGATGGCCATCACCTCCATGCCCTGCTCGGCGAGGGAGCGTACGATGCTTCCCCCGAAACGACCCAAACCGATGACAACAAACTCTTTTTTCATCTCCCATACCCCCTATTTTGCTATCCTTATTTTAGCATAAAATCCAGGTGAATATGGTCGACCTGCTGTTCCTGACTCATTTTTTCCCTTTCACATAATCTGCATCGAATAAAAACAGTCGCATCAACAGATACAGAGATGGGATCAATAAAAGCAAACCGGCAATGAATACGATGATGAGTGCCGTACCCATCACTTCGTTTGTTACACCTGAACCGATTGTGATGAAAGGCTTCAGGATATACGGTAAATGAGAGGCACCGTAACCAAAGAAAGCGAAAAAGAATTGAAGCATGACCGAAATGAAGGCAAGGCCATATTGCTTGCGGCGATAGATGAGCCATGTAGCGAGAACAAAGAATAATAGGGACAGACCGAACATCCACCAAATATCCATCGCATTCAAAAAATGCTCTTCATTGTGGTTCTTCAGGGACCAGAACACCCATAGGCTCGCGATGATCGTGGGTGGACTCCAGAAAAGGGAAAACTTCCTCAATATCTCCCTCGATGCCGTGTCCCCTGCCCTGTTGGCATAGTAGGTCAGAAATGCCGCTGAGATAAACAGGACTGAAACGATTGACAGAAATACAACACTCCATGAGTAGGGACTCGTCAAAAGCTTCCCGGCGAGGAAGATCACGCGATCATCGGTTTCTTTCAGGAAGCCTCCTTCGGATATGGTGAGCGCCGTGGATAAAGACGCCGGTATCAACAATCCCGTTGCCCCATATATGAATAAGTACCCTATATTTTCCTTCGAACCATAGTTACTGAATGCGTAAAAGCTGCCTCGGATCGCAAGGAGGATGATCGCCACGCTCCCAGGGATAAGGAGTGCGGTTCCATAATAATAAGCGGTATCCGGAAAGAATCCGACCAGACCGACGAAGAAAAACACGAAAAACACATTCGTCACCTCCCATACGGGTGACAGATATCTACTGATAAGCGCATTCATCGTGTGTTCCTTCCCCTTCATTCGGGCATAAAAGGCAAAGAAACCGGCACCGAAATCGATGGATGCCACAATGAGATACCCGTATAAAAAGATCCACAGGACGGAGATCCCGATCACTTCTAAACTCATATCCTATTCCTCCTTCCGATTGGCTGGGAACCTTTTCTCAAGTTCCGCTTCTGCAGGTTTGTTTTTGAACATCCTGATAAGGACGACCACACAAAGGATGCCGAGCAACAGATAAAGGGCAAGGAACATGGCGAAAATCCAGGCTACTCCGTCTGCATGGGTGGCTGCCTCGGCAATCTTCATGTATCCCCTGAGGATCCAAGGCTGTCTCCCGACTTCTGCGTAGATCCAGCCGAATTCGATGGCCAGCATGGCAAGAGGTCCACTTGCCACGATGCCCCAAAGGAGGGGTTTCGTGAATTCATTCCCCTTCTTCCATTTCCACAGGAGTACGAATAAGAAGCTGATGAAAATACTGAACATCCCGATCGACACCATCCCGTCGAACATATAGTGGATCCAGAGGGGTGGTCGTTCATCCTCGGGGAAATCGTTCAGGCCGATGACTTCCGTATCGAATGAACTGCCTGCAAGAAAGCTCAAGAATCCTGGAAGCCGGATTTCATTGGAGATTTCATTGTTCTCATCGATCGTACCAAAGACGATCAGATCTGCATTTTTCTCTGTTTCAAAATGCCATTCACCGGCTGCAAGCTTCTCTGGCTGATACTCAGCAAGGAATTTTGCGGAAAGATCTCCGGCAAGGGCTGCACCGAGTGAAAAAATCAACGCGGCTGTCATGGTCATGCGTAGCGCCTTTTTATGATAGTCCCCTCCCTTTTTCAGAAGGATGGAATAGGCGGCGATGGCTGCAAGGATGAAGGCCATTGTCA
The DNA here is from genome assembly GCA_963762295.1 of uncultured Bacillaceae bacterium. GTDB lineage: Bacteria > Bacillota > Bacilli > Bacillales > Bacillaceae_B > Rossellomorea. The sequence goes on from CAVXKK010000005.1 coordinate 44,021, forward strand.
TATAAGAAGTGGTCAGCACATGAAAGACCTTGGTAGGGGTGGCAGGATTCAGCATGGCTGCAATCGGATCGATTTCGATTGCTTTGCCATCCTTAAGCTCGAACCCTTGAGGCGTATTCATGAATGCATTAACGGTCGTAATGAATAATGCCGACGCCGAAGAACCGATCATAATGGGCAGGTTGAGGAGCCAATGGGTCCATTTGCCTTTGAACCGATCCCACGTATAAAGGAAAATACCAAGGAATATGGCTTCAAAGAAGAAGGCGAACGTTTCCATGAAAAGCGGCAGGGCAATGATCTGACCGGCCACTTTCATAAATGACGGCCATAGCAATGAGAGCTGCAGACCGATGGCCGTTCCTGTGACGACCCCTACAGCAACCGTGATGGTGAACCCCCTTGCCCACCTACGGGCAAGAAGGAGGTAGTGATTATCATTCTTCCGGATGCCGATAAACTCCGCAATGGCAATCATAATGGGCATTCCTACCCCGATCGTTGCAAAAATGATGTGGAAGATCAATGTACTCGATGTAAGCAATCTACTGATCATGACGCTATCCAAAACTGATACCCCCTCGTACGTTATACCCTTATTATAAAACAATCGAAGAGTATGTGAATTAGTGAACATGACTATTTTGTGACAAACTTCACAAACTAATCGCATTCAATGTTATGGTCTCCTTTCCCTTTCACGTCGAAAAAAAAACATCCCTGCCAGGACGGTCAGGGATGTTTCATCTAGATCGCTTCAATCATCCGGAACTGTGATTCTACGAGGTCGTAATAATCCCCTCTCTGTTCCATCAGTTGATCATGGTTTCCACTTTCTTTTATCTTTCCGTTTTCAAGGACGAAAATATTATCGGAGTCCCTGATGGTAGAAAGCCGGTGAGCGATGATGATGGCTGTGCGGCCTTTCAATAATTTTTTCAAGGCCGATTGGATCTTCACCTCAGTTTCCGTATCGATGGACGCCGTTGCCTCATCCAAAATGATGATGCGTGGATTGGCAAGCAGGGCCCTAGCAAAAGAAAGAAGCTGCCTTTCTCCTACCGATAGAACGTTCCCACGTTCTTCTACTTCGGTCTCATAGCCATTTGCGAGTTTGCCAATGAAATTGTCAGCTCCGATCGCTTCCGCAGCGAGTCGAACTTCTTCATCTGTTGCATCCGGGCGACCGAAACGGATATTATCCATGATCGTACCCGAGAAAATGAACGTATCCTGGAGGACGATGGAAATCTGATTACGCAGGCTCGCAACCGATACATCCCTTAGGTCATTCCCATCGATTGTGACCGCTCCTGCCGTCGGATCATAGAAACGGCTGATCAAATTGGCGATTGTCGTTTTTCCTGATCCCGTATGTCCCACAAGGGCTACGGTCTGACCGGCCTTCATCTCGAGATTGATGCCTTGCAGAGCCTTTCGCTTATCATCATAGGAAAACTCCACATCGCGGAACTGGATATGACCGGCAATCTCTTTCATGGAAATGGCCTCGTCCTTCTCGTTGACAATCGGCTTTTCATCGAGGAATTCAAAGATCCTCTCTGATGAAGCCATCCCGATCAATAGTTGATTGTAAACTTGCCCCAGACGAGAAATCGGCTCCCAGAACATGCCAAGATAAAAGGCGAAGGAAACGAATTCCCCCAGCTGCAAGGAACCATTCTGTATCAAATGGGCACCATACCAGATCAAAACGGCAGTACCAACGGCATTGGTCATTTCAACAAGTGGCCTGAAGATGGCATTCTTCTTAGTGGCCGTTCTCCAGCTTTCGAAGTTCTCCGTGTTGATTCCATCGAAGAACGCCATGTTTTCACGCTCCTGGGTGAAGGCCTGTGTCACCCTGACTCCCTGGATGCTCTCATTCAAATGGGAATTGAGCTTTGCTTGTTTGAGCCGCACCAGCTGCCATGATTTCCGGATATTCTTCCTCAACGTGGTGGAGATGAAGAACATGATCGGAAGGATGACCATGACCGCGAGGGTGAGCTCCGGACTCAGAGTGAACAGTAAAACGATGATCCCTGCGAGCAGGATGATATCCATCAATAGATTGATGACCCCGTTTGTAAACAATTCTTGAAGCGAGTTGATGTCGTTCATGATTCTGACAAGGATCGAGCCGGCTGAGCGCTGGTCGAAGAATCGGTGAGACAGGCTTTGCACATGACTGAACAGATGCTTGCGCAGGTCATAGATCACGCCCTGGCCCAACTGATTCATCCATCGTATCCTGAGGATGTTGGCGAAGTAACTGAGCACATAGAGTCCGGCAATCACACCGATCAAGGTCATCAGCAGATTCCCATCCTTCTGGCGGATGGCTTTATCCAGCGTATACACCCCGATCAGAATCGGAATGATCAATCTGACGGCCGTTGTGATCAGGACCGTCAAGATGGAAAGTGGCAACAGCTTCTTGGAATACGGTTTCAGATACGTCAGGAGACGTGAAAGCTGGCCCCAGTTGAATGGCTTGTCGATCACTTGATCGGTTGAGTAGTGGAACCGGTCCATCACTTTTTTATCATTTTTCATCTTTGTCATACACTCTTCACCTCCCAGCCTGCAGAATTTTCTTTTGGTCTTTGTATTGAATATCATAAATGCGCTGATAAGGACCGTTGTTGGCAAGGAGATCTTCATGTCTACCCCGCTCTGCCACTCTACCATTTTCAAGAACGAGAATTTCATCAGCGTGCTTCAATGAAGAAATCCTATGTGCAATGATGAATGTCGTCCGGTCGGACATGACGTTCTTCAGTGCTTTTTGGATACGGAACTCCGTTTCCATATCCACCGCCGATGTGGCATCGTCAAGGACGAGGATAGATGGGTCAAGGCAGATGGCCCTCGCAATGGCGATCCGCTGTTTCTGACCGCCAGACAGACCGAGCCCCCTCTCCCCTAGCTTTGTCTCATATCCATCAGGAAGGGTCATGATGAAGTCATGGGCCTGTGCAAGCTTTGCGGCCTTCTCTACATCTTCCTGAGACGCTTCCGGACGCCCATACGCGATATTCGATCTGATGGTGGAAGAAAACAGGAACGATTCCTGGAGGACGACGCCGATGTTTTGACGAAGGGACTTGATGGAATAGTCCCGGATATCCAGTCCGTCTATGGTGATCTGTCCTTCCTGAGGCTCGTAAAATCGTGTCAAAAGCTGAATGACGCTTGATTTACCTGAACCCGTCCCGCCGATCAGTCCAATGATCCTACCAGGTGGTGCGTTAAACGTAATGGACTCCAGGGCGGCATCTTCATCGAGGTCATTATAGTGGAAGGAAACATCTTCGAACCTTACGTCCCCTTTCATGCGTGTTGCTTCAACCGCATGCTCACCGTCCTTGATTTTTTCATCGACCTCAAGGATTTCCAGCAACCTTTCTCCAGAAGCTTTCGATTGAGAGAACTGATTGATGGTGAAGCCAAGGTTCATGATCGGCCAGATGATATACCAGACCAGACTGTAGAAGGCAACCAGTTCACCAGGAGCAAGGTTCCCGTTCATCACGAGGTATCCTCCATAACCGAGAAGCAGGATAACACTCACATTCCCCAGAAACTCCATCAGTGGAAAATATTTTGCCCAGATATCAGAGGTGAAGAGATATTTGTCTTTGTAGTCCCCGTTTGAACGATTGAACTTACCGTTCTGGAATTCTTCCCTTGAAAGTGATTTGACCGTATTGATCCCGCTGATATTTTCCTGGACATTTGTGTTTAATTTCCCGAAGGATTTTCGGATCCCCCTGAAAGCAGGATGGACAGCCTTATCGAACTTAAATACCGAAACGGCCAGGAATGGGAGCGTCGCCAACGTGACGAATGTCAGAGAAGGAGAATAGTAGAACATCACACAAAAGCTGACGGACACCAACAGGAAAAAACGGAGTAGTTCCGAAAAGCCGAATGAAAGGAAGAACCTGAACGCTTCAACATCGGCCGTCAGCCTCGACATGAGGTCACCGGTCTTCGCATTATCATAGTAGCTGAATGGAAGGAACTGCAGCTTTTGGTACAGCTCATTGCGAAGGCGGTATACAGACGTGATACCGAACAGATCCCCGAAGTACTGCTGAATGAACGTGCCGATCCCCTTCAATGCCATGATACCGATAAAACCGAAGGCAAGGTAAGGAATCCACTGATAGTCGCCTTTTAGTATGACATCATCGATGGTGATCTGGAGGATGACCGGGTACACGACCGTGATACCCGTCACAAAGATGAGGAAAATCATTGAGATGATGAATTGCGACTTGTACGGCCAGTAAAAATCTTTTAATTTCTTAAACGTATCCATGTATTCTCTCCCTTCAGAAAAAAACAGTGCATTACTAAATATATCGAGTTTCGAAATATTTATCTACCCTTTTTTCACATTTTTTTGTTTTTTTGAAATTGTCCTTCTTTTATGGAGCAACCTCATTATAATCTTTTCTGTCGGGAAAGGAATCAGTCGGATGACGGAGGGAATGGCCTGCCATTCTTTCCTTTTCACGACCTTGCGTTTTTGACAGTTCCTATTCCCCTTTTGTCTTCACAAAAGGGATTTCTTCCCCGAACCGTTTACTCACAAACAGAAAAGGGAATATAGAAAGGGGTTTAGGGCAAATCACCCTTTGACATAACCCGGACCCCATTGTGTATACTATAAAAGTTCACCATTTCCACAGAAAGGATGTTTTGCTTGAATTACATACTAGGAAATAGCGCAGTAGGAAAAATTATGGACTTCGATTGGAATGCACTACTTGTGAAAATCGGCATCGGAGCCATCCAGATCATCGCCATCTGGATCGCTTTCCTTGTGATCAAGGGGGCAGCCAATAAAATCATCACGCGCGCCTTTGATCGCTACAGTAAACGGAATGATGTTTCGACAGGACGGGCCCAGACCCTCCAGAGTCTCACGAAGAATATCATCGGTTATGTTCTTATCTTTATCTTCTTTGTTACCATCCTTCAGATCTTCGGCATTCAAGTGACCGCGATCCTCGCTGGGGCTGGAATCGTCGGTTTAGCCGTCGGATTCGGTGCACAGGGCCTCGTGAGCGACATCGTGACGGGATTCTTCATTCTATTGGAGAAACAGGTTGATGTCGGTGACTATGTGACAACTGGCGGATTCGATGGGATTGTGGAAGAAGTCGGGTTGAGGACGACCCATATAAGGGGATTCGATGGTACCCTCAATTATGTACCCAATCGTGAAATATCAAGCGTCAGCAATCACTCGCGCGGCAATATGCGTGCCCTTGTCGATATCGGCATCTCATATGATGACAATATTGATGAAGCCATCGTGATCATGCAGGAAGTGTGCGACAGACTGGCGGCAGAAGACGAAAATATCGTGGAAGGCCCCAATGTGGTCGGCGTCCAGAACCTCGGTGACTCGGATGTTGTCCTCAGGGTCCTCTGCAAAACGAAGAATATGGAGCAATGGGGAGTGGAAAGAAAGATCCGCAAAGGGATCAAAGAAGCCTTCGATCGCCACGGCATCGATATCCCATTCCCTCATCAGGTCTTCATCGAGAAAAAAGAACAGTAAGCGAAAAGCGAAGGGATCATTTCCCTTCGCTTTTTTTGATCTTCATTTATTCCTGCGGTTTTTAGCATCCAGCAGCCTTTTCATCCGATCAGGATCATGATGGTCTTGCGATTTCGGTTTCGGTTTCGATTTGACCGGAGGTTCCGATTCATGTTGTACCACAGGCACAGGTTTCTCTCGTTCTGTATACGTTGTATCAAAGTCTATTACTGGCTTTGTTCTTGTCGCATCCGGAACGTTATTCTCAGGAACCTTCCTTCTCAGTCTCTCGCCGAACGTGGCGATGGCAGCAGGCAAACCGAATCGCCTTACCCCGATTTCCGTAAAGAATAGCAGGAATGCTGTGAGAATGAGGAACGTCTGAATGGATTGCTCATTATGGGGTTGATCGTTCAACGCCCTGAATGCGTCAACTCCAGATTCGTAGGTTTTACCACCCGTCTCCTTCACGATGGCTTCCACTGTCCTGACCGATCCCCCCTGATAGGAATACTCCTCTGAATAAGGAACAGCAAAGCCGGTTTCATACGCCTGTTTCCCGGCCTGGTCCCCAATGCTCATGCTGTATACCCCAGGTGATAGCCTCTCATCGAACTCCACTTCATGGACGCCCGGTGAAAGGATTCTTGAAGCGGCTTCTATCTGCTCACCGTCCTCAGCTATCACAGAAACGGTCAATGGCATCGTCCCGCTGTCAGGTGAAGTGAGGAGAAGCTTCGTCTTCTCCCCACTGCTGTCTACCTCGATCGAATAGGGACTCGATTGGATACTCGGGAACGAACGCGTCACCAATTGATTGATGAACTCCGGCCAGCCTTTCCATGATGCAAAATCGCCCGCCCACTGCCCCGTAGTGTCAGAGGTGAAAGCAAAGGTATTTCCCAGCCCATACCTCCATGTGGCTAGGACAGGATCCTTCTTGTCACTAGCCATTTCCACCTGAGCAGAATCCTTTGGAGTCGTGGCGATGTAGGCATTCATTCGAGGGACCCCAGCACCGAATAGTTTTTGCCATTTGCTTGATTGGATGGTGGGAAAGAAAGGCTGATCTTCTATATAGGTCCTTGTCGTGATCACGGTCTCCCTGGTGAGGATGCTTGGGATGACCGACGCATCCACCACATCATAAAACCGGCCCTTCCCCATCTGTGAAAGATCCTCCAAGAGGTACCGGTCAGCATCTGAACCGATGGCCACTGTGGAAAGGGTGACCCCTTTTGATAAACCACCCTCGATCAAGGTATCATAATCGCCTCCTGCCGCCGACTGGCCGTCTGTCAGGAGGATAATATGCTTCCTCTTCAGCGGCTTGTCTTGCAGGCTCAAATACGCTTCTTCAAGGGAGGGATAGATGTTCGTCCCCCCACCCGGTGAAATGGTCCGTATTTTCTCTTCTGCTTTTTTCCGGTCCTTGATCGGTTCAGTCGGTACAATCTCCCACGGCCTGTCATCGAATGCGAGGACCCCCAGCGTGTCTTTTTCCCTTAAGAGGGAAACAGTCCTTGCGGCAGCTTCTTTCGCAAGGGAGAGCTTCTGTCCATCCATGCTTCCCGAGCGATCAACGACGAGGACCAGGCCAAGTGAAGGAAGTTCTTTTTTTCCCTTCACCTCCATGTCAACGGGTAAAAGTTTTTCGATCGGTGTCTTGAAATACCCTCCAAGGGCAAAGCTTTCATCCCCGCCAAACATGATGAAACCCCTTCCGAACTCCTTCACGGCTTGCTCCATCAGGCTCATTTTCTCTTCAGGTATATCGGTGGCAGCGACATTGTCAAACAGAATCGTTTGATAATCAAGATAGGAGCTGAGTTTGTCGGGAAGCTGTGAGGATTGAAGCGCCTCGACCCTGAATCCCGCAGATTTCAACTGTTCCTCCAACTTACTCTTCTTCCCGCCTTCATGAACAAGGAGAACGAGAGGATCCCCTTCTGCCCGCGCTATGGAACTCAACTGGTTATTCTCCGGTCGTGCATCTGTATCTGAGTAGATTTCGGCTCGATAGACGAGCATTCCAGTCTGGTCAACAGTATGCTGGAACTCGAATTCATTTTTGCCTTCCTGGACCTTCACCTGCTTTCTTGCAATTTTATTGCCGTTAAGGTCAAGCTGCAGGTCGACAGTGGTCCGGGTGGTGCTATGGAGTGTGACACTCACCGTCGCCTCCTCCCCCTTATATTGAACGGCAGGGGAGTTGACGGCGGTTACGGCGATGTCTTCTTTTTCATTGGAAGAACGCTTTACCCAATCCACCTCGATGCCATCTTCCTTCAGCTTGGGTATGATATCCTCACCCGCTCCAAGGGTCTCGATTCCATCACTGTAGAGGACGATTCTTCCCCCATTGGATGAGCCCAATAGATTCGAGGCGTACTCAATCCCATTCTGTATATTTGTTTCGTCCTCTCCAACCTCCCCAGAGAACTCGGGGACTTCACTGCCCGAGGAAGACAGGCTTTTTTCAAGTCCTGCGCTTTTGGCAAATGAAACGATTCCGTAGGAATCGGATTCCTTTTTCTTTTTCATCTGAGCTTCGATCTCCCCCATGATCTCGTCCCTGCTTTCGCTGATCGATGCAGATCGATCAGCAAGGAAAATAACATTCTTCCCTTTTTGGGGAAGCGTCAGATAGGGATCCGTCAGGGCAGCGATCAACAGCAGGAATGTCAGGAACCTGATGATCAAGATCAGCCGTTTTTCTTTGTTGAATCTTCCCTGCTTAGCAAACAGATACAGGACAGCGATAACTGGGAGAGCCAGTAAAAACCATAATGGTTCATGTACGGTGATTCCCACGTCTATACACCTCCCATTCTATGAATAAGAAAAGTACGGCCAGAGCCAGGAACCAGGTAGTGAGAGAAGAAGGGGCCCTTTCCTCTTCCACTCCCTTTCCTTTCAAGGTGAACGATTCCCCTTTTCCAATCATCTTTTCCCTATCATCAATGCTTACAGAAAAATATTTCACATCCTGGCCACGAACAGCCTGGTAGATTCCCGGTTCGATTGGTGCAGTGAAGGTGGTGCCCATTTTCCACTCACCGATGTAGTCTTGACTCATACTGTAGAGATCCCAAGTACCCTCTGTTTGGAGGGTCCGTCTTTCACCCGGCAGGAAGTTGCCGATCACCTGCTGATTATCACCCAGGTAATGGTAGACATTGTATAAAAAGATCGGAAAGCCCGGATATAGTGGGAAATCTGAATCCTTCACCTGGAAATTCATCAGGACCATTTTTTTGCCTTTGATTTCCCCTGCTTGCAGGAGGGGAACACTGTCTTGCTCGGCTATAGTCGAAAGTCCAGTGATGTTGTGATCCGTCGCTTTTTCCACAAAGATTTTTTCAACATCGGCATAGCGAAGCAAGGGATGGTCCGTCTTTGATGAGACCGTGCCCCCTATCTTCTTTCCCGCTTCTGCTTCATCCGGGACGACCAGAACCGGCAATTCAGTTTGTGCTGCATTCTGTGAGGAGGCGATTAAGATTCCGTTATCATTAAGTACGGATGCTTCTTCGACTGTGTTAACATCCATTCCCAATGCCTGAAATCCTTTGATGATGAACGGATTGATGTCTCCCATCGCATATATCGCAGGAGAAGAACTCATATTAAGTGCCGTCATGACATTATCATCATGAAAATCGTCTTCCACACGGATCTCAGCCGTATACGTTTCTTCCAGTGGAAGTGCTGAAAGCGGGATGATGACGTCTTCTCCAGAGGGAATGGTCACGGCCTCCTGATGGATGATGTTCGATCCCCCATGGATGATCAGCGTCCCCTCCCGGTCTTCACCATCTTGATTTGTTATGGTTACAACACCTTCCATCCGTTCCCCGTTCTCCTTAATTCCAAAGCTTCTCATACTAATGTTGACAGAATTCTCGATCATCGTGTGTGCCGTGACCGTGGCATCCGTTCGAAGGTTTTTAAACATGCTTTTTGTAACAGCATCACTGAATAGATGAACGTCCCCGGCTCCTGCAAGAGCAAGTGCCATTTGAATGGCCTTCTGCATGTCCTCGTGGTCATTGGTCATTGCCAGCTCATTCAATGCTTTCAAGGAGGTCCGTTTATTCTCCTCTTCGGCAATCACTGTCGTAATGTTCTTCCCCACGCCCAGGATTGTCACGGGACCTCCCGCTTCCTTAATGACACCCTCCGCTTCCTTCTTGGCAAGATCGAACTGGGTGACATCCCCCTTCATCGCTTTCATGGAAGTGGATGTATCCATGAGGATGACGGTGTGGCCCATCGTTACTGAATGGCCGATCAAGTAGGGTTTCATCAGAGAAAAGATAAGTAAGGTCAGAATAAGAAGCTGCAGGAACAGCAAGAGATTCCGCTGAAGTTTATGGAACCATGGGGATGATTGCCACTCGTTCATCGCCTGATTCCACAATAGATTCGATGATACAACTTTGATGTCATACCGCTTTCTGAAGAAGTACATGAGGATAACAGCGATCAGAAACAGCCCCATCAGGGCATAGAATGGATATTGAATGCCCATGACCTCACCTCACCATCCCGGACAGCTTCAGATCCTTCAGCACCATTTCATTGACTGGCTGGTTAGAAATCAGGGTCCTATATGTAAATCCATAGCGCTTGCATTCTCGTTCGATTGCCTGATTGTGCGATTGAAGGGTTTCGAGATAGCGATCGATGACAGAATGCTGAAAGGATACATCAATCTCTTCCCCTCGCTCACTGTCCTTCAGCTTCCAGTCACCCGTATAGCGTGGGGAAATCTCGTCTTCATGGAGGAGTTGGATGAAATAGACCCTTTCCTTCCTAGAGGAAAGCCACTTCAACGCTTCGACTATATCTGCCAAGGGTTCAAGCGCATCCGTGATCAACACCGTGACAGAACTCTTTGATCGCTGTCTCCCTTTCAGGGAGGTCATGAACGGTGTTCGACTGTCTCTGTCGCCTGAATCGTACCGTACATCTCTGATGGAGTGCAGGATCCCCTTTGCATCCCTTATCCCCTTCTTCTTCAACGGAGCTGCCTGAACCCCCACCAGGTGAAGGCTTAGACGGTCATCAGAGGTCAGGATCATATAAGCAAGGGATGCCGTGAGCTCCGTTGCCCGCTCCCACTTTACCGGTTCAGTTCTCATTGATTCAGTACAATCTAGGTATAAGCTGATCGATACTTCCCGCTCATCGAGATACCGCTTCACATATACCTTTTCCGTCCTAGCATAGACATTCCAATCGATCTGCCTCACATCATCACCGAGTTCATACATCTGATAGTCCGAAAATTCCAGTGAACTCCCGTGCCGGGTCGATGTCCTGGCTCCTTTATGCTGACCGGTGCTGATTTGTGAAGGGTTTAAGCGATGCCTCTTGAGTTGTGATAGGAACTGTGGGCTTAACATCGGGCTTCAAGAGCCCGCTCCCCTTTTGATGAGGTCCATCAGAATCTCATCTTCCTTGACATTCATTGCCTCAGCCTCGAAGTTCAATGAAATCCGATGCCTGAGCACCGGGAGGGCCGTCTGTTTGATGTCCCCGATGGAAACGTGATACCTCCCGTTGACCAATGCTCGCGCCTTCGCCATTAGGATAAGGTTCTGAAGCCCACGCGGTCCGCTTCCATATTCTATATACTGCTTGACGAGCTCTGATGAAGATTCCCGGTCGGGATGTGTCGACTCCACAAGGAAAATGGCAAAGTCCAACACTTCATCGCTGACCATGATTTCTTTTACCAGCCTTTGTATAGCCAGCAGCTCGGCACGGTCCATGACGGATTGCAAGCGAATTTCTTCTGTTCCTGTGGTTCGACGGACGATTTCCCTCAACTCCTCTTTTTGAGGATGGGGGACAAGTAATTTGCACATGAAACGGTCCATTTGAGCCTCAGGTAGGGGGTATGTGCCTTCCAGGTCAATGGGATTTTGCGTAGCGAGAACGAAGAATGGCTTCTCAAGCTTCATCGTTTCCCCTACTACCGTCACCGTCTGTTCGGCCATCGCTTCAAGGAGGGCACTTTGTGTCTTTGGTGTGGAGCGATTGATTTCATCCGCAAGGACCAAATGATGAAAGAGCGGTCCCCTATGAAAGGTGAATGGTTCATCCCTGTCATGGCTCATCACCATGGTCCCTGTAATATCCGTCGGCATCAAATCAGGTGTGAACTGAACCCGTGAAAAACTGAGTTCCATGACGTCGGATAAGGAGCGCACAAGCATGGTCTTCCCGAGACCCGGGAGCCCTTCAAGTAGGGCATGGCCCCCGGCCATGATCGTCAATAAAAGCGTGTCGATTATCTCCCTTTGGCCGACGATATAACGGCCGACCTCTTTCTTTACCTGTTCAATTTTTTCAATGGCTTGTTTGTAGGCCAGTTCTTTATCTGCTGTGTCCACCCTTTTCACTCTCCCGGATCAATTTCACTAAAATAGGATTCCACCACAGATTCCAAGTCTTTAGGGATCGTCTGCCGGTCTTCACCTTTGCGGTAGGAGGAATAGTAGTCCTGGTATACTTCCTCATATGACCGTACAGAGCCCCTTTTGACGGGTCCGTCAGAAGAGAATTGCTCCCCCTTCTTTCCCTTGTTAAGCTTGCCTGAATCAGTCTCTGTGTTGGTCTTCCCTTCCATTCGTTCTGGTATCGTCAAAAGATCTCTTGATCCCTGACCCAATCCTGCACCCTTTCCAGAACCGGAGCCACTGCCGCTCCCTGTGCCATTACCGGTCCCGTTACCATTTCCACTTCCACTTGCTCCTCCACTTCCTTTGCCGCTACCGTTTCCATTACCTGCTCCACTGCCCTTCCCAGAAGCATTTGAGCCACTTTCGGATGACGGATCTTTGGGCTCCTGATCCGATCCCGGATCGGACTGGTTACCACTCTGTTCCTGTGGTGACTGTGAATCACCTGAATCTGTCAGCTTCATGCTTTCAAGATCTTTGTCTTCAAGGGCTGCGGCCAGGTCCGCTGCTTCCTTGGATAGTTTTTCATTCCATTTCGCGAGTGCCTGTGAATTTTTGTCCGCCCCTTCAGCCGCCTTCAATGCGTCTGAAAGTGTCTTTTCCGGATCACTTCCAAGTTGCTTTTTGAGCAGTTCAAGCTGCTCATCGCTCAATGCTTTCATTTCTTTATTCAGTGCTTTTTGATCGAAGTTTTTCAGAGCTTTCGCCACTCCGTCCGCCTTCGATTGCTCGGCGATCTTTTTGAACCGTTCTACCTCACGCAAGGAAAGCTCAGCCTTTTGTTTTTTAAGGTTGTTTTCTTTTACCTTTTTCATAATGGCTTTTTGACGCTCCATCGGGTCCTTTTCTTTTTTGATTTCCTGAAGCTCCTTTGCCATCTCTTTTTTCTTAACAGAATCTTTTATCGCTTCTTGTTCCAGACGCTTATCCGATTCTTTTGTGATATCACTCTTTTTTTTCAATTCGGCTGCCGTATCAAATGATGCGTGTCCCTGGGTCAGGATCACGGCAGATCCCCCATAGAGGAGGAGAGCAGCAATCGCCAATCGGGTGTGGAAAGACCAGTATCGGCGGCCAAGTACCTTTTCTCTGTGCCTGTTCATGGCATCCAGGGCATTCCGTAGGACAAGAGGGAGCAACGGATGGTTACCATCGAGCTCCGCATTAGCCGTGCTGATGGTGTTTTCACCTTCTGCCTCATCATATATCCTTATGCTTTGATCAATGGTCGCCCTCCTCCTGTAGAGGTGAATCGCCATGCCAAAAATCAGCAGGACCCACAAGCCCGTCAGGCAACTCTTCCAGAATGGGAAGGGACGGATCCATACTGCAGCTGTCATAAGCAGGGCCGGGATGCCGGACCCGAACACGGTCCATTGCAACTGTTCGATGAGCTGTGCATGCCGCAGTTTTTTCCTCAATCGGATCAGGTTTCGAAGGAATTGCACTTTCCCTTCCATCGATTTACCCCCTTGCCCGGGTCTTCATCCGAGGACGTAATTTCCTAATGCTTCCGAACAAAGCAAGGATGGCCAGGATGCTGTACGTGATGAGAAAGGATATCCATAAGGGGAATGAGATGCCCGTCAAGGAAAGGATTTCTTCCATCATCCTCGGTTCGAAATGACTATAAAGAACAATACCCGGGTTGAACATGGCCATAAAGTAAGCAATCGGATTTGTCGTTGGTGTACCGTTACTTGAAACGCCTGAGAGTGCCATGGTGAGGGCAAACAAGAAGAGTGATCCCCCTACGAGGAACAAGACGCTTCCGTACGCCGTTACCATGGATACAATCGTTTTCCGGATGATCGTGGAGAAGAAGATCCCGAACGACCCGAATACGAATACAAGGAACAGGCTGAGGCCGAAGATCATGAGCACATCGGTTGGTGCAACCCCTCCGAATAAGAACACAAAACTGTAGATCGGAAGGCTCGACAAGATGAGCAGTAACAGGTAGGAAACCGATGACACCAATTTACTCAGGATGATGCTTGTGGAGCTTTGTTCCGTGGTGAGAAGCATACTCAGCGTCTGTTTCTCCCTTTCTCCTGATATCAATCCCCCAGTAAGGCCGGGGGTGATGAATAGAACCAGGATGATCTGCAGGAACGATAGAATCATGAACATGATCCTGCTTTCGTTCGGACGGAAGTATCCGTTCATGGACATCTGGCTCTGGAAGTAGATGAAACCGATCACAACAATACTGATGGCCATGAGGTAGCATAGGATCCCGATGAATGATTTGAAAGACCGGAACCGAAGCTTGAATTCCTTATTCAGCATCGGATTAATGAACAGTTGTTTCATGACGGCTTCACCCCTTTCGTAATTTCCATGAAGACATCTTCAAGGTCCGTTTCCGTCTCCTTGAAGCTGACGACTGCAATGCCATTCAAGATCGCCAATCGAAGCAGCTCAGCCTGCTGCACTTCGGAACCTTTATAGAGGAATTTGATTGTCTTCCTCTCTTCGTCCATTTCGAGGCTCGATAGATTCGGATCATCTTCAAAGAAAGAGGCAGCCGACTCAAGCATCCCCCTTACCTTCACCTCGATGATTTTTTCTGCCTCCAGCTGTTGCTGGATGTCGGCGACGGAACCATGGGCCACAAGCTTCCCATTATCGATGACCCCGATTTCATCACACATCTCGGCAAGTTCAGGAAGGATATGGGAAGAAATGAGGATGGTCTTGCCCATCTTCTTTAACTCTCTTAAAATTTCACGCATCTCGATTCTTGCTCGTGGGTCCAGACCGGAAGCTGGTTCATCGAGAATCAGCACTTCAGGATCGTGGATGAGGCACCGCGCAAGACACAGCCTCTGCTTCATCCCCCTGGAGAGTTCATCCACATAGGAGTCCTTCTTATGAGTAAGATTCACAAGTTCCAACAGCTGTGGAATGAGGGCCGCTCTCTCATCGGCCGGAATCTTGTAGCTCGCACCGTAAAAGTCGAGATATTCCTCTGCCTTCAATTGATCATAAACCCCGAAGAAATCCGGCATATATCCGATTTGGCGCCTGACCAACTTCGGTTCTTCACATACATCATAGCCATTCACTGTCGCCCTTCCCGACGTCGGTGCAAGGAGGGTTGCCAAAATGGAAAATGTCGTAGATTTCCCTGCCCCGTTCTGACCGACGAAACCAAAGACCGTTCCTTTTCCGATACTCAGGGTAAGTCCGTCCAGCGCTTGAAAGGAGCCATATGATTTTGATAGGTTCATAAGTTCAATCATTGCTTTGCTTCTCCTTTCAATACAATTTTCGGAAGCTGGGTAAAGGTGTCCCCCTGGGTGGATTTCACTAATTTAATGACAATCTCCCCGTCTTCATTCAAATAGTCCGTCAGACGATCTTTCACTTCGAACGTATTAGTTGATTGTTCTTCAAGTTTCTTTTCCTTTCCATTAGAAGGGGCAATCATGGCGAACTCAAGCGGCGTTTCAGGATACTGCCTGATGCTCAATGAATTCAGTGAAATGTCGGAGTCCTTCATTTGTTCAGGCAACTGAAGGATCATTTCATACGTGCCGTCTTCAAGTTCCATTTCCCCGGATCCATTCCATGAGTAGTTATCGATGACCCTTCCGTCAATCGGTTTGACCTCTATATCAAGCTGCTCATTCTTCAGTGAAAACGGTCCGTTGAAATCACCCAAGGATGGAATGGATTGATAGACAAGGGAAAGATTCTCTTTCTTAGGCTTTCGATCCTTCATGGTTACATCTACTACCCCATCCTTTGTGTAACCGAAGATGACTGGCCGATTTCCCGATGTTCCATCCTCCATCAGCAAGGAGGCAACTTGTTCAAGGGATTGCTTTCTCTGATCATCCAGCCCCTGCTGACCTGTAAATGAAGGTGGAATAGAATTACTGCTGACCGGACTTGAGAGGTAGTCGACAGAGACCTTTTGATCCACCTCGAGGGACTGACCCGCTTTCACGCTTCCAAGGGAGTAAGTGCGTGTTCCGGACCACAGATACACCTCTTCGAAGTCATAAGGGAAGTCGTTGCCGATGCTTCCTTTCAGCGTCTTATTTTTCAGTGCGAGTTGAGGGGAGAATGAACCTGCATCCCCTTTGTAGGCATCTCCCATAACCGTCCTGGTTGACCAGTACTCTACATCTCTCAGCGTCGTATCCGTCGTATTCCTGGTCACTTCGTCCAGGGAGTACTTGTATTGATCGAATTCAGGAGCGTTCATGCTGTTATTGGCATACAGCTCAAGATTATGCCCGGCACTGAGGGTATAGTCACCGCTCGAATTGGAGAAGAACGTGAACGCTGATATCCCTTGTACGGCACCTTTTCCATCCGCTTCAAGGATACTCATCTGATTCATGTGCGGCTTCGTCACCCTGTCCTTCGCCCCTGTCAGGAAGATCCCGATTGAAAGGAGGATAGACACTGTGGGGATGATCCACCACGACTGCTCCCGTTTATCGAACTTCCGGAGCAGGAAGTAGAGGACCGGGATGACCAGGATCAGATAGACAGCAACCACCAGAATGAGGGTGCTGACCTTGAATTGATTTGAAGGGAACAGTTCATTGACCATCCCCATCTCATAATAGTATCCTTGTGCTCTTCCCCCCATGTTATAGAGGTTGGTGCTATATTTGGTTTTTGCATAAAACTCATTGATCCATGGAGTGAAGCCCGCCCAGTCATTCAACCGGGAATCACTTAATAAGAACGATGCCTGCCAGACTTCACCGCGTCCGACGGATTTCTTTGAAAGGATCGGGTTATCCTTCCCGCCGATCAATGCTTCAGCTTCGGGGGTCAGTTCACCTTCGGCAGCGGGTAGCGTGTTGAAATTCACTTTAAGATTCTTCTGGGTTTCCAGGAATGACAGATCGGAAAGCGTCTGTTCTCCGTTCACCTTGAGGGGAGCGATATCAGCCAGTGGTCCAAGGGTCTTCTGGACATTCACGTCACTTCCAATGAGGACCGTGCCTCCTTTATCCACCCAACGATGGAGGGCGCCCAGCTGTTTCTTTGAAAATACCGATAGATCAAACCCATCAATCACGATGAAGTCGAACATCTGAAGACCGGTGGCATCTCCCGGGAAATTCTTCTCTGAAAGATTCAATACTTCCACTTTGTTGCCATTAACCTGACTGGCTTTCAATGATTTCAAGCGATCGGCGTCTTTGCTCAATACACCGATCGAAGCATAGTCCATATAAATAAAACTTGGATTCAACCGCTTATCACCGGTGAACTTCACTTCCTTTCCAGAGCTCCAGTCTCCTTGGAATAAGTGAATGGTCTCCTTCGAAGTGTTGCCTCTCAAAGGATCTCCAAAGCCCGGAATGGTTAAGGAAAATGTGCGTGTTTCACCGGGCGGGAGGTCGATGGACAGCACTCTCCCCCCTCCAGTTTCAAAGGATTGAGCGTAATCAAACACGATATCCCCTTTGAAGTGCTCGGCTCCATTCTGAACAGTCACGGTGATCGGGAATCCCCTCTCTTCCTTGACTTTTCCATCAATTCCTTCGTCCACAGTGATCTTGATGCCTTCAGCTGCGGATGACGTATCTGGAAACAACGGGAACAAACATAAACATAATAGAATCAGTGCAATCGATTTGGTCACATTCTTCATGACCCATTCCCCCTCTCTTTCTCTCTATATGGTTTAGACGTAACGGCCGATAAAAAGTTTCTCTTCTTCCTATTATCATCTGAAATATTTTCCATCATGCTGATCCAGGCCACAAACTAAGAGGTTGGGACAAAAAAAGTACCATTTAATGAATATCAATAAAGGTTCTTGATACCGCTCATGATATCCGTGCAAGACTTCGCTTTCCAAGGGTAGCCTGTGAGCCTCCTCTGGGCACCACTTTTCCCGAGGGAGCCCTACGCTTTGCACTCCAACCAACCGCCAGAAACAGCAAATGCTCATGAAACAAATGAAAAACCCGAGCTCATTTTCCTTTTAGTAGGTAAATGAATTCGGGTTTAATTATGACTAAAACACGTTTGTCCCAGTCTCTTTGTGTTTCTATTAAATGGATTCTGCAAACCGCAGCAAATACCCATCGGGATCTTGCACAAGGAATTCCCGCTGCCGGAAACATATAGCCCCGGCAGCGTATTCGGAGACGAATGGTTCCCTGAATAAGGGAATCCCCTCTCTTTTCAATCTTCTGATGATCGGTTCGATTGATTCCACCTTGATTTGGAGGTTCATTCCCCGTCCAAATGGAGGGTTCAACTCCCCCGTCTCCCAATGTCCGTTCACTTCCTCGAGCATGAGGGATGCCTTTCCCATCGACAAGTAAACAAACCCTTCATTCTTTCGTTCGTATACAACGTGAAAGCCGAGCAGTTCCGTATAAAAAGTTGCAGACACGGATGCATCCCTAACAGAAAGTTCAGGCACGAGCGCGGGTCCATCCAGACTTTTCAACGCAAGGATTTCATCATTTGGACCTGATTTCATAGCTGTTCTATATAGCTCGTCATCAGGTCAATGGCATGATCAATCGCTTTTTCATCGGGATTAAGCTTCGAATGGTGAAGTCCGTATGGAGATGCAACACCAAGCCAGAACATGAACCCCGGGATTTCCTTCAGCATGTAACCGAAATCTTCACCCGTCATGGCCTCTTTACAAATGATGGCTTCGGTTTTACCGCTCTCCTCTATATAGTCCAGGAATTTCTGTGTGCATGCGGGATCATTATACACCTGATGATACATGCTTCCGTAGTCGACTTCAATGGAACAATCATATGTCGTTTCAATTCCTTTGATGAGTGCCTCAAGCTTCGCCTTGACCTTTACCATGGAAGCTTCAGAGAGGGTCCTGATCGTCCCTTCAAGACGGGCGTCTTCTGCAATGATATTTTGGACGGTTCCCGCCTCCATCTTGCCGATTGTGATGACGGCGCTATCGAGCGGGTCCACATTCCGTGAGACGATCCCTTGCATCTGCGTCACGAAAGCCGAAGCCGCCACGATCATGTCTTTTGTTTGATGGGGATAGGCAGCGTGCCCTCCCTTTCCTTTAAAGGTCAGGAACAGCTCGGACGTATTGGCAAAAAGAAGACCTGGCTTCAAGGCGATGGTCCCACCTCATACTCTGGTGCAATATGGAGGGCAAAAATCACATCGGGTCTACATTCCTTCATCTCATCACTTGCGAAGCATGGGTTCCGCTCCCCCCGGACCTTCTTCTGCCGGTTGGAATATGAAGAGAAGATCGTCCTTTATGGGATGATAAACAAAATGAGTCAGGATGCCGAGACCTATGGCCATGTGGAAGTCATGCCCGCATGCGTGCATACGACCTTCATGACGGGAGGGGAAGGGAAGTCCCGTTTGTTCGGTAATCGGCAATCCATCGATATCTGCACGGAACCCGATCGTCCTCGTCGGCTCAGTCCCATGGACCTTGACAAACAAGCCTGTCTTCCACTGCTTAAGTTCATACCGATCCCCAGGAAGGGACGATATATAGTCCGTAAGATATTTCTGAGTCTTGAATTCCTGGAATCCAAGTTCCGGGATCTGATGAAGATCACGTGCTGATCATCTTGAAATCCACAGTTGACATAACATTCCCTCCTTACAAGAAAGAACAGACGAAAATCGTCCGTTCTTTTGAATCAGAGCTGGCTGAGCTCTTGTTTAATTTCTGTTTTAGATTTTGTTTTTGCATCGATATCTTTCAGCTTCTTCGCTGGTGAACCTGCCACGACCGTATATGGTTCAACATCTTTCACCACGATGGCTCCTGCAGCGACAACAGCGCCTTTTCCTACGGTCACGCCTTCAAGGACAACGGCATTCGCCCCGATCACGACGTCATCTTCAATGACAACAGGCTTCGCGGATGGCGGCTCAATCACTCCTGCAAGGACGGCCCCAGCTCCGATATGGCAGTTCTTTCCTACTGTTGCGCGTCCACCCAGAGACAACATTCATGTCGATCATCGTACCCTCACCGATGACAGATCCGATATTGATTACGGCACCCATCATGATGATGGCATTGTCGCCGATCTCCACTTGGTCACGGATGAACGCTCCCGGTTCGATACGGGCTTTGATCTCTTTCATATCAAGTAGTCGGGATCGCAGAATTCCGGCGGTCATTTTCCACCACATAGTCTTCTATGTATTCTTTGTGCTCTTCAAGTACCCCGGCAAGCTCACTCCATTCGCCGAATACAACTCCGCTGTCACCATTCAGGAATGTTTGTGAACGATTCCCCAAAGTTAATCCCCTCAAGTTTCCCTTTCACATATACCTTTACAGGTGTTGACTTGGTACTATTTTGAATGAACGAAATAATTTCATTGGCATCCATCATTTTCAACTTAATCCCTCCATTATAAGCAGTAAATTCAGAGTTCTTGAAAATACTTTATCATGATAAAGTGACGTAACACAACCCGTACCTACCGGTTTTCGATGAGAAAATCGTCCACTACTTCCAGGAACGCTCCAACCTGACGAAGTTGGAAAGCCGATTCATAGCCAAGCAGCCACGTGTCGCGATGAATAAAACCACCCATCTCATCCTTCAAGGGAATTTTAAAGATGTCCTGTTCCATTCCCGTCAAGGTGATGGCTGGGAGAATGGCATAGCCGATCCCGTTCAGTGTCATCTGTTTGCATGTTTCGATCTGGTCGACCACGATGGTCCGTTTCGGAGTGGTCTGGAAATGCTTCAGCCACCATTCCTGGATCTCCTGAAAGTAATTGGAATCGCTTTTGAACTGAATGAAGGGGCGATCCGTCTTCATGACGTCCTCGATGGATTGGATTTCCCGGTCGACAAGGAACAGAGGATCCTCGAAGAGATGGTGCTTTTTCCCTTTCCAATCCGGGGTCCCCCTGATGATTCCGATATGGACCTCATTATCATAGATGGCCTTGAGGATTTCACTGCTCCATCCGGTGATCAGGGAAATCTTCGCATGAGGATAGGTTTCCACAAATCGTTTAAGGACTTTCGGAAGCCAGTTTTGTCCCACAATCGATGCACATGCGATTTTCAGGGTCCCATGCACCTCCGATTCGAGGGCATGAATCTTTTCCCGGACGGATTCTTCTTTTTGAAGAACGTCTTGCTGCAAGCTTCACGATCAACTCGCCTGCAGGTGTCAGGGAGAGGCCCTTCTGAGAGCGAAGAAAGATTTTGGTGCCCCAGTCCTTCTCCATATTCTGCAGCCTCTGAGAAAGGGCGGGCTGAGATACAAAGAGCCTTTCAGCTGCTTTCCGCATATTCATCTCGTGGGCCAAAACTGGAGCAGCTGAAATTCAGAAAAAGCCATTAACTCACCACATTCATAAGTTTTTCTTATATTATAACGTATTTTTGATTCATTTACATAATACACTTCTGAAATTGGGCAAAAGAAAAGACCGGGGATCCCCGGTCTTTGAATCATCACCCTGAATGAATCATTTGATATATATGTTTTTTAAGCTCCTTCAGCACGACACGGCGGGTCATAATGCCCTCAAAGTGTCCTTCCCTGGAAACGACACACAAAAACGGCTGATCAATCAGCAGATTGAATGCTTCCTTGAACGTGGAGTCGATGGAAATAGTGGAAAGATCCGTAGACATGACATCCTCGACTTTCCTTTCTTCGAGGTTCTCAAATTCGAAGCGCTCCAATCCAAGGATATTATCGGTAATCAACCTGGAGCTGATGAGGCCGTGAAGGCGGAAGGAGGGATCCAGGACAGGAATAGATGAATAGCCGCTCCTGGTCAACAATAAAAGTGCGTGCTCAAGTGAATTACCAACTTGGACGTGTGCCACTTTCTCAGACGGAATGATGTACTCTTTTATGCTTGTTTCAAGTAACTCTTTACTGCTTAAAGAAATCATGTACAACCCCTCAATTTTTTAAAAATGCATTCCTTACCATTTTAACATACTGGAAGAAAAATGTATGAATCAATTGTAAGCCTTTTCTACATAATATTTTTCTTTATTTACGGACATGGGCAAAAAGGGAAGATCTTCGGTGGATGTGGGAATGGGAGAGAAATACCTTTCATCATAGCAGGG
Source organism: uncultured Bacillaceae bacterium (assembly GCA_963762295.1). GTDB lineage: Bacteria > Bacillota > Bacilli > Bacillales > Bacillaceae_B > Rossellomorea. The sequence goes on from CAVXKK010000005.1 coordinate 66,118, forward strand.
GGAAGGAGCGGAGTGAAGATATGAAAAAAGATAACCCGTCAGGTTACCTTTCCAACATATTTATTCTTGAACTGCTTCTTGCAAGAGTTCAAAAATCTCGATAGCCGTAATGTCTATATTATCGAAAGGGTATGTACTCCCATTCTCTTTCATTACTTCGATTTCAAAGGTATCCTGCTTTGGTAGGTATCGTACCTCACAGATTTTTTTTCCATTGTATTCAAAGTATCGTTGTTGTGTTTCTCCTTGTTCCCCTTGTTCTTGCAGAGACTTTAGTCTTTGTATAATTCCAAGAAGCTGAGACATATCAGGTCTCTCCTTTCCTGTTCTAATTCTTTGTCATAGCTTTTGCATTGTAACAGATTCTATCCTGCAAAATCTAATGATACGCCCTATTCGACGATCAGTTTTTATCACGGATGTCCAAAAGGTCTCTCTAAGTTAACCACTAATCCGTCCCATATTCAATAAATAATTTTATCCACCATACAAGTCCTCACGATTTACACGGGTACCGGGCTTCTTGTAAAATGGGTTCACACTACCCAAGAAAGAGGATGATCCGAGTGAAGACAGTCACATTATACACTCAGCCCGAGTGTCCCCCATGCGAAATCGTGAAATTATACTTGAAAGAACAACAAATCCCTTACATAGAGGTTAATATCAAAGAAGAACCAAACGCCCGCACCTATATGCTGAACGTGCTGAAAAGCTATTCTACCCCAACCGTTACCGTAGATGATCAGGTGATCAAAGGATTTCAAATGGAGGAATTGGCTCAAGCCCTGAATCTCTCCTAGACTGCACTCTATGTCAACACTATCAGCCCTTTGCTACTCCAACAATCCCTCAAAACACTGAAAAAGACCTATGACACCATAGGTCTTTTTCTTTAACTTCCCTTGATTCCTGAAGGAAGTTCATAAGAGATACCTGAAACCTTCCACTTTCCGTTCTTAAAGGAAAGCTTGACTACTTCTTCTCCTTGAATCGTGGAAACAGGTCCTTCTTCATCCCCTGATCGTTCTTCCCATATGTACCAATGTCCATCTTCAAATTCAGCCTTTGTTTCTTTATCAAAAGTAAAGAATGGAATGTAGTAAGAAGCAAAATCCGATCCGAATGCACTATACCCATCGCCTTCTTTATACAGGTTTTCTTTCATGAACCCCTGCACCTGTTCATCCGTAAAGAACTCTGAAAGCATCGCTTCTATGTCAGCCTTTTCCCTCGGCTTTTCGCTTAAAGAACGTTGAACCTCAAATGCATCTTCCACGAGGGTGACAGCCTGTTTGCCGTCCAATTGATTTACAGTCGTTCCAACTGCCGTGGCCTGTGTGCCGACGGTCAAACTCAACCCAAGGACAAGCGTCAGGATCAACCAGTATTTTTTCACCATTTGCCATTCCTCCTTGTATGTATGGTACAGTCCTTTTTCTCCATAGTCTGACAATTGCTTATTTCTTGTTTTCCCGATCAACCCACCATTCAAACATAGAAAAGCGGAGGCGGGTCGCCCTGAGACGACAAGCATAAGAGGAGAAAACCGGAAAGGCGTTCTGTGCCTTTTTGGGTTTCTCCTCTTATGACCTCGAGGCTCAACCCGCCGGAGCTGGACATCACGAAAAGCGGAGGCGGGTCGCTCTGAGGCGACAAGCTTAAGACGAGAAAAACGGAAAGGCGTTCTGTGCCTTTTTCTCCCGGCTTATGACCTCGAGCCTCAACCCCCACACAGCTCCCATACGTAAAAACAAGAGTTACTCATTCTCAGACTCCACACAAAATAAAACCCACCGAAAGGCGTCACATGCCTACTTGATGGGTTTCAACACAAGCTCACCAAAACTATGATCAACCATAATATAGAATGATTTGGTACACAATAAAAGCCGTGACCAGAACCGTGGCGATCGCAATCGTCACAAATACCGGATTCAACAGGATTGGATGTGCCTTCACTGATTCTGGGACATCGGAATCAAATCCGTTGTCCTTTCCAGATTTCACCTGCCCTGTCACCCTAAACGTATAGTAAAGAGCATAACCAGCAAGCCCAACACATAAAAAAGACAAAACCCAAACATAAACACTCACCCAAAGCCCCCCTTTCATCGTTCTTTCCCATAACTTCCCCTGAAAAAAGATCGGGTATACAAGAAAAGCGGAAGGGGCTCGACCTGAGGCGACAAGCATAAGACGAGAAACCCAGAAAGGCGGTCTATGCCTTTTTGGGTTTCTTGGCTTATGACCTCGAGCCTCAAGCCCCTGGAGCTGAACATGAAGAAAAGCGCAAGGGGCTCGACCTGAGGCGACAAGCATAAGACGAGAAACCCAGAAAGGCGTTCTGTGCCTTTTTGGGTTTCTTGGCTTATGACCTCGAGCCTCAAGCCCCTGGCGCTGGACATGAAGAAAAGCGCAAGGGGCTCAACACGTAAAAAGCTCCCGGTCAACGACCGGGAGCGGATCATTCTCGTGGTAGATCAGTAAAGAAGGCTATCTTCTTCAAAAAGAAACTCATAAGATAAGTCCATGAATAAATAAAGTTCATTGCCAAGAGGAAAGGAAAACGTCCTGATGGATTCACCGGAATCGATATCGGAATACATATCCGATAGAAGTCCTTTTTTATCCATCCTCATCCGGATGATATTTTCGAGAAAGTAAGGGCGCCAACTCCAGTTTTTCCCGATATAGGAAGAGTCTTTCTCCCAGGCACCTGACACCTTCAGTATGTTGCTGCTCACCTGGAATCCTACTTCGTTGCAAATGTAAAGACGGAAGGCTTTGTCGGAAAAATGGTTTGCCAATCCCATGAGGATCCCGTCGAAATCACCGTTCTCTTTCTTTATCCTTAATAGCTCACTGCCCGTATCTTTATGTAGAAGATCGGCTAGATCGTATCCTGCATTCAGGTGTTTGGTTTCGTACCTGATAAAATCCCCGTACTTTTGTTTCAGTTTCGCCTTTAGGATATCCGGATCAAGGAAGGTGCTCGACTCTTTGTGAAGATACTCCCCTTGATAGAATCGCCCACCACTTAGCCAGGCGAATTGGAGCTGGTAATTGATCTCGATTCCTTCATATAGCAAGGATGCACCGATTTTCCTTGCAAGGACTGATAAGCTATATAATATGTCCTTGTACACTTTGTTCCCTGCATCATTTCTTAGCTGATAAAGGTTGACCCTGAGGATATCAGGCGAGAAGAAGGAAAGTTTTTCGAGCTGCCCGCCGTTTTCAGCAATATTGTTCATGGAGATTTTGATTCCATAGGTTTTGTAGTAGACGAGCACATGAACCAACTGTTCAAAATCACCCGTATAGGCATACTCGGATAGTCCAAGGACAATCCTGTCAAGGGAGAAACCCCGCTCTTCATATTGCTGAAGGAGCTGCAGGAATGATTCGCCGTGATCAAGCATCAAGAGGCGGGCATCGCGGTGAAGGAAAACGAGTCCCTCCTCTTTTTCATCCAGGTACCGCTCGAGTGCAGAGGAGGTAATATGATCAGCGATTTCCACTTTATATTCATCAGGGATTTCATGATCCTCAAAGAAAGCATTAAGACTTGCTGCAGTCCCGTCCGTCTCAATGAGCTTCCCCCAGACTTCATACCCGGCGATACGATGACCGTCAGCGCTGAAAACCGGCTTAAAGTATGGGATGATTTGTTCTTTGTTGGCTAATACGTCCATTGCGTCCATCTCTATCTCCCCCAAAACAATCAATATATGTATGCATAATTATAACACAGTATTCATCATGAACTGTATTCATTCCCCTTGGCATTTTTGACGTGATCCTTTTCGAAGGCATTCCTTCAGGCAGGTTCAGTCCCATTCCTTTCACAAAAGCAAATACCCCGGGGCTCTCTTACCCCGGGTGAATGCTGGCTTTTTTATTGTCCATTTTTTAAAACGGAAAAGGATTAAGCCATTGGCCCCCATCCATGGTCACACATTCTCCATTAATATAGGCTGCTTGCTCCGATGAAAGGAAATAGGCCAGCCCCGCAATTTCTTCGGGGGTTCCCAACCTTTTGAGGGGAACGCTGTTCAGCGTCCGTTTCGCTGCTTCTTCCGATTCCCAGAGCTTGTCTGCTCCGCCTGTTCGTTCGATTGGACCAGGCGCAATGGCGTTGGTCCTGATTCCATACTTATGTCCCCACTCGACGGCCAGTGTTCTTGTCAATGACAGTACTCCTGCTTTGGCAGCAGCGGAATGGGCCACCCCGGCTCCGGCTCCCCATGCGTACGTCGCGACAATATTGATGATGGATCCTTTTTTCCCTTCCCCTATCCAGTAATTCCCGACCGCATGTGAGCACAGGAAGGTACCATTCAGAACGATATCAATCACCGACTTCCAGCCATTGGCCGACAATTTTTCAACCGGACAGATGAAATTCCCTGCAGCATTATTGATTAAGACGTCCACCTGACCAAAGGAATTCAGACAGTGGGCAAGCATGGCTTTGACATGTTCCTCTTCCCTCACGTCCATCTGGAAGATCTCAACGTTCCCTTTCAGTTGTGAGAATTCTTGTTGAACGGCTTCCAAGCGCTCTTTGTTCCTCCCCGTTACAAGGACGTCTGCCCCCTCTTCAAGAAACTTCTTCGCCATGTATTTCCCCATACCGTTTGATCCACCCGTAACAATTACAACCTGTTTCTCCCCCATATTGAACTCCCCTTCCGCTTATGAATGAATACTCACTCATTATAGTATCATACCCGCGTCACCCTTTGCATTCACTTTCAGAGTTTTCGATCACTTTCAGATAAAATAAAAAAGGCTGACGCGTCAGCCTTGATCATATATCCTGATTATTGACGATGGCTTCATGAACCTGTGCCAATGCCTTGATTATGGTTTTATTCCTCTTGTAACCCTTCACTTCCAACGTGACGTCATGATAAGTTGCAATCACCCGGCCTAGAGATCGAGGAGCTTTAAAGCCGAATACGTATAGCTTTATCGTTCCTTTTTCGGTAGGGAGAAAGAGAACTTCCATTTCTTTTGTCTTTTTCATCGTCCCTCTCCTTTTCAACAAACAGCCTTTATCTGATTGGGGAATGTTCCCTTCCACTAACATAAGACATCAGAAGGCTTCTGTCAAACGCATTGATCCGGAGCCCATTCTATATCAGACATGCTCCCAAGGCATGCTGGGTACATACACTGAAAGGAGTAGAGAGGAGGTTTTCCCTATGTATCAAACCTATGCCCCTTACAGAAGCTATCCTTATTATCGAGAATATCAAGGAGATCAGCGCTTCTTTCCCTTTTTCGGACTTCCATTTTTAGCAGGTGGGCTCGCAGGTCTTGCCATCAGCCCATTATTATTCAATCGGCCGCAGTGTTATGGGCCAGGTCCTTGCTATCCCCCTCCGTATCCAGGACCAGGGTATGGACCTTATCCTTATCCACAGGGTCCCGTTCCTTATGGGAACAATATTCAGTCCTCCCCTTATAATTTCACGGAAAACATTAATATTTACCCTCAACGATAATGCTTATCCCCGGGAGGCGATCCCCCTGGGGGGCTTTTTAATAAGGGACGGGCTATATGCACCACCCCCTTTCCAATCTAAGGAAAATGAGCTATAATAGGTGAGAAATCAATTCTGAAAGGAGATCATCATTTGAACCATTCAAGTAGACAAGCCCCTTCTCCCACATCAACATTAACCCTCTCCCAGGCCATCTTTACCGTGAATCGTCATGCAAAGACAGCCGGCAATCCAAAGTACCTTTACTCTCTGAAAAAACGAGCACTGCTGAAAATGATCAAAGAAGGCAAAGCCAAGAAGGTCGGGTTGCATTTTTCCAACAATCCCCGATTCAGTCAACAGCAGTCCGATGTCCTGGTCACGTGCGGGGAGTACACCTTCCATATCCCGCCTACCAAGGAAGACTTCAAGGAACTCCCCCATCTCGGTTCCCTTGATTCCGCTCTCAGGAACCCGCGATGCAAGATGGGATTGCAACTGGCCAAGAGCACTCTCGAACACTACACGGGAATGACCGAACAGTCATCCGGCGGAGATCGACGTACCTGTTATCAAAAACCCGTATTCAAAAAGCTGGGGGACAGCTTCTTTTAATCCCTGGAGATTTTAGTGCACTGACGCAAATACTTTGTAAAGGGGATCAGCAGCAGCTGATCCCCTTTTATGTATCTACAAAATATGTTGATCAATCGTTTTGATAAGTTCTGAAATTTCAGGCTTACTGATTTGATCCTCCGCCCCCACCATATGACCTTTATGCTTAAGATCATTCGTGATGAGAGAAGAAAAGATGATCACCGGCAAATCTTTCAACCTTTGATCACTTTTGATCCTCCTCGTCAGGTGATGTCCGTCCATCTGAGGCATTTCGATATCAGTGATAACCAATTGAACCTGATCCGTCACATTCCCGCCCTGGTCGGCTAGGGACTCGAGATAGGCAAGTGCATCCGCTCCGTTTTCAAAAAACTCCACATGCCCGTATCCGCCTTCACTCAATGTATCATGAAGGAGCTTTCTCAATAGCGGTGAATCTTCTGCAGCAACAATCTGTTTGTCGCTCCGTTCACGGTGCCCGAGCTTCCTCACTTCTTCCACCCTGATTCCTGTCTGAGGATTGATTTCAAGAAGGATGCTCTCAAAGTCGAGAAGAAGGATCATATCCTCCGTCCTTTTGATGACGCCAATGATCGTCGACTGATCCCCGCCCTGGTACATGGACGTCGGTTTTTCGATATCGTTCCAGGAAATACGGTGAATCTGTGTCACGTTATGGACATGAAAGACCACTTTCTGCTGATTGAATTCAGCCACAATATATTTTGCTTCTGGTGGCGGCTCCTCGGTTTTCCCAAGCACTTTGGCCAGGTTGATGAGGGGCAGTACCTCTCCCCTAAGCTGGATGAGACCTTCCACATGAGGGTGGGAATGCGGGACCGGGATCACGGCCGTTGGGAGGATGATTTCCTTCACCTTGATGACATTGATACCAAATTTTCTTTTTTCAATTTCGAATTCTATGATTTCAAGTTCATTCGTCCCGCTTTCGAGAAGAATCGAATGTTGATCGTTCATCATGCTCGTCAGTCCAATCTGTTTTCAGAATAAGATAATCTCCTTCCTTATATCGAACAGATCAGGAAAAACTTTAGTTCCATCTCACACCTCATATATTAATGTTGTCTGTGCACACTATGTATCAAGGAGGTGAACGAATGAATCGTGATGATAAGCACAGTGATATCAGTGCACATATTCAGCCGTTCCAAGGCCCCGCTCCACTTGTATCTTTAGGGAAAAACGCAGAAGGCGTCGATGATCCGGATCACTTCACTTTTGTTGAAACCGGAAAAACGGAAGACAGGGATGCTTCCAAATAAAAAGGCTGTCTGCATAGAAGCAGACAGCCCTTTCGTATTAAACTCCCCTTTTATTCCCCCACACAAGCGTGTGCAGCTGAGGAAGTACCCGTACATCATTCAATTCCTTTTGCTCACATACAACATCAATCAATCGTTCATAGTCAAGAAGCAGGTTGGAAACAAGCCTTGGGGTATCTTCCATCGATACTTCGGGATTACCGGTCTGGATATAAAACGGAACACCCTCATACCTCATATGGATCCCCTTTGCATATTCAAGGTCTGTCTCATCGAATACCACGACTTTCAGGCTGAAGTTGGAGCCGTTCTCTTTTAGGCGGGAGACAATGAGATCCAATCGATCATAATCCGTTTCCATTGTGGAGCTTGGCGGTTTGGGTGAGATCGTCAGATCATTGATATCATAGAACCAATCCTGCCAGCGGCTGCCCTGGGTTTCGAGAGCAGAGCCAATTCCATTGGCTTTCAGAATCTCCAGAAGATCACCGATTTGCGGCAATAGCGCTGGATTCCCACCGGAAATGGTCACATGGGAGAAGCGGTCCCCCCCGATTTCCTTCAGCTTGTCCCACACTTCTGTGGCTGACATCAATCTGATATCATCCTTGGCTGACCCGTCCCAAGTGAAGGCGGAATCGCACCATGCACAGCTGTAATCACAGCCGGCGGTACGGACGAACATCGTCTTCTGGCCAATCACCATTCCTTCCCCCTGAATGGTGGGACCGAATACTTCAAGGACAGGGATCTTCCTCATGACCGTCCCCCCTTAGGCCGATAGATGCAGTAGCTCGTCGGGGTTTCACGTAGAAATACTTGAAGGCATTTCGGAGAGTGGGGAAGTGTATCCAAATGTTCCTGGATAATGTCATACATTACCTTGGCCATGACTTCCGTCGTCGGGAATTTGAGATCCCCTTGAAACCTCTCGTCATCATTGATGACCGTGTGATCGAAGCGCTTATGGATCAGCTTTTTAATCTGCTGGAAGTTGACAAGGAAACCTGTTTCATCAAGGGCGTCACCGGCAATCGTTATATTGGCGAAATACGTGTGACCATGCATTTCACTGCAGCTTCCTGCAGACTCGGCAGGAATATAGTGAGCGGCAGCAAAGTGCATATCTTTGTTCAACTCGTATTCATACGGATGATTCGGGACAGGGTAGATTTGCTGGATCATTCGGTATCCCCTCCGTCTCTTCTCTCAAGGTATTGATCGAGACCCCTTTGTCGGAGTTCGCATGCCGGGCATTCCCCGCAGCCTGCTCCCTTGATGCCGTTATAGCAAGTAAGGGTCTTTTCCTGTACATACTCGAAGGCACCAAGCTGATCGGCAAGCTCCCACGTTTCGGCCTTGTCGATCCACATGAGCGGCGTATGGATCACAAATTCGTCATCCATGGACAGGTTCAACGTTACGTTAAGGGATTTCACGAATACATCGCGGCAATCCGGATATCCACTGAAGTCTGTTTCACATACGCCCGTCACGATGTGCTTTGCTCCGATTTGCTTGGCAAGCACTCCAGCGAATGAAAGAAACATCAGATTCCGGCCTGGAACAAATGTGGATGGCAGCTCGCCATCCTTCTGGACGATGTCCTCATCCCGCGTCAGGGCACTCGGTGCCAATTGATTCAAGAGGCTCATGTCAAGAACATGGTGAGGAATATCAAGCTCCTCCGCAATCTCCCTCGCACAATCAAGTTCGGCCACGTGGCGCTGGCCGTAGTTGAACGTAACGGCCTCCACCTCTTTGAAATTCTTTTTTGCCCAGAACAGGCAGGTTGTACTATCTTGACCGCCGCTGAACACGACGACTGCTTTATCATTTTTCATACTAGATTCTCCTCTCTTTTCTAACGGCAGATGCCCCGAAAAGAAGAAAAAAGATTCCTATTCATGCTCTATAATACCGGCTTCCTTCGCCTAAACAAAAAAACAACGACACCTAAGGATGCCGTTTTCCTTAGTTTTTTATAGAGGGTTGTGCTAGAACCTCTCGGGTACGACCCAATTTTTCTTCTTTTATCCTAAAACAATATAACGCTTTTCGAGAAAAAAATCCAGTGATTTCCCCCAAATTCACTTCAATCGGAGAAAGCGTCGTTTTCTGTCTCGTTTTTTCGAGGAGACACGAAGCCACCCCACTTTAAGGAAAAGGCCGAACATGATGATGGCGATCATACCCATCACACCTAGAACGATGAAGTATCCATACGGACTTTGAAGTTCCGGCATATTGACGAAATTCATCCCATATAAGCCCGCAATGAACGTGAGGGGCATGAAAATGGTGGTGATTACGGTCAGGGTCATCATGATGTTATTCATCTTATCGGAATTAATGGAAAGGTAATTATCACGGATATCCGATGAAAATTCACGGTACGATTCAAGCATCTCAACGAGCTTCATCAAATGATCATACACATCATTGAAATAGAGCTTTTCCTCTTTCAGGGCGTTCAGGCGTCCGGAATTGATGATCCGGTATAATAGGTCCCTCATCGGAATAAGCGTTCTCCTCAGTTTCGACATCTCATGGCGTATGTCAAAGAGCTGATCCATCAGGTCGCCGTCTGAATCCTGATTGGTATTGTCTTCGATGATATTCAAACGGTCCTCAATGGCATATACAAGCGGAAAATAGTCATCCACAAGCTGGTCTGCAATTCCATGCATCACCTTGAACGGACTCCAATCGTCGCCTTCTTCCTCCACTTGCTTCCAGATGCGTTCCAATTCCTTTGTTTGGCCTTTATGAAATGTGACGATAAAGCTTGAATTGACAAACATATTCACTTCACTTGCTGCATGGGTTTTATGATCGATGGTATGTAGTAATACGAATATGTACCGTTCATAAAAATCCAGCTTCGGCCTCTGACTGAAATCGTCCAAGCAGTCTTCGATGGCGAGCGGATGGAACCGGAAATATAGCTTGAGTATACGGATTTCCTTTTCCGTAGGGGCAGAAAAGTCCACCCAATACCATTTAACATATGGATCTTTTATCATGGACAGGGAGGCATCTTTTACGATCTCCCCGTTCTTCAATATCACACTGGTTCGAATCATCTCGTTCTCCTTACCCTCCACATGAACGGTCGCCAACCGAAACCATGCTGAGCCTTCATTATACGTTCATCTTTCCCTCTGTTAGAACATCCGAAACTTGTAGGGTTTACTGATATACTGTACCAAATCCATTCTCATCTTTAAATAGGGGGATCCTTAGTGATACACTATTAAATAAAAATGAACAAAGCAGGTGTGCAGTTTGGAAGAGAAAATGAATCCTAGAGTATTGGAATTGCAACTATCAGGCATCCGCCGTTTCTTCAACATGGTGGCGGGCACCGAAGACATGATATCCCTGACGATCGGACAACCCGATTTCCCCACCCCGCTCCACGTGAAAGAGGCAGGGAAGCAGGCAATCGATGAGAATTTCACTTCATACACCCATAATGCAGGGATGATCGAGCTGAGAAAGGCTGCTTCCGCTTTCTTGAAAGAAAAATATCGTCTGGACTACGATGAGAATGAGATTATCATTACTGCAGGGGCTTCCCAAGGGATCGATGTCACGCTCAGGTCGATCCTCGTCGAAGGGGATGAATGCATCCTTCCTGGACCCGTTTATCCAGGGTATGAGCCCATCATCAAACTGGCAGGGGCAAAACCTGTCCATATCGATACAACGTCAAACGGCTTCAAGCTGGATGCTTCTTTATTGAAGCCTGCCATCACCTCCAAAACGAAGTGTATCATCCTCCCCTACCCGTCCAATCCCACCGGCGTCAGCCTCACAGCAGAGGAGCTTGAAGAGATTGCCGAATTGGTCCGGGGGCGCGGGATTTTTGTGGTAGCGGATGAAATCTACAGTGAGCTTACCTTCGATCGCAGCCATCGTTCCATGGCCGAATTCCTCCGGGATCAGACCATTGTCATCAACGGACTCTCGAAGTCACATAGCATGACCGGCTGGCGTATCGGCATGGTCATGGCCCCGAAAGCGGTAAGTCAGCATCTGTTGAAGGTTCATCAATATAACGTATCCTGTGCCACCTCCGTATCCCAGAAAGCGGCCCTCGCCGCCCTGACCAAGGGGAAAGATGACGCCATCCCTATGAAGGATGCCTACCTCAAAAGGCGTGAATATGTATATGAGCGTCTCGTGGGAATGGGCCTCCGGAATGTGATCAAACCTGACGGAGCTTTCTATTATTTCGTGGAGATCCCTGAAAGATTCAACGGCGATTCCTTTGCTTTCTGTTTGGAACTTGTACAAAAGGAAAAGGTCGCCGTTGTGCCAGGAGAGGCATTCTCGGTTATGGGAGAAGGTTATTTTAGATTATCTTATGCCTGTTCAATGGAAGAACTCGAAGAAGGTTTGAACCGCTTGGAAAACTTCCTTGCATCCTTTTAAGAAAAGAGAAAGGCCCACGCTTTGAGAAGCGGAGGCCTTTCTTTTTTACGCAAAAAAAAGGAACCAGTTCTCGACTGGTTCAAAAAAGGAAAAGGGGGTGTTAGTGAGAAATTAATCTCCAATTTCATGCTTACTCTAATTCTACCCAGATATCATCAATGTAAACCCGCATTTCAAAAAAATAAATATTTTTTCAGATTCTCCCCTCTTGCATTGGCTCTCATAGGAAAAACCTATAAAAGGTCTATGAAAAAGCGCTTTCATAAAGTATAATACTATAATGAATAACGATGCGAGGGGGACTGACGGATGTATGTAAAAAAGCAATATGTCTTCCGCGATGGCAACCCGGTACTTGTGACGATCCGAAACTACCGGGAAGCGGACTTTGATCGTCTGATCTCCATCCAGCAGCGGGCGTTTCCACCGCCTTTCCCCCCGGAATTATGGTGGAATAAAGATCAGCTCTATCAGCATGTTAACCGCTTCCCTTTGGGAGCCATCTGTGTGGAGATGGATGGGATCGTGGTAGGCAGCATGACCAGCCTGATCACCTCTTACTCCCCGGAAGATCCGGATCATACGTGGGATGGCATCACAGATGAGGGGTATATCACCAATCATTCGGATGACGGGAATACGTTGTACGTGGTGGATTTATGCATCGACCCTGCTTATAGAGGCTTGAAGCTCGGGAAATGGATGATGGAGGCACTCTATGAAATGGTCGTCCATCTGCGCCTTGAGCGCCTTCTCGGCGGTGGACGCATCCCAACCTTTCATTCATATCGCGACCGCTACTCGGTGGAAGAATATGTGGAGAAACTAACCAGGGGAGAATACAAAGACCCGGTCATCACCTTTCTCCTTCAGTGCGGACGGATGCCTGTGCGGGTCATCAAAGATTATCTCGAAGATGAAGAATCCTGCCATTACGGCATTCTGATGGAGTGGAAAAATCCTTTTCAAACATAAAAAAAGGATTGAAGGAGTCGCGTCCTTCAATCCAATAAAAAGGGGGAAATGAGAATGAAAAGGTTCTTGGGGAACCTGTTCGATACTTCTCTTTACCCTTTCCCCCTGTTTTGAAACCCTTATTCCATTGATGTTGCTTTTTTTACTACTTCTTGAACAGCATCATTCGTATCAAGTGTCAATACATGTTCAGCCATTTCCTTCATTTCGGCCTTGCTCAGGTTCGAGATCTGAGAACGGGCACGAAGGATTGACGTGGCGCTCATGGAGAACTCGTCCAGTCCAAGTCCAAGAAGGATCGGCACGGCGATTTCGTCTCCAGCCATTTCTCCGCACATTCCAGCCCATTTCCCTTCTTTGTGAGCCGCATCGATGACCATCTTCACAAGGCGAAGGATCGCCGGGTTATACGGCTGGTACAGATAGGAAACACGTTCGTTCATGCGGTCGGCCGCCATTGTGTATTGGATCAAATCATTTGTTCCAATCGAGAAGAAGTCCACTTCTTTAGCGAACACATCAGCCATGACCGCTGTAGAAGGAATTTCGACCATGATTCCTACTTCGATATGATCCGATACTTCTACTCCGTTTTCAAGAAGGGCCTTTTTCTCCTCTTCAAGAACGGCTTTGGCAGCACGGAACTCATCAAGGTTTGAGATCATTGGGAACATGATTTTCAAATTACCGAAGGTGCTTGCTTTAAGCAGTGCACGCAGTTGTGTACGGAAGATATCCTGTTCATCAAGGCACAGGCGGATGGCCCGATAGCCGAGGAATGGATTCATTTCCTTGGGCAGATTCAAGTATGGAAGCTCTTTATCTCCGCCGATGTCCAATGTACGCACAACAACAGGTTTTCCTTCCATGCCTTCAAGGACGGCTTTATAAGCTTTGAATTGCTCTTCCTCTGTTGGAAGCTCATCGCGGCCCATGTAAAGGAATTCGGTCCTGTACAGACCCACACCTTCACCGCCATTATTTTTCACACCTTCAAGGTCATTCGGGGTACCGATATTTGCCGCCAGCTCGACATGTTCACCGTCTTTTGAAACAGTTGGTTCATTGACGAGTTTAGCCCATTCGGCTTTTTGCTCTTCGTAGCGGGCATGTTCTTCTTTGTACTGAGCCACTACTTCAGGAGTCGGATTGATATGTACTTCCCCATTCAATCCATCCACGATGATGAGATCACCGTTTTCCACTGAAGAGGTAACGGATTTCGTACCAACCACTGCCGGGATTTCCATGGAACGAGCCATGATTGCCGAGTGGGAAGTACGGCCACCGATATCAGTGGTGAACCCTTTGACGTATTGACGGTTCAGCTGAGCAGTATCAGAAGGGGTCAAGTCTTCTGCGATGACAATCACTTCTTCCGTCACCATGCTCGGGTTCGAGATTTGTACGCCAAGTAGATGTGACAGGACACGTTTCGTCACGTCACGGATATCTGCCGCACGTTCTTTCATGTATTCGTTGTCCATGGATTCAAACATGGTCACGAACATATCCGCTGTTTCCTTAAGGGCGAATTCAGCGTTTACATTTTCAGATTTCACTTTGTCTTCAATCGGTGTCAGTAGCTCTGGATCACTAAGAACAAGCAGGTGCGCTTCAAAGATCTGGGCTTTGTCTTCTCCGAGATCTTCCCGTGCTTTATCACGGATGGCTTCAAGTTCGGTTTTTGATGTGGAAATAGCATCCTGAAAACGGGATACCTCTGCCTCAACATTATCAACCGCTTTCTTTTCGAAGCTAAGATCAGGCTCGACAAGGCGGTATGCTTTTGCAATGGCAATCCCGTTGGATGCTGCAATTCCGTTAAGAAGGCTGGACATTACTCAGCAAGACCTTCTTTAGTTAGAGTTTCTTCCAGGCTGTTCAACGCTTCTGCCTCATCGCTACCTTCAGTGATGATTGTGATTTCTGCATCTTTACCGACACCTAGAGACATAACACCCATGATTGATTTCAAGTTTACTTTCTTATCTTTGTATTCAAGATGTACATCGCTATCGAATTTGCTTGCCGTTTGAACCAATAGAGTTGCCGGGCGAGCGTGGATCCCTGTCTCAGCTGTTACTGTGAATGTTTTTTGTGCCATGTGAATCGACTCCTTAATCATATCTGTTTTAGGTTTGATCTATAAAAAGAGCCGGAATGATGATGAAAACGGTTAGCATTTTCTTCATTAATCCTTTCTTCCTATAAACCTGTTCAAAAAAAAATAATAGCACGCAATGAGGAGATACACAATTATAAAATCCTGTTTTTTTAGTATTTCTTATATTCAGGCTCAATATGTTCCTTATTATGTTAGAAACTTCAATAATTTTACTTTGTGTATTCCGTTTGTTTCCTACCTATCATATTGTATCCAATCTTCGCTTTGGCAACCGTCCCTTTTAAGATCCGTTCAGGGTCGCTCTGTTCATCCGCAATGACTGTCACCAGGTCACAGATGCACCTTGAATAGACTTCTGCGACTTTCTTCCACTCTTTATCACCTGTAGCGCCACCATCCTTCACAAGCTCCTCCATGCCTTCCAGCACGAGGCTCTTTACCCTCAACGCAAGTTCTGCTTCCCTTTTCATGCTCAACATCCCCTTTTAAGAATTTTGAACCTGATTCAGCTTATTCGGGATCCTGCATCTTCATACAGGATCCCGTGTTCTTACGCTTCTTTTTCTTCAAACGGACTCATAAGGGAGGATGTATGGAGCTCCATCCTGCGGACAAAGAAATCTCCGCCTTCAGGTGACACCCCTCCCCGGCCGTACCTGACCTGCTCATAAATGGTGAAGAATCGTTCTTCATCCTCCAGGCCAAGTCTGCCAAACCAAGCACGCAAGTCCTCATTCGTGTTTCTTCCTGCTGTTTTCGAGTGGGCAAAGCCCTCAAATTCTGTCACCGCTTCACGAATCCGGTCATCCGCTTGACTGTAGTCGTAATCGGAACTCCGAGGGCCATCCACCGGTTTGTCGGGATAGGCATGGACAGTGAAACCCTTCCTTTCCCGCAGGGAGGCGGCCGTTCCTCTCCTTTTCATGTAGAAGTACAAAATGATAAGGAGGATGGCGATGATACCCGCGACCAGCACGAGCCAATCAAGTGACATCCCCTGCGAAATCTGAAGGGGCTCTTCAGCCTCGACCTCCCCTTTTTCAAATGACCCGTCTGCACCTTCTCCTTGCATTTTTTTGAACAGGGAAGCCGCCAGATCCCTCAAATGCTCAATCGCATTATAGATGGGATCGACGGCAAAGGAGAATACCCAGAAGATCTTCGAAAACACCCAATATATCCCTTGCATGAGAACGAAGCTCACTAATCCAAGGGCCATGGCCACCCCTGCAATGGCACCCATAAGCGTCAGGGGGACGTAATAGGGTCGTTTCCCTGACCCGTGGGTCATCATCCGCTGAACGGGCGTCACACTGACTGTCAACAACAGGTACAGGAAGATCGAGACAATGACAGGTGTACCGTTCTCCATCCCCCTCATGGGACTCGTCATCATTGACGCTGCGGCAATGGCTAGGAAGATCACCCATGCACCGCTGCTGATTTCAATGTTGGATTCCATGTCCTGTAGGTGGGCATTCATCCTCCAGTAAAGGAACACAAAGGCACCGGCCACGAAGACCAGATTGACCGTGAAAAAGAATACGCCTAGCAATAGGATCAGTGCAAACATTCCGTAAAGCGGAAGCGGGTTTACTTTACCCGTGCGTCCAATCATGACCGCCCACACAGATAACGCAAGGAAGGATAGCAGCAACAAAGGCAGATAATCACTGAGAAGAAGATTACTTGGTGCAAGGAAGGTCATAAGCAGAAATGCAAAAAGCGATTCCACTCCCGCAAAGAAGCAAAGCTTCATGGTCAGGAGCTTTTGGTAATCGGTTGACGCGGAACGGATTTCATATTCCACCGTGACGCCACCCCCTGTTCATTCAATGTAGTAAGCTCAAGGATTTGTGCCCCCCCTGAGGCAATCTGTGTCAGTACGCGGTCGATCTCCTGATTAAGCTCTCCGGCAATAAGGATGACGGGCGGAAGCCACTGCCTGCTCCGCATATGCTGAAGGACGAGCTCGAATGGCATGGTGAAGTCATCTGTCGACAGGGCGGATAGTAGTTCCAGTCCCCTCTGCATATGGGGTTTTCCAGATCCCGATGGCAGGTGGAAGTACGGTGTGGCACCCGGTCCCCTCGTATTGATCACCATGGAAAAGGGGATATCCCCTTTTACTGCCAGCTGCATCATGTAGGCAGCTTGGCTTACGATTGATTCCAATCGGCCCGTGATCGCATATCGGTCGGACAAGTTGATGGCGATCAGCCACTCTTTTTGAGTGGATGGTGCAAACTGTTTTGTCTGTAGATCCCCGGTCCTTGCTGAAGCTTTCCAGTGGATGTCCTGAAACCTGTCCCCTGCCACATACCCCCTCGTCCCAACGATTTGAAAAGGGTCGCTATACAGGGAATGGGGGGTGAACACGTCTCCAAAACGCATCGACATGGGGTGCTCCTCCACCACGACAGGGGTAGCATGTGGAAACACCATCAATGTCGAAGGAATTGGATCCATCAGCTGTAGCACAGTCCTCCCGCTCCCGAATAGATGGGGAATATGAAGCTCCATGGAGGTGATCCGGCAGAGTCCCCGCCTTTTCCCTGTTACGGGGATGGAAATCTCGACCCGCTCTCCTTTCCCTGCAGAGAACGGAATCGCGGCCTCCACCATTCCAGACGTTACGTCATATCGCAGCTGCTTGGAGGCGGGTTCCACGATATCCTTGAATCTTAGCTTCAATGTGCCTCCCCAGACTGGCAGCCCGTCATTACGAAAGCCGAGCGTCCATTCAGCTTCCTCGCCTTCATGCATCCGTACCTTTTTAGGCGTCGAATCAAGCTTCACACCCTCACCCGCTTTTATTAGGAACCAGCGGTGGACGCGCACGTAGACGATGCATAAGAGAAGTACCCCTGAGGCGATGTAGGATTGTACAAATAAGCTTCCGGCCAGCATGATGACAAGAAGCATCGTGCTCATATTCAGATACGGATCTTCCCCGATGTCCCGTTTCCACCTCATACCCTCTACCTCGCTTCTACCGGTACCATGACACGTTCAAGAACCTGTCGCATCACTTCCCCGGTCGTCTTAGTCATGGAGGCTTCCAGGGTGAGGGAAATCCTATGTTCAAGAACATAAGGCGCCGTCACCTCGACATCATGAGGAGTCACATAGTCACGGCCGTTGATGAAAGCATATCCTTGAGAAGCCTTCAACAAGGCGAGACTCGCCCTCGGACTCGCCCCCACTTCGATCGACTCGTGCTCACGTGTCGCCCTTGTGATTTTGAGTATGTAGGTTTCTATATCAGCGGACACATGGGTCTCTTTTACTTCTTTAGACAAACGGCGGATCGTCGAAAGGTCCAGGACTGCTGTGGTGGCATCTTTCGCAAGGGGACGCTTGAATCGTGCGAGGATGCTCCGCTCTTCTTCGAACTCAGGATAACCGAAAGGAATCTTCAGCAAAAATCGATCAAGCTGAGCGGCCGGGAGCGGAAATGTTCCCTGCTGAGACTCAATCGGATTTTGAGTGGCAATGACAATGAAGGGCGGCTCAAGTTCAATGGTTTCGCCATCAATGGTGAACTGCTTTTCTTCCATGACCTCAAGCAGGCTTGCCTGTGTCCTTGGAGTGGCACGGTTCACCTCATCTGCAAGAAGGACATTGGTCAGTACGGGCCCGGTCCTTAGCTCAAACTCCTGAGATTTCGGATTGAAAAATTGGATTCCCGTCACATCACTCGGCAGTACATCCGGTGTGAACTGGATCCGTTTGAAAGAGCCACTGATCGATTGTGCAAAGGTTTTGGCCATGAGTGTCTTCCCAGTCCCCGGAACACTCTCCAAGAGCACATGTCCATCCTGAAGAAGGGCGATCATCAGGAGATCGATTTCTTTTTCCCTTCCGACCAGTACTTTTTCCATTTCTTTTTTTAATTCTTGTAATGAAGACATCCGTCTTCCCCCTTTTCTCTTCTATGAGAATGTCTTTAGTTTATTGATAATATCCTCTTAAGTGTAAAACAGTATACAAATATTAGCAATAATCAAATAATTCATCCCGTAAACAAAATAAAAAAGTCCGCCTCCATTGGAAGCGGACGATTTGTTCAATGTTCATAAATCATCTTTCGCGACATTCCGCCATCGATGATGAGATTTTCTCCCGTTATGAAGTCATTTTCCGGGTCTGAGAGGAATAGACAGGCTCTGGCGATATCCTCCGGCTTTCCGACCCTTCCGGCAGGATGCTGGGCATGATCGATTTCCCTCAGTGACTCATAGTCCTCTGTCGCGATCCATCCTGGACTGATAGAGTTGACGCGGATCCCGTACTCACTCAGCGTCATGGCCAAGGAATGGGAAAGACTGTAAATCCCCCCTTTGGTTGCAGAGTATGCTTCGGTATCCCGCTCAGACATGAAGGCTCTCGTCGAGGACAGGTTAATGATGCTCCCCCCGCCCTCCTTCATCAGTTTGGCGGCCTCCCTGCTGCAGTGGAAGACACTTCCAAGGTTAACGGAGAGGATTCGGTCCCACTCTCCGGGTTCGAGCTCCCAGAAGGACTTGAATTTTGAGATACCAGCATTATTGATCATGACGTCCACTCTCCCGTGATCGGCACCGATTTTCGAAAACACATCGGCGACAGCAGTGTGATCTGCTACATCGACTTTATGAAAACGGGTCTTATGACCTTGTCCGTTCAGTTCCTCGGCAAACCCGCGACCACTTTCGTCTATATCCATAAATTCCACGATCCAGCCTTTTTCCGCGAATGCTTTCACGAGACCACGGCCGATCCCGTTTGTTCCTCCTGTGATGCAGATGATTCGTTCCATATCCCTTGCTCCCTTCTGACAGTGCGTTCTCTTCAAGCTTACCCGTTATTCTTCGAAAGAAACGTTGTCTCTGTCGTGAAGGAGTCTTTAGCTTCTAGCAGTGTCCATATAGTGATAAAGGGCGTGTCCCCCTTGTGCAGCTATGCCGCGAAAATGCTTGAAATCCTTCTGTTTCACAAGCACAGATCGAAAGGACAAAAAGTCTTCCTTTTTCACATACACTTCATTCAGCTCCCCATTTCGTAATCCTTCCACTAATCCTTCAATCTCTGTAACATCCATACTAGATCCTCCTTTTGATTCTATTCACTATTTTATCGGGTCGTATTGAAACCTCAAGAATTTTTTCTTGATTAAATTTTCCAAAAACTCTTTACTCTTTCCTCACTTTACGTCAAAATATTAATAATCGTTTGTAGATTTCTGGTAAAAAGGAGATGCCTCTAATGAAAAAAGCGGAGATTGGGAATGTCATTGAATTCAGAAATGGATTAAAAGGAGTCGTCGAGAAGGTGAACGAAAACTCAGTGATCGTAGATTTAACGTATATGAAGAATTACCGGGATCTTGAGTTGGAGGAAAAAACAGTTGTGAATCATAAAAATTATACCGTTGTGGAAGCATGAATCCCACAGAACAGGCCGTCAGTGAACTGACGGCCTGTTTTTCCATATGATCAAGGTACTGCCTTATGTCCCTTCTTCCAAGCAACCAGGAGCATGAACAGGATGCTCATATACCCGAATAGTGGATACAAATAGGATAGCAAACGGCTGTATTCAAAAAAGCTCAAGCTGTAAATCACGACAATGATCATGGTGAATATCAAGATTCGCGGAATGGGCAGATAACCCGACAGCTGTTTTTCCAGACCGAAGATTCCACCGATGACCGACGTGAAGATTTCTCCATAAATAATGATGATATAGAGAAGATACATGCCTGACGCAAACGTCTTCATCATGACCGCCATGGGAATCTCGTAGTGAGTGACATCAGGGATCAGGCTCAACGTCAAGTGACTGGAAATCAGGATGATGGTCAACAGGATACCCCCAAGGTACCCGCCATATTTAATCATCTTCCTATCCTTTAATTCACCGGCGATCGGAACGAGGACCGCTTGGGCCATGGCAAGGTTGAAAGCCACATATGCAAAAGGTGAAAGCACCGTCTTCCATCCCAAACCGTCATTTCCCTTTGAGAGCATCATGCTGAGATCGGGCTGGTGGGTGAAGGAGACATAAAGCAGATACAGATTGAAAAAGATCATTAGGGGTACCACGATGGTATTGACTGCAAATAATCCCCTTGTACCTACCAGCATGGTCAGAAATCCGAGACCAAGTGTAAGGACAATACCGAATTGCCTCGATTGACCCAGCTGTTCTTCAAAGACCGCTCCCGCCCCTGCCACCATCACCGCTGAAACCCCGATCAGCATGAGCATCATCAACAGATTCATCCCTTTGGAGAACCACTTGCCGAATACATATTCATTGAACTGCTCATAAGATCTCGCCTTGATATCATGGCTGATCACAAGGATCTTCGTCCCGAGCATAATGAACAACCACCCGCTTACCACGATACCCACTAATCCATAGATCCCGAATCGCGTGAAAAACTCCACAATTTCCCTTCCAGTTGCAAACCCGGCACCGATGACCGTCCCCACGTATACGGCGGCGATTTGAAAAGCGCCCGATAGTCGTTTCATTCCATCACCTCGTACTTCTACTCTTATAACTGTATGTACAGGCCCACCGAATCAGAAGTGCGGATTCCACCTATTTGTTATGTCTATTTAGAAATAGTGTAAAACGAACATATTCCCACGGGCTTTTTCATGCCTTTGTCATTATAATGAAAATAAGTCGTGTATCCCTTTGAATCAGATAAGGGATAACACAAATGAATACTATATAGAAAAGAGGAATCCATGTGAATTTTTTTACCCGTTTTAGCCTGAGGAATGCAGTAGCGGTCTTTATCATTTCATTCCTTCTCATCCTCGGGGGGCTATATTCGTTCCAGAAACTCAAACTGGATCTGCTCCCGAATATCGAGTTTCCTCAGCTGTCAGTTGAAATCGTTTACCCTGGGGCTTCCCCCAACGATCTAGACGATAAAGTGACATCGGATCTCGAGGAGAAATTCAAAGGTGTGGAAGGAGTAAAACAAGTATCAAGCTCTACGTACGAAACAATCTCAGTGATCAACCTTGAATTCCCCTTCAATACAGACATGGACGAAGTGGAAAGGAAGGTGGACTCCCTCATCTCTGACAGCGACCTTCCGGATGAAGTGACCACCGATATCAGCAGAACGTCATTCGGAGCGCTTCCGATCTTCAATATTTCCCTGTTTGCAAAGGATAATGCTGATTTACAGGCCCTGTTGGAAGATGACGTCATCCCTGAATTGAAGAAAATTGAGGGTGTCAATTCCGTATCTGTAGGTGGTCTGAAAGAAGAACTTCTTCAAATTACCATCGATAAAGATAAAGCGGCTGAAAATGGACTCAGCTTGACGGATATCAAAGACCAGATCAATGAAAAGGACCTTTCTTTCCCCGCTGGAAATCTCGATGGGGATAACATTCAGGTCCCTGTAAGGGTTCAGGAGAAAGTCGATACCATCAACCAGTTGAAAGAGATTGTCCTAACTTCAAAGGTCAATCCACAGGCTCCTCCAACATCCCTTGGTGATATTGCCAAAATTGAAGAAGTGACGGACCGTCCTGAAATCACCCGTTATAATATGGAAGATTCCTTCTCCATGGCCATCACCAAAAAGCAGGACGCCAACACCGTGGAAGTAGCGGATCAAGTTCTTGACGTGATGAAAGAGTACAAAGATGACTTCAGCTATGCCATCGGATTCGATTCGGCAGACGGGATCAAAAAATCCGTTGAGACACTGGTGAAAGAAGGCCTTCTAGGCGCCGTATTCGCCTCTCTGGCCGTTCTTCTGTTCTTACGTAATATCCGTGCGACAATCATCGCCATCATCTCGATTCCCTTGTCGCTTCTTGTGTCATCGATCTTCCTGGCACAGCTCGATATCTCACTCAATATCATGACTCTCGGGGGCATGGCCGTGGCAGTGGGACGCGTTGTGGACGACAGTATCGTCGTCATTGAGAATATATTCAGGCGCGTCAGGAAGTCAGGTACAGAAATCAATGATCAAATCATTGAGGATTCGACAAAAGAAATCCTGAAGGCCATCACGTCTTCTACATTGACGACGGTGGTGGTATTCCTTCCGCTTGGATTCGTTGGCGGGGTGACGGGAGAATTCTTCCTTCCGTTCGCATTGACCATTGTATTCTCTCTGCTCACATCCCTGCTCGTTGCCATCACCATCGTTCCGATCTTGTCCAAGTTCTCATTCAAAAAGGTTCCACCAGAGGAAAAGGAAGGTAGACTTCAGCGATGGTATGCACGGGCAATTGAGTGGTCTCTGAACCATAAAACCGTCATTATCGCCCTATCCCTGGTCACCCTTCTCGGTTCTTTTGCACTTGCCGGCAGGTTAGGCTTCACCTTCATTCCGAATGAAGAGCAAAAGCAGCTGGTGGCAAGCGTGCAGCTCCCTTCCTCCACTTCCCTTGAACGGACCAATGACGTGTCCATGAAGCTGGAAGAATTCTTCGACGGGGAGAAAGAAATTAAAGAAGTGACAGCAGGTATTGGAAGCCGTGATTTCCAAACTGGATTGAAACGGAAAAACCAGGCCAACTACTTCCTCACTCTCGATGAGGATACGAATGTAAATGCTTATCTTGAAGACTTGCAAAAGAACATGGAAGACATTGTATACAAAGATGAACCCGATGCAAAACTCGGCGTCCAAGAGCAGCAAACTGGTGGTCCTCCAAGCAACAACAACGTGGACATCGACCTCTTCTCCAATAATCTTGATTCCCTTCAAACTGCTTCGAAGGAAGTAGAAGCGTATATGAAGGATCAAGATCAGTTGAAATATGTGAACAATAACTTCTCTGAAAAACAAAAACAGATCATCATCGATATCGATCCTGAGAAAGCTGCGAAAGCAGGCGTATCCGGATTCCAAGTGCTTGGAACAGTGACGGATCAGACCGAACCAGTATCTGTCGGCACTCTGCCGCTGGATGGAAAGGATCGACAGGTTCAGCTGAGCTATGAGGATCAAACATCCTCAAAAGAAGAGCTTGAAGATATCACCATATTCACCGCGAAGGGGCCTATCCCGCTCACAGATATCGCGAAAATCGATGAAGTCGAAGGCTACACGTCCATCCAGAAGCTAGAAGGAAAGATCTATGCGCGTGTCAGCGCTCAGATCTCAAGTGATGATATACGTGCCGTGTCACAGGAAACAGTGGACGGAGTGAAGAAGCTCGACCTTCCTGATGATGTATCATTCGAGGGTGGAGGCGGCAGTGACGAAACGGTACAGACATTCCAGGATCTCGGTCTCGCCATGCTGATCGCCATCGGCCTTGTCTACATCACCATGCTGATCACATTCGGGAAAGCAAGGATTCCGTTCATCATCCTGTCATCGCTGATCTTTGTGCCGATTGGCTCTCTCCTCGGACTGTCGGTCGCCAATGAACCGCTCAGCGTATCGGTCATGATCGGCCTCCTCATGCTGATCGGAATTGTGACGACCAATGCCATCGTCCTCGTTGACCGTATCGGGCAAAACAGGGAGCAAAAAGGAATGACCATCAGGGATTCCCTGATTGAAGGGGGCAAAACGAGGCTGCGTCCGATCCTCATGACGGCATTTGCGACGATTACAGCCCTTCTACCCCTGGCGTTCACAACATCATCCGGTACGCTCATCTCCAAGGGGCTTGCCATCACCGTGATCGGCGGATTGACGTCATCGACCTTATTGACCCTCATTCTTCTACCGGTCCTGTACGAAGTCTTCTTCTACAAAACGGTTAAGAAAGAATTGAAAAAATAAGCACGACAAAGGAGTTTGGACAAAACAAAAATATGACGAACACGATCAGAATAGGTTCTTACTACCGCTCATGATTTCCGTGCAAGACTACGCTTTCCGCGGGTAGCCCGTGAGCCTCCTCGGCAAGCCTGCGGGGTCTCACATCAGCTACTCTTCCCGCTGGAGTCTTCGTCTTGCACTCCAATCAACCGCTAGAAACAATCAAATCGTCAAGTTCAGAAACAAATTAAAAACCCGAATTCATATGCCTGATCGCAGGCAAATGAATTCGGGTTTTACTATAACTAAAACACCTTTGTCCCAGCATCCTTTTCCTTTTGTCCCTTATAACGATTGATCATCCACTTCATTAAGCCATTTTCGGATCGGAGCGATCACCTTCTCCACGGTGCCTTCTACAAACGGGGAGTCGAGCTGGACCGCGTCAAGCAGCTCCAGGAAGGACTTGCTTCCACCAAGCTTACAGAGTTCCAGATAGGATTCCCATGCGCTTTCACGATCTTCATTCATCTTTTTGAAGAATTGGAAGGCACAGATCTGGGCGAGGGTATAATCGATATAGTAGAACGGCGAATTGTAAATATGCGACTGCCTCTGCCAGAAGCCCCCTTCTTCGAGATATCCGAAGCCGTCATAATCACGGTGCGGCAGATACTTACGTTCCAAGCTCCTCCACATCTGCTTCCGTTCATCAGGCGAAGCATCCGGCTTCTCATAAACGAAATGCTGGAATTCATCCACGGCCACTCCGTAGGGAAGGAACATCAACGCTTCACTTAAATGGGTGAACTTATATTTTTCTGTATCTTCCTTGAAGAAGTATTCCATCCAAGGCCATGTGAAGAATTCCATGCTCATGGAGTGGATCTCACTCGCTTCATAGGTGGCCCAGTGGTATTCAGGGATATCATACCCCCTGCTCTTATATACCTGGAAGGCATGCCCCGCCTCATGGGTCAAAACATCAATATCAGCAGACGTACCGTTGAAATTGGAAAAAATAAAAGGGGACTCGTATTGAGCGATATACGTGCAATACCCTCCTCCTGCTTTCCCCTTTTTCGCTTCAAGGTCCAACAGGTTGCGGTCCAGCATGAACGAAATGAATTCAGCCGTCTCCGTGGAAAGTTCCTCATACATCCGTTTCCCGTTTGCGATGATCCATTGGGGATCCCCTTTTGGATCAGCATTGCCGGATGAGAACTTAAAGCCCTCATCATAAAATGTAAGATGCTGCAGACCGACCCGATCAGCCTGCCTATCCTTCAGCTCAACACAAAGGGGCACGATGAATTCTTCTACCTGACGTCTGAAGATCTCCACCATTTCTGGCGTATAATCTGTCCTTGTCATCCGGTGATAGCCTAGTTCGACAAAGTTATCAAAGCCGAGTGTCACGGCGATCTCATGTCGCACCTTCACCAGATCATCAAAGATCCGGTCCAGTTCACTTCTGTTCTCTTCAAAGAAAGATGTTGTGGCTGTTGCCGCCTGCTTCCTGGTCTCCCGGTCAGGAGATTGGCTGAATGGTCCCATCTGAGCAAGCGTCCTCTCCTCCCCTTCAAAAGGAATCTTGGCGGAAGCCATCAGCTTTGTATACTCTGAGGAAAGCTTATTTTCCTTTTGGAGTAGTGGGATGATCTCGGGTGAGAAGGTTCTGATTTCGCTCTCTGCTAGTGAAAACAGCTGTTTGCCCCATTTATTTTCCAATTCCTTGCGATATGGGGATTCAAGCAGGACATGATAAAACTCTGTAACCAGACCATGTACCTCAGGTGACAGTTCATCCATATAGTCTTGTTCCGCTTTATAAAAGTCATCGTTCGTATCGATGGAATGACGGATATACACGAGATTCTCCATCGTATCTACTTCCATGCGGACCTGATTGATCTTCTCTATGGCTTCCACTTGGTGCGGCAAGCCCTCGGCCTTTTTCAATTGATTCAAGGCCTCATGGAACCTCGCTTTTACTTCATCAAGTTCCGGTCTTTTATATGTATACTCTTCGAATTTTTTCATTGCAACCTCCAGTTTTAATAGAATCATCCACGACTCTCTAGTATTTCGCCAAAGAGCGTTCGTTTACCTCTCTCTATCATCTATTAACATGAAAAAAAGCCTGCTTTTGCAGGCTTTCAGTAGGAGAGGTCTTTAATCGACAGACCTAATTTCTTGAGCAATCCGATTGCTTCCTCTTTTTCATCCGGAGTAAGGGTGGACATCAGTTCGTGGATCCTGTCCTCATGGTCGGGGAAGATGCGGTCGATCATCACCCTGCCATCCTCCGAAATCTGAGCGTATGTCACCCTGCGGTCATTCGGACAGGCTACGCGGTTGAGAAGGCCCTTCTTTTCAAGCTTGTCCACGACATACGTGATGCTCCCGGACGCAAGAAGGATCTTTCCTCCAATCTGTTGGAGGGGCTGATCTCCTTTATGATAAAGGAGTTCCAGGACGGCAAATTCCGTAGGATTCAATCCATTTTCCTGGATGTGTTTATTTATTTCCTCATTGATGGCTTTAAAAGCCCTTGAAAGAACAATGAATAGCTTAAGGGATTGCTTGGATTCACTCATAGTTTTCATTCCTTTAAATATCTCGGTTTCAAACTATTATACAAATCTACAGGGTTTTTGTCAAAGGAACTGACATTGTTTTTTCCAAAACTTAGGTTCTAACGGAAAAAGGACGCACCATTAATGGGCGTCCCTTCAAGGTAGTAGTCGATGCGATGCATGATTTCACGGAGTGATTTTCCTAGAGGATTTCTCAGATGTCGTTTACGATGCGGGTCTTTTAAGCAAATGTCTACTGTAATATTCCATTTCGGCCTCGCTTCGATCCAGGGACGCCTTATCATACTCGTTCAAGAGGCGATCAAGTTCCTGACTGGACGCTAGGGTCTCTCTTGCACCAAGACCGTGCGTTTCCCCAAAAGCGATCATTTCCGATCGCTTTTGATTGATCTTCAGCAATAACCACTTTCTTTTCAGCATTTGGTTCATCCATCTAACCCCTTTTGATAGCTTACTTTATTTGAGCATTATCTCAGGGTTTACTAGAAAAGTAAATAGAACCGCAAAACAAGACAAAACAATCATATATAGCCGAAATTTCGACACCAACTGCCGTATAAAAACCCGTTCCCAACAGATAGGGAACGGGCTTTTCGGATGGTGACAATCAATAGATCGGCACCCATCCTTCTTTCGTAACGAAGATTCTCACGGCCACTACTTTTTTATCATCTGACAGTGTGAAATAATGGCGGATGTTTTCCGGTACGGATATCAGATCACCCGGATTCAGGTGGACTTCGAAGAAATCATCATCACTTCCCTGGATGATGAATACACCATGACCACTGACGATGAAGCGGACCTCGTCATCCGTATGGTGATGTTCCTGCTGGAAATTCTTCAACAGTTCATCAAGGTTCGGCGTACTGTCTGATAAGGAGATGATATCCCATGCTTCATATCCCCGTCTGGCTGAGATATCTTCGATTTCATCCTTGAACGTTGTGAGGATCCTGTCTTTTTCCCCATCCGTCAGGTCGAATTTTTCTTGGAGATCGCCACTCAATTTCCCGATATCCCAGTGTTCATAAATGACCCCTTGCTCCTTCAGATACTGAATCACCTCTTCTTGATTTTCGATGAGTTTACCGCTTCCTTGGACCTTGATTGTCGTCATGATTTTTCCTCCTTTTATGATTGAAGTTGAACGGTGTTTTTTAATGATAAGAGAGACAGCTGATATTGAAATAAGAACTCACATGCTTCGAGAAGCTTTTTTGCTTCAAAACCGCTCCGTCCCCAAACCGTGATCCCATGATTCCGGATCAGGACGGCGCCGGCGTCTTTTGTCACATGATCGGAGAAGGCTCTTGCAAGGATCGGAATATCCGCGTAGTTCGGGATGATGGGAATGATGAGTTCATCATCTTGCCCCCATTTTCCGAACGCTTTGATCAATTCTTGATTTTTGAAGGTGATCTCCCCCTGATCCCCATACAGCTCACTGATCACATTATTGGCTATGGTATGAACGTGGAGGGAACAGACGGCCTGTGATCCTTTGAAAATATGCGTATGGAGGAGGGTTTCTGCTGAGGGCTTGAGTTTCGTTTCCTCCAGTGGGTTCCCATCCAGGTCAACGAGTAGGAAATCCTCCGCCGTCCTTTTTCTCTTATCTTTACCGCTTGCTGTCACGAGGAAGGAACCGGGAACTGAGCCGATCTTGATGGCCAAATTGCCCGAAGTCCCCATGAACCAGTCACGCTCCGCGAGTTCTCCTTTGATGCCGGACAACTCTTCCCACTCTCTTTGGTAGCTCATGCCCTCACCCCTTCCTTCAACGCCTCTATGCAGTCATGGAATGTTTCAAATGGAATATGGGGGATTCCTAATTCATTGCAAGTGTCAGCAAGATAATCTCTCGCAAGCACTTTGTCAGCCACCTTGGCCATCTCCAAGTCTGTTACAGAGTCACCGATGGCAATCACTTCTGCACCATCCGGTATGGAAAGAGAGCGTAGGACGGACGGTTTGCAACATCCGCAGCCTCCACTCCCGCATTGCCCATCACAGGGATACGGCCAGTTGATGGAAATCGAGGGGCCATTGAAATCCCCTTCATTGCAGTAGATCCCTGAAAACGGGCCATATCCGTCCAGAAGAGGGCGGACAAAGAAATCAATCCCTCCACTCACGATGTATAACGGAATGCCTTCATCTTTCGCAAATTGAACAAAGTCCCCGAACCCTTCCCGGATGACTGCCGTATGTAAAAGATAGTCGACGAGCTCATCTTTTTGTTGGGAAGGCAGGAGGGAGAACATCTCCCCGACGCCTCTCTCGATCGACATCGTCCGGTCAAGTATGGCATCTTTGAGCCCTTCCCATTCCGGAGGGGCAAATTGCTTCATGAGGGAGATGATATTATCGGTTTTCGTAATCGTTCCATCAAAATCACAGAGGATGATCCGCTCCGTCATCAGCCCTTCCCTCCCTTGTTCCACAAGCTTAGAGCGACTCTCAGTTCTTCGCCCTCGGCTTCTTCAAGGGGAATGCCCGCTTTCACCGCTTCAATTGCCTGTCGGAAGGCGATTCCTCCGCTTTCAGCACCTCCCGGATGACCGTGGACCCCTCCGCCGGCATTGATCACACACTCTTCACCAAAATCTTCGACAAGATGGGGTACAAGCCCAGGATGGATTCCTGCCGACGGGACAGGGAATGTCTTTTTGAACGGGGAAGGCTCATCCGTAAGCTCTCTACTGATAGCCAGTACTTGATCTTTCTCCAGTGCCACACTTCCATAAGGGGAAGGGAACAAGGAAAAATCCGCCCCCGTCATCCGTAAAAATTTCCCGAGCCATAAGGAGTAGGCGACTCCATGGTGGGGAGCCTGGGCAACAGCTCCTGCAAAGGCGGGATGGGCCATGAGAGGAAGTCCAATATTATCATCTTCCCTGAGTTCCTGAAGGACGTCGAGAGAATAGGAATATACGTTGAATAGCAACGCATCCGCCCCTAGTTCACGTGCTTTTTTTGCCTTGTCGCGAAGCTCCGACGTCCGTCCGGTGAGGTTCACCGCATAAAGCGTCCGTTTACCCGTTTCCTGCCGCACCTCATCGAGGATCCGCTTCCCATTTTTCACCCGCTCTTCAAACGGCGTCAGAGGATTATCGAAAAGGATTTCATCATCCTTCACCAAGTCCACGCCTCCGAGTGCTTGGGCACGTAGCTGATCTTCCAGATAAGCGAGATCCCTTCCGATGACCCCCTTGAAGATGCTCATGAGGAGCGGGCGATCCTTCACGTCTGCGAGCTCCCTGATCCCTTCGATTCCGTACCGTGGTCCTGGGTAGTGACGGTTCAGGTCGTCACTGAATTCGAGATTCATAAGCTTTACTTGACCATCCAGGGACAGTTTCCCGAAGACCGTGGTTAATATGGCAGGAAGGTCATTGGAGTAATTCCCCCCGGGATAGGCGATCGAGATCTCTCCCAATCCCTCGCCTGCCTCTTCATTGATGGAAACGACCCTTCCCTTGAATTTCACAGTTGTTCTTGCTCAAGCTGAGGAAGATCCGTCCACGAACCCACCGTCAAGCCCAAGGCGATGCCTTCTGCCTTTTTTTCAAAAGACCCTATTGCCCCTGGCAATCTATACGTTGCAATCACTTCACTCATATTCTGCATACCTCCTTCTTCAATCAAAAAAAGCCCCTTCCGATAAGAAGAGGCTTTCAATCCATCACTCTATCTTATCTCCCAGCGTCTGCTGCAAGAATTAGCACCGTGCTCGTAATGAGTCGGTTGCCGGGCTTCATCGGGCTAGTCCCTCCGCCTGCTCTTGATAAGAATCTATTCATTTGGTTTTCAGTAGGATTATTGCATCGATCGGGAATCCTGTCAATCCCCATTGTCGAACAAATGTAAATTTTCAATCCTTTTCACAGCTTCTTGAAGCCTTTCTTCACTGGTTAGGAGACCTACACGGACATACCCTTCCCCGTGGTCACCAAACCCGATGCCAGGTGCCACTGCCACATGAGCCTTTTCAAGAAGCAGGGTCGATAATCCCATCGACGTGAAGCCTTCCGGAACTTTGAGCCAGGCGAAAAATGAGCCTGCCGGCGCATCCACATCCCAGCCGATGGATTTCAGTCCATCAATAAGGGCATGCCTTCTGCTCTCATAGATTTCAAGCTGTTCCTGGACACATTCCTGCGATCCGAGGAGCGCCGTCTCCGCTGCTTCCTGAATGGCGCCAAAGAGGCTGACATACATATGATCCTGCATGAGATTGATGGCTTCAATCACACTCTCATTTCCGACAGCGAATCCCACACGCCATCCCGCCATATTGTAGGTTTTGGAAAGCGTATAGATTTCAATTCCGACATCCTTAGCACCTTTTGTCTCAAGAAACTCTTGGGACGCTTGCCATCAAAGCCAATCGCCCCATAGGCAAAATCGTGTACCACACAGATGTCATGGGTACTCGCCAATTTTACCGTTTCCTCAAAAAAGGCTGGCGTCGCTACTGCTCCAGTAGGGTTATTCGGATAATTCAAGAACATGAGCTTGGAACCTTCGAGTTCCGCTTCGCTCAATTGGCTGTAATCCGGGAGAAAATCATTCTTCTCAAGCAGCGGCATCAGATTCATCTCCGCTTCTGCAAGAGCCACCCCTGATAGATAATCAGGATACCCTGGGTCAGGTACCAGTACAGATTCACCAGGATTCACCAGGCACTGAGGAATCTCAACGAGACCCGCTTTTCCTCCGAAGAGGATCGCCACTTCTTTGGCAGGATCGAGTTCCACACCGTATTCCCTTTTATAAAAGAGCGCAACCGCCTCTTTGAAAGAGGTCATCCCCCGGAATGGAGAATAGCGATGATTCAATGGGTTTTCGGCCGAAGCCTTCAAACTATTCACAATATGTTCAGGCGTTGGCCTGTCAGGGTTCCCCTGCCCGAGGTTTATAACATCATGGCCTTCGTTCATGACCCGTTGCACATTGGAGGTCAATTCAGCAAAAAATTGCTTTGGGAGCGAATCGAGGCGATCCGCAAATGGGAATGTTTTCATCTCTTCACCTTCTGAATGTTCAAATATTCTTCACTTTCAAATTCTAGCTACAAATGATATAACGGAAAATAACGAATGTAAAGTAAAATCTTACAATTCCTCCGAAAGGTGCTGATCATATGACTAAGATCGGACTCGCACAAATGGACATCCGGTATGGAGATCCAGAATCCAATTACAGAGAAGCAGAAAAATGGTTTCAAAAAGCAGAAAGAGAACAATGCGACATCCTTGTCTTCCCCGAGCTTTGGACAACGGGCTATGACCTTAAGAGGATAAAGGAAATCGCTGATGAAAACAGCAAAAAGACCATCGATTTCCTCTCACGTCTTGCGAAGCAGTATCGGATTGACGTGATCGGAGGATCCGTTGCCAATAAAACCGCTTCGGGGATCGATAATCGATTGATCGTGATCGATTCCGAAGGGCACTTCGTCAAAGGTTATTCAAAGCTTCATCTGTTCAAACTGATGGATGAACACCATTACCTCCTACCCGGAAATGAGGACGGCCTGTTCACCCTTTCCGGTGAGCAGATGGCCGGCCTTATCTGCTATGACATCCGTTTTCCGGAATGGGTCCGTAAGCATGTTCTCTCCGGGGCAAAGATCCTGTTCGTCAGTGCAGAATGGCCGGCGCAGCGGATCGATCATTGGAAGGTTCTCCTCCGTGCACGTGCCATTGAAAATCAATGTTATGTTGCCGCATGCAACCGCGTTGGCTCTGATCCGGACAATACGTTCGGAGGATCATCCCTGATCATCGACCCGTGGGGGGAGATCCTCGCAGAAGGATCCCTCCAGGAAGAGCTTGTAACAGCCGTCGTCAATCTTGATACCGTCAATGAAGTAAGAAAGCAGATCCCAATATTCGACGATCGCCTTCCTGATTTTTACCGCTGATGCTGAGAGAACCGATCAAATGTCTTTTTCAAGAAAAGCATTGACACTAAAAAACGCAAGGTGGTATGATGTCAATCAAATGGTAATTTTCAGAACAAATTAAATATGCAACTCTTATCAAGAGCTGGCTGAGGGATTTGGCCCTATGAAGCCCAGCAACCGACCGTAATACCGTTGAAAGACGGGGCGCAGATCGATGCGCCTGACCAGGGCACGGTGCTAATTCCAACAGAATGATTCCATTCTGAGAGATAAGAGGCGACGAAGTATTCTTCAAGCCTCTTTCACAACCGGAAGAGGCTTTTCTCATTCCACAAGAAAAGCCTCCTGCTAACCCATTTTAAGGAGGACACCCCCATGGCCATCACCCAATTAAAAAATTATCGTTCCCTGACGATCGAATCCGCTATAGGTCTTGCCAAAGACCTATCCCTGTTTGAACCATCGGAAAATCTGACCTGTGAAGAGATCGGAGACGGCAATCTCAATTACGTCTTCCGCATTATAAGCAGCGGAACCGGTAAGAGCATCATCATCAAACAGGCCCTTCCTTACGCAAAAGTCGTAGGCGAAAGCTGGCCGTTGACCCTTGACCGGGCGAGGATCGAAGCCCAGGCCCTGAAACTCCAACGTTCCCTTGTTGAACGCCTTGTCCCTGAAGTCTATCATTCCGACGAAGAACTGGCGATCACCGTCATGGAAGACTTGAGCCATCTCGAAATCGCCAGAAAAGGACTCAACAAAGGGGAAAATTATCCTTCCCTTTCAAAGGACATCGGGGAATTTCTCGGAGCAACGCTTTTCTTCACCTCCGACTATGCCCTCCATCCTTTCAAGAAAAAGGGATATGTAAAGGAGTTCTCAAATCCTGAATTATGTAAAATCACAGAGGACCTTGTCTTCACCGATCCGTTCTTCAATAGTGAAACCAATGAATTTGAAGAGGTACTTGAAGAAGAGGTACGGAATCTTTGGGACGACCTGCCTTTGAAACTGGAAGTAGCAAAACTGAAGAAATCCTTTTTGACCGAAGGGGAAGCCCTCCTCCACGGTGATCTGCATACCGGGAGCATCTTTGCAGACAAACAGGAAACAAAGGTCATCGACCCGGAGTTTGCCTTTTACGGCCCCATCGGTTTCGATATCGGACAGTTCTTGGCAAATCTCATTTTCCAAGCTGTGGTCCGCGAAGAAAGGTCGAAGAAGGAAGAAATCCTTCGTCATATTGAAAACACCTGGAAAGTATTCGAGTCCACTTTTTCACGATTCTGGGATCAAAGTGAGGATGCCTACACCAAAATTGACGGATACCTTGAATATGTTCTTGAAAAAAGCTTTGCAGATACAATCGGTTTCCTCGGTTGCGAACTGATCCGAAGGACGATCGGTCTTGCTCACGTGGAGGATCTTGACTCGGTCCAGGACGAAGAAAAACGGGTCTATTATAAAAAGACGTGCCTTGCCCTCGGAAGGGAATGTATCCTCGAGCGCCATCGCATCCGTTCGATACAGGATCTACTCGATAAACTTATTTAAAGGAGCTTTCTTATACCCATGACACCACAACTTACCATACCTACTTCATTGGAGTGGCATGAAGACCACCTGATCATACTGGACCAGCAAAAACTCCCCGGGGCAGTGGAATATGTCCATCTCTATACCATAAAGGATTACTACGATGCCATCACCACCTTGAAAGTAAGGGGAGCACCTGCCATCGGCATCACGGCGGCATATGGTCTCGCACAGGCTGCAGGAGGGTATGAAACGGAGTCACTTGAAGTATTCAAGGCATTGTTCAAGAAGGAAAAGGCGTATCTCCTCTCCTCCCGCCCGACTGCGGTGAACCTTTCATGGGCTCTCGAGCGCCTCGATCGTGAACTGCATCAGGCTGCCACAGTCAATGAAGCCAAGACCGACCTTCTCCATACCGCCATACAGATTCATGCAGAGGATGAGGATATGTGCCGGAGGATCGGAGAGAATGGCCTTGAACTCCTTCACGGCGCCCAGAAGGTGATGACCATCTGCAATGCAGGATCCATCGCAACAAGTAAATATGGAACTGCCCTGGCACCGTTCCATATTGGACGTGAAAAAGACCGGAATTTCCAGGTGTTCGCCTGCGAAACCAGACCCGTCCTTCAAGGAGCGAGACTAACGGCCTGGGAACTCCAGCAATCGGGCGTCGATGTCACGCTCATTACGGATAATATGGCTGCCCATACGATGAAAACCAAGGGCATCGAAGCGGTGATCGTAGGGGCGGACCGCGTTGCGGCAAACGGAGATACAGCCAATAAAATCGGAACCTCCTCTTTAGCCATCCTGTGCAAACATTTCGGGATCCCTTTCTATGTTGCCGCCCCTTCTTCGACATTTGACCTGACCATCGACTCAGGAGACGACATTGAAATCGAAGAACGGTCGCCCATTGAAGTGACCACATTGGGCCAGAGTGTCATCGCTCCAGAAGGCGTCCCTGTCTTCAATCCCGCTTTTGATGTGACCCCCCATGAACTGATTTCAGCTATCATCACTGAAAACGGGGTCCTTTATCCCGACTTCAAACAGAGCATTGCCGATACATTGAACTAAGTCCAACACAAAAAGCCAAGAATGCAGATTCTTGGCTTTTATTTGCCCTATGAGTTTACACTTCTCCACATTTCCTTTGGGTTTCGTTCATATATACTGTTTTCCCTGAACATGAACTGATGAATGATGAACTCCCTCCTCACAGTCGCATAATCATCATGAAACTGTTTAATGTAGGCATTGATTTCCTTCTCTTCGTATTTTCTGCCAATCTCCAGTCCTTCCACCCAATGTTCCAGCAGGTACAATCGCTTCTTCTGCTGTGCAGGGAGCTGACTGACCTTCCCATCCTTCCCGATGAAGGCATTCATGACCTTTTGTTTCTCTAGTACCCGTTGATCCATATTCCGTTCCTCCCCCTTTGATCCCCCTGCAAACTGCTGTAGCACCTTGCCGTGATGCAAAAGGACCTTGGCATTGATATGGTAATATACCGTATTCTTTTCCCTTCTTGAGTACACCAGGTTGCAATCCTTCAATCGTGATAAATGGTGGGAAATGGTCGGCGCCGTCAAACCGAGTTTTCCCGCCACCGCTCCAACGTGTAGCGGCCCCTCTGACAAAAGGTAAATGATCTTGAGCCTTGTGGGATCCCCCAGCGTTTTGTGAAATTCAACCTGCTTATTCAGCTGCACGTACATCCACCTCTTCTAATTAGATAACCATCTATTTAGATAATAATCTAATTTACCGAAAAGTTCAATCATTATTCTGAATCTTCACTTCTTATGTGGATGTTTGTTTCGAACCATTCCACAACAAAAAACACACTGGCGATTCCGATAGGAAATACAGTGTGTTTTTATGGGGATGGCCTTTGAAGTCCCTTAATTGCAGAATTTGTTTTCCAATTCTAAAAGGATGGATTTCTTATCCACCTGTTTCCCTGCATAACCGGTCAGCTGATTGTTCTTTCCGATGACTCTGTGACACGGAATGACAATGGGAAAACGATTCGCTTTGTTCGCCTGACCAAGAGCCCTGACCGCTTTGGGCCGCCGGATCTTTTCTGCCACTTCTTGATATGAGGCGGTTTTCCCATAGGGGATTTCCCGGAGCGAGGCCCATACCTCCTGCTGGAACGGTGTTCCTTCCACCCTCAGGGGAAGATTGAATGATTTCCGCTCACCTTTGAAGTACTCCAGGAGCTGCGAACTGGTTTCATCTATTATATGGTGACGTGAACCCTCATCCGGATTTCCTTCAGAAAATTCAATGGAGATGAGGTAATGGTCGTCTGCCGTGATCTTCAACGGACCGACCGGCGATTCAATCGTCCTATGGATGGGTTCCATTGCCCGATCCCTCCCTTAGATTTTCGGGAGATAGATATGAAAGGTCGTGCCCCTGCCTACCTGACTCTCAACCTCTACCGTCCCTTTGTGCTCCTTGATAATATTAAAGCTTACCATAAGGCCGAGTCCAGTACCCCGTTCTTTTGTTGTATAAAATGGTTCACCCAGCTTCTTGATTTTATCCTTGGAGATCCCGCTTCCTTCATCCTTGATCTCGATATGAATCATGCCATTGTCTGTTTCATTTATGCCAATTGAGATAAAGCCACCCTGTGACATTACTTCAATAGCATTCTTAATGATATTGATGAACACCTGCTTCAGTTGATTCGGCTCGGCAATGATGCACGGAAGTCCCTCCTGGTATTGCTCCTTGTATTGGACATTGTGCATTACTGCCTGAGCATGGAGCAGTTCCACCGTATCTTTCATGATTTTGATGAGGTTGGTTTCCTGGTACTGGATGGCCTGTGGTTTTGCCAGCACAAGGAAATCCGTGATGATGGATTCAATCCGTTGAAATTCCGACGTGATCACGTTGAAGTACATTTCATGTTCATGACCGATGCTGTTTTCGAGAAGCTGGATGAACCCTTTCAATGCTGTCATCGGGTTGCGGATTTCATGGGCAATTCCGGCGGCAAGCTCTCCGACCACACTCAAGGTGTCACTTTTCCGCAGCTGTTCCTGCATTTCGACTTGCTCTGTAACATCCCTGATAATAGTCAGATTCAAATTGGACAGGAGGTTGTACTTCGATGACAGCTCCACATGCTGCAATCTCCCTTTCTTATACAGGGACTTCTGGTAGGTTGCCTGACCTTCTTCCTTCAATTGGCGGAGATACCCTGCATACTTGTCTTCCTCAGGGTCGATATTTAATATTTCACGTACATCTTTACCAATCAAATGCTCCTTCGGTGAGTTCAGTATTTCACTCACCTCGGGATTGGAGTCCACGACAACATAATTGTGGTTTGTCAAAAGCATCCCATCCAGAGAGCCCTCAAAGATCTTACGAAAGCGTTCTTCACTTTCCCTAAGCTCTTTTTCCATCTGATAGCGCTCACTGACATTTCGGAAGATGGTCATATTGTACCCGTCCATGGAATGAAGCTTGGAGGTGAATTCAAGGTGCTTAAGCTGGTTGTTTGGCATGAGAAATAACACTTCATCCCTTACAGCACCTGAAATCGTGAGCTGTTCCATGAGAAGGTCGAACTTTTGGACTTCAAGGGGATAGACGAAATCCTTGATCCTTTTGGACAGGAGCTCCGAAAGGGAGCATTCAAATATTTTCAGGGCTGATGTATTGGCTTTCAGTACCCGTCCATCCTGATCCCACAGGACAATAGCATCGATCGCCTCTTCAAACAGCCCTTTGAAAAGCTCCTCATTTCGTTTCAACTGAATTTCCATTTGCCTCTTTTCCGTCACATCCCTCAGGATCGCCATATGAAGCTTATGATGAACATACGGACTCGTGGTAAATTCCACAATGGAGATGCTGTGCGTTTTACGGATCGGGATCTCTCCCCTTGCCTTCTTATGTTCGACGATCAGCTCTTTGATCTTATCGATCTTGTAATGGGCATTTTCAGGAACAAACCAGCTGATGTTCCGTTTGGTTACATCGTTCTTATCCATGCCCACCTGGATACAGAAGGCCTGATTCACATCGCTGATATTCCCGTCTATATCAAACAGAACGATTCCCTCTGAAGCATTCTGGAAGATATTTGACAGAAGATGGACATTCATATGATCCTTCCGTTCCTTTTCCTTCAGCTGTGTGACATCCTTGAAGTACAAATAGGCATTGGGAGAAATGGTCGATTTTTTGAGGATCAGCTCCACATGGATGATCTTATCGCCCGTCGTGTTCATGAGCGTTTCATCTTCAAGGGATTTGCCTGTTTCCATCACTTCCTTATAATGAGAGACAATAGGGGCTGGAACAGAGGTAAAATACGTGCTGAATAGCTTCCCTATAAGGTCTTCCATAGAGGAGACAAGAGTGGCACATGCTTCGCGATTCGCATAATTGATCTTCATTTCCTCATTAATCACCAGCATGGGAAGTGGTGATGCTGAGCAGATTTCCTTATCGATAGGATGACATTCTTCCTTCAATACTTCCAAATCAAGTTTACTGCCGTTAGTCATTTCTACATCCCCCTGCTTCATTAAAGACGACTTTAGTAATACAGTCTGCATATGTTCACAACCCCTTGGCGATAATTAACAATGAAATGAAGGTTTTACCCATAGTATCCTAGGGAAAGAATGAATGAAGCAATGAAATCGTTAAAGTTGGTGAGCCTATGAAACAGCGTGATTCATATTTTGATAATGCTAAATTCATCCTGATCTTCCTCGTCGTTTTCGGTCACATCATCCGGTCGTATATCGAAAAGGATCCGGTCATCCTTTCCCTTTATAAAACCATCTATACCTTTCATATGCCGGCATTCATCCTGCTTGCAGGATTCTTTGCCAAAGGGTTTTATAAGGCAGGATATATCCAGAATCTGGCAAAAAAACTCATTTTGCCTTATATCGCGTTCCAGTTGATCTATACCGTGTACTATTATTTTTTATATGACAGTTCCACCCTTGAAGTTGATCCACTGACGCCACACTGGTCCCTGTGGTTCCTCATCAGCCTGTTCTGCTGGAACGCCCTGCTTTATGCATTCATCAAATGGTTTAAATTCGGTCCTGCAGCAGGCCTGACAGTGGCTTTTGCACTTGGCCTCATCGTCGGATTCGCAGACAGTATCTCGAGTACGCTCAGCCTGTCGAGGACATTCGTCTTCTTCCCGATGTTCCTCCTCGGCTACTATCTGAAAAAAGAGCACTTCGATTACTTCAAGACGTCGCAGATGCGTCTGGCCGCCGGTTTCACATTTATCCTTGTCTTCCTGGGAATGTTCCTCATACCGGAATTTTCTGACAAGTGGCTTCTCGGGTCTAAACCTTATGGTGACTTCGACTGGAGTAATCTGTATGGAATGGGAATACGGGCTGCCGTATACGCACTGAATATCATCATGATCTTCAGCTTTTTCTCCTTCGTACCGACAAAACAGCAGTTCTTCACAAAATGGGGTAAGAACACCCTCTATGTGTACCTGCTGCATGGATTCCTTGTCAGATTGTTCAGGGTCAGCGCGCTGAAGGATGAAATCAACCCCACCACAAGCATCCTTGTCCTGCTCGGCGTCTCCCTACTATTGACGATGCTGTTTTCAACTAAGTTCTTTACGAGCCTGACTCAGCCTCTCATCGAGTTCAGGACCTCCCGATTTCAAAAGTTATTTTCAAAAAAGGAAATCGACACAAGATAAAAGCCAATAGAAAGGGCTGGCTCATTGAGTCAGTCCCTTTTTGATGGATGGAATGGAATAACACGAAAATATCTCCCATTTCCCCACTATATGTCATTTCATATGGTTTTATAATACTATTCGAAATCTTTCATTGAAATCCTCCCTTGGAATACAATAAATTTGAATTGATTTTAGACAAAGATTGAGCTTTTTCGCCTTCTCCGCTACAATGGGAACAGTGTGATGCAGTGACCTCGATCAATGAGGAAATAAAGGAGTACAGGTATGAAGAAAGTGGTTTTAAGTACATTGAACGCTAAATATATCCATACGAACCTGGCAATACGATGCCTGAAAGCATATGCCGAGCCAGACTTTGATGTTGAACTTGCCGAGTATACGATTAAAGATCCCGTCTTGAATATCGCAACCGACTTATTCTCAAAGCGTCCCGATGTCATCGGGTTCAGCTGTTATATATGGAACATCGAAGAAACAATCAACGTCATCGGGATACTGAGAAAAATCATGCCCGACGTCAAAATCATCCTCGGTGGTCCTGAAGTAACCTATGACGTTCCGTACTGGCTTGAACGCCTGACCGATGTGGACTTCATCATTTTGGGCGAAGGAGAGGAATCGTTCAAACAGTTCCTCGCACAAGTCAATGGAGACGAGGACTGGGATAAGGTCGCAGGAATTGCTTATATGAAAGGTGACAAGCCCGTCATCCGACCACAATCGAACAAAATCGATCTTCGTGAGGTTCCGTCTCCGTTTCGATTTGAAGAAGATCTCGATCAGCTTTCAAAACGGGTCACCTATATTGAAACGAGCAGAGGCTGTCCATTCAGATGCCAGTTCTGTTTATCTTCCATTGAAGTCGGTGTCCGCTACTTTGATAGAGAGAAGGTCAAAGAAGATATCAGGTTCCTCATGCAGAACGGTGCCAAAACCATCAAGTTTGTCGACCGCACCTTCAACATCAGCCGAAGCTATGCCATGGAGATGTTCCAATTCCTTATTGATGAGCATATACCAGGTACCGTCTTCCAGTTTGAAATCACAGCAGACATCATGCGCCCT
The DNA here is from genome assembly GCA_963762295.1 of uncultured Bacillaceae bacterium. GTDB lineage: Bacteria > Bacillota > Bacilli > Bacillales > Bacillaceae_B > Rossellomorea. Next base: position 107,651 of record CAVXKK010000005.1, read on the forward strand.
GAAGTGATTGAGTTCTTGAATCAGAACGCCCCTGCCGGCTTATTCCGCTTCGAAATTGGCGTGCAGTCCACCAATGATGAGACTAATGATCTGGTCATGAGAAGACAGAACTATGAGAAATTGACACGAACCGTCACCATGGTCAAGGATGGCGGGAAGATCGACCAGCATTTGGACCTTATCGCCGGACTGCCGGAAGAAGATTACCATTCGTTCAAAAAGACCTTCAATGATGTATTCCAACTAAGGCCCGAAGAGCTTCAGCTCGGCTTCCTGAAGATGCTGAGGGGCACAGGACTCAGAATACGCGCAAACGATCATCAGTACACTTATATGGACCACTCCCCGTATGAAATACTCGGGAACAATATCCTCACGTTTGACGATATTGTCCGGATCAAACAAGTGGAAGACGTATTGGAAAAATACTGGAATGATCACCGCATGGACCAGACGATTGAATACCTTGTCTCAGAAGTATTCGAGACTCCATTTGATTTCTTCCAGGAGTTCGGTTCCTACTGGGAAGGCAAGGGTTGGTCCCGGATCGGTCACCAGCTTGAAGACCTGTTCAAGAGGCTTCGCGAATTCCTCTCGACCAAAGAAGGGGTATCCCTGTCGGTTGTAGAAGGCATTATGAAGCTGGACTATCTCCAAAATCAGAAATACAAGCCGAGAAAACCATGGTGGAGCAACACGATGACCAAGGAACAGCGTTCATCGCTCTATCAGGAAATCCTCGCCTCCCCTGTAATGGCAGGAGCAGCATTCATGGAAATGAACCTTTCGGAAAAAGATCTGTATAAGCATACGATGCTGGAGTCCATTACCAGGACCGATGGGAAGGATGGCTATGTCCTCGCCTATTTCGAACCTTCCACTGGTCGCTCCACCCTATTCCCCGTCGGTGTTTCCTGATTTCTCTATAAATAAAAAAATGTTAAGCGATATCGCTTAACATTTTTTATTTGCTTCTTTTTTCTTTAATTCCTTACGGGATGCTTCCATCAACTTGGCTGCATTCATGTCCCCAAATTCAAGACCGAACTCTTCACGCACGTTCAGTTCGTTTTTCTTATCATTTTTCTTCATTGTCCATTCCCCTGTTTGCCGTGTTTGGAATTGCGGTTTGCCGCCTTCCCTGGGTCTTCTCCATTCATGAACTCTGAAGATACTTCTGTTTCCTGCTTATTCTTTTGAGGGGTCTTGTTGTTCTTTTCTGCTGCATCCCATTGGGCTTTTCGTTTCATGTTCATTCAGCTCCTTTAAGGGTATCTTCCCCTCGGGTGCACGGACACATACTGAAAACGATTGGTAACAGGTCCATGAACATTATCCGATGATCAGACGCTCTTTCGGATAGTGATAATTTGCTTTCTTTTCTTTCCCGCCGATCATAAACAAGAAGGATAGAATCCCAACCCGTCCGATGAACATGAGGATCATGATGACACATTTGCCTATGACGCTTAAATCCGGAGTGATCCCAAGGGATAATCCCGTCGTTCCAAAGGCAGAACAAACCTCAAAGATGATTTCAATGAGGGTATGATCTTCCGTGATGGTCAAAATGATCACAGAAGTAAAGCATAGGAGAACTGCCACCATGGTGACCACCAAGGATTTCAGTACATCCTGCTGATGGATTTCCCTCCGGAAGATCTTGATCGTCTGATTCCCTTTTGCAAAATGATAAAGGAATAAAAGGTTCAAGGCAAAGGTCGTTGTCCTGATCCCCCCTCCTACGGAACTTGGAGAGGCACCGATGAACATCATCCCACTCAGCATCATGAGCGTCGGAAGTGAAAATTCAGCAAGGTTCATGGTCGCAAGCCCACCGCTCCTTGTCGATGCCGACTGGAAGAACGCATAGAAGAAGGCTTCATGCCAGCTCATCCCCTGGAAAAAGTGATTGAATTCCATCACAATAATCAAAAGGGTACCCACAATGAGCAAGAGTCCGAATGTGGTGGTAGTGATTTTTGTAAACAAAGAAAAATGATGCCGTTTTTTCTCTTTATTCATGATGAAATTCTTTACCTCGATCAATACAGGGAAGCCGATGGCCCCAAGGGTGATCAACATGACTGTGATCACCTGCACAAAATAATCATGCTTGAACGGTATGAACGATTGTCCGGTTATGTCGAAACCAGCATTGGTGGTGGCACTCACAGATGCAAATAAGCCGTGCATATATGCTTCCTGCCAGGATGGATAATAGCTTAAGAAATAGGTTCCCAATACAACGGCTCCCACGATTTCGATCAGGATGACCAACAGGAGGATCTGCTTGAGCAGATTGACCAGCCCGGAAAGGTTCATCTGATTCTGATCGGTCATAATCAGCTGCCTTTCTTTTAGCCCGATCCTCTTGCCTAATAAAAGCCAGAAAAAGGTCCCGAGAGTCATGATGCCGATCCCGCCAAACTGGAGGACAAAGATCAGAATGAAGATCCCCAGTGTGTTGAACGTATCCGGCGTGCTGACGACAGCCAGCCCTGTCACGCTTACGGCACTGACCGATGTGAACAGCGCATCGATTAAACTCCAATCCGCCCCTCTTTTATGAGCCACAGGTAGGCTCAGTAATAGGGTTGAAAGGGTGATGGCCAATAAGTAATAGGTGACGATTACACGCGTTGGTGTTAGTTTGCTTATATGTAATTTGAGTTTAAGCCACATAGCGTCGTTTCCTTTCCAGTATGGTGTTTCCTACCTTATCTTAAAGAATTCTTCCTGAGATTGAAAGGAAAACCTTCATATTAGTGTTCCTGAAACCTGAATCTGTGATACCTTCGTCCAAACTCTGCAACTTCCTCGAAATTTTACCACACATGAACATCCGCCTTTATCAAATAATATCCTTACAGAAGCATATTGTTTCTAGTACAAACAGACTGGAGGAGACAAGCATGGCACGAAGCAGCAATAAATTATTGGTTCCTGGTGTAGAGCAATACCTTGATCAAGTGAAATATGAAATCGCTCAGGAATTCGGCGTGAACCTTGGTTCAGATACTGTAGCCCGTTCAAACGGATCAGTTGGCGGAGAAATCACTAAGCGTCTGGTACAACAAGCTCAATCACATTTATCTGGACAATCAACTAAATAATATGGATAACAAAAGCCGGCAGTTTCTGCCGGCTTTTTTCATTAGTCATTCTGTTTGTGATTCTTGTTCCAGCCTTCTTTCCTGCCCCGGTCCTCTCCCCTGTTGCCCTGTGGTTTCTCCTCTTGCAGACCCTTCTTATCCTTCACGCGGCGGTCGTGTCTATCTGCGTCCTGCTCTTTCCCGCCCTGATTATTCTTTTTTTCCTGTTTGCCAGGCGGTGTCCATTCCCCTTGCCTTCCTGGCTTATCCTGTCTATCGTTTCCCCGTTCTTTCTGCTCTTGGGGCTTAGGCTGATCCGGGGCTTTTTTCGAGCGGCTGTCTTCCTTTTTCTCTTTTTCATGTCTCACCGGAGGATCTGTTTTTGACTTGGGGTCAGCTTCTTTTTTCTCCTCTTTATCCCTATGTTCTTTACTGTCTGTGTCTTCATTTTTCCTTTTGTCTTTAGCCTGTGGCTGATCAGATCGTTTGTCCTCCCCTTTAGGTTCCACCTTCTCTCCCTGATTCTCTGGAGTTTCTTCGACAGACTTCTCTTCCTCTTTCATTAAGTGCCCTGCCGTCACCCCTTTTTCATGGGCCTGCTTCCGTTCTTCACGGCTGGCTTCTTTATAGGTGATGGTTACGGGTCTAGATTGATTCTCATCTTCGATCATAGAATAAATGCTATTAATAAAGCTCTCTTTGGCTTTTCCGTCTTTTTCTTCAGGGAATGAAGAAGTCATATAGATGTGATCCGTTTCAGTGAAGTATCCCAGCTCTTCACATAAATCAAAGATCTTCGCAGTAACCTTATCTGCTTTTGAGTTTCGCCACTTATGAAGGGAGGATAGGATTTCATCTCCTTCTTCATTGTACGAAACGATATCAAGCACCTGTTTTTCCTCATCCAGCGTCAATTCGAGACTCGGATTGATGTCGAGAGACACGTAGGCATATGCCTTTCTGTCCTCGGTCAGTGTGCTCGGAAGCAGGATAAGCAGAAGAGCAAAGACTGCACATGAAGCGAGGAGCACCTTCCAACGCATCCTTCCTGTTCGGCGTCCTGCATTGAACCGTTCTCCCGTCACTGGAAAAAACGGGATCTCTTCACCAATTGAATACTGTTGATGAGGATGCTTCTTCCCTTTGATGAACTCCCCTTCAGCGGTCATCATAACGAGGGCATCCGACTTGATATCCATGATGATCCCTTTTTTCATCAGCCTAACCTGCCTTTTAAGTAATCCTTTAAATAAACATAATCGCCCATGAGAATCACGCACATGGCGATGATATACTTCCGATTCCGTTCTATGGTCTTCCTGCTCACACTTACCGTCTTTTCTAATTTTTTTATCGGTAAACGCTTTTTCGCCAGCAGGTAGTCCTTGAATTCCATTTCATTTACGACGATCCTGGAAATATTGATGGCATTCATCCGCGCATCTTCATGTTTTGGTGAAGCATCGATCAGATCGTCAAAGGTAAGATTGTATTCTTCCAGCTGTGTCGTGAACTGCAGAATTTCCTCCCGCCTGAGCCTTGCATCCTCTTTTCTCTGATACTCATCGACTGCTGCAAGCTGCTCGATATGGAGTGATGGAAGATCTTCATCATCCGTATTGTTCATGTCCACGCTTATATCCTGGTACTTTCCATTTTTACGGATATAATCAATGACCTTCCTCTTGATGATCACTTCTGAAAAGCTGATGAATGATGACCCCTTTTCAGCATTGTACTTGACGATCGCATCATGAAAGGCAATCAATCCGATGCTGAATTCATCATCGCTCTCGGTAATATATCGTTTACAGACGGAGGATACCGTCTTTTTTATAAATGGCTTGTATTCATCCAACAGACTTGAAAGTAATTCTTCTTCTCCGTTTTGGATCCGGACCGCTTTTTCCTCGATGGTCGTTTTTCTTTTAACCAGCGAGAGTAATAATAGATTGAGCATCGGTTCCCCTCCATCCTGCACCCTATTATACTAAGAAGCACCCTAGTTTCAAAGGATATACCCACAGGAAAGGGTTGACATTCAACCTTTTGGTGAAAACAATCGATTGATTCTATAAAGGATTTTCGTATGGTTTTGGTTTTTTTAGGGGGTCATATGTAATAAAAGAGATTGTGACAAAATTATAAAGGTACCATTTCATGAGGAACACGATTAGTATAGAGGTTCTATATACCGCTCATGATTTCCGTGCAAGACTTCGCTTTCCACAGGGTAGCCCGGGAGCCTCCTCGGCAAGCCTGCAGGACGCCACTCTTCTAGCAGGAATCTTCGTTTTGCACTCCAATCAACCGCTAGACACAATGAAATATAACTGGTCATGAAACAAATTAAAAACCCGAATTCATTGGCCAACGAAAGGCCAAGTGAATTCGGGTTTTACTATGACTAAGACACGTTTGTCTCAGCCCATTTTTTGTTGTTACGATCCTGTTTGGGCTGCATTTGCCCGCTTCTTCGATAAGAGATATCCACCGATGGAGAGGATGATCAAAACAGTCCAGAAGATGAGTTTCCAAACTTTGGACTCTGGGAAATGATGATCCAGTATGGCGACATCGGGGTGGGCAAGGGTGAACACGGCAAGTTTGACACCGACCCAGCCTACGATAAGGAATGCTGCAGATTCCAGTGTAGGATATTTTTCCAGAAGCTTGACGAACCAAGTAGCGGCGAAACGCATGATCACAAGACCGATGACCCCGCCAAGGAACATGATGATGAATTGCCCACCATCGATCCCCCCAACCTCGAACCATCCTGTCGGTCTCAGCGTTACAGCCAAGGCCACTGCGGCAAGCATGGAGTCTACCGCAAAGGCGATATCCGCAAGCTCGACTTTCAGGACGGTCATCCAGAAACCTGATCCTTTATTCTCAGCGTTATCAACATGCACCTTCACCTTTACGCTTCTTGATGAAGTGATGGATGGCGACGTAGAACAGGTAGATGGCTCCGATTGCCTGCACCTGCCAGACATTCACAAGGAATGAGATGAGGAAAAGGGCGGCGAAACGGAAGATAAAAGCTCCCATCAGACCATAGAACAACGCTTTCTTCCGCTGCTCTTCCGGTAGATGTTTGACCATGACGGCCATGACAACTGCATTGTCGGCTGCAAGGATTCCTTCCAGACCGATGAGGATGAGAAGTACCCATCCATACTCTAATAACATTGATGCATCCATACTATAAGTCCCTCCCAATGATAAAGTTAGTTTTCCATCAGGCAAGGATTTTTATCAAAAGAAAAAGACCCTTGCCTAAATAAGGCAAAGGTCTTGCTTAGCATAGTCAATATGCCAACAAAGCCGATGGGCATAACCCATGAACTGACGACTTTGTTTAGGTGTGAACCTATAGCTACTCCCCTTTGACAGGTAGAAAACGTTTAATTTTATACCTGAATCGTACCTTATTTTCCACAGGATGTAAAGAAATAAATTTACCTGGCGAACCGGATCACGATGGCCCTGATCAAAAAGCCGATCGCCACGCCAGGAATGACGAACAGCATCGGGAGGAAAATGGGTCCGATGAATGCTCCGAACAGGTGGACCTTTGGGGAAACCATCAGGCCGACCGTCACAAAGTACGCCGAAAAAACAAACGGAAGATAGCTGAGTTTTTCCTTTTGGTTTGAAGCGATCTTATACGCATCCCACATGGCAAACATGTATAAACACGGATAGAACATCAGCCATTGATAGTCGATGACTCCAGCGGCTTTTTTTGTCTCACCTAAAAAACTGTACATGATGGCCAGGTTGAAGTCGCTCATGACATTGATGAAAATCTCCAAAAGGACCAGCAACGCCCCTTTGAACCACAATCCGACTAGAAGCTGAGGAAAGCCAGGCAGTGCAATGCTCCAAAGAATGGCTTCAAGTTTTGTAATGGATGATTTCACGCGGCATCTGCCTCACGTTCACTGGTAATGGGTGATGGGTGGAAAATGGCATTCTGGACTCCTCCTAGCTTCTTCTCCCCCTATTGTGACCAATCTCCCCCCAAATATGTCAGCAGACATCAATTCTGTCGTTCATGACGGGGAACGTTCCGATTGCTTCGTATTCTTTCCCCAGCAAAAAAACCGAACCCCATAAGGGTCCGGCTCCATTATTTTAATCCATTCTTTTCCTTGTTGCTCTTCTTCGTGTCTCTTTATCAAAAAGGCTGTAGATGACGGGGATGATGTACACAGTCAACAGCGTACTGGTGAGTAATCCTCCAATCACGGCAATGGCCATAGGCTGATTGATTTCGGTCCCTTCACCCAACCCAAGGGCAAGAGGCACCAGTCCAAGGATCGTCGTCAACGCCGTCATGAGGATCGGACGGATCCGGTCCTGTGCGGACGTAACAATCGCTTCAAAGCTCTCCATCCCGTCTTCCTTCCGCTGTTTGATGTAATCAACGATGACGATGGCATTGTTCACGACGATACCTGCCAGTATGATGACGCCGATCACGGCTGGAACGCTTATCGGAGTATCAGTCAGGAAGAGGGCCAATGCGACTCCGATGACCATAAGCGGAACCGTGAACATGATCACAAACGGATACTTGAATGATTCAAACTGGGCCGCCATGACCATATATACCAACACAAGTGCCAGTACAAGGGCAAGGATCATATCATTGATTGAGTCGTCAAGAAGCTCTTTTTCCCCAGAGAAAGATACTTGGGTTTCATCAGGAAGATCGAGCTTGTCGATTTCTTTTTCCACATTATTGGATATCGTTCCGAGGTTCGTACTCGACGCATAATTGACCGTGAATTGAACAGCTGACTGCTGATCGATCCGTTTGATGCTCACCGGTCCGTCTTCAATGGAAAAATCAACGACAGAGTCCAGTTTGATGAATTTCCCCTGCCCATTGGGAATCAGGAGTTTCTTCAACGAATCCAGATTTTCGGTAATGTCACGATCATATTTGACGAATACGCTCACGACTTCTGAGTCTTCCGTGACAATCTGCGTAGCCGTCACCCCTCTGGTCACATCCTGAACCAACGAACCGATTTGAGAAGGAGCGAGACCTTGATCGAGGGCCTTTTCGCGATCAACCTTCATCTGTACTTCCTTGATCGTTTCCATACGGTCCGTCGAGACCTCGTTTACGTCATCCATCCCTTCTAATTTCTTTTGAAGCTTTTCGACTCCTTCATCCAGCCGTTTTTCATTCGTATCTCTCAGATTGAAGGTAAGTGTCTGAGGGCTGGAACCGGAAGTCGATTGCAGGCTGAATACGATGTTTGCCGTATCATTTTGTTCTTTTGCCGCTTTCTCCAGCTTCGGTTTTACTTCATCGGCAAATGAGAAGATGGACTGCTCACGTTCGTCAAAAGGCTTCATCTTCACATAAACCTCTGCAATATTCCCTGACTTTCCTCCCCTGAATGACTGCTCTTGATCAGTCCCCACGAGGCTTACAGCTGTTTGGACGTTTGTTTCTTTTTCAAGTTCCCCTTCGATCGCTTTGACAACAGCGTTCGTTTCATTGACCGAAGAACCATTTTCAAGTTCGACCCTCATGGTGAAAAATCCTTCGTCTGTTGCCGGCAGGAATTCCGTACCTACCTTTGTGGCTCCCCAACTGCTCATTCCGAGCATGATAAGAGTCGCCAGAAGGACAATGGTTCGATGGGACAAGGCCCACTCCACCGATCGCTTGAACCGGCTACGGGACTTTGATCTTCTTCTTCTTGCTTCCAGGTTCCCCTTCGGCTCCTTCAGCATGCGGCTTGCCATCATCGGTACAACAGTCAGGGCCACTACTAGTGAGGCGAAGAGGCTGAAGGATATCGTCAAGGCAAATTCAGTGAAGATTTCCCCTATGAGTCCGGAAATGAACACGACGGGAAGGAAAACCGCGACAGTTGTGAGTGTGGAAGCAGTGATGGCTCCTCCCACTTCCTTTGCTCCTTCACTGGCTGCCTGTTTCCGTGATTTCCCCATGGCAAGATGTCTGTAGATGTTTTCAATGACGACAATCGAGTTGTCGACGAGCATCCCGATACCGAGTGCGAGGGCACCAAGGGTCATGATATTCAGGCTGAAGCCTGCAAAGAACATCAGAACAAATGTCACGACCACTGAATATGGAATGGAAACGCCGACGATCAAAGGACTTCTGACGTTCCTCAAGAAGAGGAAGAGGACAATCATGGCAAACACGCCTCCGAGAAGGAGGGAGTTTGTGATGCTTCCGATGGCATCGGTAATGTAATCTCCTTGATCGAATAATACTTCTGCATCTACATTTTTATACTGGTCCTGCTTGAGAAGGTTATCCAATTCCTTCTGGAATGCCTTTGACACCGTAGCAGTATTGGCATCCGATTGCTGAAGCACGCTGAACAGCACGGCGGACTCTTGATCGGCTCGGGTGTATGTATTATCATCCACCGGCTTTAATTCCACATCTGCCACATCGGAAAGTGGAACTTTCTTACCTGTTTTTGGATCGACCGTTACGGTAAGTTCTTTGATTTCCTTTACCGACTTCAGTTCACTCATGACGCGTGTCGTGAGCGTCTTCCCGTCCGTATCGATCGTATCCCCCGGTGATGTGATGTTATTACTGCGAAGGGTATTCACGACATCATTCTGGCTCAACCCTTTTTTCTCAAGGGCATCCTGGTCCAGATTGACGGTGACTTCATCTTCGAACGAACCTGTGACATTTACATTGGCGACTCCTGGGACACGGTTGAGTTCTAGCTTCATGCGCTCCGCCAACGTCCGAAGGGCATTACTGTCCCCATCCGCTTTTAGTGAGAACTGGATGATCGGAAATTGTGCTGGGTCGAATTTGAGGAACCTCGGCTTTTCTGCTTCGTCTGGAAGCGGCGCCTGATCGATCCTCTGCAGCACATCATTCTCGATTTCTTCAATGGATGTGGACCATGAGAACTCCATGAGAATGAAATTCGATCCTTCTTGTGCAGTCGACTGGACGTTTTTCAACCCCGGAAGTGTGGAAAGGCTTTCTTCAAGCGGCTTTGTTACTTTTTCCACCACTTCCTGCGGTCCTGCTCCTGGGTATGATGTCACGACCACTCCGACTGGTGGATTAAGATCGGGGATCAGCTTCAGAGGGATCCTCGATAGGGATACCCCTCCAAGAATCAGGATCAAGATCATGGTGACGATTGTGAATACCGGTCTACGTATGGAAAAATCACTTATTTTCAAACGGTGTCTTTCCCCTTTCTCTATTATCTTGTTGATAGTATCAACTATAAAGGGTAAAGGAAAATCCTTCAATCTATAAGATGCCCCTGCATCATATTGTGCGCCTATCGTCATAATTCCTATCTTTCTGCAAACAATACATCATAACCCCACATGTAAGGAGAACGAATGATGACCAATTCCCTCCCGTTTTTGATTCTCGTCATACTTTCATTGATGGTTCTCGGGTTCCTCATGATGACAAATCGGGATCAAGCCGGTAAGATCGTCGTCTTCTGGCTTTTCATCTCTGGATTGGCCTATGTGTTTGAGTTCCTTATTTTCATACTCGGTGGAAGCTATGAATACGATCCCGCCATCCTTTCCAATCGATATAATGACAGCGTCCTCGGTTCGATCAGCTCCCAGGCGTTTTCAGTTCCTATTTCCCTGACCCTCATCGCCGTCAAGCGGTTGAAGTTCGGCTGGATCCTGCTGATCATCGCTTTCTTTTACTTCATCGAAAGTTGGTTCGTATCAGTCGGCATATACGAGCATTTCTGGTGGAGAAGCATCTATACAAGCATATTCCTCCTTCTCGGGGCTTACCTTTCGAAGAGATGGTGGATGAGGATGGCAGACCCGGGCATGGAAAAAGTTCATTTTATTACGCTCTATTTTTCATTGTCTGTTCTCACCCTTTCCATTTCATGGATTTTGTCTCCATTGCTTGATCTTTACAGAATCCCCATGCATCTCTTCTCAGATGAGATGAGGAATTCTATTACGGGGAACAGCATTTATTCGTGGGTATGCAATTACCTCTACACCCTGACGATCTATTATCGACCGAACCATACTGGGGCGTTCTGGATCACCCTGTTGATCCTGATGAGCCTCGATTATGGACTAATTCATTTCAACTTCCTTGCAGTTCGTGGGATAGGCGGGTTCTTCACGTTACCCCTTTTCCATATGGCCATGCTCCTTTTCGGTAAAAAGCTTTTCACCTGGTATGTACATCCGCTAAAAAAAACCGCTGAGCATTAACGCTCAGCGGTTTTCCCATCTATTTTCGTAATCGTCCAGCCTGTGAAACCGAAAAGAATGGTCAGGAGGGGCGACAGAAGGCAGAAGAATGCGAACGGCAGATAGGTGAGTGTCGGTACACCTAGCACCTCTGCAATGAAGATACCGCTCACCCCCCACGGTACTAGGGCATTGATGACCGTTCCGGCATCTTCAAGGGTCCTGGAAAGATTCTTGGGATGAAGCCCGATTTTTTTGTACTGCTCCTGGAAAGCTTCTCCCGTCAACAAGATGGAAAGATATTGCTCCCCGATGGCAAAGTTCAACCCGATCGCCGTCAAGGCAGTAGTAAAGATTGTCCTGCTTGCAGACTGAAGGATGGTGCTGACCTTCTCCAAGAGGACCGGTATGATCCCCAGCTTGAACAGGAGTCCCCCAAGGCTCAAAGACAGGATGACAAGGCCGATGGTAAACATCATGCTGTCGATTCCTCCCCTTGTTAACAGGGAATCAAGTGCTTCATTTCCGGACTTTGAAACATATCCAGAGAACAGGGCATTCAAGATTGTTTTTCCACCTACCATTCCGTGAATGAAGGCCAGGCCGGTTGACACGACAATGTTGATGGCGAGTGTCAGTAAAGCTGGAATCTTCATCATCACCATGACGATTAGCAGGATCAGCGGAATCAGACTGTACCAATGAATAACCCCCGTCTCACCCAATGCCTGCTTAAGGGCATTCAAGTCTCCAAGACCGGCACTTTTCCCATTCGGTGACAGAACGGCAAACAGGATCAGTGAAATGATGAAAGCCGGGATCGTGGTCCAAGCCATATTCCTGATGTGTTCAAAAAGGTCCACCTTTACGACGGAAGATGCAAGATTCGTGGTATCGGATAATGGTGACATTTTATCTCCGAAAAACGCACCGGAAACGATGGCCCCGGCTGTGATTCCCATGGATAATCCCATGGTTTCAGAAATCCCGATGATGGCGACACCGATTGTTGCCGCTGTAGTCAAAGAGCTTCCAATGATCACTCCGCAAAGGGCGGTGATCAAAAAGGCAATAGCATAAAAATAAGCGGGGGTGAGGAAAGAAAATCCACCATACATGATGGTCTGGATCGTACCGCTCGTTAGCCAGCTCCCCACGAGCATCCCGATGAATATGAACAGGAGAATGGCACCCAGACCTCCTTGAATGCCTGAAAGCATTCCTTCTTCGATTGATTTAAAGGAGACCTTCTTGACCAATCCGTAAACGATGAGAAGAATGAGGGCAACGGCTATGGGAATATGAGGAACCGTCTCCAGTTTGATGAGAAACGTACCGATCATGGATAGAACAATGAGGAGGATGAGGGCAGCTTCCCAGACTTTTGGCGTGTTTGAAATCTGTTTGTTCAACGTATATCACTTCCTTATCTATGCTGTTTAGCGGGAAAGGACGAAAAAAAGAACCCTCTCCCTGAAATAGGGACGAAGAGCTCTCCGCGGTACCACCCTAATTGGAAAGGCCTTTAGCGTGTAACACCTAAGGTCCATCCCCACTTTATCTTTCCGATCCCTTTTTAGAGGTTTCCCTCCAGAAGCAGTGTAATTCACTTAAAAGGAACTCAAGGCTTTCACCAAACCGCCTGATCTCTGATTGCTGTTCCCCTCAACCTACTATGCTGTTTCAAGATCGTTTACTCTCACTATTTTCCTTAAACGCTTTTAAGCGCTAAAGTAATATATGAGTATTTTATCATGGTTTTCATTTTTGTCAATCAAAAGTGAATGAAGGAATCAATGGACGCTCCATCGGCTTCCCTATGAAATAGCCTTGAGCAAGATCGATACCAATGCTGCGGCAATAATCGAGTTCTTCTTTTCTCTCGATCCCTTCCCCGAGGATGGTAATGCCCCTTTCACGTGCCAGATGGATGATTTTCCGCAGAAAGGCCTGCTTGTCTGGGCTCTCATCGCAATGATCGATATAGGAGCGGTCGATTTTCACATAATCGGGATTCAGGAGTGTGAGGAGTTCAGGATCGGCAAATCCGGAGCCCACATCGTCGAGTGCCACCCTCATTCCTTCCCTTTTATATACATTCAATACCTTCTTCAAATGATCAATATCTTCGATTTTTTCGGTTTCTACGACCTCGAACACGAGATCATTCGGGTCGACTCCGAAATCTTCTACGATCTGGAATGTGTGGCGCAAACAAAATTCCGGATTGTAAATGGTGGATGGAAGGAAATTGATAAAGCTTTTCACACCGCGTGGAACGTATTTACTCTTCGCCTCAATGGCTGCACGCCTCGCTTTCTGATCAAGCATGGAGTGGAATCCTGTAAGAGATGCCGCTTTGAATAAAAGCCCCGGATTCAATGCCCTCGAATCACTCCTCAACAATGATTCATATCCGTAAATTTCTCCCGATGCGACATTGATAATAGGCTGGAGATGGCTGATGAATCCCTCAGACTGAATTAACGTGACGATTTCTTCATATTTGAGCCGGTAGTGAAGTTCAGAGGCGGTCATCTGGTGTTTGCCATTTAGATGAACTTGGATTTCATCAGAATGGTCAGCAAGTGACTTGGCCACCCCCTCCAATTCCTCCTTGGACCGATAGATAAACGTTTGCCCGATTGATGGTACATTCAATTGTCCTTTGGATTCATACTGCATGGTCACACCGCAATGGATGCACGTGGTTTTCATATGTCTCCCTCATTTCACAAGTCTTTCCTTCAATACTAAATCTTTTTACCTATATAAAGCCAGTCATTTCACTTTATAAATTGAAAAATCTTCATTTACACCTGCATTTACCCTTAAAAAACCAGACCATTTCCCCCCCTCATATCATTATTCAATTTCCTACTATCCCCCATCTGCAAGAGCCAAGGATGCAAAAAAGCCGCAGCAACAGGCTGCGGCTTTTTCCTTATAGCAAGCTATACAGTTTGATTTCAGGGTGTTTATCCTGGAACCATCTCATGGCAAAGTCATTTTCAAACAAGAAGACCATCTGTCCATGACGATCCTTCACCAGCATGCTTCGCTGACTGGACATCGTGTCCTTCACGTCTTCCTCGTTCTCGATCCAGCGTGCGATTTTGGAACCGACGGATTCCATCTTCACATCTACATTGTACTCATTCTTCATCCGGTGCTCGAATACTTCGAATTGGAGCTGTCCGACAGCCCCTAGGATGACATCCTCTGTACGCGTTTTATAGTACTGGATGGCTCCTTCCTGGACAAGCTGAAGGATCCCTTTTTGGAAGTGCTTCTGCTTCATGACGTTCCTTGCTGTCACCCGAACGAATAATTCAGGAGTGAACTGTGGCAGTTTCTCATACTGGAAGTTCTTCTTCCCTTGGACAAGGGTATCTCCGATCTGATAGGTCCCGGTATCGTATACCCCGATGATGTCCCCGCTGACCGCTTCATTGACGGTGCTTCGATCATCTGCAAGGAACTGGGTCGACTGACTGAGCTTGATCGGCTTGCCTGTTCGAGGCAGATTGACAGTCATCCCACGCTCGAACTGACCTGAGCAAATCCGCACGAAGGCGATCCTGTCACGGTGGGCAGGGTTCATGTTCGCCTGGATCTTGAATACGAATCCAGAGAATTCATCTGCTGTCGGTTCAATTTCTCCTGCATCGGAATTTCTCGGTTGAGGAGACGGGGCGAACTGCAGATACGTTTCAAGGAATGTCTGTACCCCGAAGTTCGTCAAGGCACTGCCGAAAAATACAGGAGAGAGTTCGCCTGAGGCAATCCGGTCCTTAGAGAATTCATTTCCGGCTTCGTTCAAGAGAAGGATATCCTCAAGGGCCTGCTGGTACAAGCCGCTTTCAGTCAGTGGATGTTCACCGGCAATCTCTCCTTCATCGTTCAGGGAAATGAAGCGATCATCTTCCTCAACACGGAATTGTTCGATGCGATTATGGAAACGATCATAAATGCCAAGGAATTCTTTCCCCATTCCGATCGGCCAATTCATAGGATACGATTGGATCCCCAGTACTTCTTCAAGCTCTTCCAGCAGTTCCAACGGTTCGCGTCCCTGACGGTCAAGTTTGTTGATAAAGGTGAAGATCGGAATACCTCTCATGCGGCACACTTTGAACAGCTTCAGCGTCTGTGCCTCGATCCCTTTTGCGGAATCGATGATCATCACGGCGCTATCAACGGCCATAAGGGTCCGGTACGTATCCTCGGAAAAATCTTGGTGACCAGGCGTATCAAGGATGTTAACGCGGAAATCGTTATAGTCGAAGGCCATGACGGAACTTGTGACAGAGATCCCACGCTGCTTTTCAATTTCCATCCAGTCAGAGGTGGCAAACTTCCCTGTCTTTTTCCCTTTGACTGTTCCCGCTGCGCGAATGGCTCCACCAAACAGGAGCAGCTGCTCCGTCAGAGTTGTTTTTCCGGCATCCGGATGGGATATGATCGCAAATGTACGTCTTGATTTTACTTCTTCAATAAAGTCTATTTTCATTAGTTCTTTCCTTTCTTGTCGTACTCACTTTCCCATCATATTCTTTCTATAGTTACTTTGCAATAAATCTCTGATGATCTGTTCCATTTCCACACCATACATATACCTTTTATTACCATTATACCCAAAAAGTTTTTATAACGCCCGGGATTATGTATGCCCTTTCATGAAAACGCTATATTTGTGCACACTATACTACATAGATGTACGTACTTCTTGAAAATTGGTGGTTGTCAGACTTCTGAAAGAACTGTAAAATAAAAAACCGAACAACCAGAAAAACATACTACTAAGAGGTGACAGAATGCAGTATTTATGGGGGATTTTTGGAATTTTAGTTGTGTTGGGAATCGGCTTTCTCTTCTCATCCGATAAAAAGCGCATCAACTATCGGAGTGTGATCGGCGGGCTCATCATACAGATCATTTTCGCCTTCCTTGTATTGGAAACATCATGGGGTCAAAGTGGACTTAAGTGGCTTACCTTAGGAATCAATGAAATCATCAACTATTCCAATGAAGGCATTGATTTCTTATTCGGTGGATTATTCACTGAAAAATCCGGGATTGGATATGTGTTTGCTTTTAATGTTCTTCCAGTCGTTATTTTCTTCTCGGCTCTCATATCTGTATTGTACTACCTGAATATCATGCAGTTCTTCATCAAAATCATCGGAGGAGCGCTTTCGAAGCTTCTTGGTACGCGAAAAGCTGAATCCCTTTCAGCTGCTGCCAACATTTTCGTAGGGCAAACTGAAGCTCCGCTTGTTGTCAAGCCTTACCTTTCTACTATGACAAAGTCTGAGCTTTTTGCCGTCATGACAGGTGGACTGGCTTCTGTTGCCGGGTCTGTGCTCGTTGGTTACTCCTTACTGGGCGTTCCCCTCGAGTATCTGCTTGCTGCAAGCTTCATGGCTGCACCTGCGGGATTGGTAATGGCTAAACTATTTGTACCGGAAACCGATGACACTCCAGAACCTGATAGCTTTAAGATGGAAGCTGATTCTGATTCAGCAAATGTTATCGATGCTGCTGCAAAAGGAGCCAGCGTCGGTTTACAGCTTGCCTTGAATATTGGTGCGATGTTGCTTGCGTTCATTGCGCTAGTCGCGTTGATCAACGGAATCCTCGGCTTGATTGGTGGTATATTCGGGTATTCCGACCTTACCCTTGAGCTAATTCTGGGTTATGTCTTCTCTCCACTTGCATGGGCGATCGGGGTGCCTTGGAGTGAAGCGGTCACAGCAGGGAATTTTATCGGGCAAAAGCTCGTGATCAACGAATTCGTTGCCTATTCCAATTTTGCTCCTGTACTTGGTGATCTGTCTGACAAAGCGGTTGCGATCATTTCCTTCGCCCTTTGTGGTTTCGCCAACGTATCTTCCCTTGGGATCCTCCTTGGAGGCCTTGGCAATCTGGCACCGAACCGTCGACCAGAGATCGCCAAAATGGGATTGCGGGCAGTGCTTGCCGGGGCACTTGCGTCACTTCTCAGTGCTGCCATCGCAGGAATGTTTGTCTAATTACTATTGCATGGAAAAAGGGTTCCCGATGGGGGCCCTTTTTCCATGCAAAAACCGGCCGGGGACTGTTCCCGGCCGGTTTTTATCATGAATGATGTGCGTATTTTGCACGACTTTCCTCGATGGCAATCTGTTTGTCACTGTGCGGGTACTTGGTGTTTTCAATGATCTGATAATCTTCATGACCCTTACCTGCGAAGATGATGATATCTCCGGGTTCAGACACTTCAACGGCATGCTTGACGGCTTCTGCCCTGTCCCCGATCAACGCATACTGATCATGCTGCATCCCTTTTTCCAGGTCTTTAAGGATACTATCATATTCCTCATATCTTGGATCATCCGTCGTCAGGATCACATAGTCCGCAATCGATGCTTTTTCTGCCATCGTCGGGCGCTTCGACTTATCGCGGTTTCCACCTGTACCAACAAGGAAAATGATCTTATTTTCCTTGAAAGGCATGACGGACTCGATTGCTTTTTCAATGGCATCCGGTGTATGGGCGTAGTCGATGTAGACCGATAAAGGTGCCTCCATCTCGACTTTTTGCATACGTCCGTCCACAGGCGGAAGATCACGGAAGATTTCAACGATCCGCTCGACCTTCATTCCTTTGGCGAACAATGAGGCCATGGCTGTCAAAGCATTATAAACATTGAACCGGCCAAGAAGCTTCATCTCCACCTCGTACACTCCTTCAGGGGACTGGAGGGTGAACGTCGTTTTATCATTATAGTACTCGACATTCTCGGCCTTGAAGTCGGCATGGGCGTCAAGTCCATAGCTGATGACTTCATGAGCGGTCATATTACTGTACCGTTCATACCATTCTTCATCTGCATTCAAGACGACATATTTAGGCTTATCCAGGGTTTGACCCAGCTGGGAGAATAATAGCCCTTTTGCATAGCCATAATGTTCCATCGTTCCATGATAATCCAGATGGTCATGACTGAGATTCGTGAATGCCACTACGTCGAAGTCCACTCCCCACAGGCGGCCGAGTGTGAGGCCGTGTGAGGATACTTCAAGGGTAAAGTTATCGATTCCCTTATCCAGTGCTTCCCGGATCATCTGCTGATTCGTCAGGTTATCACACGTCGTATTTTCACTCGGGAAGAGCTCACCATCGAGATTGAACCCGATGGTACCGGACAGCGCCGAACGTTGACCATCACGCTTCAGGATTGAATGGATGAGATTGGTCACCGTCGTTTTGCCGTTCGTACCCGTAATGCCGAACATATTCATCTTCTGTGATGGGTACTCATAGTACTTGTTAGATAGGAGCGCCAGAGCTTTGAAGGAATCCTTCACAACGACAAGGGCCGCTTTGGACTCATCGATATCAAGGCGCTTTTCCGCAATGATGAGGCGGGCACCTTTCTCGACTGCCCCTTGTGCAAAATCATGTCCGTCGACGGTGTATCCCTTCGTACAGACGAATACGCTGCCTTCCGTCACTTTCCTGGAGTCCACAAAGATTCCGTTCACCTCTTCGGGCAGTTCTCCATATATCGTTTTCATCTTCATGCTTTCAAGTAATGTGTATGTATTCATTATTCGTACCTCGTTTATTTTTAAAGTTGTTTCTATTTTACCTTACCATCGTTCATTTGATAAGAGAAATACATCCTGCGTCCCCTATCCTATATAAAAACCTTCCACAAAAAAGTGGAAGGAAATCTTTACGCATCTGCCATGGCTGATCGGACATAGTGCCAAAGCAGGGTTTCTGTATGAAGAATCATGATTCATGCGTACGTTCATACGCATGTGATGAATCGATTCCTGCACCAATCAGACCGTGGACGATATCGAAGCCTGCCCTGATCGCCGGCTGAAGCGTCGGATCCATAGTACGGATAGATATCAACTTTATAGTCGATTCCGTTTTCTTCCGCCAGTCTCACCAGATGTTTCCGCAGTCCATAATGATAAGGTCCGCTGGAGTCTTTTGCACAGATGGAGACGGTATATTCATCTGTGGATTGCCCATCCCCGATCGCTCCCATGTCGACAGCCAGGTATTCCACCGTCTCGGCCGGGATATTCGAATTCCCCCCGTAACCGATCTCTTCATTGTTCGAAATAAGGAAGTGAGTCGTATACGGCAGTGTGATTTCCTCAGAACAAATGTGCCTGATCAGTTTCATGAGCATCGCCACACTCGCCTTATCGTCAAGATGTCTCGACTTGATGAATCCACTGTCGGTGATCTCTGCACGTGGATCGAATGATACAAAGTCGCCGACTTCGATGCCAAGAGCCCTGACCTCTTCTTCATTTCGGACCTTTTCATCGATCCGCACCTCGATATTCACTTCATCCCTCTTAGCTTCACCCGCATCTTTATACACATGGACAGAGGTTTGGTGCATCAGGATCGTGCCGGTGTATACTTTACCAGAAGAAGTCTCGATCTTACAGTTCTCTCCTTCAACGGCATTCCATCTGAATCCGCCGATCATGGAGAGGCGGAGACGGCCATTCCCCTTCACTTCTTTGACCATGGCACCAAGGGCATCCACGTGGGCTGTCAGCATACGGTGACGGCTTTGATCCTTACCCGGGATCGTGACGATGAGTGCCCCTTTATGATTCCTCTTCATCTCAAGTCCAAGGCCACCAAGTTCATCTTCAATGAATCGGATGATCTCCTGTGTGTTACCAGAAGGACTTGGGATTTCTACAAGCTGTTTGATCTGTTCCATCGTATTCTTTGCATTTGGATATGTATTCAACTAACTCCCTCCTTTCTTCCATTATAGAACGAATTCCCCATTTGCGACAGGAAAAATAACCTCCGGCCTGCTTCAGCCGGAGGTACGGTTATGCTTGATGGAGATGGTTCCGTTCAGCAGGCCGCCGATGAGAAGGATGGTCGATGACAGATAGAACCAGACCATCAGGGTGATCACGCTCCCCATCTGTCCGTAGAATTGGGAGTAGTCCGTCAATTTAACATAGGAGCCGTACAGCCAAGAAACACACTGCCAGCCGAATGTAGCGACAATGGCTCCGGGAACTACATAGCGGAGAAGCATTCTTTTGCTCGGCACGACATAATAGAGGAATAAGAATAAAAAGAACATGAAGACCGAGCTCAGCCCCCACTTTCCGATGACCCAAAGCGGCTCCCATTCCCCTGTGATCCTCCCCTCTGCAATACGCGTATGACGGATGAACTCCTCCACAATCGGAACGATGAGGGAGAAAGAAATCAGGATCATAAATCCGACAGTCAAAAGGAAATCATAAAAGAGGGCGACGATGAACGGCTGCTTGCGCTGGATCCCGTATGCCTGATTCATCGACCTCACCATGGATTGTACCGCCATGGAAGAAAGCCAGAACGTAAAAATGAGGGAGAGTGATAAAACATCCCCTCGTTGATTGTAGAGGATCCTCTCAACATTCTTCTCTATGATGTCATAGGAATTTTCAGGGGCAAAAGGCTTGATCAGCAACAACACATTCGTTTCTGAAATCGGCAGGTAACTGATCAATGAAAACACAAATAGTAAAAATGGAAATAAGGACAATAGCAGGTAGTAAGCGAGCTGTGCCGCCTGATCATAAAAGCGCTCCTGGAAAAATCGACTAAAAACTTGTTTGATATACTCATTCATGCTGTTCATTCTCCTCGCACGAGTTGATACTGTATTTTACCCAATTCCGTGGATTCGTACCACTTTGAATGTGGAGGAGCCATTTCATTGCAAGAGGACCCCATCACCCTATAGTATAGAGATGATCTTATTTTAGAACGGAGAGATATCATGGCTATACATTCATTCTTTATCGATACTGACTGGCCTGGCCTCAGGGACGATGTGGGCACAATGTCCGGCAAGACATTGACGACCGACATCTCGATTCCGCCTGAAATGGATGGCCCAGGTGCCGGCACCAATCCAGATGAAATGCTTCTCGGCGCTGCCGCTACCTGCTATATCATCACCCTTGCAGCCATGCTTGAGCGAAGCAACATCAACAAGTTGAACCTGAGGATGACCTCAGAGGGTCAAGTGGAAGTGGAAAACGGCGTCATCACCTATAAACGGATCCTACACCGTCCTGTTCTCACGCTCGACGGAGCTACGGATAAGGAATATGCCCTGGCTGAAAGATTGATGTACAAGGCCGAACAATCCTGTATGATCACAAGGGCCTTAAAAGGAAATGTCGAAGTGGAAGTATTCCCAACGATCCAAAACGGATGAATCAACAAGAAACGCACAGTGCCCGGCACTGTGCGTTTTCTTCTTCAAAGTCATTCGTACCATTCATGGAGATCTACGGCGTAGTAGCATTCTGTGAAAAGGGGACCCCTTTTTCACTCAACCCTCTTGATGAACGAGTTTCACGAGCATGTGAGAGAGCATATGCTGCTCCTTCTCATCCCCTGCTTTCCACAGTTCATACAACAGTTTTTCTTCTCGGTTTTTCGGCTCTTCATGTGCTGCCAGATAATCCCCGACCTTCTGTGCTGCTTTTGCCTGCTGCTCTTCACCAAGTCCGAGTTTCTCAGCGAGTGATACTTTCTTGCCTAAGTATTGTTTGAAGTGGTCAAAGTTTTCAAGAATATCCTCTTTTTTTTCTTGAGACATGCTACCGAGTTTATGATCTACCTTCTGATCCATTTTCGTTTCTGCCACCTTGATCATCTCCTTTTCTATTTGTTGGGTGTTTTCCCCTGAACTCCCTGTCTAAACATGGAGATATGCAAATCGTTGAATAGACATCAAAAGGCGGTCCCATAGAGGGACCGCCTTTTGTTGATCAGAGTTCATCGAATCCATTCGCATCGGATGTTTTCGTATATTGTCTTGATTTCTGTTCAAAGAAATCGGTTTTACCCATATCGACTTCCTGATAGGCGATGATCCATTTGAGGGGGTTAGACCTGTATCCTTCAAACGGCTCTTCAAATCCGAGCTGCTTAGCCCTTTTATTCGCCATGAACTTAATATAGTCCTCGAGGTCACTGAACATGAGACCATCCATATGAGTTCCGATGATTTCTTTTCCCCATTCAAT
Organism: uncultured Bacillaceae bacterium; assembly: GCA_963762295.1. Classification (GTDB taxonomy): domain Bacteria; phylum Bacillota; class Bacilli; order Bacillales; family Bacillaceae_B; genus Rossellomorea. Next base: position 130,054 of record CAVXKK010000005.1, read on the forward strand.
TTCAAGGATGGCCGCTTCCTTGAAAGCTTCTGTTCCGTACTGCTTGAGCTCTTCTGTATCATATTCAGGATTCTCATTCGAGTACTTCCTTGAAGATCTTTTCAAACAATCCGACATGGAGCTGCTCGTCACGATTGATATAGTTGATCATCGTACTGGTCGCAACCATCTTCTGGTTCCTTGCCAGATTATAGAAGAAGGCAAATCCGGAATAAAAGAACAAACCTTCCAGGATCACATCATAGATGATGGACTTGAGCAGTTTATCCACCGTCGGGGCTTCGACGAATTCTTTGTATCCATTGGTGATGAATTCATTTCGCTTCATCAGGATCGGCTCATTCTTCCAGTAATCGAACACTTCATCTTGCACGCTTTTCGGTACAATGCTTGAAAGCACATAGCTGTATGAGTGATTATGCACTACCTCCTGCTGAGCAAGTATGATCATGAGTGCGTTCACGCTCGAATCTGTCAGATAATCCGCCACTTTCCCAGCATAGTCCGTCTGAATACTGTCAAGGAGAGCTAGGAGGCCAATGATTTTCAGAAAGGTCTCCTGTTCTTTTTCCGTCAACTGTGGGAACTGCTTGATATCTTTTGCCATATTGATTTCAAACGGAGTCCAGAAGTTCCCCAGCATGCGCTTATACTTCGGGTATGCCCACGTAAAATCGCACATCATCCCAGTTTAGGATATTCGAGCTTTCTCCGTTTACGATCCCTGTTGATTTATTCGGTGCTGTTTCGTCCACGAGCACCCGTTTTTTCAATCCTTCCATATGTCCCATCCTTTCTTATTAGCTATGACAGCTTTCACATTCTTCAAAGTTTGCAACTGACGTTGACCGTACATAATAGGTCGTTTTTAAGTTTGATTTCCATGCATCCATGTGAAGATCCAGAAGGTCTATTGCCTTGATGTCATTCCGCACATACAGGTTAAATGAAATTCCTTGATCGATATGACGCTGCCTCTGCCTTGTTCTGACATGCTCCAATGCTGATCCACATGATAAGCGGTCTTATAATACCAGGTTGTTTCCGGCGATAGATCTGGTGCCGTCACCGGGATCTTATAGTTTTTCTTTTCTTCTGAATACTCCAGTCTGAAGATCGGATCGATACTTGCAGTCGAACCCGCAATGATAGAAGTTGAAGAATTCGGGGCTACAGCCATCAAATACCCATTGCGTATCCCATTGCTTGGAACTTTTTCTTTAAGCTTCAATCCAGCTCTCGCCTTGAATATCCTTTATTCGTGAAATAGGCTGCCTGTCTCCCAATGCGGAACCCTGGAAATAAGGATATGCCCCTTTTTCTTTCGCCAGGTTCATGACTTGCCTTTATCGTGTAAGTAGGCAATTTCTTCATAAAGTGGATCACAATAAGCTACCGCCTCATCTGCTTTCCCATTTAATCCCTTCAAGGCAAGGAGATGATGCCATCCGAATGTTCCAAGTCCGATTGCCCTGTAGCGTTGCATTTGTCAGTCTGAGCCTGCAGCACCGGGAAGATCATTTAAGTCAATGACATTATCCAAGCAGCCTACCCCGATGGTGACACGCACTCTCATCAGCTCATCATCCAGTACTGGTCCTGGCTAGGGAAATGGAGGCAAGATTGCAAACGACATAATCTCCGGGATTTTTATAGGTGATGATTTTCCCGTCTTTGATCATTTCTTCTTCCATCACAGTCGCGCTCATATTTTGGGCGATTTCTGTACATAAGATTGCTGCAGTAGATCATGCCCTTATGACGGATTTGCATTTATACGGTTAACCGTATCACGATAAAACATATAAGGCGTTCCTGTTTCAAGCTGGGAAATCATGATCCGCTTGAAGATTTCAATAGCAGGCACTGATTTCTCTTGAAAGCTGTCGGATGATTTACACACTCCCAGTACTTCTCGCGAAACGAACCGCTCCTTTTTCTTCATCAAAATAGTCTTCAAGGGAATAGCCCATGATGCGTTTCACTTCATGAGGATCGAATAAATACCAGTCTTCCGCTCTTCTCCACTTGTTCCATAAACAAATCCGGGAAACAGACGCCCGTGAATAGATCATGGGTCCGCTGCCGTTCGTCCCCATTGTTCAATCGCGTATCGAGGAATGGAGAAGATGTCTTTGTGCCATACATCCAAATAAACGGCAATGGCTCCTTGTCGTTGACCTAGCTGATCCACTGATACCGCCGTATTATTCAGCTGTTTCATCCATGGGATTACTCCTGAGCTACTCCTTTAAAGCCTTTTATATCACTTCCTCGGCTTCTGACCTTCCCATGTAGATACCAAGGCCGCCTCCATTCTTACTAAGAGTGGAAACTCTGTATTACTGTCATAAATGCTGCGTAAGCTCGTCATCCACCGTATCAATGAAGCAGCTGGATAGCTGTCCGTAGCTCTTTCCTGCATTTGCAAACGTAGGGGTTGCCACGGTCATATACAGATTGGAAAGTGCCCAATACGCTTCTTCTATCAATGCATGATTCTGTTTTCTTTCTCCTCATTCATACATACAGCGTCATAGCGATGATCATAAATCGTTCTTGCGGCAATTCGTATACACTTTTCCATCATGGGACTTTCGTTAAATAACGCTCTGGCTAATGTAACAATCCCTATGTAAGTAAACAGTTGATCCCGTTCAGGAATCCAGTATGAGACCCTCAAGATAATCCATTTCTTCCTTGCTGTATGAATTCAGTAGTGCGGGGAGTACAAATTGCTTCTTCGGTCAAGTCTTTGATCAGCTCGATGAAATGGCCGTATAAGATGCTCTTCTGATTTCCCCCTCGCATAATGCACTGCCCTCGATATAAATTTTTCAGATACAAGCGATGCCGCCACATAGGTCCAATCAGGTTCATTGCGGTGAAATACGTTCAATTGCTGTCAGAGAATCAAGAAATGATAGAAGCTGTTCTTTCGCTCAGTTCCCGTGCTGATTTCGTATACAGGGATAATTTTCTGATCGAATTCTGTGCAGTCCAATGCTTCGTGGAAACTTTCCCGAAGCCGTTTAGTAGACATTCCGCTTCTACATTCGTTTTTGCTGTTACATGGTTAATGTCATAATTGAATTCCTCCCGTTTTATTAGTGTGGGAAGGATAAAAAAAGCCCATCCTATCGAGATAGGATGGGCTGTAATAAACGATAGATATCACATAGACATACTACGCCAATTGCAATCCTCGCCTATCCTCCCAATTCCCGAAGAAGATAACACGTATTAAATATGGCAGGTCTCCTGACTCGTGCTTCACTCTACTCTAAGGCCTTCCCATCCGATAGGACAGTGGCAGTTCCTTATTTCGTCAGCACATACAGTTGCGGGGACAGTTCCGGAATTCTCACCGGATTCCCTTTTAAGTCATATCAGACACCATAATCATAGGTTATAATCAATATATTGTTATGAATTTTAAGAAAAACACAATATGTTGCGTCTTTTATATTAAACCAACTTTCTACATTTTACAACAGAGAAGTTCAAATGAAAAGAATGAAAGCAAGATGAATTTATGCCTACAATTATTTTATTCGTTAAATTCCATAGAAGAGTTGAACAAGACAGCGTGTAATCCATCCAGAACGCTCCAGATGACGCCAGACTTCCCTTGAGGAAATGCCGTTATCCCTTTATGATGCAATAGAAGGTTGTTTTGACCGTATTCTTAGGTCCCCTATTATTTTGAAGGTTGTTGAGATGGTACCCCCATCTGCAGCGGCTCCTTTTTTACCATGAATTCCTTACAGTTATGTTTCATTCACCTGGTCGTCACACGCTTCCCCTGTAGTAAACCCGCATTTTTCAAGGCATCTCTTCTATTTCAAGGGAATTACAATGAAATTAATTTTAACCCAAATACTTTCTTTTTTCGAAGAATCCTTTAAAATGCCATTTAGAATGTTTTGAAACCCAGTTTCGAAAGGAGATCACTATGAATAAACGTTTACTCACGATCCTTTTAGCGGCAATGACCAACTGCTGACTCGCCGCTTGCGGAGCTAATGATGATAGTGCAAAAAGATGCCGATGATAGTAAAAGAATCCTCCGAACAGGCAAAAGGCGAGGAAGAACAAGCAAAACAGATGAAAGAAATGCAAAAAAAGATGGACAAGCAAAAAGTCGACAACGATAAAGTCGTCGCCATCGTAAATGATGAGAAAATCAAAGGGGAAGATTTCAACAACGTATTGACTTCAATCTCAAATGCAATATCAGCAAATGGGTCAGGATCCGACAAGTCAAAGGATGCTGCCAAACAAATCAAAGAACAAACCATCGACAGTCTTGTAGGTCAGACCCTTCTACTGCAACAAGCCGATAAAAAGGGCTATAAAGCATCAGATGATGAAATGGACAAACAGCTCGAAGAAGTCAAAAAGCAATATAAAGATGATAAAAATTCAAGCGGCCATGAAAGATGCCGGATTCACCATGGATGAACTTAAAAATCAAATTGCCGAAAATATCAAGTATACAAAATATGTTGATAAAGAAATCAAAACCGAAAAAGTAACAGACGACGAAGTGAAGAAAATGTATGAACAGTACGCCAGCCAAAACGGTCAGGATTCAAGAAAGACGCACCAAAACTGGAAGAGGTTAAGCCTCAGATCAAATCATCACTTGAACAGCAAAAGAAACAAGAACAGCTTGTGAAGCATGTGGAAGATCTTCAAGAAAAATGCAAAAGTCGACGTGAAAATCTAACATAAAAAAGGACATCCCAATGGATGTCCTTTTTTATGTTTCCCACTGAACGTTGAGGGTATTGGACTACCAAGACGGAAAGGAGGAACTGACGTGGTGAGAAATAAGAGCGACCAGCCTGAACAAACGGGTGAAAACCGTGAGATCCTGGACCGAGAAAAGGAACAGACAGTCGACTCCATCCCCTTGGATGACTTAAAAAAAGACCTCCAGGATGAAAAGAAGAAGCACAAAAGCAAAGACTCTTCTTCAAGCGAAGAATAATAAAACAAGCCTGGCGTCGACGCCAGGCTTGTTTTTCGGTATTATTTTCTCAGCCAGTCAGTGTGGAAGACACCTTCTTTATCTTTCCGCTGATACGTATGAGCACCAAAGTAGTCCCTTTGTGCCTGCAGGAGGTTCGCAGGGAGCGATTCGGAGCGGTAGCTGTCGTAATAGGCCAGGGCACTTGCAAGTCCAGGTACAGGCACTCCAAGCTTGATCGCTGTCGCCACGACTTCACGTGCATCTTCCTGGTAGCCTTCAACGATGCCTTTGAAATAATCATCAAGGAGTAGATTTGAAAGCTCGCCATCACGATCATAGGCCTTCATGATTTCTTCAAGGAATCCTGCGCGGATGATGCAACCCCCTCTGAAGATCTTCGCCAGTTCACCGAGTTTCAAATTCCATCCATATTCCTTTGAAGCAACTTGAAGCTGGGCGAAGCCTTGTGCATAAGAGCAGATTTTGCTCAGATATAGGGCTTTGCGGATGCTCTCGATGAATTCTTCCTTGTTACCAGAGAAGGTTTGGTTTTTAGGACCCTTCAGAATCTTGCTCGCTTTCACGCGCTCTTCCTTCATGGCCGAAATGAACCGGGCAAAGACGGATTCCGTGATAATGGAAAGCGGTACGCCAAGATCAAGGGCACTCACGCTTGTCCATTTGCCGGTACCCTTCTGGCCTGCTGTATCGAGGATCTTTTCAACGAGAGGTTCTCCTGTCTCTTCATCGATCTTCGTGAAGATATCGGCCGTGATCTCGATAAGGTAGCTGTCAAGTTCACCTTCATTCCATTCCTTGAATGTTTCATGAAGCTCCTGTGCGCTCAGTCCAAGGACATTCTTCATCAAATAGTAGGCTTCACAGATCAACTGCATATCGCTGTATTCAATTCCGTTATGCACCATCTTCACATAGTGACCGGAACCATCGGGACCGATATAGGTGCTGCATGCATCTCCTTTGACCTTGGCCGCAATGCTCGTGAGGAATGGTTCAACGAGATCATAGGCTTCCTTCTGCCCGCTAGGCATGATTGCAGGTCCGTATAGGGCCCCTTCTTCTCCACCGGATACTCCGGCCCCAATGAAGTTGATTCCACGCTCAGCGAGCTCCTTATTGCGTCTCACCGTGTCTTCGAAGTATGTATTTCCTCCGTCGATGAGGATATCCCCTTTATCCAGGTGCGGAAGGATGGATTCAATGGCAAGATCCGTGATCTTCCCTGCCGGTACCATCATCATGATCTTCCTTGGCACTTCAAGGGAGTCGATGAATTTTTCCACCTGGTGGAATCCTGTCAGATTTTTATCCTGATGCTCTTGAAGGGCACCTGCCACTTTCTCTTCTGACACATCGTAGATTGCAACCTTATATCCACGGCTTTCAAAATTCAGCGCAAGGCTTTTTCCCATGACGCCGACGCCGACTACACCGATTTGTTGTTGTCCCATTTTTCATCATCCTTTCAGTTGTATAAACATCATTTCATCATCCATAGTATAATACGAAATAAATTTTCATGATACTAAATTTGAAATAATATTTTTTTCTATTGTACAATAGGTTAAAATTATTTTCATCCATCATCTCTTACAAGGAGGTCTCACCTTGCGGCAAACCGATATATCACAACATTGTTTACCACGCATTCGGTCCCACTATTCACAATTCAGCGAAAAAGAAAAGAAAATCGCCAATACTATTATTGCTGACCCTGAAAAAATTATCCATTCTACGATCAGTCAGCTTGCAGAAGATCTTTCTGTGGCCGATGCCACCGTCTTCAGGTTCTGCAAACGTATCGGTTTCAAAGGCTATCAAGCCATGAAGATTTCCTTGGCGGCAGAAATCGTCACCCCCCTCGATGACATTCATGAAACGATTGAAGAGGGTGACAGCGAAAAAGTTATTGCACAGAAGGTGTTCCGCTCCAACATCCGCACACTGGAAGATTCCATCGCCATCATGGATGAGGAATCATTTACATCTGCTATTTCCATGATGCGGAAGGCACGCAGGATCGAATTTTATGGAACCGGGGGATCAGGCTTCGTAGCAATGGATGCCCATCACAAATTCCTGCGTACTGGCATGACGACCACTGCATACAATGACTCCCACATGCAGCTGATTTCTGCATCCCAGCTCACCAGTGAAGACCTCATCTTTTTCATCTCCCATTCCGGAGTGAATAAGGATCTACTCGAGGTATTGGAAGTAGCGAAGGGCAACGGTGTCCCGACGATTGCCATCACCCACTTTGCCAAGTCTCCTATGAGTCTCGGTGTCGACGTCCCTCTGTTCACATCTTCACAAGAAACCGATTACCGGTCAGAAGCACTGGCCTCCCGCATCGGTCAGCTGAGCATCATAGACGCCCTTTATGTGACCATCATGATGAAACGGAAAGATCAGTCCTCGCAGTCACTCAAAAAAATGAGGGATGCCATCTCAGTGAAGAAGATCTGAGGAATGGCATAACCTTCCTTTTCCAATTCATATAGTGAGGAAAGGAGGTGAAGAATCGTGAAGAATGTATTGATCTTTGCCGACCCTGGCATCGATGATACCCTGGCCATCATGTATACCCTGATGCATCCTGACATCCAGGTGATCGGGATCGTATCGGGATACGGAAATACAGCACGTGATAAAGCCGCGGATAATATCGCTTATATCCTGGACCTTGCAGGTCAAAAAGAGATCCCCGTCATCATGGGAGCCACACGTTCGTGCACGGGGAAAACGCCTGTTTATTATCCTGAGATCCACGGACCGGATGGGCTCGGCCCCATCACTCCTCCCGACACCTTCAAAGGAAACTTTAAAGAGTTCAGCGAGATCTTCAAAATCGTCCGGTCCTATGACAATGTGCACATCCTCGACCTTGGAAGGAGTACCTCACTCGCCATCGCCATCATTCTTGACGAGGGGTTCATCGATCAAGTGTCCGGATTGTATATCATGGGAGGCGCTTTCCTTGTACCGGGAAATGTGACAGAAACAGCCGAAGCCAATTTTCACGGCGATCCAGTCGCCAGTCATGCCATCCTTTCCACGGTACCTCGCATCCATCTCTTCCCCCTCAACGTGACCAATCGGGCAATCGTCACATCCTCTCATATCGATATAATCACATCCGCTTCAGCGTCGGGGACGGGTCTCGCCTCGATTCTTAAAGACGTCCATGCATTCTACGACCGTGCCTATAAAGAAAAGATACCCGGATTGCCCGGCCCACCGATCCATGATCTTGTTGCTGCATCCCTCATGATGAATCCGTCATTCGGCCGCTTTCTTGAAAGGGACGTTGGGGTTGAAACAGCTGGAGCATTCAGGGGTCAGTCGAACGCAGATTTCCGCCCCGATTCAAAACCGGGCAATCATTCGCCTAAAATTTATCTCTCCATCGATTATGAAGCATTCATTCGTGATTTCATCCTGATCATGAGCGGAGCATGAAAGAACCCGGCCTTTTTAAGGGCCGGGTTCTTTCATAGTCTTTCGATGATTGTTGCATTCGCCATCCCATGACCCTCGCACATCGTCTGAAGCCCGTAGCGCCCCCCGGTGCGTTCAAGCTCATGCATCATGCCTACCATGATCCTGGCTCCGCTTGCTCCAAGCGGGTGCCCCAAGGCAATGGCCCCTCCATTTGGATTGACCTTGTCAGGATCCGCCCCAATTTCATGCTGCCATGCCAGCACTACGGGTGCAAAGGCTTCATTCACTTCGAACACATCAATTTCGGAAAGTGGGATACCGGACTTTTCCAATACCTTTTTCGTAGCCGGGATCGGCCCTGTGAGCATGAGCGTGGGGTCGGAACCGACCACGACTCTCGTATGAACCTTGAATCTGGGCTTTAACCCGAGTGAAACAGCTCTCTCCCTGCTCATAAGAAGCAGAGCAGCCGCTCCATCACTGATTTGCGATGAGTTTCCTGCTGTAATGATGCCCTCTTCCCTGAACACAGGGCGCAGGTTTCCCAGCGCCTCAAAGGATGTTCCCGGCCTAGGCCCTTCATCCTCCAAGAACTCTCCCCCTCCGAACTTGATGGCGTAGATCTCCTCTTTGAAATATCCGTTCGCCCTTGCCTTTAAAGCCTTCTTGTGACTGGCCAGTGCAAACCGATCAAGTTCGTCTCGCGATAAGCCGTACGTTTCGGCAATGCGTTCTGCCGATACTCCCTGGTGGATCATCTCATGTCGCTTTTTCAATCCTTCACTCAGTCCGGCCCCGGCAAAATTCGATCCGATCGGGGTGCGGCTCATGCTCTCCACACCTCCTGCTATGACGATATCCATATCTCCTGAAAGGATGGCCTGGGAAGCAAAGTGGACCGCCTGCTGACTTGAACCGCACTGCCGGTCGATCGTGACCCCGGGCACTTCCACAGGGAAACCGGCAATAAGCGCCGCCACCCTTGCGATATCCCCCGCTTGTTCCCCTGACTGGGTCACACAACCCATGATCACATCTTCCACAAGCCCGGGTGAGACACCCGTGCGCTCCATCAATCCCTTCAATAGATCACCGGCAAGATCATCGGGCCGTATTTCGGCAAGGGCTCCCTTCTTCTTCCCGACAGCCGTGCGTACTCCTTCGACAATGACGACTTCCCTCACAGCAATCAATCCTTTCTTCCTGTTCATATCCCCATATTACCTGTAAACAGTAGAAATTGAAATCGAATTTATACTATTCCGTCAATTTAACTTACATGGGAAGTAAAGAAGAAAATGGCACAAAAAAGAACAGGCCCCGAAGGTGCCTGTTCCTGGAATGTAAAATTAAAGTTTTACAACGTTAGCAGCTTGTGGTCCGCGAGCACCTTGCTCGATGTCGAAAGATACTTCTTGACCTTCGTCAAGAGATTTGAAACCTTCGCCTTGGATCGCTGAGAAGTGTACGAAAACGTCGTCTCCACCTTCAACTTCGATGAAACCGAAACCTTTTTCTGCGTTGAACCATTTCACTTTACCGTTTTCCATAATTGTTGCCTCCTACGTGCTTGTGCACAAATTATTACTATTCTTGCGATATCAGGCGAAAAGCAAATCTTGTTCTTCCCTTACATACCGAACAAAAATAATTCTTCTATAGAATAACAGGTATGCGCTCATTAATCAAGCCAATCCGATAGAAGTCAGACCTTTATTTTATTTAAAGGGGATTTTTCATATAAAAAAGAACGTTTCCCAAGGGAAACGTTCTTAGCGATGACCTGTGAGGGACTTGAACCCCCGACCCCTTCCCTGTCAAGGAAGTGCTCTCCCACTGAGCTAACAGGTCGCTTATGTAAGGTACAAATTAAATTATATAAGATTTCTGCTGAAAGTCAACATGTTTTACAAAAATAATTTTTTCTTTTTTTATCAGGGCCCTCCCTGAATAAAAGAGCCGTTCTGCGCGTAGGCTGATACGATGAAGGAGGTCTCTCGCCATGAAGCTGATCGCCCGTTCCCGTAATGAGGGAATCAAGATCGATATCATCTATTTCGACGGGGAATGCTTTACCAAAAGAAAGATCCTCGTCCATCACTTCTCAGAGCATACCGTAGAAGCTTATTGTTATCTCAGAAAAGCTCCGCGCACGTTCAAGACAGGCGGCATCCTGGCCGTTTCCCTCGATTCCCATTCCCTTGAAGAAAGATCCGGGTAAGAAATAAATTAGTAAAAGACCGGGTGCAGGCACCCGGTCTTTTATGAATCAAGCTGTAGCATTCAACACTTTGTCTTCACGTTTGACAAGGAACTGCAAACCGATGAGGACGATGAATGTGATCAATCCGATGATATCTGTCATTCCTTCAGGGTAAATCAGCATGAGCCCCGCTGCAACGGCGATCAAGCGTTCAATGGCATACATCCGTCTGAACCAATAGCCGATGATACCGGCGCCGATGGCAATCATACCAGTAACGGCCGTGAATACGACCCATAGTAACTCAGGAATCGTTGTATCGATCATTAAGAGTTCAGGCGAGAGGACGAACATATACGGGATGATGAATGCGGCTATGGCAAGCTTCGCCGCATTGACACCCGTTTTGATCGGCTCCCCTCCCGACACCCCTGCCGCGGCAAATGCTGCGAGAGCCACTGGAGGCGTGATGTCTGCAACGATTCCGAAGTAGAACACGAATAGATGAGCAGATAGCTCAGGTGCTCCTAAAAGGATGATTGCAGGTGCCGCGATCGTCGAAGTGATGACGTAGTTGGCTGTGGTTGGTGACCCCATACCCAGGATCAATGAAGCGATCATGGTAAAGAATAGCGTGAGTAATAATTTCCCTTGGGCTGTATTCGTAAGATCTGCTGCCAGGTCCACTAGCCCATTAGCCATGGTCAGTCCGAGGCCGGTCTTTGTGACGACTCCGACGATGATACCGGCACACGCTGTAGCCACTGCAACCGACAGAGCGGTCCTTGCCCCGTCAACCAGTGCATCGACAGCATCCCTAAGGCCGATCCTCGTCGCTTTTCTGATCCCGCTGATCACGATGGTCGCCACGATGGACCAAAGAGCCGCCCTCATAACGCTCATCCCGCTTACAAGCAAGATGATGACCGTAAGGATCGGGAGCAGCAGGTAGATCTGTTTAAATACTTCCTTTTTATTGGGCATCTCTTCATCAGATAGCCCACGTAATCCGACGCGTTTTGCCTCAAAGTGGGTCATGATCCAGATTCCCGTAAAGTACAGGACGGCCGGGATTGCGGCTGCTTTGGCGATATCCCAGTAGGAAATCCCTCCGATGAACTCTACCATCAAGAAGGCTGCGGCGCCCATGACAGGTGGCATGAGCTGCCCTCCTGTGGAAGCGGCCGCCTCTACCCCTCCTGCGAATTCCTTCCGGTAGCCGAGCTTTTTCATCATCGGAATCGTGAAGGAACCGGATGTAACGACGTTTGCAACCGAGCTTCCGCTGATGGTTCCTTGCAGTGCACTTGAGAAGATTGCTACTTTTGCAGGTCCACCGACCCTTTTACCGGCGATGGCTACTGCAAGATCATTGAAATATTGCCCTACCCCCGTCTTCACAAGGAAGGCACCGAATAAGAGGAAGAGGAATATGAACGTCGCTGACACATACAGGGGAGTCCCCAGAATCCCTTCACTTGTAAAGAACATCGTCTTGACGATATCGTCCCAATCAAATCCCCTGTGAGCAAGGAATCCAGGCATGATTCTGCCGTAATACATATACAGGATGAATATCGTGGCAATGATCGTGATCGGAAGACCGACAGCACGTCTTGTGGCTTCCAATACAAGGATCATGGCCGCAAATCCAACGTAGAAATCAAGGGACGTCATCATGCCAACACGGCTGACAATATCATCCTGCATCAGCGGCCAATACGCGCCGACTCCGATGGAAATGACTGATAAGATTACATCATACCAGGCCACTTTATTTTTCTTCAGATTCTTCTTCCTCGCCGGGAACAGCAAAAAGACCAATGATAGCGCAAATCCAAGATGAATCGATAATAACAGCTGTCGCGGAATGAATTGGAAGATCGATGCCACTAACTGAAATAATGAAAATGCCAATAATCCGTAAAAAATAATCCATTTAAAGAATCCACTCTCCAGCTTCCGAGTAGAAGATTCGGGATCATATTTTTCGAGCAGTTCCCGCTGTTGTTCTTCTGTCAATGTTTCGAATTTCTCATCTTTTTCCATCAACAGTCACTCCTTTCCATTGTGCAAATAGTGAAGTTCTCTTCCACTGAAAGCGGACGAACTCACCCTTACCGAAAAATTCTGATAGTTCATACTCGGACTTCCCGATTTCTATACGATGATTGGCGACCACTCGTCCGATTTGAAGATCGATATAGGGAAAACTCCGGTCCATATTCGATATAAGATACTTCCCATCCTTCGTCCTACTGAACACCTCATCTTCCTCGGCATCAGAAGGCATGCCGATTGAGGTATCTTCATAGAGAAGGGCGTATTGAGTAATCTCACTGCCATTACCGGGAATCTTATAAAATTCCTGTACTTCGGATAAATGGATCGAATGGGTATATTCAATCGAAAACTCCCGGTCCATTGGGAGTTTCACATACATCGTCTTCGCCTTTTTGGAAAGGCACACCACCGACAACCTTTCCTGAAACGGTACAAAAATCGCTGTCGCCACCAGGATAAAGACTCCAGCCAAGATGAATTTCTTCATGCGTTTTCACCTCTTGCATCAAAACAAAGGAATAGACCCGAGAGTCAGGCCTATCCCTTTCGAAACATTTGAAACAACTCTTATTCTTCTGAGATTCCTTTTTCATCAAAATATTTCTTGGCTCCAGGATGCAATTCAATTCCCATCCCTTTCAGGCCGTTTTCAGCAGAAATCAATTTACCTTTTGCATGTTTGATATCATCCGTGTTTTCAAAGATCGCCTTTGTTACATCATAGATGACGTCTTCAGAAATATCGGCGCTAGTAACGAGCATGGCGAGTACTGCGACCGTTGAAATTTCTTCGTCTACTTTACTGTAAGTTCCTGAAGGGATCTTATCCTCTGCGTAATAAGGATATTTCTCAATCAATTCTTTCGCTTTGTCAGTAGAGACAGGGACGATGGTAATATCCTGAGTGGCTGCAAGCCCCTCTACTGCCCCTGTAGGCGTTCCGGAGGTGATGAAGGCTGCATCAATCGTGCCATCCTGGATACCTGTCGTAGAGTCATCGAATGATAGATTACGGGCTTCGAGGTCGTCAAGCTTCATTCCATAGACTTCAAGGATCTGCTCTGCATTCAGGAGTGTACCAGATCCGGCTTCACCGACTGATACGACCTTTCCTTTAAGATCTTCAACCGATTTGATTCCGGATTTTTTTGTTGTGACGATTTGGATGGTTTCAGGATAAAGTGTCGCAATACCGCGTGCATTCTCGACTTTATTATCCTTAAACATTTGTGTTCCTTCAGAAGCATAAGAGGCGATGTCGGTCTGAGTGAACGCGACCTCTGTCTTTCCATCTTTGATGGAAGCCATGTTCTCAGCAGATGCACCCGACGTGGAAGCAGAAGACTTGATGCCCGTCTCGTCCTGGATGATCTTTGCGAACGTTCCACCAAGAGGATAGTATGTACCCCCCGTACCACCAGTTGCGATACCGATGAAATCTGTTTTCTTTTTTCCGTCTGCTCCTTTTGAATCTTCTCCAGAACCACCACCACAGGCAGCAAGAACGAGAGAAACAAATAGCAGGATAGCAGTACCCAACATTAAACTGCGTTTTTTCAAGGAAATCCCCCCTAAGCATTTTCTTTTAACGGAAATAATTGTAACACAAAATGTAACACAATTGTGATAAAAATTTTATATTTTGATAATGTTCTATAAATTACAATTAGTGAATCCGGTTACAAATCACCTAATTTCTACCGTTATCTAGTACTTTCCGGATAGTTCACAAGGGAAAAATCGAATAATATTTGTTAGAAACGTTTACAAACTCCTTTACATCAATAAAAAGCTCAAAATTCCATATTAACACTTGGAGTGTTCGATTATTCTCTTCTTTCTGTTATATAGCAGAAGGTCACCCGATCAGTTCTTCCCCTTCCACTTCCAGCCTTTCTTCAAGCGGTCTGCCTTCTTCCAGATCCCTTAAACGGTGGGCAAGTCTCGAAGAGGCGTTCGCCGCAATGCTTGCAACGATGTCATCGAGGAAGGTATGCACAGATCCGCCTTCCTTTGTATCCAGTTTCTGAATGATGCCAATCTTATTTTTATCCAAATGCCCGAAAGTTGTGACTGCGATACTTCCATATCCAAGGGCCGCTCCGAGGGCAATCGTTTCATCGACACCGAAAAGGCCTTCATCGGAGGCAACGATTGACTGTAGGGGCTCAGACAGCATCTTCCGCTCTGCAAGCTGATCGAGCTCGACTCCCACCAGGATGGCGTGCTGAATCTCCCGTTTCAACAGGACCTTCTTTACGCTCTCAAGACAATCTTCCATTGTCAGGGCAACATTGTACGGGTATTGCATTTGATAGACGATATCAGCGATATCCGCCAAGGCCACTCCCCTTTCCTCTAACTTTCTGAGGGCTGCTTTCGTTACTTCATTTGATGGTACGGATGTTTTCGTCATTGCTTTCTCTCCCCTTCCTATTTATCTGAATTATACCATTTTTCAGAAGTTTCGACTGAACTCTCTCTTAAAAGCTTTTCTCTGCACTTTGTGATACAATCCACTTGTAACCGTTAACAGACATAAAGGATGTGTGTAGAATGACGACTGCTAGAGGGACCGTGGAAGAATTGGTTCTATACAGCGAAGCACTGAACGAGGAGATCAAGATGCTGGTCTATCTTCCGGCTTCTTACTCTCCCCTATATAAATATTCCATTCTGATCTCCCAGGATGGCAAGGACTACTTCCAGCTGGGAAGGATTCCAAGACTGGCCGATGAGCTTTTGGCCAACGGGGAGATCGAGAACACGATCATCGTAGGGGTTCCCTATAAGAACGTACAGGATCGGAGCCGCAAATATCATCCTGCTGGAGAAGAGAATGCAGATTATATTCGATTCCTCGCCCATGAATTGACCCCGAAACTTGATGAACTGTATCCGACTTACCAAATGGGGAAAGGGCGTGCGCTCATCGGTGATTCATTGGGGGCGACTGTTTCTTTGATGACGGCCTTGAAGTACCCGCATACATTCGGGAAAGTGATCCTGCAGTCACCTCTCGTCAATGAATCCGTCCTTGAAGCTGCCCGATCCTTCCCTTCCCCTCATCTGCTGGACATTTACCATGTGATCGGCAAAGGCGAAACCGAAGTGAAGACCACAGACGGTCAAATCAAGGATTTTCTGACTCCGAATCGTGAATTGAAACACGTATTTTCTGAAAAAGGGTACACCACCTTCTATGATGAGTTCGACGGAGACCACACATGGAAATACTGGCAGCCCGATCTGCGCAGGGCCCTGACGTTCATGTTCCATAAGTAATGGGCGGTCGCTCCGTTCGCCCTATGTTAAATTTTTTAAAAATTTGCTATACTACTCATACGCACATATGTTTCTAAGGAGGATTGAACGAAAATGAACTATGGCATCGTCATTTTCCCATCTAAAAAACTTCAAGATATCGCAAATTCTTACCGCAAGCGCTATGACCCCCATTATGCATTGATTCCGCCACATTTGACGCTGAAGAATGTATTCAGCGCCGATGATGAGCATATCAAGGATATCGCCGGTAAGCTTTCCCAAATCGCGAAAGAGCACGATCCTTTTACGCTGAAGGCGTATAAAGTGAGCTCATTCCAGCCCGTTAATAACGTGATTTATTTCAAAGTGGATCCGAACCCTGAGCTGCAGGCACTTCACGATGCCATGCATCACCGGGAATTCATGGGTGATGAGCCGGAGTATTCCTTCGTGCCCCACATCACTGTTGCCCAGAAGCTGAGTAATGATGAGCACTCCGACATTTTCGGCTCCCTATCCATGCTTGGCATCGATCATGAGGAAACCATTGACCGGTTCCACCTCCTCTATCAGCTGGAGAACGGTTCATGGACCGTTTATGAAACATTCCGACTCGGAAAGGAAAATCAGTAAATTGCACACAAAAATCGTCTCAACAGAGGAACAACTTCAAGAAGTATTTTCCATCAGAAAAACCGTTTTCGTGGAGGAACAAAATGTTCCTCCTGAAGATGAAATCGATCAGCATGAAGAGCAATCCACCCATTTCCTTCTTTATGACAGGGATCACCCCGTAGGCGCAGGCCGTTTCAGGATCGTGGATGGGAAAGGAAAAGCGGAACGCATCTGCATCCTCTCCCCTCTCAGGGGACGAGGGGCCGGAAGGGAAATCATGAAAGCCATCGAGGAGTATGCTAGGGAGATGTCCCTTCCTGTCCTCAAGCTTAACGCACAGAGTCAAGCCATTCCATTTTATGAGAAAATAGGGTATGAGATCGTTTCCGAAGAATTTATGGACGCTGGAATTCCCCATCGTACGATGGAAAAAGTATTATAACCGCAAGAAGGCGCCGGAGAGGGAATCCGGCGCTTTTTTGTTTCTGATTTCGTTTCACGGCACCATCGTATAGACTGGAGGTCATTCGTCCATAATGGGGAGTAGCCTGTTGAAAGGGGGATCCCCATGGAGTACACATCCATTGCCGTGGAATTAATTGTCGGCTACTTTGCATTACTCATCCTTACCAAAGTACTGGGAAAAACCCAAATCACGCAGATCTCAGCATTTGATTTCATCTCGGCGCTAATCCTCGGAGAACTTGTCGGTAACTCCCTTTACGACGATAAAATTTCGGTGTTTCAAGTATTGACTGCCATCCTGATTTGGGGCGCCCTGATTTTCGTTACTGAATTCTTCACTCAGAAATCCAGGAAATTCCGTCACCTTATGGAAGGGACACCGGCTATCGTCATCAATAAGGGAATCATCAATTATCATGTACTGAAGAAGAACCATTTGGATTTGAATCAATTGCAGCATCTTTTACGGGCAAAGGATATTTTTTCTGTTAAAGAGTGCGAGTACGCACTACTTGAATCCAACGGCACCCTCAGTGTCATCAAGAAGCCTCTCTTCGATCAAGTTCAGCGTCAGGACCTTTCCCTTCCTCTAAAGAAAGCCAGCCTGCCTATGTCTCTGATCATGGATGGCGAAATCCTTTATGATAACTTGAAGATTGTTGGGGAAAATGACCAGTGGCTTCAGTCTGAGATCAGCAGGCTGGGGTTCATGACACCAAAAGACGTGCTTTTTGCCGAATGGACCGAGAATGAACCGCTCTTCGTTCAAGGTTATGAGTGAAGGGTCACGACGAGTTCGTTCTGACGGACCGTCATGGTGATCCGTTCCCTTCTCTCGAGTGAGATCAGATAGGCCGTTATACTTGTACGAAACAGAAGCAGCTGGCCGAGCTGCCGGGATGATACCCCCACCCCATTCAAATACTCCTTGACGATTTTTTCAAAGGAGCACGGCTGTTTACCGGCGATCAGTTCTTCCAACGCTTCCATATGCCGATGATGAAGGGCGATGTTTTCCTGTACCGTCTTCCTGAAATCTTCTTCGTATATGCCGTGGCCGGGAATCGCTCCCTTACAGGATTGTTCCAATATGTAGTGGAGGGTAGCCAGGGTATCGGCGGCATCAGTGATGAACGGAACGATATGCTTTGCGAGTGCCTCCTTGCCAAAGTATGCGTCGGTAGCATAGAGGACTCCTTCTGCCATCACGCCAATCTGACCGTAAGAATGACCCGGAAAATTCAAGATTTCCAATTGGAACGGTCCAAGCTGAAAGGGTCCCGCTTCGATTTCTTCATCAATGGGAATTCCCTTGGCCTCGAGGAACTTATTCCTTAGGGACGCGGGAGGAAAAGCCCCGTTAAATAAATAAATGGGTTCAAGAACAGGATTTTCCATGATGGCTTTTTCCAAGCGGGGTGCGAGAATCTTCACGTCCTTCTTATGCCTGATCCGATTGGCCCCTCCGTAATGATCTGTGTGGGCATGTGTGATAATGCAATAATCAAGGGGTAGACCTTTTTCGTCGAGTATCCGCAGAACTTTGTTAGCGGCCGAGTCATCCAGTCCCGTATCGATCAGCAGTCCCTTCCCTTCCTTCACGGAGTATCCGATATTCACGGCCCCTGTGAAGGCATAGGTATTTTCGTGCAATGAAATGAATTCCAATGTCCTCAGCTCCCACTATAATGTCAGACGGATCCCCGGATTCGAGGGGATTACGTCCACTTAGACATATTCGTGAAAATTGATCCCTTTTCCTGTCACTTTTGCAATGGTCTTTTCAGGAACCTTTTCCTTACCCCGTCCATTCTGGTCACCTGGAGGTCCCCCTGCGTGCCCACCCATTTCTCTCGACAAGCCGGTGATGGCATGTACAGGGGTAAAGTGGTAAGGATGCTCCGTGACCTTTATCTCCCTTTCCTGATACTGCTTATACTGATAATGGGGAATCGGCGCAATATAGCCCATTGGATCCTTCCTCCTTCGTTTTAATGTATGTTACCCGGTACTCGTTAACGTTAATCCTTCCATAAAAAAAGGAGGCTCATATTCTGGCCTCCTGATCGCATCTCACCGACCGACATCGCTATCCCTCAAGGGATGCTTATTTTTTATTCCCTTTATTCAACATGTTGGAAATGGTGCCGAAATCAAGTTGCTTCCCATCGTTTACGATGGATTTAACGATTTTATCTTCCATTTCTTTGTTTACAGGCTTATTGGCGATTTTAGAAACCCTTTTGATGACGCTTCGTACAGTTGCCTCATCCTTGAAATTTGCATTTTGTAGGGAGTTTGCCAGTTCAAACACCTCATTCATATCCACACCGGTCTTCTTCTCGAGGTTCTTGAAAAAATTGTTGTTCATCTACTCACGCCTCCTTTAACTATAAGCATCATATGTAAAAAACCCAGGAGCGTTCCTCGGATCAGGAAGAAACCTTAAAAAAGACAGGATCCCTAAAAGCTCAAGGATACTGCCTTTCTACTCCTTTCTAGCAGAAACTGGCTCCGACGATGATCAAAAGAATGAACAAAACGACAATCAACACAAATGTAGAACCATATCCGCCAGTTCCACAGCCGTAATTGTAGCCGCATCCGTATCCACCATATCCGTACATGCAAATATCACCTCGCTTTTCCCTATAATCCTTATTAACATATGTATCGGACAAGGCCTATGGTTGGGCTGAGGTGAAAATGGGTGAAGCCCTGAACTAAATGAAGCGATCAGATGGTGTCCATCTGATCGCTTCATCTTCATCCTTTCGGGTTGAATAAGAGGGCCCCGAGAAACCCGAATACAATGGCTGCCGATATTCCCGAGGAAGTGACTTCGAACATCCCCGTCAGCACCCCGATGATCCCATGCTCCTGGGATTCTTGCATGGCCCCATTCACCAGGGAATTCCCAAAGCTCATGATGGGGATCGTGGCTCCTGCTCCGGCAAAATCAATGAGGGGCTCGTAAAGCCCCAAGCCCGAAAGCACGGAGCCAACGACTACAAGAAAACTCATGGCATATGCCGGAGGAAATTTCACCACATCGAGCAGCAACTGCCCGACAACACATATGAGTCCACCGACAACGAAGGCCCAAAAAAACATGGCTAGCATAGGTACTCCCCTTTCTTAAGAATATTCAATGGATACAGCATGGGCAATGCAAGGAATCGTTTCACCTTGTTGGAAGGTGAGGGGAGAAAGAAGAGCTCCCGTAGCAATCACGAGGATCTTTTTATACGTCCCTTGACGCATCTGGTTGAGGAGATGGCCGTACAGGACGGTGGCTGAACAGCCGGGACCGCTTGCCCCTGCTTGAACCGGTTGATCCTCATCATAGATGAGCAGTCCACAATCCTGGAACTGATCGGGCTGGATCCCCAATCCTTTCTGCTGAAGAAGGTCAAGGGCCGTAAGCCGACCGATCTTCGCCAAGTCTCCTGTGACGATCAAGTCATAATAGGATGGATCACGCTCCAGGTCTCTGAAGTGAGCCGTGATGGTATCCACTGCTGCCGGCGCCATCGCACCTCCCATATTGAAGGGATCGGATAAACCCATGTCGATGACCTTTCCGATTGTAGCGGAGGTTACCCTCGGTCCCGGTGCTCCTCCGTCAGCGTCATTTCCGAGGAGTGCATACCCCGCTCCCGTAACGGTCCACTGAGCTGTGGGAGGCTTTTGACCGCCGTATTCCGTCGGATATCTGAACTGTCTTTCAGTAGCCGAATTATGGCTCGAAGCTCCGGTGATGATGTGGCGTGCCCCGTGATAATTGACCATGAGTGCTGAAAGGGCGAGACCTTCCATAGAGGTGGAGCATGCCCCGAATAATCCGAAATAAGGGAGTCCAATCGTCCTTGCCGCGAAGCTCGACGGTGTGATCTGATTGATCAGATCCCCGGTCAGGAAGAACTGGACGTCATTTTTGCTGATGGATTTCTTTTCAAGGGCGATGGATACAGCATCTTCGATCATGGTCCGGTTTGCCTTTTCATACGTATCCGTCCCCATCCTCACATCATCATAGAAACGATCAAAATCAGCACTAAGCCGGCCTTTCTTTTCAAATGGACCTCCCACGACACCTGTCGAAAGGATTTTCGGTTTAAGCGGAAATACCCATGACTGTGAACCTTTTAACATTAGATCACCCCTAACTGGATGAGGATTGTTTTGATGAGGGCTACGACGAATGCAGAGAAGACCCCGAATACGATGACCGATCCGGCAAGCTTGAACATATTTCCTCCTACCCCAAGGACATATCCCTCGGTTTTATGTTCGATCGCTGCGGAAATCACCGAATTCCCGAACCCGGTGACGGGCACGGCGCTGCCGGCTCCTGCAAATTGACCAAGATGATCATACAGGCCGAAACCGGTCAATAACATGGCAAGGAAGACCATGGTGGCAACGGTAGGATTTCCAGCCGTCTGTTCGGTGAAGTTAAAAAAATAGATATACATATAAGTGAATGCCTGTCCGATCACGCAAATGAATCCCCCGACAAAAAAAGCTTTTAGTACATTCTTCACTAAAGGGCGCTTTGTTTCATACTTCTTCTCGATGGCTTCATACTGCTTTTGCTCAGGCGTTTTCGGTGTTTTTGCCACTTCCTAGCCCTCCTATGTTTTTTCCTTCTGAAGAGTGATGATGTCATTGAAGTGCTTCTCTGCCTCTTCATTTCCGATATCATTATTCTTTATTCTTTCTTTCAACCTTACCGTTTCAAGGAAGATTTTATAATCGCTCGAAAGAATGAAATCCTCATCGGGATACTTATCTTCAAGATACGCATCCATGTCGTGCTCGATCCGTTTCATATGGAATCGTTGCAGGTGTTTCACTTTGTATACGACCAAGGTCTTTTCCTTCCCCTGAATCACAGCCACATCGTATAATTCCTTTTTCTTCGCCAGTTCCTTCTTGATGGCATGACCGAAGCTGTCGGTTTCCGGGTTATCCACCAGTTCGATAGGAGACAGATCGGTGCGCTTCATCAATGCATTCTTACTGTCTTCCCCGTCTTCCATACTCTTGCATCCAGTCAGCAGGAGGATGAACAGGATGCAGATCGTCATTCGTATCATATAAACCGCCCTCCGTTTGATTCGTTCTCATCCTGTATTTTTTGCTAAAAAGCGATTATTTATGAATAGAAAAAGACTGCCCAAAGGAGCAGTCTTAGTTCTTTTTGATTTTTGATCCACATCCGCAGCCTTTTTTCTTCGGAGTGGAATTGGTGGTGAGCGGTACATGTATAGGGGTTTTCTTCACTTCCCCGTCCTCCTTTCGTTCATTCCCACTCCCATTATATGCGCAAGATGCATTGCTTGTTTCCACTGTTTCCCTAATCCCTACTGTGATTTCCAATTTTGAATGGCCGATTCAAGAATAGCACCGATCCCCGCTACAGCCATGACCGCGAGAAACGGCTGGAACACTACAGGGTAAAAGATGAATCCACCGTAGCAAAAAAATGCCATCCATATACCGGTACACCAATAGCACGATAACAACTCCCCGATGAACCCTCTGACTCCCCCATCTTTTGGAACCAGATATACTTCCTCCATGCCATTTTCATCCGCTTCAGTGATTTCGTTGAAAAAGGGACTTCTGATGAATTCAGTGATCTTATCAAATACGATGAGATGGGTAAGCCTGAAGACGGCCAATCCCATGATGATCAATTCCAGAACAGTTAGCTTCAAAAAGCGCCCACTCCTTCATTCGATTCTGCCTATTTTCCCCAAAAGGGGCTATTGTCCGTGACCCAAAACCCGTTCTGTCAATATGTTAGTAGTGTAATGAAAACAATTTAAGGAGGAAATTTTCTTATGAGTTGCGGAAAAAGAAAAGATGATATTCACGGTGCCAGTAAAGGATGCGTTTGTCTAGCCGTACGCGCCATTAAAGATATCCAAGATGCAGCTGATCAAGATTGCTTCGATTGTAAGAACGACTGCTTTCTTGAGCCGCTTGGTTCTTTGATCAGTCCTGTCGGAAATGCACCAAACACGCGTGTTTTCAAACTCTACAACAAAAAAGGAGACCTTTTCAAGGTGCATCCTAAACATCACTGCTGGAAAACACCATACTTCCGTGTCAAAAACGTATTCGACGATTGTTGTGCCACCCTTCAAGTGTTGAAAAAGGTTCATGCTTCCGGAGCAGATGTTGATTCCGAAGATGAAATGATGGGTCTTCACAATAACTATTACTATGAGTTGACAGGGGATTGCATTACAGTTGATCTAGATTGCTTCTGCGCCATCCAATGCATCGATGATGTAAGAGTGGACGGAGTTTGTGACTGATTAACAGGGAAGGAGCCAGTCGGGTGACCGCCTGGCTCTTTTTATTTCAATCCGATGATCTGGATGTTTTTGACTGTCTTTTTTTCCAATACCACGTCTTCCCCTTGGAAGGTCTTAATTGTCAATGTGGTGGTATCCGATGATCGAAGCACCCCTCTGTAGGAGACATGATCCGTCTGGAATGTACATGGGAACGGTGCCCTCCCCATGATACTCGCTTCCAGGTAGCCTATCTTCCCCTCAAGATCCATTTCCCTGAATGGCTTCAGCGGCCGGAAATAGGATTCCGTCGTCAGTGCCTCCGGTTCCTCTTTGACGGCTTCCACTACCTCTTCCTTCACTTCTTCGGGGGGCTTTGGCCTTGATTCGGCCCTCTTGGCTGATCCCTTATAGGTATTCTGCATATTGCTGCCCACATCGATCATGCGGGGCTGCTGGATATATAACAGAGGCTTCTTTTCTTTCCTCACATTCATCCCTCCTTGTGTTCTACTTTTATATGTATGCACTCCCCTCCCATGTGTTTCTTCATGGCATAATGCAAAAAAAGAACCTTCATCCGGTCGGACTCCAACGGGAGCCTTCCATAGATGAAGGTTCTTTTTATCGATATCTGAAATTAACCCAGTACGTGATAACCTGAATCCACATGCAGATTTTCTCCAGTGATTCCTCTTGAGTAGTCACTGAAGAGGAATACAGCCGCATCCCCTACTTCTTCTTGAGTCGTGTTGCGGCGTAAAGGTGCGCGCTCTTCAATTTCTCTCAAGATACTGTTGAAGTCACCCACTCCTTTAGCAGACAGGGTACGGATCGGACCGGCAGAAATAGAATTCACGCGAATTCCATCTTTACCAAGGTCGCTTGCAAGGTAGCGTACGCTTGCTTCAAGGGAAGCTTTCGCCACTCCCATGACGTTGTAGTTCTGCATGACTCTTTCTCCCCCAAGGTATGTCATGGCCACAATGCTTCCGCCTTCGGTCATGATGCCCTTTGCAGCCTTGCTGACAGCCGTCAACGAGTAAGAGCTGATATTGTGGGCGAGAAGGAAACCGTCGCGGGTCGTATTCATATAGTCTCCTGCAAGCTCCTCTTTGTTCGCGAATGCGATACAGTGAGCAAGGCCATGGATGACTCCGACTTCTTCCTTGATGGTCCCGAAGCATTTGTCGATATCTTCATCACTTGTCACATCACAAGGAAGGATCAGCGAATCTTCCCCGCCTTCGAGTGTGGAAGCAAGGTCTCTTACTCCTTTTTCAAAGCGTTCACCGGCGTATGTAAAGATCAATCGTGCTCCCGACTGGTGAAGCGAGCGGGCAATCCCCCAGGCGATGCTGCGTTTATTCGCCACTCCCATGACGACATATGTTTTTCCCTTTAATGAAAGAGTCATTGAATATCCTCCTGTTAATACATGTTATTAGTACCTGATACTAATTCTACCTGATATTCGTCAAAATGAAAAGGCTTGTTCACAATGTTTATGCGCAGGACTTCCGGACTTCCTATTCTTTTTAATAGAAGGGGACTCTTCTTGGCGCCTTTTCCCCATTCTTTCAAGTTCGGGTGATATGCTCCTTGATACGTTTAATTTGGCGGATATGTCGGTTCTCGTGCCTGCCCAGCAGTTCGAATACCTGCTCAATGGGCATGATGCCGAAGCGGTGGTGATCCATTGTTTTCTTCACCAGCTCTTCTGATGTGTAGGACGTTTCGAGGCGTTCCGTCAACCGCCTCGAAGTATGAAGGGACGCGAGAAGTTCGTCACAGGTTTTGTGTTCGTCCGGCGGATCGATGGGAGCGATCATCTTATGTGAGGGATCATCGAATACTGTAAGGTCGACTTTTCCTCCCTCCCCCATATGTTCAGTAGCGGAGCGCAGTGCGAGCTCCATGAATCGTGTTTCCGCCCCGGCCAGATGAAGGACGACTTGCGCTATGCTCCATCCCCCACTCGCAGGCTTTTCATTCAGTTTATCTTCTCCTGCGTCACGGAAGCTGTCGATCAGTTCATTACGTATGGTCTTCACATTCTCTCTCCACATGAGAACACCTCCTATTGGTTATACGTTCATTCTAAACATAGAGATATCCATTGTCTAATGGGATAAAAAAAGAACTTCCCTGCATGTAGCATGGGAAGTTCCAAGATGTTCAGCAATCTTCACAGAATTCCAATTCTCTCTTCAATTCATCCACATATTCCTTCGATCCGGTAACGATCAGGCGATCATTCACATGAAGCTCCGTATCACCGTGGGGAACAATGGAATCCTTACCGCGGAAAATCCTAACAAAAATGACGTCCCCTGTGAACGGGAACTGTCTGAGTGACATGCCCTCGAACTGATGGTTCAGCATCCGGATCTCATATAGGGAGGTTTCCTGATTGGTAAGGATATTCAGTACGGAAGGTGATTCAATCAGGGCCCGCAGGAGTGCCTTCGTGGACAGGAAGACAGAATACACTTCGATCTCCTTCTCCCTTAGATCTTCATGAAGCTCTGCACTTTCTGCCCGGACGATTACCCGGTCCACACCCTTGTCTTTCGCCTCCACGGCTAATGAAGCATTGAGCGCTTCGTCTCCGGTAGAGATGACGAGGATATCCGAATCGAATATCCCAAGAGCTTCAATGGTCGACGAATCATAATTGTCGATTTCATTGATGGTGAATAGCGAGTCAGCGATGGTCTGTTCCGATTTGTCCTGTCTCGTATGATAAAGGACCGGTTCATACAGGGAAGATTGGAGTTCCCTTGATACCGGCATCGTCAGCTGGTTGGCTCCAAGGAATGAAACCTTGAGCTTCTTCTCTGCCGCACTTTCCTTCGGAAAGAGCTTCTTGAAGAAAATCGGCGTGATGATACAGGCAATGACGGCGACGAGGATCAATGTTCCACTCATCTGGGGAGTGATGATCTCAATTCGCTCTGCGATCTTTGCTGCCGCAATGACCAAGGAAAGGGTCGAGGTCAGAAGAAACGCAGAAGCAAGGGTCGTCCTCGTATCATACCAATACTTCAGGAAGTACACCGGCACGACTTTCGAGATGAAGAAAGCAAGTAGCAGCAGCGGAATCAACAGGAGCATTTTCTTGTCGCTCAGCAGCGTCCAGAGGTCCAGTTCAACCCCGATCATGACGAAGAAGATCGGGATGAGGAACCCGTAGCCGAAGGAGTCCAGCTTATGGACCATTTCCTGATTGGGCGCAAGGAGTGAAACAAGCACCCCAGCCAGGAACGCTCCGAGAATATTCTCTGCCCCGACGGTTTCCGAAATGGCCACCAGTACGATGATGAGCGTGAATACCGCCCGTGTACCGATTTGGACGGTACCTGTCGACAGACTCCTGATGAACGGATTGTTTTTCAGTCGTCTTGCAAGGAAGTACAGCAGGATTCCAACACCGAAGAGGATGAGGAGGAGCCACATGCTTCCCTGGCCGTCCCCGTATAGGGAGACGAATACGGCAAGTAGGATCATCGTCGCAAGATCGGCGATGACCGCTACAAGAAGAATGATCTGACCGATTGCGGTCTTCATGATATGAGCCTCTTTCAACGTCGGGACCACCACTCCCAAAGAGATGGTCGAGATGATGAGGGTCATGAGGAACGCATTATTGATTAAACCGAACCAAACGAAAAGATAGGAGAGACCAAGGGAGACCACGAAGATCCCCAGGAATATGATCATGGCTACCCGGAGCCTGTTCGGCTCTTCCTTCCCGTTCGGCAGTAGAGCCTTTTTCTTCTTGCCTCCTGAGAAAGCAGTGAAGTCGATTTCCAGTCCACTGAGAAACATGAGGAAGATGAACCCTAATGTAGAAAGCGTCTCAAGCCACATATCCTGATGGACAATATCAAATCCGCTTTTCCCAATGATCAATCCGACGATGATCTCTGCGATGACCACGGGGATGAAGTTGAGTTTGAACTTATGGAGCAGGATCGGTGTCAAAAACGCCACAAGGATCACGATGACCAGGGACGTAACAGATGCATGTTGTTCCATTCTAATTCTCCCCCTTATCTATATTTATAGTAGGTAGCTCATGAAGATGGTGGCGAGGCCGAAATAAATCAAAATCGAAATGATATCATTAATCGTAGTGATGAAAGGCCCCGACGCAACCGCCGGATCGACTTTGAGCTTATGCATCACGAGCGGGACAAGGATCCCGGCAAGGGTGGCCACAAACAGGGATATGAGCAGTGAAACCCCGATGACCAGTCCGAGGAAAAACTCACCCTTCCACACGTACACGATGATGCTGATACCGACACCGCATGTGGTACCCGTGATCAGTCCAGTCCCTGCTTCACGCATGATAAGGGACCATCTGCTTTCTTTTTCAATATCTCCCGTTGCAATACCGCGCACCGCAACGGCTAGGGCCTGGGTACCCGTATTACCGGACATCCCTGAAATGACAGGGATGAAGATGGCAAGGACAGGCACGACGGCAAGGGTATCCTCAAAGCGGCTGATGAGACTCGCGGTAAACATTCCGAGGAACAAAAGGGCAATGAGCCACGGCAACCGTTTCTTGGCTGCACTGAACGGGTTCTGGTCGATGGAATCAAGATCCGAGATCCCTGCGAGCTTCGAGTAGTCATCGGATGCCTCTTCTTCCATAACATCCATGATGTCATCGACGGTGATGATCCCGAGGAGATGCTGCTGGAAATCAACAACGGGCAGGGCGAGAAAGTCGTAATCTTTCATTTGTCTCGCTATTGCCTCTTGGTCTTCACTGACGCCCACAGACATGACACGTTCGCTCATGATCTCTGAGATCATCACATCATCGTGACTAATGATAAGGTCACGAAGGGAAATGACCCCTACTAGCTTTTTATCGTCGTCGATGACATAGATATAGTAGATGGTCTCCGCATTCGGCGCCTCGTTCTTCAAGATATACATGGCCGACCGCACCGTCTGATTTTTGCTGATGGCCACGAATTCTGTGGTCATGATACTACCGGCCGTGTATTCTTCATAGTGAAGAAGTTCTTTGATTTCTTTCGCCGATTCATCATCCATGATGGTCAAATAGCTAACCACCTGTTCCTTATCCAGCTCATTCAATACATCTACCGCATCATCCGTATACATATGGGAGAGCATTTCAGCTGCATAAGAGGGATTCATTTCGGCAAGGATATCCTGATAATCTTCTTCTTCAATATCAAGACTTTCAAAAAGCTCTGCCATTTCTTCAGGGGATAGGTAGTGATAGAGGCGGGCCCTCAATCCTTCCTCTACCCGTGCAAAGAATGTGGCCTGGTCATACGAGTGCAGTTCAATGAACTCTGAACGGAAGAGATCCATATTCTCCTCTTCAAGCGCCCTGATCAGAAGCTCTTCATCGAACATTTCCCTATCATTTGGTTTATCTTTGTCTCTTTCCTGATCTTGTGTGATATCAGTCATTGAACACACCTTCTTCCTATCACATGTATCTTTATCGTATTAATACTAGCAAATCCTTCAGTTCTTGTCGCCTTAAAAATGACATCCTATTTCTTGAAATCCTACAGTCCGACCGTATATGTGAAACACTGAACCATTAATATGGCATAATTTCAATAAAAAGAAAAGCAAAAAGGAGCTGACTAACATGAAACTGGATATCATCGGGGATATACACGGTTGCTATGAGGAATTGACAGCACTCATTGAAAAGCTTGGATACACTTGGGATGACGGGATCCCTGTCCATCCGGAACGAAAGCTCGCCTTCATCGGTGATCTTACTGACAGGGGCCCGCGATCGCTCGACACGATCGAACTTGTGGCCGCACTATACTCTCAGGGGAAAGCAAAGTATGTCCCGGGAAACCACTGCGATAAATTGTACCGCTATTTCCTCGGCCATGACGTTCAAATCCGGCATGGGCTTGAGACTACGGTAGCGGAATGGGAATCCGCATCACCTTCGAAGCAGGAAGCAATCAAGAAGCAGTTCCTCGCTCTGTACGAAGAAGCCCCTCTCTACGATGTGCTCGATGGAGGAAGACTGATCCTTGCCCACGCAGGGATGAAAGAGGAATGGATCGGGCGGAAAGATAAAAGAATCAGGACGTTCGTTCTGTACGGGGACATCACCGGGGAACGTAACCCCGACGGGACCCCCGTCAGAAAGGACTGGGCCAGGGACTACCACGGTCACCCCTGGATCGTTTATGGTCATACACCGGTCCATGAACCGAGGCGGATTCATCACACAGTCAATATCGACACCGGTGCTGTATTCGGAGGACGCCTTACCGCATTCCGCTACCCGGAACTGGAGACGGTGAGTGTACCTTCCACCATGCCATTGTTCCCGGCAAAATTCACACGTTACTAAATAAGAGCGAGGGCCTCAAGGCTCTCGCTCTTATTATGGACGTTGATCCACCAACCGACTCATATCTTGAGGCAGCTGACAGTGAAAGGTCAGCTCGCGTTGTTTCACCGGATGAAAAAAGGTAAGGCGGCTGCAATGAAGTGCCTGCCGATTCATACGATCAAGTGTACCACCGTAAAGATCGTCCCCTTCCAGAGGATGCCCGATATGGGAAAGATGTACCCTGATCTGATGGGTCCTCCCGGTTTCCAGCTGTAGTCTCAAATGAGCATACGCTCCGTACTGCTTCACGACGCGGTATCGGGTTTTGGCATGGCGGCCGTCTTCCCTCACCATCCGTTCGATGATGCTGGTCTCTTTCCTACCGATGGGGGCTTCGATGACTCCCTTTGTATCTGTAAACACCCCGTGAGCAAGGGCTTCATACTCCCTGCTTACGTTCCCCTGCCGCTGACTCAGCGTGAAAAGATGATGGATATGCCGATGCTTTGCCACCAGCACGATTCCCGACGTATCTTTATCAAGCCTTGTGACGATATGGACAGTCGATGCGACGGCAGTACAGATGTAATGAAACCTGATCGCATTCGCCAATGTTCCCCCTGATTGATCGGTGGAAGGGATCGTCTTCATTCCAGCAGGTTTGTGAACCACCAGAACGGCATCATCTTCATAAAGGACTTCCAAGGGAAGGGACTCCGGGAGGATGGAGCTCTCTTCTAGCGGGAAGACGACACGGAGGCAGTCACCTGCGGTTAAGCGAAACCTCACATCCTCCCGCCTGCCATTGACGCTAAGCTCCCCGCCCCCGAATTTGACCGCCGTCAAGGTGCGCTTGGAAATCTCATGATCCTTGAGAAAATCTTTCATTCGCCGCCCCTCGTGCTCTTCACTGATGACCCACTTCATTTCGTATGGTTTCATGATCCTCGATCCGTCAGTCCGACACAAAGGAATCGTGCACCCGTTTCCAGAACGGGAACGGCCTGAAGCGGGCAAAACGGATCTTTTCATCGGCCACGCGATATTGAATGCTCTTTACATCCTTGTGCAGTAGGGACAAGTGATCGATCGTGACGAGAAAGTCAGGACCATTCACTGGCTTCAGCATGCATGTATGATGAGCTGGGAGGATGAGCGGTGAACCGATCGTCCTGAAGACGCGATTGTTGATGGACGCCATTTCAGCGAACTGAATCGCAGGGATCGACGGGTGGATGATGGCGCCGCCAAGGGCTTTGTTGTAGGCCGTACTTCCGGAAGGTGTGGAAAGGCAAAGCCCGTCACCGCGGAAGCGCTCGAAGTGCTGCCCTCGGATTTCCACATCCATAACAAGAGTCCCTTCGACACTTTTGACGGTCGATTCATTGAGGGCAAGATACCTCGTTTCCTTTCCACCGTGCTGATAGCGGATGATCGTCTCGAGAAGAGGATATTCAATCACCTGATAAGGAGTCTTCGCAATGGCGATGACCAGCTTTTCGATCTCCTCGGGCACCCAATCAGCGTAGAACCCCAAGTGACCGGTATGCACGCCGACGAAAGCCGTCTTATCAAGTCTTGAACGGTAGCGATGAAAGGCATAGAGGAGCGTGCCGTCACCACCGACGGAGATGACGATGTCGGGTTGGTCTTCATCATATGTAAGATTAAAATCTTGAAGATAGGTCCTCATTTTATGCATCAACGTGTTGGATTTGGAATCACCTTTTGACGTGATCGCGAACTTCATACTCATGCCCCTTTCAAGTCCCGCTGGGTCTCCCTCGCTGGTCCTTTTCCGTTTTGTTCGTAAAAATGACATGTGCTTCCTGTATCTCTTCCCTGATGAGGCTCATCTCTTCATCAAGGCGGAAAGCAGCTTCTGCAGCACCTTGCAGCCTATGTCTGATTTCTTCCGGGATCTGGCCGCTATATTTATAATTCAATGAATGCTCAATCGTGGCCCAGAAGTTCATGGACAAGGTCCTGATCTGGATTTCCGCCAGGATATTCACTTCCCCGTGGATGGTCTGCACCGGATAGTCGATAACAATGTGATAGGAGCGGTAGCCGCTCGGCTTCTTATGGGTCACATAGTCACGTTCCTCGATGATGGTGAAGTCCTTCCTTGCGCGGAGTTTTTCCACCACCACATGGATATCTTCAACGAACTGGCACATCATCCTCAGTCCGGCGATGTCCTGCATCTCCTGCTGGATCGCAGACAGCTTGATTCCTTTTTTGTTCGCTTTATCCAGGATGCTGGCAATCGGCTTCACCCTGCCCGTGACAAACTCAATGGGTGAATGGATGCTATATTTTTCGTACTCACCACGCATCCCCTTCAGTTTTACCTTCAGTTCGTCAACAGCCTGTTTATACGGAGCTAAAAACTGTTCCCAATGGTTCATTCCATCACCTCCTGGTAAGGTCGGCTGTCAATGCCTTATTGAACGATGCTCATTTGATTAGTGGAAAAATACCGCTTCAACCTTGGCAACCATTTCATCACCGTAGTTTCCGTTGCCCTGAATATTCTCGACCAGGTACTGAAGCTCCTCCTGGAACTGATGCAGCTCAAGGGTACGTTCCGCCCCGCGTGCCACGACTGGCATGCCGCTATCCAACACATTCTTCAGTTCCTGCCATATCGGTTCCTCCAAATATAAATACACATACTCTTCCGCATTTTCTGCGAGGTATACAAAAGCGAATCGATCAGAGTCTGCTATGATCTGACCGGCTGCCTGGACTCCTTCCAGCAGATCGTCCTGTTCTGTGTGTAGGACCAGGACACCGTTTTCAACGCTTGTCTGGTGAAACTGGATTACTTTCCTCATTCAACTCTCATTCCTTCCATAAAACAATCAGTATTATTCTACCACATTTCATGAATTCATCTAAACATTGAAGTTCCCTATTCGTCAATGAGATAATGAAGCAATGACCAACAGTAGAAAGGAAGACACCCATGGCAAAAGAAATCGAAATCGAGTTCAAGAACCTCCTTACGACCGAAGAGTTTGCAAAGCTTTCTTCTGCGTTCAATGTGGAAGAATCAGATTTTCTTTCACAGGCCAATCACTACTTCGACACCGAAGATTTCAAACTGAAGGACGCCCGTTCCGCCCTTAGGATCCGCTCCAAGTCCGGTCAACATATGTTGACATTGAAGACCCCCCACGGCGAAGACCTTCTCGAGACCCACCAGCCCCTCAGTGATAAAGGAGCCGAGTCTCTTCTTAAGGGGGGACGCTTCCCTGAGGGTGAAGTGAGGGATACACTCCTTGAGCTGAATATCGATCCGGCCACCCTACACCACTTCGGGACGCTGAAAACAAAACGCTCGGAGCAACCTTTCAAAGGCGGGCTCTTGGTCCTGGATCAGAGCGAGTATCTGAACAAAGAAGACTTTGAACTGGAATATGAAGCAGCAGACAGATCCGAAGGAGAAGCCATCTTCCTCGAGCTTCTTGAGACGTTCCAGATTCCGGTTCGACCGACCAAGAACAAAGTCAGGCGTTTTTATGATGAATGGAAGAACAAGCAGAAGGAAAACCCTTCAGAATAGAGGAATCTTACCGATAGTAACTGTATACGCCTACTAATCAGAGCAAGGAGATCCGATACATGAACATCCAACAAGTAAAAGCCATGATGGAGCTTCAGGCACTGGGTAACCTCGGGTCCATCGCTTCATCATCATCAAGTGAAGGCACGAATGTGTTTCAAACCGTGCTTGAAAATGCTCTTCAAACAACCGGCACAGACACATTGGGGAGTGTACAGAAGCTCCTCGATACCATGCCCCAGCAGGCACTTTCTCCGACGCTTTCCTTTTCCCAGAAGCGTGATGCAAGCAAGGGGTCGGAAACAGGCATTGACTCCATCATCAGCAGGGCCGCCGAACGCTACGGGATACCCGCTAAGCTGATCCACTCCGTCGTGAAGCAGGAGTCGGGTTACGACCCTGCCGCCACCAGTCACGCAGGTGCTGCCGGATTGATGCAGCTCATGCCCGGAACAGCTCGTGGGCTCGGGGTCACTGACGTCTTTGATCCTGAACAGAACGTCTTTGCCGGCTCTAAGTACCTGAAACAGATGCTGGTGAAATACGATGGGGACATGAAGCTCGCCCTGGCGGCTTACAATGCAGGGCCGGGGAATGTAGATAAGTACAGTGGAGTACCTCCGTTTCAGGAAACTCAGAACTATGTGAGAAAAATCATGGATTCTTATTACGCATGAGTCGGCCCGTGGAGGCCGGCTTTTTTTATTTCCCCGGCTTCCCCTTCATACGTTTCCCCCGTTGAGGTCACACTATGGTTGAAGGGCAAGCCGATTTGTTTGTACTAACACGGCAGGCTTGCTAGAATGAACTTACAAACTTAGTAAAAAGGAGTCATTCTTATGGTCGAGAAACCTAACATGCCCTATAATCTAATCGGCGAAAAGAAACTCTCCATGCTCGTAGAAGCGTTTTATCATAGAGTAGCCCGCCATCCGGAGCTTGCCAACCTGTTCCCGGATGATTTGACCGAAACAGCACGTAAACAAAAACAATTCCTGACACAATATCTAGGGGGGCCGCCGATCTACACGGAAGAACACGGTCATCCGATGCTACGTGCGAGACACCTCCCCTTCCCGATTACCGAGTCACGTGCGAAGGCATGGCTCGGATGCATGCATGAAGCAATGGACGACGTACAATTAGAGGGTCCTGTACGCGAAGATTTCTTCCATCGCCTTGCACTCACCGCTCACCATATGGTGAATACCGATGAACGGGAGCAGAATGACATTGACTAGCGTGAACTGGCATCCATTGAAGGGATGCAGCGCCGATAAGAAGCCCCTGGAGATTTATATGTTCGTCGACCCTCTTTGTCCGGAATGCTGGGCCCTGGAGCCCATCATGAAAAAGCTTCATATCGAATACGGTCAATATTTCCGCATCCGCTACATCTTGAGCGGTCAACTGTCCTCGCTGAATATCGCGACGAGAAAGAAACAGGCGGATCTCGCTCAGCACTGGGATAAGACGGCCAGCCGGTCGGGGATGTCTTGCGACGGGAGCCTATGGAAAGAAAATCCCATCGATTCTCCTTATGTCGTATCATTCGCCATCAAGGCAGCCGAGCTTCAAGGTAAACATCAGGGCATCCGCTTCCTTCGTTGTCTTCAGGAGCGATTATTCCTTGAAAAAAGGGACGTATCCTCCATCGATGTATTAAAGGAATGCGCCACTGCAGCCAAGTTGGACTTGAACGAATTCATGAACGATATCCACTCCGATTCTGCAGCGAAAGCTTTCAAGTGTGATGTTAAGATCACATCTGAGATGGAAGTCGAAGAAATCCCTACCCTTGTTTTCTTCAATGAGAACATTGAAGACGAAGGTTTGAAGATTGCAGGTATGTATCCTTATGACGTTTACGTACACATCATTGAAGAGATGCTTGCAGAGAAACCTGAAAAACAGACGCTTCCATCATTGGATGTATTCATGAAGCATTATCGCCTGGTCGGTACGATGGAAATTGCCGTTGTATACGATTTATCGGTTGAAGAAGTAGAAAAAGAAATGAAAAAGTGGGCCCTTCAGCAGAAGGTGAAGAAAATCCCAGCAAAGCACGGGACATTTTGGAGATATATCGGGTAATTAATTATCCCGGTATAATAATAATCGCATAAATGGAAAAGCCGATGTTGTCGCCAACATCGGCTTTTCAAATACGAACAAAGGGGATGGGAGAAATTTTTCACGGTCAAACAAAGGGGTATATGTTTGCTTGTGATCAACTTCACACTGATAATATACCATGAGCCAGCTGGCCATGACAAGAGTTTGTATGGTATTTCACAATATTGTCATATTCCATCGAATGAGAATGCATCCTAGCACATATACATAGTAGAAAACGGCTGCCAAAGGAGACGCATCTCATGGTGAAACAGTTGATCCTCCTCATATTGATTGGAATCAGTTTCATCCTCAATGTTTTCGGTCTCATGAAACTGATCCCGCTTTATGTCACTTCCCCAATCCTTTTCGTATGCGTGCTGATCTTCATCCATTCCCTCTTCACACGCCATCGATTCAAAGGTTTTCAACGATGATTTCTGCTCGAAGGAAAAGACGCCCGCTACTGATTAAGCGGGCGTCTATTTATTTAACGCTTATTGGAGTTTCTCAAGAAGGGCTTCCATTTCATTGAGCTTTTCTTCAAAGACCTTGCATGCTTCCTCGACTGGTGAGGAAGTTGTCATATCGACTCCTGCCTTTTTGAGCACCTCAATCGGATAATCGGAACTTCCTGCTTTCAGGAACTCGATATACCGTTCGACAGCCGGCTCCCCTTCTTCGAGGATCTGATGACTAAGGGCAGTTGCAGCCGAGAAGCCTGTGGCATACTGATAGACGTAGTAATTGTAATAGAAGTGAGGGATCCTTGCCCATTCAAGTCCGATCTCCTCATCGATCATTATTTCATCACCGAAATACTTCTTGTTGAGCTCATAATATTCCTTCGTCAAGTATTCCGACGTTAAAGCCACGCCTTCCTGGGCTTTTTTATGGATATGATGCTCGAACTCGGCAAACATGGTCTGACGGAATACCGTACCCCTGAATCCTTCGAGATAGTGATTCAACAGGTACAGACGCTTCTTCTCATCGTCGATCGTTTTCAATAAATAGTCATTCAATAAGGCTTCATTACACGTCGATGCCACTTCCGCAACGAAGATGGAATAATTTCCGTATGTGTATGGTTGGGCGCTCCTTGTGTAATAGCTATGCACACTGTGGCCGAACTCATGGGCGAGGGTGAACAGATTGTTGACGTTATCCTGCCAATTCATGAGGATATACGGATTCGTCCCGTATGCACCCGAAGAATAGGCCCCGCTCCTCTTCCCTTTGTTCTCCACAACATCCACCCAGCGGTTTTCAAAGCCTTCCTTCAGGACATTCGCGTACTCTTCACCGAGGGGCTTGAGGCCGTCAAGAATCATCTTCTTGGCTTCATCATACCCCACTTCCATTTTGACTTCCTTCACGAGCGGTGTGTACAGGTCATACATATGGACTTCATCGAGCTCAAGGACCTTTTTGCGCAACTTCACGTATCGCTGAAGTAGATGGAGGTTGCTGTTGACGGTCTCGACCAGGTTATCATACACCTGCTCAGGGATATTATTGTTTGAAAGTGCTGCATGACGTGCTGAATCATAGTTCCGAACTTTCGCAGAGAAATTATCTTTCTTCACTGCACCGCTCAGTGTAGAAGCGAATGTATTGCGGAACTTACCGTACGTCTCATAGACTTTTTCAAATGCTTCTTTCCTGACTGCACGATCACTGCTCTCCATGAAACGGATGAAGCGTCCGTGGGTGATTTCCGTTACTTCCCCCTTTTCATCTTTGATACTTGGGAATTCAAGATCGGCATTATTCAGCATTCCGAATGTATTGCTCGATGAACTGAACACTTCGGAGGCCTGTGCCAGAAGTGACTCTTCCTTTTCAGTCAGTATATGGGGGCGTTGAAGGTTGATCTCTTCAAGGGCATGGGCATAAACCTTCAGTTCAGCCTTTTCTTCCAGGAACGATGCAATCTTTTCCTCCTCGATGGAAAGAACTTCTGGAACCAGATAGGCAAACGCGCTTCCGAGTTTTGTATAAAGGCTCTTTGCACGGTCGTCCATCCCTTGATAATGGGAGTTGGTGGTGTCCTGGTCATAGCGCATATGTGAATATGTATAAACCTTCCCCATCCGCTCAAGAATCTCATCCTGGAAGGCAAAGGCCGCGTATAGCTCCTCTGCTCCGTT
The DNA here is from genome assembly GCA_963762295.1 of uncultured Bacillaceae bacterium. GTDB lineage: Bacteria > Bacillota > Bacilli > Bacillales > Bacillaceae_B > Rossellomorea. The sequence continues at coordinate 167,628 of CAVXKK010000005.1, forward strand.
GCCGAGCGTCCCTTTGAACTCCCCTGCCTTGCCTGAAAGCTCCTGGATCTCTTTGAATTCATTCTCCCAGGCTTCGTCACTCGGGAAGATATCTTCAAGCCTCCATGTTAGTTCCTGCTTTACTTCGCTGCGGGTGGGCAAGCGTTTTACAGCTGTTTCATTAGACATAATGATCCTCCATCCTCATTTTTTGCAATTTTTCCTTAATAGTACTATTCTCTCTCAACGAACGTATTCCTGCAACTAATCGGTCTCACTATACTATATGCGCAATCGTGCTGAAAAATCCGCTCGGTGAAGCATATACTGATCGAACGTCCCCGGGCATTCCCACTCTTTTAGAACTCTGCACATTCGTCCTTCCAATCTAACGATTCCGAGCTTCTCCAATGAAGATAGGTATGCATTAACGGCTTCTTCTAAAGGACAGCCCTCTAGATCCACAAGGGGTAAGTCCCTAATCTGTACTTCCCCGCGATCGACCCTCAAAGCCATTGCAGAAATAATCGTGTCGAGCTTTATGTGACCTACCTTCAACGCATCTCTCCAAAGGTAATACTGCCAGATGACCGGATGCGTTTCGATCCGGTAGTACGGAAACAGACCCACCCATTGCGGGAGATACAATAACGTATCGCCTGATTGGTATACTTCCTGCTTAAAGGCTTGCTCAGCTGGGTACCTGAGGATGCGTTGGATCCAACTGGTCCTCGAACGGTCCCAAATCCTGTAGGGGAATTTTCTTACAGATGCTTGTTTGGTGATCATGGGTATAGTGAATTTGTCTACCGGAATCTTATGGAGCTTGGGGGAATGGAAGGTATTCGCAGAGAGGGGGAGGAGATTTTGATAGAGATGGAGTTCCTGTTGATCTGGGAGGTAAAGAAGGAGGAATAAGCCAAGGGGTTCTGCATGGCGCAGGAAGGCTTGCTGGAACGAAGAAAGCTTGAGTACCCCGACTGGTCTGGGAGCTCCTTCCGTCAGGAGCCAAATCACTTGGATGCCGAGGGACCGGTACCCCTCTGTTCGCTTCTTCAGTTCTGCTGCAGAGAGGGTCGAGCACTGGACCTCGACTGCCGTTCCTAAGGTTCCCGAAGTGATGAACAAATCGGCAATCTGATTGATTTCCTTTATGAAATACTCAACTCTTACATTTGGGAACAGGCTGCTGAGGCGGTCATAGAGGATTTTCTTACCCGAGTGGTGAAGTCTGGATTCCCCTTTGTGCATGACAGGGCAATCCTGCTTGATCTGGTGGGCAAAATGAGGGATGGTCTTCCTTCCAATCTTGAGGAGCAGAGGTTTACAACAGTGGGGACAAGTGATGGTGGGAGAGGATGAACGTAGCTTCAAGAGTTCTCCTCTCGAATGATGAAATGCGGTGAATAAACGATTATCGACATGAGCAGTCAGCATGGAACACCTCCTCCCCACTCATTCTACGCACACTCTCCGATCTCCTTTCTTCCTATGAAAAAAACTTTCCCGGATGATCCGGGAAAGTTCATAATAGGGGTGAGAGCAGACGCGAAGTCGATTCAAGGAACCGGTAGCCGAGATGGCGCTTTTGAAATGTATCAAGTGATAGTTCTTCAGCATGCAGCAAATCATGCTCATATTCAGTCATAAGATCAAGGGTGCTCTCCGTTTTGTAAAGGAAGGCGTTGACTTCAAAATTCAAATGAAAGCTTCTCATATCCATATTGGACGTTCCGATGGAAGCGAGTTCTCCATCTACGATGAGGATCTTACTGTGCATGAAGCCTTTTTGATATTCATAGATCCTGACGCCTGCTTCAAGGAGCTCAGGGAAATAGGAACGGGAAGCATGGAAGACAATCCTTTTATCAGGCTTATGAGGTACAAGAAGCCTCACATCCACCCCACTTAAGGCGGCAATCTTAAGAGCTGAGAAAATATCTTCATCCGGTATGAAATAAGGTGAAGCTACCCACACACTCTTTTGAGCAGAGGTGATCATGGAGAAGAACAGATTTTTCAATACGCTGAATTCATTGTCAGGTCCCCCTGCAATCATCTGCACGCCGCCATCCCCCATCGCCAAGGGGTCAGGACTTAAATATCCAGGTGTGATGAAATCATCATTCGTCATATAATACCAATCCTGAAGGAAAATAAGCTGCAGGGTCCGCACGGCTTCTCCCTTTAACCAAAAGGTGGGTATCCCTCCAGAATCCAAAGTGAAGGGTTCTTCCCTAAATATTCATCGCCAATATTAAGTCCACCCACAAAGCCGATGCTCCCATCAATGACAATGATTTTGCGATGATTGCGGAAATTGAATTTATTATTCAGAACTGGAATTTTACTGGGCCGAATGGAACCACTTCGACACCGGCTTGCTTCAAATCATTAATATATTTCCTTGATAAGTTGCCATGCACCGACAGCATCATAAAGAAACGGATTTTCACGCCTTATTCGGCTTTTTCGAATCAGGATATCCTTGATCTGTTATCCTATATCATCATGACGGACAATATAATATTCCAGATGAATATGATGCTTTGCGGTCTTTAACCAGCTTAGAATTTCCCGAAATGTTTCATCCCCATTTGTCAGCACCTTTGTTGCAGTTGAAAAGGAGATGGCACTGTTGCCAATTCTTTGCGCAAGACTGAAAATGCTTCTCCTGAAATAAGCCAAAATCAGCGATTCATTTCTTTTGGACCAGGTTCATATTTAGTATAGGTTTCCTTATCCAATATGTATTTCTTCTTGATACATTTTTTCCTTCCGAAAATTCCGTCCAAACAACAAATAAAAGATGAAGCCGAGAAACGGGAATGCCCCAAGCACCACCAACCAAGTCAACGTCTGGGTCGGATGCCGATTTTCAAAGAAGATTAAAAATCCAATCACAATGACGGAAAAGGTGAACAACAAACTAAAGTATTTGACTCATTCCGTGAAAGATACTGATCAAAATAAAGCATATAACTATAACAAGTACCAGCAGGAATAAGAGAACCCTTACTGTATTTTTCACATTCGTAACACCTTCCACGGCATGTCAAAATTACCACATTTACAATATAAAAAAATACCGATTTCAAAGAAACCGGTATTGGTCCTTACGCAAAAGTGTGCACTTAGCGTACCAAATACATGCTTCACCATGACCACTTTGCCATATTCTTCAAGGCGATGAACGGTCATTCGTGACTCATCCGCATATTCAGAAGAATACTTAAGATATTATCGATTTCTTCTTCCGAAAAGTGTTCTTCGAAAACTTAACATAAATAGATAATATTTATTTTCAAAAGCAAGAAGCTTTGTAGCTAAATGCTCCAGTGGCATGTCTTTCATCCGATGGGACAAGAGAGATCGCATCTTCGAAATCATTGAATTTCAAGAGTGAAATCGAGTGACAACTTCCCCTTCTCCTTCGGATCCTGCTTGATTTGAAAATGCTGATCCAGTAATTCTTCAATCCGCTCATCAACTGGTAGTTCTTTAAGCTTATCTTCTGGGATAGGCAGCTCAAAACGCTGTCCATCCTTGGATACCTGAGCTCTGGTAACAAGGATTTCAAGTCCTTTATCTAAAGCCTGAACTTGGATCCAAAGCGGTCCTTCAATTCCGAAATCTTCTTCCTGATGAACTTCATCCATCATTTCCCAGAAGAGTTCTTCACTTCTTTCCCGGTTATACCAGATTTCTTCCCGATCAAATCCACGATCTTCTATATCCCCATAAGAAATATAAAACTTAACTGTATTTTCGTTAATGCGTTCGATTTCCATTTAACACCTCTCCCTTCTTGCATGAAGTTAGTGAAGGGACTACACCCTCTGAGCCAATGCGCCCGATTGCTGGTGAAGATAGAAGATACATTTAGGTTAGTTTGTACCTTGTACTTCTATTTTATGATAAACCCACTGAAATTGGAATGAAACTAACACCCATTTTTCTTCTCACATATCCTCTATTAACGTGTTTTTGACATTTTAGCGGATATTCGCAGAAAATTCAAGTGATAAAACTTGTCCTAATATAAAAGGGACTGACCCGAAAGGATACGCAACGTTCCTTGAAGGGTCAGCCCCCTTTTACTTAGTATATTCCCCATACCATTCCGAAATGGGTGATATAATTAGTTAACCATTCTTTGAGCTTCTAGAAGTTGGAATGTACGAACTTTCCTAGGAAGGAAACGTCTGATTTCATCTTCATTATATCCTACCTGTAGACGTTTTTCATCAAGATGATCGGACGTCTTAGAAGTCCAGGATTTTTTTGGATCAGTTCAAACAATTCTTGAAGTGGTAAAGGTTTCCAAGTCGACATTAAGCTTTTGGAATGTTTTAGAACGGGTTGAAATGATTTCATCCGTACCATCCTCAGTCATACGAAGGATTTCTTTGATTTCATCAATGCTTAATGGTTCAGAAAATACGTTGCGTTCTGTATATGGAATCTCATGCTCTTCTAACCAAGCTTTTGCCTTACGACAAGATGTACAACTAGGTGAAGTGAATAATGTAACCACGAATCATTCACACTCCCTTAAGAATTTTTTTATAATATTTTAGAGTATTTTATTTAAACAGACGTTTAATTAAAATTAGTTTAAATAAGAAATCTCTATTATGTATTATACATGAATTATGTATTCAGTTGAATATAGTTTTAACCAATTTGTCAAATTTCTTATACAAAAGTTTAACATAAGCTATATCATATCTATTTACTATTATCATATACCCTTTACTTCTTGTACTTAAACATTATATTGTAAGTTTCATTTTTTCATTTAGAAAACCTTATTGCGAATTCGCAATAAGGTTTTCAATGTTTAAATATTTTTTAAAACATCTCCTTCACTATCTTCATCCTTCTTTAAAACTTCCTCGACGGACTGATAGGATGCCCCATAAAACTTTTCATCTTTATAGGTATGAATCAGTTCATAGGTTTTCTTCATGGATTCGAAAATTAGTTCTTCAGATTCATCGTTAGGTGCCCAATAAAGGATTTCCATTTGATTGATTTCGTTTGTTGCAAGGGATCGACGCGCATATCCGATACTGACGGCGTGTTCGAACCCTTCACGCTTATAAAACTTTAATCGTTTTTCCGTATCGGTATCATCATAGTCGACAGGCTCTACTTCCAAAATGATCGCCTTCTTCTTCTTCTTTAACTTCTCCAGCAGTTATGCCCCAAGACCTTGTCCCCGGGCATCCTTGGAGACAAACAGATAATCGATAAAGATAAAGTCATCTAGTTCTGCGTACATCAGGACATGATACTGACCTTCATCTTTGTGATAGATGTCGCTTCTTTCTTTTAAAAGTGATTCCAGATGTTCTTGTGATTTCATTTCCTCTACAGGGAAATATTGATTTAATTTTTCATACCAATGCATGGATCTACTCCTTCTTAAATTTTTGATTGACTAACTTGATACCAATATTTTTCTCAAAACATAAGATTATGTTAGATGTTAGTCTTATCCGTGGGATAATTCATACGGAATCACAGGGCTTCTGATGAAAAGGGGTAAGTGGTTAAAAGCGGTTAATCTTACTCATACTTTAATGATAACAATATATGATGCTTTTTCAAATGGTCTTCTCTCAGAAAGTGGTGGTCCAAACGATCATATAATAGAAGAAAACGGCGCGGACCTTCCAATAACCTGAAAGACCGCACCGCCAATTGATCAAGGCGTGTAATCTACACCTTCAGTATAGGAATTTCCTGCATCCCATAGCAGGAATTCATTGATTCCATTATCATTTAAGCGCTTTGATTTGCGCCTCTACTTCTGCTTTTCCATACGCTTTATAATTTCCAGCTCCGAGCCAAGAGGCTGTGAAATCTTGAAGCCACGGTCTTGAAATCGGTGTTATTTTTCAGTTCATCTAGCTTCTTATTCTCGACCTTGGAATATTCTGTCAACCAATTTGTACGGCTGAGATCAGGTTTGGCGATTCCGAAATAGGATGTCCAATGACTCGGATAGATCATGGATGAAATCACATCGACATTCTCAGAGATCTTAGAGAAATTCTGACCGATCCCCGGAGCTTCAGGAAGTGTTGCCTATAGCCGAAAATATCGACAGATAACTTCGACATCATAAGGTTCCAGCTTCTTATGGGCGTATTCGACAAAGTCAGTGACAGCATGTACACGTTTTTGTACATTATCAGAGTCTTCCTTGTGTACGTTCCCGCCGTTATAGTTCAGTTCATCATCACGTTTTTCAAATCCTTCAGGGAATCGCACATAGTCAAACTGGATTTCCTGGAAGCCCATTTTTGCTGCTTCAATGGCAATGCCTACATTATAATCCCATACTTCCTTCAAGAAGGGATTGACGAAGGAGTCCCCCCGCCCATTTGTCCAGACATCATTTCCATCTATAAATGAGAGTTCAGGTTTCTTATTCGCAAGAACCGTATCCTTAAACACAACCACTCGTGCAATCGGATAGATTTTCTTTTCTTCCAATCGTCTTTAAAATCGTTTAGGGTCTTTGATATAAGGTTGACCGATATCATGCATAGGGAGAAGACTCTTCAGGCACATATGTCACGATTCCCATTGTCATCTTTGATATCCATGACCATTGCATTAAGATCTGTATCATCAATTAATTTCGTCAACTGATCTGAACGACTCCTCCCGCTGAATGCGCTGTAACATAGATACCCCTGACGGCATCCGGATACTCAAAGTTCAAACCGGAATCAACTATAAAGCGTGGGACAGGACTCCTCATCCTTTTTCACTTCATAGCCAGCGTTCTAACTTCATGCGTTCCGGCTTCTTTTCCAGCGCTTCGGCACTTGCCGTCTGGAAAGGAAGCACGCACATTGTGGCTATACATAAAGAGTCGCTACCCATTACTCCATTTCAAAGTGAACCTCTCCTCTATTCAGCTATCTAGTAAAAAATGTAACTCCTATACCTATTCTAACAAGGAAATTAACTTGAAAGAAAAGGGAAATTGCACCAGATATGTCGAAATTTCCAAGGGAATTAATATTCTTCATAATTTAAAGTATGAATTTGCAATCAAAAAAGAATCAAAAAGTTTAAAATGCATAAAGTCATACCAAAAAAAGCTCCCCTCACCAAGGGAGCTTTCTTTACAACATTTTAGTGCTTGTATTGAGCTTGATATTGAGCGAATTCTTTCTCGGAACAGTAGACGAAATGTCCAGGTGCGACTTCACGCATTTCAAGATTGTCGTCTTCTGTATAGTTATGCACAGCTGTGATTATATTCTTTTCTTCTGCGGGTGCGCTCATACTCAGGATCCGGAAGCGGAATCGCAGACAGAAGTGATTGCGTATACGGATGAAGCGGATTATTGTACAGGGCATCACTTGGTAGCCAATTCTACAAGCTTTCCGTAGTACATGACCCCAATCCGGTCACTGATATACTTCACCATGGAAAGATCATGGGCAATAAATAGGTAAGTTAACCCTTTTTCCTTTTGAAGCTCCTGCATAAGATTGACGACCTGAGCCTGAATGGATACATCCAGTGCAGAAATCGGCTCATCGGCGATGATGAAGTCAGGATCCACAGCAAGGGCACGGGCAATCCCGATACGCTGACTTTGTCCACCTGAGAATTCATGAGGATAACGGCCTGCATGCTCTTTGTTCAGTCCGACTGTTTCAAGAAGCTCATGGACTTTCTTCAATCCGTTCTTCTTTAGAAGTAGCAAGTCCATGAATATCAATGCCTTCTGCAATGATATCTGCGACCTTCATACGAGGATTCAAGACTAGCATATGGATCCTGGAAGATCATTTGCATTTTACGGTTGAATTTCTTTAGTTGCGAGCGGGACTTTTTCCCATGAACATCATCTCCGTTAAAGAGAACTTGACCGTCTGTTGCATCATAAAGGCGGATGATGGTTCGTCCGGTCGTCGATTTCCCACAACCTGACTCCCCAACAAGACCGAGGGTTTCCCCTTTATAAATATCAAAGCTGATATCATCGACGGCTTTTACCATATTTGGCTTTACCAGGATTGAAATATTGCTTTAAATTTTTAATTTCTAATAATTTTTCTGCCATTATAACGAACCCCCTCAACAAGTACCGGCTCTCATATAGTTGGAAGGCATTCTGTCTTTGCCTTAACTTTCACTGCCTCTGGAGGCTCAACCTTTGGAGCACTCGGATGCATTAACCAGGACTTTACATAGTGAGTATCAGAAACCTGGTAATATGGTGGCTCCTGTTCAAAATCGACCTTCAATGCATATTCACTTCGAAGTGCAAATGCATCTCCTTTAGGAGGATTCAACAGATCCGGAGGCGTACCTGGAATCGCTACAAGCTCCTGCTCACCTTCTGTGTCGGTCGTCGGCATAGAACCGATCAATCCCCACGTATACGGATGACGAGGGTCGTAGAAAATTTCATCCACGGTTCCTGTTTCGACAATTTGCCCGCCATACATAACTGCTACACGATCTGCAACATTCGCCACAACACCAAGGTCATGGGTGATGAAGATGATAGATGTTTCGATTTTTTTTTGCAGATCCTTCATCAGTTCAAGAATCTGTGCCTGAATCGTTACATCAAGTGCCGTTGTAGGTTCATCGGCAATCAGGATCTTCGGATTACAAGCCAGAGCAATGGCGATAACAACACGCTGACGCTGCCCACCTGAGAACTGGTGGGGATATTGTTTAAAACGGGTGTCAGGACTTGGAAGCCCAACAAGCTTCAGTAAGTTCGATGGCACGTTTCTTTGCATCACTGTTTGCTCATATTCTGATGTTTTACTAGTGGCTCCATGATTTGTTTTCCGATTGTCATCGTTGGGTTCAAAGAAGTCATTGGATCCTGGAAGATCATAGAGATATCTTTTCCGCGGATTTTTTGCATTTCCTTCTCAGGCAGTTTAGCTAAATCTTTGCCTTCAAAATGAATTTCTCCGTGCTTGATGAATCCAGGCGGGTTTGGAATCAGATCTCATCAGTGCTTTCGTCGTTACAGACTTACCTGAACCTGATTCCCCTACGATTGCTAATGTTTCACCTTTATCTAAATGTAAATCTACACCGCGAACCGCTTGCACTTCTCCCCCATGCGTATTGAAGGAGACGTGTAGATTTTTGACTTCTAAAATTTTTGACATAATATATATCTCCCTTCCATTACTTACGCATTTTCGGATCTAGTGCATCACGCAAGTCCATCGGCCATTAAGTTGAAGCTTAGGATGACCAATGAAATGATTGCTGATGGAACCAGCATCATATGTGGAAATGACTGAATAGATCTGTATCCGTCATTAACCAATGATCCAAGAGAAGCTTTCGGTGGAGCAATCCCTAATCCGATAAAGCTTAAGAATGCTTCTGTATAGATTGCGGCAGGAACCGTAAACATTGTCGTAATGATAACAGGTCCCATTACGTTCGGTAGTAGATGTTTGAAAATCAAACGATTACTGCTGTGCTCCTAATGTACGAGATGCAAGGACGAATTCCTGATTCTTTAATTGCAGTACCTGTCCACGGACAATCCGGGCCATACCCGTCCAACCGGTTATTACCATCGCCATGGTAATCGAGAATATTCCCGGTTCAAACATCAGGATAAAGAGGATGACGACAATCAGATTTGGAATCCCGACAAGTACTTCAATGATACGCTGCATAATGTCGTCGACTCTTCCACCATAGTAAGCAGAAATCCCACCGTAGGAAATACCGATTAAGAAGTCAATGACTGCTGCAAGGATACCGATATATAAGGAAACGCGAGTTCCGTTCCATGTACGGGTCCATAGGTCACGACCCAGATCATCTGTACCAAACCAATAATTTTCTTTGATTTGTCTCGATTCATATACATCAAAACCGTCATGCATCTTTCCCGTCAAACGGAAGCCAGCTGATTCCTGAAAGCGCTTCGATTTTCGGAGGCAGCTTTGGCATGGCGGATATTTTGATCACTGAATTTATATTCGTTCATCATCGGTCCAAAAACGGCAAAGAACACGATGATAAGAGTTATAATCATTCCGACATGGCACCCTTATTCTTACGCAAACGAATCCATGAGTCCTGCCAGAAATTCAAACTTGGACGTTCAATTTTTTCTGCCTCGTCCCCCCTAGCCTTTTGGGGTTGGAAGAGGTCTGGACTAAGTTGCTCTAGATTTCTTTTTGTTTGCTTCCATTATTTCTTCCCTCCAGCTAGACGAATACGCGGATCAATAATTCCATAAAGAATATCCACCAAGAAAATAACAGCAATAAATAAAGCACTAAAGAATAAGGGTAATACCCATAATGACCGTGTAATCATTTGTGTTGATTGATAGTACGAATTGTTCCCCTAATCCAGGAACAGCAAAAATCCGTTCAATAACCAGTGATCCCGTCATAACTGCTACAGTCATTGGCCCAAGAATCGTAACAATTGGAATCATGGCATTTCTAACTCCATGCTTCACAATGGTATCCTGTTTTCGAAATACCTTTGGCAGTTGCAAGTAAAATATAATCAGAGTTTAGAATTTCTAACATTTCTGTTCTCATAAAACGGGCAATAGTAGCGACTACACCTACTGTAAGAGCGAGTGTAGGAAGAATGGTATGTTTATATTCTCCCCACAAGTGCAACAGGTAAGCCATTCAAGTTTGACCCCTACATAATATTGCAGTAAGTGCTGCAAATACGAAGGAGGGAATCGAAATTCCTAGTACGGCCATGAATGTAGATCCATAATCCAACCAAGTATTGTGTTTAATTGCTGCAATGATACCGACTAACAGTCCTATAAATGTTCCTAATACCATGGCTTGAAATCCTAAGAAGTGAGGAAGGACCAATACGATCTGCCAAGAATTTGAGTAACCGGGCGATTATCATATTGGAAGGACAACCCCAAATCCCCTTTAGCCAGCCCGACCATATAGTTGATATATTGTTCCGGCAGCGGGTCGTTGAGACCGTATTTATCCAGGATGATTTGTTGTTGTTCCGGAGACAGCCTTTCTGTGTTTTGCAGTGGAGATCCAGGCAGGAGCTTCATCAGAAAGAAAGTGGCGGTTGCAATGATAAGCAAAGTGATGATCATATAGACGATACGTTGAATAGTATATCTGACCATTCTTTAGCCCCCCTTTTTTATCTTATTTTTTCTACATTTTCAATTATAGCGATTTTCGACAAATTTTCAATGTATTTTTACTTTTTTGATAATTATCGACATTCACTGGAAAAGGAGAGCATATGCCCATGCATACACTCTCCCTTTAAAGGTTTGTCTACTGAGTTAATTACTACTCAATATGAAGCCCATTTGTATGAAGTAGTCAGCACCAAATGAGTGACGTAGAACATTTTTAACATATGGACGTTCAAGATAAGAAACACCTTTTTGGTACATTGGGCTGATTGCTTGATCATCAAACAGGATCTTTTCAGCATCAACCATTGCTTGCCAGCGAGCTTCTGGATCAGTCAAGAAGTTCACCTTTAGCTTGTTCAATTAATCTTGTCATATTCAGGATTAGAGTAACCCATTTGGTTATGAGCACCATCAGTCACGAACATATCAACGAAAGTCATCGGATCTGGATAGTCAGGACCCCAACCAGCGAATGAGAAGTCATAGTCACCTTTTGATTCTAATTCAAGCTTTTGCTTGAATGGTTGAGCTTTGATCTTAACAGTTAATCCTTCAAGGTTTTACTCAAGTTGTTCTTTTAAGAACTCACCGATTTTCTTAGAACTGTCAGAGTCATAGTTTAATAGTTCTAAGTTCAATATAATCTTTACCAACTTCTTCTTTGGCTTTAGCCCAGTAATCTGCAGCTTTTTCTAGCGTCAAATCCACCGAAATCACCAACAGCTTCACGGTATTCTTTCCCATCTGGACCTGTTACGAAATCTTTTGGTACTAAGTAGTACGCAGGCATCGATCCGTTATTAAGAAGAACATCGACCATACCTTGCTTGTCATAAGCAGAATCGATTGCTTTACGTGCATTTACATTTTTCAATCACGTTCGTTACCTTGGTTTAAACGTAGGAAGTATACAGAAGTGTCTGCTCTTGTTTTGAAGTTTTCATCATGATTTGTACTTGTCAACAAATTCAGCTGAAAGACCAGCAATATCCGCTTTGTTTGTTTCATAAAGGTTAACACCAGTAGCAGTATCTTTAACGATGTTGAAGTTAACTTCTTTCAACTTAACATTGTCAGCATCCCAGTAGTCTGTCGTTTTTAGATAATTTAAAGCTTTGCTCATGCTTCCACTCAGAAAGTGTGAATGGACCGTTATAAACAGCAGTGTCAGCTTCAAGACCGTATTTGTCGCCTTGATCTTCAACGAATTTTTGGTTTTGAGGATAGAATGTTGCGAAAGAAAGTAAGCTTTGAAATATGGTACAGGAGTTTCAAGTTGAATTTCTAGAGTTTTGTCATCAGTTGCTTTAACACCTAAGTTCATCAACTGGTAGGTCACCAGCGTTTACTTTAGCAGCGTTTTTGACATCGTACATGATGTACGCATACTCTGCACCAGTATCAGGGTTTAAAGCTTTTTTCCAGCCGTAAACGAAGTCGTTAGCAGTAACAGGATCTCCGTTAGACCATTTCGCATCACGAATTTTGAACGTGTATGTTTTACCATCTTCACTGACTTTTGGCTCTTCAGCAGCCATACCAAGAACAGCTTCATCATTTTCACCTAAACGATAAAGACCTTCATATACGTTGTTCATTACGTTGAATGAAACTGCGTCAGTTGCCAGAGTGGAATCCATTGATGGGATCTCAGAACCCTCCAGCAGGTTAAGTACTTGTTCTTTCTTTTCGTGTCAGAATCGTCTCCAGCTGATCCTTCTTTTTTGCCGTCAGTCTTCTTGTCGCCGCCACAAGCAGCTAAGAAAGTACTGAGAGCTAGAAGAAGAACCAGCAAGAATGAAAACTTTTTCTTCATCTTGAAATTGACCTCCTCGTAAATCTCATATTTATTTATCTTCTAATTTTCAGAAGATTTGTTACTTATTATACATGATAGAGAAATTATTGCAATATGAATTTAACAGTTTTTTTGCTAAATTATCAGTTTAGTAGGTAATATAGTTGTTAAAACCTTGATATATAAGCGTTTTTTCTAGTGATTTTAGAGTTGTTTGTCCTATTACAAATGTTACAATCGTAAATTCCAATTGAACCAGACGATTTTCCTAGCTGTTTTTCCTTCTTTATCGCAAGAAAGCGTTCTCCATTCTTCATTATAATTATTAGCAAGGCGGATAAATATAAAAAATGAGAATTAGTGCTCTTGCTTCCTTTTCAAACCCTGAACGCGTTCGGGTATACTTCTATATGAAGACAGCATGCATTCCTGTTCATTTCTATTGGAAGGAATGCATGAAATTATCTTGGAAGTGAAGGTGCAACATGATGAAACGTTTACGCATCCTGCCGCTGGTCACTTTGCTCTATCTCGTAGCGGTTTATCTTGTCCGCTATATGAACGGAACAGACCTGCTTCTTTCTCTCATAGACAGCTTTATTCATCATCGGAATTTCTTATGTATCCGTTGCCTCCTTGATATTTGTTTTTCAAAACGGATTTTTCAACGGAATCGTGTATGCTTTAAGAGCGTTTCAGATCAAGATCGAAGAAAGATGAATATATTTCACAGTTCGATGATGTGGATGGAACGGAAAGAAACCCACGAGGTATATGCAGTGAAAGAACCACTCCGCATGACGGAACCCCTTTTCTATATCGGAGATTTTATCCCTTGCCGTTTCCCTGATCCTTTCATATTCTCTCTACACTTGATTTCGGCTCTTTTTTTTCATATAATGACTTTTACATATGAATGAAATATAGGCATGGACGAAGAGTAGTACCCCGTTTGCACGGTTCGAAGAGAGCTTGCGTCCGGTGAAAGCAGGCATTCATTTGAAGAGGAATGGACTTTCGAGCTTTCTGTGTGAAACGCGAGTAGCACATAACGGGATGACCTCTTACGTTAACGGGGTCCATGCACGTCATGGACTAAGCTGACTCATCCTGGTAACTTAGGGTGGCACCGCGGAAATGATCCCATTCGTCCCTATATTTTATAGGACGGGTGGGTTTTATTATTGCCGAATGGTCAAGATGATACAGGAACTGTACTATAGGAGGAAATGAAATGAAGACAATATTTAGCGGCATTCAGCCGAGTGGGACGATCACGCTCGGTAATTACATCGGGGCGATGAAGCAATTCACCGAGCTCCAGGAAGAATATAATTGTTATTTCTGTGTGGTCGACCAGCACGCCATCACGGTGGCCCAGGATAAAACGGAGCTGCGTAAAAACATCCGCAGTCTTGCTGCCCTGTATATTGCCTGTGGCATCGATCCCGAGAAATCCACACTATTCATTCAATCGGAAGTTCCTGCACACGCACAGGCCGGATGGATCTTGCAGTGTGTGACCTATATCGGTGAACTTGAGAGAATGACTCAGTTCAAAGATAAATCTCATGGAAAAGAAGCCGTATCTGCAGGATTATTAACTTACCCTCCACTCATGGCGGCTGACATCCTGCTTGTATGGAACCGATCTTGTCCCAGTCGGAGAGGATCAGAAGCAGCATCTCGAACTTGCACGGAACCTAGCGGAACGATTCAATAAGAAATACAACGATATCTTCACAGTTCCAGAAGTGCGCATCCCGAAAGTCGGTGCACGTGTGATGTCCCTTCAGGACCCATAGAAGAAGATGAGCAAATCCGATTCGAAAACAAGAAAGCGTTCATTACACTGCTTGATGATCCTAAACGATTGAAAAGAAAATCAAGAGTGCTGTAACGGATTCGGATGGCATCGTGAAATACGATAAAGAGAACAAGCCGGGGGTTTCGAACCTCCTTTCTATCTACTCGATTCTTGAAGGTACTTCTATTGAAGAACTTGAACAGAAATATGAAGGAAAAGGATACGGCGATTTCAAAGGCGACTTGGCACAAGTGGTCGTAAATGCCATCAAGCCGGTACAGGACCGCTATTACGAGTTGATCGATTCCGAGGAGATTGGATGACATCCTTGACCGCGGTGCTGAAAAGGCAAACTTCGCACGCAAACAAAATGCTGAAGAAGATGGAAAAGGCCATGGGATTGGGAAGAAAAGAGAGAAAGAGGAAATAAACAGGAGACCAGAGACTGCTTCGCGGTTTCTGGCTTCTTTATTATTTACCCGCATACAAAAAAACCTCAAGCCCATTGGGACTCAAGGTTCTCTGCGATGTATTAATTTACCTTAGGACGATTCTCCACTTCCCATAGCTTTTCGAAAAATGGTTGTCCCTTTATCAGATTTTCACAGAGAGAGAGATGCTTGTCCGACCACCCGTACTGGGTTTCTTCATATAGCATCTGCCATGATGTCTTCGAAATCCATCTCCTGGATGGTGCGGTATTGTTCTGGTGCCCATTCGGTGTACCAATAGCGGATTTCCGCCGTGTTGTTCGAGCTGCGAAGTTGATCAAGGGCCATGAATAAAAGCTGCTTCAGTTGTCTTTCCTTGCGTCGTCAGCCCACTCATCATAGAAGGATTCGGGAGAAAGGATATGATAGGCTTCCTCCGCTTTTACATCCGGCTTGAATGGAATATTCACGAATTTCATGACTTTCCACCATTTCATATACGAGTTGTTCCTGTCTTGGTATCAGTCTGCTTTTTCTGATCGGGACAGTGTAGCCGATCGTATCGACTGCCAGAATCCCGGTGCCATCGGTGACCATGAAGCAATAATCCTGCTGGATCCGTTCATGGTTCTTTCGTAAGATATGCTTTTTGATACACATCATTGAGCAGTTGTCGAGGTAATTCTGATAAATCATTCTCGATGTAATGAAACAACTCTGTGCCGACTTTCAATAGAGGAACCTGATCCAGCAACTCGATGACGTCCTCTTTTCTCCACTCGTGAAAATGGCAGATATTATATCCGTTTTCTTCCCCTTCGAACCAATTGACCCATACATCATGAAGATATAACATGATTGACCCCTCGCTTTACTTCAATGTTATGTTGTCAATCAGTATGGTCAATAGGGGATGTATTTATTCGTCATTTCTCCTGATTTATCCCTCTCCTTACAATGTCTACTTCAGGAATACAGAAGATGGGAGTCCCATGGCTTTTACGCTATTCATCCCATTCTTCTCTATAAAGGTCCGTACGATCTGATAGCCTGCGGCATATCCAAGGAGATTTGGGTACTTCCCTTTCCCATGAAGAAGTTCATCGTGAAGAGCATCCTTCCTTGTCAGGTCCAAGCTGGGTTTGATCCACTCTCCGAACCAACCGGTTACATCCTCTTCAGTGTATTTTCCTGTCCAAGGTGCCACATAATCTATGCCGCAATATTCTCTCACGGCATTTTCTGCAAGACCTTCAAATACGATGGAATCAAGAAGCGTATACTCTTCTTCTTTTTCACCAAGCCTTTTCATTCTGGTGCAATGATGGTACTCATGTACAAATAGCGCTTCGTATTCTTTTTCGTTTTCAAGCGTTTGAAAAAAAAGAAAGATTTCATCAGGGAAACACACCCCGGATTTCTTTGTCGACGTCCTAAAAAGTCCTGCCCTTGACTCAATGGGGAATATATAGATAGGTACATCGGGTCCCTTCCACTTTCTTTTATATTTTTTTTCAAAAGAAGATACCTTTCCCCATAATTCTGCATCTTTGAGCTCATTGATTCGTTCTTTCATTTGCCGGGTTGGCCGATACATACCTTGCTTCCTGAGATATTCATAAAAGGCTTCACCTGCCCCCTTGCCCCGTTTCGTCCTTTCAAGCATTTCGACCGGATCATCGAAGCTGTTCTTCAGCCATTCGTCTGTTGGAACCACGGACATTCATATCACTCTCTCCTGCTGATTTGGTTCATGTATATGCAATCTGCAGGAGAATTAGAAAAAAAGTCCGCCGAAAGATCGGCGGACTTCCTATTACTTCACATATTTTTTAAATACGAGCGTGGCATTATGACCACCAAAGCCAAGGAATTACTCATGGCAACATTGACTTCTGTCTCCTTGCTTCATTGGCTACATAGTCCAGGTCGCAGTCAGGATCTGGATGTTTGAATATTGATCGTCGGAGGAAGACTTACTGTCTTTCATGCAAGCACAGTGAAGATCGCTTCCACTCCGCCTGCTGCACCGAGAAGGTGACCCGTCATGGATTTTGTCGAGCTCATGGCCAAACGCTGGCATGATCCCCGAACACTTCTTTGACGGCCATGGTTTCATACTTATCATTATAGGCAGTACTCGTACCGTGGGCATTAATGTAATCCATCTGCTCCGGCGTCACACCGGCATCATCAAGTGCCATCTTCATGGCACGTGCTCCACCTTCCCCGCCTGGTGCAGGTGCCGTGATGTGATAGGCATCACCTGTGCAGCCGTAGCCGACGATTTCAGCATAGATCGTTGCACCGCGGTTCAATGCGTGTTCGAGTTCTTCAAGGATGACGATCCCTGCTCCTTCTCCGATGACGAAGCCATCACGTTCGGAGTCGAACGGCCTTGAAGCGGTTTCCGGATCGGGATTGGTTGAGAGGGCTGTGTTGGCGCAGAAGCCTGCTACGGACATTTTCGTGATCGGTGCTTCCGCTCCACCTGTGATCATAACATCCGCATCACCGCGCTGGATGACCTTGAATGCATCACCGATGGAATTTGTGCCCGTTGCACAAGCCGTCACGGTACAAGAGTTGAATCCTTTAGCCCCGAGCATAATGGATACTTGTCCGGCAGCCATATCAGGTATGATCATCGGCACGAAGAATGGGCTTACCCTGCGGTATCCGCGTTTAAGGAAGGTTTCATATTGCTGTTTCAAATGTTTCCATCCCTCCGATTCCGGAACCGATCCATACACCGACACGATGTGCATTTTCGTCTGTGATATCAAGATTGGCATCTTTGACGGCCATTAAGGGATGCAGCAATGGCGTAGTGAGTGAAGCGGTCCATCTTCCTTGCTTCTTTTCTTTTCAATCCCGAAGTCTTCAATATTGAAGTCTTTCAGTTCTGCCGCTACTTTGGCAGGATACTCATCAGCATTTAGACTTGTCAGTGGTCCGACCCCTGATTTCCCTGCAAAGACATTCGCCCAGGTTGATTCTACATCATTTCCTAATGGATTGACGGTACCTAATCCTGTTACGACAACACGTTTCATATCCATTGTTCCATCTCCTTTATCTATAAGTAGTAGATAGATACATTTCTATCGATTATTTACCCCAGCGCATAACGATCGCACCCCAAGTCAAGCCTCCACCGAATCCGACCATGACGACAACATCATCTTCTTTCACCCTTCCCGCTTCAAGATCCTCGATGAGAGAAATCGGAATAGAAGCCGCAGATGTGTTTCCATATTTATTTACGGTCTTAGACATTTTCTCCACAGGCAGTTCCAAACGTTGTCTTGCTGCTTCCATGATACGGATGTTCGCCTGATGTGGAATCAGGAAGTCAACATCCTCTTTCTCAAGCCCGGCTTTTTGATGACATTGATAGAGGATTCACCCATCTGCCGTACAGCGAACTTAAATACTTCCCGACCATTCATGATCAATATGCTCATCCTGATAGAGATGCTTTGCTCCGGATCCATCAGAACCCAACTCAAAGCAAGAATCCCTTTGCCATCAGGAACAGGTCCAATGACGGCGGCTCCGGCCGCATCCCCAAACAGGACGGCAGTGTTACGGTCATCCCAGTCAGTGATTTTCGATAGTTTCTCCACACCGACAACCAGGACATTCTTGTATGCTCCATTATCGATGAATTGCTTTGCCGTAATCATACCATACATAAAGCCTGCACATGCAGCACTGATATCCATGGCTGCAGCTTTCTTCGCCCCAATCGTTCTTGAAGGAGGCATGCGACAGAAGGGAATGGATGATCAGGGGTAACCGTTGCAACAAGGATCAGGTCGATATCCTCAGGTTGATATGCCTGCATCACCTATTGCTTTCTTTGCTGCTTCATAGGCCATATCAGAGGTATTGATTTCATCATTTGCAATACTTCGTTCTTCAATGCCTGTTCTAGTACGAATCCATTCGTCCGAAGTATCCACCATTTTCTCAAGGTCCGCGTTTGTTAATATCTTTTCAGGAAGATAACGTCCAATTCCAATAATTCCAGTATTCATACTGGCATTCCCTACTTTCGTTTATAATTTTTTTCTATACGAATGGTTATTATCAATTATTATGACTTGGTACTAATTTTATCGAAGATTTTCTCTTTCTGCAATTATTTTCTCCCATACTACTTTGTATACACTACACCCCTAAAAGCTTCACCTTTAATATAAAAATACAAAATATAAATATCCTTATAAATTATCTTAAACCAAGAAGATAAGTCAAAATATACAGAATTATCATTAAGTTTTTAGCCAAATATGAAGAAAGCATCACAAAAATGGATTGTGTATACTAATTCTTGTAAGAAAATACATATAAGGGAGGTTATAACATGAAAAAGATTACAATTAAAAAGGCTGAAAAATTAGTGCCACTTAGCCCGATTCCTCACAACTTCTAATTTAAAGAAAAAAAGCTTGATGAATTTTTCATCAAGCTTTTTTTTGAAAGGATGATTATTTTGAAACCCATTTTTAAAAATCAATTAGTTTCTACAGTTATTAGAGATAACAATGTGTTCTTTTATACAGACGAGGAATGTATTGAGGTAGAAGATCCTCATGGTACGTTTTTAAACTTTGTAAACTCATTAAATGGTGAAAACGATTTAGGCGAAATTTCTAAAAAAAGTGATATGTCAGAAGATGAAGCTTTTGAACTTATTGAACAGCTAAATGAAGTAGGTTTAATAGAAAATAATGAACATTTATTATCATCTAGTTTGAGTAAAGAGGACCTAGAAAGGTATAAATCTCATTATAACTTTTTTTCCACCATCTCTAATATCAATCAAAGTAAGTATAGCTTTCAAGAAAAACTTATCCACTCATCAATTGCAGTCTTGGGTTTAGGAGGAAGCAGTGTTCTACTAAGTTGCCTTGCGGGCATGGGTGTAGGAACAATTACCGGAGTTGATTATGATAAGGTGGAGCTTGGTAATCTAAACAGACAGTTTTTATTTTCCGAAGGAGATTTAGGTAAACCAAAAACATCCATTTGCGCAAAAAACATAAAAAAAATAAACAGTAATGTAAATTTTATAAGTAAAAACCTCAAAGTAGAGAATTCTACAGGTTTAAATCACCTTCTGGCTAGCACTGATATCGTGATTAATACCATTGATCAGCCAAGCATCCTTTCTACTCGTTGGGTTAACTATGCATGTAGTGTCAAAGGTATTCCTCTTATTCAAGGTGGTACAGGAAATAACAAACTATTGTTCCAAGTTTTCTATACTAAACACAGTGGTTGCTATGATTGCTATTTACTTGAGTTATTAGAGGAACATCCAGAGTATAAGCATGAACTTAAAGAAATGTACGGAAAAAAACTGGAAGGAAGGAATCCGGCTTATGCACCAAACATTGCATTTTTGGCAGGTTTAATAACAAATGAGGCTTCAAATATTTTATTAAATACGGCTGCTAATATGGAATCATATACTGCAGAATACAAGTCTTTTACATTAGAAAAAAGCATCACAAAAAACTGGAATAAGAAATCCTACTGTCCCACATGCTCAAATAGGAACACTTTCGATTCTGAACCCGTTCCTTTGGATGAGTTGATAAAAATTAGCGAGGCAAATTCTATTTTATGATTAACCTTACTATGGATTCCAGAGTCAGTGTTAACCTTTCAATTCAAGAGAATGGGGAAGAGTACGTCGTAGGTAGTATTTACACTAACGAATACATTGAAGTCCCCGAAGAAGCAGTTTTAATAATTCAAAAGTTAGACGGGAACTTGACATTAGAAGAAGTTTCTCAGTGGATTAAAGAAGAACATAACATAGACTTAGATGTATTAGACTTTGTTAATGATTTAAGGGAATTAAATTTTTTAGAGACTATTGATGGGATAGTACTAATAGAACCTAAAAAGAAAATTCTTAGAAACAATAAACTCACCTTACTGATCTCCAACTTGTTCTTCAATAAAGCTAGCAATTTAATTTATATTATTATTTTTCTTTCAACCATTTACTTAATCCTTTTTTATGAAGGGTTATTCCCCTCTTACAAGGATATTTTGGTGTTCAATCAAATAGGCTTATCTATTTTTACAATTGTGCTACTCACCTGGACTCTAACTATAATTCATGAAGTTGGTCACTTTTTAGCAGCTTATAAAATAGATATACCTGTAAAATTTAATTTATCAATCAGAATGTATTGGCTAGTTGCCGAGGCAGATATTAGTGGATTATGGAGTGTTCCAAGGAATAAGCGGTATGTTCCTTTTTTAGCTGGCATGGCATTTGATTCGTTAGTCTTGTTTATCTCAGTAATTTTGAAAATTGCAGTACCATTGCTTGAAAATATCGCATCACTTCTAGTTCTCCTCATAACAATAAGATTCATATCCCACTTTATGGTGTTTTTAAGAACTGATGTATATTATGTAATAATGAATTCCTTAAACGTGAGATCTTTACATACTACATCTATTGAATATATAAGAAATAAATTCCGATTCAACAAACTACCTGAGATGAGATCTAATGAAAGGAATTATATAAGAATATATTCATTTGTCTATTTAGCTGGAGCAATTTTGTCTTTATGTATGCTTGCATTCTATTCAGTTCCAAGTATGCTATTAATGATAAGAAAAACTATTGACCAGTTAGCTTCGCTTACCACCTTTGCTAATTTCTTAGACGGTTGTTTAGCTATGATCGTGATAATAGTTAATATTTCACTGTGGTTGTTTGGGGCTAAACAAAAACTAAAAACGTACAAACTCTCAAAAGAGATCTAGTGCCATAAATACAAAAAGACAGGACTCGGCCATCATTATGTCGAGTTCCTGTCTTTTTAATATTAATTAAGAGTACGACTATTGGTTTTCTAAGTAGTTACTTGTTTGAATCCTGCTTACCTAGTTCATACGCTTCATTCATAACGTTGGTGAACATGGACAGGAAGGGTTCGATCATCTCCGGACTAAGCTGGATCCCTGATTTTTCGAGCTGTTCCTGTGCTTCTGGAAGATACTTCATCGCTATTTGCAAGAATTGCATCGTTTTGTCTTCATTCATAGTGGCGGCTCCTTTCCGTTCGGTAGTTTTCCGGTATCGACATACGCTTTGATATGCTGGTTCATCTCGGTCTTGAATCCGGCAGGGATGACAGGGCTGAATTCTCCCATGGAGATGACCCCGTCCTGGAAATCGAATTCAAGATTACCAGACTCAAGTTCACCGGCAGTATATTTCCCGGCAATCAATTCATACAGCTTGTCGGCATGCTGGACCGTACTCGTCAACACCGTGGTTTCCCCAAGATCTGACTGGTCGCTCACATACCCGATGGCATAGCGACCTGATTCCTTGAGTTTTTCAATTACAGCCACATTATACCCGTCCCCTGCGGGATATACAACGTCCACGTCTTGATCGAGAAGTCCGTCGAGCCTATCGAGTGCAACCTCGGCATGGTCCCAGTGACCTGTATAATCGACCAGAACCTCTGCTTCACTGTTTTGGTACCTGGCTCCATCAATGAATCCTTTGACTTCCGGCTGCCAGGAAAAAGCGGCAATGACGCCGAGTCGATCCGTCTTTGTCTGGGAAGCCGCCGTCATCCCTCCGAAAAAGCCCATGGCGTACCCTTTAAATGTCAGGCTGGTTGTGTTCTTCTCCGTGGCATCCCCGTTGAAGCTTACCAGATGCATATCTCTATGCTCCGATGCCACCTCATTGAATATGGAAGAATACTCATTCCCATGACCGAAAACAAGATTGACGTCTTCTTTTTCAAATTCATCCACGGCATGACGGACCGATGTATCGTCCTTCATTCCTTCTTTATAGTAAACCTTCACATCGAACTCTTTCTGGATGCTCAAAAGACCTTGATACCCTTTCGTCCCCCATACGCCGTCATCGATCGTTTCCGGCACCAGCAGGCCAGCATTATCCATCTCTCCTGAACGGTTACCGGCAGCACAGCCCCCGAGCAACAAAAGGATCATCGACAAGTGAAAAAATTTCATGATCAAGTACAGCAACTCCTTTGATTCTTCGGAACTCGTAAAAATAATTGCAACGGGTATATTTTACCTTTACCTGTCCGAATAAGGGAAGCTATTTTTTCCTTTTTTTATACCGGCTTCCTTTAATTGCTCATCGAATATGCTTTCTAAACTCTTCGAAGCCATGACGGAAATCTCTTTGCCCCTGATGTTCTTCGGTGCTTCCAATTTCGGATATTCAGTTTCCGTCAGGAGGGACAAAGCTTCTGCCCACGCCGTCTCTCCCTTCAAATGAAGTTCCGCCTTTTCCCCTGTGCATGAGATGATCTTCCTGGCCGCATCCTTTACATAGATCACCCCGGTCGGATCATCCTGGACCGGTTCATCTTCACGGATATCCTTGATGAGCCTGGCAAAATGAAATGACCCGGGCTGTCGCAGACCAATCAAAGTGGGAACGTATATATCGACACCGGATGGATTACAGGAAGGAGGATCCTGAAAATGGCTGAAAACCCTGATGGTGTATCCTGCCTGTTCCATCAAGGTTTCTCCTTCTTTTACCGTCAAAAGGTCTTCACCATCATAATAGGGTAGATACACATGACTACCGGACGGGACCAGGCGATCCCATTCAGCAAAAGGGGTCCAGTGAAGGTTGGCATTACGACCGATTTCCATCCAATGATCACCCATCTCTCTGCCAGAATCAAGTGCTGTCACCTCCCACCCTTCCTCCAGCAGTGCCGTACATAATTCAAAGCCCAGAAAACCCTGGGCCGGATACACATATGCATGATTCACTTCTTTCACTCCCATCAGCTAAAGATCGCTTTCGTGCTTCGCAAAATAAGATGTGAATCTCCTTCCCAGTGACATCCGCTTCTCAGGAAGAACATAAAACAAATCGACCATCAGACCGTTTTCCAACCGGTCCCTATATATATCTAGTATGAGTGAGACTTGATTTTTATAACGATTCAGACTGGCAGGTTGCACAATGTAAATCGGCATCGGGATGGTATGGAACACATCTGATTCTGTTAAAGATTCCATGAATGATGGCCACTGATCTTCCGTGATGCTGAAAGCATGTCTGATTTCCCGAATGAGCTTTTTGTGGAAAAACTTCTGCTCCTTCTCCTGTTGAAGATGGTTCAGAAGGGATACGCAAGGTGACAGCATAACGATGCTCCTTACCTCGTCTTTCATCAGGGGGTATAGGTTTTTCAGCACAAGCCCGCCCATTCCTTCGATCAGGATATGGATATGGGGATTGATGATTTCTGTTCTTTTCACATATTGATAGAGGCGATGGGCAAGGCGGACTGCCTTTTTGCTTCCCCAGTTGGCTCCGTACAGATTGCTGTAAAAAACGATATACCCTTTATCTGTCATATCTCGGACCCATTTCTTGCGGAATTCATGATGGGACCAGAAACTGCTTTTCTCATCTACATCTTGGCCGTAGTCACCGATGATCATTACTGCAAAACCGTTCGGTCGTTCGGGATAATGAATCATGCACCACTCTTGCTCTACTTGAAACAATCGTTGATACATCTGAAATTCTCCTTTTTCCAAGGTACTATAGTGTATGCCAGGGTCCTGTATTGGAAAGGGGATTAGCCCATAAAGGCAGGAATTCGTGATGAAGAGCATAAAATGACAGGGGTTACATTTCACATTTTCGCCATTTATTAAAATCCCAAGCTGTGGTAGTATAGAGGAGATTATGAATGTTTACATAGGCTATTTCAGCCAATCATATAGAAACGGGGTGTAACCGTGAAATTTTTCTGGATGTTCTTTTGGGCATTTGCACTGACCGAGATGCTGACTTATGTGGTAGCAAACATGAGTGGCGGAAAATTCGATTTTATGCAAGGATTGATCTTATCCGTCGCCGTCACGATCCTTGCTTATATCGTAACATTGATTCTCCCTAACGAACCTGTCGAGGATCATTAAAAAAAAGCTTGTAGACCGGGTCTGAATTTCAGACGACCATCTACAAGCTTTTTTTATTTTCAGATTGCGCGGCATCTCCACGCGGTTTCCATTTGACGTGTCCTTCAATCTAATTGAATGAAGAAAATCGAAAGTAACGCTTTAGGTTCATTCATCCTCACCTTATCCTCAGACCCTGGTCCCCTTTCTCAACTGTTACTTCTCCTGTGACCTCGCCTGAAATGATGGCCCTGGCAAGTTTTGTTTCGATTTCTTTTTGCAAGAAACGTTTCAATGGACGCGCCCCGTACACGGGATCATAAGCCGACTCAGCTATGAAGGACTTGGCATCATCCGTGATCTTCAGGGAAAGCCCCTGTTCTGCTACCCTTTCTTGCAGCTCCTTGAAGAGCTTATCGATGATGCCTTTTACATTGTTCACGCTTAGGGGTTTGAATAAGATGATATCATCCACCCTATTCAAAAATTCCGGTCGGAATGAAGACCTCAACTGCCCCATGACCAATTTCTTCGTCTCTTCACTGATCTCTTCTTCTCCGTGATTGCGCTCAAGTAGATGGGTGGATCCGATATTGGAGGTCATGATGATCACGGTGTTCTTGCAGTCCACTGTTCTTCCTGCAGAATCGGTGATCCTGCCATCATCAAGCATCTGAAGAAGGATATTGAACACTTCCGGATGTGCTTTTTCGATCTCGTCAAGAAGGACCACCGAATATGGCTTACGGCGGATTGCTTCAGTAAGCTGGCCTCCTTCTTCATAGCCCACATACCCTGGAGGAGCCCCCACCAGCCTTGAAACCGCGTGCTTCTCCATATACTCTGACATATCGATACGGATCATGTGATCTTCACTGTCGAACAAGGTCTGGGCCAGGGTTTTGGCAAGCTCGGTCTTTCCTACACCTGTAGGACCGAGAAAGATGAATGATCCGATTGGACGATTGGGATCCTTGATCCCTGCCCTTGCCCGGATGACGGCATCTGTCACCAGACCGACCGCCTCATCCTGGCCGATGACCCGTTCATGAAGGATGCTGTCGAGTTTCAGGAGCTTCTCCCTTTCACCCTCCACCAATTTCGTTACCGGGATTCCCGTCCATCTTGCCACAATGCCTGCAATCTCTTCTTCTGTGACTTCTTCCCTCAGTAAACGCCCTTCTTCTTCCTTCAGCGCTTTTGCCTCGAGACCGGCAAGCTCTTTTTCGACTTCTGGAATCTTCCCGTGACGGAGTTCCGCTGCTTTGTTCAGATCATACTGATTTTCAGCATCCTCGAGGGACCGGCGCAGCTTTTCAAGCTCCTCACGTTTTTCCTGGACGATGGCGATGCCTGCTTTTTCCTGTTCCCACTTCATCTTCATGCCATTCAGCTTTTCCTTCAAGTTGGCAAGGTCCCCCCTGATGGAGTCAAGCCGTCCCAAGGAAGCTGCATCCTTTTCTTTTACCAGGGCCGCTTCTTCAATTTCAAGCTGCATCACCTTCCTGGTGACTTCATCGAGCTCTGTGGGCATTGAATCGATCTCGGTTCGGATCATGGCACAGGCTTCATCAATAAGATCGATGGCCTTATCCGGCAGGAAACGATCTGTAATGTAGCGGTCAGATAGAGTCGAAGCTGCTACGATGGCCCGGTCATGGATATTGACACCATGGTGGATTTCAAAGCGATCCTTCAGTCCACGGAGGATCGAAATCGTATCTTCCACAGTCGGTTCTTCTACAAGCACTTGCTGAAAGCGTCGTTCGAGAGCTGGATCTTTTTCAATATACGTACGATGCTCATTGAGTGTCGTTGCACCTATACAGTGAAGTTCTCCCCTGGCAAGCATGGGCTTCAGGATGTTTCCTGCATCCATAGCGCCTTCGGTTTTTCCTGCACCGACAATCGTATGCAGCTCATCAATGAAGAGGATGATCTTGCCTTCACTTTTCTTCACATCTTTCAGTACCGCTTTCAATCGCTCTTCGAATTCCCCCCTGAACTTTGCCCCTGCTACGAGTGAGCTCAGGTCCAATTCAAAGATGGTTTTATTTTTCAATCCCTCCGGAACGTCTTTACGGACGATCCGCTGAGCAAGGCCTTCTACAATGGCCGTCTTCCCGACGCCAGGCTCCCCGATGAGAACGGGGTTATTCTTGGTTTTCCTCGAAAGGATCCGGATGACATGACGGATTTCACCATCTCGTCCAATAACCGGATCGAGTTTTCCGGATCGTACCTCTTCCACAAGGTCCCTGCCATACTTCTTAAGGGCCTCATATTTCATCTCAGCATGTTGATCTGTCACTTTGTCCCCTCCCCTGATGGATTCCACCTGATTTTGTATTGATTGCAGATCAATCCCTTTTGACATTAAAAAACGCGTAATGGGATGATCTTCCTGGCGGTAGATCCCTACAGCAAGATGTTCTGTGGATATGTACTCATCACCCCATGTTTCCATTAGCTGTTTCGCATCATCAAGGAGACGACGAATATCACCTGAGAAGTATTGTCCATACGGAATATTCTCTCCCTGCACCTCCGGAATCTGATTGATCTTGGATTGTATAAACTCTTTCAGCTCCGAAGTGTCGAGGTCCAACCGGGCATAGAGGGAAGCCAAAAAGCTGTCCGGCCCTTCCATCAGACGATCCCAAACATGAACCACCAGGATATCTGTATGCTTTTTCTCCTTTGCCAGTTCTCCTGCCGCCACAAGCCCCTCTTGGATGGCAACGGTGAATTGATCAAAATTCATGCACTCACTCCTCCTTGACCATTCTTGACCTTTTCTTTATTATAGCTTGTTCCTTCCCTATTGGAAAATAAAAGCCCATAACGGCAGAAAAAAGGATGGAGCAGATGCCCCATCCCTAGTTATTACGGCTTCCTGGCATACGTCCAGTGGCGATCGTCATTTGTCGTCTCAGGGAAACGATCCCCGGCTTTCAGTTTAGCCTGCTTCGGGTGATTGACGGTACTCCCCGTTTCACCTATTTCAATATATATCCCATTATTGGGTGCTTTTTCGCCACCCTTGAAGTGTCTGCGCTGTCCCATAATGACCCCTCCTTTTTGAAGCAAATGCTTCACTTCTATTTTTCAACATACCGGTGGCGTTCATACCTGTCAGAAATATGTCAATCTCTTTTCGATTTGAGAAATTCCCTTTACAGTCTTTTGCTCAATGGTGTTAAATGAACAAGTGTGAATTTTTTTGCTTGGAGGAAATTAAATGGATTTTATACTGATACTGAAGTACCTGGTACTCGGGCTCATTCAAGGTCTGACCGAACCGATTCCGATCTCATCCAGTGGACATCTTCAAATTATTCAGCATTTCTTTAACATCAAGACCACTTCTTTAACGTTTGAAATACTCGTGAACACAGCTTCCCTGCTGGCGGTGCTTATCATTTACCGTCAAGATATCTACAGGCTGGTTGCTAACGGGCTCGGATACTTCAAGACGAAGTCCCCGGAAAATACTCGCGACTTCAAATTCATCCTGTATTTGATCGTAGGAACGATCCCGGCCGGTGTCATCGGTGTCCTGTTCGGTGATGATATCGAGGCACTCATATCTGATCGTATCATCACCGTGGGAATCACTCTGATCATTACGGGTATTGCCCTTTGGCTGATCCGTAACCTGCGCGGACGCAAGAATGACGGGGACCTCAATCTGAAGGATGCCATCATTGTCGGACTCGCACAGGCAGTCGCCCTGATCCCAGGGATCAGCCGATCAGGTGCCACGATCGTCGCTGC
Source organism: uncultured Bacillaceae bacterium (assembly GCA_963762295.1). Taxonomy (GTDB): domain Bacteria; phylum Bacillota; class Bacilli; order Bacillales; family Bacillaceae_B; genus Rossellomorea. The sequence goes on from CAVXKK010000005.1 coordinate 196,569, forward strand.
CATGGGACGGGGAATGAAACCCGAAACGGCCCTTCGATTCTCTTTCCTTTTATACATACCTGTTTCGTTCGGTGTCATGCTACTCGGGATCAAAGACTTGATCAACGACCCTAAATTAGGAGAGCTTGCGATACCATATATCGTTGCATTCCTGGCCTCCCTCATCGCCTCTTATTACGCACTAAGATGGTTCATGGGCATCATGGCAAGGGGCAACCTGAAAGTATTCGCCATCTACTGCTTCGTTGTCGGCGGTGGCGTGGCACTCTTTTCCCTTCTATAATCAAAACCAGAGATTATTGAGGAACATATACCCGGGTCAATCCTAGAGATGTTCATCCAGTTCACCATTTCCACTCGAGGAAATGGTGAACTGGATGCTTCTGGGCTTCAAGGATGAAGAGTGACTATCAAGAACAAAAGCTTCAAACAATTGATTGAAGCTTTTGTAAAAATACTAAAAAAGGGCCTGCATCTGCAGGCCCTTAATTATGGGAACATTAACGGATTCCCAATGCAATCTTGGCATAGCGGGACATATTGTCCTTGCTCCAAGGCGGATTCCATACGATGTCAACTTCCGTGTCCTTTACTTCCGGGATATCACGAAGCGCTGTTTTCACCTGATCCACGATGGTCCCGGCGAGGGGACATCCCATGGAAGTCAGCGTCATCGTAACGGTGGCTGTTCCTTCTTCATTCAATTCCACGTCGTATACCAAACCCAAATTCACGATGTCTATTCCGAGTTCAGGGTCCACCACTTGTTCAAGGGCGCCCATCATATTATCTTTCAGATCTTGATCCACACAATCACTCCTATCTGTCCTTATTCTTAACTCATCTTAACAAATTCTGTCCCATATGACAAAAGGTTACGCCATCAGATGGTCGACGAACCAGTCCACAAGCTTCAGGACACCGTCCCGGCTGACTTTGTGGTCGGCCTTCTGATCTTCAAGGAAGACCAGTTGATCCTCACGCCCTTCGTAGAAAGGAAGAAGTTCCGTGTACGCTTCGTATGTAAGCTGGAACGGTACGACTTTATCATTTTTACCATGCCAGAACATCAAGGGACGTCTGTTCAGCTTTTCCGGTTGCAGACTGAGATCGAATCGTGAGAGCTCGGACAAGATTTCTTCGACCTGCCCCTCTGTGAAAGGATTCTCATAGCCCATTTTTTCAAGCTGGCCGAGCTGAGCCTTTGCTAGCTTCACATATGATGGGTTTCCCATGAGGGATACCGCACTGTTAATCCATTCATATTGAGTCAGGGCACCAAGGGTCACGATTCCACCCATGCTCGTACCGGCAAGACCGATTTTCTCCTCATCAATCAGGCCATCCCGCGCGAAAGTCTCCTTGAGGATATCCAACTCCTTGATGGTATGGATGACGATGTTCCAGAATCGTTTGCCCAGCTCATATTCGGTCTTACCTGTCCCCCGCTCCCCGTGCTCAAGACAATCGGGCAGGATCACTCTGAAGCCTTTCTCGGCTAAAGAATATGCATAGTGCAGATTATGCTCCTTCGCACTCGTGAATCCGTGGACGAAAAAACACGTCGGCAACGCTTCATTGCGGTATTCTTCTTTGACCAGATGAAGAAAGGGGATTTCTTCAATGGTATTATTCTCTACGATGATCACGATCGTCCGCTCCTTCCAGGTATAGCTTCATTTCTATGATATCCTAGTGGAAGGGGCATGTATATTATTTGGCCTTCCCGTCCACGTTCAGTGGACAAGCATGCGGCCTTATGCGTACACTACAACTAGAGAACATATAGATGGGGGATTAGTGAACATGAAAGACAAACATCTTATCGTCCTTGACCTGGACGGAACCTTGCTTACGGATGAAAAGAAAATATCCGTAAGCACATTGGAAACCCTTAAGAAGGCCCGGAACATGGGTCATGAGGTCATGATCGCTACAGGCAGACCATTCCGTGCAAGTGAACTTTACTATAAGCAGATGGGACTCAATACGCCGATCGTCAATTTCAACGGGGCATTCGTCCATCACCCGGGTGACCCTTCCTGGGGAGTCCATCATGAACCGATGGATCTCGACACAGCCAAACAGATCATTGATGCCTGCCATGGTTTCAAATTCCAAAATATCGTGGCAGAAGTGAAAGATGATGTGTACCTTCACTATCATGATGAGAAGATCATCGATGTATTCATGATGGGGAATCCATCCATCTCTACTGGTGATATCCGTCAAGTATTGAAAGATCACCCCACTTCCATGCTGATCCACGCTGACGAACACGATGTTCCGGAGATCCGTTCCCACCTCGATGACGTCCATGCAGAACTGATTGATCATCGCCGCTGGGCCGCACCTTGGCACATCATTGAAATTGTCAAAACCGGCCTGAATAAAGCAGTCGGCATCGAAAAGGTAGCCTCGAGCCTTCAAATTCCACAGGACCGCATCATTGCTTTCGGGGACGAAGATAATGATCTTGAAATGATCCAATACGCCGGAACGGGCGTAGCCATGGGGAACGCCATCGATCCACTTAAAGATCTTGCCAATCATATTACGGAAAGTAATGAAGATGACGGGATTGGCAGATTTCTTCAGAGGCATCTTGAATTGTAATGTTGGCAATGGAGGGGAATACTTGCTAACGTAATTCAATGGATTTCAGCCATACTAATCAAGAGCGTCCTCGAGGCGCTCCAACTTCGATAAGGGGTGGTTAGGATGGGAAGGAATAAATCCAAGCGATTTGTACAGCAAGGAAAAAATGCGGTCTCGAAACATGATGAGCGCATTCCGTACCATTTGACTTATGCCGAGGCAGAAGCAAGAAGCTTTCCAATATTCCTTACGACGGAGGTCTGTAACATGGCAAATCCACTTTTCCGACAGGCTCGGACCGCAGTAGAGGAAGCCTGTGGCTCACAATCGGATCCACAGGCGATACAGAAAGCGAAAAATGCCCTTTCCTCTGCATTTGCCAACTCGAATAACGAGGAGAGAAAGCAGCTTCACTCCATGCAGGATGAGTTGAACCGCCTATCGTAAGAACATGCAAAAGGGCAGCCGATAAAACGGCTGCCCTTTGTTTAGTCTTTCCTGAAAAACCCGAATACGCCTGTTGTTTGGACGATATTCGTGAATGCTTGGGGATCGACTTCCTTGATGGTATGCTCCAGTTCATACAGCTCATATCTGGAGATGACGATGATGAGCATTTCTTTATCTTCCCCGGAGAATGCCCCTTTGGCCGGTACTGTCGTGATTCCCCTCACGAGTTTACCGTGAATGGCGTCCTTCAATTCCTGCGTCCTTTTCGTGACGATCATGGCGGTAAGCTTTTCATGACGCGTATGGATGGCGTCGATGACCCTGGTTGTTACATAAAGGGTCACGAGCGTATAAAGGGATTTTTCCCATCCGTACAGAAAGCCCGCTGAAATGATGATGATTGAATTCATAATGAAGAAGTAAGTTCCGACCGGTCTGTCCTTCAACCTGGAAAGGATCATGGCGATGATATCCATCCCACCTGTAGAGGCACCATACTTCAGGGTAAGACCGACTCCGACTGCAGCAATGACACCTCCAAATACTGCGTTTAGGAGGATATCAGGTGAAAGCTCTACCACAGGGATGACTTCAAGGAAGAATGAAGTAAGGAAAACCGAGACGAAGCTGTAGATCGTGAATGACCGACCCACCTTCATCCATCCCAAGATGGTGACGGGTATGTTCAGTATAAATAATAAAATACCTGTAGACAGGTGAAACGGCGTGAATTCTTTCAGGAGGCTGGATAATAACTGAGCCATGCCAGTGAATCCACTTGCATATACATTAGCAGGAATCAGGAAGAAGTTCATGGCAACAGCCCCAAGGACCGCCCCCACCAAGACAACTAGAAACTTCTTCGCTTCCAGGGTAACGTGCATTTTTTTCATGAATCGAACTCCTTTGGCAAGTGTAGTTGTTCCTTATGTTCCACACTATATCACAGCTAAACCCCTTGCACATGATCCTTATGTACAGAAATTTGAATAACTATCGATTGTGATTTTACTTAAAAATAGCTAGACTAAACCTATATAACGAAAAAAGGTGATAGATATGAACGTAAAACTTTTTGCTGATAGTGCCAGCGACCTGCCTGTAACTTTCTTCGACCAACCCAACATAGAACTGCTTCCCCTGCAGGTACATATCGACGGACATGATTACGAAGATCTTGTCACGATCCAACCCAAAGAAGTATTTGATAAAATCCGCGAAGGCCATGTTCCGAAGACCTCCCAAGTTTCACCCGACGTATTCCTGAGGACGTTCACGGAGCTTGCCAAGTCCGGTGATCCAGGTGTCTACATCGCCTTCTCCTCCCAGCTGTCCGGAACCTATCAGACAGCGGTGATGATCAGGGACCAGGTAAAAGAAGAGTATCCTGATCTTGATTTGACCATCATTGATTCCAGGGGTGCCTCCCTTGGGTACGGACTGTCGGTCATTAAGACCGCAGAGGTGCTCCATGCAGGCGGTACAAAGGAAGAAATCCTGGAAACGGCCCGCTACCATGTGGAGCATATGGAGCATTTGTTCACCGTGGAAGACTTGGAATACCTCGCCAAAGGCGGTCGCGTATCAAAAGCTTCTGCATTCCTTGGAGGGCTATTGAACATCAAGCCCCTTCTTCATGTGGAAGACGGTAAACTTGTGCCACTGGAAAAACATCGCGGGAAGAAGAAGCTCCTGAAGCGCATTCTCGACCTGATGGAAGAACGCGGAAGCAACCTGTCCCAACAGACAATCGGCATTTCCCATGGAGATGATGAAGAGCTTGCCCTCGAGATGAAGGCGATGATCGAAGAGCGTTTCTCCCCTAAGGATGTTACCATCAATATTATTGGATGTGCGGTGGGTTCTCATACAGGCACCGGCACCCTCGCCATCTATTTCTTGAACTGATCAGACATATTCCTACCCGTCCTGCCCATACTAAGGGAAAAGGAGGGGCTATCATGTCACATACATCAGATAACGAGAAAAAAGCCAGGGACAATAACGCCCTGCTTCAGAAAAAGAACAAGCTGAAAGAAAAAAACAGAGAAGCGGGTAAACATCAATTCTCCAAAAAAACGGATCATCTTTGATCGGCTGCCGCCTTTTCCTATGGCGGCTTTTTTGTTGCCCATAGCCAAAGAAATCCATTCTATAAGGGGAATATCCTGTACTTTATACCTCTGCAGGTGGTATTTTAATAAGAGAAAAAAGAATCATGCATATACGGAGGGATTTACATATGGCAAAAGAGAATTCATTTGATATCGTTTCACAGGTTGATATGTCTGAAGTTAGCAATGCGATTCAAATTGCACTGAAGGAAGTCAAGACCCGCTATGATTTCAAAGGGAGCAAAAGCGATATCTCACTTGATGGGGAGGAGCTCGTCCTGATTTCAGATGATGAGTTCAAGATGAACCAGCTGAAAGATGTCCTTCTTGGAAAGCTGATCAAGCGCAATGTGCCTGTCAAGAATCTGGACTATAGTAAGCTTGAAGGAGCTTCCGGCGGTACCGTGCGCCAGCGTGCCAAGCTTGTACAGGGAATCGATAAAGAAAATGCGAAAAAAATCAATCTACTGATCAAACAGTCGGGTGTGAAAGTCAAAAGCCAAGTACAGGACGACCAGGTCCGGGTTACGGGAAAAAGCAAAGATGACCTTCAGCAAATCATGGCAGCTGTCAGGGGAGCCGACCTCTCCATCGACGTCCAGTTTGTGAATTTCCGCTGATCCTTCTGTTTCTTCTATCTGTCCGATGGGTATCATAAACCCATCGGACTTTTTATTTTTAGGAGGAAGAACATGACTAAAAAAGTGATCATCATCGGGGCGGTCGGGGGCGGTGCCACCACGGCATCGCAGCTCAGGAAGCTTGATGAAACAATGGAAATCATCGTCCTTGAAAGGACCGATCACCTCTCGTACGGCGCCTGCGGGATGCCCTATTATCTCGGGGATGTGATCAAGGATCGTGAAAGCCTGTTCGCCGCCACTCCTGAATCCCTTCAATCAAAAAAAGGGCTGGACGTCAGGATGAAGCATGAGGCATTGACGATCGACCGGGAACAAAAAACCTTACATATACGCAATCATACCACCAATGAGGATTATGAAGAGACGTATGACGTACTGGTTCTTGCCACCGGCGCCTCCTCCATCCTCCCTGATATTCCGGGACTGGAGCAGATTCCCGCCTTCCATTTGCGGACGGTCGCAGACATGGATCGGATGAAGCAGCACCTTGCAACAGAAAAGCCCACATCCTGTGCCATCATCGGCGGAGGCTACATCGGGGTGGAAATGGCGGAAAATCTTTCGGGACTCGGTATGAGTGTATCTGTAGTGGAGCGCTCTTCGCAACTCATCCATATTATTGACCCTGAAGCGGCTGAAATCGTACAGCATCACCTCAAGGAAAACGGGATCGATGTTTTTATTGACGATGGTCTGAGTGAAGTCTCAGCCCCTGATCAACTTAAGCTCGACAGCGGGAAGACCATCCAGGCAGATTGCCTGCTCCTTGCAGTGGGGATCAAACCGAACAATACCCTCGCAGAACAGGCAGGGCTAACCCTCGGGGAATCTGGGGGCGTCAAGGCGAATGAGTTCATGCAGACGGATGACCCTTCCATCTACTGTGTCGGTGACGCCGTCGAGTCCATCGATTTCATTGATCACGCCCCTAAGCAAGTGCCCCTCGCATGGCCCGCCCATCGTCAGGCTTATGTGATTGCCAGACATATCACAGGTGATCCCGTTCCGTTCCACGGAATGCTCGGCACGGCTATCGCGAAAGTTTTCGATCTCCACGTCGCTTCCACAGGTCTCGGGGAAAAGGAATTGAACAAGAAGGACTATCGGTTCAAGACCATTGTCCATAAAGGGAAATCCCACGCCGCCTACTACCCCGGAGCGAAGGATCTATACATACGTGTCCACTTCGATCCAGGGAGCGGCAAAATCTACGGCGGAAGCGTCATCGGCGAAGAAAAAGTCGATAAACAAATTGACATTCTCTCTACCGCCATATACGGGGGCATCACCATCACAGGACTACAGGAAATCGAAACGTGCTATGCTCCTCCATTCTCTTCTCCGAAAGGACTATTGAATATGGTCGGTTATAAGGCTGAAGCTGAAATGGATTGACCGGAATCTTTACGATGGAAAATCTGCACAGATGACGTTATGATTTCCAAAGGTTGGGTAAACACTATTCCATATGACGAAATACAAAGAAGGAGTGTTTTCATTGTCCCAACAAAAAGATCAGCAGTTCCCCCCTCAGCATCAGGATCACCAGCCCGGTACGATCAATGAAATGAACCCACAGCCGATTCATACCGACCAAAACTACAAAGGCAGCGGTAAACTGGACGGTAAAGTAGCCCTTATCACAGGAGGAGACAGCGGAATCGGACGTTCTGTTGCGTGGTATTTCGCCCGTGAAGGAGCACATGTGGTCATTTCCTATCTCGATGAACATGAAGATGCACAGAAAACGAAAGAGCTCGTCGAAGCGGAAGGTGTCAGCTGCGAACTCCTCCCTGGTGATATCGGGGATTCCCATTTCTGCAAGGACCTTGTAGAAAAGACGATCTCCCGGTTCGGCAAATTGGACGTTCTCGTGAACAATGCTGCCGAGCAGCATCCGCAAGCGGGTCTTGAAGAAATCGATGACGAACAGCTGGAGCGCACGTTCAGGACCAATATCTTCTCCATGTTCTATGTGACCCGTGCTGCCCTTCCACACTTGAAAGAGGGAGCTTCCATCATCAATACGGCATCCATCACCGCGTATAAAGGCAGTAAGGATCTGATCGATTATTCAGCCACGAAAGGGGCCATCGTCAGTTTCACCCGCTCCCTTGCCGACAATATCGCTTCCAAAGGCATCAGGGTGAATGGCGTTGCACCGGGGCCGATCTGGACCCCACTGATCCCTTCAACCTTCACCTCGGAGAAGGTTTCACAGTTCGGTGGCAATACACCCATGGGAAGAGCCGGACAACCATTCGAGCTTGCCCCTGCATACGTATACCTCGCGAGTTCTGACTCCACATACGTTTCAGGTCAGGTGATCCATGTCAATGGCGGCATGATTGTGAACGGGTAACGTGACCAACGCAAAAAGGCATTCCGATTGGAATGCCTTTTTGCTTGTAATCGTCATCTCTTACGCGAACACGACTGCCTTTCGACTATGCAATGAGGCACGATGATCCGCTTCACTGGCTCCAGGGGATCTTTGATCTTCTGAATCAGATTCTTCGCTGCCTCATTCCCAAGTTTGAAAATGTTGATATCGACCGAGGTCAGGGGCGGACGTGACATCTCCGCCAGTAAAACGTTGTTGAAGCTGACGATGGAGATATCATCCGGTACCGAGATCCCCATCTCATCCAGGGTATTGAGTACCCCGAGAGCCATCAGATCGTCTGCCACCACCAGAGCCGTCGGTGGTTCATCGAGCTGCATCAGCTCATTGATGGCTTCCCGGCCGCCTTCCCGTAGGAACTCCTCATGGATAATGTAATCATCATGAAGCTCCAGTCCGGCCTCATCCAACGCTTTTTCATAACCTAACAAACGCTCGACCGTCACCACCAGGTTCAAATCTCCACCGATGAATCCGATGCATGTATGCCCAAGATTCAAGAGATGCTCGGTCACCTCTTTTGTCGCTCGGAAATTGTCATTGTCCACATGGGTGATTTCTTCGGCATATTTGTATGGCTTCCCGATCATCACAAAGGGAAAATCCCTTTCCCTAAGGTAGTTCATCACCCTGTCTTCCACCCGGGAGTATAGAAGGACGATCCCGTCCACCCTTCCGCCCTGGACCATCTGGACGATGCCTTCATAAATTTCCTCTTCTGTCTGCCCTGTGGACATTTGCAGAGCGTATTGTTCTTTATGGGCGCCTTCACTAAGTCCCCTCAATACGGTCGGGAAAAATGGATTTTGCGAGAATGTACTGGTGGACCCGGGCATGACCAGACCCAAGACCTGTGTGGATTGATTGGCGAGGCTTCTGGCGATGAAGTTAGGGTGATATCCGAGCTCGGTCATGGCTTCCCTCACCTTCTTCTTCGTCTTCTCACTTATTCTTGGGTTGTTGGCAATGACGCGGGAAACCGTCGAAGGAGCGACGTCCGCGAGCCTTGCCACATCCTTTATGGTAATCGCCATGTATTCCACCTCTATTCTTTCTGATGCTTATTCTTTTTACCTCTTTTTTTCACTACATATAGGAATACCATAAATAGTATGTAGACAACCCCAAGGGCGACCAGGAACGGGATATTGAGCCCGATTTACTCTTCAGCTCATAGATCTCCGCTTCCTCGCGGTCCAGGACGATTTTATAGGTTCCTTCCCCGTCGCTCCTGACAAGATCATTGTGAGGAGACTCTTCAGCTCTTGATCCGCTTCCAGCTGGTCTTCCGTCAGATCGATTGTTTGTGTTTCCGTCGTATTATTGATCGCGATCAGAAGGGTTTGATCCTTATAGGTCCTCTTGTAGATCCCCATGCCGTCCTTTTCATATACGTTTTCAATCTCTCCCCTAGTGAGGGCGGGTTGGGTCTTCCTGAGCTCCCCAAGGCGGGTAATATAATCGATGAGTTCTTTATCCGCCCGGAAATTCATAAGCCTCCGGTTATCAGGATCTTCTCCCCCATCCACGGCAATTTCAGAACCATAGTAAAGGATCGGGATGCCTGGCGTCGTATACATATAGGTGAGGGCGAGCTTCCATCTCGTTCCGGGGAACTCTTTTTCTTCCACCATCAATCGCGTGAATCGTTCCATATCATGGTTATCAATGAAGGTACCCATCAAATAAGGATTCTCATAAAAGGTCTGATTGTATCCCCAAAAGTTGAAAAGACGATCCATGGACGTATCCGGTTTCTTGAAGACGGCCGCATTTCTTCCGCCTGTGGTACATTGACGAATCCATCGATCCCTACGCCATTGTATTCTGCGATCTTTTCAGGATCCCGGTCGAACACTTCACCTAAGAGGTAGAAATCATCCTTCATCGGACTTCACTTCTTTCGTGAAATCCTTCCAAAATTCCTTTGGGACATGCTTCACAGTATCAAGACGATATCCATCGATATCGGTTTCTTTGATCCACCATTTAGCGGCATCAATAGATAGTTTTTCACTTCCGGATTTTCCGTATTTAAATCGGGAAGGTCATATAACCATGCATTTTGAAGACTTTCTTCATTATCGAAATTCATCGTCTGTTTTTCATGGAACCAGTCTGCTTTGTCAGGGTCATTAACCCATGGATGTTCAGGTCCGACATGGTTCACGACAAAATCAAGGATGACTTTCATATCCCGTTTATGCGCTTCTTCCACAAGCTTCTTAAACGTTTCGATCGAGCCGAAATGTTCTTCCGTCTTATAGAAGTCGGTAATCCAATATCCGTGATATCCCACCGGCTGATTATCAAAGATCGGGGTCAGCCAGATGGCTGTGAATCCCATATCCTTGAATATAATCCAAGCTTATCGATGATCCCCTGGAAATCCCCGCCTTGATAGGCTTTGCGGGTCGTTCGTGTTAACATCTTTATCATTGCTTGAATCCCCATTATTAAACCGATCGACCATCAGAAAATAAATCGATCTCATCCTGCCATTTTCGTTCTTCTTTTTCAACTGCACCTACCGGAAGGGCGTAAAAAAGAAGAAACGGGACTAAAATGAGAGATAATACTCTTCTTTTCATCTCCGCTCCTCCTCCAAATGTTAGTAACGCCTATAAGATTATCCTTTCGTACCCCCTGCCGTCAATCCTGAAACGAAGTATTTCTGGAAGAAAAGGAAAAGTAGGGCAATTGGTATGGCAATCAGTACAGAGCCCGCAGCAAACGTTGTGAATTCTGCCCCGAATTGTTTCGCAACCATATCATACAGAGCCACAGGAAGCGTATACATCTTTTCTGAGCGTAACAGGATGCTTGCAATGATAAAGTCTGCGAATGGAGCAATGAATGAAAACAGTGCGACAACGGCGATGATCGGTTTTGCAAGTGGCATGACGATCTGGAGGAAGATCCTGAAATGTCCTGCTCCATCAATTTTCGCTGATTCATCAAGCTCTTTCGGGATGGTATCCAGATATCCCTTCATCAGCCACGTGTTCATGGGGATTTGTCCTCCCACATAAACGAGGATGAGTCCGAGATGGCTATCAAGGAGTTTTGTTAAAAGCGCTAGGACGAAAATGGCAATCAGGGCTGCAAAGTTCGGAATCATCTGCAGAACGAGGAAAGCCATCAGCCCATTTTTCCGTCCGACGAAACGGTAGCGGGAAAAGGAATAAGCGGTCAAACTCACAAGGCAAACAGTCAATGCCATGGTCGAGAGACTGACCTTCAAGGAATTCCAGTACCAAAGCATATAATTGCTTTCTTCCAGATCGAATAGCTCCTTGTAATGAGCAAGGGTCGCATTTTTAGGGATGATGGCTGAACCGGACAAGCTCTGCCCCGGATTGAATGAGGAACCGATGATCCATGCAACAGGATACAGAATCACCGCGAACATGATGCCAATGACAAGATATGATAGAGTCAACCGGATGAGTTTTTGTCTCTTCATATTCATATTACATCATATCCTCTTCCTGGAATGATTTCGTTCTTCTTGAACTGCCAGATGGCCACTGTGATGACGATGATGGACAATAGCAGCGTGATGGCTGCTGCCTTTGAATATTGCGCCGATGTCATGGTCAGACGTAGATCCATGAGATCAGGATGTCGGTACCGCCGGCATTTTGTCCTGTCAGTGCCGGTCCGCCACCATTGAATAGATAAATGACGTTGAAATTGTTAAAGTTGAACGTGTATTGGGTGATGATGATCGGTGCCGTTGCAAACAGGACAAGTGGCAGCGTGATATTTTTGAATTTCTGTAAGGCTGAAGCCCCGTCCACGGTTGCAGCTTCATACAATTCATCCGGGATCGACTGGAGTACTCCCGTCGTCATGGCAAAGATGAACGGGAAACCAAGCCACGTCTGGATCATGATCAAGAGCAATTCGTGTATACAAGGGTTCTGTCATCCATGGGAGTCCTTCGATTCCGAAGAAGCCAAGGATATCACGGTTGATGGCTCCGAATGATTCATTGAACATCCCTGCGAAGACGAGGATGGAAACGAATGCCGGGATGGCCCAAGGCAGGATGAGAACCGTACGGATGATGGCTTTCCCTTTCAGATCTTTTTGATTCACAATGATGGCCAGGAAGATCCCAAGTGCCACTTGAAGCGTCGTGGCACCTAGAGTCCAAACGAGCGTCCATGCAAGTACTGTCATAAAGGTTTCGCGCCAGATATCAATCTTGAAGATATCAACAAAGTTTTGAATGCCTACCCAGTCTACGAGTTTCGCTGGCGGAGAGTGATAGAGATCATAGTTCGTAAACGCCAGCAGGATAACAAAGATGATCGGGAAGATGACGACGAAGACCAGAAGCAGGAATCCCGGTGACATGATAAGATATGGAAATCCATTGTCCACGAGGTTTCGATATTGTTCGCGGATCGTTGCGATTTTCTCTCCATTGTCCCTTTTGACTCCATTCTTATAAGCGTCCCTCAGATTATACAGGTAGAATCCGATTCCGAATAAGATGACGATGATGGCCAAAATGCCGTACACCATGAGGAAGATGGAATGGTCCCCATAGGATACATCTGTACCCAGGGTCGTGATCCCCCAGAGTCCCAAGGATATAAGGTCTTTGAACACAAGGATGAAGGAACGGGTCATGATGAGGAAGAAGACCGCCCTTTAGAAATTGACGATGGTAGAGCTGGCCAAGCCCGGGAATGAGGGATAGGGCCAGTGCTGTTTTTCTATGTTTAGTTGTAGGATTGGATTGATCCATCCTAAATTCCCCCTTTACTTCAATTTTATAAGTTTCAAGAGCTTTCTAAGCCGGCGGCTAGTTCCTTAGAAAGCTCTTGAATGGTCAAAAGGATGGCAGTACCTCGCAGAAAGGTGCCGCCACTCTCTTTAATTAGAATGGTTGGCATTGATGTTATCCTCGATTTGCTTCACCGCAGCATCAAGGCCGCTTTAGGCTCCTGCTTACCGGTCACGACCGTTTGAATGATTTGGCCATCGGATCCCAGACTTCACCCATTTCAGGGATATTCGGCATCGGAACAGCGTATTGGATTGCTCAGCAACGGCTTTAGCGCCAGCATTTTCAGCAATCGCAGGATCATTGATCAATCCTTCATTTGTTGGAACTTCTTGTGTTTGTTCAAAACGATAATTTCGCATATTCATCATTGTGATGAATTCGACGAATTTCTGTGCCCATTCTTTATTCTTGGAATATCCGGACACATGCCATCCTTTAACACCCATGAACGTTTTCATCGGCTCACCGTTCGGTAAGCTTCGGCATCGCTGTGATACCGATATCGATTCCCGCATCTTTATAACCTTGGAAGGACCAAGGTCCGTTCATGACAGATGCCACTTTTCCTTCATTGAACAGACCGTCCATGGCGGATCCACCGTTTTCCCCGATGATTCCTTTAGGGAATAATCCTTCTTTATACCATTTTTGAATATATTCAGTACCTTCTACAGCTCCATCATTGTTCAAACCAAGATCTTTCGGATCAAGGGTTCCGTCATTCTCAGCAAACACATATCCACCGAATCCACCCATCGGTGCATGGGCAAAGTAGAAGTTATCCCATAGAGCGAGGAATCCATAGTTTCCGTCTTTCGTGAAATCTTTTGCGAACGAATACACTTCATCCATTGACTTAGGTGCTTCTTCCATCAACTCTTTGTTGTAAATGAACACTGGTGTTTCAGAAGATTTCGGCAGGCCGTATAACTTCCCATCATAGCTTTCAGCAGTGATGGAAGATTCAGTGAAACGCTTCTTCAATGTCCTCAGTCCACTTCAACGGCGCAATATGGCCTGCAAGAGCAAGCTCCCCGATTTGGTCATGCGGTAATGTCAAGACATCGGGACCGGTTCCTGCTGGTCCATCTAGACGTAATTGTTCTTTCATCTTAGTAGCCATTTCAACTTCTTTTACTTCAACCTTGATACCAGTTTCTTCTTCGAACTTTGCACCTACTTCATCCAGCCATCCGGTTTTCTTTTCATCTTCCCAGACAACCAGTTTTTCAGGTTATGTTTGCATTGTCCGCCTTCTTTCTTCCTGTCTCCGGATGCTCCTTCTTCCCGGTTTGGACCACAAGCAGCGAACGCCCCTAGCTACAAGCATGAATACCATAAGCAATGATAACGCTTTCTTCATCCCGACCCCTCCTAATGGTACATTAATTCAATTTCCGATTGAACAACCGTTTGCACAAATACGGGAATATCCCCCTGGAATCTATGTATGGTCCCCGGGCTTTCCCGATCGGATTTCCATAAATGACTTATGATCACCCGAAACAAGATATCGTTTACATTTTATTGTGAAAGCGATTGCACAACCTACTTCATTATACAAACTAAATCTCCATTTGACAATACTTTTTTAAGTTAAAAAAAACGTTTTACTATTTGATTACCTATAATTGACAACCTTGTAGATTTGGAATACTCTTTAATGGAATTAATAAAAGGAGGAAAAGCGATGTTACTTGAAGCCATCTTTCATCGACCAAAAGATCAATATGCATACGCTTGCACGAAAAAGAATTACACATCCGGATTCGGACGAAGAGGAACGACATTCAAACCATCACGTCTTCTACACGGAGATCCCTATCAATGGGAAGATGGCGAATGGCAATATACCGATCGCAAGGAAATGATTTTAACCGGGACTGATCAACTGTTTGATTATTGGCTGGCCTCCGTCTCCCCTTCCTTCAGACGGCTGCGCTATGGTTTTCTCCTTTCGATGACGCAACGGAAGAAATTTTTTATGGAGAAAAAGGGTTCAGCGGTGAACCATCACTGATATAGGCGACTATTTTTGCTTCCCGTTCCTGAATACCATCGATGTCTTCGAAGCACCTGAATGGGTGAAGGATACGGTTTGGTATCAAATTTTCCCCGAGCGCTTCGCCAATGGAGATCCGGCCAATGATCCAGAAGGCACATTGGAATGGGATCGCACAGAGCCCACCCCCGATCAATTTTTTCGGAGGGGACTTAGAAGGCGTGATCGACAACATTCCTTATTTAAAGAAGTTGGGGATCTCCGGGATTTATTTTACCCCGATTTTCCATGCGCATTCCAATCATAAATACGATACAATCGATTATTTGGAGATCGATCCACAGTTCGGGACGGAAGAGACATTGAAGGAACTCATCGATGTCTGTCATGAACATGAAATCAAAGTCATGCTCGATGCAGTATTCAATCATAGCGGTTATCATTTCGGCCCATTTCAGGATGTACTGGAAAAGGGGGAAGAATCTCCTTATAAGGATTGGTTCCATTTGCATGAATTCCCGGTGGACATCGAAGTCGAACCCTCCCAATTATGATACCTTCGCCTTTGAACCATCCATGCCGAAGTTGAATACAGAACACCCGGAGGTGAAGGAATATCTATTGAACGTCGGGCGTTACTGGGTGGAGGAATTTGATATCGATGGCTGGCGGTTGGATGTTGCCAATGAAGTGGATCATCAGTTCTGGAGGGAATTCCGCCATGCCGTAAAAGCTATAAAGCCTGATCTGTATATCCTCGGGGAAATATGGCATGATTCCATGCCATGGCTGAGAGGAGACCAATTCGATGCCGTTATGAATTATCCTTTCACGACCAATATTTTGAAACTGTTTGCCCACGAAGCCATTTCTCCTGAAACTTCGTTGAGAACATGACCACTGTCATGCATATGTATCCTAAGAATGTGACCGAAGTCAATTTCAATCTTGTCGGAAGCCATGATACCCCGCGTATATTAACAGAATGCGGAGAAGATGTCAGAAAGCTGAAGTTACTGTACACTTTCATGCTCACTTCCCCCGGAACCCCATGCATCTATTATGGGGATGAGATCGGACTTACAGGCGGACAGGATCCAGGATGCCGCAAATGCTTCCCATGGGACGAGGAACAACAAGACCTCGACCTTCATGGACACGTGCAAAAACTCACCTATCTCCGCCAGGAATATGATCTCCTCAGGAATGAGGGAGTTATGAGCTTCCTCCCTGCTACCGGAGAAGACCGCCATGTGGCCTTTACGAAATCGGACGGGGACATGACGATCCTCGTGGTGTTGAATTGTTCCGACACTGAATTGGAATACACGATTCCATTCGAACTTAAAGGAGTCCCTCTCCTGAATATATTGACAGGAGAAGAGTTCACGGCCGAAGCGGAAAGCATCGAATTAACGTTGGAAGCTTATGGTTTCGCTATCATCAAGTTCTAAGGTATCTCTATGTAAGGAGTCAATATGGACACAAAAAAACGAATCACCCTGTTTGCCCTCACGTGGCCGATCTTCATCGAGATCCTTCTTCATATGCTTATGGGGAATGCCGATACCCTCATGCTCAGTCAATATTCGGATCGTTCCGTTGCGGCCGTCGGGGTATCGAATCAGATCCTCTCTCTCATCATCGTGATGTTCGGGTTCATCGCAACCGGCACAGCCATCCTGGTGGCCCAGCATCTCGGAGCCAAAGAACATGCCATATCCGGTGAAATCGCCCTCGTATCCCTTGTCACGAACCTGGGATTCGGTGTGCTCCTGAGTGCCATCCTTTTGCTTACCGGCAAAAACATCCTGGAGATGATGGGGCTTCCCCGGGAACTGATGGATGAAGCATCCGGTTACCTCAGGATCGTTGGAGGATTCATCTTCATCCAGGCCCTTATCATGACGGCCGGGGCCATCCTCAGGAGTTACGGTTATACAAAAGACGCTATGTACATCACCATCGGCATGAATATCCTGAATGTGTCAGGAAATTATCTATTTATATTTGGCCCATTCGGCCTACCGGTCCTTGGAGTCGAGGGTGTGGCAATCTCCACCATCGTCTCACGCTTCATCGGTCTTGTAGTGAGCATCATCGTCATCAAGAAGCGCATTCCCTCAGCCCTGCCCCTGAACAGACTGAGGCACATCCCTGTCCGGCATATGAAGAGCCTACTGAAAATCGGGATTCCATCAGCCGGTGAACAATTATCATACAACGGCTCACAGATGGTGATCACTTACTTCATCGTGAGTATCGGAACCTACGCCTTGACCACCAAGGTATACGCACAAAACCTGATGATGTTCATTTTTCTTTTCAGCGTGGCCATCAGTCAGGGGACACAAATAATGATCGGCCATATGATCGGCGCCCGGGAATACGAGGATGCCTATGCACGATGCCTTAAAAGTCTCAAAATCGCCATCGTCATTTCACTGTGCATGGCAGGAGTCGTCTCGATCGCAGCCGAACCATTATTGGGAATCTTCACTTCTAACCGGGAGATCATCTCCTCGGCTAAGGTCCTGATCTATCTCACCCTTCTCCTGGAACCTGGGAGAAGCTTCAACCTCGTTGTCATCAATGCATTAAGGGCAGCCGGTGATGTTAAGTTCCCTGTTTATCTCGGCATCGCCTCGATGTGGGGTGTCGGGGTTCCCCTTTCCTATCTCCTCGGCATCACTTTTGAGCTCGGTCTCGTCGGCGTTTGGATTTCCTTTATAGCCGACGAATGGCTAAGGGGCCTTCTCATGCTGAGGCGTTGGCGTGCCAGAACTTGGATCCATAAAGGATTTGTCAGGGATGAAAAGGCTGTTTGACCCAATTGAGGCTGGGACAAACGTGTTTTAGTCATAGTAAAACCCGAATTCATTTGTCTGTGATGAGGCAAACGAGTTCGGGTTTTTAATTTATTTCATAAACATGACCATTTTATTGTCTCTAGCGGTTGATTGGAGTGCAAGATGAAGACTACTGCGGCAAGTGTAGCTGATGTGAGACCTCGCAGGCTTCCTGAGGAAGATCCGCGGAAAGCGAAGTCTTGCACGGAAATCATGAGTGGTATAAAAACTATACTGATTTTATTCGTCATCAAATGGGATGTTTTTAGTTTTTAATCAGCCTCTTTTTTCATGCAGGAAGAATAATGTGAAGTTTTTTTACATTTAACCGCTTACATACGAAATTAACACTTGAACTTTTTATATTTTCTGAATATGATAGTTGATATAACTTACTCATGTCATAAAAACTAACATTAAAATCAGGAGGCGAAAGAATGAAAAAAGTGGAAGCCATTATTCGTGCAGAGGCATTCATCAATTTACGTGAAGCACTCAGCACCAGGGGATTCAGTGGACTGACCGTCTCGGAAGCAGCCGGCTGCGGCAAACAAAAAGGGAAACAAGGGATATTCAGGGGCAATAAATTCGAAATCAAGCTGGTTCCCCGGATCAAGGTTGAAATGGTCATTGATGATGATCAAGTTGAAGATATTATTGATCTGATTGTAGAGTACTGCAGCACCAACACGGTAGGGGACGGTAAGATCTTCATCTTCCCTGTGGAGGAGGTCATCCGGATCCGCTCTGGAGAAAGAGGCAAGCAAGCCGTCTTATGAATCATCAATCAAAACCAATTGGAGGGGTTACATTGATTAAGAAAATTTCCATTCTGCTATTATTGTCCTTTTTCATCGGAAGCCAGGCATTTGCAGCCGCACCTACGGCGGAGTCCGTACAGGCATCACTTGATTCCACCTGGGTGATGATCGCCACCATCCTTGTTTTCTTCATGCACGCAGGATTCGCCATGGTTGAGTCTGGATTCACCCGTGCCAAGAACACCTTGAACATCCTGATGAAAAATGTCCTCACTGTTGCCATCGGTGCCATCATCTACTTCTTTATCGGCTTCGGCGTCATGTTCGGAACCGACGGAGGAGGCTTCATCGGTACAGACGGGTTCATGTTATCAGGACGTGAAGATATTGGTTTCTTCGTCTTTCAATCAGTCTTTGCCGCTACATGTGCCACCATCATCTCGGGTGCCGTAGCAGAACGGATGAAGCTGAAGAGTTATATGATCCTGACGGTTGCCATGACAGCCTTGATCTATCCAATTGTCGGACATTGGGTATGGGGTGGAGGCTGGATCTCCGAGCTAGGATTCGTCGATTTTGCCGGATCAACCGTCGTCCACTTGACTGGTGCCGTCGGAGCTTTGATCACGGTCTTATTCCTCGGAGCCCGGGTAGGGAAATATCAAAACGGAAAAGTGAATGTCATTCCCGGTCATAACATCCCCATCGGTGCACTTGGTGTTTTCATCCTTTGGTTCGGATGGTTCGGATTCAATGGCGGAAGCTCCCTCGCTGCAGATCCAACCCTTGTCCCTATGGTCATTTCCACTACGCTATTCGCCGCATCAGGCGGGATCATCTCTTCTGCCCTTTACACTTTGTTCCGGTTCAAGCGCATTGATCCATCCCTTACTCTGAATGGGGCTCTTGGCGGACTAGTCGGAATCACCGCAGGAACGGCCAACGTATCCCTAACCGGCGCCATCATCATTGGCCTCATTGCAGGCGTACTTCTTGTCGAAGGTGTCACACTGTTGGATTCCATCCTTAAGATTGATGATCCGGTTGGCGCGATCGCCGTTCATGGTATTTGTGGAATCTGGGGTACACTCGCTGTCGGACTATTCGATGTACAGAACGGTCTTTTATACGGGGGTGGAGCTTCCCTCCTCGGAGTTCAGGCTCTGGGAGTCCTTGCTGTCATCGCATGGACATCGATTACCGTCGGTGGCTTCCTGTTCATCGTGACAAGGGTATCATCCATCCGCGTTTCACAGGAAGAAGAATTGTCCGGCCTTGATTTCGCTGAGCATGGGTCGAATGCCTATGAATTGAAAGACACAGTATTAGAGCCAGACGTATCGTCGAGCCCATTTGGCAGTGATCTTGTAGAACGTTTGAACTCGATCGGAACCCCTTCTGCTGAAGAGCCCTTAAAGCAACGCAATAGCATATGACACTGCGAAAGAGCTGTCCATGGGGCAGCTCTTTCGCCTTGAAGACAAAAAAAGAGCTTCCTGTCGGAACCGATCCCACAGGAAGCTCTTTTTTACGATATTGTCGAAATGATTTTTTCCTTTTCATTACCGGATACAAAGTTCTTTTTTGAAAAGACATCATATCCGTTCTTGCGTACTTCATTGAGGATTTCCTTATACAGAAGGGCCGCGCCTTTAACGGGAGCCCTGGAGTAGAACGGATAAAGACCGATCGTTCTCATGGATAAACGGTAATAGTGTTCCGCTATGCCAGCCATTTCTTCCCAGACGAGGCGGAATGCTTCTGTTGTACACCCATCCCTCAGATCTTCCACAGAGCACTCATGCTTCACGAGCAGATCCTGGGGAAGGTAGAGTCTGCACCGGTCCAGATCCTCTCCCACATCCCTCAGGATATTCGTCAACTGAAGGGCATAGCCAAGATAGATTCCGTCCTCGCGGAGTTCCTTTTCCTTGCCCGGCGCGAGGATCGGAAGGAGCATCAATCCGACGGTGCTCGCTACATGATAAGAGTAGTCCAAGACGTCATCCAATGTCATGTATCTCCTGCCGGTAAGATCCATCCTCTGCCCTTTAATCATATCCCGGAACGCTTCCCGGTCCATATTGAAGCGCTTAAAGACATCATCCAAGGCGATCCAGATCGGCTGCTCTTCAAACGTCCCTTCAAGGAATAGCTCAAATTCCTGCTCAAAACAATCCAATACCTCTGGCGGGCTCCCCTCATCTACAATATCATCCGCTCTACGGCAAAAAGCGTACACTGCCCACACCGCTTTACGCTGATTCTTCGGCAAAAGGGAAAATGCCCTGAAAAACGTTTTCGAATGATGTTTGATCACCGATTCACAGTGATCGTACGCTGCCGAAATCCTGTTCATCCATGGTCACATCCTTCCTTTCTAATTCCTCTTCAAAATATCTCTGCACGGCCTGTTCGACCAGTTTTGCCCCTTGCATCACAATGGGAACACCCCCACCGGGATGAGTCGATGCTCCGACAGCAAACACGTTCTTCTCCGGGAACGGCTGCACCTGTGGACGAAAAGGACCAGATTGTCCAAGCGCAGGCGCTATTCCGAAACTTCCTCCTGCATACAGCCCTTCCTGACGGGCCTGTTCAGGCGTCCGTGTTTCCATCCAATTCAACCGCTCCCTCAAATCATCGAATCCGCTCTCTTCCATTGTATCTAAAACATAGGACGAAAGATATCCCGAAGCGTCCTCCCAATCAATCTTTTCAGATGCGGGAACTGGGACCAGAACGTAGAGGACACTATTCCCCTCTGGTGCAAGGGATTCGTCCACGATGGATGGATTGAACACATAAAAGGAAGGTTCCGATGGTACTTTCCCTTTCTCGAAGATCTCCTTCATATTTTTGGAGAAATGTTCATTGAGGTAAAACTGGTGAAGATCTTTATCAGGATAGGTACCTTTGACTCCCATATAAAACAGGACGCATCCGGAAGAAGGCGTATATTTTTTCTCGGATGGCCGCTCCATAAGGGAATGGGTACCAGGAAAATCACCGTTTACTACGACGGCGTCCGCCAGGAAGTCCCCTTCACCCGATCGTACCCCCTCCGCCTTGCCGTCCTTTACAAGGATTTTCTCGACCGGACACGAGGTTTTGATCTCCACCCCGAGTCTCTCACATGCCTTCCGTACCGGTTCAAGGATACTAGCATACCCGCCTTTAATATAGTAGATTCCATGCTTATGCTCACTGAAAGATACCAGACTATAAATGGCGGGAGTGGAATAAGGGTTCCCTCCTATATAGAGGGATTGCAATCCGTATGACATCTGTAACCGCTCATGAGAAAAGTATGTTTTCAGGTTCGACATGACCGTTCGATACGCTTTGAGCTTAATGAGGGAGCCGATTGTCTTTGGGTTCATATAGTCTTTTATGCCAAGGAAAGAGGACTGGAGGAATTGCGGTTCCCCGATGGCAAAGCGCTCATCCATATCCGACATGAACCTCTTGAATCCTTCCTCATCACCTGGGAACTCCCGCCTGATTTCATCCAGCTGCGTTTCAAGGTCCGCAAATTTCCGGTAAGTCTGCCCGTCCGGGAAGTGGATCCCATAAAGGGGATCGCATCGAATGAGCTCGATTTCTTCTGTATTCACACCCGCATCAGAAAGAATCGACATCAACATGTCAGGCAGAAGGACGATCGTCGGTCCTTTATCAATCTTGTAGTCTCCCTTGGTGACAAACGCAAGCCTGCCTCCAATCTCCTCATCCTTTTCAAAGATCGTCACATTGTGACCATTCTTCGCAAGGAGCAGTCCTGTGATCAATCCGCCTATCCCAGATCCGGCTACGGCAACCTTCATAGTGCTTCCTCCATTTCCCTGTGAGCGGATGAGGTACGAGCAGAATCCTCTTTCATCATGATGGACGTGGTGATACGGGCTGACTCCAGTATCGTCGGCAGTCCGCTGCCCGGATGAGTCCCCCCACCGACAAGCCAGCAGTGATCAAGCTCCTCGAATTTATTATGAGGTCTGAGAGCCATCATTTGGGTAAGCTGATGACCAAGATTAAAGGTTGCTCCTTTATAGATGTTGAAGTCGGTCTCCCATTGATGGGGATCAAGCACCTTCTCGAACCGAATATGACTTCGGATATCCTCGAGACCCGCTCTCTCCTCTAGAGAACGAATCACGAGCTCCTTGAAGTCTTCCTGATTTTCTTCCCAATCGATCTCACTCATATTATTCGGTACCGGGGCCAGGACATAAAGCGTAGAGTGTCCCTCCGGGGCGAGGGTAGGATCAGTGACGGACGCATTCTGAACATAGATGGAAGGATCTTCTGATAAAGCCATCGTTTTCGTGATCTCCTCTACATTTTTCCTGTAGTCATCGGCAAAGATGATGGTATGGTGAGGCAGATCATATTGTTTATCAAGACCGAGGTAAATCATGAAGGTGGAGCATGAATATTTTTTCTTTGAAAGCTTTTCTTTGCTATACTTCTTCAGCACACCGTCATCCACCAAATTCGTCATCACGTGGGCGAAATCGCCGTTAATGACCACTTCATCGGCTGATACCCTCTCCCCATTTTCGAGGATGACCCCTTTGACGTTTTTCCCTTCAAGCCAAAGTTTTTTGATTCCCGTCGAGAGATGGATCTTTCCTCCGCTCTCTCTTACGACTTTCGCCATCGCTTCTGAAAGCTGATTCACCCCTCCAATGGGATGAAATACACCGTACTCGTGTTCCATGAAAGAAAGGATGGAGAAAGCCCCGGGACACTCCCAAGGTGACATACCCAAATATTTTGACTGGAAGGTAAATGAAAGTCTCAGTTCGTGATCGGTGAAATAGTCACTCAGCACGCTGTAGAGTGATTTACCCAGGGAAAGCTGAGGCAGGGCCCGCAGGACTTTCCAGCTGATATATTGATAGTACTGGTCCATCGGGCTTTGAAGGATGGGTTTCAAGCGCTCCATCTTCTTGCGTGTGTCATCCATGAATCGCTCGTACCCTTTTCCGTTCCCAGGAAAATGTCGCTCGATTTCCTTTTTTAATTGTTCCGGGTCCCTGTACATTTTCACATCTTTATCTTTGAATTTCAGTTCGTACATCATGGGCAGCTCCTTCAGATCCACATAATCATGAAGGTCTTTCCCCGCCGCTTCAAAAAGTTCCTCCGCAATCTCTGGCATGCCCAGGAACGTCGGTCCTATATCGAATGTATATCCGTCTTGTTTGATGGCACCATTGCGACCGCCAACAAAGGAATGCTTTTCGTATACATCGACTTCATATCCTTTACTGGCCAGAAGCATGGCAGAAGCCAAACCTCCAGGCCCCGCTCCGATGACAATCACATTTTTGGACATCTTGTCTTCCTCCTTATACAAAGTATATACAATACCTGAACATTGATTATAAATTAAGTATACATTGCTTTTTTCATGGGCA
This sequence comes from uncultured Bacillaceae bacterium, assembly GCA_963762295.1. Taxonomy (GTDB): domain Bacteria; phylum Bacillota; class Bacilli; order Bacillales; family Bacillaceae_B; genus Rossellomorea. Next base: position 220,621 of record CAVXKK010000005.1, read on the forward strand.
CAAAGATTAACACTCTATTTTACTAACAAATTTCTTTTTTGCCATATGTAAAAATAGTCATATGAGGTGTTTCTCTTAGTTTACCCTCTTTTTTCTCTTTAATGATTCATATGTGCAAAAGATTATTTTAATCACGAAGCCGCGAGTCGAGTGCCTCCGCTCCTGCTGTAATAGAGCGTCTCCATAAAAAAGACCCCGGACAATTGTCCGGAGATCGTAGGCTTCAGGAAACGATTTTAATATTGTAGGTTTTGAACCAGACATGGATCTGTGCCAGATGGGCAAGAAGCTGTGGACCGGTCATGAGCTGGCCGTACCACGGGGTCTGGAATGCAGCCCCCCCTGATTGGACGATGTCCTTTAGCTTTTCTTCATCGAATAAGGTATGAAGGACACTCGTTTTATCTTCGAGAATTTCTGACAGCCATCCACGTACAAGTTCCGTATACTTAGGGTGATGTGTTTTGGGATAAGGGCTCTTTTTACGGTAAAGTACCTCGTCAGGGAGGATGCCCTCAAGTGCTTTTCTAAGAAGGCCTTTTTCCCTTTCCTCGTGATGTTTCATCTCCCAAGGGATATTCCACGCATATTCTACGAGACGGTGATCGGCAAAAGGCACCCTGACCTCAAGGCTAGCCCCCATGCTCATGCGATCCTTCCGGTCCAAGAGGGTCGTCATGAACCACAGCTAATTCAGGTAGAACATCTGCCTCCTTTTCGCCTCTTCTTCCGACTCTCCTTCAAGCAAAGGAGTCTCATTCACTGTGTCCTCGTACCTGGCCAGGACGTATTCTTCAAGATTGAGCTTTTTGCTCCATTCCTCTTTCAACAGGCCCTGCCTTTCTTCGGTTGAGCGCATCCAAGGGAATCCCCTGCGATTGAAATCATCTTCACGATGGAACCATGGGTATCCTCCGAAAATTTCATCAGCACACTCTCCCGATAGACCGACTGTGAAATCCTGTTTGATTTCTTCACAAAACCATAAAAGGGACGAATCAACATCGGCCATGCCCGGCAGATCCCTTACAAGAACTGCCTCTGTCAGGTATTCCTTCAGCTTTTCTTGATTGATGACGCAGCTGTGATGAACCGTCCCGAATTCCCTGGTCATTTGATCGATCCAGTACGCATCGGCATTTGGCTGGAAGTCATTGGCTTTGAAGTGTTCATCATTCCCTTCATAATCGATGGAGTACGTATGGAGCTGCCCCTTCCCTTCTTCCCTGTAGCAATTGGCAGCCACCGCCGTGATGGCACTGGAATCAAGACCTCCTGATAAAAAGGTGCACAGAGGTACATCCGAAACAAGCTGCCGTTTGATCGCATCCGTCACGAGGAATCGCACTTTTTCAACGGTTTCTTCGAAAGAATCTGTGTGCTTCTCACTTTTCACATTCCAGTATCTCCAAATCTTCACACCTTCAGGACGAAGCTCATAGCGAATGCCGGGCGCAGTTCTTTCACCCCTCTGAAGACCCCATGCCCCGGAGTCCTCGATGGACCGAGACCCAACACTTCCTTTAATCCTTGAAGATCGAGCTCTGGTTCAATATCCGGGTGTGCCAGCAAAGCTTTGATTTCTGACGCAAATAAGAGACCACCATCCTTTTCCGTATAAAATAGGGGTTTACACCCAGCCGGTCACGGCCAAGGAAAACCCGCCCTTCCTGTTCATCCCAGACGGCAAAGGCAAATATACCGTTCAAGTGATCCACGCATGCTTCCCTCCATTCAATATAGGATGTTAAGAGGACCTCTGTATCCGAATGCCCCCTGAACGTATATCCCTTTCCTTTCAATACGTCCCTGAGATCTTCCGTATTATACAACTCACCGTTATAGCAGATGGTATAGGATTTCCCCTCATGCTGGATGGACATGGGCTGCCGTCCGCCTTCCGGATCGACCACGATCAGTCTCTTATGACCGAACAGGACATGTTCACCGCCCCAAAGATTATTTTCATCAGGCCCCCGCTTAGAAAGGGTTTCCGCCATTTTCCCTAACAATCCTCTTTCATCTGTCAGATTTCGTTGAAATGGACCCAACCTGTGATTCCGCACATAGTGATCATCCTCACTTTCGTCAGACAAACTGCTCATTCGACACATAAATTATCTCTATGCTTCTAAAGGGAAATGGTTAATTGTCTCAATCAATTTTACATGAATGAAATATGATAATTATGATAAGAAATGTAGTTAAGGAGGGATATTCATTTGAGCAACATATTATCGATCAAACATTTTAAAATCCCAAAAGAGATCATATTCCGAAGGGACTGCTCTATTAGAAGAAGATACATGGTATTTTTTTGAGATCGATGCCGAGGAGGAGTCGGAACTGGAATTTTACTTCAATCATGAACTGAAATTGTATAGAGACGAGAATGGATTTCGGGGGTCCTGTTAGAGGACGGCATCATCGTCAACCCCATATGAGCGAATTAAGAATCGAGAATGGGGATCGAATCCGAATAAAGAAGAAGCATATTGTATTCCTTGGAAAACCTGATGGAGGAAATATCCGATGATGCCTTTCACCAGTTCACACCAGCCTTGAATAATCTGAACTATTCCATTTATGACTGTATTTTTTGTCACAACCACCTTGTATTCCTCGGAAACCAAAAAATCAAACAAGGCGTGAATTTCATCACCTTTGATAACGGGTGAGAAGTCTGTGCTGTCCAGCACCACTTCACCTACTACAAAAAGCAGCGCGACCGCTTCGAATTCACCCTAAGCACGGGCAAGAGAATTGTTATCGAAGAAATTGATCGTGAAGTAATAGCAGAGGGAACTCGCTCTAAATTGACCAGCATAATTAAGAACTAAAAAACCGTTGCCCCAAGTAAGGGCAACGGTTTTTTGCTTACGCCAAGAAGTTGATTCCCAGTGGAAGCTTAAATCCAAGATAGAGAACAATTAAAAGGGCAATGACCAGCAGGATCAGAGGCCACCTTCGTGCTTTTCCCTTTTTTCAGTGCGTACCAGAATCATTTCAAACATCCCGATCACCCAAATGCCGACCAATCCTTTAATGCCGTAAAGAGCAGGATCAATTCCCTGATGCTTCCAGAACAACAGGGCACCGGTTACAATGATGAGCGAAGTAAAATAATCGTAAGATCATATGTACAATTTTCATTGCCTTTTATCATTACCTGCTCATGTGAAGCCCGACCGCTACAAAGAAACAGAATGATGGCAACGACCCATGTTGTAATATGGGCATGTGTATTATCAAACATATTGAACCTCCTACAAGAAGATAGTATTACGCTCATAATATTACCACAGTCTGTCACCATCCAGAAATTTTAACTAGGCCTGTAACCGATTTGTCAAAATTTCCAACTGATTCCATTTCGATTTCCATCTACATCGCCCGTTCTCAGGAAGCGTGGAGGATTGTAGCCTTTCCCTACTCCTGCAGGTGTACCCTGTCGCAATGACATCACCTGGCTCAGGGTCATCCCTTTAGACAAGGTCGAGATAATCGTCGGAATCGTGAAAATCATTTAGTCCCGTATTGGAAGATTGGCGGATTTCCCCATTGACCTTCGTGGTGATGGACAGGTTCTGAGGGTCATCCGACTTCATCCTTTGTCACAAGGTAATGGGCCCATGGGACATGTGGTATCCAGGCTTTTGCCGATGAAAAATTGACCATGCTTTTTCTGCAGGTCCCTGGCCGTGATATCATTCAGGATCGAATAGCCAAAGACATGGTCCATGCGCTTCTTCAGCAGAAATCCGCTGTCCGCTTTCTTTCCGATGATCACGGCAAGCTCTCCTTCATAATCAAGCTGTTCTGTAAGCTCATCATGGACTGAAGCACCGTCTTCCCCGGACCGAGACCGGGTGGTTGGTGCTTTCGTGAAGATCATGATATTCTTCGGTGACATCCTGTTCGCCACCCATCTCGATGGCATGTTCACGATAGTTTTTACCGACACACATGATATTTTTACCGAGTGACGTGAGGGGCGGGAGAAAGCCGATTGCACCGCGATCATATGTGAATGCCTGTCAAGAGCTTCCTCATCCATGGCATCCCTAAGAACTGCCTCGATCACTTTCAACGAATCCATCCCCTTCCGCGATTCCACTCCCTCGAAGTACATCGCAGGGTAACCTTCATCCGAGCCAGTGCTGGCATCGAAGACATCCACTACCCCGTTCTCACTCCAAACCCCATACGATACACGTCATTTCCTCACGCTTAAAGCTAACTAATTTCATCCTTATTCATCCCCTTTTGGTTTAATGTGCCTGTCAGTAGACCACATTTGCTTCTCCCATAACTCAATACCCGCCAAAGCTTTTCAACAGGTCCATATCGAAACACTGGATAACCAAATTTCTAGAAGAATCACCTGGATGATATAAATCCCCACTGCGAGCATCGTCCCTGTCGTTAAGGTGACTTCCCCGTAGAGTCCAAATCCATAAGAATAGAAGATAAGGGTCCCGATGATCGATTGAAGCAGGTAATTCGTCATGGACATCTTCCCCACTGAAGCGATAGGCTTGCTCCATTTCATGATTTTTTCATTCAGCAATAATAATGAAAGGATTATTGCATAAGATACTGATAAGAACGGACCTCCCAAAAAGTCCTGGATATAGCCATAGGCCGAAATTGGACTCAATGAATAGCGGCAGTGATTTAATGATGATTCCGATGACCAATGTAGAGACCACCGGTCCATCATCCAGACTCTTCTTATGTAGGTTCTGACTTTCTCCAATAATTGCAGTTTGCTTGCCCCTGCTCCGATCATCATCATGGGCAGGATCGAAAGTACCAAGAAGAAAGATTTCCGGTGAGTTCACAGCATACCAGTCCTGAAAAGCGTTGTGCCATGATACTGCTGAAGCTCCCTGACCCATAGGCGGCGACCGAATTCTGCAGTGCACGCAATATCCGTGTAAATACGTCACCCCCGTCAGGATCAGAAAATGTCATCAACACTAGTAAAATACTGAAAAACAACTGAGGCAGGATCAGAAATAGAAAGCCTCCCAACCACATGAGCCTTCCCGGAAAGCCTCATGAACAAGAGGAGGATCAGCCCAAATACGGCATAATTGATCAGGATATCCCCGACCAGATCAGAAAGGCATGGATACAGCCGATTCCCAATAAAATCAACAAGTCTTCTTACCCCAAACAGATAGAAGGATGTCCCTTTCATCGTCTGCCCGTTGCTTGTTGAATACCCAACCCATATCCAAACATCATGGCGAATAAGGGATAGAAACTCGCTTGGACCAAAACATCGATCCAAGGAAACAATGCCGTCATCTTCAGGTGTTTTCCACCAGGTATACGGGATCAAAGTACAGAAATGGTGAATGAAAGGAAATCATATTGATGATAAAGATGCCGAGCAGTGAAAATCCCCTGATCACATCGAGACTTACAATACGTTCTGATTGTTCAATTGGCGACAAGTCCTGTTCATTCATCGTTCCTCCGAAATCATTAATCTAGTTTCTATTCTAACCCGAAACGGCCAATTAGGCGATTATCACCTATTCAATATTCTCACATAGAATAACAATAATTAACTTTGTAAATAAAGGTGTGAGTATGTAATGCCTGCAATTGTAGGAATTGCACAAGTCATAAACGTCGGTTCCAGCGCCGTTTTTCATATAGGGGACGTATTTAACATCAGCCCGATATCAACAGCCAAAACCTTTGCCGGTGCAGGTTCATTCATCACCGGGACGAGGGATATCCGTCTATAACGAAAGTTCCTTGACCTACACGGTGGATGACGATGGAATGGATCAAGGAATAAACTTAAACCTATAAGTGTGATGGCGAAAATGACGAATTATTATGTTCAACAATCCATACAAATCCAATTCATTAAAATTGGGGGAATGTCCAATTCTTCCGTATTGCAGATCGGTACATGTGGACAAATCAGCTACAAATGATTACCTTTATAATACAGGTGGATTCACAGAACCTGCTCCTGAAGCATGAAAAAAGCGGGAGTACGTGGAGGACAATCACCAATCCGCTAGCCTCACCTTTGTTCCTCTTCAACCCCCAGGCGTTAACTAAGAAGTCCGCGACAAGGAAAGAGGTGGCAGCATGAATAATTACTATATGACCCCCCAACAACTGTATCAGTATATCGAAATGTTGAACTCGAAAATTGTCGCGTTAGAAAAAAAAGTGAATGAGCTCTCACAGTGAATTGACGACGATCAGAGGATACTCCCCATAGATCAATGTGGAAAAAATTGAATATAAGTTCGATCAGCTTAAAGTCGAGTCCCTGGACGGCACATTGAACATCGGCCTGAACCCAAGTAATTTAAAGGAAACCATAGAAGATTTGGCCGTGGAGCAGAATGTGAATGTCAATTCCATCAAAGACTTGACTCCTTATAAAGAAAGGATAACGAAAGAAATACAAGCGTATATTCAAAGAAGAACTTGCCGACTTGATACAAGACAATGAAATGCAATTCCAACGATCGCTCGACCCTCCAGTATTATGAAATGATCCAGCAGGACCTCCTGAATCAGATGCCGCAGAAGAATCGATTTCTATCTGGAAAACATCCCCTGCATGGAGAGTCCAAACAATCGAAGGGGAATGGGAAAGAAAAATCATTTCAAAAATCAAACAGGATATTCAAACGGCACTCTTCTCCTTTATGTCCCAGATGCCGGAAAATATGGAAGGGATGAATAACAATGAACCTCCAAGTAATCAATCGTGAATTATCAGTCGGCAGTATCGATATTGCAGGGGTAGCGAGCTCCTCCCTCGTCCTGATCGGGGATGCTGATATCATTCAGCTTACTTCTGCATTCGATACACCGCCGAGTCATTGATCATCGGCCCATTCGTTCCACTGACCCCGAAAGGATGATGATGTTTAAGCGTTATTCCATTGTAAATCAATTAGAAGGCATCACTTTATCCTTTAGCTCTCTTTATCAACTCGGCGATTCCGAAACATAAATTCCGTATCCTTTGCCTACGCCGTCCAGCGTGAGAAGGAATTTTTCTTACCAGTGAAGGAAGCTACGATTATCGGGTGTTCCAGTCCCCCATTCAGAAGCCCCCGATTGATCCAAGAGTGAAAGTCTCGCGGTTGAGCCTCTGTCCCATCAAGGTCAACCGAATATTTGTAAAAGCAACGGCTTTCTCCTCCATCGTACACATCGGGAATGTTTCTCTTGTATCCATGGATGCAAGGGTAAAACACATCCGTCAACTGGAGGATGCCGAGGGAGGTACCGGGCAGACGCAGTCGGAAGAAATCGAAGAGCCAAATTAACAATTCCCATACACTCACATAGGCTAATGATGATCGGCCTTACTAGCGACAGGAGATGGTAGATATGCCAGCATTAGTCGGCCCCGTCTCGATTCTGAATATCGGCGGGGGGAACGTGCAGTTCGGAGACACGGGAATCATTTCCCCCAAAAATGCTTCTAAAACCTATGGTGGCTCTGGTGGGTTTAATACCGGTCCATTCCAGCTCACCTACAATGTATTCAGTGCCACAACCACTTTTGACTGCAATGTGGTCGACCAGCCCATTGCCGGCAACAATTAAAAAGCCAAAAGCCCCTGTTTCGGGCTTTTGGCTTTTTGGGTTCATTTTTTCTTTCTCCGTTCCCTGCTTTTCCTCGTTCTGACGAGTTTAGACGATGGTTGTTTCCTGATCCACCTGATGAACGCAGATATCTTCGGGTCGTGACGCAAGGTTTCGATGGAATTCAGGCGGATTCCCAACTCATCATTCGTATAGAGGGAATGGATTTGTTTATGACAGGGGATGCAAAGTTCAGCCGTCGGGAGAAACGTCCCCCCCACCTCTTTTGGTGTAAGATGATGGGTGGTCGTCTCCACATCGCGTCTGCCGCAGAGCTCGCACGTTTGGTACTCAGCCATAGGTGTCTCCCCTCCCTTTTTGTTACATGTAGGATACCCGTCAGAATTCGAGGACATGCCCGCCATCGAAGAAATAGAGGAATTTCTCTTTCACAGGCTCCTTCCAGATGGATTCGAGGGCGCGGGTATACAGTTCAATTTGGACCCTGTACCGCTCTTCCAGGACCGGCCTTGCTTCTTCGAATCCATTCTCGTATCGATCGTGGATTCCATCCGTCTTATAATCGAGAAGGATGAGACCTGCCTCATCCCGGAACACACAGTCGATCACCCCTTGGACAAGAACCGTTTCTTCCGGTGCGCCTTCCCCGTCGGAGGTGATATCCCTTAGGGGAACACTCATGCTGAATGGGATCTCACGTTGGATTTCACTTGCATTCAACAACCGGCTTCCGACAGGTGTGTGGAAGAATTGCTCGATGCGTGAGGCATCGATGGAGGAAATCTGTTCCTCCGTCATGATCTCGCGTTTGAGAAGGTCCTCCAGCAGACTGCGAATGTCAGCTTCGCCGGGTGTCGATCCATCAAGGGTAAGATGCTGCATGACAGCATGCATGGCCGTACCTTTTTCTGCCGGTGAGAGGTCCTTGGACTGCATGAATTTCGGACGTTCATATACCGGCTTCTGGTGTCTTCTCAGAATATCGTTGCTTGCAGCTTCATCCTTGATCTCCACCATGCGCTTAAGCTCGGAAACGGACTGCTTGGACCTGAGACTTGTAGCCCTCTCATGCGGATACGTCCAGGAGAGGCGGTGAAGCACTTCCTCTTCGAAAGGTGAATTCATCCCCATCTTTTCCGAGGCTTTGACGGTGTCCATCCAGTCCTGTGACTCCCCTTTATCATCACCCGATTCTTCCATAAGGTCTGCTGCCTGGAATGTGCTGATCTTCCAAGAGGATGGATGATCGGCAATATCATTCGTACCTGCGAGCCCATCTGCTCTCAGTGGGTCTCCATCCCTGTGGCGCAGCACTGCCGGCCCGATCCAGTCGAGGTACGAAAGAGCTTTTGAACGTTCATGATCGGTTAGCAACCACTCTTCCGTTGTGCCTCCGCGGTTCCAGTTATCAAGCGTCTTATCAATGTTCTTGACAGTCCCGACGAGATACAGCTTCTCTTTCGCCCGTGTGAGGGCTACATACAGGACCCTCATCTCTTCAGAAATCGCCTCTAGCTTCTTCTTTCGTTTGAAGGCAAGCTGTGGAAGGGACGGGTAGCTGATCCGCTTTACCGGATCGGTGTATTTCGCCGCCAGCCCGAGATCCTTATCCAGGAGGTAGGCAGCATTCAGGTCCATGAGGTTGAATTGCCTCGTGGTCCCTGCCACGAACACAACCGGGAATTCAAGTCCTTTACTTGAATGGATCGTCATCAGCCTGACGACATCTTCCTGCTCGCTTAATGCCCGGGCAACCCCGAGATCATCCCCTCTCTCCCTCATCCGATCGATGAATCGAAGGAATCGGAACAGTCCCCGGAACGATGTTTCCTCGTACTGCCTTGCACGGTCATATAAAGCCCGCAGATTCGCCTGGCGCTGCTTGCCACCAGCCATTCCACCCACGTAATCATAAAATCGCGTGTCCCTGTATAGCTGCCAGATCAGTTCCGTTACCGATCCCTGCCTCGCTTTTGTACGCCAGAGTTCTAAATGATACAAGAACACTCGTACTTTTTCATACACCTCTTCATCCCGCTCTCCCTGAGGTCTCTTTTTCCCAAAGGATTTCATTGCTTCATAGTACGTACCGGCTTTAGAATGGATTCGGATCCTCGCAAGGTCCTCTTCATCTAGACCGACAACCGGTGACCTTAAGACGGAGGCCAGGGGGATGTCTTGATATGGGTTATCGATCACTTTTAAAAGCGAGAGCATAATGGCCACTTCGACGGCATCGAAATACCCCGTGGACAGATTGGCATAAATAGGAATCCCGTGACGTTTGAATTCTTCCATGATTTCTGGCGCCCACGGCATCGAACGGAGAAGAATGACGATATCACGATATTCAACCGGACGATCCGTACCGCTCTTGGCATCATGGATGAGTGCCCGGCCCTCGATGAGCTCTTTGACTTTCTTCGCCATGAATCTTGCTTCCAGCACAGATTTTTCGATATCCTCACTGTCGAGGGGGTCATCGCCTCCTGTCTCCTGTTGAATCAGTGCAAGCTCTACAGGATAAGGTTCGTCCGCCGGATATGGTGCACCCGGAACCAATTCCGCTTCCTGGTTATACTCCATTTCCCCGACATTCATGCCCATGATCTGTTTGAACAGGAAATTGGTCCCGTCCAGCACTTCTTTTCTGCTCCTAAAGTTTTTGGAAAGGTCAATTTTCATTCCCGTTCCTTCACCGCCGAACCGGTTGTATTTATCTAGGAAAAGGTTCGGTTCAGCCAGACGGAAGCGGTAGATCGACTGCTTGACGTCCCCGACCATGAACCGGTTCCCCTTCCCTTCATCCTCTTCGGTGATCAGTCTCAGAATGGACTCCTGTACCATATTGGTGTCCTGATATTCATCAATGAGAACCTCTTTGAACTTCTCCTTATATTCCATCGCTGCTGCAGAAGGAATCAGTTCCGCCCTACCCGGCTCCCTGAGGATATCAAGGCAAAAATGTTCGAGATCGGCAAAATCGACGAGGCCTTTTTCTTCTTTAGCTGCTTTGAAGCGAATGGCGAATTGGGAGACGAGCTCCGCCAACGTCACGATGACAGCCTGCATTTCGCCCATGTCTTTCAAAAACGAATCCGGACGGCGGGAGAAAAAATCTTCCTGGATCTTCTCTACCATTTTCTTTCCTTGATCGCGAAGGGCCTTTGCACTATCTACCAGATCTTTGTTGAAGTCATCTCCACGGCATGGTTTCAGTTTAGTGAAATGGAGGGCTTGAATCCCTTCGTAAAGAGCTTCCCATGACTCCTTCTGCTTGAGCTGAAGCATTTCGACGACACCAAGGTCATCGAGGAAGTTTTCCGCCCGCGGGGATGGGCCCCCAGGCATCCTGCTCATATTCAATGCCTGCTGAAATACATCCTTTGCCCCTTCAAGTTGGAGGGATATATCCCTGTGGAGATAGTCGGCAATCGGGAGTTGATCGATACTCTCGACCCCTCCCACGCCATACATTTCACCAAGTCCGTTCAGCCACACGGACGGTGCGGGATGGGACCGGGAGAAATCATAAAGCTTGAGAATCATATCCTGAAGGACTTTATCGCTCCGGTCACTCGTAAACGTATCCACCAATGTATAGAACGGGGTATTCCCTTCCTTCCCGTACTCTTCTTCAAACAGCTCTTCCACCACTTCATCCCTGATGAGATCTCCTTCGGTCGCATCGGCAATCCTGAAGCCGGGATCAACATCGATCAAATAATAGTATTTCCGGATTACCTCGAGGCAGAATGAATGCAGGGTGGAAATCGATGCTTTGTTCAATAAGCTCAGCTGTTTTCTCAAATGGGTGGAATGGGGGGCGGAGTCGATGGCTTTTTCAAGGGCCTGACCGATTCTGTGCCTCATCTCGGCCGCGGAAGCATTCGTGAAGGTGACGACCAGCAGTTCATCGACATCCAATCCGTCTTGACCTGATACGATCCGCTGAATGATACGCTCCACGAGCACCGCCGTTTTTCCTGATCCAGCCGCGGCTGCCACAAGGACATCCTGTCCTTTTGCCCAGATGGCCTTCCACTGATCATCCGTCCACGTTGCTTCGTCTGGTTTTACAGGTATATGATGACTGCTCATTGATCGGCCTCCTCTCTTATCTTCGCCATGATGTCTTCGGTCTTTGCCTCGGGCAGTACTCTGTACTCATTTTCCTCAAGGGACTGATCGAATTGGCAGACGGGTTTGTAAGAACAGAACTGACATGGTGTCCGGTCCTTCAGTTTATATGGGGCAATGCTCGTTTCACCGGAAACGATCCGGTTTCCTGATGATTCATACATTTTCCTTACATGATGACGCATGAACTGGAAGTCTTCTCCCGATGCCGCCTTCGATCTTGATGACAGGGATCCGTCCTTTTTGATCCCTGCGGAAATGATGTCTGAATTCCCCGTATCCAACGTCTGGTCCATCAGGCGGATCACATCGCTGTCCCCGAGCACCAATCCTTTCATCTTGAAGCTTTTGAAAATCTCCTGTTCAATTTGATCAAGGGTAAGGAGCTTCTTGCTATTGATTAAAGGATTATGCACATGGAAATAGAGAACCCCCGCAGGTTGTGCTTCCTTTCCTACAAACTGCTTGGAATTGCTCAAGACGATATCCAGGTAGGTGAGCATCTGAAGGGCAAGTCCGTAGTACACCTCGGTCATGTCCAGGTCCCTGGCGCTCGATTTGTAATCGACGATCCGTAGATATACACCATTCTGGTCCTCTGCTTTATCCACCCGGTCGATCCTTCCCTGAAGCTCCATCTGCGTTCCGTTGCGCAGTTTGAATTGGAACGGGGGGAGCGTCGCTTGTGGTCCGAAGCCAAGCTCGACGCCGACGGGTACGAAGCCACTGGCTTTTGCATGTTCGCTGAGGATCAAATTCGCCCTCCCGATGATCTGTTCAAGCTTCTGCGCAATATAATGGTAGCGATTGGAGCTGAGGAGAATCTGATGCTGCAGTTTCGGCGCAAGCATCGTCACGGCCTCCTTGGCCAGGCTTAAACACTGATTTCTGGAGAGGGATGCCCAGCTCAGACCGGCACGATCCACTTCCTCCGATATCCATTTGAGGGCAGAATGGAACATCTCCCCAATGTCCGGTGCTTCAAGTCTGAATAATTCCCGCTCCCTCAGCTTCAAGCCGTGGCTAGCAAAATGGGAGAAAGGACAGCCGTGGAACATTTCCATACGCGAGACGCTGGCCAGGATATGTTCCCCGTACAGGTCCTTGCTCGACTCATCGGTCAAGACGGCCGATTCATTGCGATGGAACAAGCTCGAGAGTACATGACCGGCATGCCACTTCCATTCATCGGAGGTGACGTAGTAGTCGTATACATCCCACCAAAAATCAAAGACCGGGTATCCCCGCTTCTTCTGCTGAAGCTGCGTCGTCAAATGGGCAATCGATACCCCGGGATGGCTGACATAGTCAAGCTGCCCTCTTTCGTCAAGCTCCGCCGGATCATTGATGACAAGTGAATGCCGTGCTGCCGGGAACAGTTCCTTGAGCCTCTTGATGAGGGGTGATGGCAGAAGAGCCTTTCCCTCTTCATCGGCAATCGGATAGGAAATGATCAATCGTTCACCCGGTGTTGTGAACGCTTTATAGGCTACAAACTCTTCATCGAGGAGCTTCGTCCGGCTCCTTGGGCCAACTTTTACGCCTGCGATTTGCAAGGTTTCTCTATCCTCATCCGACAGGATACCGTCTTCGGTCACTTTGGCAGGGAGTACCCCTTCGTTCACACCGATTACAAACGCGGTTTTGATATGGGCTAGCCTTGATTTCTCCAGGTCGGCAATGATGACCTGATCGATGGCAGGCGGTACGAGGGAAAACTTCATCGCTTCCATTCCCGTATCGAGGATCGAGGCGAATGCCTTCACACTCGTCTTTTCTCCTCCAAGGATCTCCACATATTGATCGAGGAGATCCATGACAGCGGCCCATGCCTGATCATGCTCCCTTGCGGCGACCAGATCGCCATTCTCTTCCGCCTCCATACGCTTCCGCTCAAGCTTCGCTGGAATATCAAGTTCCTCGAGATAAGCGAATAGCGTTTCGCAGTATTCCTGCCCCGTCTTCTGCTTTTTCAACCGTTTTGACAGGCGGATGATAGGGGCGGAGATAAAGAGTCGAAGCTCATTGATTTCATGCTCGATTTCTTTTTCTTGGTCGGTCTGAGGGGAATCCACATGTTCAAGTCCCCTGAATCGGCGGTACTTCCACCTGTCCTTCTTCACCCACCGGTCGCCTTTCACCCCATGTGCCAGGACGTAATTCTCCAAGCGGTCCATCTTCTCCCTGAGCTCCCCCGGTTCCTCGTGAAGAGGGAATAATAAATCGGTCTTCACAGCCCGGAAGACCGGTTCGTACCTCCAATTGGAAGAGATGATTTCAAGAGTGGAGCGGATCAGTTCAATCAGGGGATGATTGAGCATCGTCCGTTTTTGATCAAGGAAGTACGGGATATCATGGTCTTGGAATATGGTTTCGATCTTGTCCCTGTAGTCCGCCCCGTTCCTGACAAGGACGGCGATATCCTTATACCGGTGATCCCTTCCGCGGGCAAGCTCCCGAATTTTCCGTGCAACCCCCTCGATTTCCGCCCGGCGATTGGATGCTTCCATAAATTCAATGCGATCGCCATCTGCATCCGAAGGGATGACAGGTCTTGTCTCATAGTGCTGTTCAAGATGGGCAAGCGGTCCGCTCTGATAGCGGATCGGCGCCTCCATCACTTCTTCTTCCACCGGTATAGCAGCCGCGATACAGCCTTCCCGTATGATCCCGTATGTTTCACTCGTCATCCGGAAGAGGCTCAGTTCGTTCTCAGGGAGTCTCACTTCCCCCGCATCCGCCGTCAGGGCAATCGTCACCTTGCGGGTGCGCTCGATGAGCTGCTGGATGATCCTGTATTCCTGTGGGGTGAAACTATGGAAACCATCTATGTAGACGACTGCATCCTGCAGGAGATCGGAATGCTGAATCTGATCCGAAAGCAGCTGAAAATAGTCTTCCGAATCGAGATATTTCCCCAGTAAAGCTGACTGGAATTCTTCGTAAATCAGCTCAAGATCCGCAAGCTTATCCCGGAGGACCTTTTTACCCATGCCGTTTTCTTTAAATGCGGCAAGGTCGCCCGGTTCGATGCAATAGCGTTTGAACTCCGTGAGCATCGTTTCCACATGCCCGATGAAACCGGGTTTTTCCGAAGACTTCCGGAAAATGCTCAATTCCCCTTTATTCTCTTCGATGATTTTCCTGATCATCATATTGAGCCCCACGTCGGATAAATGATAGCGGGTCATGCCTCCCGTCTCCTGGAGGATCTTCCACGCAAGACGTGTAAAACTGAAGACCTGTGCACGGATCATACCGTTCAGCCCCGGTGTGTTCACGAGCTCATATTCCGATATGAAAGACATCTGGTCAGGTACGATATAAAGGATCGGGGCCCCTTGCGGACGTTCCCTCAGCTCCTCTTTTATCTCTCGCAATATACGATGCGTCTTCCCTGTTCCAGAGCGTCCGAGAATGAATCTTACCGTCATCTCCCTCACTCCTTTTCCGTTATACTTTTAGTCTATCTGGCAAGTAACATGTTTTTTTGGATAGGTTCATTATAATATAGATTGTCTATAAAATATGCTAATCCGCCTGAATTCCAACAGAAAGCAAAACAGTCCGGGAAGATGCCCCGGACTGTCCTTTTCACCATATTTGCCCTGCCCATTCTGGATGATCGATAAAGGGGTTGCGATTCCCCTGATACTCCTCATAGATGATCTCGTTCCTCCGTCTCTCACGGTCATCGACGGGATCTGATTCATTCCACTCCAACAGGACCGACAGCTTCCCGTGATTCGGTGCCTTGCCGTTATTCACTTGGTCATTCAGCTCAAGGTCCACTTCCCCCACGTCCCCTTCATAGCGCACGGCCATATAGAAGAGCATCCTCGCCACGTCACCTTTCACCTCGTCCCGCGGCTCCCATGAGTCTTCATCGGAAAAATTCCCATCCGCTTCATCATGCGGTGAGCCACCGTTATCGAAATCCAGATTCCCCCTGGAAGAATTGACTGTGACATCGGCCGGTCTCAGGTGGTGAAGATCGGTCCCCGGTCCTCTTGCCGTCCCGAAATTCCCATGGGACTTTGCCCAGACGTGCTCCCTGTTCCAATCATCCACATCTCCACCGTGCAGCGCCTGGTCCTGTGATCTTCCCGTATAAAGAAGGATGACATGACCGGGATGATCGGGATCTTCATCCGTTTTGGCAATCGCGTCCCATAGCTCGCTATAAGAGAGCTCCCGGTGATCATCGATGATGTCGTGAAGAGCCGATTTCAGTGCCCCGCCGCTCAACCCTTCAGCGCTTGAGTAGTAGCCTCCCGGGTCTGTCGAAGGCTCTTCCTCTTCCCCCTCGTCTTCTTCCCCCGGCGAAATGGAGGTGACCTCCTTTAATCCGGGGCGAGAAAAGTAACCGGTCAGTTTCCCGGAGATCACTCGCTTCTTGCCGAATATGCCGGGATTCGTTTTCAAGCCTGCTTCAGACCTTTTTGTAGAAGGGATCTGGACAAACAGCATCTTCTCCGGGTCTGCTTCTCCCGGTTCATCCGCGAGGGTAAGAGCATAGTCATTCGTGAAATCGCCTGTCAACACTTCAGAATCAGATACAGGCTGTCCTGTGACAAATCCCGCTACTTCAGCAAGTGAACCGTCTTGGCGCTCAAGGGCTGCCTCCACTGTCAGCGGGGCGGAGACGTCCCTTTTTGCCATCTGAGGATGAGAAACATCTTTCTTCGCCGCAGGTTGATTGCCTTCCACTTGTCCACACGCCATCAAAAGCACCGTTATGAGCAGAACCGCTGTACTCCGCATGTATCGCTTCACTATTTTTCCTCCCCGGTATCGTTTACCTATAGCGTACAGGATAACATGTCTGTAGAGATCGATTTTTTGATCATTTTCAGGAAAATGCTCCATTCGGCTCATCCCGGTTTTGCCCCTCGACCCGGGACATGATAAAAAGCACCCAGCAAGGCAGGGATGCCTTGCTGGGTGCTTCCATGTTTTTATGCGGGTAGATCCTCCTGGATCAGTTTTTGAATTGGACGTCCCACTCATTCAATGGCCAGTACCGGAGATTTACTTTCCCTACTACCTGATCGCGGTCGATGAATCCGAAATATCGGCTGTCCTCGCTGCCACGGCGATTGTCTCCAAGGACGAAGAGTTTTCCTTTCGGCACTTTTTTCTCACCTGTCAATTCTTCTAGAGTGAAATCACCAGTAAGCTTCCCGCCTGAATTTTCTGCTTTATACGTATCCAGATATGGTTCCTCATAATATTTTCCGTTTAGATAAAGTTTATCATTCTTATAGGTGACCGTGTCTCCCGGTAGCCCGATGACGCGCTTTACATAGTCTTCTTTTTCGTTGGCATGGAATACGAGGACGTCAAAGCGGTGAAGATCCCCGATCTGATACCCGATTTTATTCACGACGAGCTTATTGCCGTCTTGAAGGGTGGGCATCATGGATTCGCCGTCCACTACATAATTCGAAAAGAGGAACGTGCGGATGACGATGAAGATGATCAATCCGATCGCAAGTGCCTTGATCCATTCAAGGCCCTCTTTCTTTATCTGTTCTTTCAATGTGATTCCTCCTGCTTCTTGCGTTCGTTTCGCTGATCCATTTCTAGCTTTTTATTAAGATGAGCCTCTATGCGCTTGCCGACGAACCAAAGGAGGAAGATGATCGCTCCCACGATGACGGTACGGATCGGCTGTTTCACTAATGATACAATATCATAACCGATAAAGCTAATGGTGAAAATCATCACCATTTTCCCCGTAATGACGGCCAGCATATATTGGGCGATACTGATGCGGGACAGTCCGGCCACGACGTTTACGAGAGCCGAGGGTGTAAAGGGAAAGCAGAGCAGGATGAAT
The DNA here is from genome assembly GCA_963762295.1 of uncultured Bacillaceae bacterium. Lineage (GTDB taxonomy): Bacteria > Bacillota > Bacilli > Bacillales > Bacillaceae_B > Rossellomorea. The sequence continues at coordinate 238,208 of CAVXKK010000005.1, forward strand.
AAAGGACCGAAGCCGTGCCTGTCCACCCAATGGGTCAGACGGGTTGCCTGTTTATTCTTCTTTAAGAAACGGAAGAACCTTGCTTCTCCATATCTTCTCACCAGCATAAAGACCAATAATGCCCCTGCCGAAGCCCCTACCCACGAAAACAGGAACCCGAACCACAAACCGAATGCATTCGCATTGGCCAAGACGAACACAAACAGCGGCAAAAAAGGAAGGAAGGCTTCAAGCAAAGGAAGAAGAATTCCCGGAATGGGCCCGAATGACCGGTATTGCTGAATGAGGTCCATAATGTTTTCTAATGTGAACCAATCTTTGAACGCTTGGATATCCATAGTATATGTTTCCCCTTAAACGACCATGAAAAAAAGACTCATTTCGTGATATTTTTCTTCATCATATCATATCATGTTTCATTTTCCATATCGCAGTTTGTATTATACATCCTTAACCTCGCAAGGGCCGCTTTAAACCTCCCCTTTCCAATCTCTCTCGCCTGAAAGGACAGGATCCCAGAAAAAAACCGCTTCGGGATCACTCTCACCCTCCGCGGCCCTCCCCTTTATAAATGCTTCTCGAACCACTCCATCATCTCGTTTAACCTGTGCACCCTTAGTGACGGCGTACCGTTCCTCGACAGGTTATGATCCGATTGTGGGAAGCGGACGAACGTTGCTTCTTTCTTCTCACGCTTCAAAGCGATGTACAGTTGTTCTGCCTGTTCGATTGGGCATCTCAGGTCTTCTTCACTATGCATGATGAGAAGGGGGGTATCCATCTCCCTCACGTACGCGAGGGGCGAGTGCTTCCAAAGTTTCTCTATCTCTTCCAGACCTGAACCGATCTGCCATTCTGTGAAGGAATAGCCTATATCGCTCACTCCGTAAAAGCTGATCCAATTACTGATGGATCTCTGAGTGACGGCAGCTTTGAACCTGCCGGTATGACCGATGATCCAATTCGTCATGAATCCACCGTAGCTCCCGCCGGTCACGCCCATCCGGTTCTCGTCCAGGAAGCTGAATTGTTCCAGCACATGATCGACGGCTTTCATGATGTCTTCATAATCTCCGCCGCCATAGTCACCGCGCACATCCTCGACGAATGCCTGACCATAGCCATGGCTCCCCCTTGGATTGATGAACAAGACCGCATAGTCTCCGGCGAGCACCTGCAGCTCGTGGAAGAACGTGTTCCCATACATAGTGTGAGGACCTCCATGTATTTCCACTACGAGGGGAATTTTGCTTTCATCACTTACGCCTGCAGGCTTCATCAGCCATCCCTGGACCATCTCACCCTTCGCCCCTTGAAAGTAAAAGGATTCAGTTTCAGCTAATGACCGATGCTCTGTCCACTCATTGCTTGCGGTCAGCTGCCGGATACCTCCGGTCGGAACATGGAGCAGATAAAGCTCACCAGGCTCGGAAGGAGTGCTCATGGCCATGATGATCCGTTGTTCCTGCGGATGGAAGTCAAAATCATATACATGCTGTTCCGCTTCCAGATAGGCAGGGAAGATGGCGCCGTCAATATGACCATAGTATAAAACCGTATTCCCTGAGTCAGATGCCAGGAAATATACACTTTCATTATCTGTAGACCACTTGATCCCCGGGGCCTGGACCGCCTGGACGGCGTCACTGTTCATATAATCACCGATGGGAAGATCGAGTCCTTCGCTCAAGCAGTATGCATGTCGGGATTCCACATTGTAGATCCAGAGTTTCGGCTGAGTGGCATTGAGATACTCCCTCTCATCCCCCGTGTAGGCAATATGCCGTCCATCGGGGGACCACCGTGCCGTGCCGTACTGTCCCTGCCCTCTGGTGATCCTTTGCTTGCTTCCCGTTTCAATGGACCAGGTGTACACATGCTGCTGAAACGAAAAATCCGGATCATCACTGAGGTCGGTCGCCACCAAAAGTTCTTTGCCATCGGGGGACCAGTCCTGGAGACTGTAATCATGATGATCATCACTCAATCTTTCAACCTTCCCGGTGATGATATCCTTGATGACAAGTTGAGAATGGCGATGATCCCGCAGCCCATCCCCGTCGCTTTTATATTTCATTGTAGAGGTGACGTAAGGCCGGGGACGCTTCTCTTCTTGTATCTCTTCTTGCGGGTCATCCCCCGCTCCGAGCTTCATGCTGAACGCGATTTTCGCAGAGCAGGGTGACCAAAGAAACTGCTTTACCGATGACGAGCAGTCCGTCATCCGTTCAGGCTCTCCCCCACTGCGTGACATCCTGTAGATTTGCGAGACACCTGTGCGGTCTGATAGAAAAGCGATATACCTGCCGCAGGGCGACCATGCAGGGGATGAAATCCTTTCTTCCTGGAACGTCCACTGCCGAAGCCGGTCACCATCCCCGTCATAATGGAATAACTGTGTGAAGTAGGCATCCTTTTCTTCACTCATCACCGTCTGAAGAAAAACGGCCTCCTTTCCGTCCGGGGAAAACCGCGGCGAGGAAACGGCCTTGATATGGTATAGATCATGGATGGAAACGGTTTGTCGGTCCATGAGTGTATGATCACTCCTTTGAAATGGTTGGGTTGTACCCGGTAATCAAGGTACGGATATTCATCATTCTACCATCCAGGCGCGCACATGGATAAAACATTGCAAAAACTTTCATAATAGAAACACATTAACTTAGTATTGAAAAGCAACGCCGTACACCGTACAATAGATACGAACACATGTTCCAATCAAAAAGACTCATGTCTTCTCCGTAACCACTCGGTTAGAAAACATGAATCAAAGGAGTCATTACTTATGACAAGGATCCCTGAAGACGATCGAAATATTCTGGAACTGGCGATTTACCTGCCCATGGTCCTGACGATTCTGAATCGTGATATGCAGGTCGTGACCTCCAGCCCGTTCAAACTGAAACGTCCCTACCTGGAACTAATCGAGGAAACGATGAAAACGATACAGGCAGAACTTGCCCGTGTGAGGAGGTATATGAGGAATAACAAGATGAAGGTGGAGAAAATCCAGACGGATGATGCGTTCACCATGTACATGTTTTTATACAAGGGGTATGAAGAACACCATAACTACTTCAACCCGAGGCTGAGGAACAGGGTGGAAGAACTCCTGCGCCACTACTTATTCCAACGCTTCCTCAGTCCAGGAAAGGACTCGACGAAGGAAGCTTGATCATCACGCATCCTGTTTCGGAATATCCCGATCCAGATAGAACATCTTCACCTGGGACGGATCGGGTGCACCGAGCCCGTAACGGGTTTCCATCTCGGAAATCCTCTGTGAATAGGCAATGCGCAGTTCCGCTGTTTTCCTCATCTGATTTTTGAAGGAGCTATACGAAATCGGTACAATGCACGTTTGCTGGTTTTGGAGGTGAACGTTTGTGGAACCATCTTCCAGCGGTTCGTACTCCTTTACAAAGGCATGGGATATCCATGTGCATTCATGCTTGGCGGGAGATGTTGTAGGGAAGAAGAAAAGAGACATCTGGGGATTCACAATGATCGGGGCTTTATAAACGATGCCAGTCAATGTTTTGGTTCCTTCTTTCAGTCCTTCGTATGAAGAGCCGAAGTATTCACAACTTTTCTTCAGGATTTCCAGTGGTTTAAATGGTGAGATCAGAACATCATTCACTTCAATGATCTGCGTGAACGTCTTGGCCCCATACTCAATCGGCTTCAGGACCATTGTATGAGGATTCACCTCATATTCTTCTATAATTCGGGATTTTGTACTCATTCCTCCGCCTCCTTTTACATTTTTCCCCATAATACTATCACATTTTTACTAAGTTGTCCTAAGTATTTTTAAAAAATTCAGATATTTAAAAAGCGTGACCGTTTTCCACGTTAAATATTATCAGAATATTTAATTTTCAGGTTGAATTTTTACCCCTTTGCCCATATACTAAGAAAAAGAATTCAGGGGTGATCGTATATGGAAAACAAAAAATCCTATACTGATATGATGAAGGCTTCCGCGATGACCAGGAAAAAGCATGCTGAAAAGAGCGTCCTAGACATCTATATTGACATGGTCATACACGAAAGCATCCTTACGACAAGAAGAGCCGACTTATTGGAAGCCATCGATGCCGCCCTGGATTGCAAAGACGAAACCCTCTTTATGAAATTGACGGATGAATTGACTTCACTATCCTGCCATTATGGATGAATGGCTTGGCCGCCTCCCCCACCGGGAGGCGGCCATTTTCATGTCCATTCCGCATGTTCCCTCCACCGTATGCTCATCCTAAGAGAAAAGAGTCCGGGGTGATACCATGACCATCCTTTTTAAAACACTTATCCTCTATCTCATCACCATCGCCGCCATGCGGCTCATGGGCAAGTCTACCATTGTCCAGATGACCCCCTATGATCTGGTGGCCATCATCATCGTCGGTACCATTGCTTCAGAGCCGTTGATTTCAACAGCGTTCTTTCCTACTCTTTGGGCACTCATCATCCTTGTCTCCCTTCATATCCTTTTCTCGTTCCTCACGTTGAGTCAGTTCGGGAACCGTTTCTTTCTCGGGGAACCCACCCTGCTGATCAAAGAAGGTACGATCCTCGAAGATAATCTGGAGAAGTCGAAAATCTCGATCATCCAGCTTACGTCCATCCTGAGGGCTAAAGGATACCCGAAGATTTCCGACGTGGATTACGCCATACTGGAGCCGATTGGTGAAGTGAGCATCATACCTAAAGTGGAAAATACACCTGTCACGATTGCACATCTGGACCTGCGCATCGATGACGAAGGCCTCCCCATCTCTGTCATCGTCGATGGAAAGCTCCAACATCATAACCTCCTCCTCCTCGGGGTGGATTCAGACTGGATCAATGTACGTCTTCGCAGGGAGCACCTCCATCACAAAGATGTGTTATTCGCCTATGTGACGGAAAAAACAAAAAATCTCGTAATCAATAAACGCAAATAGGACCCGAATCGGGTCCTATTTGTACGAGTCATGGAGAAGATTCAGCCGAATCTTCTTTTTCTTTTGTATCCATTTTGTGTTGCTCAAGCATGTTCAGCCGCTCCAGCATAGTCGGATGGCCATACCGGAAAATCTTGACCAAGAGGGGTGGATTCACTTGAGATAAACCGACCTTGGAAAGCTTCTGGAATGATGTGATGGCCGCTTCTTTGTCCTGTGTCAGTTCAATGGCATACCGGTCCGCTCTCGTCTCTTGGTAGCGGGATATCCAGTTGCTGAACGGACTTACGGCGAACAGCAGCACCGATATGATCAATAAGAAAAGAGGCAGGGAACTTAGGCTTGCTACACGGTCCACCTTGATCTCCTCCCCGTAGTTGGCGACGATCCCCCTCATGAGCTTGGATGCAAGGAAGAGACCAAAGAATGACAGGAGCAGGTAGATACCGATTCCGATGTAAATATGCTTCTCCACATAGTGGGCCATTTCATGAGCCATGACGAATAAAATTTCATCGTCGGTCAACTTCTCAAGCGTCGTATCCCACAGCACGATACGGGAATTGGATCCAACACCGGTCACATACGCATTGAGGGAATTTGTCTTCTCTGACATGTCGACCTCGAATACGTGATTTGCTGGAATCCCTGCCTGATCAGCCAGGGAAAGGATTTTTGCCTCAAGCTCCTTATTCTTCAACGGGTAAAACTCGTTATAAAGCGGATCGATGAGAACCGGCTGGATGAACATCATGAATATCGTAAACGGAACTGACAGTGCCCATGCAGCAAGCCACCACCGCTGTTTGAACTTCTTCATCAGTCCATAAAGAACCGATACGATGATGAGCATCAACAGGTAATTCACCCAAAAATCGATGGTCTCGTCCTTCATCCACATGGAAAACGTCTGAGTTGAAATATTGTATGCCTTGGATACTTGATAGGAGATGTACTGGAATGGAAAGATCGCGATAAACGTCGTGATCGATAACCAAAACAGATAAATGGCCGTCTGTAGGAATCCATTCTTCACCGTTCCTTTTGCCCACTTCTCAAACGTACGGGAAACGCCCAGTATCATAATCAAAAAATACAGGAGCCATTCATATGGAGTGGATAAAAAGAAAAGCAAATTCTTGATCTTGGAAAAATCCTCGCTGAGGAGAATCTCCTTGGCATTCATAAATGTTGAAGGATCGGCGCTGCTTCCCTTGAAGCTCTCAGGTACACCGGAACCCGCGATATAAAATAAATATCCATATAAAATCAAGCCCAACAGCGCATAAGCAAGTATCGCACGAAACGCCCATTTTTTCGCCAAACAACTTCCTCCCTTCTCAACCCTTACTACTATATGTAATATCCTGTCCACTCATTTAGAACCCGGAAGTAAAGAGCTTCCATCAGGACAAAATAATAAAAGCTGCCGGAGCTGCCTCCTGTCCATGCAGCATCTATCACTCATTATGAACCACTCTTCTCTTTTTATCCATACCATGGTCAGACCAGGAAGGTGTAGGCTGATAATATCGCGATGGCACCCAACACGACGATGATGACATTGGCTCCGCAAAACGCGAGGGCAAAGGCGGCTGCGGCTCCGACGAACCCGAACAGCACGTCCCCTTCTTTAATCAGGAAGATGCTCGGGAAAATGAGGGCCCCTAAAACGGCATAGGGAACATTATTGAGTACCCCCTTCATAAATGGGGGAAGCTCAGCCCCGGAAAACATCACAAACGGGAGCATTCTCGGCACGTAGGTGACAACGGCCATACCTGCAATCATCAAAAGCATCATTTTATCCATGGTGATTCCTCCCCTTCATTTGCCAGACCCATTCAACCAGCAGGGATGAGACCAAGGTCGAAGCAACAATGGACCAGCCTCCGGACAGATCGGTGTAAAAGATGAGCAGGCTGTTCACGGCTGCCGCAACCGCTGCAAGATACGTGACCTTCACGCTCTTTTTCATGGACGGAACGAGAAGCCCAACAAACATGGCATAAAGGGCAATGGACATGCTGACCTGGAGGAATCCAGGCATGACATCGCCCATAAGATGGCCGATTCCGGAAAATGCCACCCAGCTTCCATACGATATAATCATGACGCCTGCTGCAAAAGCGGTGCGGACCTTCCCTGCCTGAGTCGAGATGACTGAGAACGTTTCATCTGTCACGCCGAAAGCCGTCATCAGCTTTTTATAGAGTTGATGTTCTTCCAATCTCTCAGTCAGTGAAGCAGACATGAGGAAATGGCGGATATTCACGATCAGCGTCGTAAGGACGATTTCCACTACGCCGGTTCCCACAGCAATGAGGCTCAGTGCAATATACTGCGCGGCTCCCGCGTAGACAAAGACACTCATGAGTACCGTCTCTGCAAACGTCAAGCCCGTTGTCCTTGCCAGGAGCCCGAACGTGAGGGCGACGGGCATATAACCGATTGCTATGCTTAAGCCCGCCTGCAGCCCCAAACGAAAATCAGAGGTTTTTTTGACAGAGTAGGTAGCTTCCACGCTTACACTTCCTTTATCATATAAACTATCGTACAATGAAAATATTCTAACAATTCATTATAGTATACATATAGACGTTATATTGCACAAGGGGTGTAGTGGATGAATGAGATGCCGATGAAGATCGGAGACAATATCAGGAAAATAAGAAAAGAAAGAGGGCTCAGTCTTGACCAGGTTGCCGACAGGACAGGGGTGAGCAAAGCCATGATCGGTCAGATCGAGAGGGATGATTCCAATCCGACAGTTGCGACCCTTTGGAAGATCGCGAACGGTCTGAAAGTATCATTCTCTTCCCTCCTTGAAGCCCCTGCTACCGATGTTGCCATCATTGACTACAAAGACGTAGAGCCTGTTCTCGAAGACGGGGGAAAGTATGTGGTCATACCGATTTTCCCATTCGAGCCGACAAAGAAATGGGAAAGCTACCGCATTGTCATGAAACCCGGCTGCGATTACCGGAACGACGGACACCCACGGGGAGTCGAAGAATACTTGACCGTCCTGAAAGGTACATTCTCTTTAAAGATCGGCGAAGCTTCCTATTCCCTCTCTGAAGGAGAATCGATCCGGTTTGAAGCTGATGTTGCACACGAATACCTCAACCCCTCTTCTGACGACGCCGAGTGTCATATGGTCATCTACTATGGTGAACTCTCATAAAAAGAGACTGGGACAAAACGAATAGATACCAACTAATGAAAAAAATCAATATAGGTTCTTTAAACCGCTCATGATTTCCGTGCAAGGCTTCGCTTTCCGCGGGTATCCCGAGAGCCTCTTCGGCAGCCCTTCTCACATCAGCTCCTCTTCCCGGAGGAGTCTTTGTCTTACACTCCAATAAACTGCTGGAGACAATAATAATGGCTCATGAAATAAATGAAAAACCCGAATCCATCTCAAACTGGATTCGGGTTTTTCTATATCTAAGACCTTTTTGTCTCAACCTGTTTTCAGCAAATTCAGCAGAAGGTATCCTTCGGCTTGGGTACGGACAATCCGAATAACGGCCTCAGATAGAGGGCAAGGAATGTTCCGGAAAGGGCTACAATTCCCCATACATATCCGTGAAGGCTGAATGAAGCGATCCCGCCGAAATATGCACCGATATTGCATCCAAAGGCTAGCCGGGCACCATAGCCCATCATCAGACCTCCGATGACGGAGGCCATGGCGTTCCCGCCTGTAATCTTATTGAATCGGAAAAGACCCCCTGCAGCTGAGGCGAGGAATGCCCCTAGGATCACGCCAAAGTTCAACACGGTGGTGGAATCACTGAAGATGGAAGCCTGAAGGGCGCTTGCATTCTCGCCCGTCCAGTATCCCCAGCTTGCCACATCGATTCCCATGAGTGAGGCCGCTTTAGAACCCCAAAGGGCAAATGCGGAAGTGATTCCCCAAGGTGTCCCGCGTGTCATTAGCGTCAGTGCATTGAGAACAGCGAGGACCACAGCCGCAGCCATAAGAGGCCAAGAACCGCGCACAACCCGCTTCCATCCTTTCGCAGTAGGCAATGCTGCCATGCGGGGAGGATTCTTCACCTTCTCGACCCTCAGCGTCACCCATGCCACAAGAGCAAAGAAGATGAGGGATACAATCCACGCACCTGTGTAACCGAGACCCGTAGAGGTGGCCAGGGAAAACGGCTTGAATGAAGGCATCTCTTCTGTCCAGAAAGGCAGATGGTAAGCCCCCACCGTCGAACCGACAATAAAGAATAGTAGCGTGATGAACATGACGGAACGCCCTCCTCCCACGGCATATAGGGTACCGGAAGCACATCCGCCCCCGAGCTGCATCCCGATTCCGAACACGAAGGCACCGACAAGCAGACTCACTCCTACAGGGGATACATACCCGGTCGCCTGTCCGCCGAAAAATGTAAACCCGGTAGCAAGGATCGGGGCGAAGAGTGTGACTGCGATGGCGAGCATGAGCATATGCGCCCTGAGTGCCTGGCCGTTCCCCACCGACATCACCCGGCGGAACGCAGATGTGAAGCCAAATCGTGCATGAAATAGGGTAAATCCTAATAAAAGACCGAGAATCAGGAGCACGACCTGGCTGACATCCTGGGTGAAAGCGAGGTAGATGACCAGCACAGCAGATACGATGCCGCCTCCTGCCACCAATGGAATTTGAGGGGGATTCAATTCTTTTCCTCCTTGGACCGGGCCTTTCTGCTCTGATACTGGTTGAACAACTTTCGTCATTTTAATCCTCCTTTTCTGATTGTAATGGTTGGATTTTAATCGATTCTGAGCAACTTGTCAAAAATCCGCTCTTCTCCTTTTACCCATTTCCCCAAGAACTATTCCCCCTGCAGCAGGTCGGGAGTCCCAGCGAAGCGACAGGACCAATGAAAAAAGGACCTTCCCTTTAAGAAAGATCCGCCTATTACTTATTGAAGGGAATGAACTTGGACAGCATGGCCATGAAGTCTTCTATGGTAGATGGCCTGTTTACCCACTGATGGTACCATTTGCGGACGGTTTCAACGACCCAGAAGGGGATTGCTCTCCCGTCGATAAGAGAGTAAAACTCGTCGTATCCCTTCTTAAGATGCTCCCAACGATAATCATTGCCATCCAGAATGTACTCGGAAACATCGACGATCTTCGCCCTGCCATCCTGCAAAAGGATATTCTTCAAGTGGATGTCCCTCGGGTTCAGGCCGACGCTCCTTACATACTCCCTTGCCTCTTCCACCCCGTCGACTACGTGTTTCGGGATATGGATCCCCTGCAGGACGCAATCGAATAACGTAATGCCTGATTCAAAGCTCAGGACGAGGATATTTCCACAGGTTCCATAACAGCGTGGAAAGTAATGAGACTCACCAAGCGCTTCATATACCCGGGCTTCCGCCTCGACTTTATCGGCTTTGGTCGTTGCGTACACTTTGAAGGCATACGCAGGATGGTCAGGGGAGCGGAATACGGCAGCGTCCGTACCGATTCCCACGAGGTTAAACCCTTCATATTCACCCCGGATGGTCACCGGTTCATTGTCATCCGTCGAGGTAACGGTAATCTGTTCTAATGAAGAGATGAGCGTTTTCCATTCATGAGACATGCTGATTCCCCTTTCAGGATATGTTCCAAACACTATAGCATGATTGTCAGAAAACTGATATAAATCTGCATCTGGTACTATCACCCAGCCAAAAAGACAACGCTTACATATAGTGTTATCAATGAAAGGAGGTACTATTATGGATCGATTCATCCTGCTGATGCTCGCCAGCATCCTCTCCGGTTTTGCGCTATTGAAGCTCCCGCTTAGCGGAACATTCCTTGAAGGGATTTCACCAGTGACAGACGTCATCGGTATCATCACGGTCTTGTTGTTCTCTTTATTCCTCATTTACAAGGGGCTGCGCGCCCTCCTCACCAATTAATAAAAAAAGGACTCGTTCATTCGCGAGTCCTTTTCCATGTGCAGAAGAGTCACTTCCCTTTAAACTCCGCCTTGCGTTTTTGGCTGAAGGCCAACAGTGCTTCCACACGATCTTCTGTTGGGATCAGTCGTTCATACGCCTTTCGTTCAATCTGAAGTCCTGACTGAAGGTCGACATTCATACCGGATTTCACGGCATATTTTGCCTGTTGCACAGCAATAGGGCCGTTCTTCAGCATAGGGCTTATAAAGTCATTTACCTCATCCATGAAGCGGTCTTTTCCGAAAACCCGGTTCACCAACCCCACATCAAGCGCTTCCTCAGAAGTCAGCCGCTTCGCCGTAAGGATCAGTTCCAGGGCTTTTGATTCACCGATCAGTCTTGGGAGGCGCTGGGTACCACCCGCACCCGGTATGATAGCAAGACTTGTTTCAGTCAGTCCCATGGACGTGCCTTCAACCACCAGTCGGAAATCACATGCCAGTGCAAGTTCCATTCCCCCGCCGAATGCATATCCATTCATGGCGGCAATGGTCGGCTGCGGCAGCATAGCCACTTCATTGAATACTTCTCCGATCTTATATACGTTCCGGACGACCTGCTGATCCGTAAGCGTTTTGCGCTCCTTCAGATCGGCCCCTACACTGAATGCTTTCTCTCCGCTTCCAGTGAAGATCACCGCCCGTACATCAGGATTCAGCCTGAGAGATTCCACGATTTGCTGCAGTTCATGCAGGGAATCATAGTGAAAGGCGTTCATGGCATCCGGACGGTTGATCGTCACTACCGCCACGTGATCTTTTTGTTCCAACAGAATATACTCCATACTTCACTCCCCTTTCCTCATGTCTCTACGTATATTCGACATGTTTCGAAAAAAACCTCTAAATCAGGAATTCAGAACCTGTTCTTTCAACGCTCTCCTCAAAATTTTGCCGGTCGTATTTTTCGGCAGTTCTTCGAGGAATTCGATGGAAGAGGGAAGCTTATATTTCGCCAGATGCTCACTACAATATTCCATCACCTCTTCTTCAGACAAAGCAGGATCCTTCTCACAACATAACAGCTCACGGCTTCACCCTCTCTCAGGATGTGGGACACCGATGACGGCTGCTTCAACGATCCCAGGATGATTATACAGCACTTCTTCGACTTCCCTTGGGTACACGTTGTAACCACCGACGATGATCAGCTCTTTTTTCCGATCCACGATATAGAAATAGCCATCTTCATCCATGCGGGCAAGGTCACCGGTGTATAGCCACCCGTCCCGGATCGTTGCGGCGGTTTCTTCTTCCATTTTGTAATAGCCCTTCATGACATTCGGGCCGTTTACAATCAATTCCCCGACTTGCCCCGGTGGGACTTCTTCTCCCATTTCATTGACGATTTTATTCTTGATGCTCATGATCGATGTTCCGATCGAACCTGGTTTTCTTGGGCGATCCAGCGGGTTGAAGCAAGTCACCGGTGAAGCCTCGGATAATCCATATCCTTCTGAAATCATGACATTGAATTTCTTTTCAAAGTTTTTTAAGAGAGCCACCGGCAGGGAAGCTCCGCCTGAAATACAGAGACTGAAGAGATGATAGATCTTCGGGATTTCCATCAGGATACTGGTAAGAGGAAATTATACATGGTCGGTACTCCGGCAAATACGGTCGGTTGATGCAGCCTTCGATAACTCGAAAATGGCCTTTGGGCTGAACGTCGGGGCGATTAACAAGGTAGCTCCCATCAAAAGCGGTGCATTCAGGACCACTGTGAAACAGAACACATGGAACATTGGCAGAGCCGTAATGACGCGTATCTTCTTCATTCATTCGCAAATAGCTGTCCGACGTCGGTCGCATTGGAATAAATATTCTTATGTGTCAGCATGGCCCCTTTCGGTTTTCCCGTTGTTCCCGAAGTGTAAAGAATGATGGCTGCATCATTCTCATCCAGCCGTCTCCCCTTTAAAGTCCATGTTCCCCTTTCCCGAAAGAACACTTGTAAACGATTTCATTTTTGGGTTACCAAGACGATACTTTTCCAGGTCAATACCCTTTCGCCCGTCTCATCCCCAGATTCACACAGGATGAAGTGCTCCACATCCGATTAAAGATGCTGACATGTTTACCCGATTAGTGGCACGAGTAGATCCAAGTGTGACGATTGCTTTCACATCACCATTTCTCAAAATGTAGCCAATTTCATCCGGAGTATAGATCGGATTGATCGGGATAACCTTTAATCCAAGACGAAGCGCGCCATATAAGCCCAATGACAAAATGCGGTGAATTCCCCAATACCAGTGCGATATGATCCCCTTTTTTCAAACCCAATTGCTCCAAGCCACTGGCAAATTTGGAAACAGCACCATTCAATTCCCCATATGTACTTGAAGTATTCAAAAAATGATACGCTGTTTTATCTGCTTTTTCTTGAGCGATTTGCTCTAACCGTGTTGCAATATTCAATTCTATCCCTCCCCTTTTCAGATAAATGAATGAATGGTCATTCATCAAACTATTAAAAGTATTCAAAATATATTCTATATAAAGAATAGTATTATTACAAGTATTTAAACAATCGAGCCCCTTAACCTTGCCTTTGAGGATATCTCGATCTACATGAAAAACGCGCCCGTATGGCCCGCCTTCCATTTACTCAATACACCAAATCGATAAATTCATCCTTCGTCATATTCCCGAAATAGTGATGGATATCAACACCTTCCAAAGCCTGTGCAATTTCTTTGCGCTCGTAGCGTGTACCAGTAAGCTTTTCTTCAATTTCCTCTACATTTCCAACGCCGAAGAAATCACCGAAGATTTTACAATTTTCAATTTTCCCTTTATTCACTTCGAACCGCACATCGATTGGAACCGACCGGGAAGCGGTGGGAGTGCTGGAGATTGAATTTAGGTGACTTCCCATAATTCCAATCCCAGTTCTGATAGCGCTCCTTTGAAAAGCTCATGAATGTTCTCCCAGTCTTCTTCGGTCAGGACATATTCTTCTACATCGCTGTCATCGAAGATGAAATCGAGAAGGGTTGACCGGAACTCTTCTATCGTCATTTTTTCTTCAGGAATTCGGAAATATTCGCTACCCGGCTCCGGATCGATTTGATTCCTTTTGATTCAATCTTGTCCTTTTTCACCCGGAGGGCGGACACAACGTTTTCCATTTCAGAATCAAACAGCAGCGTTCCATGACTGAACATCCGGCCCTTGGTGGAGAACTGGGCATTACCGGAAATCTTTCTTCCTTCTGCGATGATATCATTCCTCCCGCTCAGCTCCGCTTTCACGCCAAGTTTATGAGGGCCGTTACAACAGGTTCAGTAAATTTCTTGAAATTATGGAAGCTCTCACCATCATCCTTCGTGATAAAGCTGAAGTTCAGATTTCCGAGATCATGATAAACGGCTCCTCCACCGGAAAGGCGGCGGACAACATGAAGCCTTGTTTCTCCACGTAATCCGTATTGATCTCTTCGATCGTATTTTGATTTTTCCCGATGATGATGGAAGGTTCATTGATATAGAATAATAAATAACTCTCATTAATATCTAAGATTCTTCAGTGCATATTCTTCTATGGCAAGATTGATCCGTGGATCTGTGATGCCTTTATTATCAATAAATAACATCGTTATTTCCTCCTAAATATATACTCCATATCTTTGTTCATGGCAGCAAGTTCGATGTTTCCCGCTATAGACTGTACCCGCTTCTGTAGCTAGCTGCTCGAAGATTCCCGAAATGTGGCAGATGAGTCAGGACAAGGCGTGTTGCGCCGGTTTGCTGGGCGAGTTGCCCTGCATCCAGACTAGTCATATGACCGGCGTTCGAACCATCCATCCCTCCATAAAAATTACATTCACACAGAAGCACATCAGCATGATGGCCGAATGAAAGGAATTCAGCCCTGAAAGCCGAATCTCCTGTATAAAACAGCGACTTCCCATCCAGCTTCGATTCTCATTCCATAACAAGGAGACGGGATGATGGGTCTTCACAAACGTGACAGTAAAGGGTCCGACAGATAACGATGAGTCCTCATTATACTCATGGGCCGTCCATCACATCTTGATATGTAAGGGCGCGGAATCCCTGCTTGATCTTCCCTATGTGCATAGACAGGCAGTGTTCCTTTCTTCATTCCCAGGAAAGACTGAATCAATAGGGCATGTTGTAGTACACCTATATCCGCCACATGATCAGGATGATAGTGGGAAAGGAGGACAGCATCAAGTCTGACTGACAGGAAAATGGGTGCTGAAGCCTTGAGAGGACCCCACTGCCACAGTCAATGAGCAGACTAAATCCGTCATGTTCCACTAAATATCCGGAGCTAGCTTCTCCGGCTTTTGGATAACCACCCCAATGCCCAATAACAGTAAGTTTCATCTTGAACCTCCATTCACTTTAGTCACTACTCATACTATACTTCATTGTGCCTATTTTTTCATTTTTTCAGCCTATTTTCGAATAAATGGTTGACGAAATTCATACTGTTATAATACAATAAAATAAATTATCACATCAGTTATATACACAACAATTGAGGGTGGATACAAATTTGCGAAGGGATGATGAACATGGTAAAAAATATTATGGAGTTCTTTCGAAATTTGCCGCCTAAGTCTTGTGCCCAGTGTGGAGACGACAATTGAAGAACAGCATGAATGCTACGGTATATACTGCGAGAAGTGTACGACAGACTACGAGTATTGATATAGAGAAAAAAGTGGCGTCCCTGGATGGGGCGCCACTTTCCGTGTATTCCTGTTCTATCCAAGTGCTTAATCGACCTGTACGGTTTCCATGATGTGGTCGTGGACCTCATCCCCTTTGGTTACATGGACCTTCACCATATATTCCCCCGCTTCAGGGAATGTGTGTGTTACTTCATATTCCCCATTCCCTTTTTCCTTCCCATCGATCCATTCATGCTTTTCTACGCCTTCCTGGGAAATTTCCAGCCTTACCTCCGCCCCGGTCAATGGCTTTTTGTCATTTTCCACATGGACGGTAAAGACTTCATCCTGGGAGGCATTCAGCTCGTCCGGTGCCATGAAGTGAATGGATGTGTCACTTCCTTCGTGATGATGCTCATGATTTCCACCATTGCCGATCGTGATTTCTTCCTTTGGCATCGTATGCATATCCCGGGCGGTTACGTGGGCCTGCACAACATATGTACCATCCTGATCGAATGTCGTTTCCCCTTTATAGAGTCCTTCTTTATCGTGTTTCGCTTCTACCATTTTACTATCTTCTTTTTTATCTTTCGGCCATACTTCAAATTCAAGTTCCCCTGCATCATCCACTGCTTTATCATCTTGGGTCACCGTAACGGCAAGGGTTACCTTCTCCCCTTTATCTGCTTCTTTAGGAATATCGATTTGGGCCTCAATCGGCTTTTGCATTTCTCCGCTGTCTGACGACTTATCATTTCCTTGACCGCATGCAGCCAAAATAATGACAGCACCAATCAGAACCATCCATGCTTTTTTCATGGTCGATCCGCTCCTTTACTTCATAGTTTCCATTCTAGTATTAATCGATCCTTCCACTAGTATACACCTGAGTGATAGGACTGTATTTGTCCATTTTATGAAGGGCAGAAAGTGAGGCTTTCACATACCTGCCCCCTGCTACTTCAATGAGGGGGAATCTTGGATTTTTCATACCCCTCTTTTGGTTTTGACAAAGGTTCTTTTTCCTTGGGCAATCAACAGTCGGAATGGGAAACATGCATATATTCACAAAAAAATCCGAACGCATTCGATTTCAATAGAAAGTCGAATGATCGTCCGGATATTTTTAGTCAGTACACATGTTTCTTACGTTCTACTTGTTAAGCTTCTGCAGGTTGATTAACCTGTTTTTTGAACTTCACGATGAAGAAAGTCAACGTGATCAGGGCAAATACTGCTGCATATCCACAGAGAATGCCGAGATTATTCCACATGACCGTCATATCTCCACTTGAGATGACCGCCTTGAATCCTGCCACCGAATAGGTCATAGGCAATAGCGCACTGATCGGCTGAAGAGCGGTAGGGATCAATTCCAGTGGGAATGTTCCTGCGCTCGTAGTCAACTGAAGAATCAGGATTACAATGGCAACGAAGCGTCCCGGGTCTCCAAGGATCGTCACAAGCATCTGGATAAGAGCAAGGAATGTGAAACTTGTCACCACTGAGAATAGAAGGAACAGCGGTATACTTTCCACTTCAAGCCCGAGTCCCCAAAGGAGGATGGCAACGGCTACAAGTGATTGGATGATCCCCACGGTTGCAAGGACCATGAGTTTACCGAAGAACCAGCTTCCTCCATTGGAAGGAAGGCCCGCCGGTTCCCTTAGCGGGTAGACGATGGAGATGAGCAGTGCACCGACGAATAGTCCAAGTGAAAGGAAATAAGGTGTGAACCCAGTACCATAGTTCGGTACATGATTGATTTTCTCATTTTTCACGTCGACTGGAGCCGCCATCATGTCGGCGGTTTCTTCATTCGGTTTGACGCTGTTGGCTTTTTCCGATGCTTCCTTCAGTTTTTCATCGTACTCACCGGTTCCTTCCGAAAGTTTAGTCGAGCCATCCGCAAGTTTAGCTGATCCATCTGCGAGCTGTTTGGATCCTTCCGTCAGCTGGCTCGATCCATCATACAGCTGGTCCATACCGGCACTTAACTCTCCGGCACCTGCAGCAAGACGCTGGGTCCCGTCTTTGGCTTCATTGAGCTTTCCGTTGAGGAGAGCGAAATTGCTCATGATCTCCCCTTGGCCGTCTTGAAGTTTACCTGCTCCCTCCTGGAGGGTTGCGGATCCACTTTCAAGCTGATTCACTCCAGAAAGCAATGAACTCTGACCTTCATTCAAGGCACCGAGTCCTGAAGCAAGCGTACCTGCTCCCGTTTTAAGAGCGCCTGCTCCTTCTTGAAGGGAACCTGTTCCTTGTTGAAGGGATGCAGTGCCCTCCGTCAGCTGGCTCAATGCTCCTTCCAAAGCGGCTCTCTGCTCAGCCGGGAGGGTTGCAAGTAGTGGTGTCAACTGTTCCTTCAGCTGCTTCGTACCGGCGTTAACCTGCTCAGCACCTGTATTCACCTTGCCTGCCCCGTCCTGCAGTTCACCGATTTTACCTGTCAGTTCCTGGGCACCCGATTGGAGTTTTCCCGTATTGTCGATAGCGGACTGAAGGCCTTGGTCCACCTGGGTCAATCCTTCACTGCTTTGCACCAAACCGGCGGAAAGGCTATTGATTCCGGCCTGAATATCCTCGGATCCATTATACAGCTTTCCGTAGTTTTCAGAAAGCTGTCCCATGCCCCCCGACAGCTCGCTTGAACCGTCAGCCAGAGACTTCGCACCTGAGCGGGTCTTCTCGACACCATTATTCATTTCCACATTTTTTTCAGCAAGGGTTGTCAGGTTATCTTTGAGGCTTCCTGCCCCTTTCGCCAGATCTCCTGCCCCTTTATTGATGTCCGAAGCGGAATCACTCGCCGTTTTGAACCCGTCTCCAAGCTCTCCGATTTTATCGAACATCGTTTCAGCATACGTTTCAGATACAGACTTGGACAAACTCGCTTTGATTTCTTTCATGGCTGTCTCGCCGATCTGGGCGGACAAGAAGTTGAAGCTTTCATTCGGTACATACTTCAACGCAAGCTTTGTAGGATGCTCCTCAAGCAATGTTGTCCCGTTCTTTGAGAAGTCCTTTGGAATCTCCACCAGCATATAATATTTCTGCTTCTCGAGGTTTTTGTATCCATCCTTCTCATTTACAAAGTGAAAATCGAACTGATCACTGTCTTTCAACTTTTTGACCAGCTCAGAACCGATTTCCAGGGACTGTCCCTCGAAATCAGCTCCTTCATCGTTATTCACGATGGCAACCGGAAGATCGCTCAGCTGTTCATATGGATCCCAGAAGGCCCATAGGAACATACCGCTGTACATGACCGGTATGAGGAGGACCGCGATGATTGGTATCAATAATTTCTTACTTTTGAAAATGGCTTTAAATTCTGAGCCCGCAGATTTAAACATATATCTTCCCTCTCAATCAAATTGACTATTTTATTCATTTGGTCATATCGGTCATAAAACAAATGACCATATTATTCATTTGGTCATTTCACTCCAAAAGAAAGGGACTATCAAAATGATAACCCTTCAATCAAATAAAGCTTAAAAAGATTGGCGATTTCATCTTTATCAAGTTCTCCCCGTTCGCGCTCCCAATCGAAGATAAGAGCCACATAAAGCTTCAACATAACGAAAGCCGTCATCTCGGGGTTGCACGGTTTGATCGCTTTCGACTCGATGGCCCTGGATATCCGTTCGCTAAGGAACTCCACCACCATCTGTTCGAGCTTCTGCAGGGCATCGGAGACAGCAGGCGTCCCCATTTCCCTTGCTTCCTGATAAAGTTTAATGGTGAGCTTATGTTCTTTCCGATATTCCAGCATAGAGAACAGGGCATTATGAACATTCTCGGAAAAAGTGACGGTCGGTGAGATGGCTTTCTCAGCTCTGTCCTTCATTTCACCCATCAGGGAAAACGCTATTTCATCGAACAGCTCTTCTTTGTTGCTGAAAAACGTATAGATGGTTCCTTTCCCTACATTCGCAAGCTTTGCAACCTGATCCATGGTCGTTGCCTTATACCCGAATAAGGAAAAAGATTTAGTAGCTGCATCCACGATCTGTTTTTTACGGTCGATGATCTCCACCTCCAGATGACCGAATGACTAAATTTGAATTTTGGTCATATTATTGCCGTTAATTAACTTACCACATACGCTCACTGTTAGCAAGAAGGAAATCTCAGCCTCAAGAAAAAAGGCCAAATCGGTATGATTTGGCCTTCGGGAGATACATCAATCCTGAAGAAATTGCAGGGCTTTTTCCACTGCCGTTTCTCCTTGTAAAACACAGTCGGGTATGCTCAGTCCCTCGAAGGAACTTCCGGTGATGAAGATACCGGGAATGGAGTCCTCAGCCTTCCTTGCCATTTCCCTGATCCGGTCCCGGTGCCCGACCGTATATTGAGGCATGGATTGCTTATATCTAGAAACGATGGTGAACTCCGGTTTCGCCTTCAATTCGACGATTTTATTCAGATCCTCGATGACAATCTGCTCAATCTGATCATCGGATAGATCAACAATCGCTTCATCCCCCGGTTTCCCTAAGTAGCTTCTGATGAGTGCCTTCCCTTTTGGAGCCGTATGTGGCCATTTCCGATGCGTCCATGCGGCTGCCGTGAGGGAAAAATCACTGTTTCTTGACACGAGGAACTCGGTGCCGTCCCTTTTCTGCTTGATCGCATCACTATCGAAGCCCATGGCAACGGTGGCGACAGAAGTGGCGGGCATCTCTTTTAAAAACTCCAGATACCCTTCTTGGGGAAGAAGTCTTTGAACCACGTGGTGAGGGGCAGCCAATATGATGGCATCGCACTCGATGCTTCCATTTGCAAAGGTGACGGAATATTCTCGCTCTTCTTTTCGGATATGGGTCGCCTTCATGCTCTTGTACACCGTTCCCGGTTCGATCTTCGCCTCCAGTGCGTCGATCATGGACTGCAGTCCGCCGGTAAAGGTTAGAAATCCACCTTCTGATGTCTCTTTCTGGCTGTTTTTTTTGATTCCTGCTATCAAACTGCGATGTTTTTGTTCAAGTTCATAGAATTGCGGAAAGGTGGACATGAGGCTCATCTGATCGATGTCCCCTGCAAAAATGCCTGTTAGAAGGGGTTCAATGAGATGATCCACCACTTCATCTCCCATCCTCCTTCTGAAAAAGGTACCGAGTGATTGATCCTCCGTCATGTGAGAACGTGGCAGAAGGAAATCTGCAGCCGCCCTCATCTTTCCGGTAAGAGAGAAAAGATTGGTGGTAACAAAGGGGGCGATCTGGGTAGGGATGCCCACGATCGATCCTCCCGGAATCGGGTATAATTCCCCTCCGGCAATCACAAAGGACTTCCCTTTTTCATTCGTCACTAATGTATCGCTGATTCCGAGTTCCCCGGCCAGCTTCAGGATTGAGTCATTTGTCGTAAAAACGGAATCAGGACCTTTCTCAATCACATACCCATCCCTTTTGACGGTCTGTACTTTGCCGCCGACCCTGTGCGTCGACTCTACAAGTTTCACGTCATAAGGAAGCCCCTTTTCGCGCGCTTCTTTTTGAAGATAAAACGTTGCCGCCAATCCGGTGATGCCCCCGCCGATGACGACGATCCGCTTATTCGTTCTGTCTGTCATACTTCATCGCCTTCTTTTATTCAAAGATCATAAAACACAGAGAAGGACTGGGCTGCGGGAACGGTCTCCTTCTGCCTCAGTCCAACTACCTGAGCTACTGAATGTGCTTCATCACAACGTCTGCAAGGGCGTCGATGAATTCGGGCTTACTATTTGGCATTTCCGGACGATAGTATGCCGCACCGATTTCATCCGTCACCACTTTACATTCATAGTCATTATCGTATAGTACTTCCAAGTGGTCGGATACAAATCCGACAGGAGTATAAACAAAGGTTTTATACCCTTTTTCTTCATAAAGATCTCTGGTGAGATCCTGTACATCCGGGCCAAGCCAAGGATCCGGTGTATTCCCTTCACTCTGCCATCCGACTGCATACTCCTTCACTCCGGCACCTTCAGCAATCATACGTGCCGTGTCTTCCAGCTGCTGAGGATACGGATCCCCCGATTGGAGGATGCGCTGGGGAAGGCTGTGAGCCGAGACGATCAGCACCGCCGACTCCCGTTCCTCAGAAGACATGCCTGCGTAGGTCTCCTTCACGCGGTCCACCCAGTACTGAATGAATTTCGGTTCATCGTACCAGCTTTCAACAGAAGTGATGACCGGTCCTCCGAGTTTCTCCGCTGCTTCTTTCGCCCTGCCGTTATAAGACTTCACGCTGAAGGTTGAGAAATGAGGGGCGAGTACGATGGACACTGCTTCTTCAATTCCATCTTGATGCATCTGTTCCACTGCATCTTCCACGAATGGTTCGATATGTTTCAAGCCTAGGTACATCTTGAACTCGATCTCATCCTGACTATCATTCAAGTGTTCCTCAAGGCTCTTGGCCTGATCCAGGGTGATCTTTGCCAAAGGTGAGATCCCCCCGATTGCTTCATACCGACCCCGGAGGTCTTCAAGCAGTTCACTTGATGGCGTCCTACCGTGACGGATATGCGTGTAATATCGTTCAAGATCTTCTTCTTTATAGGGGGTCCCGTAAGCCATGACGAGGAGACCCATTTTTTTCTTTGACATACCTCTTCACCTCTTAGTTGATAACTTGTCTGTGAATATTGTGCCATGTTTGGATCATTAATACCAAAAATAGTGCTTGGCAGATCGGTTATCTCGAACTATAGTCGTGTACAAAGGCGGCAAGCCTCTTCAGTGTGTCCGGATTCACCTGAGGGAACACTCCGTGTCCAAGGTTGAAAATATGGCCAGGCAGTTCCATGCCTTGATCCAGAATTGCTTTTGTACGCTCTTCAATGACTTCCCAAGGTGCAAGCAAGATAGCAGGGTCAAGATTACCCATAAGGGTCTTCGTAAGCCCCATTCCCCTTGCTTCCTTGATGGATAGTCTCCAGTCCAGGCCGACGACATCCACCGGCAGATCATGCCATTCCCTGGCCAGATGACTCGCGCCCACCCCGAAGAGGATGAGGGGAACACCGGATTCTTTCAATTCATTAAAGATCCGCTCCATATATGGTTTGATGAAATAACGGTAGTCCTGTACGTTCAGTGCGCCAACCCAGGAATCAAATATCTGGAACGCAGATGCTCCTGCCCTGATTTGTGATTTCCCATAGGTGATGGTCATGTCAGACAGTTTGTCCATGAGAGCGAACCAGCTTTGAGGCTGTTCATACATGAAGGCCTTCGTCTTATTATAATTCTTTGATGGTCCGCCCTCGATCATATAGCTCGCCATGGTGAATGGCGCCCCTGCAAAACCGATCAGGGGAACCGACAGCTGTTCCGTTGTCAGCAGGCGGATCGTATCAAGTACGTAAGGAACATCCTCTTCCGGATGGATCTCGCCGAGCTTCTCCACATCCGCCATGGAGCGGATCGGCTGGTCGATGACCGGACCGATTCCAGACTTGATCTCTACATCCACTCCGATCGATGGGAGCGGTGACATGATATCTTTATAGAGAATGGCCGCGTCCACATCATATTGCTCGACCGGCAGTCTTGTCACATATGCACAAAGTTCAGGCTGATGCGTGATTTCAAACAGAGAATATTTCTCTTTGATCGCCCTGTATTCAGGCTGGGAACGTCCAGCCTGTCTCATGAACCATACCGGAGTATGCTCCGTATCTTCTCCCCTTGCTGCACGCAGCAACGTATCATTCATTGCTTTCATACCCTTGTTCGTCCACCTTTCCTCGTACATCCAATATGTATAGTGTAGCCTAAGTAAGATTGATTCCAACAATTATGTAAGAGTTTTCATGAATATAGATGTTCTCAACCTCACTACTATAGACGTTTTCAGTCTGAAAGTATAGATTTACGTGCCAACTGTCATAAAATTGCCGATTTTCACGTCTTTACTACAGATTTATAAAACATTTCCCTCTTCATGTTACATGCAAACGGTTTTAGGGAAGAGTATAATAGAAGGTAACTATATCGCTAGAGGTGATGGACATGAAGATTTATATGACGACAGGGACCCATGATTTCCTAAAGACGATCAAAGACGAGCATCCAGGGGAGAAGATGGTCCTCATGCAGGGGGAAGATGGACTTTTGATCCACGAAAGCGAAGGGGACAGCGTCTTCAGCTCCCCGAGAACCTATGACATCCTCGATTCTTCCGGGGAACTTACGGAAGAAGGGTTCGTGGTTTGCAACAATATACCTGTAACGGACGAAGGACGCCCCTTATTCGAATACCGCTTCACCAATCGGGCCGGTCTTGTGGAAGAAGTGGAAGGCTTTATCTCAATCAGAGTATTGAGACCTCAAAGCTCTGATACATATGTGATCATGACACAGTGGAAGGATGAAAAGAGCTTCCTTGGATGGCAGGAATCCAATCAGTACAAACAGGCCCATGCCAAACGCGGAACAGAATCGGGAATCGACAATAAAAAAGATATCTTCCCACGCTCATCCTATGTGACAAAATATCATGTGACGACCATCTAATGGTTTCAGTGGAGCCGCCGATTTTCGGTGGCTCCTTATTTGTGTTCCGGCATGGACAATATCCCTCCCTATTCCCCAGGAAATGACACCGCGCATGGCACGAACAGGTTTACCCTTTCATATCTTATTACTACAAATCAGGGCTTTTGCCCTGAAAGAATGGAAAGGGGTTTTCCTAATGGGGATCGATTTGACCTCCCTGCATTGGATCTATTTATCATTCATTGGATTGATCATTGCCTTTATGGTGTTCAGGA
This sequence comes from uncultured Bacillaceae bacterium, assembly GCA_963762295.1. Classification (GTDB taxonomy): domain Bacteria; phylum Bacillota; class Bacilli; order Bacillales; family Bacillaceae_B; genus Rossellomorea. The sequence goes on from CAVXKK010000005.1 coordinate 262,546, forward strand.
AGGACACCACCATCATTTGCATACTGGGGATATTCACCATCGCCGCTGTCGCCACCGGCTCTTTGACCGGATCCATCAGTTCGATCTTCTCAAGCTTCATCTACGCGATCACAGAACTGCTCCCCACCATACTGGTCATTTCCATCATTGTTGCCATGAGCAGAAGTTTGACCTCCACCGGCATCAATGATGTGATGATCAAACCATTCGCTTCATTCATCCGTACGCCGAGCCTTGCCTACTGGACGATCGGACTCGTCATGATGTTCATCTCCTGGTTTTTTTGGCCATCGCCAGCTGTCGCCTTACTGGGAGCCGTCCTTGTTCCTGTCGCCCTCAGGGTAGGGCTTCCTGCTCTCGGAATTGCCATGGCCATGAACCTGTTCGGACACGGCATTGCCCTTTCTGGAGACTTTGTCATACAGGCCGCACCGAAGCTCACTTCTGATGCAGCAGGCATCCCGATTGGAGATGTTATTTCTGCAAGTATCCCACTGGTCATTGTCATGGGTGTAGTCACGACCGTAACGGCCTTCATTTTCCTGAAAAGGGATATGAGGATGGGAAAACTGAAGGTGGAAACTTCACCGTTGCTGTTTACCGAAACAGACGATTCATCCTCTCTCTCCCCAGTCTGGAGACGGATCATTGCATTCCTGATTCCCGCTGCTTTCATTCTGAATGTGGTGGCGATGTCTGTTTTCAATCTTCAAGGAGGGGATGCCACTGCATTGATTGGCGGTACCGCCATGTTCATCGTTCTCATCATCTCCCTTGCAGCATTCAAAGGAGAGGGTTTGTCAAAAACCACCGGGTTTCTCATTGACGGATTCCAGTTCGGTTTCAAAGTGTTCGGCCCCGTCATTCCCATCGCAGCATTCTTTTACCTTGGTGACTCGGGGTTCAATGCTATCATTGGTGATCACCTTCCGCAAACCTCACACGGTATCGTGAATGATCTGGGGGCCGCGTTATCAGCTGTCGTACCGATTTCTCAAGCTGTAGGTGCCGTTACACTGACAGCTGTAGGTGCCATAACCGGTCTTGATGGTTCGGGGTTTTCGGGTATTTCCCTGGTTGGGTCCATTGCTTCCCTATTTGCCGACAGCATTGGATCAGGTATCTCGACACTCACAGCACTCGGACAGATCGCAGCCATCTGGGTCGGTGGCGGAACGCTTGTTCCATGGGCCCTGATCCCTGCAGCGGCGATTTGTGGGGTTGACCCTTTCGAACTCGCCCGTCGCAACCTTCTCCCGGTCACCATCGGGTTAGTCGTAACGACGATTGCAGCCATGTTCCTGATGTAATACGAAATACGCCCCGGAAAGCAGATTGTGCTCCCGGGGCGCATTTTTGATACATTCTTATGAATAAAAGCTGCGATTCTTTTCCACCTTGCTGACAGCTAGCACCCACCAGATCAAGAGTGGCTGGAAGAGGAGCCTCACCCATAACAGGGGAGCGTTTGCTTCTTCCGATCCGGGGGCGGGAATGCCTTTGACAGCAGCATAGATATTGGCTGGAAAGATCAGGACCAGATAGACGGCCGTTACGATGCCGGTTTTTCTCCTCGTCTTCGGAATGAGAAGGAGGATGGCGAGTATAAACTCGAGTATACCCGTCAGGTAGACCGCCTCTTCCTTTAGAGGAAGGAACGAAGGGATCATCCGTGCAAAGCCTTGAGCCTCTATGAAATGGAACACCCCTGCTGCAATGAAGAAGAAAGAGAATAGAACGAGTCCGAACCATCTCAATACTTTTTTTCGACGTGACACACGTTTCCCCACCTTTCCCCTCCATCATACTATATGTATTTCGTTCAGCGAAAGATAAAAGAAGGTATTACCATTCATTCAATTGATTGGTAATCCCTTCTTGTGATGGCATAAAGCAGGCAGTCTTCGAAATCGGAGCCACGCCTGCGTCCCTGGCGCAGCCTCGCCTCTACCAGGAATCCTGTTTTCTCCAGGACAGTCCTCGAACCTATATTGGAGTCACGTACCATCGCCCACATACGGTTCAGGGCAAGATCACGCAACCCGTATGACAGAATCTTCTCCACCGCTGAAGTGGCATAGCCCCGCCCCCAGAATGGACGGCCGATCCAGTAGCCCACTTCCCCTGCATCATGCTCCTTATTCCGTCTGATCACAATCGTACCGACGATGTCGGATTGGTATACGATTGCAAAGTTATACTCATCACCGGCTTCCATTAAAGAGGGATGTGAGCAGATCCACTCGTTTGCATGAGAGAATTCATAAGGATGGGGCAAGCCGATCGAATCCGCCAGCACCTTATCATCCGCAAGCCTGGTAATGGTTAATGCGTCTTCCGGATGCAAAGGGCGCAAACTGACTGTCATCCGCTCCTCACCCCTTTTCAAGCTCGTGGAAATGACGGATCCGGTAAGCGAATTTTGCCGTCTCTCCCAGCTGGTCGAGAAGCTGGTAATTCGCATACGCACCGACCACCGCACCGATCCCGGGCACAAGCTGGAACATCTTGATCAAATCGATATGGTCCCTGTATTCCTGCTGAAATGTCCGCCAGTCCATATCTTTGACCCGTTCCTTTTCCGTATTCCAGTCTTCGATCACACTCAAGGTCTTCCGCTTATGCTCATCACTCGAAAACGCCAGTTGGAATACATACAGGAGAAACAGCCTTTCTTCATGGACATTCACATCATAGCCGTGAATGATCGAGCATTCTGTAAGGAACTTCATCTTTATTGACAGGAGCAGAGGAAAATCCGCCATGCCGAGGAATAGCCCTCCTGCCCCGGTGCCTGCACCTTCAACGGTGGCCGTCTTCCTGTAAAACTCCAGTCGCGTCTTCATGCTTTCTTCCCTTTCCTGAAGGTTTCCCTTTGCAGTCACGGGACTCATCGGTAACCATCCTCCGCTGTTCAGTGTGATTCCCACCATGTGGCGGATGCTGTCCGTTATGAGGTTATGGGCCTTCTCGGGAATCCACGTATTCATTTTCGTCTGGGCCCTCTTTGATACTCTCTGTAGCCTGGAGGATTTACGCGTGATTCGGCGTTTCCACATATCGAGTTCTTGCTGTTCTAATTCCACTTTTCATCCCTCCACCTCGTAATGATTAGTATACGTTCGGGTCATGAAGATGGTTTCACGAGTGAAGGGGGTCCTGCATTTTCTTCAACCTTCCCATGAGATAGTGGCGGCTGAACAGGAGGGAAAAGACACAGCCTGCAGCGAGCACGATCACTGCCCCCATCCATTCCCCTCTTACAATTAATGGGATAGACAAGATGAACGCCTGGATGATGAGCGCCTGCATGATGACGGTTTGAAACGATGACTCCTTCAGCTTTCGGGGAACGGGATAAAGAAGCACCCATATCTTATAGTCAAACCTTTTGAATAAAGGAATGAGCTGAAAACCGGTCAAATACATGAAAAGCAGGCCGGCGATCAGGCTGAAGACCAAGGACGTATTGCTATAGATCAAAACGGCGCCGATAAGGGTCAACCGAATATAGAGGCCAGAATATTCACTGGTCCTGACTAACGATCTGATATACAGATAGCGGTATGACTTCCCTTGGTCCATCGTGTTCGGCAATAGGGCATCGAGCCACTTCCTCCGATGAACCTTCCCTTTTAATTTCGGGACATCGGTGAACATATTAGCCATGCGGTAGAACATGAGCATCCGCTGCTGCTCAAGGGTGATCAGCAGGTCCCATTTCAGGTTTTTCCCTTTGGCAACCTGCATGAAATACCCCACGTAGAGGAGCTGGATGACGGCAATCGTTGCAATGACCCACAGGTGAGCACCAGAGAGAATGAGATACATGATGCTGCCGCTCAGTAGAAAGCGGAAGAACGAATCGGTGAAATGAGCACTCCTCTCTTGAAAGCGGAGGATCTGCCACCGCATGAAAAGGTTCCACCATTTCACAGCAAGGACGATGATCAGCAGCGGGAAAAAGGTGCCGAATCCCTTCCCCGTCACTGCTACATACATGGGCATCATGGCAGCGAGCACAATAAGCTGGATGTAGGATTGAAAAGCGAAGCTGACCCAGAGGCTCTTCGTGAAATAGCCCTTCAATTGCTTCTCAAGAGGAAGCAGGAACACCGCATCGGCTTCGCGGAGGAAGGTATATACCGGACTCCATGCCAGAACCAGTCCCAAAATAACAGCCATGATCAGAGGAGCAGGAAATGATGGTTCCAATGTCTTGACCCACTGATTGTATGTATAGGCCCCTCCACCGAATGCGAAGATCAAAACAAATAAAAGGTGATCATTGAACATGTACTTTAGATATTTTTGAAGCTCAAGGGTATATTCCGTCACCCGTTGCTTCCAAATTCCATTTACATTATTCATCATCCGATTCTTCCTTTGTCAGTTGAATGTAAATATCGTCAAGGGTTGCCCCGGGCATCGTGAATTCCCTCCGCAAATCGTCAAGGGTCCCTTTTGCACGGATCTTCCCCTCGTGCAGGATGACGAACGAGTCACAATAGCGTTCGGCCGTCGCCAGGATGTGTGTGGACATGAGGATGCCGGCTCCCGTCGCTTTCATCTCCTCCATGGAATCAAGGAGTGACTGGATGCCGAGGGGATCAAGCCCGACGAATGGTTCATCGATGATGTAGAGGCTTGGCTGGATCAGGAACGCACACATGATCATCACTTTCTGCTTCATTCCCTTGGAGAAATGGGCAGGGAACCACTTCAGTTTCTTTTCCATCCTGTAGGCCTTCAGCAATCCAGGAAGACGCTCGGAATACTCTTCTTCCGTCAACCCGTATGCCATGGCCGTCAGCCTTAAATGCTCTTCAAGAGTGAGCTCATCATAAAGGATCGGTGTCTCGGGAATGTAAGAAAATTGTTTTCGATACAGCTCTGGATCTTTCTTAAGTGTCTTCCCATTGATGGATACATCCCCCTGCTTTGCTTCCATCAGTCCGATGATATGCTTGATCGTCGTACTTTTACCTGCCCCGTTCAATCCGATGAGTCCTACGATTTCATTGGTTCCGATTGAAAAGGAAATGTCCTTTAATACGGGCTTTCGTGTATATCCACCAATCAAATGGTTGATTTCCAATAATGCCAAGGCGAAAACGTCCTTTCTCTGCACAGTCTTTGCTCCATTTTATCAAAATTCCGTTATGAAGGCATGTCTGATCAACAACTTTTCCATTATCTAGTACAAATAAATGCCCTTAAACGGGTCATCCTATAGTTGTAGGGGTAAGGCAATAAGAAAAACGGGGTGGTTGTTAAAGACCAGGATCCGAATTTCACTATTTGTTGCAGCATTTATGCTCTTCTTTAGTGAATGACATTCATTCACCATTCATTCAGACAAATGAGGTGTTTGTTAAAGAACAAGTTGACAAATATCCAAAAACTTATTCGCTTTACGTGATATAAGGAGATGGAGATGGTCACATTGCACGAGTCATTCGTATGTATGCAAACCGTCAAATGAGGTGGTTGTCCAAGACGCTCAAGATTTTTTATAAATCAATTGCGATAGGATCGTTCCGTTCACCTGCTGAATGGAATCGCCGACTTTACGAAAAGCATCAGGAAGCACAGCCCCTACATGGAGAGGCGGGACATTCGTTCCCGTCTCTTCTTCATTTATATCTGCACCCGTGATAAAATACAACTACTACATATTGAAGGGTGGATATACAATGAGCGATTGTATTTTTTGTAAGATCATCGATGGGGAGATCCCATCCACAAAAGTATATGAAGATGAAAACGTGCTTGCCTTCCTGGATATCAGTCAAGTGACGAAAGGTCATACACTGATCATCCCGAAGCAGCATATGGAAAATGTCTATGAGCTCTCCACTGAAGCTGCCGGACACGTGTTCCAGGCTGCACCTAAAGTGGCTTCCGCCCTCAGGGAAGCGTTCCAACCCATCGGTCTGAACCTCCTCAGCAATACAGGGGAAGCGGCTGGCCAATCCGTCTTTCACTTTCATCTGCATCTTATCCCGCGCTACGGCGAAGGCGATGGATTCGGCGCCGTCTGGAAAACCCATACGGACGACTACACCGCCCATGACCTGCAGGAAATCGCTGCATCCATCTCTGGCCATATTTAAGAAGTAGAAGGACATCGATTCCGTTGACATGATGGTCCGATGTGTTATAATAGTCCTAACTTTTCGCTGATGGCAATAGTGCACATCAGGAGGAGCAGAGAAAGCATAGACGAGTTGAGGAGAGATGAAAATGAATACAAAAACGCTTGTATCCCTGTCACTATTGATCGGGATCGGAACTGCACTGCATGCCGTAATCCCAGGGATCTTCCTCGGGATGAAGCCTGACATGATGCTTACGATGATGTTTTTAGGGATCATGCTGTTCCCTGCCAAGAAGAATGTATTGCTTGTGGGACTGTTGACCGGTGTCATTTCCGGATTGACCACCCAGTTCCCTGGAGGATTCCTCCCGAACCTGATCGACAAGCCCGTGACGGCATTTGTTTTTTACGGATTATTCTTGCTTACAAGAAAGTACTCCCGAACCATTTTGGGAGCCATCGTACTGACAGCCATCGGAACGCTCGTTTCCGGAGCCATCTTCCTTGGTTCAGCTTCGGTCATCGGAGGTCTTCCTGGAGCATTCGTCGCCCTGTTCGCAGCAGTCGTACTGCCTGCTACCGTCGTCAATGCCGGTGCAATGTTCGTCGTATATCCGATTATCAATGGTATTTTAAAGCGTTCTTCCATAAGCGAAGCGGTCACATCAGATCAGCTTCAATGAAAAAAGGCCCCCTTTGGGCCTTTTTTTATGAAGCAATCCACCAAAGGATGCTTCCAATCACTAAGGAAGCTGCTCCCGCCGTTCCCATCATCCCCGCCCTCTTCTTCAATATGCTTTTAGGGGGATAGATTCCTGGTCTTTTAAAACTCATAATATTGTACACCATACTGATCACCAAAATCACACTGAGAGCAAAGAAACCGAAAATGATCCCGTCCATTCTTCCCCCTCCTCTCCCTTATTCGTATGCGTCCATTCGAATACTTATGAACAATCCCGTTTCAAACTGTTACAATAGGGAAAAGGATATCTACATCTTTTGTAGAATAATAATACTACCAAGCAATCAGAGGTGAAGAGCATGAAAGTAAAATCATTGATGTACGGTTTGATCGTTGGTGGCATCGTCGCAGGTGCCGGCTCCCTTCTCTCAGCCCCTTCTTCTGGGAAGGAATTGAGGGGGAAACTGAAAGATAAGCAAAATGATTGGAAGCTGACGCTGGAAGACTTAAAAGAGCGAGCGAATGAACTGAAGGCTTCAATCGGAACGCTTTCTCAGGAAAGCAAGGAAACCGTTCTTCAGCTTTCGAAAGATCTTCAGGCTTCCATTAAAGAGTGGCAAATATCAACCGCTCCAAACAACGAGCGCCTGCAAAAAGAAATCGAAACCGTGAGACAAACAATTGAAGATCTAGAAAAATCCATCGATCTCCCAGGTTCGTCCCAATCGAAGTAAACCATAGGGAAAGCCCGTATCCACCTTGTATGTTCCAAAACATGAAGGCCTTTGCGATGCGGGTTTTTCAATTCCCTGCATGAACTTCTAAAAATTTTGTGAATTTAGACTTTATTATTCATTACTTTATTGGCATAATAAAATATAAGCGCTTTCTTTTTAACAACCTGGTGCTTCATAGGAAAAAGAAAAGGGGAAAAGATTTTTTAGTAAAGTGGGTGAAAGAGATGAAGGAAAGAGAATTCACATTAAAAGAGGCAATGCTCTTCAGCCAGCGGATGGCCCAGCTCAGTAAGGCGCTGTGGAAAGCCATCGAAAAGGACTGGCAGCAATGGATCAAGCCGTATGATCTCAACATCAATGAACACCATATTCTCTGGATCGCTTACCATCTAAAAGGTGCTTCCATATCAGATGTAGCCAAATTCGGTGTCATGCATGTATCCACGGCATTTAATTTTTCCAAGAAATTAGAGGAGCGGGAACTGCTGGAGTTTTCAAAAAGGGAAAACGATAAGCGTAACACGTATATCCGGCTGACTGAGAAAGGAGAACGCATTCTTCTCGATTCCATGAAGAATTACGATCCGGACCATCACGCCATTTTCCAAGGTGTATCCCCACTGAGGGAGCTATACGGAAAATTCCCGGAAATGATCGAAATGATGAGTGTGGTGCGCAACATCTACGGGAATGATTTCATGGAAATCTTCGAGAAGTCATTTGACAACATCAAAAACGATTTCTCCGATGATAACGGAAAACTGACTGAACTTTTTCAGGAAGAAGATGACTTAGAAAGTTCTAAAGACATTTCCTGAGTTGGGTCATGAGTGAAGGATATATTCCTTGGTTGAGGCACCCCTCGATGACCCGCTCGACAGTAAGCCTGCGATCGATCCTACGTTCAAATTCTTTAAAAAGCGGAGTAAAATAGACAAACCCTTCCGCTTTTTGTTTTTGACATTTATTGTTCAATCCCTCACATAACTGGAAGAATGCTTTCACATCCTCCTCATCAAGGCCTGCCCTCATGACCTCCCTGTAAAATAATGTGGTATTCCCCGGCATCAGCTCCAACATGAGCCTTTGATAGTATTCCAGCTTCTCCACTCTTCTGAACAAATCATCCATTCCAATCACCAATCCATATGCATAGTTTCTCTCTTCCATTGTACAAGACATTCCGTACACTGTCTCTTCCTAATCGTCACATCTCCTTTAAACATTCCCTTGCAGTCTTCCATGATGGCATCACGGATATTTTCTTTCCACCACTAAAAAAGTATTGATTTTCAGCACCAATCATAATACAGTATGTAAGGCGCTTTTCACCATACCGAACGCCTGCTGGAGGATACACGCTATGCACTGCTGGAAATCCGTTGATAAAGAAAGACATTTCGGATATCATCGAGTCTTTTTACTTTCATCCATCGTGATGATGATGGTATTCTCATTTATATACGTGCCGATTAATGTAATGAACCATCGTGTATTTTATGACCATCATATTCTGCTCTTTTTTACAGGGTTGTTGAGCATCTATCCCCTGCATAAGATCTGCCACGCGCTGCCGGTCTTGCACTGTGCACGGAATATGACATGCACGATGAGAAGACAGATAGGGATCTTACCGACCGTAACGCTCAGATTGAATGTGCAGATTACCAAATGGAGATACGGCATGGCACTGACTGCCCCATTCTTCGTACTCAATTCATTCCTGATGTTCGGTTGTTTTCACTTTCCTCATTACTCCCACTACTTCATCATGCTGACTGCCTTCCATACAGGCATATGCTTAATCGATTTTCTCTGTGTAAGGGCACTGCTCTTTTCTCCGAGAAGGGCGATGATCGAGGAAAATGAGGATGGATATGAGATATTGATTGAACAATGAGGGGCATCACCCCTCACTAGGCTATTTTCGTATTCCTGCTCTACATCGAAAGCAAAGGCTTTATACTCGAACACGAATACGAAAAGAGCTTAGTTTCCAATTTTTCGTCAATACTCGCCCTACCAATCACCCCATTAATTTGGTATTGTATAGCATATAGGAGAGAACGGGGAGGGACCTGGATGATCACCGTATTTATCATGTTTATCGTATTCGCACTGTTCATTCTGTTCAACATCAACAGAATGACATTCGCACTCTGTGCACAAAAAGAAATACCCGAAGAACGTCAGCCGAAAGTATACAGAACCATCAACATCCTCATCACCATACTGCTGATTTCATCTTATGTGGAAATTTTATTTACATAGACAAAGAAAAGCGGAGGCGGGTCGCCCTGACCCGACAAGCATAAGACGAGCCACCCGGAAAGGCGTTCTTGGCCTTTTTGGGTGGCTTGGCTTATGACCTCGAGCCTCAAGCCCCTGGAGCTGGCCCCAAAAAAGCGGCACCCACATCCTTACCAAGTCAAAAAAACAACCCCCCGGATCGTCATCAACGACTCTTCGGGGGGCTTGCTTTATTTTAGCTGAAAATAGAAGCCTGCAAAAGGAATCAATCCTTCCTTCTGCGTGCTTCCCTTCTTTTATGAGCAACTGCCGTGAATGCTCACAGCAGCCTAACAAGCTCTTTCGATGCTATTCACTTTATTAGCAAACGTATGCTGCACCGATGATGATAAGCAAGATGAATAGAACAACGATTAGAGCGAAACCTCCGCCATACCCGCAAGCACCTGACATATGCGCTTCCTCCTTTCATGTATGAGAAGCATCGGATGAGATAGGCAAAAAGGGGACGTAGCTGCAGGTAATGCCCCCTCTTTGATCCTGATCCGTCAATTCCTGGTATTTTCGGCTATCTTATAGCCAAGCTGCACCTACAATGATCAACAAGATGAACAGTACAACAATTAACGCGAAACCTCCGCCGTATGCGTTACCCATTACGTTCCACCTCCTTTGAAGCGCTAATGCATTATATTCAAGTAGACGTCTAATGGTTTTAGGCTATTGTCATATTTCTTATTAGCAAATAAACGCGGCACCAACGATGATTAATAAGATGAACAATACAACAAGCAATGCAAATCCTGAATTGTATCCACAGCTCATGATCATTACCTCCTTTTCTCTCTTCGCTGATATCATATGAACGAATCTGGGAATTGGGTATGTTATCTGCCTATTTTTCTCAAGAATAGTTTGGAAATTATTTTTTTTCATCCAAAAAGTGTGATATAGTATGGGTTGTAGATTTTAGCCAAGCATGACTGAAAATAGCTTAGGAGTTGATCACCATGAAGAAGTGGATCCTTTCCGTATCACTTGTTGCCGGTGCCGTGGGTCTAGCAGGATGCAGCGGTAATGGGGCAGACGATAAAGATGTAGTTGCAACAACGAAAGCCGGGGATATCACCAAAGATGAACTGTATGATTCAGCTAAACAAAAGTTCACTCCTCAAATGGAACAAGCCCTGCAGGAACTTGTTTATACAAAAGTTCTCGATGAGAAGTATGATGTTTCTAAAGATGAAATCAACAAAAAGATGGACGAAGCGAAAGAACAGCTCGGTGATCAATTCGATATGTTCCTTCAACAGTACAATCTTGATGAAAAATCCTTTAAAGAATATTTGAAGCTTCAGCTCCTTCAAGAGAAGGCGGCTACGTCAGATATCAAAGTCACTGACAAGGAACTCAAGGACTATTACGAAAATTGGAAAGCTCCGATTGAAGTAAGGCACATCCTCGTGGAAGACGAAAAGACCGCGAAAGAAGTCAAAAAGAAATTGGCCGATGGTGATAAATTCGAAGATCTTGCAAGCGAGTATTCAACCGATACCGCTTCTGCAGCTAACGGAGGCAGCCTAGGATGGGTTGATAATGCCGGACGCCAAAGCTTTGTACCTGAGTTTTCAAAAGCCCTTGACTCCCTGAAAAAAGGTGAGGTCAGCGAACCTGTGAAGACAGATTATGGCTACCACATCATTGAAGTGACCGATACGAAAGAAAAGAAACCGTTCAAAGATATGAAAAAAGATCTTGAGCAAGAGCTTAAACTTTCAAAAGTGGACCAGTCTAAAATTCAGGAATCCATGAAGGACGAAATCGAAAAAGCAGATCTTAAGATCAAAGATAAAGATCTTAAAGATGCGTTCGAACAAGTACTGAATGGTACGCCAGCACCGGATGCTGCTGCTCCTGAAGGCAATGCAACGACCGATACCGATACAAAAGAATAAACCCAAAAAAGACAGTCAGGAAATTCTCCGACTGTCTTTTTTCTTTCATGGATATTCGGTCAAGAAGACACGCGTCTCCGCTCTTTTTCTTCTTCCAAGCGGGTCATATAGACCTCGCCCTCTTTCGCGATCCACTCATCCTCCTGGGCCTTTTCCTGCCTTGCCGACTTGATGGTCATGAACGCACTGACAAAGATCCCTGCCACAATGAAATACATCCAAATCGGTAATGTCATCTGCTTCAACTCCTTATAGGTTTGTCCTTACTTCACCATATGAAAATGATTGCCTGCATATGACAATCATTTTTCAGACAGCAAAAAGCCCGGTCACAGGACCGGACTTCATGTTCATTCATGGAATGTCGGTTTATAGAAGGAGCGGTTATCAAGGGCAAAGACCCTCTCCGTATACTCTCCAGGTTTCGTCCTTGATAGGACCCTGTCGAGCATATTCATCTTCGCATCCACGTTATCGATATAGTGAAGGATTTCTGCTTCACGGATCAATGGAGGTTTCGGGCTTCCCCATTCTGCCTTGCCATGGTGGCTGAGGACCATATGCTGAAGGATCATGACCTCTTCTCCTTCAATGCCAAGCTCATCGGCCGCTTTTCCGATTTCATTCACCATGATGGAGATGTGCCCGATCAGGTTCCCCTCGATTGTGTAGGTGGTCGAAGTCGGGCCGGACAGCTCAATCACCTTGCCAAGATCATGGAGGATCACACCTGCATACAACAGGTCGGAATCAAGCGTCGGGTATAATCCTGCAATGGCTTTCGAAAGATCAAGCATGGAAACGACATGATAGGCAAGGCCAGAAACGAATTCATGGTGATTCTTCGTTGCCGCAGGATATTCGAGGAAATCCTTCTGATATTTTTTGATGAGATGGCGGGTGATCCGCTGAATATTCGGATTGCGCATTTCAAAGATGTATTGGGTGATCTTGCTGTTCATTTCATCTATGCTTACCGGAGCAGTCTCCAGGAAATCAGCAATGGAAAAACCATCACCCGGTGCCACGGGGCGAATCTGTTTGATTTTCAGTTGGTTTTTCCCCCGATAGTTGTGGATATCCCCGACGACCTTGACAATCGTCTCCGGCTGGTATGCTTTTTCATCCTGTTCAGAGGCATCCCATAGCTTCGCTTCAATATCCCCGCTCTTATCCTGCAGGATGATGGTCAGGAAGGGCTTTCCTGTATTGGTTGTACCTTTTGTCATCTGTTTGATCAATAAGTGCAAATCGATGGTCTCACCGACTGCATAGGTCGTAATTCCGGACATAGTTGTTCCCCCGTTCTCTTTCAGTTTACTGTTTCAAGTATATCACAGAGGCACCCGACTTGACTCGTCGAGACCCGTCTCAATTGTTTGCTCATCCAAATATATGACTTCTGCTTCCTGGAATGTGCCCACTACTGCCTTATGACAGGTGAAATACAGTACTTGATGATTCTCCGATAGCTTATCCAGCGCTTCAATAAATGCCCTGGTTCTACCTTCGTCAAAGTTAACCGCAGCATCATCGATGATGACGGGAAGATCATAGGTTTCTTTCAGCGAAGAGATCAGGGCGAAACGGATGGCGATATACAGTTGCTCCTTCGTTCCCTGACTGAGTTCCACTGCCTGGAACACCTGGCCATCTTCCCTGACAACCGTGATCATTTCGTCATCGGTCACGTTGATCTTACAGTATCGCCCATTCGTGAGCTTAAGGAAGTATTGCTCTGCTTCACTGATCAGCCTCGGCATCTTGGTTTGCTGATAGTGCTCCATCGTATTTTCCAATGCCTTCCTCGCCAGGGTGACAGCTGACCATCTCTGGATCTTCTCGTGGATTTCGGCCTTCTTCCCTTCGAACTGTTGCAATAGGACAGAATGTTCGGTTCCTTCCTCTAGAACGTGAAGTTCATATGCAAGTGTCGCTGCCTTCTCCTGCAGAGTGGAAATACTGCGGGAGCACTCGTCGAACGCAGAGGAAGCAAGCAGGATTTCTTTTTCAACAACATCTTTAGATGTGAATTCCGTAAAAGCAGACAGCATATCAGGATGGAATCGTTTTTCCATAAATCGATAGGCCTGCAACAGCTCCCGTTTCTCTTCCGCAAGCTGTCCAGTCTTTCTATAGGCTTCCTCCGTAGAGGTTCCGGCAAAGGAGAATAGACCCTCCACCTCTTCTTCCAGCTTGCTCCGTTGTATTTCAAGGCTTTGCATATCCATCCGGATCTGGGTGAGTTCTTCCTTGGCGTGAATCCTCTTCAACTCCTCTTTGTCCATCTCCTTCAGGAGCTCCTTCATCTTACTGTGGATCTCCTCCAGGGGTACAGCTTCGATTCCGTGGCGGTTGAACCACTCCCGGCACTCCCTTGTATAAGCCGCAATCTTGGAATCAGTTCCGCGGATTTCGTTATGGAGGATCGACAACCTGTCATGAAGAGTCACAAGTTCCTTCAGCCTTATATAGGCTTCCCTCAGCCATTTCCATTGAAAGTCAGCAGGGAGTCCAAGCTCTGAGACGATAGCGGCAATCCCGTCGTCTACTTTCCTCAGCCTGTTTGCGATGCGGCTCTCCTCTTCCTTGATGGCTGCGAGCGTACCTTCCGTCTCTTCAAGCTTCAGAATGAGCTGCTTCCATTGACTCCGGTACTCAAGCTGTTCATCATAGAGGCGCTGCGAGTCGGACGATGTCTCTCCTTCGGGTCTCTCCATGGATTGGATCCTTTTTTCACGTTCAAACATGCGCGATCGGGACTGCCTTAAGGATAAAATGCTCATGAAGCCCGGCAGCAGGGCAAAGGCCATGATCCACGTTTCCGTCCACATCCCCCAGAGCGTCAGGATCAGTCCGATCAACAGAAGGGAGAACGTAATCTTTTTCTGTCCCCCAAATGCTTTACGATCGCTTTCGAGCATCCTCTCTTCTTCTTCCAATCGGTCCCTGAACCAGTTTCTCTGAACCTCGGACATCCCTTTTTTTATTTTTCGCTGGAGATCCTGAAAGGCCTCCTCCCCAATCAATCGACTCTCTGCGGCGTCACAATCCTGCTCGAGCTGATCTCTGGTCGCTTGTGCCTCCGCACTTTCCTTCCGATTATGCTCCCGTTCATGAAGGACCTCCGTCTTTCCTTCGATTGCATCATTGATTCTCTCATTCATCGAGAAGCTGATGTTAACGGAAGCAGCCTCCTCGACTTCCAAACTCAGGCGTAGCTCCCTCCTGATTCCGCGGATCCCGCTTTCAATCGCCTCGACTTCCCTTCGATGATCCTCAAGATCATGGATCCATTTTTGGAAACTTCCCTGTGATGCCAACTTGTCTTCCAGGAAGCTTCGTTCTTCCTCACCGATCACCGGGTCCCCTTCCACCCTTTCCAAGAAGGTATCCCCTTTTAGCTGCAAGGTTTCAAGCTGGGCTTCCACCTTCCTTGCCTCCCGCCTGCACTCATCGAGGCGGTGCAGCCCCTTTTCTGGAAACGGGAAGTCACCAATTTGTTCGAGCCTCTCCAGTGTGTACACTCTTTCACTGAGAGCATCCCAGTTTTCCCGGATCTGCAAAAGGGCATGCTTTCTTTCCTGCAGGATCTTCAGCTCATGTTCAAGATTTTCAAGTCTTTTACCGGTTTCCTCTTTTTCTACAAGGAGGGGAGCATAACGGTCATTGCGTCCTTTCGCTTCCTTCAGTTTCTTTTCGAGTGACGTGAGTTCAGAGAAAAGGAGATTGATCGCAGGCTTGCGCCCGGTGCGTTTAAAAAGCTGATCCTGTTCTTTCTGCCAGGCCTGCTCCATCTGCATGAGGACATCCGTCCCGGTGGACCCTGCAGAGAATAAGAAACGGTTAAGGTCTTCCTTTTTCAATCGGTGGATCCCCTGAAGGCCCTCGAGGTCAAAGGAAAAAATGTTCCCATAGGTTTTCCGGTCGATTGTACCGAGTAGCCGGTGAAGCCCTCCCTCTCCTTCTACTCTTCCATCCTCATACTGAAGTGTCACAGTCCCCGTAGCCGTTCCACCCCTCTTCCTTTCAATCCGGATCTCCCCTTCGGAAGGAGTGTGCACCGTGAGAAGTCCTCCATAGTCGGAAGACGTTTTTGGTTCATAGCGCGGGAGTGACTGCTGCTTGGTAGGAAAGCCGAAGAGGACGCTATGGATGAACGACATGATCGTTGATTTACCTGCCTCGTTCTGTCCAAAGATCACCTGCAATTCTTTCATGGTATAGTGCCGATTGATCAGTTTCCCATATGCATAGATATGGATTCCCGTAACCTTCATGGGCTCACCTTCCTTCCTTGATCGGGGTGCCGAGGAGCTTTCTGACATCGTGAAAGACCTCCTGATCCACCTGAAGACCATGTTTATAGATCAACGGATGGTCCATCAGCTCTGAAAGGGATGATGCCCAGTCCCCGTGCTCCAGCTCATCAAGCATCTCAAACATGACCTGGCTGAATGGATCGTGCTCATCAAGAACCATTTTTTCTTCTGCAAAGGACACACGATGCACCCATGTGATCCCCTGCTCATCTTCCATCGCCGATTGAATCGTATCCAGTAACTCACCGTTCTGGATCCTCTTCCATTCCTCTTCTCCCAAGCTGCCCTTTCCTTCCAGACGGAGTTCGATCATGGCTTCCCCGCACGAATCCACAGCCTCCCTGATCCGATTGTACAACTCCCCAAAACGGGTGACCCCTTCGAGTGATACGGCTTTTTGCACCCATTCGACTTCCTGTACGGGTATGAAGGTCAGCTCGGTACGGTCCCCTTCCATCTCGACTTCGTAACAGCCTTTAGGGCCGGTTTCTTTTCGGTGCCTTCCCTGTATATTCCCCGGATACACAATGTAAGGGTCCTTATGGAGGATCTGCCGCTTGTGTATATGACCTAGCGCCCAGTAATGATACCCCTTCCCGAGCAGTTCCTTGATGGTGAAGGGAGCATAAGGTTCATGGTCCGCTTCGATACTCCCCTCACTTCCATGAAGGAGAGCGATCCTGTACCCGCCGCCTTCGGCTTTTGGGTATTCAGGAATCATCCTCTCATGGATATGCCGGCTTCCATAGCTGAACCCGGCGATTGAGACATCTGCCCCATTCTTCGTCCTTACTTGTTTCCACTCAGGTCGATCAGAGAAGATATGTACATGGGGAGGCATGTCCAGTTGAACCCTGAATCCTCCAAGATGATCATGATTTCCATGGATGATGAAGACCGGGATCCCTTTCCCTTCAAGACGATCGAACTGCTGTACGAGCCTCGCCTGCGCCCGGATGCTGCGATCTTCTTCATCATAAAGATCCCCGCTGATGAGCAGGAAGTCGACCTCCCTTTTAAGTGCTTCATCAATCAGTCTTTCAAAAGAAGCAAAGGTGCTTCCCTGTATGTTTTTGAACCGTGCTGCAGGCAAGTTCTTCAGCCCTTTGAACGGACTGTCCAAATGCAGATCGGCGGCGTGCAGAAACCGAATTTTCTTCATGGTTCCCCTCCAAAATTACGAATATATGTTCTAATACTACCCATTATACCCCAACCGCCGCTATCATTTCATCTGTGAATTATTTGTGGGAATAGGAATATTCCGCTTTTCATTATTTGAAAAATATGAAAAAATAAAAAGTGATCATGATGCAAAGGGGTAGAGAGATGAAAACGTATAAGCTTACAGTATTCGAGAAGAATGGGTCAAAGCTTTTGGATGAGAATGTTCAGGCTGCAACCGACGAGGAAGCGAAGAAGGTAGGGGAAAGCATGTTAGCTGAGAAGGGGTATCTTGAACACACCCATCGCTTCACTTCCCCACTGGGAAAGCTTCTATTATTCCACGTATAAACAAAAGAGGGCGCCATACGGCACCCTCTTTTCCGTTATTCCCCTTTGAATGAAGGCCTTCTCTTTTCGATGAATGCCTTGATTCCTTCTTGGTGATCTGATGTCTGTCTCATGAGCCATTGACCATCTTTTTCTTTGAGCAATGCTTCCTGAAGCCTCTCTTTATTCAATTCGGTATAGATTTCCTTTGTTTTCAATAGTGCCTTCACTGGGGATTGAAGGCACTGTTCGATATATCGTTCCAGTCCTTCTGACAGTTTCCCTGAAGGTAGGGCTTCGTCTACCAGGCCTTTCATGAGGGCCTCTTGACCGAGCATCACTTTCCCATTCCAGATCATCCTTTTCGCTTTGTGGGTCCCGAGCCTCTCCTGAAGGAGGAAATGGCTGCCGCCATCGGGGATGAGTCCGATCCCGATGAAATTCATGGCAAGCTTGCTGTCTTCCTCGCAAAGGATATAATCGGCTGTCAGCGCCAAGCTGAACCCAAGGCCCGCAGCAGCACCATGGATGCCGGCCACGACGATCTTCGGAAGGGTGTAAAGGGTGGTCACAAGCTCATTGATCACATCCATCACCTCGGAAAAATCGCCTTCATTCCCAAGAGAAAGCATGGATTTAATGTCTCCTCCAGATGAGAAGCCTTTTCCTTCCCCGGTCAGTACGACAATCGCTAAATCGGGGTCCCTCCTGATTTCCTTCAGTGCAGACAACAGCCCGTTCATCAAATCGAGGTCGAGGGCATTCAACGATTCCGGCCGGTTCAATACGACTCTCGCCACTTTCCCTTCTATTTGAACCTTCACTAATTCATCCTGTTTTTGTACGCTCATGATTACTCCCCCTGGCTTATTTTATTGTGAATTTCATCTCTCAGGGCCATCTTCAGGAATTTCCCCACCGATGTCTTCGGAATTTCCTTCATGAAGATCACTTTGTCTGGCAGCCACCACTTCGCGAACTGTGGACGCAGGAAGTCGATGATTTCTTCCTGTGTGACCGTCCTCTTCTCCGCATCTTTGAGGACGACACATGCGACAGGACGTTCCTGCCACTCTTCATGCGGCACTGCAACAACTGCAGCTTCAAAGATGTCTTCGTGAGACATCAGGGCATTTTCAAGGTCAACAGATGAGATCCACTCTCCTCCTGACTTGATCAAATCCTTCGTCCGATCGACGATTTTGATATATCCTTCCTCATCGATCGTCACCACATCTCCAGTGTGGAGCCAGCCATCCCGGAACGCATCCTCTGTCCGATCATCCTCGTAATACTCTGATGCAATCCATGGTCCCCTGAGGGCAAGCTCACCCATCTCCCGGCCGTTCCACTCCACTTCCCCGTTCTTTCCGAGGATCTTCATCTCCAGTCCCGGGACAAGGATGCCTTGTTTGGCTTTGACATCATACCGTTCTTCATATGATAATACGTCGTGCTGACTCTTCATAGATGCCACGACGGCAAGGGGACTGGTTTCTGTCATCCCGTAGGCATGCATGAATGGAATTCCGTGCTTTTCTTCAAAGGTCTTGATCATTCCCCTCGGCGCTGCGGAGCCGCCGCAAAGGAGGTAACGGACGGAAGATAGATCGTAGCTGTTCTCTTCGAGTTCTCTCAATAGTCCCAGCCATATGGTGGGTACACCGGCAGCCACGGTAACCTTTTCCTTTTCCATCAGTTGGGCGAGCAGCCCTGGGGTGAAGTATGGGCCTGGCAACACTTGCGTCGTTCCGAACCATACGGCTGCGAACGGGAGACCCCATGCATTCACATGAAACATCGGTACAACAGGCAAGGCCACATCCCTCTCCATGATCCCGGTTGTATCGGCAAGTCCGAGCGCCATGGCATGGAGGACAATGCCCCGATGGGAGTATACGACCCCTTTCGGATTCCCTGTGGTCGCAGAAGTATAGCACATACCGGCAGGGGCGTTTTCGTCGAGATCATGTCTGAAGGAAAAGGTCGGATCACCTTTCTCCAGCAGCTCTTCATAATGATGCAGGTCTTCGATGGTCGATTCAGGCATTTCGCCGTCCGTCATGACAATGATGGACTCGACATGAGGAATCTGATCCCTGATCTTTTCCACCAGTGGTAGAAGATCGGGATCCACGAGGAGAACCGTGTCTTTTGCATGATTGATGATATACACGATATGCTGAGGGGACAGCCTGATATTGATGGTATGAAGGACCGCGCCCATGCATGGGATCGCGAAGTAGGCTTCAAGGTGACGGTGATGATTCCACGCAAGGGTCCCAACCTTATCTCCTTCCTTGACCCCGAGGTTCTTCAGGACGCTGCCGAGTCTTCTCGTCCTTTTTCCCCATTCTTTATAGGTGAAGCGGTGAATGCCCGATTCGGTCCTTGAAACGATGTGCTTTTCAGGGTAAAACTTTTCTGCTCGTTCCATCATCGCTGTTAGAAGTAAAGGCGTCTGCATCATAAACGTATCTCCCCTTTGTCTTTAAATGGACTGGTACAGGTGAAGCCCATGCAGGATCGTCACGACGAAGTAATCGCATACAAAACCATCCTCCTTACTTATTCGATTTTCTTATACCGAATCCTCTTTCTTTCCCATTATTTCGACAATCATCTAAAAATCAAAAGAGTGGGACAAAACGAAAACCATTTTATGACGAACACGATTCGTATAGGTGCTTTATACCGCTCATGATTTCCGTCCAAGACTTCGCTTTCCGCAGGTAGCCCGTTAGCCTCTTCGGCAAGCCTGAGGGGTTTCACATAAGCTACTCTTCACTCAGGGATCTTCCGCTTGCACTTGCTAGAAACAAATAATTAATTATGTTCATGAAACAAAATAAAGCCCGACTTCATTTGCCTTATTATAGGCAAATGAAGTCGGGCTTTACTATGTCAAAACGCGTTTGTCCACAAGACTCTCAGGAAAACAATCCATTGAGGATGTCGATTTTTTTATCTGTGTATTCTTTGAATGTCAGGTTATACGCATTCGGTTCCTTCGGATTGGCAAAGTGGGTGATCTTCCCCGTTTCAGGGTCGATGAATTTACTTGCCGCCCCGCAGCCGATGCCGATGATGGTCTGCACTTCTTCCATGATCATGATGTTATAAATACTATCCTGACCCGGCAGGGCATAACCGACGTTTTCTAGATTTCCAAGGATATTTTTCTGACGGTACAGGTAATAGGGATCGTATCCGTGAGCAGAAGTCCACTCCTCGGCCAGATTCATCATCCGTCCAATCTCGTGACGATCGGCCACCTTATATTTATCCTTATTCTTTGTCATCTCTGATGCACGTTTGAACGAAAGGGTGTGGACCGTCAAGGATTCCGGCATCAGCTTCTCGGTTTCATCAAGGGAATACTGCAGTTCAGGAAGCTCTTCGCCCGGCAGCCCGATGATAAGGTCCATATTGATATTATTCATGCCCATTTCCCTGGCCAGATGGAACTTATCGATCGTCTCTTCCACTGTATGATGCCTTCCGATTGCCTTCAGCGTTTCCTGGGTGTAGGACTGAGGGTTGATGGAGATCCGGTCGATATTCCATTTGTTCAATACCCTCAGTTTATCAGGCGTGATGGTATCGGGTCTTCCTGCTTCCACCGTCACTTCCCGCACCTTGTCCACATCCGGGAAAGAGTCGTACATTTCTTCATATAAGGCATCCATCTCTTCCGCTGTGATGGAAGTCGGCGTACCGCCTCCGAAGTAAATCGTCGTGATTTTGACGCCTTTTTCCTTCATCCACCGTCCCATTTCCCGGATTTCATAATGAAGGCCGGCGAGGAACGAATCCACCCTGCCCTGCTTGCCCTGGATAGCATAGGCAGGGAAGGTACAGTAAGCGCATTTGGTCGGGCAAAACGGGATCCCGATATAGATGCTTACCTCATCCCTCACGTCATACAGGTCGGGAACGACGGACAGCTGGCGATCCACGATGTTTTGCATAAGATCGATCTTTTCATCGGTGATCAAATACTCTTCCTTCAGCTTATGGTGGATCTCTTCTGCCTGAAGCCCGAGCATGTTCTGCTTGTGGATCAATTTTGTCGGTCTGATCCCTGTCAGGATCCCCCATTTCTGCTGGATGCCTGTCAGCTCCTGCAGAACGTTCAGGTACACATGGGAAATGGCGGTCTTCAGCTGTCTGAATCGCTCCTTCTCTGTTTCGTACGGTAACCAGTCTTTTTTATAATCGGCTTTCGGAGACTGGTCTGATTTGATTTCCGCACTCGCCTGAATTGTCTCAGCGTCTGATACATGTATATGGATCTCCAAATCGGGGTGATCGCACTCACCAAAATGGATTTTGGTTTCTTCAAAAAATAAATTGGCAATCAATCGAAGAGGTCGTTCAAATCGTTCGTCTTCGATGCCTTTAATTAACACATTCACGTTGTAATCACCTTTCACAATTGGATAAGCATTTATAAGTGTACAAGAACGGGATGGGAATGGTCAATGTCGTTAACGGTACGAAAAAGACCGATCCCTATTGGAACCGGCCTTGGCAATCAAGATTTAATGATATTCATCTTCTTAAGGAAAGGAATCGGATGCTGTTTCCTGAACACCTCACTGATGAAGTACGGGATCCCCTTTTCATGCTGGCTCCTCGTCACCCAGTCCGCTGCCTTTCTCACTTCTGCAGGAGCCCCTCCCATTGCTACACCGAGACCGCAGCACCTCATGGCATCCATATCGTCAACTCCCGCCCCGACCATGACAACCTGCTCCTTCTTCAACGCATAGCGTTCGGTCAGATACATGAGACCGCGAAGTTTTGACACACCCTTCGGTACGATGTCCAGACTATTTTCCGAAGTCGGGATGGCATCTACCTCATCGTACATGGCTGTAAGTGCGGCGATGATATCCCACACATCTTCCTTCCGCTCAAGGACTACGGAGATTTTCGGAACGGTCATCGGATTTGCTGCAAGGTGCTCACTGATGGAGTCGACATATTGCTTGCTGTAAAGAAGACGTGATTCCCTCTGCCACGATAAGCGGGCAAGCTCCTTGGACGGAGAATTGGTTTTCCCGATGATGGACTGCCTTTCATGGGCCATCTGGATCTGACAAGGGAATCCTTCAAGGAAATGGGCGATTTCATAGGTGATGGTTTCGGATATCTTTTTGACATAGAGTGGCTTTTCGAGTTCAGCGGCGATATAGGCACCCCCATGAGTGATGATGGGACCTGTGAGATTCAGAGATTTAGCCACTTTCTTTGCCGAGTTGAAGCTCCTGCTCGTCACAAGTGTGACAGGAACCCCTTTATGTTGAACGTATTCAATTGCCTCCTTCGTTTCCTTCGCAATCTTTCCGCTTCGATTCACGATTGTACCGTCGATATTAAGCGCAAGCATTCTATAGATCATCATGATGTCCTCCTAAGTGTTGTCTACTGCTTTCTTTACATTTATGAAAAGGAATAGACAATTATGACAAGGAGGTCAAGGAGCCCTGAAATTTGCCCACACTCACAGAAAAATCCCGCCGGGTCTGCCGGCGGGATCTCATATAGGTTATTGCTGTACAGAACCGTATAGTTCTTCCAATGGTTTCATGATGACTTTATTCAAATCGGTAATCACCATGCTCATGCGCTGTTCTGCTTCCATGAGTTTTGAGATTTTGTCGTGCTGCTGGACGAGCTGGGCAGCTTTTTGAGCCTGCTCGACTTCTTCCTGAGTGATTTCTTCACCGCTCATTTGTTTTTGTTGAAGCTGCATCTGGATGTTGCGGAAGTTCTCGAACATCTTGCTAGCAGATTCGTCACTGTTCACTTCATCATACATGTTTTTCAGCTGTTGGAACTCATCACTTTGACGTAGTGCGAGCTCCAATTCATTTGCTTGATCGTATAAGTTGATAGCCAAGGTTTAGCCTCCTAAAATATCTGTCTGTCTGTCTTTCTTCATCCCCACTATAACAAACTATGTGTCCGAATACTAGGAATGACCCTTTTCCACTCATCCAATCAACAGAGCAAAGATTCCCTGGATGATTCCGATGACTCCACCCAATAGGGCACCGAGGTACGTGATCATCTTGAACTCACGCTTGGAAATGCCAAGGACCAGTTCCTCAAGCCTTCCCACCGAGAAGGACGACACCTGTTCCTGAACGATTTCCTGAAGATTCATCTTCTCCATCACCCCTGGAAGCTTGCGTCCGAGAAGATCGATGCCACGATCAACCCATGCAGGAAGGAGCGTACTGAAGAATGTTTCTTCGTGACGCGAAAGGACGCTGCCAAGAGGGCGTGAAAAGAACTCATCTACCTTCAGGACACGCTTTGCATAGCTTTGAACCGATGAGATCAGGGCCTCGTCTGAGAAGCTTTCGGTTAATTCACCGACGGTTTTTTCCTTGAGCTTCTCCCATTCACTTCTTATCAGATTCAAGAGGATTTCCTGGGTTCCGGGATGCTTGATAAATTTCACGATCTCAGGCTGCACTTTATCGGCAACCGACGTATTCCCCAAGAACATCCCGATCATATTGCCGAGTCTCCCCCTCTCTTTCAGGAAGTCATCGATCATTACCTTGACCTTTGCTTTTCCTTCGGGACTCGTAAAATAGTCTTCGGCCTTCCCTGCGATCATCGCCACAATGTCAGGAATCTTTTCTTCTGCTTTCTCCTTCCATTCAAGAGGCATGGCCTCCCCTAAGGAAATGTCCGCATAGCTTAGCCTTGTTTCGATCACTTTCGTTTCAATCCACTTATCAAGGTAATCATGGATCATCATGGTGTTCACGGGAATATTGAACTCTTCGATCCATTCACCAATCGGTTTCTCTGATTGGAAGATCGGGGTGAGTTCTGCTTTCAAATACTTGACCGTTTCTCCCTTAAAAGCCGGATTGAGAAGTTTTTTTTGAAGGCTATCCGGAGTGAGAAGATGATCCACTACGGTATTACCCATTGATACAGCCAGTTCGTCCCTTCTCCTCGGAATGAGACCTGGAGTAAACGGAATACGGAATTTCCCAATATAATAAGCCCGATACGGTCTGAAGAGCATCTTGATGGCCAGATGGTTCGTAACTCCGCCGATCAGGGCACCTACTGCCACCATGAAAAGAATGAGGATGAACGCATTCATCTCATACATGCACCTGCCTTTTCCTGTTCATTTGAACCTTTTATGACTGCCTACATAGTATGCTATATCAGCAATAGCCCAATAAGTCATTATAGGGGCATTTTGACGTGTTATGCAAACGAGGAATGGGTGATATGGATGAAATGCCGCATTATTTGCGAAAAAAGTAAGGAACCGCATATATACATCCCTGACACCCTTTTGGAGGACTGGATGCTTAAAGATGGGATCACGCTTTCGGTTGGTACCACTTCCACATTGGTGGAGTGCCACCCCTCCCCGACGGATGACCTGATTCTGACGACTTTCCTGCCCTGGTTGCATGCCTTACATGACCGGGTCTTTCATATACACGTCGATCGGCTCCGTGCCGGGATAGGGATTGGACCGATCACAGCAATCCTCATCAACAAAACGGCAGGATCTCTCAGTGACTATGCCCACGAATGCCAACGCTTCTTCCATCAAAATGGAGGCTTGCTTTATTTGCTTCCTGTTTCCTCTTTTCTCCAAAAGGACGGGACCGGTCTCCTCTTTTCAGAAGGTAAGTGGGGGGCTTGTTCCGTTCCTTCCCCAAGCGTCTTATATAATCGCATTCCTTCCAGGCAACTTGAGACCACAGGCCCATTCAAGCACGCTGTCACCTGTTTGGAACAAGCGGGGGGCACTATTTTCAATACACGGTTTCTCTCTAAGTCAGAAGTGGATCAAGCACTGAATCATCATCCGCTCCTCCAGGATCATATCCCCGCTTCTGCTACCGGTGTTGATGAGTTGGAAGGGATGCTCTCAACATATGGAGATGTGTTCATCAAGAACATCCATGGCAGCAAGGGAAGGAACATCATCAGGGTGAGCTCCGGGGACGGTTGGAAAGTGAGACAGAATTCATTTCCGGGAGATAGCCACCAGACGTTCAAGGACTACCCCACACTGGAGAAAAAGATTCGTGCATGGTGCAGGAATTCCACCTATCTCATCCAGGAGACGATCCCTTTCTGTCTGTACAAAGGTCGGCCCTTGGACTTTCGTATCCTATGCCACCGCATCGGTCAGGAGTGGACGGTTCTCTCATCGGTGGCCCGGGTTGCCGGAGATGGCGAATTCGTCTCGAATGTCGATCGTGGGGGACAGACGGCGAAACCACGTACCATCCTGAATGACATCCTCCCTATTTCAAAAGGGATTCACGAGAATATGAAGGCCATCAGCCTGAGTACAGCAGTCTACCTTTCCGAGGTGCTCGATGGCCATTTTTCCGAATTCGGCATCGATCTCGGAATCGATGCTGATGGTAAACCATGGATCATAGAAGTGAACTCCAAACCAAGTAAGCTCACCAGCCAGCATTCTGAATCGGTAAGACCCTCGGTTCGCGGATTGTATCAACACAGCTTTTCCATATGGAAAGAAGAGGAGGAAGAAAAATGAATCATCTTGGCATCCTGACGTTGAACCCAGACCCCGCCAATCCGTTTTATTCAGGGATTGGCAAGGAGTCCCTGTCTTATCCGATTCATCTGCACTTGTTTTCACCGGAGGACCTCTCTCCTTTCTCAGAAGGAATTGAAGGCTATACGTACTGCCGGGAATCCGGGACATGGAAGGAAGATGCCTTTAGGATCCCGGAATACTTATATGATCGCACCTATTACCAGGCAGGTAGACAGCAGCAGGCAAAGGCTGTGGTTCAATGGTTGAAGCAGCAGCCCCATGTGACATTCCTCGGCTACGGTTTGCCGAACAAGTGGGTCCTTTATGAGGAGCTTCAAAAAGGTCCTCTGGCACCGTATCTCCCCGGCACCCGCCTTCTAAGGGAGGTGGAGGACCTTACCGCCTTCCTGAATCGTGAAGAAGAAGCCATCATCAAGCCTGTGGACGGTGCCCATGGATTCGGCATCTATCACCTACGTACAAACGGCCCTTCGATTATCGTCAGGACGACGAAAAAGGATGGAATCCTTTCCCATACATTCCACAATCGGGACGAATTCAAGCGATTCACCCTTCGTTTAATGAAAAAGCATACCTTTCTGATCCAAAGACGCCTGGAGAATCAAGTTCAAGATCGCCCTTATGATCTCCGGGTCCACATGGCGAAAGATCCAAACGGAAACTGGGAGGAACATCACCGCGCCTTCCGATATGGCAATCCGGATGGCATTCTGACCAACGTATCCTCCGGAGCCATGTATATTCCCTATGACGAGTGGAAAGCAGCGCATCCCGGAGCGCCTTGGGAAGTCATGGAAGAAGAGCTGAAAGAAATTCTGTCGATTCTCCCTATGGAATTGGAGGACCGATTTTCGCCGTTGCTTGAGCTGGGCATCGATATCACGATTGGTGCTGATCATTCCATTTGGCTGCTCGATATCAATTCAAAACCTGGACATAAACTCATGCAGACCGGCGGGGTTGATTCTTCTGCTATATGCCGGATTCCCTTAGACCACTGCATGAATCTGTCATCACAGTCTGCACCTACGAGGAGTGATCACTAATGTTGAAACCTTTTAAAGTGGAAGTCTTTCAGGAAGAGCGTCCCCTCCTCTACCTTCCAGTTTCCTTCAGTAAGGATTCAGTGCCGAGGAGCATCACTCTAGGAACAAGGAAGGTCGAAGCAGAATGCAGGCCACACCCCAATGGACGAAATGTCATCGGCATCAGCTCCTCTCTCGCCGATGGCCTGCACCTTCCAAGAGGAGTGGGCAACCTCCACCTTCATCAAGTGGAAGAGGAGCTTTATCTTGGCGCATTGATCGGCATATTCACGGCAGGATTCACGCAGTTCAAGATGAACCCCATCGGGGAACGCTCGCGTATGTTCCAGCGTTTGCTTGCCGTACAGGGTACGCTCGGAGTCATCCCGTTTGTGTTCGGGGAACATGACATCCAGTGGGAGGACGGACTCATTCATGCTCTTTTTCATTTTGGTGATCAATGGGAGCGGCACTTCATCCCATTCCCTACCGTCATCTATGACCGCCTTCCCAATCGCAGAAGCGAAAAAAAGCGTTCCATCCTTTCGCTCAAGGAGCGACTTCAAGGAGAATACGGGATCCCGTGGTATAACCCGGGGTTTTTCAACAAGCTTGATCTGTTCGAGAGATTGGCAGGAGATGAAGAAGCCGCCCTCTACCTCCCGGAAACCCATCAGTTCCAATCCATCAGTGATCTTGAGCGGATGCTTGCAACATACCGGCATGTGTACGTGAAGCCGGCAAATGGAAGCCTCGGAAACGGAATTCATAAAATCACGTATGACCGGGGGAAGGAAGGATATTTTTGCAGATTCAAGGACGGTGATCAGCAGGTTCGCCTACTCCGATTTAAAAACCTTGAATCCCTCGTCCAATCGGTCCTTAAGGGACGAAAATTCGATTCCTTCATCATCCAGCAGGGAATCGATCTGATTGAAGATGACCATCGCCCGCTGGACTTCAGGGTCCATACAAATAAAGATGATGAAGGCCGGTGGCACGTATCGGCCATCGCAGCCAAAGTCGCAGGTTCCGGAAGTGTGACGACCCACGCAAAAGCCGGAGGGGAAGTGAAGGTACTGAGTGAGCTCTTTACAGAAGATGAAAGGCATGTGATGGAAACCCGACTCAAGGAAGCAGCCATTCTATTGTCGCATTCCATCGAGGCAAACATGGAGGGTTATGTCGGAGAAATCGGGTTCGACCTCGGAGCCGACGAGAGCGGGAGGATCTGGATGTTCGAAGCCAATTCAAAACCGGGCCGCTCGATTTTCACCCATCCGTCCCTGAAAGCTGAAGATATCCTCACACGCAAGCTTGCCCTCTCCTTTGGTGTATTCCTCTCCCGCAAAACGATCGAGGAATTGGTGCCATGAGAATCCTGTATGATCGAAGGAGAAGAATCTTCAGCCATGACGAAAGAAGTATATCCACTTATGCGTTCGGTCTTGATTCCTTCCTTCTGCAATCTAAAAAATCCGAAGAAGCCTACACCTTTCCAATAGGCTCTCCCACCGGCGGGGTGATCCCCCTCATAGGCATCCTGGCGGATAAGGACCGGGCGAATCGCTATCGGGGGAACTTCGAACTCTTTAAAACCCTTCAGGAAAACATCCAGGATGCAGGCGCCATGTGTTTTGTTTTTTCGCCCTATGATATCGAGTGCAACACGGTTGCCGGCATCGTCTATAGTGATACCCTGGGCCGATGGGTAACCTGTCACTTTCCCCTTCCAAACGTTATTTACAACAGGATTCCCACTCCTGCGGGTGAACAAAATGAAGCGTTCCTGCACGTAACCTCATGGAGTAGAGATCATAATATTCCTTTATTCAACCCCCACTTCTTTAACAAATGGGATATTTATCAGATTCTACGGGAAAGGGAAGAACTACGTCCCCATCTCCCTGTTACCGAACAAATCCGAGACCCTCTCCATCTGAAGGAATTTTTGACAGAGCATAAACAGATCTATATTAAACATTCCCTTTCATCCAAAGGTAAAGGCATCCGCAAGATCGACGTGCATGAAGACGGGAGGGTGAGTTGTCGCAGTATCAAAAAAATCGAGCACTTCTCTTCTGCAGAGCGGTTGGCACATGCATACCCCGAATGGTTCGAAGAAAAAGACTGGATCGTCCAGGAGGCCATTCAATGCCGCTCATTGAACGGACACCGATATGATTACAGAGTGCTTGTCCTCTCCTCGGGGGATGAATTCAGTGTGACGGGGATCGGGGTGCGGATGTCGCACCGCCAGGAAGTGACCACACACGTCCCCACAGGGGGAACAATCATTTCCCTGGACGATGTTGCCCAGGAGGACACAAAACGGATGCTCGCTTCCATCATGAAGATCTGCGGGGAAACCCTCACTGATTCTCTGGGATTCATAGGGGAGTTTTCCGCCGATATCGCTCCGAGAAGAGAGGAAGGCTTCGTTTTATTCGAAATCAACTCCAAGCCGATGATATTCGATGAATCAGAGATTGAGACCACCCGGCGCAAGAAGCTTGTGGATACATTTTTCACCCTTGCCTCCTCCCGACCTCAGCGCAGGGACTGATAAATCGTTTGGAAACGGGTGGAGTGTGCCGTCTCATCGGTCATGGCTATAAACAGCGGTTTATATGCCTGCTGATTCGGTATATCCATCAGAAGATCCCGGTAATAAGAAGCACAGTGGAGCTCGTCCTTCAGCGCGCGAAGGATTCCTTCTTTAAAGGTTGTGAACTCGACCTTTTCTTTTTTATGTTCATAATATTCACCTGTAAGCAGATAATGCAGATACTGAAATAGATCATAATGCTTTTTCTCATCTTGACGGGCTGAGCTGATGAACTCCACAAATAGTGGATTGTTCGTCCGACTTTGCAATTCTTTATAAAAATGATAGGCTGTCCATTCGTCGCTTATGGCTTTTTGTATATCCCGGAGAAATTCATTCATGCCTCCGTACCTCCTTTGTGCATTCCATAAAGTGTATTATGTCGCAGGGGTATTTATGAGTCGGGTGAATAGAATGAGGCTGCGAACGGGATGGACAGGCTCCATTTTCACTGACTGATCTGTACGTGACAGTTCCAATTCACTCTTTCCTGCGAAACAGAAACCGTTTACACTATCATTAAGGAGTGATGCTGCATGATTCAACATTTTCAATACAGGAGCATGTATGAAAACAAAGAGTTACCGGGCTGGTATATTTCAT
This sequence comes from uncultured Bacillaceae bacterium, assembly GCA_963762295.1. GTDB lineage: Bacteria > Bacillota > Bacilli > Bacillales > Bacillaceae_B > Rossellomorea. Next base: position 292,918 of record CAVXKK010000005.1, read on the forward strand.
TTTTCTATGGCGGAGTCAAGCATGAAGGCATCTACCACAAAGATGGCCGAATCGACTGCCAGCCTCCTCTCGATGAGAAAAGTGCCAAACAGATCCATGATCTTATGCTCTTCCACGTCTATGAATGATGCATAATTCGCAGCCGTTTTTTGAACAATATCCATAGGAGGCGATCAAATGGATAAAAAATATGACTTTCTTCCGGATAGCACGAATGAAGGACGCGATAAAGCATTTGTGGACGTGGACCGTTTCATCAATGAGGGGATGTCCGGAGGATCTGTTCACCTGCGCGATGAGATCGCAAACATTGAAGAAGCGATCGATATGCCCAGCCATGAAGAACCTCCGAGACCATAAAGAAAAGCTGCCGTTTTCTATAAACGGCAGCTTTCATTAATGATCAGCGGCTTCGCACCAAAAGGTTGACTGCCTCCTGAATGGCCTCTTCCGTATTCATGCCTTTTTCTTCTGAATCCTTGATGCATGCTTCAAGGTTCTTTGCGACGACAAGTCCGATCGTACGGTCCACGGCAGTCCTGACGGCGGAAAGCTGTGTGACGACTTCTTTGCAATCCTTCCCATCATCCATCATCTTCAATACACCGCGTACTTGTCCTTCCAAGCGTTTCATTCGATTTGTGACTTCTTTTGTATATTCCATTGTGTACACCTCATCACGATAAATTCCTCTTACAATAGTATTCCAATCAAACAATATTTGCAATTCGTGACTCTTTGCATCGCCATCTTTATTCAGTACAATGGGAATATACTGAATAAAGGATGGTACCTACCCCATGCTGACATCCCTTCTCAAAAAGTATCCTGAAGCATCCGTCAGGTCCTCCCGACCGGGTTCACTCGATTTCGGGAAGGCCTGGTTCACAAATGAAGAAGAAGACACCTTTATCGGAATCGACAGAAATAAAATCACAGAAGAAGAAGTGGAGCTCCTGAAATGCCTGTTCATCGAAGTCGGTTCCCCCATTACCATACTCAACGGCTCATTTGAAGCCCGGGAATGGTTTACCTTCCTTTATGAAGGAGGACCTCAACCTCAAATCGATCAGGGTGAATACAGAATCATCCAGTTCTCCATGAACGGTGAGATCGAGCACTCCATGATGAAGGAAGCGTTTCAACATCTGCTCCCCGAAGAAGTCCAGTCTGTTTTGTTCAGTGACGGGACGGGTCTATTCATTGAACGGAAAAGCAATGAACTGCTGGATCATGAGCAGCTGTTCACGATTTCTCATGTCATTGAGTCGGATTTTTTCGTTTCGACCTTATTCTTCACGGGGCAGTTCCATACGCTTGATCCGGACCTTCCTGAAGCTTTTTCATTCGAGCGGAAGCTGTTTTCTTTGCCTGCATCTCTCAGTCATTCCACCATTCACTCTGTTGAATCACTTCTGCCATCTTTCCTGCTCCACTGCCTGCCTCCTGAGTGGAAAACTCATCTTCTCGGCCATGTGATCACCATCTTGGAAGAGGATCCTGATTGGACACAGATCATCAAGGTTTTCCTTGAAAATCAGGCAAATGTGAGTCAGACGGCGAAGCAGCTCTTCATGCATCGCAATTCGGTTCAATACCGGATCGAACGTTTTATTGATAAGACAGGTATCGATATCCGCAGCTTTCAGGGAGCGATCCTTGCCTATCTTGCCTGCCTGGATCATCTCCATGACAAGGTGAACAAGGAAGAAGAGTGAATTTTGTGCACATTGACCATATCGGTTCCGGTTCACTTCCCCTACAATGAGTATTAAGTTGAAAACGATTACAAACAAAAGGGGAGATTGAACATGGCTGAATTGAAACTCGACAATATTTATAAGATCTATGATAAAAAGGTGACCGCTGTCACTGACTTCAATCTACATATCAAGGATAAGGAGTTCATCGTTTTCGTCGGGCCATCAGGTTGCGGAAAGTCGACGACCCTGCGCATGATTGCCGGACTGGAAGAGATTTCTCAAGGAGATTTCTCCATCGACGGAAAACGGGTGAATGACGTTGCACCAAAGGATCGCGATATCGCAATGGTGTTCCAGAACTATGCTCTCTACCCTCATATGAGCGTATATGATAATATGGCGTTCGGCCTTAAACTTAGAAAGTTTGACAAGAAGGAAATTGACCGTCGCGTCCAGGAAGCTGCCAAGATCCTCGGCCTCGAAGCCCTCCTCGACCGTAAACCTAAGGCATTGTCCGGTGGTCAGCGTCAGCGTGTCGCATTGGGTCGTGCCATCGTCCGTGATGCCAAGGTCTTCCTCATGGATGAACCGCTATCCAACCTTGATGCAAAACTTCGTGTGCAGATGCGTGCAGAAATCGCAAAGCTCCATCAGCGCCTTCAAACGACAACCATTTATGTGACGCATGATCAGACTGAGGCCATGACCATGGCGACGCGGATCGTTGTCATGAAAGATGGGGTCATTCAGCAGGTCGGTTCACCTAAAGAGGTGTACGATAAGCCTGAAAATGTATTCGTAGGCGGCTTCATCGGCTCACCGGCCATGAACTTCTTCCAGGGAACACTGGAAGAAAACTACTTTGTATGCGGCAATACAAGGGTCCTCGTTCCGGAAGGGAAACTGAAAGTCCTCAGGGAACAGGGACAAGTAGGAAAGGCCATCACCCTGGGTGTCCGTCCCGAAGATATCCATGATGAGCCCCTCTTCCTTGATACTGCAGAAGGCGCAAAAATTTCAGTCAAGATTGAAGTATCGGAGCTCACCGGTGCCGAAACAATGCTATACTCCCAGCTAGAAGGACAGGATTTTGTCGCACGTGTGGATTCACGCACAGATATCCAAGCTGGGCAGACGATCACCTTGGCACTAGACATGAATAAAGCCCATTTCTTCGATGCAGAGTCTGAAGAACGCATTCGATGATAATAACAAAACAAAAGGAGTCCCCTTTATCAGGGACTCCTTTTTCAATGGTCAAAACTCCACCATATCTATACTTCTTCCTTCCTCCTCCCCGCACCTTTTGCAAGTGAATAGATGCAGGCATGTATCCGTACAGCTGCTGTTCGGAATCCCGTCGGCAAGCTGAATCTCCTGAATGTCCATATAAGGGCTGTACTCATCATAGTAGTCATGGTATCTGCCTTGATCCACCGTTGTATCACCGCATTTTGCACACATTCCCTTATAGGAAATGATTCCATTACATAAAGCACAAGCTTTCATGTGGTTCACCATACTTTCAATCTTCGTATACTGTTAGCCTTCAAACAAAAGCATGCTTTTATGAGGAGAAATTAAAGGGAGTTTAAAAGGAAAAGATTTCTTTTTTTATTTTTCGTATAGAAAATGAAGATTGAACCATAATACAAGTAACGGGATGAATTACTTCATTGGGTTAAACCATACAAGATGGTCGCTCATGGAATGCGAGCTGGTGCAAATCCAGCTGACCCAGCCAATAAAATTCTTATACTTTAAGGAGATGTACAACATGGCACAATCTCGTAACAACTCATCTAACCAACTGGTTGCTCCTGGAGCTCAGCAAGCAATCGACCAAATGAAGTACGAAATCGCTTCAGAATTCGGCGTACAATTAGGAGCAGACACTACTGCACGCGCTAACGGTTCTGTAGGTGGAGAAATCACGAAACGCCTTGTTCAAATGGCTGAACAACAACTTGGCGGAAGCTACAAATAATGCACAGTCCCCCGGATGTTCCGGGGGTTTTTTTATTTGTTCACCATGTCTTCAGGATTGATCCATTCATCATACTGCTCTTCCGTCACATAACCGCTCTTAAGAGCCGATTCTTTCAAGGTCCATCCTTCCCGGTGGGCCTTTTTGGCGATTTCTGCGGCCTTCTCATATCCAATATGGGGGTTGAGGGCGGTCACAAGCATCAGGGAACGGGATACAAATCCTTCGATCACATCAAGATTCGCCTCCAACCCTTCGATGCACCGGTCATTGAACGATCGGATCCCATCTCCCAAAAGGCGGATGGACTGCAGGGCATTATAGATGATGACCGGCTTGAATACATTCAACTCAAAGTTCCCCTGGCTAGCTGCAAATCCGATGGCTGCATCATTCCCGAATACTTGTGTTGCCACCATGGTGACGGCTTCACTTTGAGTCGGATTCACCTTGCCAGGCATGATGGAACTCCCCGGCTCATTCGCAGGGATGGTCAATTCCCCTATTCCGCTTCTTGGACCGCTTGAAAGCCACCGCACATCATTGGCCACTTTCATGAGATCTGCAGCCAGTGCCTTCAATGCACCGTGGACGAATACGAGCTCATCATGGGATGTGAGCGCATGGAATTTATTGTCCGACGACTGAAAGGCATACCCTGTTTGTGAATCCAGTTCCTGTGCAACCCGGCTTCCGAATGTCGGGTCTGCATTGATACCCGTTCCAACGGCGGTCCCCCCGATTGCAAGGGGCAATAGATGCCGGGATGACTCCACGATCATCGCTTTGGATTTCTCCATCATGGCCCTCCACCCGCTGATTTCCTGTCCCAGGGTCAGGGGAGTGGCGTCCTGGAGATGGGTCCGTCCGATCTTGATGATATCCTGGAATCTCTCTTCTTTTTCCCTAAGGGTTGCGATCAATTCATCCAGAGATGGCAGGAGTCGTTTATCCAGTTCCATTAATGCAGCAACATGCATGGCCGTAGGAAACGTATCGTTGGAGCTTTGTGACATGTTGACATCATCATTGGGATGCACACGCTCTTCCCCTGCCAGGGTTTCATTCGCTCTGTATGCCACCACTTCATTAACGTTCATATTCGACTGGGTGCCGCTTCCGGTCTGCCAGACCACAAGGGGGAAGTGATCGTCAAGATCCCCCGAAAGGATGTCTTCACACGCCCTTGCAATGGCGTCAGCCTTTGTGGCCGATAGTTTTCCCAATGCCTGATTCGCCCTCGCTGCGGCTTTTTTCAGATGGGCGAAAGCATATGTAACTTCAAGGGGCATCTTCTCGCCTCCGATGGGGAAGTTCTCCTTGCTCCGCTGGGTCTGAGCTCCCCAGTATTTGTCTGCAGGTACCTTCATTTCCCCGATGGTATCCTTCTCGATTCTGTAATCCATCAATGATTCCTCCTTTTCTCGTCTTATTATTCATATTTCCACTAATTTCATCGAACTAACCTATTATGTGCAAGGATGATAAATATTCACTCACACCGCCACAAAAAAAATCCTCTCCCTGTCCATAGTGATCAGGGAGAGGATGAGTATCAGTGTATTAGATTTAAAAACTGTCGCGTCCGTTCATTCTTCGGATTATCAAGTACCTGCTCAGGAGGTCCTTCTTCAAGGATATGGCCACCATCCATGAAGATGACCCGGTCAGCCACATCTTTGGCAAAACGCATTTCATGCGTGACGACCACCATGGTCATCCCCTCTTCTGCAAGTTCCTTCATGACGGCAAGAACGTCGGCTACAAGCTCCGGATCGAGGGCCGAGGTCGGTTCATCGAAAAGCATGACCTCGGGTTCGATTGCAAGGGCCCTTGCAATCCCGACCCTCTGCTGTTGACCGCCTGAAAGTTGATAAGGATAGAAGTCGACCTTATCTCCTAAACCAACCTTCTCAAGCAGCTTCACAGCCTGTGCTTTTGCTTCTTCACGGCTTTTCCCCTGAACGACCACCGGCCCTTCCATTACGTTTTCCAAGGCGGTTTTATGAGGGAATAGATTATAGCTTTGAAAGACCATACCGGTCCTTCTTCTCATTTCAAGGAGTTCATTTTTAGCCACGCGCCCTTTGAAGTCGATGGTGGTCCCCCCGATGGAGACGACTCCTTCATTCGGGATCTCAAGGGAATTGAGGCAGCGAAGGAACGTAGTCTTCCCTGACCCCGAGGGGCCTACAAGTACGACGACTTCACCTTTGTTAATCTCCGCACTCATACCTTTAAGCACTTCAAGATCATCGAATCGTTTGGTTAATCCTTTTATGGAAATCATGATAAATCTCCTTTATCTAACAATTATTTCGCTATATATCGATCAAGTCTATTCTCTATGCGGCCCTGGATGACAGAAAGGATGAAGCACAATACCCAATATAGGAGTGCCGCTTCCATATAAATCAGCAAGAACTCATAGTTCGTGGCTGCAATCTGCTGTGCGATCCTGAACATTTCGGTCACGAGGATCAGCGACGCAAGAGATGTATCCTTCACAAGGGAGATGAATGAGTTGGCTAGCGGTGGAATCGATACTCTGGCTGCTTGGGGAAGGATGATGCGCCACAACGTCTGACCATAGGTCATGCCGATGGACGACCCTGCTTCCCATTGACCCTTCGGTATAGACTGGATGGCAGCACGGATGATTTCAGATGAATATGCCCCCTTATTCAGGGAGAAGGCGATGACCGCTGCCAGGAACGCAGGGAATCTGATTCCGAGATTCGGCAGGCCATAAAAAATAATGAATAATTGCACCAAAAGAGGCGTACCCCGGATCGCAGATACATAGACCCTTGCGATGATTTGGAGCACTTTGTACTTTGAAAGTCTGGCTAATGCAGTCAAAATGGCCAGGACCATACCCACGGCAAATGATATGAGCGTCAGAGGGATGGAATAATACAAAGCTCCCTTGATCAATGGAAGCAGGGAGCTTTGCAGTATATCAATCATTGCCTGAGGATCCTGATAAATGCTAGTGCTTAGGAGATACATCTTCTCCGAACCATTTCTCAGAGATTTTCTTGTATGTTCCGTCCTCTTTCATATCCTCTAACGCTTTATTAACTTCTTTTACCAATTTGTCGTCGCCTTTACGGAACATGAAGGCACTCTCGCTTGCTTCTGCCGCTTCAGCAACAATTTTCACATTGGCGCCTTTCTTCTTATTCAAGTAGTCAAGAACAGAGATTTTGTCGTTGACTGTTACATCTACCCTGCCCTGCTCGATCAACTCGATGGATTGGGAAAGACCTTCGACACCTTGAATCTCGGCACCGTTTTTCTCGGCAATGTCACGATAATTGCTTGTAAGGGACTGAGCCGATTTCAGACCTTTGATATCTTCAAATGACTTAACCTTTTTGTTATCTTTTTTCGCGACCACTACAGCACTTGATTCAATATATGGAGTAGAGAAGTCGTATTTCTTTTGACGATCTTCCCGGATCCCCACTTGGTTTGCAATCATATCGAACCGTTTACTGTTAAGTCCTTCGAACATAGCATCCCATTGAGTTTCTTGGAATTCTGCTTTTACGCCAAGGCGTTTTGCCACTTCACGTGCCAGTTCGACGTCGAAGCCTGTCAGTTTGCCTGAATCATCATGGAAGGTGAACGGCGGATATGTACCCTCTGTCCCGATGAGGATCTTCCCATCTTCCTTCACTTTGTTATAAAGCGCTTCTTCGTCTGAACCGCTCTTCGAATCACCGCTTGAGCATGCTGTCAGCACCAGGCTGAGCACGGCAATCAAAACGATGGAAATTCTCCATTTCTTCATGTGATAACCCCCACTAATCTTATCGGATTTACTTCTGTACGAATGTCATCATAAAACGCTATGACTGAAAAGTCAACGGAAATGTTTCAGGCATTCGTCCCTTCTTAGTATTGGACGGGGAATGGTTTATCATGTAACAATATTTACATCGAAGAATCAGGGGGAGATGGAATGAAAACTGCACTATTCGGAGCAACAGGAAGAGTCGGAAGCATCATTGCCGATGAGCTGGGACAAAAGGCAAATCGTCTTGTTCGGACACCCACGGGCAACGGTGTGGAGATCAAAGGAAACGTATTGAACCAAAAGGATATTGATCTCGTACTGGAAGGGTGCGATGCCGTTGTCAGCGCCCTCAACACCGATAAATCTGATGCATTGTCAAGAAGCATGCCCCTCATCCTGAATGGGATGCGGAGACACGGCATCAAGCGAATTATCACATGCGGAACCGCAGGCATCCTGGATGCGTCACATTCCACTGGGCTCTACCGCTTTCAATCGGATGAGTCCAAGCGAAGGAGCACCACGGCTGCAGAGGATCACCTATCCGCTTACCTGATGCTAAAAGCTTCTGAAATGGAATGGACGATCGTCTGCCCGACGTATCTTCCCGACGGTGAACGGACCGGCGTCTTCCGGACGTCAGAACAGGTCCTGCCTGAAGGAGGCAGGAGCATCTCCACACATGACACGGCAGACTACATGCTGAAAGTCCTGGATGAAGGCCTCCATATTCGGAAGCGCGTCGGGATTTGCTATTGACTTCCAAAAGGCACCTGGACGGAATCCAGGTGCCTTCGTCTTATCCTGCCTCCTCCCCGGCTGCTCCGGTTTGAAGGTGATACATGTGATAATACTTGCCCTTACGCTCCATCAGCTGTTCATGGGTGCCCTTTTCAGCAATGGACCCACGATCAAGGACCAGAATCTGATCTGCATTTTTTATAGTAGAAAGCCGGTGTGCGATGATGAATGTCGTTCTTCCCTTCTTCACCACTTCCATCGCTTCCTGTATGATCGATTCCGTCTCTGTATCAATGCTGGATGTCGCTTCATCAAGTATGAGGATAGCAGGGTCGAAGGCAAGGGCCCTCGCGAATGAGATGAGCTGCCTTTGACCCGAGGACAGGGTGCTCCCTTTTTCGATTACCGGCTCATCATATCCGTTGGCAAGCCCGGCGAATGCTTTTTCTGCTCCGACTGCCTTGAGTGACGCCTCTACTTTTTCGCGTGTGATTTCTTTATGACCCAGACTCACATTGGAGGCGATCGTACCTGTGAAAAGATATGGATCCTGAAGAACGATCCCCATATGCTCCCGGACTGCTTGAATCGGCAGTTCACGGATATCCTTCCCATCGATGGTGATGCACCCCTCATTCACATCATAAAACCTGAATAGCAGATTCATGATGGAGCTTTTACCAGACCCTGTATGTCCGACAAGGGCCACTGTTTCCCCTCGTGTTGCCGAAAAGTGGATATCCTTCAGCACATAGTCATCCTTTTTATACCCGAATGACACATGCTCGAAGCTCACATCCCCCCGGTAGCGTTCAACCCGGGCATCTTCTACGTCCGTTCCCTTCTCTTCAAGGAGCTTGAATACCCGCTCGCCTGCCACCAAGGCCTGCTCCAAGTTCGACAGCTGATTGACAATTCCTGTGATAGGCTGGAACAGCCGATTGATATAATCAACAAATGCATAGAGGACACCAAGTGAAATCACTGATCCCACTTCAAGTGATCCACCCCCGAAATGCCAAATGAATGCAACGAATACAATGTTCCTCAATACTCCCGAAAGATTGTGGGACGTAAGGGAATTCAAATTGAGGAGCTTGTTTTGATAGCGATAGTGCATCTCATTCAATTCTTCGAATTCCTCTTTTGTTTTCTTTTCCCTCCGGAACGCCTGGATGATCGGCATTCCCTGGATTGACTCGTTGATGACCGCATTGATCTCACTTACCTTGCTTCTGATCACTTTATTATAGGAAGAGGCGTATCTTCTATAAAGGTAGGTCCACAGGACAAGCAGAGGCATGAGGATGAGACAGATTGAAGCCAAGGATGGATCCAGAATGAATAAGGCGATATAAATGCCGACAATGTAAATGGCACTGGTGAAGAAGGTCGACAGAACCGTCACATACAGGTTTCTGATCGCCTCCGTATCATTCGTGATCCGTGCCACGACCTTTCCGGCGGGCAGATTATCGAAGTACTGTATGGGCAAACGCTGAATATGGTTGAAAACGTCATTCCTCATCTTTTGGATTACCCTGTTTGCCGCCTTTTGAAGATAGAAGTGTTGTCCGTATTGGAAAAATGATGCAAATAACAGCAATCCGAAATAAAAGGCAATAAGTTTGATGATCCTTGGAATTTCCGGCTGATAGAAAGCCAACAGCTCGGACCCGGATAATTTTTCAGCCTCATACAAGGACGTTTCCCCATTCTTACGGATGGAAAGCTTCCCATCCGTAATAGAGCGTTCCCCATCGCTCGGGACATCTCCCGGGATGAAGTAGAAAGACCTTCCGACCTGGAAGACCCTTACCTCATTCCCGCCGCCTTTTCCATCTGACCGATATTCTTCACGGGTATACCATTTGCCTTTATAGGCTACAGCATCTTCCCCCTTACCGGTTTCCACCCACCGGTCTTCAATTCCAAGTATGTGGTCATCGATCATCTTCTTGGCGATGAAAGGGCCCGCTAGTTCTGCTCCTACTGAAACAGAGAGCATGAGAAGGGCCGCAATGATCATGCTTTTATATAAAAGGGCATACTGAACCAATCGTTTTCCTACGCTCATGCCCCCACCCCCTTCCGTGCAGGATCCGCAGCCTGCTGACGATCATATTGCTGTCTATACCATCCTTTTGTGGTGAGAAGATCCGAATGCGTGCCCTCTTCGATGACCTTTCCTCCTTCAAACACCAGGATCCAATCTGCTTCCTCAACGGCGGAAATACGGTGGGTTGCCAAAATGGTCGTCTTCCCGGCCCTTTCATTCCTGAGGTTCTGAATGATGGTGGCTTCCGTCTTCGCATCCACCGCTGATAGAGCATCATCGAGTAGGAGGATGTCAGGGTCCTTGATCAGAGCCCTTGCAATGGAAATCCTTTGTTTCTGTCCGCCGGAGAGCGCAACGCCCTTCTCACCCACAATCGTCTCGAGTCCTTGGGGAAGGGTGCTGAGATCCTTCATGAAATCTGCCTGGATCATTGCTCTTTCAAGCTCTTCATCAGATGCTCCTTCTTTTCCATAAAGGATGTTTTCTTTCACCGTCTTGGAGAAGAGGATATGGTCCTGGGGAACATATCCGATCCATTCCCTGACACGGTCCATCGGCAGCTGTTGGATCGGGATACCACCGATCTCCAAAGTCCCTTCTCCTAGCGGATACTCCCGTAAGATCTGTTTGATGAACGTTGTCTTTCCACTCCCCGTTTTACCTACTAGACCAAGCGTGGCCCCTTTAGGCACCCTTACCTCCACATCTTTGAGATTCATCCCTTCAGAGGATGGATAGCGGAATGACAATTGATGGAATCCGATTCCATTCGGTTCAGAGATCTTTTCTTGGATATCTTCGTCTTTTACATCCTGCTCATAGGCAAGGGTTTCTTGAACGCGATCTAGTGAAGCGTTCCCCCTCTGCATGATATTGATGAGCTCACCTATGGCAAACATCGGCCAGATCAACATTCCGAGATAGACATTGAATGAGACAAGCTGACCCAGGGTGATGGACTGATGGAAAACAAGATACGCTCCGTACCCTAGCCCGATCAGATAACTCAGGCCCACAAGCACTTTGATGGTGGGATCGAACAAAGAATCGATTCTCGCTACGGCGATGTTCTTCCTGTACACATCCTCTGTCATATCGGAGAATCTATTCTCATCTGCCCTCTCCTGCACATATGCCCTGATGACACGGACTCCAGAGACCGACTCCAGGACTTTATCATTCAGCTCCCCGAAAGCATCCTGTGCTTCCGTGAAGCGCGTATGAATCCTTGCCCCATAGATTTTCATAAGCAGGGCCATTAGCGGAAGTGGTATGATTGCTGCGAGTGTCAACTGCCAGCTGACAAGGAAGCCCATCGTCAAAAGGATCGTCAGCATGAAGATGCTCGAATCGATGAGCGTCAGCACCCCGAAGCCTGCTGTGACCGAAATGGCCTGCAGATCATTTGTAGCCCTGGCCATGAGATCCCCTGTACGATTTTTTTCGAAGAAAGTGGGCGTCATCTTCATAAGGTGACCGACAAAGCGTGATCGTAGCTTCCGTTCTACAAGAAACGCTCCCCCGAATAGCTGATACATCCAAATATAGGTCATGCCATACGAAACGACCGTGGTGCCTGTCAACAGCAGCAGATAATGTACGATTGCTTCCTTCGTGAGTGAGCCCACCTGGATTTCATCGATGGCGTCACCCACCAGCTTCGGTGGGACCACATCCAGAATGCCGACTATGGTCAATAAAATGATGGCAACGGTATATCTCTTCCAGTTTTCTTTGAAAAACCATGATAATTTCTTGAAAATGATGAACATGCTCCTGCCTCCATTCTTGCTTTTGGTCCCTAACTAGCCTCCTTCGGTCTCCGCGAGGGATGGGACTACCGATTGATGATCATGAATCATTACAAACTCCTCCTTTATCAAGATGTGATTCTATGTCACAGGGATACCCTGAAAACAACAAAAAGATGGACGACAAAAGGCGATGCGCCTCTCAGTCGTCCATCCGGGGACAAAAAAGCACAGGTGATCAACCATCACCTGTGCCCTCTCTCGTTTTATGGAAACGGGATCAGCAGATACGTGACGAAGATCGCTTACTCATGTTCATAACGGAATCAATCGCATACTTCTTCATCACTGCCACTCCCTTCTCAGTTCAGTCTTTATAGACAGGAACTCTTTTATTTTAAACCTTATTATAAGCTACCTTATTTTCAGAATAATGTCAATATTATTTCTGTTCTTATTTGATGTATCCTTTATGTTTCATTTGTACACGTTGGGGTATCTTAACGGTAAGCGAAATGATAAAACATATATGAAGAGGTGAACATCAATGGTACGTACGATCTTAATGGTCATCGGGGCAATCGTCGTAATCGGCTGGATCATCAGCCTTCTATAATTCTCAGGAAGAAGCGGGGGAACTGACCCTGCTTCTTTTTTTTGCCTGACCCGAAGGATTAAAATATTCTGAAAAGGGTAAAAGGATATTATTCCATTAGTAGAGGTGATTATCGATGTACCAACATATTTTAGTGGCCTATGACGACACAGACGGTAGCAGGAAAGCACTTGATGAAGCACTGAAGCTTAAAAATCAATCACTCGATACAAAAATGACCATTTTATATGTAACCGATGAGAAAACACCAAATCAGGCAGTTGATCACTTCACTCCTCCCCACGCCATGGCGGCTACTTCTCCTGGCCTGGATCAGCAGATCGTAGGTGATACAGCCCTGCAGCGTGACCCCCATGTGTATGATGGTGCCGAGGAAAGGCAATCGATAAATGAGGTGGGAGAAATCCATCCGGTGCTGAAACACGTACAGGAAAAACTTGACCCCCACAAGATCGAAGCTGAATACATTCACCTTGCCGGTTCAGAAGAGAAGCGGATATGTGAGTACGCAACAGACAATGAAGTCGATCTTGTCATTTTGGGGAGAAGCGGTAAAAGCGGCATGAAAAAGCTCATGCTGGGAAGCGTAAGTGAAAAGGTCGTAAAGAACTGCGAAACCAATGTATTGGTCGTGAAATAAGCTATTTCAGGAATGGGCTTAGACCCATTCCTTTTATTTTGTAGCGCATTTTTCTTTGTCCCATCATGGATTCTTCCCTATACTGAATGAAAAATGGATCCCCTGAGATTCAGCAGGAGGTATGAACATATGAACAAGCGCATCATCGTCCTCTTCAGGGACGACCTGAGAATTCATGATCACCCCGCACTTCATGAAGCCGCTACCGCCGGAACCGTCCTCCCCCTCTATATCCTTGATAACGATCGTCCATTCGGGGGAGCGAAGCAGTGGTGGCTTCATCGAAATCTGGAAGCCCTTGAATCGGCCCTTTCAGAAATAGGTGGCCGGTTATGGTACGACAAGGGGGATATGGAAAAGACCATATTCCGGTGGATAAAGGATTATAAAGCCGATGCCGTATACTGGAATAGGGTGTATGAGCCGGGGATCTACGAACGGGATCTCGAGCTTGCCAAGAAGCTCGATGCTGAAGGGATCGAAGTGAAAACATTTGAAGGAACATTGATGCTCCCTCCTTGGACGGTCAAAAAGGAAGATGATAACCCTTATAAAGTGTTCACTTCCTTCTATAAATCGTTTCGAACGAACAGCATTCCTAAACCGCTACCGAAGGTAAAAGAATTGAACGTGCCGGACATCGACACAGGTGCTTCATTGGAAGAATTGGGCCTTCTCCCTGAAATCCCGTGGTACCATGTCATGGAATCCATCTGGAATCCTGGAGAAGCGGCTGCGATTAGGAGGTTCCGCTCATTCACGAAGAACAGGCTCCCGAGCTATACCGAACGGCGCGATTATCCTGCAAACGGATCTCATTCCACCCTTTCGCCGTACCTAACCCTCGGTGTGATTTCGGTCCGGAGTATGTACCACTCACTTCTCAAGCATTCTGTATCACCCGAGCCGTTCATCAGGCAGCTCGTCTGGAGGGAATTTTCTTATTCCGTCCTCCTCCATTTCCCCGACTCCACGTCGACGCCGCTTGACTCCCGATTCAAAACGTTCAGATGGGAGTCGGACCAAGAAGCATTCGAGCGATGGACGAAGGGCCTCACCGGGTATCCCATCATCGATGCCGGGATGAGGGAATTGTGGGCAACCGGTTTTATGCATAACAGAGTCCGGATGGTGGCGGCCTCCTTCTTGACCAAGCATCTACTTATCCCCTGGCAAAAAGGCGCCGAATGGTTCATGGATACGCTGATCGATGCAGATCTTGCTAATAATTCAATGGGTTGGCAGTGGGTTGCCGGATCGGGGCTGGACTCCTCCCCTTATTTCAGGGTCTTCAACCCGACCCTGCAAGGAGAAAAATTTGATGGTGACGGCGACTATATCCGTATGTGGGTACCTGAAATAAGCGGGCTGCCTGACAAGTATATTCAAGAGCCTTCCAAAGCCCCCGCTGCCGAATTGGAAAAGGCGGCAATCACCCTCGGGAAGGACTACCCCAAGCCGATTGTCGATCATAAAGCGGCCAGACAGCGTGCGCTCAGCCGTTTTGACGAAATAAAGAAATAAACAAAGGAGACCTGTCCCATGAGACAGGTCTCCTTTGTTATCTTATTCTTGCTTCAATTTTGCCTTTACTAGTTCGAATTCCTCTACGACTTCCTTGTCCGGTCCTTTTCCTGTCATGCTGACGATGATAATCGCCAATGAGGAGAAAATGAATCCTGGAAGAAGCTCATAAATACCAAGGAAGCTACCTTCCGGTATTGCCCACAGGATGACCGTTACCGCACCGACTAACATTCCTGCAAGGGCGCCATTACGCGTCATACGCTTCCAGAAGAGACTGAAGATAATCAGAGGACCGAATGCCGCCCCGAATCCTGCCCATGCATAGCTGACAAGTGCGAGTACGGAACTATCCGGGTTATAACCAAGGAAGATGGCTATAATGGCGATTACTACCACTGAAATGCGTCCAACTAACATTTCTTCCTTCTTGCTCGCTTGTTTCCTGAAAATTGCCTTGTAAAAGTCTTGTGCCAATGCACTTGATGAGACGAGCAATTGAGAATCGACCGTGCTCATAATAGCCGAAAGGATGGCTGCAAGGAGGAAACCAGCTACCCAAGGATTAAATAGTACTTGTGAGAACGTAATGAAAACCGTCTCTGGATTGCTCAGTGGATTATCGGCAAAGTATGCAAAACCAGTGAATCCGATGAAGATGGCCCCGAATAGGGAAACAACCATCCATGTCATCCCGATGAGTCTTGCCTTAGGTATTTCCTTGGTCGATTTGATTCCCATGAATCGGACAACGATATGAGGCTGACCGAAGTACCCGAGCCCCCATGCTAGTAGAGACACGACGGATGCAAAGGTCGCTCCCGTGTAGACGTTGAGATGGGATGGATCGATGCTTCCTACCTTGCTGACCGTTTCACTCCACCCGCCAAGCTCATTGATAGCTACGATCGGAATGATGATTAGAGCAAGGAACATCAGGATACCCTGAATGAAATCCGTCCAGCTTGCCGCTAGGAATCCACCAAAGAACGTGTAGGAGAGAATGACACCCGCTCCGACCCATAGGGCGAGCTGGTAATTCATCCCGAAGGATTGCTCCAGGAGGATAGCTCCACCTACAAGACTTGAAGATGTGTAGAATGTGAAGAAAATGAGGATGATTATTGCAGAAAAAACTCGAAGCACCTTGCTATGATCGCGGAAACGATTTTCGAAGTAATCCGGAACTGTAATAGAATCTTTCGCTACTTCCGTATATACCCTGAATGGTTTTGCCACGAACTGCCAGTTAAGATATGCACCGATTGCCAAGCCGATTGCCAGCCATATCGATCCCATTCCCGATGCATAAATTGCACCCGGCAATCCGAGCATGAGCCATCCGCTCATATCGGATGAACCTGCGCTTAGAGCTGCCACTCCTGCGGTCAAGCGCCTGCCACCTAAAACATAATCTGATAGATCACTTGTTAGTTTTGCTGCTAAATACCCGATGATCAACATCCCTACAAGATAAATGATGATCGCTGTCAATGTTTCGATATTAATGTCCATAATCTACTCCTTTGTCTTTTCGGTTAATAAAGTGATAATTGAAAAAATAATCAATAGAGGCATCGGTATTAAAAGCCAAAGCCAGGTTGCCAGTGTTAAGCTGTCTGCCATCACGCTTCCTCCTTATTCAAAATTTTGAATCACGTATGCAAGTTTAAATCTCCTCTGCAATAATCTCCTCTTCCGAAGACACAAGATAAATCTTAACACATTTCTGGAATAATGAAAATTCCGATGAGCCCACACAATTCACTTTTTGCATAATCATGCGTAAAAACCGCGTAAAACGAGTGGGTTTTTTTTGATTATCCGATAAATATTCATGTCGAATTATTTAAATTTATTTCAAATCATGACGAACGGAGGGGTGATTGAAGGATGATCTGCAAGGATTTTTATTCAAAAAAAGGCATAGGCACCTCCCTTGGTCATAGTACTTTTTTCTTAACCTATTTTCACCTCAAATAAACATTTTTTCTGTATTTTCTAAAAAAAAATAAACAAAAAATCCGGACGTAGTCCGGATTTTTTTAACTGGTACATGATCATCTGCCAGCTTCGCCGCGCTGTTCTTTAATGGTACGCTTTTTTTCAGATTCTGAAACGTATAGAGCACATGCGGCATCACCAGAAATGTTGATCGCGGTCCTCGCCATGTCAAGCAGGCGGTCAATCCCTAGGATTAAACCGATCCCTTCTACCGGAAGTCCCACACTGTTCAACACCATGGCAAGCATGATAAGACCGACTCCAGGCACACCTGCCGTACCAATACTCGCAAGAACGGCGGTGAGAACAACGGTCACCAATTGCCCCAGCGATAGATCTATACTATAAACCTGGGCAATGAACACTGTTGCCACCCCTTGCATGATGGCCGTACCATCCATATTGATGGTTGCGCCTAGAGGCTGTACAAAAGAGCTAACAGATTTCGACACTTTCAATTTATCCTGAGCCACTTCCATGGAAACCGGTAATGTCGCGTTACTGCTCGACGTTCCGAAAGCGACGCTCATGGCTGGGCTGAATGTCTTGAAGAACCAGATCGGGTTCTTTTTCGCTAAGAATCCAACGGCAGAACCATAAGTGACTGCACCATGGACGAGAAGGGCAAAAAGGACAACGACGAAGTACAGCCACATGGCTTTAAGCGCACTCAATCCTTGACTACCGATGGCAGAAGCGAGCAAGCCGAATGTTCCGTACGGGGCAAACTTCATGACAATTCCTACGAGATACATCATCAGGTCATTTCCCTGTTCAAAAAGCTTCAATATTCCCTTTGTCTTATCACCAAGAGCGGTCAGACCGAGTCCGATGAATATCGCGAATGCAATGATCTGCAGCATATTCCCTTCGCTCATGGAGGCAATCGGATTCTTTGGAATGATATTCAAGAGGGTCTCGCCTACTGGAGGAGCCTCTTCTGTCTTATATCCCTCTGCCTGTGATTTATCAATACCCTCAACCATTCCTGGATCAATGGCGTAGGCCATGAGAAGACCGATCACAATGGCGATGCACGTAGTGATCAAGAAGAATGACACAGTCTTGATTCCGATTCTTCCAAGCTTCTTTGGATCTCCCAATCCGGCTGTCCCAAGTACGATGGAAAGGAAAACGATGGGTACGACAAGCATGCTGATTAAGTTTAGGAAGATTTGTCCCAGTGGGGTCAATAGATATGGGTCAAGGACGTCGAACCAGTCCTTAGCAAATAAATTGAGTAGCAACCCTACTATGGCACCCAAAATCAGGGCCAAGATAATCTTTGTTGTCAGGTTCAGTTTCATATGGTACCTCCCTAAAAAAATATATAAAGATAATTCGTAATCTTTACCCTATACAATTTTATATGAAACCGTTTTTTTAATCTAGGATTTTCTTACTCAATGGAAGAAACTCTACTAATTTACTAGAATCAGGAGGAGACCGGTATGAAACCCGTCCGGAAGTGGATGCTGAAACGAATTCACAATAAATACTAATAAATATCATGATTAAAACGAGCATATCCGGGTAGATAATAAGTAACAGCATGATGATTCGAGAAAGGAACTTGATAGAATGAAAAATACCGTTTACTTTCTTTCACCTGGCCAGGATCGAAGTTCCATCGCTGAAGGTTGGGCTGGAAGGCTTGACATGTCCGGCTGGGCCTTTAAAAGTGCTGGATTAACGAGAAAACACCATAAAAAAAGCTTTAGTACCCTTGCCATGAAGGAATATAATATTGATATAAACACCCTTAAAAGGGATCCCATTCAAATCGATGAACTTGCCGGCGCGTCCCTCATCGTCACGATCTACGACGAAGAATTGGACGACGCCATCAAGTTCCCGGAAGAATGGAAAGAGAAAGTCATCCATTGGAATCTCCCCAACCCTGAAAAACGTTCCACCTCCGATTTGGAAGAATGGGTATTTTTCCAGGAGATTTGTGACGAGATTGCGATGAAGGTCAGGGATCTTGAATCCCTGCTCCCTTCCATCCGGATGAATTGACTGCCATGACGATCATGGCGGTCTTTTTTATGTGAAGTATTCCAGTTTTGCTTGGGGAAAAGCCTTTTCCATATAGCCGTATAAATGATCTTTGATATCCTGTTCTTCATCCTTCTGATAGATGTACTTTCCTATCCCGTATTTCCCCCACTTATAGCGCCGTTCTTCTTCATTGAGTTCAAGCTTTGTCATAGGATAATTCTTCTCGATCACCCGTTTTGCAGGCTTCGTAAATCGATGCTGGATGAATTCGAACGTGAGATCTTTTTTGGCCGATGAGGGCAAAGTGGCTTCAAGATGTTCAAACATGGTTTTGTACCCTTCTTCCCAGCCTTCGTGAAGATAGATGGGTGCTACGATGAAGCCGAGTGGGTACCCTGCTTCCGCCACTTTCGCTGCAGCCTCAATCCTTTGATCCAATCGCGAAGTACCGGGTTCAAAATTTTTGATCACATAATCAGCGTTGATGCTGAACCTGAAGCGCGTCTTTCCATTATGGTTCGCATCCAGAAGGTGATCGACGTGGTGGAATTTCGTCACGAATCGCAACTTGCCATGTTCTGATTCCCCAAAGTGCTCGATTGCGCGCTTCAGTGTATGCGTAATATGGTCAATCCCTACAATATCCGACGTACAGGCAGCCTCGAACCGGGTAAATTCAGGCGTACGCTCCTTGATGTACTGATCGGCCGCGTCAAAGATTTCATCCACATTCACATAGGTCCTAATATATGGCTTGCTCCCCATCGTCGTTTGTAGATAGCAATAATGGCAATGCCCCATACACCCTGTGGCAAATGGGATCGCATATTCTGCGGAAGGTTTCGAGGTGTCGAACTTCAATGTCTTCCTTACCCCGACCACCAAGGTGGATTTTGCGATCCTGTATTTTTGGAAATGGTTATCACCGGGCAAATTCCGCACCTGGTTGTGGGAAGTGGTGTAGCGGATTTCCACGTTCAGTTTTTCGAATTTCTCTTTAAGCTGCTTTCCCAGGGGATACTCAAGAGCGCCTGGTTCAAAGTAAACCAACTGGGGCATAAATGGTTTCAGCATCGTGTCCTCCTACATCTGACCGAATGATTGTGTGTATGCTGCTTCAGCATCTGCTTCCGAAGCGTAAACTGCGACTTCATTCGTCAAGGGATAATACGTTTCGTACATGAACAGAGCAAGTTCTTCGGGATGGTCTGGATCATTCACCACTGCTGCAGCCTGGACATTGGCCACGCTTTGAGTATGGGGATTGCGGTAGATGACATATACAATATCCCCCGCCTGATAGACGGAATCCTGATTGTTGATTTCCATTGGCTTCACCCATTTCTGTCGTATTCCTTTTCATTTTTTCCTACCCGGGATCAAATATGTTGGAAATAACTGCTTATGCAAAAAAAGCTCCCCATTCAAATGGAGAGCCCGTAAAATCGTTTCGTTTGGGTAAAGATCCTCTCGGCAACTTCGCTTTCGTCCTGCTTTTTTATCGAGGCGATGCATTTGATGGTCCTTCTCATCATACGGGGATGGGTCATCTTTCCTTGAAACGGTCCTTCAAATGGCCAAGGGCCGTCCGTTTCCACCATGATGGCATCAAGCGGAGCTTTTCGCACGATCTTTTGAATCTCATCTTCATACATTAAATCCGGTGTGACCGATATTTTGTATCCGTTGGACAGCACTCGTTCAAGTATCGCTTCTTTCCCTTTGAACCAGTGGAAGTGTGCCTTCTCGACCGAATGACGTTCCAACAGATCGCAAGCTATACCGGCATGCTCATAAATACAATGGAGAATGATGGGCTTATCGAGGGACTTCGCTTTCACGATGAACCTCTCCAGTAATTCTTCATAAGGTTTGAGCTTAAGATCGGCATCATCATGCATTCTGTAATAAGGAAGGCCCACCTCCCCCACGGCTGCAAGTGATTCAGCATGCTGATCAAGGAAGATGAATAATTCCTCGATCTCTTCCTCGGAAGGCAGTTCCTGTTCCGGATGAAACCCGGCTGCCGCTTTCACCCGTCCGTCCATCACGGAGAGATCCAGTGTCTCACGGCTAGACTTCAAGTTCATCGACACGGCAATCATCGCCCTAATCCCATGTGTATCGAGGGAATCAAGGATTGCCGTGCGTTGCCAGGGAGAATAGGCATCCCAGTGGATGTGGGCATCAATCATGTTGAACATGCTTCGTCAACTCCCGGAAGATTTCTTTTTTGTACTCGAGGAATTCCGCGCTTAAAATAATTTTTTCATCCCTTGGGCGAGGATAGGGCACCCGGAATTCCTTCTGTACGCTTGACGGTTTACCTGATAAAACAATAATCCGGTCGGATAGGAAAAGGGCTTCGTCAATGTTATGGGTGATGAAGAGAACTGATCTTTTATCCTCTTCCCAGATATCCATGAGCCATTTTTGCATATCAAGCCTTGTGAACTCATCCAGACTGGAGAACGGCTCATCAAGGCACAGCAGGGACTGCGGACTCATCAAGGCCCTGATGAACGCGACCCTCTGCTTCATTCCACCGGAGAGCTCATCGGGATACGCCGCCTCATAACCCGAGAGACCAGCGCGCTCGATCCACTCTCTCGCCCGTGCCTCGTCCTTCATTCCGTGAATCTCCTGACCCAGGATCACATTTCCGAGAACCGTTCTCCAAGGTAATAATGCGTGATCCTGTGGCATGTAGCTGATGAAGCCGGTCTTACCGTTGATCCTCTCCCCGCCGAGAACAATGGAGCCTTCTTCCGGCTCCATCATCCCACCGATCAAATGGAAGAGCGTAGTCTTTCCACTGCCTGAAGGACCAAGGATGGAGACGAACTCACCTTCTTCAACCTGAAGGGAAAGATTTTGTAGGACAGGATGATGATCGAAGTGTTTCGATAAAGATGTGATGTGTAGCTGGCTCATTTCAATTCCCCCTTCTTCCCTCTCACACACCATCGTTCCAGCAGGACGATGATACTGAAAAACAACAAGCTCAAGATCATGATGGCGAAGATCGCCACGAATACACGATCGGTCCTGAATGCCGAGGAAGCAAGCGTCATATAGACACCAATTCCCTTCTGAGAACCGAGCCACTCAGAAATGACGGCTCCCATGACGCTATATGTGGCCGCAATCTTCAGACCTGAAAAGATGGATGGAAGAGCATGTGGCCACTCAACTTTCCTGAAGATCTGCCCCTTGGTGGCCCCCGCCATTTTCATATAGTGAATATAATGACGTCCCGTCTGTCTGAACCCGTCCATGGTGGAAACCGCGATCGGAAAGAAGCACACAAGCGTGATCACCAGAAATTTAGGCAGCAGGCCAAAACCGAACCAGATGACCAGTAGAGGGGCCAGGACGATGATGGGCACGTTTTGCGACAAGATCATCAGCGGATAGACCGCCTCCCTCACCTGTGGGAGAAGATGCAGTGTGACAGCCACAGCGAGACCCGCCGCACATCCGATCAGGAACCCGGAAACGGAGAGCCCGACTGTCGAAGTAAGATGAATGCGGAAGGAGTCCCATGAGGCTATGCCCTCGGAAATGACCTTCATAGGGGATGGCAGCAGCCATTGGGGGATGGTGAACACCGTCACTGCCACCTGCCAGAAGACGAATAAAAGGATGAGGGCCGAAACCGGCCTCCATCCCTTCCTGATTCCGTTCATCATGAACGGTATTTACCGGTAAGATCCGTCATCTCGATGCCTTTAGGCTGATACAGAACCTTGATCTGAGAAATGACATTCACGCTTCCCCTTGCGATCATCTTCTCATTCATGCGCTCCACGATCTTGAACAATTCGCTGAGTTCGCCCTCCATTGTTGTTTCCAATGGATTCACTTCATAGTTCACTCCCGATTCTTCTATGACTGCAATCGCTTCGTCCACATAGGGGATGACATCTTCACCATTCTTAGTTTTCGGGATGATTTGAATACTGACCAATGCATTTGCCATTAAAACTCACTCTCCAGGTAAAAATTCATTTGTGTAGGCTTTTGAACTATCAAGTTTCTTTTCGAGCAGTTTATTATCGAACATCCAATCTGCGTAGTTCTTCCATACTTCCGCCTTCTGCTCTCCCCATCTCTCTGCGTCGTCTTTGTATTTCGGTGCAAGCCATTCCTGGCTTTTCATGACGAGCTCTTCATCAAGGTCGGGTGCTTCTTTTAAAAGAATTTTGCCTGCTTTATCCGGATGTTCAATACTGTACTCATATCCTTCTGTTGTTGCCTTCAGGAATGCTGCGACCGTGTCAGGATCATCCTTTATATGTGATTCATTCGTCGTGAGGACAGGAGTGTAGTAGTCAAGCTTATCCGAATAATCCTTGACGTACATCATATCAAGCTCTTCACCACGGAGTTCGGCTTCGATCCCCGTCCAGCCATAAAAGATCCAGGCAAAGTCGATATCTCTTTTTACTGCCGTAAAGAAGTCAGTATCCCCCATATTCACAAAGTTGACCTTCTTCACATCGGCACCTTCCTGTTTCATGATCGAACTCATGACCGCTTCCTCTACGGGAGAACCCCACCCACCGTATGTCTTGCCTTCAAAGTCTTCAGGCTTGGTGATCCCTTTGTCCTTCGGAGCTGCGAAGCCCGATGTATTATGCTGTATAATGGCCGCAATCGAGACGATCGGTACGTCCTGTACCCTTGCCTGTGTGACGCCTTCCTGATACCCCACGCCAAAATCCGCCTTTCCCGATGCCACCAGTTGATCCGCACCTGCTTCACCTGGCATGATGATGTCAACATCTAGTCCTTGTTTTTCAAAATACCCTTTTTCTTTTGCCACATACAAACCGGTATGGTTCGTATTCGGGGTCCAATCAAGGACAACCGATACCTTTTTGAGCTTTTCTTTTTCGGCTCCTCCTGAACTGCAAGCAGTCAGCAGAATAATAGAACTTACTACCATGAGCCATTTTCTCAAGATGCATACGCCCTTTCACTATATATGTACAGAAAAAAACGCCCGAGGCTCATGGGCCTAGGACGCATCATTAAACAAGAATTCTGTCTACGATCTGTTTCCTACGCTGGTATGAGCCAGTTCAGGTTCAAAGGGTCAGCATCTGACGGATGCACTCTCAACCGGCCACACCGGTCCCCCTACAATAATCACGATATCGGGCGTTATCTTCATTCCTACTTTGCCATAGTATCTCAAGGTTTTCAAGCATTTCTTGCAGGGGACATGAGAACTCCAATCGCTTCGGATACCTCTGTGAGCTGGGATAATGT
The DNA here is from genome assembly GCA_963762295.1 of uncultured Bacillaceae bacterium. GTDB lineage: Bacteria > Bacillota > Bacilli > Bacillales > Bacillaceae_B > Rossellomorea. Next base: position 317,026 of record CAVXKK010000005.1, read on the forward strand.
AGTGAAGGGATCCTTCCGGAGGTAAAAGGTATACTGAACAATGAACATGGTAAGGTGATGCATGAATCGTGCACCTTCCCCTTCCCTGTAAGGGAACTCAGCTCCGTAGGCCTTTAGGAATGCAGTGATCAAGGGCAGGGAGATTCCGTTGTGAATGATAAGGTGGGTGCAGAAATAGGCGGTGTCCGCCATTCGGTGGGCGACACGGAGCCGCTGAAAGTCTATGATGCCAACATCCCCTTTTTCATCAATAAGGAGATTCCCCGGATGAAAATCACCGTGCACCAGCTCCTTTCCCCCATCGAGATCTGGACGGCAAAAATGCTTCACAAGGCACCGCGCCCACTCGACGGTAGGAGAATGGCTGCATTGAAGGATCCACTCCGACGTATGATGGGAGATGTCCCAGGTTTTGACTCCTTCAAATGGGAAGTGCATGAAACGCGAATGAAGATTGGCCAAAGTGATTCCGATAGCCGACATGATCGAAGCTTCCCATCCGGGACGGATTCCGGGAATGCGTGCGTAAAGGGCGTACCCGCCTTCATCCAACCAGGAAATGTATCCTCCATGCCGTGTGGGATAAGGCATCTCCACCCGGATGGACTGCTTATGAAGATAGGCGGTGAGTTTTTCTTCCAACTCTATCTCCGGCCTCCGCTTCAAATAAAAGATGCCCTCAGGACCTTCCACAATCCATACGCCCCCACCTATCCTTTTCATTCTGAATCGCCCTGCATCTTCTTCAGAAAAGAATGCGGAAATAAGGTCTCGCATTTCGTATTCCACCCATCTGTATAGTAAGATATTCATTAGTATGACTGCATTACCACCATACATACCAATTGCATGAAATGAGGAATGCGCGATGGAAAGAATTAAAATCACTGAAGACCTTGATTTTTCAAGAATCATCCATGGTTTCTGGAGACTTGCCGACTGGGATTATTCAAAAGAAGAAATCCTCTCACTGATCCAGCATGACCTGGAACAAGGCATTACAACATTTGATCACGCAGATCTATACGGCTCGTACCAATGTGAAGAGTTGTTCGGAGAGGCCCTTTCACTGAAGACTTCCTTGCGGGACCAGATGGAGATCGTCACGAAATGCGGAATTGTCATTCCTTCCGAACAACGACCTCAGCATCGTACCCACCATTACAATACGTCGAAGTCCCATATCCTTGAATCTGTGGACCAGTCACTGAAGAACCTGTCAACAGACTATATCGACGTCCTGCTGATTCATCGTCCCGATCCATTCATGGACCCGGAACAAGTAGCAGACGCCTTCACTCAGTTAAAAGACGCCGGTAAGGTCAAACATTTTGGTGTCTCGAATTTTAAGCATCACCAATGGTCCATGCTGCAGGCACATCTTCCTTTCCCTCTCGTGACCAATCAGATCGAACTATCTGCTTACGAGCTTGAAAACATCGAGGACGGCACGTTGAACCTTTGTCAGGAGAAGAAAGTGCCGCCAATGGCCTGGTCCCCCCTTGCCGGAGGAACCATCTTCAAGGAAGGCGATGAAAAAGCCGCCCGCCTGCGCGCTGCACTTGAAAAAGTACAAGGCGAAACAGGGGCCAACGGAATTGACGAAATCCTGTATGCCTGGCTCCTCACCCACCCTGCCCGCATCATGCCGATCGTCGGTTCGGGCAAAAAAGAACGAATCCAATCAGCCATCAACTCACTGAACATCACCCTCAACCACGACCAGTGGTTCGAAATCCTCCACGCCTCAATGGGCCACGAAGTACCTTAAGAAAAGCGGAGGGGGCTTGAACTGAGGCGACAAGCATAAGACGGGCTGAGCGGAAAGGCGTTCTTTGCCTTTTTGATTAGCACGGCTTATGACCTCGAGCCTCAAGCCCCCGGAGCTAGACATAAAGAAAAGCGGAGGGGGCTCGTTCTGAGGCGACAAGCATAAGACGAGCCACCCGGAAAGGCGTTCTTTGCCTTCTGGGTGGCTTGGCTTATGACCTCGAGCCTCAAGTCCCCGGAGCTGGACATGAAGAAAAGCGGAGGCGGGTTGTTCTGACCCGACAAGCATAAGACGAGAACCCAAAATAAAAATGACGATCTCTACAGATCGTCATTTTTACTTTCTCCTAATATCAGGAGCCACATAGAAGTCGAGATACACTTCCTGTAGCTCTCCCATTGGTAATTCATACAGCTGTTTATCTTTATATTTGTAAACTCCGATTCGCAAGAGCTGTTGAATATAGAAGTCTTTTTTTGAATTTTTCATTGAACTCAGTTCATTTTCTTGGTGTAACATTTTCAACCCCTCCAATTGAGGTGTATACCCCAACCATGGAAGGTTTCAAACCATGCAATATGGGTTGGTAGAGGAAATATCCCTGAATCTATTTCAACTTATTCGAGGATGATTTTCCAGTGGGTGATCTGGTTCACCCTACCCCATTTCACAGGCCACCAGACCGTATTGGATTCCGGGATCAAGATCCAGTATCATCCTGAACAGTTTTTCTACATCTTCCCCTTTTCTCCTATCCGTATAATGACCCGAGAGCACCTGGATCATTTCGTGAGGATAGAGCAGGCAGGTGTGGCTTCCCCAATCCGTTTGTCTTCCCACCAATTCTTTTTTGTAGATACCATCCAGGATCCTGTAGAAAAGATCGGATCCATCAGGAAGGAACGGACTGATCCTTTTAGGATAATTATGATTCCAATCCCCGCCGTCATACTGAAAAGCAGGATCTTCAAGGTCTCCAATGAATACTTCGACTTCAGCCATACAATCGCCTCCTTGTTTCATTTTATAAAGGGGGAAGTGGTTTTAGAACCAAAACCCAGATCTGTATCTGATGGCATAAAAAAAGAGGGCTCTGTGGCCCCCGCATACATTACAGATATTTTCTTTGCACACTCCGACCATCATAGGTGAACTGCATATTTCTGCCTTCTACCCTGGTCTCCATATGGACCGGTCTCCCCCATAGCTGATGAAGGTACGGTAGCACTTTCTCCAAATATTTAATGTCGAGCTCCACGTCCTCAAACCAGTGCTTCAGGTACAGCTCACCGCTCTTCATATAATCGCCGTCATCGACCGTGATGTACGGAAATCCGCCATTCACCCTCATGCCGACAAGCTGATCCCTTACATGGGTCCACTCTTTGTCTACGATCTTGTAGTCTTTACCCTGCTTTTGGAACAGATACATATCTTCTCTTGTGACGAGATCTTTCGTAAGGTAATTCCTCAGGAATGAAATGTCGGATTCGATTTCCCTCACCTCGAACATTTTTTCCCTTCCCGAGTTTTCCTTCACGCCCCGCTTCTTCATCTCCTCTGTTGGATGATCATAACGGTCCTCGATATCTTCAAAGATCTTCAACCCGAGGTAATAAGGATTGATCTGTGTCCGTGACGGCTGAACGACCCCTGCATTCAATTTGGCAAATTCGATGGATTCACCCGACGTGAGGTCCATCTCCCTGATAATGCGCTGATGCCAATAAGATGCCCAGCCTTCATTCATAATTTTCGTTTCGAGCTGCGGCCAAAAATAAAGCATTTCCTCCCTCATCATCGTCAGGATATCCCGCTGCCAATCAGTAAGCTCACGGCTGTACTGCTCGATGAAAAGCAGGATATCCTTTTCAGGTTGAGGCGGGAATTTCTTCTTCACCTTTTTGGTCTGGATCTTTTTCGGCTTTTCATCAAGGGACCAGAGATCATCGTACGGGGTGACAGGAGCCGTTTCTTCCTCCACCCATTCCACATCATCCATCGACCATGAGAGATTTGGCCGCATGAGAGAGGGATCGATATGTTCATCTACGGCAAGCACTGCATCAAGAAAGTTCTCGACCTCCTGCTTCCCGTGTTCAATTTCATACTGCCTCACCCGCTCTGCCGTTGCCGACATGCTCTCGACCATATCCCGCTTCGTGTTTCGGAACCTCACATTGTTCTTGAAGAAATCACAGTGTGCCAGAACATGAGCGACAATCAATTTATTCTGTATCAATGAATTTGAATCGAGCAGGAAGGCATAGCATGGATCCGAATTGATGACAAGCTCATAGATCTTGCTTAGCCCCAGATCATATTGAAGCTTCATCTTATGGAACTGCTTGCCGAAGCTCCAATGGGAGAAACGGGTCGGCATCCCGTAAGCACCGAATGTATAAATGATGTCGGCAGGACAAATTTCGTATCTCATTGGGTAAAAGTCCAATCCAAATCCTGAAGCAATCTCGGTAATTTCAGCGATTGCATGCTGCAACTGTCGCTGTTCCTCTAAATTCATCGCCATCCCCCTTAATATCACTCTTACCTAACTGTATGATAAGGTCGGCCATTTGATGAAAGGAACTGGGAGCAATTAATTGACTCCTGAAAGACGAAAAAACCACGTGCCGGCACGACACGTGGTTGAAGCTTATTCATTCTTCAAGAATACCATCATCGGAATGATTGAAAGTGCAAGAAGGATGCCTGAGACGGTGAAGACCGCCGGGATCGACCAGCTCTCCACGAGTAAACCTGCACCTGCGGAAGAAAGACCGAAGAGCAGGGTCGTCATCGTTCCTTGTGCTGCATAGATTTTGCCCAGTTCTTCGGGTGGCGCACTCTCCTGAAGATACGTCTGGAGTATGATCGTCTTCAGCTGATCGAATAAACCGAACAACAGAGAAAGAACGAGAGCCCAAACCGCCAGTTCATTCCAGGCAAAGAACAGGGTGATCACCGAAGTCATGATGATGGTCAGGGGAAGAATTGATGCCCGCTTTCTGCTGAACAGTCCGTGATAGCGGAAGATGACGACGGATGCAAGAAGCAGGCCGATAAAGAAAGCACTGTTGATGAATCCCCACCATTCTTCTCCCTTACCAAGCTGGCGATCCACATACAGGTAGAGAACAGCCGCGATCCACACGGTGGCGGCAATGGACTCAAGGGCATACACGCAAAAAACCGGTACCAGCCCTTTTTTCTCTTTTACCAGCACCCAGCCTTCACCAAGTTGCGCCCACCATGATTTCCGTTCTTCGAGATTGGTCTTAAGGGCGGCCGGCAGCCGGAACATGTAGACCGTACTGACAAGAAACAGAATGAACACCGTGACGAAGAGATAATCAACCCCGATAAGCGAGAGCAACACTCCCCCAAGGGCCCAGCTGGAAAACTGGATGATCTGATCGACGGTGGATAAAAAACCGTTTGCTCCCATCAATTCTTCCCTTTTGACAAGATAGGGGACGAAGGCATTCCGCGCCGGGAGCGCCCATCCGTCCAGAAAGGCAATCCCCGCTCCCATCAGAAGCAGCGGCCAAACGGAAGAACTCTGAAGGGCGAACAGGATCATGAACAGCAACGCAGTCTTCCCTGCCTGCGACCAGGCAAGAAGTGTCCTGAGCGTGGCCCTGTTCATGAGAAGCGGTGCCGCCACGGAACTCAGGAAGCGGGAAAAGGTGATGATCAGTGGAACAGCAGTCATATAAACGGCCGAACCCGTCATAGTATAGACGGCCGAAATCAGTCCCACAATATATAAGACGTCGCCAAGATTGGCCAACGCCTGACCGAACCAGAGATGTCGAAATGCGATGGATTTCATCTTTTTTTCCTCCCATTATTCAATTTTCAGGCTAGAAAAAAAGCTGAACTCACATCGGATTGCCAATCTCCCTTCTTTTCATTGATACCAACCATTATATCAGACATCCTATTCGCCATGCAGGATTTTTTTTCCTGATTGACTATATGAAGACGCAAAAAAAACCTCCCTATGGGGAGGAATTTCATTCATGGACGGTAATATTCAGCGTTTTCTCATTCGCAAGGTCATGTACGACGATGATCAATACCCTTTTGTCCCTGTTATTCTCCTGTACGGTGAACTCGAATGTGTCGGACACCTTTTCATTCGTCAGTTGCTTCCGGCCCAGGTAGTGATAATCTTTGACGGACTGACCCGGGTAGTCTTCTTTGACGACGACGGAAGCAATCCTGCCGAATTTTTTATAATCCACTTCTGTTGCATGGGCTATGCCTGGAAGCAGAATGGACAGCAGGCATATGATGAGGAAAGGTTTCTTCATGTATCTCACCTCTTGTTTCTTTTCCCTTTAGAATGAGGGTATAGAGGCATCTTTATTCACCCAATATAAGGAGAACGAGAAGAATCCACAGTGCCAAGTTTTGCTGAGGAAGTTCCCTGCATCTCTCCATACACTAACAGTACCCCTTCAGAAGGAGGGAACCGGAGTGGATAAAGTGGACTACGACAGGGCGCTGTACTACACTCATCGATCAGAATGGGATAACCTCCTGATCTTGATGGTGAGGACCAAGGATGATCTTCTCTCAAAGAGGATTGAACATTTCCTGCATGCCTATCACTTTTCGCACGATTATACGGTTGTCGAACGCAACCTGTATACGCTTTTACGCTATATCGAACATGCCAACATCACCTACAGTGAAGAGCAACCACTTGAAGTCGATGCTGTCAAAATGTAAATAAGGGAATTCCACCGGCCGGCCTGACACTACGGGCCGGTTTTTTTCAAGGCTGAATGAGCTTCCTGCGGATAGTTGCATGGGCCTCGGCGTAAACCATCAGCTCCTTCATCATCTCTTTCACCAATGCTTCAGGATCGGGTAACAGCGTATCCTTTTCCCTGTCAAAACAGTGAGGATCCAGAACGAGTTGCTTCGGAATGACATTGGCGTAGACCCCCCTGCTCACGGTACGGAGATTCGTCAGGCAGTTGATGCCACCCTTCCCACCTCCTGCACATGCGATGATGGCGACGGGCTTATGGGCAAATTGGTCGCTACCCATGAAGTCCATGGCGTTTTTCAACGCACCGCTCATTCCGCTATGATATTCGGGAGAACAAAGGATGACCGCATCCGCCTGCTGGACCTTCTGTTTCAACGACCGTACAGCTTCAATTTCGGATTGCTCTCGTTCACCTGTGTAAAGGGGAATGGTCCCGTCACTGAGGTCGATCAGGCTGCATCCGTATTGTTTGGATAAGTATCGGGCTATGATGCCTGTCCGCCCCTGTTTCCTGGGTGTTCCGTTGATGACTGTAATATTCATGTTCATTCATCCTTCCATGCAAGCTGATTTTTCACGGCATAGAGGGCTGCCTGGGTCCGGTCGGTCACCTCAAGCTTAGAAAAGATATTGGAGATATGGGTTTTCACCGTCTTCTCTGTGATAAAAAGGCTTGAGGCAATCTCTTTATTGCTCTTCCCTTTGGTTAATTCTTTAAGCACCTCTGATTCCCTTCTTGTGAGCTCATGGATCTTATTGGGCGGTTCTTTTTTGGTGATTCTCGTAAGAAGATGATTCGTCGCCTTCGGATGAAGGGAATTTTCTCCGGACAGGAGCTTCCTGATGCTTTTCACCAGCTCATCCGGCTCAATATCCTTGAGCTGATAGCCTCCCGCCCCGGCTTCGATAGCGGGAACAACTTGGTCCTGATCAGAGAAGCTTGTGAGCATCATGATCTGGATCCCAGGGTTGGCCGCTTGGATTCTTCTTGTCGCTTCAATTCCATCCATCTCCGGCATCATAAGATCCATGAGGATGATATCGGGATCGAGGGATGCCGCCATTTGTACCGCTTCTTTGCCGTTTTTCGCTTCGCCGATGATGTCCATATCCTTCTGTGTCTTCAAGAAGAAGGCAAGGCCCCTCCTGACAACGTGGTGGTCATCGACAATCAATATCTTGATCAATCCCTTCTACCTCCTAACATGGTATCTTTACAGAAAGGACGGTGCCCTTTCCGAGTGCTGAGTCGATTGTGAGGCTGCCCCCGACCGCCTTGATCCGTTCCTTCATCCCCTGAAGACCAACAGAGGGCAGGGAATTGGACGGATCGTAGTGGAAACCATAGCCATCATCCTCAATGATCAGCTCCACAAGCTCAGCCCTTCTCATCAATCGGTATCGCACTGACTGGACGCCTGCATGCTTTTTGCAATTATTCAGTGCCTCCTGGCTTACCCTCCAAAGCGCTTCCTCATATTTGGAATCCAAACAGGCCAGGCCATGGATCTCCGCATCTAGCTTTAGCCCGAGCATATCGGCATAGCCCCTGACCGCTTGGACAAGTCCGTTCTCAAGTCCATGAGGCTTCAACTGCCAGATCAAGGCCCTCATTTCGGCCAGTGCTTCCTGCGCCATGCCCTGGATCGTCTGGAATGTGTCCTTGACGTCCTGGTCATCCGTCATTGCCGAACCACCCCTTGCCGTCAATGTGAGGGAAAAGAGCAGCTGATTGACGGAATCATGGAGGTCCCTGGCCAATCGGTTCCTTTCCCCAATCAGGGCAAGTTCCTGCTCTTTCTTTGTCAACGTGATCCTCTTGATCGCTGAGCCGATCTGGAAAGCGACTGATTCCAATAGAGCAAGCTCCTCATGGGAGTAATGGGTCTTATGCGGTGCTGCCATATTCAATAGACCAAACGATTCCTGTCCAGACTGAAGGGGGACCGTTGCATGATAGAGGATATCGTTTGTTGCATTGGGATCTTCTTCGATTGCTTTTTCAATTCGCAAGCATTCAATGATATTCGTCGCCTTGGTAAGCTTCCCTTTGATAAACCGGTTGACGCACCAGCACCCGCCTTCTTTCATGCGCTCGCAGCCCCGCTCTGTCAAGGATGCGGGAAGATTCTGATGGGAGACCATTTCATGTTTCCCTTGATCATCAATGAAAAAGATCCAGCCGCTCGTGAATACAGTCCCGTTGATCAGCTTATTCAATGCTTCGCTCATCATGGACTCCATTTCAGTCTCGGTGTTCAATAATTCGGCAATTTCCTTTAATAGTTCGATATTTGATCCTTCGTTCATTGTATTCGTCCTTTCTTCTCCTCTCTAGTATAACTTCTTTCAGCTCATCAGCATTCGCTGAAGGTCGCATACCCGCTACGACTTTCGTCTGACTTTCCACAAAAAAAGAAGGAAGGCATTAAGCCTTCCCTGCTTTCGCTTGCATCTTTCCTTCGACTTTCACCATGAAGTCTTCCTGGATGACGTGCAGCAATTCATCGCTCTCCTGCTTGGTGGCACCGACCACGCTGAAATAGAACTTGATTTTCGGTTCGGTCCCCGATGGACGGAGACATACCCAAGATCCATTATCCAAGAAATATTTCAACACATTTGAAGAAGGAAGATCGATGGTTTCTTTTTCTCCTGTCAGGAGATTGGTCCTCTCACCGCTTACATAATCTTCAGCAGTGACCACCTTTCTACCTGCAATTTCCTTAAGGGGATCAGCACGAAAATCCTTCAGGATACCCTGGATCTGTTCGGCTCCCTCTTTCCCTTTAAGGGTCATGCTTTGCAGTCCCTCCTGATAATACCCGTGACGCTCGTACAGTTCATTTAGTACATCTTGTAGCGTTTTCCCCTGCGCCTTGTAGTAGGCGGCTGCTTCCGCTGCCATGAGGACGGCCTGGATGGCATCTTTATCGCGGGCAAAATCACCGATGAGGTATCCGTAGCTTTCTTCATAGCCGAACAGGAAGGTATGTTCACCTGATTGTTCGTATGCTTTGATCTTTTCACCGATGAATTTGAAGCCTGTTAACACATCTTCAACAGAAGCGCCGTAGTGCTCAGCTACTTTCCTCCCAAGTTCGGACGTGACGATCGTCTTGAATACCCGTCCGTTCGCCGGAAGCTGATTCTTTTCTTGTTTCCTTGCAAGTACGTAATCCATCAGGATCGCGCCGGTCTGATTACCCGTAAGGAGGATGTACTCCCCGCTTCCGCCTTTCACAGCGACTCCCAGGCGATCGGCATCCGGGTCGGTGGCGATCAGAATATCGGCGTCGATCTCCTTTCCTTGGCGGATCGCATATTCGAACGCTTTCCTTTCTTCCGGATTAGGCGAGGCAACCGTCGTGAATTCCGGATCTGGAACAGCCTGCTCTTTGACGATATGGACATGCTGGTAGCCAAGAGCTTGAAGGCCGCGTTTCGACATTTTCAGACCGGTTCCATGAAGGGGTGTAAAGACGATCTTAAGATCGACTTCTGTAGCAATCTGTGGTTTTTCCGAAATCGTGAGAAGATGCTCGAGGTAGGATTGATCAATTTCATCCCCGATCATCTTGATCAGGCCTTTTTCCTTCAGCTCCTCTTCAGAAAGCACCTTGATCACGAGCTCATCCTCTACTTCATTGACCCTTCTGATCACTTCATCTGCTGCATGAGGCGGAAGCTGGGCCCCGTCCTCACCATATACTTTGTAGCCATTATATTCAGGGGGATTATGACTCGCCGTGACGACAATTCCCGAAAAAGCATTCAGCGTCCGGAGGGCAAACGATAACTCCGGTGTCGGAGCCAATTCATCGAACACATATGTCTGGATACCGTGAGTCGCAAGTGTCTTTGCGGACTCCATGGCGAATTCAGGTGACTTGTGTCGTGAATCATACGCGATCACCACGCCCCGTCGCTTCGCTTCTTCTCCTTGATCTTCTATGTAACGGGCAAGCCCTTCAGATGCCTTCCTGATGGTATAGACATTCATCCGGTTCGTTCCGGGACCGATTTCTCCTCGCATTCCCCCTGTACCGAACTCAAGGTCTTTATAGAACGCGTCTTCGAGGGCCTTCTCATCATCATTGATCGAAAGAAGGGCATTTCCCATCTCTTCATCTAGTCCAGAGAATCCACTCCACTTTTCCCATGCTGCTTTCCAACTCATCTGAATCCCCTCCTAATAGGCTCTGTCTTTGTATTATTCTAGCCCTTCACCCGTAAATCCTCCTTAAATGGAGGAGCCGGGTTTGCTTTTCTATAGTAGCATACTTTCGACCTGGTTCAGTGGGATAATTTTCAAAAATACAAAAATCGGAAGCGATCCTCTACCAGATGATTTCCCACGTGGTGTGTTTACATCCCACACTACGGAAAAGACCCTGCCGGATTCAGGGCAGGGTCTTCATCATTCATTTTTTGTAAGAGATGCCGTACACATCATGGCGGCGGTCTTTCAGCTGACGGACCGTCCCTGATTGCCGCTGGCGGCGAAGGACTTCAAGGTCCACATCCCCGATCATGACCATCTCGATGTTCGGGTTGGTTTCCCCTACGATTCCGTCACGGGCAAATTCGAAATCGGATGGAGCGAAGATGCCGGACTGGGCGTATTGGATATCCATATTTTCCGTTTGTGGCAGATTGCCGACCGTACCGGAAATGACGGTATAGATCTGGTTCTCAACCGCACGTGCCTGTGAGCAGTAGCGCACCCTGAGGTACCCTTGGCGGTCTTCAGTACAGAACGGGGTAAAGATGATTTTGGCCCCTTTATCTGTCGCGATCCTGGCAAGCTCGGGGAATTCGATATCGTAGCAGATCTGGATGGCGATCTTACCGCAGTCCGTATCGAATACACGAACGGTGTCACCAGCGCTGATTCCCCACCATTTGCGCTCATTCGGTGTGATATGGATCTTGTATTGCTTTTCAATCGTTCCATCGCGTCTGAAGAGGTAGGCAATATTATATATTTCATCATTCTCTTCTTTCACGAAGTGGGATCCTCCGATGATGTTCACATTATAGCGCACCGCAAGATCCGTGAAGAGCTCGATATACTCCTCTGTGAATTCCGTAAGCTTCCTGACGGCAAGACTCGGGGACTTGATGTTCAAGAATGACATTAACTCCGTCGTGAAGATCTCAGGGAAAACCACGAAATCAGACTTTGCGTCGCTTGCTACATCGGTAAAGTATTCAACCTGGTTGGCAAACTCTTCAAAGGATGAAATCTTCCTCATCATGTATTGGACCACACAGATTCTGACCGGGTGACTCGTCTTGAAGTGTCGCTTACTCAACGGACGATAGTCTACGTTGTTCCACTCCATGAGGGTGGCATACTTCTGCGAACGCTTGTCATCCGGAAGATAATTCGGGTTGATCCGCATGAGGGTGAACCCGTTAAGAAGTTGGAAGGAAAGCACCGGATCGTAGATCTTATGAAGACTTACCGCATCCACGTAATCCCTCGGTGCCATTTCATCTGAGTGCTTATAGAAATTCGGGATCCGCCCTCCGATGATGATACTCTTCAGATTCAACTGACGGGCAAGCTCTTTCCTTGCCTCGTACAAACGGTGACCGACCTTCATCCGTCGATATTCAGGATGGACCATCACTTCGATTCCATAAAGGTTATAACCTTCCGGGTTATGGTTGGTGATATACCCGTTGTCCGTTACGTCGTCCCATGTATGACGGTCGTCGTACTCATCAAAGTTAATGATCAGACTTGAACAGGAACCGATGATTTCTCCATCCAGTACCGCAACAAGTTGTCCTTCCTGGAAGATATCCAGGTGGCTTTCAAGGTGCTCCACTTTCCACGGGTCCATTCCCGGGAAGCAGACTTCCTGCATCTTGATAATATGTTCAATGTCCCCGTACTCCATGGGACGGATAATCATTTTCTTCTCGAATTGAGATAAATCGAGCTTTTCTGCCATTCATGATCGACTCCTTCTTCATCATTCCTATATACCACATATCCTGCTCGTTTTAAACGAACTTCATGTTTATTCTATCAAATACCATGATTGAAGGAGAAGAAAAATACCTTGCTGCATATGCATAAAACGAACATTCATGTAATTGACATGATTTTTTTATCATCACACACAAAAATTTCGCATTTTACATTTATAATAAACCCATACTATAATTTGATAGAATACTTGAAGAAAGGAGAAAGGGATGAATAAAAAAGCGGATTCTCTATTCTTCACCGCATGGGCCACTTCCCTGATTGCCATGCTTGGCAGTTTGTACTTCTCTGAGATCATGAAGTACGAGCCGTGCGAGCTTTGTTGGTATCAGCGGATCCTCATGTATCCCATGGTGATCATACTCGGGATCGCCTATGTACGGAAAGACTTCAAAATGGCCTTATATTCCATGATCTTATCCGGCATCGGTACATTGGTTTCCCTTTATCACTATTCGATTCAAAAAGTAAGCTTCCTGTCCGATAGTGCCCCGGCCTGCGGGAGGGTACCTTGCACAGGTGAATACATCAACTTGATGGGGTTTGTCACGATTCCATTCCTGGCACTAACAGGCTTCATCATCATTTTCATCATGAGCCTGCTGGTTCTGAAAACACTGAAGGAGGATCACTAATTGAAGAAAATCATCATTTTTCTTGCCGTCATCGTTCTACTCTTCGGAGGGATCGCTATTATTACGAGCATGCAGAACAGTCAGAAAGCAGAAGGCAATATGTTTAAGAAAGATAAACTGAAACCGGCCACCGTCGATCTGCTCGACGACCCGAACTATCAAAACGTCATCTTGCCCGATGACCTGAAAGAGAAACTCGATAAAAAAGAAGATGTGACCGTGTACTTCTATGCTTCCGACTGTGTGCACTGTAAACGCACCACTCCTACCCTCGCCCCATTGGCAAAGGACATGGATGTCGACATGGTTCAATATAACCTGTTGGAATTCCAACAAGGCTGGGATGATTACAACATCGAAGCAACACCGACCCTTGTCCAGTTCAAAAATGGAAAAGAAGAAGCAAGGCTGGTCGGGGAACAGTCGAAGGAAGATTTCGAATCATTCTTCAACACATACGCAAAAGAATAAAAAGAGGAGCTGGCCCTTCACGGGTCAGCTCCTTTCAATGAGGAGGAATTTCTGATCGAGAATATGAGGAATTCTCAAGATTACTGGTAGTAGATGTTTACCCCTCTGGGATGACGCTAAACCTATTTAATTGATTATTCAGATAAAATCAAATTAAAAGTTGATTAGCCGGCTTTGCATACAGGCTGATATGATTATCGCAGTCATGACCTTCCGAGAATTGATCAAATGTGAAAGGAAAAGATATCCCAAATCCCCTAAGGATCCCGGCATTATGAGCGAACATTTCCCTATATACCTTCTCCTCGCAGCCTGTTTCAATGATGGCAATCAGTGTTTGAAGACTTGAGATGATCTGAAACGCTTCTTTCAGCGTTCCTACATATTCCACCTCATGCACATGGGTATGTAAAACCTTCAAGTCATCCATTTGTCTAATTTCACCGTCTGTGAAATAATCAGGAAACACGGTACAATACATATACTCGATTAGCTCCTGAATCTGCTCTTCTTGTTCGGGAGTCGACGCGATTAAGATTTTCACCTGTAGCCCACCTTTTTTGTCATAATTGTAATCTTTATGTAATGGATTATATTAAGGATAACATAGTTCTATGAAGGCTCAGGTGGTAATTATACCCACGGCAACATCAATAAACACAAAGATATAGACTGAAATACACACATCCAACCATGAATTTTGTCGTACAAAGGAGCTTTTTGATGAAAACAAGACGTATAGGTGATCAATTTGAACTAACCATCCCTGATAATTGGAAAAATGTAACGATTGAAATGATTCTGAAAGATAAGTGGAATTCACCTAAAAAGTGGATTCATTCCATGCGAATGAGCAAGGAAGTAAAAATCAATGGTGAGGTTGCCGGATGGGATGAGCCCCTAAAGGGAGGAGACCGCCTGCAGATACCTTTATTTAAAAACCTGGAACTTAATGCAGTTCCAACATACGGGGACCTTGATGTCCTATTTGAGGATGAACACGTCATCGTCGTCAATAAGCCCGCCGGAATCGATACCCACCCGAATGGTCCTGATGACACGCACACCCTCGCGAATCTGGTGGCCTTCCATATCCAGGCTTCTGGAAAATCATCGAATGTGCTCCACATCCATCGTCTGGACAAAGATACGTCCGGTGCCGTCGTATTCGCAAAAGATCCATTGAGCAAGGCCATCCTGGACCGCCTCCTCTCAGAGAGAAAGGTTAAACGAACCTACCACGCCGTAGCCCAGGGCTCACTTAAGAAAAACAAAGGATCCATCACCGATCCCATCGGAAGAGACAGGCACCACCCTACGAGGAGAAGGGTGTCAGCCAGCGGTCAGGAGGCTATCACACACTTTAAAGTCGTCTCCAAACAAAAAGACAAGACATGCCTGACTCTTCAGCTAAAAACCGGCAGGACCCATCAGATCAGGGTCCATTTGAGTTCACTCGGCCACCCTCTGGCGGGAGATCTCCTCTATGATGGTACACCCGTTTATAAGAGACAGGCACTTCACGCCTCCTCCATCGTCTTCCCCCACCCACTGACCGGGGAAACGATTTCATGCCATGCATCGTGTTCGGACATTCCCGAGCTTAACTGGGAGGATTGAGTCAGCGGACGGACGCATGAGGATAAAAATGGAACCATAAGACAGAAAAAAGTGACTGAACAAACGTGTTTTAGTCATAGTAAAACCCGAATTCATTTGCCTACGATCAGGCAAAGAAGTTCGGGTTTTTCATTTATTTCATGACCATTGCGATTGTTTCCCCCGAGGAGGCTCACGGGCTACCCGCGGAAAGCGAAGTCTTGCACGGAAATCACGAGCGGTATTAAGAACCTACACGGATCGTCTTCTTCATGACATGGCCTTTTACTTTTGTCCCAACCTGCTATTAAAAATCGAAATTATCCGGATCCGGCCCGAACCGTTCATTCTGATTCAGACTGTTAATCTGGTTCATTTCATCCAATGACAGTTCAAAATCAAACAGATTCGCATTCTCTTCGATCCGCTCTGCATGAACCGATTTTGGAATGATGATCACATCATTCTGAAGATGCCATCTTAGAACAATCTGAGCCGCTGACTTACCATGCTTCTTGGCGATGTGATTCAGCGTCGGTTCATGGAGCACACGCCCCTGCGCAATCGGCGACCACGCCTCGACGGCAATGGAATGGGACGAACAGAATTCCCTCAATGCCTCCTGACTCAGGCGCGGATGTGTTTCAATCTGATTGAGGACCGGTTTTTCATTGCTTCCTGCAAAAAGATCTTCAAGATGATGCTGATGGAAGTTGCTTACCCCGATCGACTTGATCAATCCTTCTCCATGAAGACGCTCAAGGGCTTTCCACGTATCTTTGTATTTCCCTTCCACCGGCCAGTGGATCAGGTAAAGGTCGAGGTAGTCCATCTGAAGCTTCTTAAGACTCTCATCGAATGCCCTAAGCGTCGAGTCATAGCCTTGATCGGCATTCCATACCTTCGATGTGATAAAAAGATCTTCCCGATTAACTCCGGAATCCCTTACCCCCTGCCCGACTTCTTCTTCATTTCCGTAAACGGCAGCCGTATCGACGGAACGGTATCCGGTTTCAATCGCCGTCCGCACGGCATTGACTGTTTCTTCCGGGTTTTTCATTTGATAGACTCCAAGACCTACAAACGGAATTTCTAAGCCATTATGTAACGTCTTCGTACTTGCAAGGTTTTTAATCATAGGTGATCCCTCCTGATTCCATTGTACAAAATCTCTATTTCGGAAAGCGAATATTTCGACTTGTCAGTCATCCTATGAAACTCTCGGATGATGTACTCAGAAACGACAGCTGGTGAAGCGGGCGGGTCATGCCAACGTACTGCAGCTTGATATCCAGTTCATTGGACGGGTCATAGCTTTCTTCAATGGCGACAAGCATCACGGCATCGAATTCCAGTCCCTTTGAGAGATAGGAAGGTACCACAACGACCCGGTCTTTCGGAATTGATTCCTGTTCTTCCAAAAGCTTCACCACCAAGTCCGTCCGCTCCTCCAAGATACAAGCGACCGCTTGGCAGTCCTTCATGCTCTTACAGATAACAGCAAACGTCTGAAATCCCTGTGCTTTTCCGGAAGCGACAAGTCTTCCCACTTCATCGCCAATTTCTTCCTTTGAGCCGGCAACCTTTCTTACTGGAGCTTCTCCGTGGCGAACGACGGGATTCACCTTTGGGAATTCGTACGGAAGAAGTGTGAGCAGCTTATTGGCTTCTTCCATGATTTCCACCGTAGTACGATAGCTTTTCTGAAGTTCTGTGTACGTTGCCCGGGGGAAGATTTCCCGGTAGACCGGCTCCCAGGATTGAAGCCCCCTATACGAATGGATCCCCTGGGCGAGGTCCCCTACAAGGGTGAACATATCGGTTCCAAGGGCTTTTTTCAACGCATAGAGCTGCAGATAGCTATAATCCTGGGCTTCATCGATAACGATATTCTTCGCTTTCACATATTTATCGATGCCATACAGATGGGTTTGCAGGAACAAGAGGATGGCCAGGTCTTCTGACTCGTAATATTTCTTATTGGCTAGCTTCAACGAATAGGCACATAATCGTTCGGCTCGTTCATGGGAAAGCTCACCGCCTGAATAGGATACCAAGCGCCCGGGATCTGAAAATAATTCCTTGAAATACTGATCAAGCTGCTTTCGCTCGAATTGCTTCATATAGCCTGTGACGCTTGTCCTGATGGCTTTTTTCAGTTCTTCAAGGCGTTCAAGCTTCGTATCGAGGGCTTTTGTGACATAAGCCCTCCGATTCTCGCTCCTTCTGGATAAAGCCGCTTCAATGCGGGCGTCGAAGAAGTCCTCCACTTTTGTAATCATCTCGGCTCTTGTTCGACCTGACAACATTCTGAAGAAGGGACTTGAGCTTTCGTGATCCGACGATAGATCGGCAGATACGTATACTCCTCTTTGAATAGATGGGTAAAACGCTTCGCCGTGAATAGCTTGTATTTATCCACATAAAAATCCTTGGACGTATAGAATCTCTCTTCGATTTCCTCCACGTACTGTTCAAGGATCTTCCTGAACGTCCTCGAGCCCTTGAATCCTGAAATCCATGCCAGGTCCTCCTTACCGGGAGAATCCGATTCGATGAACCGGATGAGTTTATCATCCGGTGCCAGCTTCAGCTTCCGTTCCAAACACGTCTGTACATAGTCGGTGAACGTCGTCTGCCGTACATTCTCCACCCCTAGATCGGGAAGGGCTTCTGAGATGTAATCGATGAACAGATTACTTGGTGCAAGGATCATGAGCTGGGAGGGATCGAAGAATTGTTTATAGTTGTAGATAAAGTACGAAATTCGGTGGAGAGCGATCGTTGTCTTGCCGCTTCCAGCAGCCCCCTGAACGATGATGGGTTTGTTCAGGTCGGCACGGATGATCCGGTTCTGTTCCTCCTGGATGGTGGAAATGATTTCAGTGAGCCGGTTGCTTGAGCTTTTGGCAAGGGAGTCCTGAAGCAGTTCGTCCGTTGTCGTCAAGTCGATGTCACGGACTTCTTCAAGCTTGCCCTCCTCAATCATGTATTGGCGCTTCAATGAAAGATCGCCACTGTATGTTTCTCCTTCTGCTTCGTAGGAAACGTCGCCGATCCTGCCCTCGTAGTAGAGGTTCGCAATAGGCGATCTCCAGTCCACAATGATCTGTTCCTGGTTATCCCTCTGGTATAGGGAGGTTTTTCCGATATAGTGCTTTTCCAACTGATGAGATTGATCATGGCGGAAATCAATCCGGGCAAAATAAGGCTTGCTTCTGGCCTTCTCAAGGGAATCAAGCTCCTCTTTGGACATTTCAAAGAAGCTTGCATTCGTAAGTAGATCGATGTAGGCCGCACTGGATTCCCCCCAGTCGATATCACCGAAGGCTTTTTCCATATTCTCTTTATACTGTTCTTTGCTTGTTTGTGAGGTCTCGATGACTACGTCAATGTACCTTTTAGTGAAGTCGAGTCGTTCTTGTTCGATTGTAAAATCGGGATGAAGTGGTTTTTCCTTTGTCATGGCGATCTCCTTCCAAATTATGATCCGCAATGGAGAAATGGTGCTGCAGAGGTAACGACTCTCTGCAAACCGACACTGGAAATATATGTAGGGCGTTGGGAGCAGAAGTATATATTATCAGAACATTCATTCCGGCACAATACTTATTTTCACTCCAAGCCTGAGACTGACCTATTTTATGGAAGAAGGGGATGCACTGTGATACGCTGGAATCAACGCATATTGCGGAGGAGGGAAAACAGATGTATCAACATATCATGTGGGATTTTGATGGCACCTTATTCGATACATATCCGGTCATGGCCGATTCATTCCGGGTCACCTTAGAGAAAAACGGGATCAGCGAGCCGCTTGAGGAGATCATGGGTCTCATGCGCATCTCCATGTCTACGGCCATCGAGCATTATCAGGGGCTTCACAGGTTTGATGAAGCCTTCTTGAATGACTATCATGCGGAACGCAAATTAAGGGAACTTGATGCAAAACCCTTCGAAGGGATCGCGCATCTATGTGCTCAGATCCACAAGACCGGAAGACATAACTACCTGTACACCCATCGGGGAGAATCGGCTGTCTCCATGCTGAAGACATTCGGATTGGCTGAGTACTTTACAGATTTCATCACCGAAGAACACGGATTCGAGCGAAAGCCGAGTCCTGATGCCATCCTTCACCTTTTATCCAAGCATGCCATTGCCCCTAAAAAGGCTATTATGATCGGTGACCGCGACCTTGATATCATGGCAGGAAAGAACGCAGGGATTGATGCCTGCCTGTTCACAGACAAGCCGGTATCCGACAGTCAAGCGGATTACATCATTCATGAGATTCATGAGCTTGGCCCCATCCTAAACATACGGGACTGAAAGACAAAAAAACGCCTGATGGCGTTTTTTTAGTCTGCTGTCGGAAACGTGATCCTGAATTCCGTTCCGTTTCCAGGCGAACTGTTGACATTGATCTTCCCGTTCATGGCTTCAATGATCCGATATGAAATGAGGAGACCGAGTCCGGTGCCTGAATCTTTTGTGGAGAAGTAGGGCTCACCGAGTCTGCGTTTCTGAGATTTTGTCATGCCCACGCCTGTATCTGAGACGCTTATGCACACATGTCCCTTCTCCCTCACAGCCCGGATTTTCAAGGTACCACCCTTTGGCATAGCCTCCACAGCATTTTTCATGAGATTAAGGAAGGCCTGTTGAAAGGTCCGTGCATTCCCCTTAATGACCGCTTCTTCTATCCCTGCCTCAATCTTAACCGAATGCTGGTGGCTCATAGGGCCAATGATTTCCATCAACTTCTGCAGATGGGCACCGATGGGGATCTCTTCGATGACTTCGGGATAAGGCTTGGCAAAGGTAAGGTAATCATTGATAATATCTTCCGCCCGGTTCAGTTCAGATGAAGCAATGCTTAAATATTCCAGCTTCTTCTCAGAGGACAGATGATCCTGATGCAGAAGGCGGAGGAACCCCTTAATGACGGTCAGGGGATTTTTCACCTCATGTGAAATACTGGCAGCAAGTTGAGAAAGGACTTCCATCTTTTCAATCTTCATGAGGGTATGCTTCACCTGTACCTGTTTGACCAGGATCTCACAAATGTATGTAAAAAAGAGCATACCGACTGAAGGCAACAGGATAAAGTTCAAGATGTATGACCCGTCTACCCTGAATTCCGTCATCAACGTGGCAATGGCGGCTGCAGCGATAGAATGGATCGTGAACAGGCATACAGAAAAAAGGATCCGTCTCCGGCTTTTCATTGCATCAAAACGGAAAAGCTTTAAGGCCGCAACGGTCAGGATATAAATCAGCCCATAGATGACAAACGATGTCCAGCTCCACTGGTAAATGAAGGTTCTCCCTGCCAGGAGGGAGAGAAAAAGGGCAAGGCCGCTGTAGGGCCCGGCATACATGATCCCGATGACGAATGGAATCATCCGGAGATCATGTATGCAGTAGGGTTTCATGTAAATCGGTGACAGCATGCAAAGGATCATCGCACCGCTCAATGATAGGAACGTGATCATCTTCGTACAGATTCCCCGGATGAATCGCTTCTCTACAAGAAAAAAGACGAGGAAGATGCTGAGAAGGATATAGAAAAAATTATTGACCACGTCTTGATTGAAGATAATCATATGAATCTCTTGTTCCCTTTCAAATGGTATCGTATATGAGAATTTTACCACAACCATATCATCATGGTTACTCTATTATGGAATCATATGACCTTATCAAAAAAATGGAAGCCTTATGATTGTTGGAGCTCCCTGCCAAGGTATAATGCGAGTTCACGCATCCCGAACACCCCTTCTTTCTCTTCTGCATCACGGTTGTAATTCGTATTGGTATTCACATCATACGTATAGACTTTCCCTTCTTCATCGCGAATGAATTCGATACCGGCGATGGCAATTCCATTCTCTTTCAGGAAGGCCTTATACGCTTCAATGATGTCTTCATCAAAATCCTTGATGATTTCAAACTTGGGCCTCTCGCCAACCGGGCAGGCCAGATCTTCAATGCGGCACGCATCGGCCGGACATAACTCGAACCCTTCAGACGTATCGACCCTCACTGCATAGATGAATTCTCCCCCAATGAATTCGCAGCGTGTGATACTGGAGTCTGGGGACTTAATATATTCCTGAATGAGCGTAATCCCGTCCAGAGGTTCGTCGAACTCTGCACTGTTCACATAGTTCTCCAATGCATCTATCGAGTGGAATAACTGAACGCCAAGACCCTTTCCTGCCCTGTTGTGCTTGGTAATGAATGAAGGAGCACCCAGCCGGCGGGCTGCATCCACGATGGCCTCTTTTCCTACCGCTGCAATAGTAGCCGGTACGGCAATCCCCGCTTTCTTCAAAGCGGTGTACTGATTGACCTTGCTGACTTCAAGGCGTAAGGCTCTGGTTCCATTCAACACCTTGCGGCCGTGAAGCTCCAGCCAGGCAAGCACGCTTTCCGTCAGCTCCGGTGCATAGCGGTGATCACGCGTGTGTGAAGAGGCGCTGATCCGATTGTAAAATACCCCTTCAGGCGGTGTCGCCGTCAAATCAACCAATCCTTTATCTAAAAACCACTCTTCATAGTCCAATTCAAGCTCGTCCATCCGCTCAATCAAGTGATCTGTCCATTCGCTGTTTTCATGAATGATATGTATCTTTCCCATTTCCTTCACCTCATTTATTCGATTAGATTCAATGTAACATAGAAAATCCTACCGATAAAGTAGGATTTAACGTTCCATGCTTGATTCACGCGATTTTCTCATCCACACTTTCATTCCAAACCGAGTAACAGGAAACCGGGTTACGTCCCTTCCTGCCTTCGGTGCTTCCGTCCGGGTCCTTTCCGTTGAAAGCATGGTCATCACAAGCCCTACACCCACAGCTACCACCACGAGCTCCATCAGCAGTTTCACCGCCCGCATCATGTTCATTCCCCCTCTTGCGTCCTATCTATAACATATGGCATCAGATAGGTTATGGTCACATCCCTTTTAAACCGTGCCACGTTCAAAGAGAGTCGTTTGTAAAACGGTCCGTTGGCTTCCTTCCTGCAGAAACATCCGGAACGCCTCTCTCCCAAGGGATCTGGAAGGAACGTCAAAAGAGGTGATCCCCATAAGCTCGCTGATGGGATGATTATCAAACGAAAGGAGAGCGAGATCCTTAGGGATGCTCACACCCTTTCTCCCCGCCTCACTGAGAAGACCGGCCGCTACTTGATCGCTTGTGACCACAAGTGTCTCCGGACGTTCCTTGAGATTCATCCATTCCCCCAAGACCCTGCGCCCGTCTTCTATGTGATAGCAGCCTGTAAAGATCCATTCATCCCTCACCTCGGTCCCCGGATGTTCCCTGAAAGCACGCATCCTCTCTTCGCTATTCTTACCGGTTAAACGGTGAATGCATAGTCCGATCTTCCGGTAGCCCTTTTCCTGAAGATAAGACAGGGCCCTGTCCATCGCCTGATAGTGATCGATGTACACGCTCAGGAGGCAATCCGATTCAAGATTCTCACAAAAGACAATCGGACGAGCGTCCTCCATGAATCCCTTCAATTCTTCCAGACTATTCGTCCTCGAGGCAATAATCAAACCGTCGACTTCCTTCATGCGCAGTGCTTCAAACGCGTCAAGCTCAGCATGCGCTTCGTAATTCGTCTGATAGAGACGCAGATGGTAGCCGGCTTTGAGGGCTTCTTCTGCAATGCCCTGAAGGATTTCTCCATAATACGGAAGATTCAGATATGGGAGGACGACGCCGATGCTGTTCGTCTTCCCCCTTGAAAGATGGACCGCATTGGCGTTTTGTGTATAGTTGAGTGCTTTGATGGTTTCAAGGACGATGCGGCGTTTGTCCTCCCTTACGTAAGGATGCCCGTTCAGTACGCGCGATACGGTAGATACAGATACGCCTGCCTTCTCGGCCACTTTGCGAATATTGGTCAAAGGTTCTCACCCTTTCATGAAAATAAACACTTGCTCTGAAACGCGTTTCATCACATACATTGAAGTCACCGCCACTCAAAAAGGAGCTGATTGTATGCTTGGAATTCTGTATTTGCCACTATTATGCTTTATCATTATTTTCGGCTCATACTTCGCGTTGGATAAAAAGGAACGTAAAAACATTGGACGGATATCTTCCTGCAAATCCATGTAGCAGTCCTTATCTTGACTAGCTGAGCGTTTGTTCGATATAGTAGCAGTATTGCTTTCTATCATACTATAGAAGATATACATCAAGGAGGATAAACATGGATCCATTCTTTCAGATTATTGAAGAGCGACGCTCAGTCAAAGTATATGACCCAACAGTAGAAATTCCTCGTGAAGAACTTCTACACCTATTGGAAACAACGGGGAAAGCTCCATCTGCTTGGAATCTGCAGCACTGGAACTTCCTTGTCTTCGACTCTAAAGAAGTCCAAAAGAGACTTCTTCCGATTGCATTCAATCAGCAGCAGGTACTTGATGCATCTGCCGTCGTCGCTATCCTGGGTGACTTGGAAGCCAATCGCAATGTAGACCCAGTATTCGACCCGGCTGTTGCCAAAGGGGAGATGACACAAGAAATCAAAGACGTGTTGAAAGGGCAAATTGACGGTGCCTATACACGTCCCGGGTACGCACGCGATGCCGCGTTCAGCAATGCATCCCTTGCTGCGATGCAGCTCATGCTTACGGCAAAGGCAAAAGGCTGGGATACATGTCCGATCGGCGGATTTGATCCTGCCGCTCTTGCAAAAGAATTTAATGTATCACAGCGATATATTCCGATCATGCTGATCACTGTCGGCAAGCCTCTGCAGGAAGCGAGGAAATCTGATCGTCTTGAGCCTATGAATCTGATTCAGTGGGCTGAGTGATCATGTTGACGCACACCTTAACATAAAAAATCCGAACGATCTCGATTCCTCCACGGAATGCCGAATGATCGTTCGGATTTTTTCTTTCACCATTGCTTCTATTGGAAGATCACGTTCTTTTCAATTTCCTTCATGTGATAGAAATACCCTTTACGGTCCATCAGCTCCCGGTAGTTACCGATTTCAACCATCTTTCCTTCCTCCATCACTACGATTTGATCCATTTCTTCAAGCCCCGTCAGTCGATGACTGATGAGAAGAAGCGTACTATTTTCCGCCTCTTTCCGGATAACGTCCATCAGTTCGGCTTCGAGCCTGGGATCGATAGAAGAAGTCGGCTCGTCCAGGATCCAAAGTGGACCGCCCTTCAGGATCGCCCGCGCAATGGCCATCCTTTGTTTCTCCCCTCCAGACAGGTTACCGCCTTTTTCAGTCACAGTATCCTCTATTCCGAATGGAAGCTTCACTTTTGAGAGTACCCTTTTCAACTCTTCATCATCGAACTCCCCGGCAATCAACAGATTATCTCTGATTGATCCATGAAAGAAGTGGTTTTCCTGAAGGATGACGGCTACTTTTTGCCACAGGCTTTCCCGATTAAAGGCATCAATGGGGCGTGGAATCCAACAGGATTTGTCCTTCATCCGGTGAATAGAAGGTCAGAAGCAGATTCAATAATGTCGATTTCCCGGAACCCGATGCACCGATAACAGCCGTCTTCGACCCTTCCGGTATATAAAGATCGACACCCGAGATCGAGGACCTCTCCCCTCCTTCAAAGGTGAATCCCACCTTTTCCAGCGTGAAGGAGGGCGCATGATCAGGAGCCTCTTCACTCCTCCGTCCCTTAAGCTCTTCCCCTTGAATTTCACCAAGGCGCTTGGAGGCCTTCCTTGAATCTTCTAAATGATAGGGAAGGGTCGCCATCGGGATCGCTTCGTCAAAGACCGTCAGTGAAATCATCACAAGCATGGCAAGGAGGACACCATCGAGGGTCCCTTCCCCGACGGCATACACTCCGAGAACCAATACCAGCCATGTGATCAGCAGAGAGACGAGGAGGTTGATGGTATGACTGAATAAGGAGTGACGGCTTTCCACATCCTGCTCTTTCACATACGCAGAGGAAGCACCGCCGAGCGTCTCTTCTTGACGGGATAATTGCTGATGAATCTTCAGTTCCCTGAAGCCATACAGGAATTCTGTAGTACCGGATGATAGCTCACTGCGACGATCTCTCACACGTGATTCAATTTTCCTTTGTTTCAGGCTGACCAGGGAGGGAATCAAGAAACCGGTGAGCAGCATCCCCACAATCAGCAATACTCCAGTCGCCAAAGAATAGAAGAGAGTGAAAAGTATGGTGGCGATAAAAACAACCATCATGACCAGGGGCGGATAGAAGACCCTCAAGAAGAAGTTTTGAAGGCTCTCTACATCTCCCACAATCCGAGCCAGGAGATCACCGCTTTTATATCGCTGGAAAATTGTCGGCGCAATGGCTTCCAATCGGTCAAAAATCGATCCTCTCAAATTGGCAAGGATCGTAAATGTGGCACGGTGGGAATAATATCGTTCCGCATACTTCGTCACAGCTTTCAGGATGCCGAACAGCTTCATTAGAGCAATCATGATGGTCAGTACATAAAGTGGTACTTCAAGTGCCGCCTGGGAAATCATATATCCACTCAAAGCGAAAACCCCGACGGATGTCAGACCAGCAAATGCACCGAAGACAGCAGAAAGGACGACATCTTTTTTCTCTTTTACAGTCAATCGAATGACCTCAGTCAACGCTCTCATGTGATCTTCACTCCTTTTTGTACCATAATCATGCGCTCGTATGCGGGCAGCTCTTTAAGCAATTCCTCGTGGGTACCTTTTCCGATGAGTCCTCCGTCTTTCAACACAAGGATTTGATCGGAATCGCGGATAGTGTGCAATCTGTGGGCGACCGTGACGATGGTAGAAGACTGGGATAGCTCTTGGATCGACTGTTGAAGAATCGACTCTGTCTTCAGGTCGAGTCCGGTGGTCGGTTCATCAAGCAAGACGATAGAAGGCTTCCGTAAGAAGGCCCTTGCAAGGGCGATCCGCTGCTTCTCTCCACCCGACAATCCCCTGCCCCCTTCCCCGATCTCGGTCTGGAATCCGTTTTGCAGACTGGAAATCAGACCCGTCAGTCCGGCTTTTTCAGCTGCCTCCTCCAAATCTTTCATCGTGTGAGGGGACCCGGCAGCCATGTTCTCTTCAATCGTCCCGGCAAAAATATACGGGTTCTGGGAGATATATGCGATGAGCCCGAACCACGAGCTTTCTGTCAGTTTTTTTCTTGATTCGCCATTCACCATCACCTCTCCCTCGGTTGGATCGATCAACCCTGAAAGGATGTGCAGGAGGGTCGTTTTTCCAGAGCCACTTTCCCCGATAATGGCCACCTTGCTGAATGGTTCAATATGAACAGTCAGGGGCTGAAGACGAAAAGCACCTTGAGAATAAACGTGACTGACCCCTTTCAGATCAATTGCGGGCGGTCCATCCTGGGCATGAATGAGATCCTCTCCCCAGAAGATCTCCCCGTCATCCCGTTCAAGCTCATCCTTCACTGCTTTCACGGAACCTGAACTCCCCCTTCCTGTATGGAAGGCACTCCCTAACTGCTTCATGGAAAGATAGAATTCCGGTGCGAGGATGAGTACAAAGAAGGCTGTGTAAAATGAGATGCTGTCGAATACGATCAGACGAAGACCGACTTCGAGGGCGATGAGCCCGATACTAAGCATGGAGATGAATTCAAGCATCAAAGAAGATAGAAAGGCAGTCTTCAGCACCTCCATCGTGGACTCGCGAAAGTTCAGTGAGCTCTCCCTGATCTCTGCACTCTTCTTCTTTCCTTTCCCGAATAGCTTCAACGTCGTCAACCCTTGAAGCACGTCAAGAAATGTACCGGAGAACGATTCAAGCTTTTCCATCTGGTCTACTGACTTCTCCTTTGTTTTGACTCCGATGAGGGCCATGAAGATGGGGATGAAGGGAGCCGTAATCAGGATGATCACCCCTGTGAACCAATGCTCTTTGAAAAGGACCACCAAAATCATCAGTGGGACGAGCGTTGTTTCGATTCGCTGAGGCACATACTTGCTATAGTAGCCATCAAGCCCGTCCACCGCTTCCATCAAAACGGATACTCTCCTCCCCGCCTGACTGCCGACAGAAGCAGTCAGTGGCTGATGTGCCCATTTATTCAAGAGTTTTTTCCTGACTTCTCCTTTCACAGACGACGCAAGCCGGATTCCTGTCCTGCCGTTCAGCCAGCTAAAAATCGCCCTGCATGCGAAAGCCAAAAGCAGTGCTGCCAATAGAGGCCATACATCTGTAAGGGAAGCATCCTTCAGGAAAACCTCGTCAACAATCCCCGCGATCAAGTACGCCTGAGCGACAATGGCGAGCCCCAAAAGTGTGGAAGAACTATATAAAGTCATCATGAATGACCTGCTGCCTTTTACAATTGAATGTAGTTCTTTCATAAATGATTTCACTCCCGTTCTGAAAGTTAGTGAAATACTTCACAAATTAATCTACGTCTATTATACCATCACTTCCCTATCTTCTCACTGAATTGATTTTGACAAATTAAAGACAAAGGATCCAACAGGGGAACGACGTCCCCCGCACAGCGATCGTACAAGGAACCTCCCCGGTTATCCATCGTTTCCATCTAGTTTGAACGTTTTCGATACTTCCTTCTCAGAAGACGGATCTGTCCCCGATGATTGATTTCGTCTTCCATGACGTGATACCAAATATAATAGAAGTTATATGAAACCCCGTTCTCCCATTTTCTTTCTTCATGAAGCCAATGATCTGAAAGCCGAGAGAAGGCGGAGACTGTAACGCTGCGAACTTTTTGTAACGCTTCAAGGTAATCATCCGCATCCAACCCATGATTATGCTGATTGGTCAGGTTCCCCAAGTTAAGGGCCTTCCCCCATGTAGAAGATTCTTCCTCAGTCAGGTCCCTTTCTTCAAAAGAGATGATCTGATGAACATGTTCAATTGCGGCAATATGCATGAGCAGGCTGCCGATGGCATTTCCACCGGGGTCGTCCACATACTCAAGCTCTTCCTTGCTGATGTCACTTAATTCTTCCAACGTCACGCTCCTGGTATGCTCCAGCATGGATATCAGTTCACCAATCTTATGGTCAAATCCTTCTTTAGTTGTAATCCTATAATCAATCACGGTCATTCCCCCTTGTCTTGCTCATTTTAACAGGGTTTTTCAGGAAAAACAGACTGATATCTTCCATATAAACATGATATACTTAAGGTATAAACGAAAGGGATTCAGAGCTGTGTGCTCTGAATCCCTTTTTCGGTTCATCCCGTTTTCCTTACCATGATAAAGTAGGATACCACAGCCACGGCTTCACAAATGGCAATGACAATAGCCATTGGAATCGCTGAAGTTCCGTCACCCAGCCCGACAAGCGGTGCAGCCGCACCTCCCAAAATGAATGGCAATAATCCAAGGAGGGCCGCTGCACTCCCTGCGTTATCTCCCTGATCACTCATCGCAAGGGAGAATACGGTTGTATTCACAATTCCGACGGTGGAGACGGTCAGGAACAGGAAGATACAGATGAATACGACAGAGGTCTCCATCGAGATGCTGACAATGAGCAACACGCTCGCTGATAGTCCCTGAAGGATGCCATACCTCAGCAAGGACGTTTCACCGAAGACGGGAGCGAGTTTCCCGGTTGCCTGGGTCGCAATGATGAGACCGAGGCCGTTCAGGGCGAAGACCATGCTGAACATTTGCGGAGATAGTCCATAAATATCCTGCAGAACGAAGGTGGAGCCCGAAATATAGGCGAACATGGCACTCATGGCAAATCCTTGTACCAGGACATAGCCCATGAAGACCCGGTTCCTGATCAAACGGCCGAAAGTGTTGAAAACGCTGGAGATTCCACCGGTTTTCCGTCTTTCTTCCGGTAGCGTTTCATTCAATCCGAAACAGACGGCGAGGAGCATGATTCCCCCGATGAGGGCAAGGACACCGAAGATCCCCCTCCACGACATGATCTGAAGAAGCTGCCCACCAGCCACAGGGGCTACAATGGGTGCCAGCCCATTGACGAGCATCAGCATGGCGAAGTACTTCGTCAGTTCCTGCCCGGAAAAGCGGTCGCGCATGCCGGCCCTTGAAATGACCATGCCGGCAGCACCTGTTAGACCCTGAATGAACCGGAGAACAATGAGTCCCCAGATTGAACCTGTGAACATGCACAATATCGATGAGATGGTGAAGAGGATCAATGCCACAATCAGCGGCTTCTTCCTTCCCACCATATCCGAATAGGGACCGACGATAAGCTGTCCTGCGGCAAGTCCGATCAGGCAGGCGGTCAGACTAAGCTGAGCCGTGGAGGCGTTCGTACCAAGATCAGAGGCAAGAGTAGGCAGACCCGGAAGATACATATCAATCGTCAGAGGCCCGAATGCACTGAGGCACCCCATGATAACGATGAAAATAAATAAATAGGATTTTGATTGCGTATGTGCTAATTCCTTCATGGATGACTCTCCTTTACGTTGTATAGCCATCATCATTTTAAACCCTCCAGTAACTGGAGGGTCAATAGGAATCAATCACGAACTTTAATCTGGTACTCTGTCAATCGCTCGTCCTTCATGTGGGAGATGAAAGAATCGACAATCTGTCTTGTATAGAGAGGTCCCTCCGTTTCCATTCCCAGTCCTGATACAAAGTTCACAAGCATTTTATAATAGAAGGAATCCTTCCTCCGGTCTTCCAGGGAATAGACTGTGGCATATGTTCCTTCCGGAAGGATATCGTATCCTGATTCTTCTTCAAGAAGGATATACAATCCGTCGTAGACAAACTCTTCTTCACCGCTTAGGTTGTCCGGTGATACAAATAACCCGACAGAACCGACCATGATGGGCGTCATATGATTGACGGTTTTCTTGATTTCCCTTAAGAGCACTTCCATGTCATCTAGGGAAGAAAATGAACGCTCTTCTTTCCAAATGCTTCTCTTTGGCAAAGAAGAGAGCATGGGCCCCCGTTCCGTTATCTTCGCAAGCTGAAGCTGCTGAATTTTTTGGGAGAGATGCCGATGAGTGGTTTGCAACTCATCCATTTTTCTTCTTGTCGTTTCCTCGTATTTCTCCAGGGTGTGTAAAAACTGATCCAGCGTACTGTGCTCCATTTTTTGCTTAATTTCCTTCAATGGCACACCCAAGCCTTTCAAAAAGCTGATCATGTCGAGCTGCTGGAACTGTTCGGCGCGGTAATACCGATAACCAGTCTCCCCATCCGTATGATACGGAGTGAATAGCCCGATTTCATCATAATACCTCAGGGTTTTCACCGGTATATCATAGAGCTTTGACATTTGTCCGATGGTAAACTGATTCTTCATTCCCCATCAACCAGGAGCTTGATGAATTTCCGCTTGCCGACCTGCAGAGTCATCCCTTCGCGGACCCTTACGGTAAGATTTGGATCTTCCACCTTGTCTCCATCAAGTTTTACTCCTTTGTTCATGATCATCTTCCTCGCTTCGCTTTTGGAAGGGAGAAGTTTGGTTATGACGAGCAGCTCGAGGATAGGGATCTCTTCACTACCGTTCCACTGCAGCTCTGGAATCTCATCGGGCATACTTCCCTTTTGGAAAACAGAGATGAATTGCTCTTGTGCCCGCTCCCCCGCCACTTTGCCATGGTACATTCTGACGATGGTCCTGCCGAGGAGCATTTTGACATCACGAGGATGCATGTGTCCTGCTGCCAATGAGGCTTTGATTTCATGGATTTTCTCAGGATCAAGATCCGTGATGAGCTCAAAGTACTTCATCATAAGGTGATCAGGCAGTGACATCGTCTTTCCGAACATTTCTTCAGGACTCTCGTCGATTCCGATGTAATTATGTTTTGATTTTGACATCTTATCGACCCCATCAAGTCCTTCAAGAAGGGGCATAAGAATGACAACCTGCTTCTCCTTATTGAATTTCTCCTGGAAATGACGGCCCATGAGAACGTTGAAATGCTGATCCGTTCCCCCAAGCTCGATATCACATTCGAGCTGTACCGAATCGAACCCCTGCATCAACGGGTAGAAGAATTCATGAAGGGAAATCGGTTTTCCTTCCTTTATCCTCGTCTCGAAGTCATCGCGCTCCATCAGTCTTGCCACTGTGATTTTACCCGCCAATCCAATAACATCCTCCATCTTCATCTCACTCAACCATTTGGAATTATAGTGAAGTTCCACCTTATCCATGTCCAGAACTTTAGAGAATTGCTCAAAGTATGTTTGAGCATTATGTTTCACCTCATCTTCAGTGAGCTGCTTACGGGCGACGGATTTTCCCGTTGGATCCCCTATTTTCCCCGTGAAGTCGCCGATGATCAGCTGGATGATATGGCCGTGCTCCTGGAATTGGCGAAGCTTATTCAAAACGACCGTATGCCCGAGATGGACGTCAGGAGCAGATGGATCAAGCCCCAATTTAATTTTCAATGGTTTATTTTCAATGACGGATGTTCTGATTTTGTTTTCAAGTTCTTTGAGAGGAATGATCTCCTGTACACCTTGTCGGTAGACAGCCAGTTGCTCCTGTACTTCTTGTTCTTGTTGATCTGTCAGCTTTTGCATTGACGTTACCTCCCATAATCATTTCTAACACATGATGAAATAAAAAAATTGCCTTCAAAAAGGGACGTGATTGCTCACGCGGTACCACCCTTCTTGAAGACAATGATTCTTCCACTCAATCGAATAACGGTTCGTCCGTTCCCCACGAATGCAGGGACGCTCAAGGAGTGTAATTCACCCGACCTTTGTACCGGTTCGCACCACCCACCGGCTCTCTTCAACATGGAGATCGTCGCTACTGGATTTCCTCTCATCGCTTTACATGTGTTAAATTGAACTGATCATACCAGATTAGCAAAATATTTGCAATTTAATTTTTCTCCGGTCGAAGGTCCATGAGGGCTCCAAATGTCTGGGAAGCGGAAGTAAAACTGATGAAGGCAATAAGCTCTGAGGTTTCTTCGTCGCTGAACGATTCCTTCAGCACATGGAACAGACTATCCTGAACGCCGCTCCCCTGCACCCCGAACACTTCTGCAAAACCGACAGCCACGGATGTTTTTTCATCATACACCTCAGGATCTGGTCTTCCCTTCGCCTGGCAGTACAAACATCCATTTTGGAATGCCAATACCCGCCTAACCTGTTCCTTCAGTTCTTTCGTCAAGTGACCGTCACCCTCTAATGCATCAGAGAGCTGTCCCCACCGCTCCATTACCCCCTGATGATGTCCAAGCAGACGCATGAACGGTGTTGCGCCTATTGAAGCTGAAGCAATCCTTGTCATTTTCATCTCCTCCTTATAGAATAATCATATCAACCTAATTCACTATTTTACATTCAGCTCTAAAAGCATTTAGTGATTTACGTTTAATAATTTAATCCAAATTGAAAGGAGATCATTTCATATGAAAATAGACAACATAGACAGGAAGATTTTGAATGAACTTATGCGGGACAGCAGGCTTTCCATGAGTGAACTTGGGAGGCGGATCAACCTCTCTTCCCCATCAGTCTCCGAAAGGGTGAAGCAAATGGAATCCCACGGCGTCATAGAGTCCTATACAACAAAGATCAACCTCGGAAAACTCGGCAACGACATTCAATGTATCATCGAAGCCACAGTGAAAAACGGAGACTACAAAGGCTTCAAGCAAAAAATCGGTGAGCTTCCAAACGTGGACTTCTGCTACCGGATCGCAGGGCAAGCCTGTTTCATACTCAAGCTCCACTTTGCAACGTTCCCTGAAGCAGAAGCTTTCATAGACACCATCAATCCCTTTGCCCACACCGTCACCCATTTCATCTTCTCAGAAGTCGAAACCCAAACCCTTTTTACGAATTAATGAAGCACCTACATGGATACTCAACACTTGGAGATACTATTAATGATGCACCTAATAGAGCCCAATCAGCAGAGTGGCGATAAGTCGAATGAGCTGGACAAACTAAACCGAACGGAACGTCCAACCCCAAGTGCAAAATGCTGTAATGACTAGCACTCACGTTCATATACAATAAGTAAAAATGTGTGAAAATCACCATCTCCCTATCACCAAAAGTGCAGTGCAGCGAAGGCCGGACGACTCCGATGGGAATAGAGGGATGATCGAGACCCCGCAGGCACGAGGAGGCTCGACTCCTTCCC
This sequence comes from uncultured Bacillaceae bacterium, assembly GCA_963762295.1. GTDB lineage: Bacteria > Bacillota > Bacilli > Bacillales > Bacillaceae_B > Rossellomorea. The sequence continues at coordinate 350,423 of CAVXKK010000005.1, forward strand.
CACGGAAAGCGTCCGTCCGCAGCGGAACGAAACGTCCTTGTCTAGATCCAATCATGATCCAACCCTTCAAACCAACACAAAAAATATAAAAAATTTGTCGATACCTATTGAAAAACGATGTATTACCGAATATTATAGTAGTTGTGCTTTTTAATCGTTCGTTTTTATTGGAGGTATTACACTAATGTTTAAATTAAAGGAAAACGGCACGTCAACCAAGACAGAAATCCTTGCCGGACTGACCACGTTCCTAACTATGGCTTACATTGTCGTCGTCAATCCGATCATCCTTTCCGATGCAGGGGTGCCGTTCGACCAGGTATTCATGGCCACCATCATCTCGGCAGCTGTCGGTACGCTCTGGATGGCGCTGTTCGCCAACTATCCGATTGCCATCGCACCAGGAATGGGATTGAATGCCTACTTTACATATTCCGTTGTCGGAGGACATGAAAACATTTCGTACTCTGTTGCCTTTGCAGCAGTATTCGTAGCCGGTATCATCTTCATCATCCTTTCGCTGACACCGTTCCGTAAGAAATTGATCGAAGCCATACCGCAAAACCTTAAACATGGGATCACAGCCGGTATTGGTCTTTTCATCGCTTTTATCGGTCTTCGTTTATCCGGACTGGTCCAAGCCGATCCGTCCAATCTCGTTAAACTCGGGGACCTGCATTCTTCGTCTGCTATCCTTGCTCTGATCGGTCTGGCCGTCACCCTCGTCCTCATGGTCTTGAACGTACACGGTGCCCTGTTCATCGGGATGATCATCACGGCCGTCGTTGCATTCTTTACTGGTGACCTGTCGTTCAAGGAAGGCTTCGTCGCTATGCCACATCTGCCTGAAGGGCTGATCATCTCGAACCCGATCACTGCATTCACCGATGTGATTCAACACAGCTTGTACGCTGTTGTATTCTCGTTCTTGCTTGTGACCATCTTTGATACAACCGGTACAATGGTCGGTGTTGCTCAACAGGCAGGACTCCTGAAAAACAATGAAATGCCACGTGCCCGCGAAGCACTCCTGGCCGATTCACTTGGAACGACTGTCGGAGCCATGTTCGGTACGAGTCCGACCAGCGCTTTCGTAGAATCTTCCGCAGGGGTTTCAGCCGGAGGACGTACAGGATTGACTTCTCTTACCGTGGCTGTATTATTCATCGTTTCAGCATTCTTCGGTCCCCTTGTGAGTGCCGTTTCAGGATTATCTGCCATCACGGCTCCAGCTTTGATCATCGTAGGAAGCCTGATGATCGGAAGTATTTCTCAAATCAAATGGGACGAACTCGATGAAGCTTTCCCGGCATTCCTCATCATTCTCAGCATGCCTCTTACGTCGAGCATCGCTACGGGAATTGCACTCGGGTTCATCTCTTACCCGCTTCTGAAAGTGGCAAAAGGGAAATGGCGCGAAGTTCATCCACTCGTTTATATTTTTGCCGTGCTGTTCTTCTATCAGTTGGCATTCATCCCTCATTAATGAGGAAAGGCAGCTCACGTTGGTGAGCTGCCTTTTTAGTATGGAGACTTTACCACGTACGATCAAGATCGCGGCTGTAGTACTTGATGGCATTTGCGTATGATTGAATCGATTCATTGGAGGAAGTGTCACACAGCTGTCCTAAAAGCAGTTCCATCGCCTTCTTCGACTCTCCAAGGTTATAGAGCGTCATGCTGTAGAAGACAGTCATTGCCCGGTCCCCGTGTTTCTTGATCCCTTCTTCAAGCACTTCTTTTGATTTTTCATACTTCCCGAGGGCACGGTAGGTGCTCCCGAGCCCCGTGTAAGCACCGATTGAATCTTCGTCATTCAACCCGTGTCTCAATGCTTTTTCATAATACTCAACGGCTTCCTCTTCAAGTCCAGATACATCGTGACTCCAGGCACATTGATAGTAAAGGATACCGCTGCCAGGGTATTGGGCGATCAGCTCTTTCAGTATCCTGATCGACTCCCCTGTATTCCCTGATTGTCTTGCTTCAATCGCTTTTTTCATTGCATCTTCCATATCCACCCATCCATTTCAGTCCGGTATGTATTCCATCAGCCAGCAGTCGTGCCACTCACCTTCGTGAAGCTCATTTTGAGGAAGGATCCGTGCTTTGCTGTACCCGCATTTTTCATAGCATCTGATTGCCCTGCGATTCCATGTCATCGGATCCATCACCAGCCGGTGCAGGCCTTTTTCAAGCATAAAATATTCCACCATGGCATTGATCATCAAGGTGCCTACGCCTTTATTCCAGTACCGTGAATCTCCTATGAATTGATCAGTACCGTAGATGAATTCATCAAGATTCGTATATCCATAGCGCTGCTTGGTCTCATCGTCCAATGGATAGTATTGGAGATACCCGACCTTCTCTCCTTTATATTGAACGATGCAGGCGACCATCTCTTTTTCGTCATTATAAAAGGCCTCCTTCACCATCTCATGGGTAAAGGGTTTGTCCCTTCCTTCGTAATACTCAAGGATCCGCGGATCGTTCAGCCAGGTATATAGAAATTCGGCATCCTCTTCCTCTAGCGGCCGGACCTTGATATCACCCTTCTCATAACGCATCGTGCATCCCTCCTATGGACTTATTCCCCGCAGCTTCAGGGAAACCCTTTAAAGTTGTCGAAATTTCGTGTTGGAAATTCATTTAGGATTATGCTACTATAAGTTTGTGAAATACTTCACATTATATCACCCCATTCATAAATCCAATCAAAAAGGGAGTATGACGGATGAAAACAAATAAAGTCGTATTGATCGGAACTGGCTTTGTCGGTTCAAGCTATGCTTTCGCCCTTCTCAATCAATCTCTTGTCCATGAACTCGTGATGATCGACATGAACGTCGAAAAAGCCATAGGAGACGCCATGGACCTTAATCACGGCCTCGCATTCTCATCCCCAATGAAAATACGTGCAGGAGCCTACAGCGACTGCCGCGATGCAGATCTTGTGGTGATCACCGCAGGTGCCAATCAAAAACCCGGAGAAACGAGGTTGGATCTCATTGATAAAAATGTGCGGATTTTCAAAACCATTGTCGATTCGGTGATGGAGAGCGGTTTTGATGGCTTCTTCCTTGTTGCCACTAATCCCGTCGACCTATTAAGCTATGCCACCTGGACTTTCTCGGGTCTCCCTAAAGAAAGGGTGATCGGTTCAGGCACAATCCTTGATACCGCAAGGCTCCGCTACTTGCTGGGTGAACACTTTCACCTTGATACTCGAAACATCCATGCCTACATCATGGGGGAACACGGCGACACCGAATTTCCGGTCTGGAGTCACGCCACCATTGGAGCCAGCGCCCTTGGTGACCTGGTCGATCTTACGGATCCACAGGTGCAGAATGATTTTCAGGACCTTTTTGAAAACGTCAGGGATGCTGCCTACCATATCATCGAGAAAAAAGGGGCCACCTACTACGGGATTGCCATGGGATTGGCCCGTCTCACCAAAGCCATATTGAATGATGAGAACAGCATCCTTACCGTTTCTTCCCTCCTGGATGGTGAATACGGGCAGCACGGCCTTTATATCGGGGTTCCAGCCATCATCAATCGACAAGGGATCAGGAAGGTCATCGAACTCCCACTGAATGAAACGGAACAAGGGCAATTCAAGAGATCCATTGATACGTTGAAGCACGCCATGAGTACCGGTTTCCCTTCTGATTTATAGACACGCACACACGAACCTCCACCTCATACAATGATACCAACATGAATGGAGGAGGTTCTATTATGTACGATCAGCGACAATTCCTACCCGGCTTTCCAGGTGGAGGAGGTTCCGGAGGCAGTGGCTTCCCTTCCATCCCCGGACTTCCAAATGTATTCCCGCCATCCCCGCCACCTGGGCAAGGGGGCGGCAGCGGGCCCCCATCGCCTTCTCAGGGCGGTGGACAAAATCAGCCGCCACCCGGACCTCCACCTAACTTCCAGCCCCAAAAGACCGTCATGCAGGGCGGTCCTGGAGGAACCTCGACGTTTGCCGTGGACCCCGGCTCCATCCGCAGATGTCTTTTCCGATATACCTATATCTGGCTCAATCGGGACGCTTTCTGGTTCTATCCTGTCTTCCTCGGCAGAAGGTCCATAGCCGGTTGGAGATGGATCGGATTCACATGGGTGTATTTCGGAATCGATCTCGATAAAATCGAGTCCTTCACATGTGTGTAACAGGATGTATCCATCTATGCGCGTGACCGATTCCAAAGGGACCATCACCGTTTCAGGAGAACACAACGCTTATGGAGAGCCGGATGAAGCCCTGATCACGCTAGGTGTGATGACAGAGGGAATCGACCTCCAAAAAGCCCAAGAAGAAAACAGCAAAAAAACATCGAGCGTCGTCGCATCGATTCTAGGGAATGGCGTACCAAATAGTGATATACAAACAGCAAACTATCAGATCATCCCCCGCTATTCATTTGAAGAGGGAAAGCAGACCTTCACTGGATATGAAGTAGTGAACGACGTGCGCATACACCTTAGGAGATTGGAAAATGCGGGGAAGATTATCGATGACGCGGTGAAAGCCGGTGCAAACCGGGTAGAGGGGATCCAGTTCCTCTCTTCCCACTTCATTGCCCTTTATCAGTACGCCCTGGAGCACGCCTATCGGGACGCTTTGGCAAAGGCGAAGGTACTTGCCAGGCAGTCAGGTCAAGAGCTTATTGCCGAACCGCTCTCAATCAAGGAAGGTCAATCCGTTGATCTCATTTCCCCTATGAAACTCGCTGTTCAGGAATCTCCCATCCTGCCAGGTCAGATTGCCGTGAAAGCTTCACTGACCGTTACGTATAGTACCCATTGACCTCACGAAAAAAACGGCTTCCAGGAGCCGTTTTTTTTACTACTTTTTAATATGTGCGGCAAGCCTCTCGGCCGAACGGGCCACTCCTTCTTCATCCAGTGTCCTGACGCCCTGCTCTATGAATGCCGGAAGAAACGTCGTTCCAATCAGATTCGATGTGGCCTGAAATGGCTTCAATAGCTCACTCATGGCATAATGGTTCTTTCCTCCAGCCTGGTAGGCCTCTGCCGGTGAACCTGTCGACGTCGCAATCAGAAGTTCTTTGCCATGGAGCTTCGTACCTGCGCTTCCGTAAGCCCAACCATAAGTCAACACGGCATCAATCCATTCCTTCATCAGCGCTGGGGCACTATACCAGTAGAAAGGGAACTGCAGAACGACCCGATCGTGTTCTTCAACCAGCTTCTGCTCACGTGTTACGTCAATTTGGAAATCCGGATATTCTTGATAAAGGTCGTGGACCGTCACATCGGCCTCTTCCTTCAGCCTCTTAATCCAGGCTTTGTTGACGATCGATTCGTCCATGTGCGGATGTGCCGCAAGTACCAATACTTTCATGTTCAATCTTCCCTTCCCAGCTGCTTTGCTTTTTTTGTACAGGTGTCCATTGCCCTTACGATACTTCCCTTAAAGCCGCTCTTTTCAAGTTCAATGACGGCTTCGATGGTAGCCCCTCCCGGTGAGCAAACCGCATCCTTCAGCTCTCCAGGATGGCTTCCCGTTTCGAGCACCATCTTTGCTGCTCCAAGGAGCGCCTGAGCTGCCAGGTTATATGCCTGCTTCCTTGGAATACCCTCTTTCACCGCACCGTCTGCCAGTGCTTCCATGAACATGAAGGCATAAGCCGGTGAAGAGCCACTGACGGCTGGGATGGCGTCCATTAGACTTTCATCCATCTGTTCTGCTTTCCCGAAGCTTTCAAGAACCGATTGGACCAACTCACGCTCATCTTCTCCTACCCGGTCATTGACGCAATACGCTGTCATCCCTTCTCCTACAAGGGATGGCGTATTCGGCATCGTCCTGACGATTTTCATGTCAGAGGATAGAACTGATTCCATCCAATGCAGCGTAATACCGGCAGCCATTGTGATGACGATGGTATCGGGCTTCACTTTCTCCCTGATGGATGAGAGGATTTCCTGATGTTGATCCGGTTTGACTGCGAGGAACAATAGGTCGGAAAATGCAGCTACTTCTCCATTGTCCAACGTTGTATGAATTCCGTATTTTTCTTCTATTCTTTCGACCGTTCCGCGTGTTCTGGCACTCGCCATGACAGATGTTTTATCCACCAATCCGGAGTTGACGATCCCACCGATGATGGCCTGCGCCATATTACCGCATCCGATAAAGCCAATTGATTGTTTCATTCTCTACACCTCTTCTTCCACCTATGAATCATATCAAAAAACCACTGAAAGGAAAAATGGTACACATCTGGACACAATGACATATTCATAAAACAAAGTAAAAACCCGAACTTCGTTGCTTGATCGCAGGCAACGAAGTTCGGGTTTACTATGGCTAAAACACGTTTATCCCATCCTCAATTGATTCTAACGGTTGTCGTAGATTGCCTCCCAATTGAGGTCAACCATTGGTTCCTTTTGCCTTAGCCTCTTCTTCAATCCATCAAGAAGCTCTTTTTCTCCCTGAGGAATAGTGGCAAGATCCCACTTCTGGTGGAAAACGGAGTAGAGGGTCAAATCCCTTAGAAGGAGAAACTGCGGAATCCGCAGGAACCATTCTTTCGAAACCGGGCATTCGCTCTCATACCCCCGCAGGAAGGCACGAAGGAACCCTTCCCCGAACGCAGAACGCACATGGAGAGAATCATCTCCATGTTTCGACCAGGTTGCATAGTACAGGGGGATGGCGATATCACTTGCGAAGTAAAACCACATGCTATCATCAAAATCAAATACGTGGAGATCCCCTTCCCTCTGGTCGTAGAAGAAATTGCCATGGTGGATATCCGAGTGGATCAGACCATACGTATCCTCGGATTGAGGAAATGTTCTGATTTCATCGATTGTCTGTTTTCCAAGTTCTATGATATCCTCTTCCTCTTGGGGAAGATAAAGCTCAAAATTCAGGATGTCATCTTCATCCCAGGCCATCCTTGCCTTTGAAGATGGATCTCGATAGTGTTTTGTAATGGTATGCATCTTCCCAGTAAGACTTCCCCACTTTTCGAAGAGCTTCTCATCAAAGTGATCGGACTTCGCCTTTACAGCTATCCCCGGTGCTTTATCAAATAAGCTGATAAAAAAGGATCCGTCATCCCCAGCCAGTTCTTCCACAAGGTTGCCTGTACAGGATTGATGAGAGAGGGACACGTTCAATCCATGCCTATGGAGGAAATTGATCCATTTCATTTCTGCTTCCAACTCGATTTGCCTGCGGTGGGAACTATGGGTGATCCTCAGAATGAAAGGAGCCTCTTCCTTTTTCACTTCGTACACATAGTTTTCAAAATCCCCAAGCTTTCGGGCATCTGAAGCATCACAATCAAACATCCCAGCCGCTTCCTTCAATCTTTCCTTCGTCCATTGTGCGTCTATCCATGATTCCATCGGGTTTCCTCCTGTTTGCAGTACTGATCCTCCTCTACTATTTCGTCTGCACGTGGAGTTTTTCCTGCCAAAAAGAAAAAGGGCCGATTATCCGGCCCTTCCCTGAATCCATTCATCGATTGTTTGAATGACTTCATCCTGCTGATTCCATACTGATTTTGTTGCTTTCCCGTCTCCCTTTTGGGCACCGTACACACCGAAGCCTGCGTGGTTCCCGCCTTGGATTTCATGAAACTCCGTATCTGCAGGCAGAAGGGATCTGCTCTTGTCGATCTTTTCCTTAGTAGCCAGGCCGTCATTCTCGGCCCAGATACTCAGAAACGACAGGTCGGATGAAGAAAAGTCTGTGGACTCGGCAGGGTACGATGCAAGGTACATGATCCCTTTCACCTTGTCCGGGTGGTCAGCAGTATAGCTTGATGCAGCCACTCCTCCAAGAGAATGACCCGATAAGTACCATTCCTTCACACCCTTATAGTCTTTCATGATCTCATCCGGTACGTTCACCCCGAAGAATGCAAGGTTCAATGGTACATCTGGAATCACCACGGTATACCCACGCTCAGATAGCTCCTGCCCAATATAGGCGTATGCTTCCTTATCCACTTTGGCCCCCGGGTAAAGGATCACTCCCTTGTCCCCCTCTCCTTCAAACACCAGCCACTTGCCATCCTTTGTCTCGGCTTTTTGAAGATTCACTTTTTCCTTAAGTGATGAAGCGGCCGAGTAGGTTTGCTGGGACCATACATAAAAGGAAACTCCTCCTATGACAATCAAGGCGAGCAGAAGAATTCCTGTCCATTTAAAAAATCGTTTCATGCTGAACCCCTTCTTTCTCATGATCTATTGTTCCAACATTGTCAGAACTCCATCCATTAAAAAGAACCAGCCGCGGCTGGTTCGCATCATTTTTCTTGGAATGAGAGACTCTTTTCACTCATCAAGTACTGCAGAGCCGTTTTGAAACTGAGGAAGCTTCTGATCTGCCCGACTTCCCTTACGTCTGATTGAATGACGATCTGGGTAAGGGACGGAGTGAATCCGACGAAAATGATTTCGATTCCCATAAGCTGCACTGCTTTGGCCATATTATTGATATTCATGCCGAATACGTCCGTATCGCCCATGTCCTTATCCCTTATTCCGGAGAAATCAACGATGATCGTGTTGATGTCCTGATTATAAGATACATCCAGGATTTTGGTGATGATCGCCTCGAACCTTTCTTGGGATAGCCTTCCCATGATTGGGATGAGGATGGTTTCAGGAACGATGGAAGGAATGACCGGTGCCGAAATATCCGCAATTTCGAGCTCTGCTTCCTCCAGTTTTCTTTTCAATTCCTGGACCTCTTCTTTTAGCTGAACGATTTCCTGTGTCTCCACACTCATACTGTAACCTCACATGAACATATTTTTTACGCTATGACTAGTGTAGCACTACAGTATGTAAAGTTTCTATTCAAATGTGTCGGGACCTTTAGGGAATTTCTACTTTGGAGTAGGAACAAACGTCCCGCTTTTCGACAAAAAGAAAGAAGACCAGCCCGGCTGGTCTTCGATCAAGCAAGTGCTGCTTTATCACCTGAATGATGAAAGAAGCTTTTCATCGCATGGAATACATCCGCTTTTTGTTTCAAGATATAATAGCGGAAATCATCGTTCTTAATATTTTTATAGGCCGACATCAAGGTCGAGTGGCGGTTATACTGATTCACTTCCCCATACCCGAACATGCTGGATACCTTCATTAATTCCTCAACAAGTTTGACGCATCGGACGTTATCAGACGTGAGATTATCTCCATCGGAGAAGTGGAAAGGATAAATGTTGTACCGGCTTGGTGGATACTTTGTCAGTCGATGAGCTCCAAAGCCTTCCGATATGCGGACGAGCAAATCGTCCCGCCGCTTTCTCCTTTCGAAAAGAAGTGCTCTTCAGAGACGACCTTGGCTTCAGTATGATGGGCGATGAATTCGATTTCCACCGTTTCATACTTCGTCCTGAGGAAGCGTGTCATCCAGAAGAAGAAACTTCTGGCCATATACTTTTCCCAAACCCCCATGGATCCACTCGTATCCATCATGGCTAGTACGACAGCCTTGGATTCGGGCTTTAACACTTCATTCCACGTCCTGAACTTCAAATCTTCCCTTGCAATCGGATGGAACCAGGTGCTTCCTGTCATGGCGTTCCGCTTGAAAGGCCGACATCATCGTTTTCTTTTTATCAATATTGCCCATCAGACCCGTCTTGCGGATATCGTTGAATTCGATATGCTCCACCGTCTGCACATCCTGCTCTTTCTTTTTCAGATTGGGAAGTTCCAATTGTTTAAATAAGGGCATCTTCAATTTCCATGAGAGAGACCTTCTGCTTCGTAGTAATCTTCACCGGCTTTGTCCCCTGCTCCTTTCCCTTTTCCGGGCCCCTGCTGAGGGTTCCCGTCCCTTGCGACAACATCCCCCACCTGGCTTTCTCCATCTCCCTGGCCGACGTGCTTATTTTTATCATAATTATAGCGGATTTTATATTCATCCAATGACCGGATCGGGATCTTCACAACGTCTCTTCCATTAGACATGACGATGTTTTCTTCTGTGATCAAGTCGGGTAAGATTATTCCGAATTGCATCCTGTACCTTTTCCTGATGTCTCTGTTGATCGTCATGACCTTTGCGGTGGAGGGCCCAATCTTCCTTGGAAATGACAAATTGATGATTATCCATCTGACTCAAACGTTTCCCCTCCTTATATTTTTCTCACATATAGCAGTATTCGGTGCATACACTATGATGACTGTCCGCACTCATTTATCCCTCATGAAGAGAAACGGGGATTACTCTATCCTATGCAAAAGCATCGATAAATTTACAAATAATTTCGACAATGGTAGAAAAGCGGAGGCGGGTCGATTTGACCCGACAAGCATAAGACGAGGAACCCAGAAAGGCGTTCTTGGCCTTTTTGGCTTCCTTGGCTTATGACCTCGAGGGGCAACCCGCCGGAGCTAGACATCGAGAAAAGCGGAGGGGGCTGGCTTTGAGGCGACAAGCATAAGATGGGCTGGGCGGAAAGGCGTCCCTTTGCCTTTTTGACCAGAGCAGCTTATGACCTCGAGCCTCAAGCCCCCGGAGCTGGACATCAAGAAAAGCGGAGACGGGTCGATCTGACCCGACAAGCATAAGACGAGGAACCCGGAAAGGCGTTCTTGGCCTTTTTGGGTTCCTTGGCTTATGACCTCGAGGGGCAACCCGTCGGAGCTAGACTATTGAGAAAAGCGGAGGGGGCTAGCTATTGAGGCGACAAGCATAAGATGGGCTGGGCGGAAAGGCGTCCCTTTGCCTTTTTGACCAGAGCAGCTTATGACCTCGAGCCTCATGCCCCGGAGCTGGACATCGAGAAAAGCCCAAGACCTTACCACCTATACGTACAAACACCCCTGTTCCATCCTTATGCCTACCCCCTCACCCCTACCACAGTGCAACAAAAAAAACAGGCGTACTTTCTCACCTGTTCATCCTTCTTCATATTGAGCCGGGTCTGACTGACGATTATTCAGCTTGAGTTCTTCACTTGAACGGAGCTTTTCCATCTGTTTTCCCAGTCTTATGACTTCATCCAGATTGTTGGCCATCGTACCGTTAAAAGGTTCTTCCTGCAAGATCGGTTTGTCATGTGTGGACATCCCTTCACCTTCCTTCGAAGAATACCGGCTTTTAATACAGCTTACTATATTCAGATTTTTCTTTCAACTCTTTATCTTCTTCTTTGAATTGTACAGGGTCGGGCTGCTTCTTATCTTCCTTTAGTTCCTCATTCGTGCGGAGTCGTTCCATCTGCTTTCCGAGCTGCTCCATTTCTTCCATGTTACCGGCCATTGAACCATTCTCAGGTTCTTGTTCATGATTTTTTTTCATCCGTTTTCACCTCTATTACTAAATTTCCCGTAATGGTGGTTTCTAAACCGATGAGTTGGAATTCAGATGATCAAGAAAGCCGGCGGCACTTGGCCGACGGCTCATTTCTTTTAACGATTCAGGAGACTTCCTACATAGCGAAGGAGCTCATTGGCACTGGTCGAATTATATCCGTGTTCATCAATGAGTCTCGCCACGACTTCATTGACCTTTTTCAACTGCTGCTCATCCGGCGTCTTGGAAGATGTCGTGATCTTCACCACGTCTTTCAGGTCGGCAAAAAGTTTCTTCTGGATGGCTTCCCGCAGGCGATCATGGGAGTTGTAGTCGAATCGCTTCCCTTTACGGGCATAGGCGGAAATTCTGATAAGGATTTCTTCCCTGAATGCTTTTTTCGCATTCTCAGAGATCCCGATCTGCTCTTCGATGGAGCGCATGAGTTTTTCATCCGGATTGATTTCTTCTCCGGTGAGCGGATCATGGAGCTTCGCTTTGTTGCAGTACGCTTCGACATTATCAAGATAGTTATCCATGAGGGTCTTGGCTGATTCTTCATACGAGTACACAAAGGCTTTCTGTACTTCTTTCTTCGCAATGTCATCGTATTCTTTTCTGGCAAGTGAAATGAAGTTCAGGTATTTTTCCCGGAGCTCGGCCGTGATGGACGGATGCTGATCCAGTCCTTCTTTGAGCGCACGGAGGACATCCAATGCATTGATGGTCGGCACTTCTTTCCGGATGATGGTAGAAGAGATCCTGTTGATCACGTACCGCGGATCAATGCCGCTCATGCCTTCGTCCTGGTACTCCTTCTTCATTTCGTCCACGTCGGCCGAATTGAATCCTTCTACACTCTCGCCGTCGTAAAGGCGCATTTTTTTGATGAGGTCGATATCGCCGCGCTTCGGTTCTTTCAAGCGCGTCAGAATGGTGAACATGGCTGCCACCCTGAGGGTGTGAGGGGCCACGTGGACGTTGTTCACATCGCTCTCATTGATCATTTTCTCGTATATTTTTTCTTCCTGTGTGACTTTGAGGTTATATGGAACCGGCATGACGATGATCCTTGAGTGAAGGGCTTCGTTCTTCTTGTTCGCAATGAAGGAACGGTACTCCGTTTCATTCGTATGTGCCACAATCAGTTCATCTGCAGAAATCAACGCAAATCGTCCGGCTTTGAAATTCCCTTCCTGTGTCAGGGACAAAAGATGCCATAGGAATTTTTCATCACATTTCAGCATCTCCTGGAACTCCATCAGTCCGCGGTTTGCTTTGTTTAGCTCCCCGTCAAAGCGGTACGCTCTCGGATCAGATTCGGATCCATACTCCGCAATGGTCGAGAAATCGATGCTGCCCGTCAAATCGGCAATATCCTGGGATTTAGGATCAGACGGACTGAATGTCCCGATGCCGACACGTTTATCTTCAGAGAAGAAGACCCTTTCCACCTGCACATCCTCGATGCGCCCGTGGTACTCCTTCTCGAGCCTCATGGTATTAAGTGGGGATAGATTCCCCTCGATCCGAATGCCATATTCTTCGAAGAATTCCTCCCGTAGATGCTGAGGAATGAGATGGAGCGGATCTTCATGCATCGGACAACCTTTGATGGAGAAGACCGCTCCTCGTTCGGATCTTGAGTATTGTTCCAGACCCCGTTTCAACATCGCCACCAGGGTCGACTTCCCTCCACTGACAGGACCCATCAGAAGAAGGATCCGCTTACGGACATCCAGCCGCTTCGCCGCCGGATGAAAATATTCTTCTACCAGGCGTTCGAGTGCTTCCTCTAGACCAAATAATTGATCACTGAAGAAATTATACTTCCGCTTGCCTTCTATATCCTCCACGCCTGCGTCTTTGATCATATTGAAAACCCGTGAATGTGCTGACTGACCGACCCACTGTTTTTCTTTCAGTAGATCCAGGTACTGTGCAAACGTCCCTTCCCATTTCAGCTTTTCTTCTTCTTCTCGAAAATGTTCAATTCTTTTTAAGATATCCATAAGGACCTCCCCTTGTCACTTGTTGAGAGACGATTAATATACTCTATGCTCATCCTCCTGTGAACATGTTAAGAAGATGGGATTTATAAAGGGGAATAAAGGAAAGGGACTGAACACGTTTTCAAAAAGAAGTTCACAACATTTGTAAAATAGGCTATACTAAAACCAGACTGTAAGACAAGTTCATCTTGGGAGGTCTGGAAATGAATTTTCTATTGATTCTCGGAGTATCCCTGGCTTTCTTGACTGCGATTTTCACTGCAGGCTATAATGACAAGCCCGGCTCCAACTAAACAAAAAAACTGACCCCATCGGTCAGTTTTTTTGTTTCAGCGCTTATTGAATCCTTTTTTCTCCACAAACTCCTTCATATACATGCGGGGTCTGTTCGAAAGCATATTGGCCATCTGGCCACTCCAGCGGTCGGATCGTTTCCCGGCAGTACGTGCGTGATAATAGGAAGAAATGGTATCATCGTACTCTTTCAATGTTCCCTTCATCTTCGCTTCATCCTGTTCATATCCATCTTCATGATAGATGGCATCAAACGGAAGCCTTGGTTTCACGTCGGATTCATGTGCAGGATGTCCCACTGCAAGACCGAACAGCGGAACCACCCGGTCGGGAAGATTCAATACTTCACTTACACGTTCAAGATCGTTTCGGATCCCGCCGATATAGCAGATTCCAAGTCCCATTGATTCTGCGGCAAGCGATGCGTTTTGCGCAGCCAGTGCCGCATCAATGAGGGCCACCATGAATTTTTCGGTGCTTTCGAGTGTCGGAACCACATCGGCTCCTTCCCACTCACCGATCTTTTCATGACGATGGAGGTCGGCACAGAACACGAAGAAGTGACCGTTATGCTCTACATATGATTGATTCCCCGCAAGCTCGGCCAGTTTCTTCTTCTTCACTGGATCTTTCACCCCGATGATCGTATACGCCTGTATGTAGCTTGACGTACTTGCAGCCTGAGCAGAGCTCACAATCGTACGGATTTCTTCATCCGTAAGGGTTTGATCCGTAAACTGACGGATGGAACGGTGCTGCAGTATCGTTTCTATTGTTTCATTCATTGGTATCATCTCCTTGACTCTTAGTATAAACCAAACGAAAAAAGGAATGAAAATCATTTGATTTTCACTCCTTTTTTAGAGCCGCTCAGTCGAGTCCAGGGTACCCTTTTTGACGAAGGGCCTCATATACAAGAATCGCCGCAGTATTGGACAGGTTCAATGAACGCACATTTCCATTCATGGGGATCCGCAGCGCCCGGTCCATATTCTGTTCGATTACCTCATCAGGAAGACCGGTCGTCTCTTTTCCAAAGATGAAATAATGATCTTTCTCCACGTCACTGTAGTCAAACGTGGTATGAGGGATCTTACCGTATTTCGTCAGGTAAAAGAACTCTCCTTCAGCATTCTTTTCGAAGAATTCCTCCAAGGAATCATAATAGATGATTTCAACGAATTCCCAATAATCCAGCCCTGCCCGCTTCAGCATCTTATCGTCCGTGGAGAAACCGAGTGGACGGATCAGGTGGAGCGTCGTATCAGTGGCTGCACACGTACGTGCGATATTTCCCGTGTTGGCGGGGATTTCCGGTTGATATAAAACAACATGTACTCCCAAGTGTTGTCACCTCATTCTTAAAACTATACGTGACATTATACCACTTTTATAAAAAGGTTGTCAGCGATCGTCCATGATCGTCAGGAATTTGTATTTGATGTTGGGGGTGTAAGCGGTTGAATCCTCGTAGTTCCAGTACCTCATGCGGCAATTATACGTGTGGGCATTCACAAGCGGCATCCCGTCTGCATCCCTCCCCGTCACAATGGTCGTATGGTCGAACCGGCCGTCCCCTTCAAAATCATAGCAAATTACATCACCCAGCTTCAGCTTTTCAGGTGATTCCACCAGCTTGCCCCGGAGTCCCACTGATGAATTCGGGATATACTGCCGGAGGGAATGGGCGACGGTCCAGCTATAGCTCCAGCTCTGATTTCTCATCCACCACCCTTTCCCCTTGGTCGGGTATCCCCTCATGGGAGCATCCCCTGCATGAAGGCATTGTGAAATGAAATTCGTACAGTCGTTCTCGAATTTTTTAAAGGCCGGGTTATAACTGTTCCACCATTTTTCCGCGTATTGAACCGCAGCATGGCGGTCATAGCGATATTCAAGCCTTTCCCCTTTTTCCGATTCCTCCTCATCCACGCCAAGTTCCATGATTGGAATCGGCTCTTCCTCGTCTTCATAGATCACTCCGCCATAATAAATGGCCTTCCGGTTTTCCACTTCCTCTTCAAGATAGTAGTGGTCTCCATGCTTGATGAAATACGTATAGTGAACAGAATAAGTGACCTTTTCTGTATCGTCCCTTTGTTTGTCGATGGTATGGATCTTGCCAGTTGCCCCCACCTTGAGCAGCGTTGCATCACGCTTCCGGAAGGACTCCTTCTTGCGGTTCACCTTCTCGAACTCCGAGTTGCTGCTTGAGGTGAAATCATTGATCACGACCCCGACGTTTTCCATTAATACCCTTCTGATCATACGCTCCCCTCCTCCCTAATGGGTATGCGGTGAAGGAAACAAAAAGAAGCCGCTCCCTTTAGGGCGGCTTCTATTCTGTCATCAAATGGAGACCCTTTTGAATTTCTGCCAGTACTTCGGGGTCCGCTTCCTTCTCGATCTGATGTTTCAACGCTTCTTCCGCTTCCTGTCCACCGATTTTCCCGAGGGCCCAGGCTGAGGTTCCCCTCATGACAGGACGGACATCATTCTTCAAAACCCTGATCAGATCAGGGATCGCGGTTTCATCTTTGTAATGTGCAAGTGCAATAATGGCGTTTCTCTGAATGGGCTTCTTCCCCCTCCAAGAACCGGAGATATGGCCGTATGTTTCTTTGAAATCACGGTTTGAAATTGTCAGAAGAGGCTTCAAGAGCGGTTTCGCCACTTCAGGATCCGGTTCCATTTCCTCATGGAGGTGAAAGTCTTTCCCCTTATTCTCCGGACACACCGTCTGGCATGTATCGCATCCGTAGATCCGATTCCCCAGCTTGACCCGGTACTCATCCTGAAGGAATCCCTTTGTCTGCGTCAGGAATGCAATGCACTTCTGAGCATCGAGCCTCCCGCCTTCTATCAGGGCGCCAGTCGGACACACATCCACACATTTATTGCATGTGCCGCAGCCGTCTTCAATGGGCTTGTCTGGTGAAAACGGAAGATTGGTGATCATTTCCCCAAGGTAGACGTATGAACCGAATTCAGGTGTAATGATCGAGCAGTTCTTTCCGCTCCACCCGATACCCGCCCGTTCTGACACAGCGCGGTCCACGAGTTCTCCTGTGTCCACCATGGACCTGAACCGCGCCTCAGGGATACGGGACACAATGTATTCTTCCAGCTTCTTTAACCGATCCCTTAGGATATGATGGTAGTCTGTTCCCCAGGAAGCCCTGCAGAAAATCCCCCTCCGTTCTCCCCGCTTGCTCCTTGGGGCATCCTTCATCCTCGAAGGATAGGCAAGGGCGATGGCAATGATGGAACGTGGTTGGTCAAATGTAAGGGATGGATCAACACGCTTATCTATGTCAGGTTCTTCAAAACCCGATTGGTATCCCGCCATTTCCTGGCGGATGAGGCGATTCTTCATTTCTGTGAATGTATCCGCC
Organism: uncultured Bacillaceae bacterium; assembly: GCA_963762295.1. Classification (GTDB taxonomy): domain Bacteria; phylum Bacillota; class Bacilli; order Bacillales; family Bacillaceae_B; genus Rossellomorea. The sequence goes on from CAVXKK010000005.1 coordinate 367,438, forward strand.
GTAGTGAAACCGATCTTATCGATTCCGATCGTTTTACTATAGGAAATAATATCCGACTTCAACTGTTCCATGTCCATGTTCATCCGCCTCCTTTCTCTCGTTCGCATGAATGCATTGTACTATGATAAACTATTTCAAACGAAATGTGGAGGGAAATGAAGTGGAAATCATCATTGATTCAACATTGAAAGAAAAGGTCCCCGACTTCAAGGCAGGGATCATTCATTATAGGGACATCGAGGTCGGGGAATCCCCACAGATGCTCAAAGGGCGTCTTCAGCTTTTTCAAGAGTCCATCTACTTTGACCTTCAGGACCAAAGCGTGACGGACTTCCCGGGAATCAGTGAATGGCGCGATGTATTTAAGAAGACCGGAAAAGATCCGAACCGCTACCGCCATTCAGCTGAAGCGCTCTACAGGAGAATCGGAAAACAGAATTATCTCGGCACGATCAACTCGGCCATCGACCTCAATAATTTCTTTTCCCTCCGCTATCAAGTGCCCGTCGGAGTGTACGACTGGAACAAGGTGGATGGCAACTCCCTCACCCTGCGCGTAGGGGGCCCCGGGGAAACGTACAAAGGGCTAAACGGAAGGGATAATTCACTTGAAGGTCTGATCATTGCCTGCGATGGATCCGGTCCATTCGGCAGTCCGTTTGTGGATTCGGCACGTGCGCCTGTGGATGAGAAGACGACGGAGGCTGTTCAGATCATCTACATGAGACCTTCCCTCTCATCGGACGAATGCGATCAGCTTACTTCTTCCCTCGAGGAAATGTTCATCGGCATCCACGGCGGTGAAGCCACACATACGGTCGTCACGACGGATTATTGATAGTAATGGATCCCCTGCGGCTCCATTGGACAAAACCATGATAGGCGATTTTTGCCTTTTGGTTTTGTCCTTTTTTATAGGGTAGTGGGAGGAACATAGACCGTTCCTTTTCGCTCCAGGGACTTGCTTTCCACGGGGAGAAAGTCGAGCCTCCTCATTCTTGCGGGGTCTCGATCATCCCTCCTTTCCCGTAGGAGTCAAGTCCCTTCCGCTTCAATACACTCTTTGATGATGCAAAAGCCTATAGGAATTTGAACAATGTTAGAAAGCCAGTCATGTACTATTCAAATGTGAATTCACTTACGTTGCTGGGATTCCAACCGCTACCTCTTCCTCTCTACTATGTACAATACGCTACCCCTATAATCTGACTCTTTCCAAAAGCTTTGATAGTCTTCAATAAAAAACTCCTTTGTAGAGTGGTTCCACAAAGGAGTTTTATTTCTTATTCACACATTTTTAAGCTGTCAATCTTCATGCAAGGGGTGATGTCACCTACAGCGGGCTTACACCCACCACATATCAGACGGTGTCTCCTCGATCAGGACCGACTTCAAATTCTTCACTGCCCGGAGGAACCCTTCTTCGATGGACATGATCGGGTCTTCATGTTCGATGCTTACGACGTAGTCATACCCGTACGTACGCAGGGCACTCATCATGTCGGACCACTCCTGCAGGCCATGACCGCATCCGACTGAACGGAACGTCCATGCCCTGCTCCTTACGTTTCCGTATGGCTGCATATCTGTCAGACCGTACATGTTGACGTTATCCTGATCGATGTACGTATCTTTTGCATGGAAATGGTGGATCGCATCTGCCTGCCCTAGGATCTTGATGGCGGCAACCGGGTCGATCCCCTGCCACCACAGATGACTTGGATCGAGATTGGCACCGATGGCATTACTCGTTTCTTCCCTTAGTTTCAGGAGGGTATAAGGGGTGTGCACAAGGAATCCTCCGTGAAGCTCAAGGCCGATCTTCACGCCATTTTCTTCAGCGAGCTTCCCCATCTCCTTCCAGTACGGGATCAATTTTTCTTCCCACTGCCATGTCAATATATCGCCGTACTCATTTGGCCACGGAGTGACGGGCCAGTTGGGATGCTTCGCTCCTTCATGGTCACCTGCCGTACCGGAGAAGCAGTTCACGACGGGCACGTTCATCAGACCGGCAAGACGGATGGTCTTCTCAAGGGCGCGATGGGATTCTTCTGCAAATGATTTGTCAGGCGTCAATGGATTTCCGTGGCAGCTGAAAGCACTGATCTCCAGTCCTCTTGACGTCACCTGCTCCGTATACTCCTTGCGTTTCTCTTCACTCTCGAGTAGAGCGTCGAGGTCACAGTGGGCGTTGCCTGGATAACCGCCCGTCCCGATCTCCACGGAATGGAGCCCCGCTTCCTTCACATAATCCAACATCTCTTCAAAACTCTTTTCAGAGAATAATACAGTAAATACTCCGAGCTTCATCTATGTTTCCTCCTATCTTAATGTGATGCTTTTCCCCGTTTCGCTGCTTTTGTAGATGGCTTCAATTATGGCTGAAACCTGCAGTGCTTCTTCCGGTTTCACAATAAGCTCTTCACCGCCTAAACAGCTCTTGATGAAATTCATTGCCTGGGGAATGCCCGCATCATCTTCACCGGGTATCCAATCGGCCTCACTATTCAGGAGCATGCCGTGCTTCATCTGGTTCATCTGGAATGGGAAAAGGTCGATCCCCCCGATTTCTCCTGAGATGCTCATGCTCTCTTCATCCGACTTGACGTTGGCCGACCAGGATGTTTCGAATAACATGGATGCACCATTATCAAATTTGATGTAGGCTGTCACATGATCATCCACCTCGAAGTTTTCCCGATCGAAGTCCCCCCACTGATTGACCTGTCCAGGCATGCGAGAGAGCTTGTTGTAAGCAGTACCAGTCACTTCAACCGGGATCGGATTGCCAAGAAGCCACAAGGAAAGGTCGAGGAAATGGCATCCGTAGTCGATGAGGCTTCCGCCTCCTTGAAGCTCCCGGTTGGTGAATACGCCCCAGCCCGGTACTTTACGACGTCTGATTGCACGCGCCCTTGCTACGATCGGCTCACCGATTTCATTCTCTGTGATAACCCTTTTCGCCGCGATGGAACCCTTCATGAACCGGTAGTGATAAGCGATTCCAAGGAGTTTCCCTGATTTTCTGGACGCATCGATCATGGCTTCGCATTCTGCTGTCGTCATCGCCATGGGCTTTTCACAGAAAACGTGGACCCCCGCGTTCAGTGCGGCTATACTGATCTCTGCGTGAAACTTATTGGGCGTGCAGATGGTGACGGCATCCACAACGTCGAACATGTCATGATAATCACTGAAGACATGGGGGATGCCGTGCTCCTTTGCGACTCCCGAGGCGGTTGCCGGATTCAGATCGCTCACCGCTGTAACGGTAACGATATCCGATAGTTTTTTATAAGCGGGAATATGGCGGCCCTGGGCAATCCCCCCGGCGCCGATGATTCCCATTTTGAGCTTTGTCATGGCTGAAACTCCTTATCTTACAATCTAATGATCTGCTTCGTTTTACTTGATTCAAGGGCTCCCAGAACCACCTGAAGAGATTTCATGGCTTCTTCACCAGGGACAGCTGCCGGAACATCCTCTACAACTGACGTCACGAATCGATCGATGACTCCCGATGCCGACTGGCCACCATCGTCGTTCGTCTGGATCCCGCCCAGTTCATACTTGACGACTTCACCCGTTGAAAAGTGAACAACAAGAGAATTGACAGGATCTTCTTCAAGTCTTAGAACGGCTTTTTCACCGTAGATGACGGTCGAATTATCTTCCTTCTGATAGGACCAGCTTGCAGCGAGGGTCCCGATGGTCCCGCTCTCCGTTTTCAACACGCATACGGCCGTATCATCCACATCGGCATTTTCTTTGGAAGACGTTTCAACAAATGCGCCGACTTCCACGAATTCTTCACCAAGGATATATCGCATGAGATCCGTTTTATGGACGCCAAGGTCACCCATGGCACCGATGAACGCTTCTTCTTTTTTGAAGAACCAGCTATCCTTTCCATCCACGCTCCAGCCTTCAGGACCACCGTGACCGAATGCGGTGCGGAAACTATAAATCTTTCCTGCTTCTCCTTTGGAGATGATCTCTTTTGCTTTTTGGTGTGATGGGACAAACCGCTGATTGTGTCCGATCATCAGTTTTCGACCGGCTTCATTGGCTGCATCGATCATGGCTTGCGCTTCTTCAGTGGAAGTGGCCATCGGCTTTTCGCAAAGGACATGCTTTCCTGCCTTCAAGGCAGCGATGGAAATCGGAGCATGAAGGGCATTCGGCGTACAGACGCTCACCGCTTCAATCGACTCATCTTTCAACAAATCTTTGTAATCCGTATACGCTTTTGCACCAATCTGGTCTGCCATCTCTTCAGCACGGTCTTTTACGACATCGCAAACCGCCACAATTTCTGCGTGTTCACTCGCCATGTACTCAGGGATATGCCGGTGTTTCGCGATGCTGCCGCATCCGATTACACCAATCTTCAATCGTTTCATTTTGCTTCCTCCTTCGCTTTAATCGTTTCAAGCGGCTGGGCATTTCCGTAGACAGGTCGGTTCCGGTTCACGGGGGCAGCCCACTTCACCGCATTGGCAATTACCTTCTGCACGTCTTTATGGTGATAGGTCGGATACGTTTCATGCCCTGGACGGAAATAGAAGATTTTCCCGTTCCCACGCTGATACGTGCACCCGCTCCTGAAGATTTCTCCTCCTTCAAACCAGCTCACCATCACGAGCTGATCCGGTGCCGGGATATCAAAGTGCTCACCGTACATCTCTTCTTTCTCAAGCTCAATGCTTTCCCCGATCCCATCTGCAATCGGATGGGATGGATCCACGATCCAGATTCGTTCCTTCTCATCCGCTTCACGCCATTTCAAATCACAGGAAGTGCCCATGAGAGTTTTAAAGATTTTCGAGAAGTGACCGGAGTGAAGAACAATCAGACCCATTCCATCCAGTACCCGTTGCTTCACTCTTTCTACTACTTCGTCACTCACTTCCCCGTGGGCAAGATGCCCCCACCAGATCAATACATCTGTTCCATCAAGGACCTCCTGCGTCAGGCCATGCTCGGGTTCATCCAATGTAGCTGTCCTCACATTGAATGCCTCTTCCAGGAAAGTAGCGATTGCTCCGTGTATTCCTTTAGGGTAGATCTCCCTTACCACTGGATTCTGTTGTTCATGACGGTTTTCGTTCCAAACTGTAACATTCATTATTCGATTCCCTCCATTTGTCGTTGTGCAAGCGATTGCCTAAATTGTGCCGGTGTTGCTCCTGTATGCTTCTTGAATACCTTGCTGAAATATTTCTCATTCTGGAATCCTACCTCGTGAGCCACCTGATAGATTTTCACGTAAGGATTGGATAAGAGCTGCTTTGCCTTCTCCACCCTGACCGATGTCAGATAATCCGTAATGGTCACTCCGTATTCCTGTTTGAATCTGCGGGAGATGTACTCCCTGCTCAGATAGAATCGGTCGGCGATTTCCTGAAGGCTTACTTCTTCCACATAATGCTTTTTCAAGAATTGCTCCACTTCCTGCATGGGGTTCTTTTCCTTCTGATACCTGATGTTCGACAGACAGTCGATGAGTTCAAGAAAGTCTTTTCTTTTCCCCTCTTTGAACCGCTCTATCAAAAAGGATCCATCTCTTCCCCAATAGTCCGATTCTTCCGGTTCCCTTTCAGAGGATATTCCGTACTCCTTGAGCCAATTGGAGCGAAGGAGATTGAACTGATCATCCCACTCCTTCAGCCGGGCAAGAGTGAGGCCTTGTTTCCTATATAAGGAATCCATGATCATCAGTAGCTTGGATGAGAGCTTATCTTTGTCCCCTGCCTGGATCAGAAGCTTCAACTCGGCTGCATAATCAAAAAGATGAGGAAGCTCTGAGTTCCTTTCAATCCTGGATACAACGGGTGCCTTCCAGGTCAAATCCCTTCCAAGATGAATGGCCAGTGCCTCTTGGTACGCTTCATGCATATAGGTGGAATTCGTCCCGATGGCCATGGTGATATGCACGCTGCTATATTGATAGATTCGCTCGGTCAATTGACGGAGCATGCTCTCTGCATCATGTATATCCCAGAGGAGGATGGCGACTTCATCATCTGAATGTGTGTGGCGGAAGCAGACACCGATACCCTTGCTCCTGAGCCACTCATTGCAAATATTCATCACTGTAAAAATCGTCAGTTCGAGATCGCCTTGGAAAACGTGTCGGATCATAGGTTTCACAGAAAAGAGCGCAATCCGCTTTTCACCGTCCACCAGCGATCGGCCATGCTCCTTGAGAAATTCCTTCTCCGCTGAAGGGGGGACGAAGGATTGACGGCAAAGGGTCGAAAGCAGGTGATCCCAGTAGCGTGGTTTCACTTCGTTCATGGCCTGCTTCTCCTCCGCTTCCGAACGACGATGATCTCTCCATTCCTTCACGGCTCTTCCAAGGGTTTCATTCAGTATATCGGGCTCTATGGGCTTCAACAGATAGTCAAAGCTCTTATAATGAATGGCATTCCTCATCAATTCAAAGTCATCATGGCCGCTTACGACGATGGTTTTACTTCGGATACCAGCCGTATGGATCCATTTCAACAGGCTGATTCCATCCCTCTTAGGCATGCGCATATCAGTAAAGATGATTTCTGGCCGGTGCTTTTGGATGAGTTCGACGGCTTCCTCCCCATCCTCTGCTTCCATGACAGTATCGATTCCATGAATTGCCCAGTCAGCAAGAAGGATCAACCCCTCCCGCACGTGCTTCTCATCATCCACGATAATGGCTTTCATCGGCATCATCCTCCCATTGGAGTGGTACTTCGATTCTAACCATGAGTCCGCCCTCATCCAGGTTCTGTAGCAGGAGAGAGGCCTTCCCGCTATAGTACAGATCCAATCGGACACAGACGTTTTTCAATCCAATATGCCCTTCTGTCTTTTTGGATGGGTTGTATAACTGCTTCTCGATCTCTTTAAGCCTCTGATCCGGCATGCCTCCTCCATTATCTTTCACCACAATGATTAACTGACCTTCTTCACGCCGGCAGTCCAGGGTGATGACACCTGCGCCATTTCTCACATCGAAACCATGCTTGAAGTAGTTCTCGATGATGGGCTGCAGGATCATCTTGGGTACGGCAACTTCCCTGACGTCTTCATGTACATGGATGTCGTATCTGAGCTGATCTCCGAAGCGTTCTTTCTGCAGCAAAAGATAGGCGGTCGCATAGGTGATTTCCTTATGGAGGGGAACGACGTCTTCCTGCATATCCATCCCGTACCTCATGATCTTCGAGAGATGTGTCACAAGGGAATAAATGTGTGGGACATGATTCTTCAAGCCAAGTGTACCGATTGATTGGAGTGCATTATACAAAAAATGAGGATTGATCTGGGATTGAAGCATCTTCAATTGACTGGTACGGTTTTCAAGCTCAAGCTTATACTCCCGGTTGATGAGATGATTGATCCGGTCCACCATTTGATGGAACCTTCTGCTTAGGACCCCGATTTCATCCTCGCTGTATACCTCGGCCTTCACTTGCATGTTCCCGCTTTCGACCTGGCGGATGGATTGCAGGAGCCCCCGGATGGGAGAAGTGATCTTGAATGAAACAAACAAGGTGGCAAGCACCACCAGCCCAAGTCCGATGACCCCAAATAAGATATTGATCTTCGCTACATTAAAAGCGCTTTCATATAAGTCTGCATAAGCGACCCGTTTGACGAGGAACCACCCACCTGCAGACGGGGACAGACGATCGTACATGATCACCCCATTGAAGTCATCCCTCTTCCACTCGATGGTGCCCGCTTCTTTTTCTTCGCCGATGACCTCTTGAATCCATTGCTGCTTATCCGATATCTCGGCATCGGAGCTGTAGATCATATCCCCATGCGGCGATAGAACATAAAACTCTTCAGATTCACTATTGTACATATTACGGCTGAGATCAATGATTTTATCCGGAGCGACATCGAGGGATATGTAAGCAAGGACGTCATTATCCGGCACGTTCCGGAAAGCCCGGTGGATCGTCACGATCTCCTTTGAACGCTTGATTTTTTCCTCTTGCTGACTGTAAGCAGGCTCAATATACATATTGAATGGACTTTGAGCTGCCTTGTTATAGGAGGCCTCATCTTCCTCCGATATCCCCCTGGAGAAGACGACATTGGTCCGTCTTGTCGCCGAGATGAAGCGGTCTTCCTCTAGAAATGAAACCTTCACACCATTGATCGTATCACCTGTGTAAAGAATGGTCTGCATCACATTCTTCACCATCCCGATGGTCAGATAACCATGGTCTTTATCGGGAGACTTCATATAATTGATAAAATCGGGATTATTATAGAGGGAGAGGGACAAATCATTCAATTCCCCTATATAGCCTTCTAGGTTCACCTTCCCCTGGTAAAGCAAGTTACTGCTTTCCTTCACCACCTGGTCCTCCATGGAATCCTTTGTATAGAGATAGGTGACAATGATCGAAGAGCCAAAGGGCAGGATCGTCGTGATCATCAATAAGAAAATGAGCTTATTGCGGATGCTTCCCTTCAACATCGGTCCAGGCCCCCCGAAACTTGCTTATAAAATAGTATAAATCTTCCCTCCTCCTATTTGAAAGGGTTTTCTAAAGAAATAGTTTAAAATACTGATAGAACGGATAAAAAATGGAAAGCACCCATGACCTGTGCTTTCCATCCCTCTCTTACTTCAGGTTATCCCATGTTTTCTGGAATCGATCCAGGACCGTATCGTAGTCGATCTTCCCTGCAGCGTATTCCTGAATAGTAGCGGCGAATTCCTTATTCGCTCCATCCGGCCATTGGAACCATGTCCACGGGATCGTCTTCTCATCCTTCGAGTACGTCAGGATGGATTCTCCCAGGTCCCCCAATCCATTCGGTTCGATGTTATCGAAAGCCGGAATGAAGGCGAATTCTTCTGTGATATAACGTTTTCCTGTTTCGGATGACACCATCCACTCAAGGAACATCTTCGCTTCATCCAGATGCTTGGAGTTTTTATTGAGTACCCAGTTGTTCGGAACTCCTACAGGGAGGCGATCGGCACTCTCATCATTGCTCAGTGGAATCGGGAGGAAGCCCATGTTGATCTCAGGGTTGACTTCAGTGATCATATTTTCTGTCCAGTTCCCCTGTTGAAGCATTGCGGTTTCCCCTGAGGCAAAGAGCGTCACCTGGGTGTTATAATCAGTCGTCAGTGGATTATCATTTGCATTCTTGATTTCTGCATCCAGTACACTCTTGAACTCTTTGAACTTGTCATTACCTTTGAAAGTTTCTGTTCCATCATACAATCCTTTGATGAACGCGTCGGGATCGTCCTGCTGGGCAAACGGGATATTCAGCAGATGCTGCCCGATGACCCACCATTCACCATAACCGGCTGAAAACGGCGTGATATCCTTCGCTTGCAGTTTCTTTGCTGCGTCATTCAGTTCGTCGATTGTTTTTGGTGCTTCCTTAATGCCTGCTTTTTCGAAAAGGTCTTTGTTATAAACGAACCCGTATCCTTCGAGATTGACCGGCATCCCATAAAGCTTGCCATCCTCATCTGTCATCGGGACTTTACCGATTGGAAGTACATGATCGACCCAAGGTTCACCGGAAAGGTCAGCAAGTTTTTCCTTCCAAAGATCCAACTCCTTGAATCCACCGTTATTGAAAATATCCGGTTCCTCTCCAGAAGCGAATTTGGCTTTCAATGCTGCACCGTAGTCCGCTCCTCCCCCTACCGTCTCAAGCTTGATTTTAATATTCGGATGCTCTGCTTCAAATTCCTTGATCATTTCCTGTAGTTGATCGGCGATTTCAACCTTGAACTGGAAGAAATTCAGGGTCACGACATCCCCGTCACTCTTCCCATCTGAACCTGAAGAGCCTTTGGATGAACAGCCTGCAATGATTCCGAACACCAGGATCAGCGACATGCTTAACAGTAGAATACGTTTCACTAGATTCGACCTCCCCATTCTTCTTATAAATTTTATATAATTTTCTGTATGAAATACACAGAAACTTTATATCTACTTGATTGATCCTGACGCAATCCCCTTAATGATATGCTTCTGAAGGAACAGGAAGAAAATGATGACCGGTGTGATTCCGAGAACCAGTGCGGCAAGTCCCATGTCCCATTGCTTCGTATACTGGGCAAAGAATGAGCTCGCAGCAAGCGGGATCGTCCGGAGCTCTGCATCCTGCAGGACCAGAAGTGGCAGAAGATAATCATTCCATATCCAGAGCGTATTCAGAATAACGACTGTTACGGTGATGGGCTTCAATAGAGGAAAGACAATCCTCCAGAAGACGCCGAAGGAGCTGCATCCGTCCATCATGGCCGACTCCTCGATCTCAACCGGCACCGTCTTGACAAAGCCATGGTACAAGAAGAGAGACAGCGGTACACCGAACCCGAAATACATGAGGATCAATCCCGGGATGCTATTGGTCAGTCCCAGTGTCCCTCCCACTTTCATCAGAGGAATCATGACTGTCTGGAAAGGAATCACCATGGCTGATACAAATAAGATGAATAGGATCTTACTGAACTTACCTGGAGTCCTGACCATTTTCCATGCGGCCATGGAGGAGATCAGAACCAGACCGATGTTACTGATCGTTGTGATGATGAAGGAGTTCATGAAAGCACGGGGGAACTGGATGATCTCCCACACCCTTGCATAGTTTGAAAACATGAACTCTTCCGGCCAGGCCGCTGCATCGATCAAGATGGCGGCGAATGGCTTCACCGAATTCACCAATACAAAGTAAAAGGGGATCATAAAGACGATGGCCAGTGCGATTGCGACGATTTCGAGCAGGAACGTCCTTTTGGTATAGCGGTTGTTCATCATGCCTGAACCTCCTTCCTCTTCGTGATCATCACTTGGACGGTGGTGAAGACGGCGACGATGACAAAGAACAGGATCGATTTTGCTGTACCGAGACCGTACCGGTTATTCTGGAATGCTTCTTGATAAATATTGATGGCTACAGACTGGGTGGAGTTGAATGGTCCCCCGCCTGTCAGGGATATATTCAGATCAAAGATCTTGAAGGCCATGGAGATCGTCAGGAAGAAGCAGATCGTGAAAGCCGGCAGAATCAGTGGAACAATGATCCGCGTCAACAGCGTCCAGTTCGACGCCCCATCAATCTTCGCTGCTTCCAACAGGGACGTATCGACTCCTTGCAGGGCCGCCACATAGATGACCATCATATAACCGCTGATCTGCCATGCAAATACGATGACGATGCCCCAGAAAGCCGTCTTCTCATCCCCCAGCCAGGGCATCTTGAACAGGGACAAGTCGGTTGCGTTTCCTAACGACGCAAACCCTTTTACAAAGATGAACTGCCAGATGAACCCAAGCAGCAGCCCGCCGATGACATTCGGCAAGAAGAATACGGTTCTCAGGATATTCCTCGTCTTTAAGGCTGCATTCAGAAGCAGGGCGAACCCGAACCCGATCACATTGCTGATCACAACGGCTGCAAACATGAACTTCGTTGTGAACATAAAGGACTGGAAGAACACCTGATCATCCGTGAATATCCGGATATAATTATCGAATCCAACCCATTCTACAGCTGAACTGACCCCGTTCCATGATGTAAATGAATAATACAGTCCCATCAGGAACGGAACGATCTGTATTACAAGAAAGAATACTAGTGCCGGACCTACAAATGCACTATAGGTCAATACACTTTTCCATTTGAGTCCTTTTTTCGGAACGGGCTTCAATTGTGCCTCAGGCCCGACCGGTCCAGTCTCTATCTTTGGTTCCATCTCTTCTCCCCCTTCGGTAACGCTTTTTTTCATTATAATGTAAACGCTTACTTTTTATAGTCAACTGAGTTGACATGGATGGGGCACGATATTGACCTCTTTGAAAATAAAAAAAGACCCCCGCCTGAGTAAACCGGGAGTCGGTCACATCTATCAATCCCGGTCCAACGGGAAGTCTCCCATCAATCGGTGAAGCCAGGAGATGCTGAGCTGGAACCATTGCGAAAAATCATCGTCTACCATTGAACGCTGCCCAGCCGATGACAAAGGCTTTCCGAGGGAAAGTCCATGGACACCATGCTGAAAAATATGAGATTCAAAGGGAACGCCAGCACGGGTGAGGGCCCTCATAAATTCCACCGTATGCTCGACCGGTACGATCCGGTCTTCAAAAGTCGAAAACAAAAAGCTTGGAGGTGTGTTCCCATCTACTTTCTCTTCGAGTGACGGCACCGGGAATGCCAGCACATCTTCAAGGGTTGAAAGGATACAAGGATACCCAAGGATCAGGGCTCTCGGTCTGTAGGTACCCATGGTCCCCAGCGAAGCAGCCAGATGCCCCCCGGCGGAAAAGCCTACTACTACGATCCTCTCAGAATCCACTCCGAACTCAGAGGCATGATTCCTGACATAAGCCAATGCTTCTTCAGCATCCCTGAATGAATCTTCGAACCCCTTATCTTCCCCTACTGAATAACGAAGAATGAATGCGTGATAGCCTTCAGACAAGTATGCCAAGGCTACTGGTTCTGCCTCCCGGTCCGATGTATAGTAATACCCTCCCCCCGGAAGAATCAACACGGCAGGACGGGTGGAGATGTTTTTCATGCGCTTGCTTGTATCCAATGAATAAGCTGTAAGCGTCGATTGCGGGTTGCTGCTCAACTGGATGGATTGGATGTTCATACGTTTTCCCCCTAATGATCTATACGTTATGTCCAGTATATAAGGAGTCGGACAGGGTTTCCAGATATTCTCTCCCGTGATACAAAAAAAGACCTCCAACAAATCTGTTGGAAGTCTGAATATGTAAGATGGAGCGGGTGATGGGAATCGAACCCACGACATCAGCTTGGAAGGCTGAGGTTTTACCATTAAACTACACCCGCTTATGGTACCGGTGGCCGGGGTCGAACCGGCACTCCTGACGGAACACGATTTTAAGTCCTGCGCGTCTGCCAATTCCGCCACCCCGGCAACGTCTAAAAAATAATATGGAGGCGGCAACCGGATTTGAACCGGTGATAAAGGTTTTGCAGACCTCTGCCTTACCACTTGGCTATGCCGCCATTTATCTATGGAGCGGAAGACGGGATTCGAACCCGCGACCCCCACCTTGGCAAGGTGGTGTTCTACCACTGAACTACTTCCGCAAATGACTGGGCTAGCAGGATTCGAACCAACGCATGACGGAGTCAAAGTCCGTTGCCTTACCGCTTGGCTATAGCCCACTGATAATATATATCATCCAAATCATAATATGATAATGGGGCGACTGATGGGAATCGAACCCACGAATGCCGGAACCACAATCCGGTGCGTTAACCACTTCGCCACAACCGCCATAATATAATATTGGCAGGGGTAGTAGGAATCGAACCCACACCAAAGGTTTTGGAGACCTTCGTTCTACCTTTAAACTATACCCCTATATAAATGGTGGAGGGGGACGGATTCGAACTGCCGAACCCGAAGGAGCGGATTTACAGTCCGCCGCGTTTAGCCACTTCGCTACCCCTCCAGATATATATAAATCAATGGTGCCGGCAAGAGGACTTGAACCCCCAACCTACTGATTACAAGTCAGTTGCTCTACCAGTTGAGCTACACCGGCACAATAAAAATGGTGGCTCAGGACGGAATCGAACCGCCGACACAAGGATTTTCAGTCCATTGCTCTACCGACTGAGCTACTGAGCCATTACATATTCGTATTAAAATAAAAAATGGCGGTCCGGACGGGACTCGAACCCGCGACCTCCTGCGTGACAGGCAGGCATTCTAACCAACTGAACTACCGGACCAAATTGCGGGGACAGGATTTGAACCTGCGACCTTCGGGTTATGAGCCCGACGAGCTACCGGACTGCTCCACCCCGCGACAATAAAAATTTGATTCCATTCTTTAACCTTTAATTCAAAACGTATGAACTTATTTTCACTACGCTTCGCTTCTAAAAAAAATGGTGGAGGATGACGGGATCGAACCGCCGACCCTCTGCTTGTAAGGCAGATGCTCTCCCAGCTGAGCTAATCCTCCACTGATTCTTTTAAATAAAATGGTGACCCGTACGGGATTCGAACCCGTGTTACCGCCGTGAAAGGGCGGTGTCTTAACCGCTTGACCAACGGGCCTTATAAAGAAATAAATGGCGGAGAGCAAGGGATTTGAACCCTTGAGACAGGGTTACCCGCCTACACGATTTCCAATCGTGCTCCTTCGGCCACTCGGACAGCTCTCCATATAATGGCTCCGCAGGTAGGACTCGAACCTACGACCGATCGGTTAACAGCCGATAGCTCTACCACTGAGCTACTGCGGAATAATACCAGCCTGGCAACGTCCTACTCTCACAGGGGGAGATCCCCCAACTACCATCGGCGCTGAAAAGCTTAACTTCCGTGTTCGGTATGGGAACGGGTGTGACCTCTTCGCCATCGTCACCAGACTATTTGTCCTTCAAAAGACATATATTATTATACTGTCTTTTAGATAATTTCAAGAGATTTTTATACTTTATTAAATTTATTCCCTCAAAACTAGATAAATTGATAGTCAAGAAATATGAATATCAACCAGTTGTCAGTCTTAAACTATGATTACTTTGGTTAAGTCCTCGATCGATTAGTATCAGTCAGCTCCACATGTCACCACGCTTCCACCTCTGACCTATCAACCTGATCATCTTTCAGGGATCTTACTAGCTTAACGCTATGGGAAATCTCATCTCGAGGGGGGCTTCATGCTTAGATGCTTTCAGCACTTATCCCGTCCGCACATAGCTACCCAGCGATGCCTTTGGCAAGACAACTGGTACACCAGCGGTGCGTCCATCCCGGTCCTCTCGTACTAAGGACAGCTCCTCTCAAATTTCCTGCGCCCACGACGGATAGGGACCGAACTGTCTCACGACGTTCTGAACCCAGCTCGCGTACCGCTTTAATGGGCGAACAGCCCAACCCTTGGGACCGACTACAGCCCCAGGATGCGATGAGCCGACATCGAGGTGCCAAACCTCCCCGTCGATGTGGACTCTTGGGGGAGATAAGCCTGTTATCCCCGGGGTAGCTTTTATCCGTTGAGCGATGGCCCTTCCATGCGGAACCACCGGATCACTAAGCCCGACTTTCGTCCCTGCTCGACTTGTAGGTCTCGCAGTCAAGCTCCCTTGTGCCTTTACACTCTGCGAATGATTTCCAACCATTCTGAGGGAACCTTTGGGCGCCTCCGTTACTCTTTAGGAGGCGACCGCCCCAGTCAAACTGCCCACCTGACACTGTCTCCCACCCCGATAAGGGGTGCGGGTTAGAATTTCAATACAGCCAGGGTAGTATCCCACCGACGCCTCCACCGAAGCTAGCGCTCCGGCTTCCAAGGCTCCTACCTATCCTGTACAAGCTGTACCAAAATTCAATATCAGGCTACAGTAAAGCTCCACGGGGTCTTTCCGTCCTGTCGCGGGTAACCTGCATCTTCACAGGTACTATAATTTCACCGAGTCTCTCGTTGAGACAGTGCCCAGATCGTTACGCCTTTCGTGCGGGTCGGAACTTACCCGACAAGGAATTTCGCTACCTTAGGACCGTTATAGTTACGGCCGCCGTTTACTGGGGCTTCAATTCAGAGCTTCGCTTGCGCTAACCCCTCCTCTTAACCTTCCAGCACCGGGCAGGCGTCAGCCCCTATACTTCGCCTTGCGGCTTCGCAGAGACCTGTGTTTTTGCTAAACAGTCGCCTGGGCCTATTCACTGCGGCTCTTCGAGGCTATGCACCCTAAAGAGCACCCCTTCTCCCGAAGTTACGGGGTCATTTTGCCGAGTTCCTTAACGAGAGTTCTCTCGCTCACCTTAGGATTCTCTCCTCGCCTACCTGTGTCGGTTTGCGGTACGGGCACCTTTTTCCTC
Source organism: uncultured Bacillaceae bacterium (assembly GCA_963762295.1). Lineage (GTDB taxonomy): Bacteria > Bacillota > Bacilli > Bacillales > Bacillaceae_B > Rossellomorea. Next base: position 383,303 of record CAVXKK010000005.1, read on the forward strand.
GCTAGAGGCTTTTCTTGGCAGTGTGGAATCAGGAACTTCGGTACTATATTTCCCTCGCTATCACAGCTCAGCCTTCACGATGAAGGGATTTGCCTCTTCATCAGCCTAACTGCTTAGACGCACATATCCAACAGCGCGCTTACCCTATCCTCCTGCGTCCCCCCATTGCTCAAACGGATGAAGAGGTGGTACAGGAATATCAACCTGTTGTCCATCGCCTACGCCTTTCGGCCTCGGCTTAGGTCCCGACTAACCCTGAGCGGACGAGCCTTCCTCAGGAAACCTTAGGCATTCGGTGGATGGGATTCTCACCCATCTTTCGCTACTCATACCGGCATTCTCACTTCTAAGCGCTCCACCAGTCCTTACGGTCTAGCTTCAACGCCCTTAGAACGCTCTCCTACCACTGACACCATACGGTGTCAATCCACAGCTTCGGTGATACGTTTAGCCCCGGTACATTTTCGGCGCAGAGTCACTCGACCAGTGAGCTATTACGCACTCTTTAAATGGTGGCTGCTTCTAAGCCAACATCCTGGTTGTCTAAGCAACTCCACATCCTTTTCCACTTAACGTATACTTTGGGACCTTAGCTGGTGGTCTGGGCTGTTTCCCTTTTGACTACGGATCTTATCACTCGCAGTCTGACTCCCACGGATAAGTCTTTGGCATTCGGAGTTTGTCTGAATTCGGTAACCCGATGAGGGCCCCTAGTCCAAACAGTGCTCTACCTCCAAGACTCTTACAACGTGAGGCTAGCCCTAAAGCTATTTCGGAGAGAACCAGCTATCTCCAGGTTCGATTGGAATTTCTCCGCTACCCACACCTCATCCCCGCACTTTTCAACGTGCGTGGGTTCGGGCCTCCATCCAGTGTTACCTGGACTTCACCCTGGACATGGGTAGATCACCTGGTTTCGGGTCTACGACCACATACTCATTCGCCCTATTCAGACTCGCTTTCGCTGCGGCTCCGTCTTATCAACTTAACCTTGCATGGGATCGTAACTCGCCGGTTCATTCTACAAAAGGCACGCCATCACCCATTAACGGGCTCTGACTACTTGTAGGCACACGGTTTCAGGATCTATTTCACTCCCCTTCCGGGGTGCTTTTCACCTTTCCCTCACGGTACTGGTTCACTATCGGTCACTAGGGAGTATTTAGCCTTGGGAGATGGTCCTCCCAGCTTCCGACGGGATTTCTCGTGTCCCGCCGTACTCAGGATCCACTCAGGAGGGAACGAAGTTTCGACTACAGGGTTTTTACCTTCTTTGACGGGCCTTTCCAGACCTCTTCATCTACCCCGTTCCTTTGTAACTCCATATAGAGTGTCCTACAACCCCAAGAGGCAAGCCTCTTGGTTTGGGCTATATCCCGTTTCGCTCGCCGCTACTCAGGGAATCGCATTTGCTTTCTCTTCCTCCGGGTACTTAGATGTTTCAGTTCCCCGGGTCTGCCTTCCATACCCTATGTATTCAGGTAAGGATACTGTTCCATTACGAACAGTGGGTTCCCCCATTCGGAAATCTCCGGATCAAAGCTTACTTACAGCTCCCCGAAGCATATCGGTGTTAGTCCCGTCCTTCATCGGCTCCTAGTGCCAAGGCATCCACCGTGCGCCCTTTCTAACTTAACCTGAAAGGTTTTACTTGCTTAATGATTAAAACCTAAAATGGCGATTACTCGGTAATTTACTTGACTATCAATTTATACTTTATCTAGTTTTCAAAGAACAATCATAATCGATGGAAGTTTCTTTGATACTCTGCATTACGCTTCGCAAAAAAAACTTAATTAAACCATCAAAACTGAACAAAACTTCGACGTCGTCAAACGTTTTAAGTAAATCTTCCTTAGAAAGGAGGTGATCCAGCCGCACCTTCCGATACGGCTACCTTGTTACGACTTCACCCCAATCATCTGTCCCACCTTAGGCGGCTGGCTCCAAACGGTTACCTCACCGACTTCGGGTGTTACAAACTCTCGTGGTGTGACGGGCGGTGTGTACAAGGCCCGGGAACGTATTCACCGCGGCATGCTGATCCGCGATTACTAGCGATTCCAGCTTCATGTAGGCGAGTTGCAGCCTACAATCCGAACTGAGAATGGTTTTATGGGATTGGCTAAACCTCGCGGTCTTGCAGCCCTTTGTACCATCCATTGTAGCACGTGTGTAGCCCAGGTCATAAGGGGCATGATGATTTGACGTCATCCCCACCTTCCTCCGGTTTGTCACCGGCAGTCACCTTAGAGTGCCCAACTGAATGCTGGCAACTAAGATCAAGGGTTGCGCTCGTTGCGGGACTTAACCCAACATCTCACGACACGAGCTGACGACAACCATGCACCACCTGTCACTCTGTCCCCCGAAGGGGAAAGCCCTATCTCTAGGGTTGTCAGAGGATGTCAAGACCTGGTAAGGTTCTTCGCGTTGCTTCGAATTAAACCACATGCTCCACCGCTTGTGCGGGCCCCCGTCAATTCCTTTGAGTTTCAGTCTTGCGACCGTACTCCCCAGGCGGAGTGCTTAATGCGTTAGCTGCAGCACTAAAGGGCGGAAACCCTCTAACACTTAGCACTCATCGTTTACGGCGTGGACTACCAGGGTATCTAATCCTGTTTGCTCCCCACGCTTTCGCGCCTCAGCGTCAGTTACAGACCAGAAAGTCGCCTTCGCCACTGGTGTTCCTCCAAATCTCTACGCATTTCACCGCTACACTTGGAATTCCACTTTCCTCTTCTGCACTCAAGTTCCCCAGTTTCCAATGACCCTCCACGGTTGAGCCGTGGGCTTTCACATCAGACTTAAGGAACCACCTGCGCGCGCTTTACGCCCAATAATTCCGGACAACGCTTGCCACCTACGTATTACCGCGGCTGCTGGCACGTAGTTAGCCGTGGCTTTCTGGTTAGGTACCGTCAAGGTGCCGCCCTATTCGAACGGTACTTGTTCTTCCCTAACAACAGAGCTTTACGATCCGAAAACCTTCATCACTCACGCGGCGTTGCTCCGTCAGACTTTCGTCCATTGCGGAAGATTCCCTACTGCTGCCTCCCGTAGGAGTCTGGGCCGTGTCTCAGTCCCAGTGTGGCCGATCACCCTCTCAGGTCGGCTACGCATCGTTGCCTTGGTGAGCCGTTACCTCACCAACTAGCTAATGCGCCGCGGGTCCATCTGTAAGTGATAGCCGAAGCCATCTTTCAACATTTCCTCATGCGAGGAAATGAATTATCCGGTATTAGCCCCGGTTTCCCGGAGTTATCCCAGTCTTACAGGCAGGTTACCCACGTGTTACTCACCCGTCCGCCGCTGATCTCAGGGAGCAAGCTCCCATCAATCCGCTCGACTTGCATGTATTAGGCACGCCGCCAGCGTTCGTCCTGAGCCAGGATCAAACTCTCCATAAAAAGTTTGAATAGCTCTTTAAAAATAAATCTAGAATTAACGTTGACGTATTGTCTTGTTTTGTTCAGTTTTCAAGGTTCAATGTGTAAGCGCTTCGTTTTGAAGCGACTTTTTAATCTTATCAAGTTGCTGTTCGTATTGTCAACAACTTTTTTTATTTTTTTAAGTCGCCACTGACCGCTCGTTGCCGTCGTTCAGCAGCGACATTTACTAATATATCAAGGTTGCAAATTGAAGTCAACGAAAAATTGATATTTTACTATAATTATTTTACTGCACGATAATATCGATGATAAATCCCCTGTCCTTTCGTCTCCACATCGACGATTTCAACAAAGCCTTTATCCGTTAAATACTCGATCAGCATACTTAAATCCACGGAATAATGTCTGGCCTCTGAATGATTAAGAAGATCCTGGAACGTCCAGTGTTCTTTTTGTCCAAGGATGTCTAATAGATGTTCAGTAGACATCTTCGTTCTTGAGTGGATAAGAAACTCACTTGCCAGGAACAAGTAGCTCCAGCCGTTTATCGATTTCTTCATCACTTGTAACGAGCTCTTCATACAACTTATAAATCTCAGGTTCTATTTGCTTGACCTGATTCCATACGGTTACTTCAGGATGGAATCCATTTTCGATAACCGCAAGTCTCGCTAAATGATGCAAGTGAATGGACGATATGATTGTAAGCATCTAAATAATGTTTACTTTCAAAGAATTCTTTCCCGTCCATATATCGGCGGATCAATTTGGCAAATTCCATGCCCATTTTGATCTTTCTTCCATAGAAAGGGAAATCTCGCAGCTCCGTTTTAAGATTTTGGATAAACTCGTTGCGATCAAATAGTACTTTTCCATTGAACAGCCAGTCGATCACTTTCCGGTTGGATCCGAGTAAGATCCACTCATTCAGCTTGGCTTCTGTCACGATATGCAAGGCTGCTTTTTGTTCTTTATAGGAATAATGCTTGATGAATACAGGCTCTTCCGCTTCCTTCACAATCAGGAACAGGACGATATCAAAGGTATCGGTCAAGGGACTTGATTTCTTGCTTTGTTCTATTAGAAGCGCTCCTAAAGTATTGGGGTGACTTGTACGCTCTTGGTATATCGGTCGTAAAATGTCTTCCATTTCATACTCCTCCACATCACTCATTGGTTGGTTACTATTTCGACATTCAAAGTGGATTTCCTTCTCTGAATTATAGTCATTTTTCGACAAAATGGTTTCGTATCCCTCTACTACCAACAAATATGGTATAGTATTTTTTTAGGAGGGACAAACAAATGGCTAAGAAATATTCAAGTAAGATCAATAAAATCCGTACGTTTGCCTTAAGTTTAGTTTTCATCGGATTTATCATTATGTACGTCGGTATATATTTTAGAGAACATCCGTGGGTTATGACAACATTCATGCTACTGGGTTTTCTGGGAATCATCGGAAGTACGGTTGTCTACTTCTGGATCGGGATGCTGTCCACGAAGGCCGTGCAGGTGACATGTCCCAATTGCGGAAAGGTCACCAAGGTCCTTGGGCGTGTAGATATGTGCATGTATTGTAATGAGCCCCTTACCCTTGACCCGAACCTTGAAGGTGAAGAATTCGATGAAGACTATAATAAAAGGAAAAGATAAAGCTGAATGAGAAAAGACCTTCAACGGAAGGTCTTTTTTTGATGCGCAACAATAAAAAAAGAATGGTTCTAAATTAGAACCATTCTTTCTAATGTGTTTCTTTAACTAGAGCAGTCAGAGCATGTTCCGTAGATTTCCATGCGATGATTGTTCACCTTGAATCCCGTGACATGGGAAGCAAGTTGTTCCACTTCATCGAGTCCCGGATAATGAAAATCGACGATTTTCCCGCAGCCATCGCAAATGACATGATAATGATCTGTCGTCACAAAGTCAAAGCGACTGGAGGAATCCCCGTATGTCAGCTCTTTCACTAATCCTACTTCACGGAATACCCGAAGATTATTATAAACGGTCGCCACACTCATGTTAGGGAATTTTCCTTCAAGCGCTTTATATATGTCATCAGCAGTTGGATGGGCCATTGAATCAATGAGATACTCTAATATCGCATGACGTTGAGGAGTGATACGGACTCCCGTTTCCTTCAATGTCGAAATCGCTTCTTTCAATTGTCCTTCTTCAGACATCGTCATGCACCTCTTTTCATAAGAATTATTATTTTATAATCTTTATAAATAGTGTACTAATCAACGGTCCCTTTTGTCAATCTTTCACCACTGTTACCCGTGTAAGTTTTTCTCTTGCTCCCCCAGCTGCTGGTTGATGTATCTGCCTGCCACGAAGAGGTAGTCAGAAAGCCGATTCAGATAGGATAGGACTAATGGATTGATCGTCTTCATCAATTCCTACAGCTTCTCTTTCAGCTCTCCTTACAATCGTTCTTGCAGTATGAAGGGCGGCACCGGCCGGCTGACCGCCGGGAAGGATGAAATTTCGTCAGAGGAGTGAGAGATCCGTCGAGGGCATCGATTTGTTCTTCCAACTCTTTGATATGTGTTTCATCAAGCTTCCATTTCACTTCTTTTCCCTGCAGGAGTGGCAAGTTCTGCACCGACATGGAACAGAATCGTTTGTACCTTATGAAGAAACTCTTCGAATTTTCTTTCCCATCAAAATATTCAGCCTTGATATAACTTAGACCAAGACCAATCATGGAATTTGCTTCATCGCATGTTCCATATGCTTCCACACGTTGATCTTTTTTGGATACCCGGGTTCCATATACCAGGGAAGTCGTTCCTTTATCTCCTGTTTTCGTATAAATTTTCATACTTAATAACCCCTCTCTGTATCAATCACGTTGATAAAGTTTTCCTTCATTATTACTATATGTAGATAAATTCTATTTAAAGATGTCAAGTGCCCTTGGCATGTACTTTTTTGTAATGCTTGAAAGGTGAGGTGTCACGGTGATGCCTTCCGTCTTTCCAAAAAGGATGATCTTCAGGCAGAGGTTCATTGATCAAATACATCCAGGTACATATGTTGAATCAACTTGCTTTTCCCTTACTTCAAGGAGAACGGACTTCTTCAACAAGGTCCCCCCGCCCAATATTGATGAAGACAGCGAATCTTTCATCTGCTTCGAAATGATCGATTGTCAGCAGGGATTCGGTTTGTCCTTCGTACTTGGAAGCACAGAAACAATGTAATCGGCATTCGAGGAGCTGATCCCTGAATGTCTCCAAGGTGAACATCTATCGAAATGTTCTTTCGCGTCACCGGTAGAATTCACTGCCGATCACCTTCATCTGAAATGCTTTTGCCAGTCGGGCAATTTCCCCTCCGATGGCCCCAGCTCCGAGAATAAGGAGACATGCTTCATGAAGTTCCGTGGTAGGAAACCTTCTGCGTCCACGACTGCATCTTTCTCCTGCTCCCATACTGGTTGAAGTTGTTTCGCATGCTGAAGCATCAAGCCGATCGTGAACTCCGCCATTGGGATCTTATGGATTCCCCTTGCATTGGTCACCATGATCCCTCTTCTTTGGATGGCTTCAAACGGCATTTTTTCCAAGCCTGCAGAAGTGACCATGATCCATTTCAATTTCTGCATCTTTCAATATGATCACTCGTTAAATCTTCCCCCATCGTGACGATCACTTCCGCATTCAGGAATGCTCACTTTCCGCTTCATCGATATTTTTATAAAAAAGAAATTCAACCTCGGGGAAGCTACTCGTCAAGTCTGAACACGGAATTCTTCTTTCGGTTGAAATGTAAAGATGATTTTCATTGCTGCCTCCCACTCCCTATTGCCCATTATTTTACCATATAGGATACAGCTCCCTAGATCATCCCCATGCGGCATAAAAAAAGAGGATCGACATGGTCGATCCTGCTACACGGATGAGACTGACTTATTTGAGGAGGTTGCCCTACTCTTACTATATGTCCTTGCAGTTTTGTGAATGGACAAAAGCCTCGAACCCGTTAAAATAGGCTGAAAATAGGCTTAGGAAAGATTCTCTTGAATATATTGAAGAGCCTCTTCTACATGCCCTTTCACTTTCACCTTCCTCCATTCCTTGGAGAGGTTGCCTTCTTTATCAATGATGAAGGTGGAACGTTCGATACCCATGTATTCTTTCCCGAAGTTTTTCTTCAGCTTCCATACTCCGTATTCCTCCGCCACTTTATGATCTTCATCTACAAGAAGTAGGAACGGAAGTCCATGTTTCTCCACAAATTTTTCATGTTTATCGACCGGATCGGGGCTTACCCCGAGGATGACGGCATCAAGATCTTCAAAGTTCTCATGCTGATCCCTGAAGTCACACGCTTCTGTTGTACATCCCGGTGTCATATCCTTCGGATAAAAATAAAGGACGACATTTTTGCCTTGTAATCGGATAGCTTCACTGTTTCTCCATTGCTCGCCAGTAATTCGAATTCCGGTGCTTTTTGACCAACTGTCATACCTCTTTCCCTCCTAATGGTTTGATTACTGACTTTAGCGTACCCAATAGGAGGGAAAAACTCAAACTATACGCTACTATCTTTCTGGTGTATGAAGGATTTCACAACAAAGGCTGCCGGTATCGTATAGCCAAGCCAGGATTCGATAAGGGCGATCCCTCTCCCGATCCCCACCGGCGTTACATCTCCATATCCAACAGAGAAGAGCGTCATGCCGCTGAAATACATGCGTCGTGAAAAAATGATCAATGAATGTGCCTGTGATAGGGGTCCCCCTCCTCCACAAGGATCTGAATTCCCTCGAGATCGAGAAGAAGGTAAATGGCCCCAAAACCGATCATGATGGTGAAGTAGCACATCCCCAAAAAGAGAAAATGGTGCAGGGAAAAAACGTGGTCCTTCTTCCCACCGGGAGTGAAAAGGGCCCACACGCTCATCATCATGCAAAGAAAAATCATTGATCCGATTACATACAGCATCCTCATCCCTCATCCATGAGCTTGTCTTCTAATATGTACGCATCCTCCTGCGAAAACATTCTCCTATCCAGTATTCCCCTATTTGCTAAACCCTGTGACACAGTACTACAATAGAGAAGGAAGTTTCAAAGAATACTAGGAGGTTACCATGCATTTTTCTAAATCAGAATCTTTACATACAGAAGCCCTGGAGCATATCGTCGGTGGCGTGAACAGCCCATCACGCTCTTATAAAGCAGTCGGCGGCGGGTCTCCCGTGGCGATGGAACGAGGGAAGGGTGCTTATTTCTGGGACGTGGACGGGAATAAGTACATCGACTACCTTGCTGCATACGGTCCGATCATCACGGGACATGCTCATCCTCACATGACAGAAGCCATCAAAACCGCTGCGGAGAACGGGGTATTATACGGTACGCCGACCCGCCACGAAGTGAAATTTGCGAAAATGATCAAAGAAGCCATGCCTTATATGGACAAAGTCCGCTTCGTCAATTCCGGTACAGAAGCCGTCATGACGACGATCCGCGTGGCAAGAGCCTATACAGGTAAAGACAAAGTCATCAAGTTCGCGGGCTGCTACCACGGCCACTCCGATCTTGTACTCGTTGCAGCAGGTTCAGGTCCGTCCACCCTCGGAACGCCCGATTCTGCAGGGGTACCGAAAAGCATCGCCCAGGAAGTCATCACCGTTCCATTCAATGACATCGAACCTTTCAAAGAAGCGATGGAGAAATGGGGAGATCAAATCGCAGCCGTTCTTGTCGAGCCGATCGTCGGGAACTTCGGGATCGTCGAGCCGAAGGAAGGATTCCTTGAAGCAAGTCAATGACATCGCCCATGAAGCCGGTTCCCTTGTGATCTATGATGAAGTCATCACGGCATTCCGATTCATGTACGGGGGAGCTCAGGATCATGTTCAAGGTGAAGCCCGACCTGACCGCACTCGGAAAGATCATCGGTGGAGGACTTCCGATCGGTGCTTACGGCGGTAAGACAAGAAATCATGGAGCAGGTGGCTCCCCTCGGCCCTGCTTATCAGGCTGGAACGATGGCCGGCAATCCCGCTTCCATCCTTTCAGGAATCGCCTGCCTAGAAGTGTTGAAAGAAGCGGGTGTGTACGAAAATCTGGATGCACTTGGTGACAATGCTTGAAGAAGGAATTCTTGCAGCAGCGAAAAAGCATAATACCCCGATCTCCATCAACCGGTTGAAGGGAGCTCTAACCCTTTACTTCACAGAAGAAAAAGTAGAGAACTATGAACAGGCGGAAGCAACAGACGGAGAGATGTTTGCAAAGTTCTTCAAACTCATGCTGAATCAAGGAATCAATCTTGCACCATCAAAATATGAAGCATGGTTCTTGACGACTGCCCACACTGAAGAGGATATCGAGGCGACACTCGAAGCTGTCGACAGAGCCTTCTCACAGCTTGTAGATACACACCGGCCCGTCTCATCACCCGAGACGGGCATTCTTTTTTCATAACCCTGCCTCTATGACTAATCCTCTTACCTTCTTCATATCTATAAGATGTTGATACACCCGTTTAATCTCCTTTTCAAAGAGGTACTTACCCTAGTAAGAAAATCCTTGTGATACCAAGGTACAGTTTTGTAAAAATAATTTGAAATTGCCTATTGATATTGTCTTGAAAGTACCTGTATAGTACAGTATTGTTTATTAAAAAGTCAACAAGAAAGGATCTATATTCCATGAAACTTGGTGCCCGCATCCTTAAAACGGGAATTGCGATTGTATTAGCTTTACTTGTATCCCAGCTGTTGAAATACCGTCTCCAGTGTTCGCCGGGAATTGCGGCGGTATTCGCCGTCCAGCCCACCATTTATCGTTCTTATCTACCATTATTGAACAAATTCAAGCAAACCTGATCGGTGCTGGGATTGCCGTCATATTTGTATTATTATTCGGCAGCAATCCATTGATCGTCGGTCTTGCTGCCATTATCGCCATTGCCATCATTTTAAAATTAAAACTGCAAAACACAATCGGTCTGGCATTGGTTACACTGATTGCGATCATGGAAGTGACGGATCAGGACTTTATTCAGTTTGCATTCATCCGTTTCTCCACGATCTATGATCGGGGTCTTCTCCTCTTTCATCATCAATCTCGATCTTCTTGCCCCCAAAATATGAAACAAAGCTTTATCATAAAGTATCCGATTCAACGGAGGAAATCCTGAAATGGATCAGGTTAAGCACGAGGCACGCAACGGAATTCCACCTTTTGAAAAAAGATCTGGAACGCATTAAAGAAAAGTTGATCAAGGTCGACCAACTGTATCTTTATACAAAGAAGAACGGGATTATTTCAAAAAAAACTCGATTGTCAAAAGCCGGAAGCTCGTCATCTTCAGACAGATGATTTCGTCAACAAATCGAAGTTTCGAAATGTTAAAACGCTTAAACCGCTATGAAAATGAAATCTACCAGCTTGCCCGATGAATTCCGGGGCGTCATTAAAGATCAGCTTGATTGTTTACTGACCTATCATGAACAACTACTATTGAAGTTCCTTGGCAAAATGCATCCCCATGCAGAATCGGAAGCCCAGCAGGATGTTTGTCTTCACCGAAAAGAGCTGATGAGCATCATGCTGGAGGAAGTCAACAGCATACAAAGGATGATAATATCCATAATTTCCACCTGCTTCATATTTTCTCTGCCATCTTTGAATACGATGAACATCTTGAGCATTTGGAAAAATTGATCACAAGCTTCCAGTCGTATCATAAAGAAGATAACGAAGTAATGATCGGGGAAGAAGAAGAATAAATGAAAAAACGGAGCAAAGGAGCCGATCCTTTGCTCCTTCTTTTTGTTAGTTTTTCATTTTTGGATCAAGTGCATCCCGGAGACCATCCCCCATCAGGTTGAACCCTAAAACCGTCAGCATGATGGCAAGTCCCGGGAAGATCATGGTCCAAGGTGCTTGAAGCATGATACTGTCCTTGCATCGGATAGCATTTTCCCCCATTCAGGTTCAGGTGCCTGTGCCCCGAGACCAAGGAAACCAAGTGCTGCCGCTTCAATGATGGCAGTCGCAATGGCAAGTGTTCCCTGCACGATGATCGGAGCCATACTGTTCGGCAGGACATGACTGAAGAGAATTCGGAAATCGCTCATCCCGATTGCTTTTGCAGCCATGACATACTCCTCCTGCTTCACACTCAGTACCCTGTGAACGGATGAGTCGTCCGAAGTTCGGAATATTGATAATGGCAATGGCAATCAATGCATTTCTGAAGAGACGGCCCAAGTGCTGCAACAACAGCGATGGCAAGCAGGATACTTGGAAATGCAAGCATGATATCAAAGAAACGGGAAATGATCGTATCGACCCATCTCCCATAATAACCCGCAACGATCCCCAGTAAACTGCCTGATCACGGAAGAACCGACAACGGCAAAGAATCCGACCCATAAGGAAATCCTTGCTCCATGAATGATACTTGATAAGAATATCCCGTCCAAAATCATCCGTTCCAAACCAATGTTCTGAGGATGGTGCTTGCAGCCTTTTCGACAGATTCTGTTCATTGATCCCTTGTGGCGCAATGAGCGGAGCTGCAATCGCCAGGATGACAAAGAACAAGACAATGACAAAATCCGACTAAGTGCAATTTTATTCTTTCTGAAGCTTTTCCAGGCTTCCTTCCATGGGAGAAACCGTTTCCTCTTCCAGGGCAGGATTGAGCTCCTTTTGCGGTTCTGCTAATTCTGCCATGAGAGTTCACCTCTTTCTTCATTGATGTTAGTTGTATTTAATACGCGGATCGACAGCCGCATAGAGTAAGGTCCACAATAAGTTAATCGTGACAAAGATCATGGCGACAACCAAGATCCCTGATTGAACGACTGGGTAATCCCGGTAAGCCGATGGCTTCATATATATAACGTCCGATTCCAGGCCAGCCAAAGATGGTTTCCGTCAAAATGGCTCCCCCGAGAAGAAGACCCATCTGAAGCCGATGACCGTCAGAACCGGGATGATGGCATTTTTCAAAGAATGCTTGTACACGACCCAGAACATTTTCAATCCTTTGGCACGTGCTGTACGAATATAATCCGAACGCATGACTTCCAGCATACTTGAGCGTGTCATCCGGGCAATGATGGCCATCGGAATGGTCGCCAGGGCAATCCCCGGCAGAATGATGTGCTTCAAAACTTCACCAAATTGATCAAATCGCCCTTGCATGAGGGTATCGAGAAGATAGAAATTCGTTATTGAATCAACGGGATTCCGTATATTTTCCCGTCCCGTTGTCGGAAGCGATGTCAAGCTGAATCCCGAATGTCCACTGCTCCATCAAACCTAACCAGAAGATCGGCATGGAAACCCCGATAAGAGCCAGGATCATGGCTGTATAATCAAACCAGGAGTTTTGGAACCATGCACTGATGATCCCTGCATTCACACCAATGACAACTGCAATGATGATGGCCACGATGGCCAGTTCAGCGGTAGCTGCAAGATACGGCCAGATTTCTGATGAAACTTCTGTCTTCGTTCTGAGGGAAGTCCTAAGATCGCCTGTAAGGAACCCTTTTAAATAATCGAAATATTGAACATACCAGGCATTATCAAGTCCCAGCTGATTCCTTAATGCTGCAACGCTTCCTTCGTAGGCCTGCTGCCCAAGGATGACCTGTGCCGGATCACCAGGAATGGCACGGATGATGAAGAATACAATCAATGTCATTCCCAAGCAGAACCGGAATGAGCTGCAATAATCGTCGAATGGTGTATTGAAACATCAGTATTCACCTCTTTTCTAAAAGGAATGATTGCTATGTTTATGGCGATGCTTTTCTTTCTTCTCCAGCTACGGGCACTTGGCCCTCGAGGTCATAAGCCTGAAATCCAAAAAGGCAAAGGACGCCTTTCCGGATTTCTCGTCTTATGCTTGTCGGGCCTGAACGAGTCGCCTCCGCTTTTCTTCTTTGTCCAGCTCCGGGCGCTTAGGCCCTCGAGGTCATAAGCCTGAAATCCAAAAAGGCAAAGAACGCCTTTCCGGATTTCTGTCTTATGCTTGTCGGGCCTAGATCCAGCGCCCTCCGCTTTTCTATGTACAAAGGGGAGAAATCTTGACGTCTCCCCTTTGGTTGTTGCATTATTACTCTATGTCCACTGCTCCTAACCAGTCGGAACCAGTTGGATGCGGCTTGAAGTTTTTAAGTTTGCTGCTCCCGCAAGAAGTGGTGTAGAGTGAGCAAGTGGTACCCAAGGAGCATCTTCATGGATGATTTCCTGGGCTTTCTTGTACAGCTCATTACGTTTATCTTGATCTACTTCCGTTTGGGCATCGATCAGGATTTTGTGTAGTTCATCGTTTCTGTAGTAAGAGTAGTTGTTGCTTCCGATATTGTCTTTATCAAGAAGGACATATAGGAAGTTATCAGCATCTCCGTTATCACCAGTCCAACCAAGTAAGGAATGCATCGGCTTCACCTTTACGGCTTTTTCAAGGTAGGTTGCCCACTCGTAAGATACGATTTTGGCTTTTACTCCGATTTCAGCAAGGTCGGCTTGGATGGCTTCTGCCACTTTTTGTCCATCTGGCATATATGGACGTGGTACTGGCATTGCCCATAGTTCCATTTCAAATCCATCTTCTAGACCAGCTTCAGCAAGAAGTTCTTTTGCTTTTTCAGGATTGTACTCATACGGCTTCGATGATCATCATTATATCCGCCGATAACAGGAGGCATAGGGTTTTTCGCAATTTCAGCTTTTCCTTCGAAGAATGCATCGATGATTGATTGCTTATTGATGGCATAGTTGATTGCCTGACGCACTTTAGGATTGTCAAATGGTTTGCGTGTAGAAGTTAAACCTAAGGTATCCAACGTTCATGGAAGGACGTTCGAATAATTGAAGGTTAGTCATTGCTTTCAACTTGACTTGCATCACTTGGATTGATACCATCAGCAAGATCGATTTCACCGGAAATCAGGGCATTCAGACGAGCAGAGTTTTCAGGGATCGATTTGAATACGACTTGATCTAATTTAGGTAGATCTTTTTTCCAGTAGTCTTCGTTTTTCTCGAGTGACGATTTTGTCATTACGCTTCCACTCAACAAATTTGAATGGACCAGTTCCTGCATCGTCGGGTGTTTCAGCAAGCTTGTCGCCTAGTTCGTCAATTGCTTTCGGGCTGGCGATTGCAAACGGGCTCATGGCAATGTTTTTAAGGAATGGAGCCTGAGGACGCTTTAAGCTTGAATTCGACGGTTTTTTCGTCAACAGCTTTCACTTCTTCGATAACGTGCCCTTCATCTCCTTTAAACCCACCGAACATGGAATCATAGTAATGGGAATGTATCCGCATTCCCGTTCATCCAGCGATCGAAGTTCTTCACAACTGCATCCGCATTGAAGTCTGTTCCATCTTGGAATTTAACTCCTTCACGAAGGTTGAATGTATACGTCAATCCATCATCAGAAACTTCCCACTTCTTCTGCTAAACCGGGATTTACTTCTGTATCTTGCTCTCCGAATTCGACAAGTGTTTCGAAGATGTTCTTCGTAACTTTAAATGATTCCCCATCTGTTACTGACTGCCGGATCAAGACCAACAGAGTCTCCGCCGCGACCAAATATCAATGCTTTTGGATCTGCCGTTATCCTTGTCTCTTCCGCCGTCACCTGATGAACTTTCAGATCCGCCACGTCCGTAAAGCGCGAGGATACGAGCAGGATGAGCAGCATTAAAATTGACCAGCCTTTTCTCTTCAAATAAATCCCCTCCTGAATAGTTTATATATACTTATGATACTTGCCTGCCTAATACAGATGGCAGGCAACATAATGCCCTGGTTGGTGTTCCTTGAATTCTGGAACTTTCTGCTTACATATATCCGTTGCATGCGGACATCTTGTATGGAATGTGCATCCGCTCGGTGGATTGGACGGACTCGGAATATCTCCTTGTAAGAGGATGGTTTCCCTTTTAAATTCCGGATCCGGAATCGGCACCGCCGACAGAAGCGCCTGCGTATATGGATGCAGCGGCTTTTCATAGAGGTTTTCACTGTCTGCTGAGCTCCACCATCTTCCCGAGATACATCACCCCTACGCGGTCGCTTATATGTCTGACTACACCAAGATCATGTGCAATGAATATATAGGTGAGTCCGAATTCTTTTTGTAGATCCTGCATTAGATTCAACACCTGAGATTGAATGGAAACATCAAGGGCGGACACAGGCTCATCGGCAATGATGAGTTTCGGCTTCGTCATGAGCGCCCTGGCAATCCCGATCCTCTGCCTTTGCCCTCCACTGAATTGATGCGGGTAGCGTTTAGCATGATAGCTGCTCAATCCGACGATATTCGAGGAGTTCATGAACCCTTTCTCTTCTTTCTTTGCAGAACCCATTCCATGAACCTTCAGTGGTTCTTCCAGAATCTTTTCAACCGTATGTCTTGGATTCAAGGAGGCAAAGGGATCCTGAAAGACCATTTGCATTTCCCTTCGCATCTTCCTCATTTCGAGTTTGATAGACTCGTAAGCTCACGGTCTTCAAATGTAACTTTACCTTCGGATGGATCGATGAGTCGCATGAGCATCCTGCCCGTCGTGGATTTTCCGCATCCACTTTCCCCTACGATTCCAAGGGTTTCACCTTTATTGACGGTAAAAGATACGCCGTCCACCGCTTTAACAGAACTGACGGGTCGTCCAAGAATCCCCCCTGTAATAGGGAAATGTTTCTTAAGATTCTCAACCTTTAGCAATGGTTCCGTCATAAACTCCCTCCTCCGCTTCATCGAACAGGAAGCATCGTGTGCAATGTCCTTGTGATGTTTCATATAATTCCGGTGTTTCCACTAAACAGCGATCGAATGCTGCATCACAGCGGGCTGCAAATCGGCAGCCTGTCTTGATCGACCCGGCTTTGGAACATTCCCCTGGATGGAATGGAGTCGCTGCTGCTTGATTCGCATGTCGGGAACAGATTGGATCAGCCCTTTCGTATAAGGATGCTGAGGGTTTTTGAAGATTTCTTCGACCGTTCCTTCTTCCACCACCTTCCCTGAGTACATGACAACGACCCGTTCACATGTTTCAGCTACGACCCCTAAATCATGAGTGATCAGGAGGACGGCTGTATTCAGTTCCTTATTCAGATCGTTTCATCAGTTTTAATATTTGCGCCTGGATGGTCACGTCCAGTGCCGTCGTCGGTTCATCTGCAATCAGGACGTTGGGGATCGCATACCATCGCCATGGCGATCATGACCCTTTGTCTCATCCCTCCCGATAATTGATGAGGGTATTCCTTGATCAGCTCTTCAGATCTCGGAAGCCCGACCATTCTTCATGATCTCCATGGCTTTCTTACTTGCTTGTTTCTTGCTCACTTTCGTATGTATGCGTATGGCTTCGGTCAATTGATCTCCTATGGTAAACACAGGGTTAAGGATGTCATCGGTTCCTGGAAGATCATCGCTATGTCATTACCCCGGATCTCTCTCATCCGCTTTTCGGATGCCTTTGTCAAATCTTCATCTTTATAAAGAATATTACCCCCGACGATTTTCCCTGGTGGCTTGGGAACGAGTCCCATGATGGATAGGGATGTGACACTCTTCCCACATCCACTTTCTCCAACAATCCCGAGCACTTCTCCTTCATTCACATGAAAACTCACTCCATCGACTGCAGGAACTTCTCCATCATCAGTAAAAAAGGAGGTCCTCAAATCTTCCACTTTCAGTAAAGGACGTGCTTCGCTCATTCAAATCCTCCTCTTCGAAACTATCTCTCTTTTCTATAATAGTGTTATTTTCTAATTTTTATATGTTTCTTATTATACAAGATGTTACAAATGTTGCAATCTATTTTCAGAATTTTTATTACATGAAGACAAATATTCCCATTCAATTTCAATATATGTCCAATTAATCTTTCATTCCTTCCATATAAAGTTATTTAGCCTACTTTATTCACCTCAACTGAAATAAGTATTATCGTTTATTTAAAACAAAAAAAGTCATGACATTTATCACAGAAACATCGTGATATGTCATGACTTTCATTGTTATTATCTAATTGTTGACTTGGAAGAGTTTGTAGTAATGATCTTGTTTCACCATGAGTTCTTCATGGGTCCCCATTTCGGCAACTTCCCCATGCTCCATATGGATGATCCGGTCTGCATGGGTAATCGTGGACAAACGATGGGCGACGATAAAGGTCGTCCTGTCTTTTGCCAGAATCTCAAGGGATTCCTGAATGAGATGTTCACTTTCTAAATCAAGGGCGGATGTTGCTTCATCCAAGATGAGGATCGGTGGATTCTTCAGGAATACCCTGGCAATCGCCACTCTTTGCTTTTGGCCTCCGGAAAGCTTCACCCCACGTTCCCCTACACGGGTATCGTAGCCTTGAGGGAATTTCATGATGAAGTCATGGGCATTGGCTGCTTTTGCTGCCTCGATCACTTCTTCATCCGTCGCTTCGGGATTACCGAATTTAATATTCATCTTGACCGATTCACTGAAAAGAATATTGTCCTGAAGCACCATTCCGATTTTATCCCGGAGGGTCCTGACCTGGAATCTTCTGATATCCGTTCCATCTAAGGAGGATCTCCCTTCGGTTACATCATAAAATCGCGGGATCAGACTGACAAGGGAAGATTTCCCCCCTCCGCTCATTCCGACAAGCGCAACCGTTTCCCCTGATTGAATATCCAGATTCAGATTTCTCAACACTCGTTTCTTCTTCTGCTTCGTATTGGAAAGATACCTGATTGAATTGAATGTCCCCTTTTACATTTTGACACGGAATGGCTCCAGGCTCATCATCAATATCATATTTCTCATCCATGAACTCAAATACACGGTCCATGGAAGCAATCGACTGAGTCAAGGTTGTAGATGAGTTCACCAGTCTTCTCAGCGGACTATACAGACGGTCGATATAGGCGATAAAGGCAGCCATCGTCCCGATGGTAAGGTCTCCATTGATGACTTGAAGCCCGCATACCCAATAATGATCAACGGTGAGATATCCGTGATCGTATTGACGACCGCAAATGCCTTTCGCATTCCAGCTTGTCTGATTCAAAGCCTTTAGTCAGGAAATTATTATTCTGGCTCCTGGAATGCTGTTTGCTCATAATCTTCCACGGCAAAGCTCTTGATGACCGCCATCCCCTGGACCCGCTCATGCAAATGGCTTTGTACTTCTGCAAGTGCCTGGGACCGATCTCTTGTCAAGCCCCTGAGCCTTCCGAAGAAATAGCGGACAGAAAAGGCGTAGAATGGAAAAGCAATCAGTGAAACAAGGGTCAGCGATACATCCATGGTGAACATGATGGACAAGTGCAATCACGATCGTGGCCGCATCCAGCCAAAGATTCATCAGCCCGGTGATGACGAAATTTTTCGTCTGCTCCACATCATTGATGACCCTTGAAATGACTTCTCCCGCCCTTGTATTCGAATAATACTTAAAGCTGAGCTTCTGAATATGAGAGAAAAGATGATCCCTTAAATCATAGAGGATCTTATTCCCTGTCCACTGAGCAAAGTACTGACGGTAATATTCAACAGGTGGACGACATGATGAGGAAAGGCCACGACCATGATTCCCATGATCATGAGCAGATGATGTGTCTTTTCACCGGCTGTAAGACTGGTGCTCCCTACGATATCATCAATGACATATTTGATTAATATCGGGATCAAGAAGCGGGATGGTGAATTTAATGATTCCTATAATTAACGTACCTATGATTTGCCACCGATAAGGTTTACAAACTGCAGGTACCGTTTGATACTATCCAAGTCAATAACTCCTTTCTAAGGTTTTTACCCCAATAAAAAGGGATGACCCCGTCAATGGAGCACTGCAGTTCCCACTGTCTCATGATCGGATTAGAATACGGTGGCTCTCTTACAGGGTCAGCCCTCCTATCACCTATACAACTTCCTAAGTCTATTACCCTCTGTGCAGTCAAATAGCGCTCGTACCAAATATCGATAAAGTCAGGGGCAAACGGTCCTTTTCTCTGTCTGATCCAGCGGACAAGCTTGTCTACATTCCGCTTCAGGATGTGATCGATCACATCCGGGTAACCGTACAGTTTTCGATGAGCTTCATACTCATCTTCATCAAGAATGTATATGTCATATCAGGAAACACTTTGATATCCAAGTCATAATCGATATACTTGATCGCTTCATGATCATATACAAATGGTGAGCTTAAATTACAATAATAATAAATACCGTCTTCACGAATCATACAAATAATATTGAACCATAGCTCTGAATGAAAATAGCAAATTGCCGGCTCTCGGGTCATCCATGTCCTTCCGTCGGACTCCGTCACCATTGTCCGGTCATTTCCACCAATGATCATGATTGCTCGTTCCTTTCAGGACCGTCGTTTCATTCCATATGCGGTGGATGTTTCCATCATGCTTGAAGCTATGTATTTGTACTGATTTTCCTTCAGTGGGAACCGCCATCGTATCCCCTTCTTTCATTTCAGAATTACGTTTATATATACATGTCTATTTTATCATTATAACGTTTCCTTCAGAAAATTTAAAACAAAAGGGCTATCCCATAAAGAAAATATCCTTTAAGAATGGCCCGATTCTTGTCTTTCATTCATGGTTTATATCTTGAAATTGATCGATATCTTCCTGTATTTTTTTTATACGAACTGATGACTTCACTCTGTTCCTTTTGATAGGAACGGATACTTCATCTGTTTGCTCTTTGGAATATCTTATGAATTTCCTTCAGTTCTTTCTTCTTTCAAGTAATCTTCCTGCTAATGATTCTGCCTTTGTCATCTCCTGAAGCTCGATCAATTCCTTTTCAAGATCCTGACACCGCTCGATCTCGGACTGAAGAAATAACAACTTATCCATCGTTTCCAGCTGCTCATGTAACCAACTCATTAAATCGTTCCTGCATACACCTCAACCAACTCCTCTAAACAAGCTCTCCTAACACATTCTCCCTTCCAGGCACAAACCCTTTGACTATTTCTGTCACAATCCCACAGTTTTGTCGAAGGAGGGACGGACCTCCATTTTTAGTGGAGTGGAATGGATATAAGACTTGTAAATATGAAATTGAAGTCCGTCCTCAAAATGAAAAAGCACCCATCGAATGGGTGCTTTTTACTGTCAAGAACAATAGTTATTTTGTTGACCGTATTTTCCAGAAGCTTTCGCTTTTTTAGCTTCTGCTTGTTGGTTTTGTTGTTTCACTTGTTGAGCGTTAGTTTCAGAAGCGAACTCAGTGCCGTATTGTTGTTGCTGAGCATTGACCAGCTTGAGCGTTTTGTTGTTTTACGTGTTGAACGCTTGTACCAGATTGAGTTTTGTTTGGTTGTTTTGCCATTGTAATCACCTCCACGCTTATTAAGATAACCAAGCGTGGATTTGACTATTCGATATTTTTCAGGAAAAACATTCCATTAAACGAGAAGTGAACGTCCACCATCGACGATGATGGTTTGACCCCTGATCATGGAAGAATCATCCGAAACGAGGAACATGACGGACTTCACAAGATCATCGATTTCGACCATTCGTCCTGCGGGTGTTTTGCTGCGGGCATCTTCAAGAAGCTCTTCACGATTAGGGAAATGCTTCAGTGCATCCGTATCGATTGCGCCGCCTGATACGGCATTTACAATAATGTCACGTAGGTGCAAGCTCAACAGCCAGATAGCGTGTCAAAGCTTCCACGGCTGCTTTTGAAACTCCTACTGTCGTGTAGTTATCCAAGTAACGGATGGATCCCAAGGAGCTGATGCTGACGATGCGTCCGCCTTTGTCCATTAATTTTGCTGCTTCCTGGGCACAGAATAATAGAGCTTTGCTGTTGATATTCATCGTCCAGTCCCAGTGAGATTCTTCAAGCTCCATCACAGGGCGGAGCACTCCTGATGCCGCATTGCTGATGAGAACATCCAACCGGCCGAATTCTTCTTTGATTTGTTCAAACATCGCTTTGATTTTATCAACATCCCCGACATTTGCACGAACGACAAATGCTTTTCGTCCAAGCTTTTCAATTTGTTCAGCTGTTTCAAGGGCACCTTTTTTACTGCGTGCGTAATTGACGACGATATCGTATCCTTTTTCAGCAAGCTGAATGGCGATTTCCCTTCCAAGTCCACGGCTGCTTCCTGTTACTAATGCTACTTTTTGACTCATGTTATTCATCCTTTCCATTTCATTACCAATTGGTCCAAAGCATAATCGTACCCTGAACATGCAAACTATAAGAACATATAGTTAAATGGAGGAATGAGTTATGTATGTAGGCAGAGATATGACCGAACTTTCAATGATACCGAAGAGTGAATGGAAGGAAAGCGAGCTTGCTTTCTTTCACCATTCACTACAACAAATAGTACCTTATTTGAACAGCAGAAGGACAATCCATTCATCGGGAAATTATCGAAGAAATCGAAAACACGCGGCGGAATGTACCATGACGAAGCCGACTTATACCCATGGTACGAAGATCAGTTACGATTGAAATAAAAGGAGCAGCGGGACTCGCTGCTCCTTTCTATTTCTAGCATGTAATGCTCCTGTTTCCTTCCAAATTTTCTGATGGGAAACAGGAAACGCATATTTTTCTAGCTCTTCCGGTGTGACGGCAATCAGATCCCTGCTTTCTACGAGTCGTGACTTCGACAGCTCCCAACATACACTTCGATATCCCAGACAATATGAGAGAAGATATGTTGTATTTTTGTCACAACACCTGCCTTTAAAGAACATTCCACTTTATACTCTTCTTCAATGAGGCTTCAGCAATTGTTCACGGCCACTGCTGGTATTTCCGACTTCAAAATTAGGGAATTCCCAAAAATTAGCAAGAAGACCCTTGCCGGGACGCTTATGGATCAAGACCTCCGATCTATCTTCAGTAAACAGAACCGCTGCTGCCATATTAAGCTTGCGGGCGGATTTTTTCTTCGATTTAATCGGAAGTTCAGACTGAACTCCCTCTTCAAAAGCCTGACAATGTTCCCGTACAGGACAAAGCAGACAGGATGGAGACGTCGGTGTACAGATCAAGCTCCAAGCTCCATCAATGCCTGATTGAAGTAAGACGGGTTTTCTTCAGAGATAAGTTCCCTCACCGCTTCTTCAAACACTTTTCTGTGAAGAAGGCTTGGCAATATCAAGCCAGATGGACAATATACGTGAAAATACCCTCATCACATTTCCGTCCACAGCAGGTTCAGGTTTCCTATAGGCAATACTTAAAATCGCCCCAGCCGTATAGGGCCCGACTCCTTTTAAGGAGGAGATTTCTTTCGGAGTATCCGGAACGATTCCTTCATACTTTTCCTTCACTTCTTTGACCGCTGTCTGCAGATTCCTTACTCTGGAGTAATAGCCAAGTCCTTCCCATGCTTTCAGGACATCTTCTTCATCTGCAGAGGCAAGAGCATCAATCGTAGGAAATTTTTCGATAAATCGGTTAAAATAAGGTATGACCGTATCCACCCTCGTTTGCTGAAGCATGATTTCCGACACCCACACTTTATATGGATCCTGATCCTTCCTCCACGGAAGATCTCGTTGTTCATTGGGAACCAGGAGATCAAATCTTCCTGAAATTCCTCACGGTTGATGGTCTGTAGATTCTTTAATGGTTCTTCTATCAATTTTGTACCTCCAGGATGTTAATTGGTACATTGAATAGGGAATAAACCCTGTAAGCAGGGTTATTTCTTACCCTCCTGCTACCACGAATTATCACAAAACTGTAATCTTCTTTACATTGAAATTCTCACACATTAACCATATCATGTTCAGAAACGCATAAACGAAACTTAGAACATGCGAGCCAAGGAGGACTTATTTTTGGATACAGGTACACATATCGTCATGGGCTTTGCACTCGGGGGGCTTGCGACTCTAGATCCCGTCGTAGCCGAAAGCGCAGCCACCTCTCAAAGCGTGTTAATCGCTGCAGTTATCGGCTCCCAAATACCCGACATCGATACCATAGTTGAAATTCCGTAACAATGCCGTTTACATTCGGCATCACCGGGGCATCACCCATAGCATACCAGCTGTCATTCTCTGGCCTCTCTTGATTGTTGCTTGTCTGTATCCTTTTTTCCCGGGTGCAAATTTGCTTCATCTATGGATTTGGACATTTTTCGCCGTATTCCTCCACGTATTCGTCGACATTTTCAACGCATATGGAACTCAGGCCATTCAGGCCGATTTCGTCGAAATGGGTGGCTCTAGGGGTCATCAACACGTTTGATGCCATTATATTCGGTATCCATGTCGTCGGACTTGATCCTATGGGGCCTTGGCTTTCCACCCGGAAAAACGTTTTTGGTGATGTAATTGTCATTTTCGCTTACTATGTATTGAGCTTCATGGTTCAGAAAGCGGTAAAAAATGCGGTAAAGCGAAGAATCCCCAATGCTGAACAGATCATCGTTTCCCCGACGATCCGATTTTTCCAATGGAGGCTGGCGATACTGACGAAAGATCATTATTATGTGGCACGTGCATTCAGGAGATCCATCACGATCTATGATAAGTTCCAAGCGTGGTACCGATACCTGAAATCCGGTCATCAACGCTGCCAGGAAAGATAAAAATCTGGCAGCATTCCTTTCCTTTTCCCCGGTATACCGTTGGGAAGTGGATGAATACGATGACCATTATGAAGTCCGATTCATCGATCTCCGATATCGAAATAACGGACACTATCCATTCGTCGCCCTCGTGCAGCTTGATAAAGATCTGAACATCGTCAGCTCTTACACAGGATGGGTCTTCAGCGAAGAAAAACTCCGCTCAGAAAGTGGACATCGACATTTTAATCGATTAAAGCAGAAAGGGACGGACCAATTAGGTCTGTCCCTTTTGATTTTAATCTATTAAATCAACATCTATCTTTATCGTCTAACAGATGATTGTATTTCGGGTTTTGTGCGGCGAATTCATGTAGATTTGCTCCCATATGTAGTAATCCATTGCCTTACGACTTTCTCCGTCACTTCTTTTCCTTTATATTCATAACCTGCTTTGGCGTAAGTCGCTTCAAAGTCTTCCCAAACGAGCTCAATCCAGGTCCTGGCTTTTTCATACGTAAGTTTAGAATTCTCATCCATAAGAATTGTGTTAATTCGTGAAAAATTGACTCCATAATCCCCCTCCTTTTCCAGTGACATTAACGTGTTTTCTATAATGAAAAATCATCATACTATAGATGTGGCATCTTTGCTTCTTCACGGTATAATCATTCCACCCTTCAAGGAGGCAGACACATGCGCAATAAACAACAGGGTTTCCCGAATGAACAGCAATAAATTTGAAGGTGAACCCAGGGCAAAAGCGGAATATGCATCTAAAAGGGCTGACGGCACCATCAATACCCATCCTCAAGAACGAATGAAATCTTCAAACAAAGAGAGCACGACTCACTTTAATAAGTGAAATTTGATTAGGGGGTAGTCAGATGGAAACATGAAAAACAATTCTACTGAATATACAACAGTCCATTTAAAAAGGCATTCTACAATCCGAAGCATGCCCATTCACAGGCAAATGGACAAACAACCCAAACACAAGAATTAATCATCCTGGAGAACCAGACTAAAAAGCGCTCATAACATGTTGGCCCGTTCCCTTTGCGGAATGGCTTCACTTATTTCTTTTCGGCGGCAAGAAGTGAAATTGGCAATGCTTCTTCTTCCCCGTTTCCGCCGAGGCGGTAGCCCCAGGCAAACACTCCATTCAGATAGTCCACTTTGAAATATAGTCCCCAGGATCACCTTCGATCCCATATACCCCACCTGCTTATAAGCAGCAGGATTCCATTAAATAAGCCTGAGCCATCAGCGTCTTACGCTCCAATACCGCAAACTCATTCACAATGCCCAGCTGCTCAGCCTTGCTTGCCTTCTCCCTCAACGAAGCAATCTCCTGCTTCAACTCATGCTCCGTCATCTCACTATATCTTCTCTCCTGTTCCATTCCTCACTCCCTCTACTATAGTAGTATAGAGAAAATGATACAATAAGAAAAGCGGAGGGCGCTTGGTCTGGGGCGACAAGCATAAGACGGGATGGACGGAAAGGCGTCCTTTGCCTTTTTGGCCGTCACGGCTTATGACCTCGAGCCCCAAGCGCCCGGAGCTGGACAATAAGAAAAGCGCAGGCGGGTTGGGCTGACCCGACAAGCATAAGGCGAGGAACACAGAAAGGCGTTCTGTGCCTTTTTGGGGGCCTTGACTTATGACCTCGAGGGGCAACCCGCCGGAGCTAGACAATAGAAAAGCGGAGGGCGCTTGATCTGGGGCGACAAGCATAAGACGGGATGGGCGGAAAGGCGTCCTTTGCCTTTTTGGCCGTCACGGCTTATGACCTCGAGCCCCAAGCGCCCGGAGCTAGACAAAGAAAAGCGCAGGCGTTTCACCATCCACTCACCAATAGACTACACCCCGAAAGGATTGATCATCATGGGAACAGCAGTCATCACCGGTGGAGGCACCGGGTTAGGAAAAGAACTTGCAAAACAGCTCAGTGAAAAGGGATATGACATTCTTCTTGTCGGCCGCAGGGAACAGCCTTTGAAAGAAACAGTTCAAAGCATACTCGCATCAGGTGGTCATGCTACATATGACATTATGGACGTCCGCTCACGATCTGAGATTGAACATACGCTTTCAACATGGGGCTCTCGAGATATTGAACTCCTCGTCCACAATGCTGGCGTGGGATGTTTCGGTCCACTTGAATCATCCACCGACGAAGAATTGGTTGCCACATTTGAAACAAATGTGTTTGCGCCCATCCGCCTGACAAAGGCCATTATCGAAGCTGTCCCCCATCCCAGGTTCACTGTCATCAATGTCATCTCGACGGCGGGGCTCCGTGGTAAAAAGAATGAATCCATCTACGCGGCCAGTAAATTTGCACTGAGGGGATTCGGTGAAAGCCTCCAGAAAGAATACGAAGGGAGCCAGATCCGGATCGTGAATGCCTTTATGGGGGGAATGAATACTCCCTTCTGGAATGACAGCGATCATGTTGAAGATCCCAGCCGATTCCGTTCACCGGCAGAAGTGGCAGAAATGATTGTATCCCAGTACCCGGAAACTGAAGAAATCATCATCGAATCCAAGAAATAAGAAAAAGAACCGGGAAGTCACTCTTCCTGGTTCTTGATTTCCTCTATTGCCCTGTCGATATCCTCCATGGAGAATCCTTTACGGTACAACGCCTGCTTCATCCTCTGATTATAGTCATACCCTTCATACTTAGTGCTCAGCTTGCGATGGGCCTTCAATGCTTGATGGTAGACTGCCTGCCACGCTTCATCATCATCCCGCTGGTTGTCGACCGTTTCCCAAGCCAACTTCATGATAGGACCGGAATAGCCCTTCCTCATCAAATTCTGCTCAACTTTTTGTTTTGCCACGGTCATGGAGTCATTTTTGTACTTCTTCAGCATCTTCTCCATAAGGGCAGCAGCCTTTTCAACCTGCTGATCCTGAGAGAAGGCCTCTAGAGCCTCTTCGATATAGCGGGCATCCACGCCTTTCCTTCTCAGTTCTCCACTTATCCACTTCGGCCCTTTATCCGATGTATTCATATGGGTCCCGGTAAAGGCATGGGCAAACTCCGCATCGTTTGTATATTTAAATTCCTTCAGCCTATCCATCACCTCTTGCACGATCCCATCCTCCCACTCAGACTCAAGAAGGTGGTCACGCACCTCCTTCTCCGTTCTCATCCGGTAGGAAAGATAATGACTTGCTTTATTGAAAGCTTTCTTCACGTCATCCGCATATTGAAGCTCACTGATTGCAAGCTCGTCCACTTCAAGACCCTTTCGCAAATGATGCGAGGTCAGTATGCCTTCATCCACGCTGAATGCATATTTTCCATCTATAAATAAGTTATAACGTTCTGTATTTTTGATCTGCCTTGTTATCTTTGTGATGGTTCCCATCTTTATCACCTCATTTCAATCGTAACACATCCTTTATGTTTTTAATTCTGCAAAGAGGTAAAATAATAAGTATTAACTGGAGGGATGATCATGAAAATCGCGATTACCGGCGGGACAGGATTTGTGGGAAGCGTGTTGTCAGAGGAACTTCTCAAACATGGGCACGAGCTATTCATCTTGACCCGCAATCCTGACAAACAATCCGCGCACGAAAACATAACCTTTATCGGCTGGATGACCGAAGGAGCTACACCTGAGACCCATCTTGACGGAATCGATGCCTTCATCAATCTGGCAGGTGAATCCATCAACAGCGGCAGGTGGACGGAAGAACGAAAGCGCAGGATCCTTGCAAGCAGGATTGATGCTACCCAGGAAGCACTGCGCATCATACAGAATCTAGAAAATAAGCCGGCGTCCTTCATCAATGCAAGCGCCATTGGAATCTACCCTTCTTCTGTATCCAAGACCTATACGGAGGCCTCTACCGAACAAAGCGAGGAATTCCTAGGGCAGACGGTGCAGATATGGGAACGAGAAGCAGGAAGGGCCAGGGAGATGGGTCTCCGTGTCGCTTTCATGCGATTCGGGATCGTATTGGGAAAAGACGGCGGCGCTCTGCCAAAGATGGCCATTCCTTATAAGCTCTTCGCCGGAGGTCCTGTAGGAAGCGGAGAACAGTGGATGTCATGGATCCATATACAGGATATCGCCAAGGGGATCTCCTATACCCTCCAGCATGAAGACATTGAAGGTCCAGTCAATCTGACGGCACCCAACCCGCTTCAGATGAATGAGTTTGGAAAGGTGCTTGCCGAAGTACTCGGAAGACCCCATTGGCTGCCGGTTCCTTCCCTTGCTCTTAAAGCGGCCATGGGTGACATGAGCACCCTCGTACTCGATGGACAAAAAGTCATTCCAGAAGTTCTTTTAACTCACGGATATGAATTTGAATACCCGCACTTGAAGGGTGCACTTCAGTCCATTTATAGGTAACTTACGTATACCCCACCCTCTTCAAGGAAAAGATGGTAGTAGGTTTGAATGGAAGGGGTGTACAGATATGGACAAGAAAAAGGGCGATCAAAACAAGGCCACACTGACCTCTGCTCAACAGGTCACCTATTCCCATCAGTTCAAGGCAGCTGACCGGGCTGCGGGCTATGCGCCGAAACGAAATCGCTAGGAAATTTTCCCTTATTAAAATGGGTGACAATGACCCACACTATACGTACAGGCGCCAGCGCTTGTACCGACTATGTATGATAAGGGGATGTTTCGATTGGGAAGATCGCATAAGAATCGTGATAAGAATGCCAATTCATTGCCTCAGACTCCGGCCCAGAACAAAATGGGCGTCGACGAAGAGTTCTCACGTGAACTTGCCGACCAGGCCGATCTAGAAGCCCAGGCCCGCGCCAACGCTGCCAATCAGCGTGCCCGGGCGAAGAAATAGCACCATCATACGACAGAAGCCCCCGCTCACGTTTGTGAGCGGGGGCTTTCGATTATTCCTCTTCAAAGGGCAGTGGTTCATAGCGGTAGTGATCAAGGTTCACGAGCCCGTTCTGAAAGAGGATTCCTTCCTGACGAAGAGCGTCCATTTGGTGCTGTCCTTCTTTTCCTCCCAGACTGATTTGCCCTTTCGCATTCAAGACTCGATGCCAGGGTAACCCGTGCTTTGTACTCATGGAATGCAGGATCCTGACCACCTGTCTTGCTCCCCGGGGACTGCCGGCGTGCGCAGCAACCTGTCCATAGGTCATGACCCTTCCATGCGGTATCGACTTGATGATGCTGACTGCACGTTCTGTGAATGGCTTCAATGCTCCAGCCCCTCACGTTCCCCGATCCTTAGCTGCTGCTTGGCAAAATCACGGTACAATGCGTGTGAAGCAAATAATTCTTCGTGATTGCCACTACCTGTCACCTTCCCTTTCTCAAGGAAGATGATCTGGTCAGAATCAACAATGGTTGACAGGCGATGAGCAATGACAATCGTCGTCCTCCCCTTCATGAGATTCTTGAGCGCTTCCTGTACAACGATCTCAGACTGACTATCCAGACTAGAAGTCGCCTCATCGAGCATGAGGATATCGGGGTCCCTGAGAAGCGCCCTCGCAATGGCAATACGCTGGCGCTGCCCACCTGAAAGCTTGATTCCGCGCTCCCCTACTTCCGTATCGTACCCATCCGGAAGGTCCTTGATGAAGTCATGAGCAAATGCCATCCTTGCAGCTTCGAACATTCTTTCTTCTGGTATTTCCCCATCTAGGCCGTAAGCGATATTATCCCGGATCGATCCGGAATAGATCGGACTATCCTGAGAAACGTATCCCAGCAGGCTTCTCCATGATTTCAAGGAGAAGGTGCTGATAGGCGTTTTCCCAAAACGGATGGAACCGTGTTGCGGTCGGTAGAATTGTTCAATCAAGGAGAACAACGTGGTCTTTCCGCTGCCGCTCGGCCCGACGATGGCTGTGACCTTTCCTTTTTCAGCCATGATACTTACGTCTTTCAAGACCATTTCGTCGGTCTCGTACCCAAATGATACATCGTCGAGGATGAGGGCCTCATCAAGATCCTTCACCTCTTCCCCTTCATCGAGGCGCTCCTCTCCAAGTTGGAGGATGGAAAGAACTTTTTCCGTCGCGCCCACTGTTTTTTGGAACTGGGTGAAAAAGACGATGATCTGTGTAATGGGCATGATAATCTGGAACAAGTAGATGAAGAAGGCCACCAGTTCTCCTGCCGTCATGGCACCGGACGTTACGCGAATACCACCGAATCCGATGATCAGGACAAGCACGATAATAATCATGGATGAGACGACAGGTGACATAAGGGACTGGATGATTCCTTCCTTTATCCCCAACCGGTAAAGCTTCTTGATGCCGGCCTTTCCCTTATCGAATTCAATGTCTTCTGCATTCGAAGATTTCACCAGCCTTATTTCAGAAAGGACACGGGTAAGATTGGCAGAAAAGCTGGCCGTTTCACCTTGGATCCCCCTTGAGATCTCTGCCATCTTCTTACCGACAGGAATCAGGAACAAAAGTGCGAGGGGGATGATGGAAAACATCACAAGGGTCAATGGCCAATCCAGGTAAAAGAGAACGATGATCGCCCCTGCGACCGAAATGATACCTGTAATGAATCCGGTGAGATGCTCTGTGATCAGGTTTTTGATGACTCCTGTATCGTTGGTCATCCTGCTGACGGAGTCTCCCGTTTCATGTGTATCGTAATAAGGGACCGGCAGTGTCAAAAGTTTACTCCATAGCTTTTCACGCAGGGAGGCAATGACGTGTTGACCTACTTTGGCTAGCAGATAGACCGAGACTCCGCCAGCAAGTGCCTGGATGAAAAAGGCAGCAATCATCGCGATAATCACTCCCCTGCTCAGTGAGTCTAAGCTAAAGTCATCAATAAGTTTGCTTGTAAGCAACGGAATCGCAAGTCCTGCCAGTGTCGTTAGGAGACTAAGGCCAAGGGAAATGCTAAATAATACTTTGGGCGGTTTTGTTTCACGAATCAACGTGAATAGATGCTTCCAAGAATTTTTTTCACTTGAAGGATTCATTGGGTCTTCCTTTCAGGGTTTTGTCGTGTATTGGTTAAACTTTGAAATGTGGGATCGTAAAGCTCCCCCAAAAGGCATAGAACGCCTTTCCGGGTTCCTCGCCTTTTGCTTGTCGGGTCAGCCCGACCGCCTCCGCTTTTCTATTGTCCAGCTCCGGGCGCTTGGGGCTCGAGGTCATAAGCCGTGCATGGCCATACAGGCACAGAACGCCTTTCTGTCCATCCCGTCTTATGCTTGTCGCCCCATGGCCAGCGCCCTCCGCTTTTCTATTGTCCAGCTCCGGGCGCTTGGGGCTCGAGGTCATAAGCCGTGACGGCCAAAAAGGCACAGGACGCCTTTCCGTCCATCCCGTCTTATGCTTGTCGCCCCAGAGCAAGCGCCCTCCGCTTTTCTTTATTCTATACTGTTTTACTCTCTCACTAAAGCTTCTTTCCTAGATGGATGGTGGTTTTTGTATTACACTAGAGAAGAATTCTAAGAAGGACGTGATTGTCTATGCCAACAGATATTAAATTGATCGCTCTCGATATGGACGGGACGCTTGTGAATGACGAGGGAATGGTCTCTCCGGAGAATGAGAAGGCTATTGAGCTCGCCAAAGAAAAAGGCATCCATGTAGTATTGAGTACGGGACGCTCCTTGCGCACATGTCGCGATATTTCGGATCAGCTCGGCAGATCCTCTTACCTTGTGACCGTTAACGGCGGGGAGATCTACGACAAGGAGTACAATCTTGTCCACGGTACGCCTTTGGACAACGAGCTTGTGAAGGATCTTTGGAAACTGAAGGAAACCTACGATAAAGATAGTGTCTACTTCTGGTCTTCCACTTCTCAGGGCCTGTTTAACAGTCATAACCCATTCGATGGAAAGATCGAAGATTATAACTGGCTCAAATTCGGCTTTGATATTAAGGATGATGACGTCAGGAAGGTCATTTTGGACGAGCTAATGAATAATGAAGCACTCGAAGTTTCGAACTCAAGCCCGACCAATATTGAAATCAATCCTGCCGGTGTGAACAAGGCCGCAGCACTCGTCAAGGTATGTGAATGGCTCGGCCTATCCATGGACCAGGTCATGGCATGCGGAGACAGCCTGAATGACATGGCCATGATACGTGAAGCCGGAATCGGTGTCGCAATGGGCAATGCACAGGAAGTGGTCAAAGAAGCGGCAGACTGGGTAACTGGCCGCAATACGGATCACGGGGTGGCGCAGGCCATTCATAAACTTTTGGAGCAGCAATAATTTCATACAAGAAAGGCGTATCGGTCAAACCGATACGCCTTTTTGTCTTTATGAGCCGACGATAATATTGTCATCTTTCACAGACACGTTTACTTCCTTCACACCGTCTTCTTCAAGAAGTAGATCGGCGATGCGATCTTCCACCTGTTCTTGAATGACACGGCGGAGAGGACGTGCACCGAATGCAGGATGGTGACCAAGGTCCACCAGTTTTTCTTTGGCGGCCGCATCGACCGTTATGGTGATGCCCTGTTCGGATAGATCCTTCCTTAGATCATCGAGCATAAGGTCGAGAATCGTAAGAAGTTCTTCTTTTTCGAGTGATTGGAACTGGATGATGCTGTCGAAGCGATTCAAGAATTCCGGTTTGAAGTACGCTCCGAGAGAGGTCAGAATGTTGGTTTCTTTGATGGCATCCGTTCCACCTGTATCGAAACCGACAACTTTTTCCTCTACATCCGTCACTCCGGCGTTGCTTGTCATGATGATGACTGCATCCTTGAAGCTGACTGTCCTGCCCTGGCTGTCAGTCAACCGGCCATCTTCGAGGATCTGCAGGAACATATGCTGTACATCTGGGTGCGCTTTTTCGATTTCATCAAGAAGGATGATCGAATACGGGTTCCGTCTTACTTTTTCCGTAAGCTGGCCCGATTCCTCATGACCGACATATCCAGGTGGTGATCCGATAAGCTTGGAAACAGAATGCTTCTCCATATACTCACTCATATCGAGTCGGAGCATCGCATCTTTGGAGCCGAAGAGTTCCTCTGCAAGAGTCTTTGTGAGCTCGGTTTTCCCTACACCGGTAGGGCCGACGAAGAGGAATGTACCGATTGGACGATGTTTTGCCTTCAGTCCTGCACGGCTGCGGCGAATTGCTTTAGCCACTTTTTTCACAGCTTCTTCTTGGCCAATGACTTTGCCGGCAAGATTTTCTTCAAGTGATTTCATGCGCTCGCGATCGTCGCTTTGGAGCTTGCCGACAGGAATACCTGTCTTGGATTCCACGAGCGATTGAATAAGCTCTCTTTCCACAGTGGCATCATGTGTTTGATGTCCCTCATTCAATCGTTTTTCAAGAGCTGCTTCCTGATCTCTCAGGCGGGCTGCTTCTTCATAGTTCTCTGCTTTTGTGGCCTGTTCTTTTTTCACCTTGATGTCATTCAGCTTTTGATGAAGTTCGGCTGTATCTTTCCCTTCAGAGAGCAAGTTCACTTTCGAACCGGCTTCGTCCATGAGGTCGATTGCCTTATCCGGAAGGAAGCGATCCTGGATGTAGCGGTGAGAAAGCTTCACACAAGCTTCAAGGGCTTCATCCGTGAATGTGACTTTATGGTACGCTTCGTATTTATCCTTTAAGCCTTTAAGGATCTCAAGGGATTCCTCAAGTGTAGGCTCGTTGACCATCACGGGCTGGAAGCGGCGTTCGAGAGCTGCGTCTTTTTCGATCTGGCGGTATTCTTTAAGGGTGGTAGCCCCTATGACCTGAAGCTCACCGCGGGCGAGTGCAGGTTTCAGGATGTTTCCTGCATCCATGCTTCCTTCTGCCGATCCAGCACCAACCAGCTGGTGGATCTCATCAATGAAGAGCATGACATTTTTCCGGCTTTGAAGCTCATTGATGATGCCCTTCAGGCGCTCTTCAAACGAGCCTCTTACACCTGTTCCCGCTGTAAGGGAAGCAACGTCCATTACATATACTTCTTTATTCAATAATTTCGAAGGCACGTCGCCAGCAATGATTTTCAGTGCAAGGCCTTCCGCGATAGCCGTCTTACCGACACCCGGTTCCCCGATGAGGACAGGATTGTTCTTGTTGCGGCGATTAAGGATCTCAATCACCCGGTCCACTTCTTTGTCGCGTCCGATGACAGGGTCAATCAGTCCTGCTCTTGCCCCGTCCGTCACATTGCGTCCGAATTGGTCGAGCATTCCTCCGCCTCTTTGTTGAGTCTGCGGCTGACTTCCTTGCCCGGATTGCTGGCTGCCTCCGATATTCATTCCTTTAAATAATTCATCGAACGGGAATCCACCGTGCATTCCAGAAGGTGCGGTCTGCTGTTGAAAGCATGTTGAACACATATGCACTTTGGATTTCGTTCCGTTCACTTGAGTAAACAATTCAATGGTTGCCTGATGGTGTTGACAAACTTCACATTTCATTGTGTATGACCTCCTGTTCAAGTTTCATCAATGGGTAAGGTCTGTTTGACTTTGACTAACTTTGACCTTATGAGTACAGTATACTCTGACCTTTTTTGACTTTCAAGGTTTTTGCTCATTTTTTTAATGTCACTCCTACTTGTTCTGGAGTGTGAGAATCAGTATAAAACCTCATGGATCTTCTCTCAAGGAATTTGCTCAATAAAAAAAACCGCCATATGACGGTTCGTTCACTTGATGATTATGAGAATTGTTTCATTCGTTCGAAATGATCGGATGGAATCTTCCGCACGACTTCCTTTCCGATTTCGAGGGAAGCGGTTGCGGCTGGAGAGGGAGCGTTGCAGACATGGATGCTTCTTTTTCCATTCACGATGAAGAAGTCGTCCACGAGCTCGCCGTCACTGGTCAACGCTTGAGCGCGGACTCCCGCATCTGCCGGCACAAGGTCGGCTTCTTGGATCGCAGGCATGAGCACCTGTACATTTTCAACAAACTTTTTCTTGCTGAAAGAGCGCACCATCTCCCCCATCCCTTCCTTCATATATTTTGATGCAATCTTCCAGAATCCAGGGTAAGTCATCACCTCTGCAAAATCCTTCAGATGAAAGTCTGTCTTCCGGTATCCTTCCCGCTTCAGGCTAAGGACCGCATTGGGTCCAACGTCGACTGCCCCTCCGATCATACGGGTGAAGTGAACACCGAGAAACGGGAAGTCCGGATTCGGTACAGGGTAGATCAAGTTGTTCACGAGGTCTTTTTTATCCTCTTTCAGCTTGTAGTACTCACCACGGAAGGGAACGATCTTCATATCGACGTGATAGCCGGTCATGTTGGCAATCCTGTCGCTCTGAAGACCCGCGCAGTTGATGAGATACCTCCCTCTGATCGTTTCCCGGTCGGTTTCAACTACGACTTCATCCCTTCCTTCCTGGATTGCTCTGACTTCTTTCGAAAGTTTTATCTCTCCATTATTATTTGAAAGGATTTGGGCCATTTTCTCTGAAACCTGCTTGTAATTCACGATGCCTGCCATGGGGACATGAATGGCTCCGACTCCATTGACATGGGGTTCCTTTTCGAGAAGTTCTTCTTTTGAGAGCCTCGTAATACTCAATTCATTCTCAAGACCGCGCTGATAGAGATTCTCCAAATGAGGGATCTCCCTCTCATTTGCTGCCACGATGACCTTTCCACAGATATCGTGCTGGATCTGATGTTCCTTGCAAAATTCAGTCATGGAACGACTACCTTGTCTGGCAAAACGGGCTTTAAAACTTCCCGGCTTGTAGTAAATCCCCGAGTGGATCACCCCGCTGTTGTGCCCTGTCTGGTGAGAGGCCACCTCTTTTTCTTTATCAATCAGGACGATCTTGCTTCCCGGATTCTTTTCATGTATGGCAAGCCCGACGGAAAGACCGACGATTCCTGCGCCTACAATGATGAAATCATACATATGAACACTGCCCTTCTTATTGGATATTGCAGGATTCTGCTAGTAATTCGACAAGATGCATGACCCTGATTTTGCCTTCAAGACCTTCTCTTTTGACCCCCAGTAGCATCTGTAGATGGCAACCAGGATTCGAGGTGAGGATGACATCCGGGTGGACGGATCGGATATTATTCATTTTCATATCCAGGATCTCCATGGATTCTTCATAATGAACCAGATTATAGATGCCCGCTGATCCGCAGCACATCTTCATATCGGGATACGGCAGGAACTCAACTCCTGGAATCCTCGAGATAAGCTCCTGGGGTTCATCTGCGACACGCTGCACGTTCGTTAAGTGGCAGGAAGGCTGATACGCAACGTTCAAAGGAGACCCTTCCTTGAAAGGAAGATCCACTTGGTGAAGGATCGCACTGATATCCTTCGCTTTTGAAGCGAACTGCTTTGCCCGGTCATACCATGCGTCTCCCGGTTCGAAAAGATGATGGTATTCGACCATGGCTGCACCGCAGCCTCCTATACTGTTCACGACGAAATCCACATCCAGTTTTTCGAACGCCTCAATATTAGCCTTTGCGAGTTCCTTTGCTTTGTCCCTTTCACCACTATGCTGATGAAGCGCACCGCAGCATGTTTGCTCTTCAATGAAGCGTACCTCACAGCCCGATGCCGTGAGAAGCTTCATACTGAGATCGTTGACGTTCCTGAAGAATGTGTCCATGACACATCCTGTGAAAAAGGCGACTTTGAAGCGAGTCTCCCCTTCTTTGACCGTCATAGTTCCTTCTTTTCGTTTGCCTGGAAGAACCTCAGGCATGATAGCCTCCATTTCCCTCATTGACTCAGGGAGAACCCTTGTCAGATTCAGCTTTTTGACCAGATCATCGAGATGCCATGACTGATACCAGTGCAGACCCGACCCAATGAAGCCCAGGACATTTCGCTTAGGGAATACATGATGGAATAACACCTTTTTTATCGTCTTTTCCTTCACCGTTTCATATTCTTTTCGATAAGCTGAAACCGTGCTGAGGGCAGATTCAAGAATCTTACCGTACTGGACATTTGTGGGACATGCCGGTTCGCACGCCCTGCACCCTAGGCAAAGCTCCATCGGGCCCGCCAGATCGTCAATGGAGATCCTTCCTTCAGCGGCCATCTTCACCAGATTGATCCTTCCTCGCGGTGAATGGGTTTCTTTCTTCATCGTGATATATGTAGGGCAGGATGGCAGGCAGTATCCACACTGGACGCAGTCGAAGGTTTCATCATAAGCAAGTGACGATTTCAAATCGGTTGTACTACTCATGACAGCACCAGCCTCTGACCCGGTTCAGGGAAGATTTTGCCGGGATTGAGGATGTTATTCGGATCCCATGCTCGTTTGATCCGGCGCATCATGTCCAAGCCTTCCTTGCCAACTTCCATTTCCATGAAGGGGGATTTCATGACCCCGATCCCGTGTTCACCTGACAAGGTTCCCCCAAGTTCCACCGCTGCTTTGAAAATCTCCCCGACTGCTTCTTCCACGCGGCGCATTTCCTCGGGATCCCTCTGATCTGCGATGATATTCGGGTGAAGGTTTCCATCCCCGGCGTGTCCGAACACCACCAGATGAACCCCATATGTGTCCCTTATGATTTTTAAACGTTTGAACATCTCAGGGATCTTGCTGCGGGGAACCGTTGCATCCTCTGATATCTTAGTCGGTTTGATCCTGACAATCGCTGGGGAAACAAGTTTTCTCGCTTTCCACAGCTCCCGTTCTTCTATGGCATCCCGGGCAACTTTCACCTCTTCAGCTCCCGCAGCTAAGCATACCTTTTCCACGACCTCCATCTCATGGGCGATGGCTTCGGGATGGCCGTCTAGTTCCAGAAGGAGGACCGCTTCAACATGGATTG
The DNA here is from genome assembly GCA_963762295.1 of uncultured Bacillaceae bacterium. Lineage (GTDB taxonomy): Bacteria > Bacillota > Bacilli > Bacillales > Bacillaceae_B > Rossellomorea. The sequence continues at coordinate 421,031 of CAVXKK010000005.1, forward strand.
GAAGTCCCAGGGGCTCATATTCCTCGACTGCAAGAACGGATGCCTGATCCATGATCTCCATTTTTGAAGGAAGGATGCCCGATGTGAGAATTTTTGAAATGGCCCTGCCCGAATCGACGAGATCTTTGAAAGGAATGAGGGCGGTCTTCGTGGCCACGGGTTTTGGAATGAGCTTCAAAATGGCTTCTGTCACGATTCCAAGGGTCCCCTCCGATCCGACAATGAGCTTGGTTAAATCGTAACCGGTTACATTTTTCACCGTCTTCCCACCTGTCCTGATCACTTCTCCCTCTGGAGTGACCACCTCAAGGCCGATGACATAGTCTTTCGTCACCCCATACTTCAATCCCCTCGGGCCACCGGAATTCTCAGCAAGATTTCCTCCAATGGTCGAAACATGAGCCGAGCTCGGATCAGGCGGATACATAAGTCCGTGCTTACCTGCTGCGGTGTCGATGGACCCGGTCAACACTCCTGGTGAGACGATGGCGATCATATCATCAGGGTGGATCTCAAGCTTCTGATCCCAAAGGGAAAAGTCGAGTACGACACCCCCGTGGACGGCAAGGGGGCCACCGCTCAAGGATGTTCCCCTTCCTCTCGGGTATAGCGGCACACGGTGTATGTTCGCGATCTTCACGATTGCAGCCGTTTCTTCCGTCGACATCGGCTGCAAGACAAGATCCGGCTGGAAGATCCCGAATGATGCATCATAGGCATAGCTGTAAAGATCGGCGGCCTCTTCCAGGCATCTTTCGGGATCCTTCATCGTTGCTTTCAGTTCTTGACGGCATTCCATCGTCAGTTCCATTTTCCGAACCCCCTTTCTAGATCAATCCATGGTCTCATTCAATGGATTGATCCGATTATCTCCGAGTTTGATTCTGGCGTTGAGCAAATGCCTCTTCATATAATAAGCTGCTGCTTTCTCATCTTGACGTTCTATCGCTTCATAGATTTTCACGTGCTCGTTGTAAATCTGCTGCCTTTTCCTGGCGAGACCCACATTCTGCTTCAATGAAAATGTCAGAGCCCTCTCGTAGAGTCCCCTCAGGCTCTCCACTGATTGGAGGAGGAAGCGATTCCCGGAAGCCTTCACAATTTCATGGTGAAAGGCAAAGTCAGCTTCAGATCCGACAGAGGTTTCATCTTCCATCTTTTCAGCGAACAGATCAAGCGCCTTTCGAATGGCCTCCAGTTCATCTTCAGTTCTCCTCAGAGCTGCAAAAGAAGCGGCCTCTGTCTCTACGACGGTACGCATTTCCAGAAGATCATAGACCTGATCGATATGAATGAAATCGAAGGTGACCGGATCCAGCATATTCGCAAGATTGACTTCTCTTACATAGCTACCTCCACCTTGCCTCGATTCTACCATTCCCCCTGCCTGCAGTACTCTCAGCGCTTCCCGGATCGGAGAACGACTCACCCCGAACATGCCTGCCAGTTCATTTTCAGATGGCAGCTTTGAATTTGGAGGGAATTCTTTATCCTTAATCATCCTTTTTAACTCATCCAGGACTTGTTCAGATACTTTTTTTCTTTCAATCGGTGATATCATATGAAAGCTCCTTTAGTGAACAACTTGTATTACAAGTATACAACATCCACTCTTTTATGGATAGAGTATTCAGAAAAATTTACCTTCTACTAAGAAAAGGATCCGGATACCCTCCTTCATTCCGAATGAATAAGGTCGAGTCCGAATCCTTTTTTTAAAATACTACTTATTGGTTATACCCATCATGCAGCAACCTCGTAGGAACTGCGCTTTTTGTGCGTGAGCACATGATACAGGATCGTCAAACCGCATACAACCAACCCTGCAGCGTCTGTCAGTAGTCCGGGCTTGATCAAAAGCAATGCCCCGATAAAGAGCAAGCAACGTTCAAGAAGTGCAAGCCTGGTCATCAGGAAATTCCCCAGGGAACTCGCAAGGGCGTATACCCCGATGGTACTCGTGATGATGACGATGATAATGGAAAAGACACTCAGCGCTTCTCCATCTTGAGCCGGCTGTAAAAGAAGAATCGGGTTATAGGCGATCATAAATGGAATGATGAACCCTGGAAGGGAGATCCTCAACGCCTCCCAAGATGTCTGCATGGCGTTTGCTCTGGCAATTCCTGCAGCCGTGTATGATGCGAGGGCTACTGGCGGCGTAATATTGGACAAGGCACCGAACCAAAACACGAAGAAATGGGCGGCAATGGGTGCTACCCCTGCCGCTACAAGAGCCGGGGCAGCGGTTACGGCTACTACGATATAAAGCGCTGTTGACGGAAGACCCATACTCAGCACGATACAGGTAATCATTACAACGATGAGAACGAGCCAAAGCTTGCCACCGGTCAACTCTACAATGTTAAAGGCGAGGGTCGAACCGATGCCCGTCATCGTCACCACACAGATGATGATTCCAATGGCCGCACAGGCGATTCCCACCTGTATGGTCCCCCTGCCTCCGTCAATGAAGGCCTGGATTGTTTTCCTGAATGTAATCCTGGAGGTTTTGTCTTTCGCGATCCAGCTTGCAAGGATAACGGCCCCGATTCCGGAGAAACCAGCGAATAATGCAGTCTTTCCTGCCAAGAGTGTCCCGATGACCACAAGGATCGGAATAAGGAGAACTCCTCTCTCCTTCAGGATTTTCACCACATCCGGTATATTCTCTTTCGCGATTCCTTTCAGACCGAGTTTCTTCGCTTCAAAATCAATGGCGAAGATCAACGCGATATAGTATAGGAAACTCGGGATGATGGCAGCCAAAATGACCGTTGTGTAAGAGATTCCAAGGAACCCGGCCATGATGAACGCCGCAGCCCCCATGATGGGAGGCATGATCATTCCTCCCGTGGAGGCCGCTGCTTCCACAGCTCCTGCAAATTTAGGTTTCAATCCGATGGATTTCATCAAAGGAATGGTGAATGTACCCGTTGTGGCAACATTGGCAACTGCCGATCCACTCAATGACCCCGTCAATGCACTCGATAACACTGCGACCTGGGCAGGTCCTCCCCGTCTTCTTCCGGCAATGGCCAAAGCCAGATCATTGAACAGTTGAGTCGCCCCACTGACCGACAGGAAAGCCCCAAACAGGATGAACATGACGATGAAGGTGGAAGCGGTCGAAAGCGTCAGCCCTAGAATCCCTTCTGTTGTCATATAGAGCCGGTACAAAAGACGTTCCAACGAGAAGCCTGCGTGACCGAAGATCCACGGGAAATAGGTGCCAAACAGGGCATATGCGATGGTGATGAGGCAAAGAATCGGAATGAAGGCCCCAACCGCCCTGCGCGCTGCCTCCAACAGGACGATGATCGTAATTCCTGCAAATACATAATCGATGGTAATCGCCTGTGAGGCACGATCTACGTGAATAACAGAATAATTGAACAGAAGATACCCGATCCCCGCCAGAGAAAGACCGATAAAAATATAATCCGGGAGGGTGAAACGTGAATTGCTTGCCTTCTTTCCTGAAGGATAGAAAAAGAACGTTAGAAGTAAAAGTAGACCGAGGAAAATCAGATTCCGATAGATTTCCTGTATGTTGGATAGGCCGTTTGTATAGATCGCAAAGATCGAGAACAACACAGCAACCGACCCGGCGATGGTCTTATATCTGCCTGTCAGTTCCCTGGCACCGCCCCCTGCTTCCTTGTCAAGATTCGCTGCTTCCGTATTTGTTGACATTGACTTCACTTCCTTCCTTTATTGTGCTTCCGGTGGAATCAATTCTTCCGGAATATCCAATCCAGCTTCTTTGAAATATTTATATGCCCCTGCATGAAGAGGGACCGTGACTCCGTCAAGAGCCGTTTCAAGCGTCATATCCTTTGCTGAATTATGAACCTCGTACATTTCATCCAGGTTTTCATAAAGCGTCTTTGTCAACAGATAGATGGTCTCTTCGTCGATTTCCTTTGTGGTGGAAAGCAGATTCGGCTGTGCGATGGTTTGGATGTCTTCATCGATTCTCGGATACGTACCGCCAGGAATCGTATAACGATACCAGCTGTTTGAGACTTTATTGATGGCATCCAGCTCTTCATCGGTCACTTCGAGGACAGTTGCTTTAACGTTGCTTGCGTACATATCCGTAACGGCGGAAATCGGTATGCCGGCAGGCAGTGATCCACCATCCAGACGCCCGTCCCTCATGGCGGATACCGTATCGCTGTATCCGAGATACTCAGGGGAGATGTCTTTTTTGGACAGCTCCAGTCCTTCCATCATCACCAGTGTAGACTGTTCTGTACCGCTTGCCTGTGGCCCCACTGAGAACCTTGTTCCCTTGATATCCTCGATTGTTCCCGACTTCACCTTGTTATTCATGAGCACAAAATGTTCGACATTCGGCCATAACATGGCGACTGATCGAAGATCTTTATAGGGCTTGCCTGAAAACGTGCTCTCCCCCTCATAAGCCTGGGTGGAGATCAACCCTTGCAAAATGGCGAGTTGTGCTTCTCCTTCCCGGAGCAATTCGATATTTTCAATGGATCCGGCAGACGATTGCCCGCTGGCTTGAACCTTTTCCCCTTTTAAATGGCTGCTCCAGATATTCGCCATCCCGACACCGATTGGGTAATAGGTTCCGCCCGTGGAAGCAGTCGCAACAGAAACGAACTTTTTCCCTTTGTTGCCCTCAGCGGTTCTGACCCCGACCACCGCTGCGATGAAGATAAACACGATACTAAGGATGATTTTCCATTTCTTCATAAATGATTTCCCACCTTCCTTTATGTAAGCGCTTTAAAACTTGTAATACAAGTATACAATAAGACAAGGTTAGACGAAAGAAAATTCTGACATTGAAGTCAAAATAAAAATGATCCCTGATTTATCAGAGATCATTCATCTATGTGAATCCTTATTACAGGAGAATTTTAGTACCATTGCTCCCAGTTGTTTGATTTGATATATTTCTTGATCATTTGAATATCAGACTTCATCTTCTCAATATCCGCGTTTACATTGCCTGCGCCACGGTTCATCCGTTTGCTCATGACATTATTCAGCATGGATGAGATATCGAAGTTCTTTGCCATACCTAGGAGATTTTCCGTAGATCCCAGCCCTGTCCCCTTCATCAGGTTTTTCAGACTGTCTTCATTCATGATGGAATTCATCTGTTCCTTCAATGTATCCATATCGATAGATTGACCTTGATCCTTTGATACTTTGTTGATCATATCGAATAATCCTTCAAGTGGATTTCCTTTTTCGCTCATTTTCCGTTCCTCCCTTCAAGGTCTTCTTATTAACTCCTGAAGAAGGGAGCCTGTCCCATCTTCAGAAGCGCCATTCTTACAACTCGCCTACCACTAACAACACAAGTAGCGCAATTCCGATTACTAGTGCCGCAAGAGGGGCAATAGCAAGCGTGATAATGAACGCAGCCACAAGGATCACCAACAAAAGGCTGTAGAAATCAAATTCAGTGCTCGGTTGAGATTTTGAGTAACCCATATCCAGTCACCTCCTTGTTCTTTTCTAGTAAATCACCTTACATCGTTATTCTATGTAGAACTGGTAGTTTCGCATCTGATAGAAGCCTATTTCTAGTAAAACGGGCGAAAATAGACATCAGTATAGATTGAGAGGAACCCTCTGACGCTACTGATCACAAAACAATTAAAAACCCGAATTCATTCACCTGATCGCAGGCAAATGAATTCGGGTTTTACTATGGCTAAAACACGTTTGTCCCAGCCGCACTTTATTTCTCTTATTTAAACAACTTCACGATCCCAGTGGCGGTGTTCTGAAATGGCTGTGATGAATCGTTTGGAGAAATCATCTCCTCCATTCGTAACAACACCTGAGCCTTGCTGGATACCGGCAGAAGCAAGCCACTCAGATCCTTCATGGACAGCACCGATCGGTTTGAAGTGTGAGAAGGCTTCCTTTACGAAGTACTGAGTTTCACTTGTAAACTTCTTATCTACTTCGGTTCCACCAGCGAGGAAGATGCTGTCGAACAGAACCGATTCACCTGTCAGGAATGTATGATCCACCTCAAGCTCCGCCCCTTCAGCTCCTTTGATAACGCCGAGCTTGCCGGATATGATCTCTGGCTGCACCCCTTCTTCTTTAAGAGCATTCAAGATGGCCGATACTTCGCTGTTGAATCCTCCCGCCACGATCACACCGACTTTTCGGGTCTGAGGTTTCTTCTTCGTGTTTTCCTGGCTGAGTGCAGGAGATGATTTCGTTACAGTGGAACCGGCATCCTGAGGAGCCTCAAGGCCGATCTGTTCCGCAAAGCCTGCGGCGAGTTCCTTACTGACATTAGCAAACATAGCCACAATCTGCTTCCTCACGTCCACACTCTCCACTTTTCCGAGCTCAAAGCTGAACGCTTGGATGATGTGGTCCTTTTCAGGTTGGCTCATGCTGTTCCAGAACATCGTCGCCTGGGAGAAGTGATCTTTGAAGCTCTCACTCCTGGACCTTACCTTATGGCCCTCAACCTTCTCCTGATAGTGGACATAGCCACCTTCCTCAGGACTTGCCGGTGCGGGGGTATTGTTGGCGAGTGAGTTTTTGTGATAGCTCACCTGACCACGGTTAATCGTCTGGCGGCCGTAACCATCCCGCTGATTATTATGGAACGGGCAGACCGGACGGTTGATCGGGAGTTCGTGGAAGTTCGGTCCACCTAGACGGATGAGCTGAGTATCCGTGTAGGAGAAGAGCCTTCCTTGAAGCAGGGGATCATTGGAAAAGTCGATGCCCGGAACGACAGATCCCGGATGGAATGCCACCTGCTCCGTTTCGGCGAATACGTTGTCCACATTACGATTGAGCGTCATCTTCCCAATAATCTTCACCGGTACATCTTCTTCCGGCCATAGCTTGGTCGGATCCAATACGTCGAAGTCGAACTTGAATTCGTCTTCCTGCTTGATGAGCTGAACGCCAAGTTCGAATTCCGGATAGTCTCCGTTTTCAATGGACTCAAAAAGATCACGGCGGTGGAAGTCAGGATCCTTCCCGTTGATTTTCTGTGCTTCATCCCATACGAGGGAATGGGTCCCGAGGACAGGCTTCCAGTGGAACTTCACGAAGTGTGCCTTCCCTTCATCGTTGACAAAGCGGAATGTATGGACGCCAAAGCCCTCCATCATGCGGAGACTTCTTGGGATGGCACGGTCTGACATGGCCCACATGACCATATGAGCTGACTCCTGATTATTAGCAATAAAATCCCAGAATGTATCATGGGCTGAAGCCGCCTGCGGCATTTCATTATGAGGCTCCGGCTTCACGGCATGGACGAAATCAGGGAATTTGATGGCATCCTGGATGAAGAAGACTGGAATGTTATTCCCAACAAGATCGTAGTTCCCTTCTTCTGTATAGAACTTCGTGGCGAACCCACGGGCATCACGTACGGTTTCAGCAGATCCCTTCGATCCTGCCACCGTAGAAAACCGCACGAATACCGGCGTCTTAACGGATGGATCCTGAAGGAATTTAGCCATTGTATAGTCTTTCATTGATTCATATACTTCGAACTCACCGTGTGCGGCATAGCCCCTGGCATGGACGATGCGCTCCGGGATCCGCTCGTGGTCAAAGTGTGTCATCTTCTCACGGAAGTGGAAATCTTCGATCAGGGTCGGACCGCGTTCTCCTGCCTTGAGGGAAAATTCATCTTCCGATACCTTCAGTCCCTGATTCGTGGTGAGATGCTTATCCTTATCATCTACACGGTACTGTTCCAGCTGTTCATCCTTGCTATTCCCGTTCACCTTGCCCTGACGATCATTACTCATTCTCTCAACCCTCTCCACTTTTTTATCGTGCTGTTTACTATGTAAACAAATCCACTTACAAACTACCCTTCTATTGGTAGAATAAACATGATTTTCTGGAGAGGTATTCCTCTTAACCTATTATTTTCATAGAAAAAGAGGCACCATCCAAAGATGCCTCCTTCCGTTCATACTCTAATCATTCTTTACCCACTAGTCTTGATCCCTTATCCATTCTACGGGTCCGGATACAAGGGTTCCTTTAGGGACCGTGATATAAATAGCGTCGGTGCCTATGGAGGATTCAAACGATTCACCTCCAAAAGCGGTCACACCTTTAAACTGATTGGTCACAAAAGAGCCTGTGTACTGATTGATGACAATCTCCTTATCGGGCTGACTTTTCACTGTCAGAACCCCCTCTTTAAAAGCTATTTTAGGAGAAGGTACTTCGCTCGTGATATCCAGATTCTGAAGAACGCTACGGGATACGATATGCTTTACTGTCATTTCATCTGATTCTCCCCGGTCGTCGACGATGATGAAAGGGTCACCTTCTTGCCATCCCACCGTTTTGACATCGAACGATTTGTCTTTATTCGGGAAGTTCCATTCTTTTTGCAAAACAGCTGTTGGCACCTGATCGATCGAGCCATCCATCAGGCCGGTCATAAACTGGTTGTAGTCTTTTTCATCTGTATAATCAGCTGCTTCATACCTTGTGTCTTTCAGAGAGTCAGGCAGGAAGACGAATACGATGATAGAAGCAACCAGTAAGGTCCCATATACCAGCAAGATTTTTTCCGGTAAAATCCGTTTGCCTAATCCAGCAACCTTCGTCTTCTTAAGAGAAAAACCGATAAGGACTGCCAGTAGAGCAATGATGAAGATAGGGAGTATAAGACCAAGGACCATCATGATTTCACCTCCAGGCGATTTCCTGTTATCAGGTTAACCGCGAAAAGCGGAAGAATGACGAGCAGAAACTTTCCAACGAATAGACTGAATGATGTCTCATCCAAAAAGAAGAGGAAAAGATCTTCTGTTAAGAATGGGACGCCCAGCATAAATGAAGTGGTCATGGGAACGCCGATGACTATGGCAGGAATGATGAAGAGGAACAGCTTATTCATCTGAACCAGCATACCGCACGTATACCCTGAAAGGGCGAACAATATCAGGTACATACAAGTTCCAAGGATTCCTTGAATCGTCGGTGCCGCCCCTTCAAAAATAAACGTTGCATCCCTGAACAAAATCAACAAATCTCGTAGTAAATAATCTGCACCGATCGCTGTAAGTGCCCCAATGATGGATATGATCAATAAACACAGCAGTGATGAAACTTGACTCGTCAGCCTGTTACTAACCATTAAAAAGTCACTGTATCGATAGGCCTTCGTGGTGATGACGATGGCCGTCATGAACGACCAGATCATCGTGAAGACCAGGATCAGGTTCCCAGAGTACCCATTCACCTCAAAGGAATAACCCACGGAAGAGGATCCGACCGCCCCACCGGTGCTCCCGAGGGACAGTAAAAGCGCGACTACTTGAACAATGATCATCGACGTATAAACCCCTCTATAAGCCTTCAGCTTATACCGAAGCTGTTTCATGACGATGCTCCAAAAGTCTGCCTTAGCGATAGACATCATCGATTCCCCCTTTTCCTCTTCCTGTGATGTACACGCATGCGTCTTCTGCCGCTACTTCCCTGACCGCAAACGTTTCAGGGATCCGCCCTTCAAGCCGGTCCTGTCTTACAGCAGCCAGCGTCAGGTGAGGGGTGGTGGCTTTCATCTGCAGCACGTCCTGCGCGGAAGCCCATTTTTCCAGTTCTTCTTTCGGTCCGCTCACTTCGATGACAAGCTGCCTGACTTCATCAACGGTCTTATGAAGGCACAGTCCGCCGTCCTTCATGAGGAGGATTTTCTCTATGAGATCCTCCATCTCGGTCAGGAGATGACTGGAGAGGATCATGGTCCTCGGATGGGCGAGATAATCCTTCAGCATCATGCGATAAAAGTCCTTCCTGACGGCAGCGTCCATCCCCGTGACGGGTTCATCCATGATGGTCAAAGGGCACCGTGCAGCAAGACCGACAATGACATTGAAAGTGCTTTTCATGCCTTTGGAGAGCTGGCTATGATACGTTTTTCCGTCAAGGGAGAAATGGGCCATGAGCTTCCTGGCGATTTCCATATCCCAATTTGGATAGAAATCCTTCATGGCATGGAGGATTTCCTTCAGGTTCAGATAAGGGGAAAAGGTCATTTGGTCATCCACATAGATACTGTTAGCGGATACCTTCAAGGAATTAAAGGGTGTTTCTTCAAAGATGCGGATTTCTCCATCCGTTGGCCGCATGAAGCCTGCCAGGAGCTTCAATAAAGTCGTTTTCCCTGCGCCATTCCTCCCTATCAAACCAGTGATTACATTCTCCTCGATTGTGAAGGTCATCTGATTCACGGCCTTCTTCCCACCGAACATCTTTGAGACTCGACTGCACTCGATGACATTCACCCTTCATTCCCCCTTCTCATTTCTTCCATGATCAACCGGATCAGTTCGTCTTCTGATACATTCAGATACGCTGCTTCCTTAACCAGATTCCCGACGAGTTCTGCAAGCGTCTCGTTTTTTCTCCTTATCAAAATGATGTTCTTTGCCTTCTCCGAAACAAACATACCCAGCCCCCTTTTCTTGTACAGCACTTCTTCATCTACTAATAGCGATAGTCCCTTTCCTGCCGTCGCCGGATTGATATTGAGCATGTCGGCGAGCTGATATTGGGAGTACACTTTCTGATCTGCCTGTAGAGCATCAGAAAGGATCTCCGTTTCGATCCATTCGGCAATCTGGACGTATATCGGCTTCGAACTGTTTGAATTTAAGATCAAGAGTGCATTCACCTCTTCCTGCCATAGTGCATTACTGATGTAATGTACTATATACTGATTTCCATTGTTTTGCAATAGGCATAGAGGAATTATTTTCTAATTGACCCTTGCCAACGTAACATTGTTCTGTTATTGTGAATACAGATACAGCGTAACAATGTTTTGTTACAAGGAGGTTGAGTATGAGTGAAGAACTGATTTCAAAACGTGAAGTCCTCGATATGACCGGCATTTCCTATGGACAGCTCTACCGCTGGAAAAGAAAGAACATCCTTCCTGAAAGCTGGTTTATCAAGAAGTCCAGCTTCACGGGACAGGAAACCTATTTTCCAAAAGAGAAGGTGCTCGAACGCATACAAAAAATCAAAGAGCTGAAGGATGACCACTCCCTCGACGAGCTATCAGCGATCTTCTCTCCTGATTCGTCCACTATCCAACTGAGTGGACAGCAGGTGAAAGCACTGAACCTCATACCGGAAGATCTATGGAACCTGTTCCAAGCAAGGGAAACCTTTAGCGGTCAGGACCTGCTGCATGGCAAGATCGTGCACATTGCCAAAGAGCAAGGCGTGGAGGAAGAAGCACTGAAGGAGCTGGCCACCTTTCTGGAATCTTCCCCTCCTTCCCTCGATTACAGGCTCATTGGCATGAGTAAAGGATCGGACTGGATGTGGATGCAGCTTACAGGTGACAGTCATTGGGTCATGGAAGAATCCGCACACTCCGTGGAGATGGACATCGGTTCGTTGATGGAACAAGTGAACGAAAGCATTGCAACAAAATGAAGATAGTATAAGGAGGATCATGATGAGTGCAGCTCAAACGAAATTATATGACTTGAAGATCAGTGGAAGCGGAACATCAGGTGGAGGTACATTTAAAGACGTAAAAATTAGCGGGAGCGGGAAAATCCACGGCGATCTATCCTGCAAGGAATTCCATATGTCAGGTTCGGGTAAGGTGGACGGAAATGTGGACGCGGAGCATATGAAAACAAGCGGATCGTCCGTATTTTCAGGCCATATCGAAACAGGAACCTTCACCGTAAGCGGCTCTTCCAAATGTAACGGGAACCTTACCGCACAAGAAGTTGACATCAGTGGATCTATGAAGATCGCAGGCAATTTATGCGCACAGACGCTTGAAAGCAGCGGTGCCTGTAAAGTGGACGGAAAGATCCAGGGGCAATCCTTAGAGACAACCGGCTCTCTCAAGGTCGGCAAAGACTGTGAAGTGGAAAGCTTCACTTCTTCAGGTACCGTTCATATCGACGGACTGCTGAATGCGGATAAGATTGAAATCAAGCTGCATCATCACTCCTCCATCAAGGAAATCGGCGGAGAAACAGTGGTGGTTAAACAGAGTCGGACGGGAAAATTCTTCAAACAAGTGGTCAATTTCTTCACACAAAAAGATGAGTTCCTTCACTGTGATCTGATTGAAGGAGATCTCATCACTCTGGAAAATACAAAAGCAAAGCTCGTTCGCGGTAAGCACATCATCATCGGTGAAAATTGTGAAATCGATCATGTGGAATACTCCCATGAACTCGACACAAAAGAAAATGCCAAAGTCGAGCGTTCAACCAAAATCTAATCATATCCCCGGGATCACCGGGGGTTTTTTTATTTCCTTTACCTGTTTTTAACAAAAGCCATATGTACATTCTGAATCTTCTGCTATATTAATAGATATATAGTACATTTCCCTGTTGGAGGTACACATGACCCGTCTGACCGAGCATCTGATCGTCGTATCATTCGACTGCCTGTCTTCACTGGATTATCCACTATTACAAGAGCTCCCGCACTTCAGCCGCCTGCTCGATGAAGGGGCATTATGCCGGAATGTGCGCACCATTTATCCATCAGTCACCTACCCTTGTCATGCATCGATCGTGACGGGGAACTATCCGAAGCGGCACGGAATCATCAATAATACGCTCATCCAGCCGGGACGCCCTTCGCCCGACTGGTACTGGCACCGCTCTCACATCCAGGGAACCACCCTGTACGATGAAGCTAAGTCAGCCGGACTCACCACTGCAGCCCTTCTATGGCCCGTGACCGCGAAAGCAAACATCGATTATAATCTTCCAGAGATATTTGCCAACCGTCCATGGCACCACCAGATCGTGGTTTCACTCCTGAATGGGACCCCGCTCTATCAAATGGATCTTCAACGGCGTTTCGGTTCAATAAGGAACGGTCTTGAACAACCCGCTTTGGATGATTTTGTACTAGAGTCAGCGGTCCATACGATCCGCACGAAGAAACCAGGCCTGACACTCATCCATTTCACCGACCTCGATACAATGAGGCACTACCACGGATTCTCTTCCAAGGAAGCTGTTGATGCCATCCACCGTCATGATGATCGCCTCGGAAGGATCATGCATGCACTGGATGAAAGTGGGTGTGAGTATACCTTGGTTGCTTTGGGCGATCATAGTGCACTCGACGAAGAGACGGCCATCCAACTGAACGTATGCTTTAAAGAGAAAGGTTGGATTACATGTGATCGAAAAGGAAAGGTGACCGACTGGCAGGTTTATGCAAAAGGGTGCGACGGCTCTTCGTATGTTTATGTAAGGGACGATCGTCTTATGGATGAGGTCCATCAACTATTGAAAGCGCTTCAAAAAGAAGAAGGAATTGAAGACATCATCACGGGATATGAAGCCGGGCTCATGGGTGCAGACGGAAGTGCTGCATTCATGCTCGAGGCAGAGAGAGGCTATTACTTCAAGGACTTCACCGAGGGCGACTTTCTTCATCGCATTTCCCCGGAAGATGTCAAGGGTCGCAACTATACATGGGGTTCTCATGGGTACTCCCCTTTTAAAGAGCAGTACGGGACGATATTCATGGCCATGGGCAAAGGAATCAGAAAGACGGAAATCCCCGTAATGAATCTTGTGGATGAGGGTCCTACCATGGCACGCCTCCTCGGCCTTGACCTTGGAGATACAGATGGGATATGCCGAGATGAATTACTGGATGCAGCGAACATTGAACAGGAGGATGCAAAAGGATGAAAAAATTCACAAAAGAAGAGAATAGTTGGATCCTTTATGATTGGGCGAACTCAGCCTATTCCATCATCATCTCCACGGCGGTTTTCCCGCTATTCTTCAAAGCAGCCGCTACAAGTGCAGGAGTTAGTTCCGTGGACTCCACGGCGTATCTCGGCTACACGATTGCCATCGCGACGTTCATTTTGGCCATGCTCGGTCCGATTTTGGGCACGATCGCTGATTACGAAGGGTACAAGAAGAAATTCTTCACCTTCTTCTTCACCTTGGGTATCATCTTTACAGCTTCCCTCGCCTTCATTCCGGGAGAGCAGTGGATCCTCCTCCTCATCTTTTACACGGTTTCCACCGTGGGGTTTGCGGGAGCCAACGTCTTTTATGATGCCTTCCTCACCGATGTGACTAGTGAAGACCGGATGGACCGTGTTTCTTCCAGGGGCTATGGCCTTGGTTACATTGGAAGCACGATCCCGTTCATCATCTCCATCGCCATCATCGTGCTTGCCCAAAGCCAGGTCATCCCCATCGCCGTTGACACGGCCAGTGGCATCGCTTTTGTGATAACGGCCATATGGTGGGGAATTTTCACCATTCCACTCCTCAAGCATGTCAAACAGCACTATTTCATCAAACGCGAAAAAAACCCAGTTGCGAAAAGCTTTAAACGCCTGGGCAAGACCTTTAAAGAAATCCGTAAATACAGAGCCCTTTTTCTATTCCTATTGGCTTATTTCTTTTATATCGATGGAGTCGGTACGATCATCACCATGTCCACCGCCTATGGAAGTGATCTTGGCATTACTTCTACCAACCTGTTGATCATCCTATTCGTCACCCAGGTGGTGGCAGGGCCATTTTCCATCCTTTACGGCAGGCTTTCAGAGAAGTTCACGGGAAAGAAAATGTTGTACGCAGGTATCGTTGTCTACATCGGCGTCTGCATCTACGCCTATTTCCTTGAAACAACCCTCGATTTTTGGATTCTTGCCATGCTTGTTGCCTCTTCACAAGGTGGCATCCAGGCACTGAGCAGATCCTACTTTGCCAAGATGGTCCCTAAAAAGAATGCCAATGAGTTTTTCGGCTTCTATAATATTTTCGGGAAATTCGCTTCGATCATGGGACCGTTGCTTGTGGCAGTGACGTCTCAGGTGACAGGGCAGTCGAATAGCGGGGTCTTCTCCCTGGTGATCCTTTTCGTGATCGGAATCGTCATCCTCGCCTTTGTACCTGAACCGAAAGAAGAATCTGTCGATCGCTCCGCCATCATCTGATAGAAAAATCCGGCCGAAACTGTATCGGCCGGATTTTCTTATTAGAACTTCGGAGCAGCGGCTTTGGCCTTTTCAATGGCATCCGCTTTGATTTCCTCGGCTTTATCCGGCATGGCCGCATGGCCTTCGACGAAGATCCCTTCGAAAGATGGCACGCCGAAGAATTGCATGATGATCCCAAGATATCGGTGACCCATCTCAAGCTCAGCCTGGGGACCATGGGAATAGACTCCCCCTCTTGCTTGGATGTGGATCGCTTTCTTATTCGTCAAAAGACCGACAGGACCGTTCTCAGTATACTTAAACGATTTCCCTGCGACGGCGACCGAATCGATATAGGCCTTCATGACCGGTGGAAATGAGAAGTTCCAGAGCGGCGTGACGAACACGTATTTATCGGCATCGACGAATTGTTCGGAAAGCTCATTCAGGCGGCTCACCTTTGTTTGCTCATCCGGGGACAGATCTCCTCCTGACTGGAGTTTCCCCCATCCACTGAACACATCGGCATCGATGGCCGGGATATGTTCTTTGTAGAGATCAAGATGGATGATCTGGTCATCCTGGTGGCTTTCCTGATAGGTCGTCATGAACGCGGACGCAACCGCCATGCTGTATGATTGGGTTTCATCGTGCGGGTGTGCGGTGATATACAGAACCTTTGCCATGTCGGAAACTCCTCCTTTTATGCTCTTCTCTCTTCGGGAGAAAGAACCTCCATAGTTTTCTCTTTTGGCAAATGATTATCCCGTTTTTCAAAAAAGAGCGACCCCAGGCGTATGAACCCGGGGTCGCTCCTATTCATTCTTCCGTTCCGTATGGATTCCCTGAGATGCCCTTCCGCATCTCTTCCGTCAACACGAAGGGCTCCTGTACCCCTTCGCCTTCCTTGACTACAGGATGACTCCCATCATAATGCAATGGTTTTCCTTACATCTGATCACACCTCCGTTTTAATCGCTCGCATCCCCGGATGACTGATTCTTTATACCTATTTCTCCTTCTTACAACTTTTTCCCTTTTTTGTACTGATAATATTTATTTTCAAGGTCAAGTATTTGTCCCTGATGTGTTTCATATGCGTTGCGTTTTGTTTCTTCCACAAGCTTTTCCAGATACACCCTGCATTGCTTCGCTCCCCTTAACAGCAATGGGACACCCATGGCATCCAGCCCGAGTCCCCTGGCAAAAAAACCACCTGCGGTCATGACCGGGGGCACAACGGGGGATGTGTTCGAGAAAATGATCTTTCCGTCACGATCATAGCGGGAAAGAAGCATCTTACTTACATCTTTCATGGCGGGCAGTACATACTTAGAAGACCGTTTCCCGATCGTATACACATCATGACCGTCATGATCCGTCCCTTTGAAAAAAAGATGACCGGCATCTTTTTTCTTCAGCTGATTGAAGTCCGGAATGGCGAGGATTTCCTCATTGGTCCACTCTCTATCCGGAAGCAATCTCAGGTGGATCGCTGCAGCCATGGAGGTCGTGTGGGTCCCGCCAAAATCATGGTAAATAAAAATCATCTCATCACCCTTACCGATTATCTTTTTATCAGTATGGGCTTTTTCCTACTTTTTATCCCCCTGCTGCACCCGCTCCTCCTGCGGCTCCTGCGGGTGTCCTTTGTCCAAGTTCCTGATCGAGGACCAAGAGGGCGGCTGAGTTGTTCCCTGCAAGGGTCAGTCGGTCTACAATCGTTTTGGATTGAGCTTCTTCATCGACCTGCTCACGAAGGAATTCCTGAATGATGATAGCTGATTGTTGATCATTCTGGGCGGCGTATTCATAGGCTTTCCGGTATGCATCCGTTACGAAACGCTCGTGCTCCAAGACCTTCTGGAAGGTTTCAAGGGGAGTCCCGAATGTGGTCGGCTGTGCAGGGAGAGCCGCCAATTCAACCACACCCCCACGATCAGTCAGGTAATCAATCAGTTTCAATAGATGCGTCCTCTCTTCTTCCGATTGGACCCGAAGCCAATTGGCCATTCCTGTGTAATTTTGATTGGCAAGGTAAGCAGACATGGCAAGGTACAGGGTGGTAGAAACATGTTCAATTTGAATCAGATTATTGATGAGCTTTTGCATCTGTTCATTCATGATCCTTTTCCTCCTTTAATTCATTCGGGACTCATGCCCATTACATTCATATATATAGTGGATGGAAGCAGGATATGAATAAATAACCTTGATGATTCTTTGGGCATATACTGTACAGAATGAGAAAGGGTGGATGACATGAACATCTATGCAATCAGGAATCACAGACCTGTTCACGGTGGTGGCGGTCACGCCAACTGGGGCAATGGTTCGGCCAGTTGGCATCACGGCGGTGGATGGGATGCAGGAGGTTGGAACCACGGTGGAAATTGGGGTCCGGGATGGAATCATGGCTGGGGGTATCCCGGTGCAGGTTTCGCCGCAGGAACGGTCACCGGTCTTGCCGTTGGGGCAGCTGCCTCACCAGGACCATACCCTGTCCCCGTGCCCGCTTATCCATATCCCTATCCTTACCCCTATCCATACCCCTATCCAGCACAGTAGGCTGTCGGCCGGTCATTTGCCGGCCTCTTTTTCATTTCGGGAAAATGGGATGACGATGGTTTTAGTGCTATAATAAGTGGGCAACATACTGCTTGAGATAAGAAACAGGAGGAACCATTATGGATTTATCTTTTTCATCCGAAGCCATCATTGCGCTGTTGAAGATCATCGCCATTGACATCATCTTATCTGGCGATAATGCCGTAGTCATCGCCATGGCTACGAGAAGACTCCCTAAAGATTTGCAAAATAAAGCGATCTTCTGGGGTACAGGCGGCGCAGTCATACTAAGGATATTATTTGCAGCTATCATTGTTTATCTTTTAAAGATCCCTTATGTTCATCTACTCGGAGGAATCCTTTTACTATGGATCGCTTATAATGTCCTCGTCGAGGATGAAGGCGATGCGGATATCCAATCGCATTCCAAACTGGGACAGGCCATCGGGACCATTATCCTTGCCGATGCAGTCATGAGCCTTGATAATGTCGTGGCAGTGGCAGGAGCCGCACACGGTCATATCGGCATGATCGCACTCGGGGTTTTCATCAGCATCCCGATTATGATTTTCGGTTCGAAACTCATCGTCAAAGTCCTTGAAAAATACCGCTGGATCGCCTACTTAGGTTCAGGGATCCTTGCCTATACGGCTGGTGAAATGATCGTGGGGGATGAAAAATTCATGAAGTTCCTGAATCTTCATGAAGGGCCTGCGACCATGACAATCACCATCGTCCTCACCATCGCCATCCTTTTGATTGGTTTCCTGGTGAATAAGAACAGATCTTCCAAACGTGAAAATCAATATGGGTAAATAAAAAAATCCAGACAGCTGTCTGGATTTTTTTATGACTTCCGTTCATTTCCCCACCATCTTTTTGATCAATTCACGATTACGCTTTTTAAATACTTCGTTGTGGGATGACACCATTCCGGACCGGTCGGCATCTGGAGAAATGAAGCTCTTTGCACGGTTGACAGCATTCGCCGCATCCTGAAATGCTCCTGCGATCAAATGGACCTTACCTTCGTGCTTCAAGATATCTCCGGCCGCGTACAATCCTTCCACGGATGTTTCGCTCACGGCATTCCCTTTCATATAAAAATCATCCAGCATTTCAATGCCAAGGGAGCTGTCTTTCAAGAGAGAGGAGTCGATTTCGAATCCATGATTGACGATGACATCGTCGACGGACACGACCGTCGTATTCTTTGTTTCTACATTCATCAGTTCCACCTTCTCGATCCTCTCCCCGTCCTCAGAACCGATCAAGCGCGTGATGGTTGTGTTGAATAGGCAATCGGCCGAGCTGTTCATGAGCTGGGAGCATTGGGCTTCATGCCCGTTGAAGGAAGCCTTCCGGTATGTGACCATGTATACCTTCCCTGCCACAGGCTCCAACTCATTCGCCCAATCAACAGCCGAGTTTCCTCCTCCAGAGATGAAGACAGTCCTGCCTTTGAATTGTTTCAGTGATTTCACTGTGTAATGAAGATTGGACATCTCGAACCGCTCGGCGCCTTCGATCTTAAGCTTTTGAGGATTGATGATACCGCTCCCCACTGCTACGATCACAGTCCTTGACAAATGGACATCACCTGAATATCCTTCAAGAATAAAGATCCCCTCCGGATCCTTCCTGATGGAAGAAACCTTTTCATTGAGAACGACGGTCGGATCAAATGTGAGGCCCTGCTTTACGAGCTGTTTGATTAAGTCAGCTCCTGATAAAGGTGTGAGTCCCCCTACATCCCAAATCATTTTCTCTGGATAGACATGGATCTTCCCACCCAATCCGGCTGAGACTCAATGATCTTTGTTTTCATTTCCCTCAATCCACTATAAAAAGCAGAGTAAAGACCAGCTGGCCCTCCGCCGATTACCGTTACATCAATAGCATCATCCATTTCCGTTCACTCCTAATAACCCCGCTATTAATTGATTATCATTCTCAATTACATCCTACCTCTTTTCATCTGCTTTGACAACCAAATTTTCTATTGACAATGGGAAAAAAGGAATATAACATGAGAATTAGTTGAGACTGAGAATCATTATCATCGATATAGGAGGGATAAAATGGTATCGTCTCTTTTCAACGAATTACCGTAGGCTATGACGATCGGCTGATCGTGAAGAATCTGAGCGTGAGTATACCGGATAAGCAGATCACCACCATCATCGGACCAATGGCTGCGGAAAGTCGACCTTGTTGAAAGCGATTACCCGGATCATTCCCCATCAGTCGGGGAATATCCTGTCTGGATGGTGAAAACATTCATAAACAAACACGAAGGAATTGGCCAAAAAAATGGCGATCCTCCCCCAGACCCCTGAAAGCGCAAGCGGATTGACTGTGGGTGAACTGGTATCGTATGGTCGATTTCCCCATCAGAAAGGCATGGGACGCTTGACGAAGAAGGATCATGATATGATCCATTGGGCAATTGCAGAGACGGGCACGCTTCCATTCAAACACAGGGAAGTAGATGCGTTATCAGGAGGACAACGTCAGCGCGTGTGGATTGCCATGGCCCTCGCCCAGGAAACGGACATCATTTTCCTGGATGAACCGACAACATATCTCGACATGGCCCACCAGCTTGAGGTCCTTGAGCTCTTGCAGAGGCTTAACCGGGAACAAGGACGCACGATCGTCATGGTGCTCCATGATCTGAATCAGGCAGCGCGGTTCGCCGATCATATCATCGCCTTGAAGGACGGTGACATGGTGAGTTCCGGCAAGGTGGAGCAGGTCATCACCCGTGAGACATTGAGGAAAGTGTTCAACATCGATGCCGAGATCGGCCGGGATCCACGCACCCTCAAACCAATATGCATCACATACAATCTAATCAAAGGAGAAGAACAACATGAAGAAATGGCTGCACCGTATCATTCTGCTATTCGTGCTACTAGTTAGTGCATGTGGCAATCAAACATCAACGGATCAAAAAGAAGAGATCAAAAGAAAGAAGACAAGGCGAACCATCACCTATCAATCTGAAAATGGTCCAGTAGAAGTTCCGGCCGACCCTAAACGCGTCGTCGTCCTGTCTTCATTCGCCGGTAATGTCATGGCTCTAGATGTCCCTCTTGTCGGAGTGGATTCCTGGTCCAAGATGAATCCCCGCTGGGATGATTCCCTTAAAGATGTGAAGGAAGTCAGCGATGAAGACCTTGAAAAGATCATCGAGTTGGACCCGGATCTCATCATCGGTCTATCCAATATCAAGAACGTCGATAAACTCAAAAAAATCGCCCCTACCGTTACATATACGTATGGAAAAGTCGATTACCTCACACAGCATCTTGAGATCGGAAAACTCCTGAACAAAGAAGATGAAGCAAAAGCATGGGTCGATGATTTCAAAAAACGTGCAGCTGCTACTGGGGACGACATCAAAGCGAAAATCGGTGATGATGCCACTGTTTCCGTCATCGAAAGCTTCAATAAACAACTCTATGTGTATGGAAACAACTGGGGACGTGGAACCGAGATCCTCTATCAGGAAATGGGACTGAATATGCCTGATAAAGTAAAAGAAGAAGCGCTTGAGCCAGGTTACTTCGCCCTTTCCACGGAAGTTCTACCTGACTTCGCTGGTGACTACCTGATCGTCAGCAAGGATCCGAATGCAGACAATTCTTTCACCAAGACGGATACGTATCGTTCGATTCCTGCAGTGAAGAATAACCGCGTATATGAAGTAAACATGATGGAATTCTACTTCAATGACCCTCTGACGCTGGATTACCAGCTCGAGTTCTTCAAAGAGAAATTCCTAGGAAACCAGTAATCTCCCGAAAGGAATTCTTACTATAAGAATTCCTTTCTCTTATACTACGACAGAAAAGATGATGGCTATGAGTCGAAAACTACCATACATACCTGCACTAACCATACTGATAATCGTATTATGCGCAACCTTCCTTGTATCGGTCACTTTTGGTGCGGCTGACACGTCCCTTGCCGACGTCTGGGGGGCGCTCACCAATACCGGGAGCGGGGACAAGATCTCGATCCTCCAGGAACTCCGTTTTCCCCGTGAAGTGGCTGCCATCCTAGTCGGCGCCGCCCTCAGCGTTTCCGGAGCCATCATGCAGGGGATGACCCGCAACCCCCTGGCTGATCCGGGGCTGCTCGGTCTCACGGCTGGAGCCAATGCTGCCCTTGCTGCCGCTCTTGCTTTCCTCCCTTCCATCGGTCCCTTCGGCATCATGCTTGCGTGTTTCATAGGAGCGGCCGCCGGGGCAGGACTCGTCTTTGGTATCGGAGCTGCGAAAAGGGGCGGGTTCTCCCCATTCCGCATCGTCCTTGCAGGAGCGGCTGTATCGGCTTTTTTATTTGCTGTTTCTGAAGGAATCGGTCTTTATTTCAAACTATCAAAAGACATCTCCATGTGGACTGCAGGTGGACTGATCGGAACGACGTGGAATCAGATCTATATCATCGGTCCATGCATCCTCTTAAGTGTGATCATTTCCATGGGGTTCTCAAGGCAATTGACCATCCTGAGCCTGAATGAGGAAGTCGCAGTCGGATTGGGTCAAAGAACGGTCCTCGTCAAGTCGGCCCTCTTCATATTGACGGTCATCCTGGCAGGGTCGGCTGTCGCCCTCGTAGGGAATATGGCCTTTCTCGGACTGATGGTCCCTCACATCGCCCGGGCACTGACAGGGACCGATTACCGCACCATCATCCCTGTCTCGGTCGTCCTCGGAAGCACGTTCATGCTCCTGGCCGATACGATCGGCCGGACCGTTAATGCACCCTACGAGACGCCTGTTGCGGCCATTGTGTCCATGATGGGCCTCCCCTTCTTCTTATTCATTGTTCGGAAAGGCGGTAAACTATGATCCATCCCAAGCTACTTAAAAAACAACGGGGGATCTTGATCGCCCTTCTGCTTTTCATTGTGTCTACCGTTTTGATTGGCATCAGCCTGGGGTATTCCTCCGTTTCGATTGACCGGCTGATCCCCACCATCATGGGGAATGGCTCTTTCAAAGATGAATTCATCCTTTTCTCCATCAGGCTACCGAGAATCGTGATCACCGTCCTGGCCGGTATGGCCCTTGCCCTTTCAGGCTCCATCCTGCAGACGATGACAAAAAATGACCTTGCAGATCCGGGTATCATCGGGATCAATTCCGGTGCCGGTGTCGCCATCACAGTCTTTTTCCTGTTCTTCCCCATCGATGCAGGATCCTTCGCCTTCATGCTTCCCTTGGTTGCCTTTGCCGGTGCGATTCTGACTGCGGGTCTCATCTACTTCTTCTCGTCCACAAGGGAAGGCGGACTTCAACCCGTCAAGATGATCCTTGTGGGGGTCGGATTCTCCACGGCATTTTCCGGATTGATGATCATCATGATCTCAAGCGCGGAACGGGCAAAAGTCGACTTCATCGCCAACTGGCTTGCCGGTAACATATGGGGAGCTGATTGGCCATTCGTATGGGCGGTCCTTCCTTGGCTGGTGATATTGATACCGTTCACTCTGTATAAAGCCCGCACACTGAATCTCCTAGCCCTGAGCGACCCCGCTTCCATCGGCGTCGGTGTCGCACTGAAGCGGGAGAGGATTATTCTTCTATTCACAGCCGTCGCCCTGGCCGCATCGGCCGTCTCCGTGACGGGAGGGATTGCCTTCATCGGCCTGATGGCCCCCCATCTTGCCAAATCCCTTGTAGGGCCGCGCCATCAGCTGTATCTTCCGGTAGCCTTGCTCCTCGGGGGCTGGCTGCTCCTTGCAGCCGATACGGTCGGCAGAAATGTCCTCGAGCCCGATGGTCTTCCCGCAGGGATCATGGCTGCTTTGATCGGGGCTCCTTATTTCGTTTATTTGCTTCTGAAAAAATAGCAGGGCATAAAGCCGGATCTTCCAAGATCCGGCTTTTTTGTGCTCATGAAACTGGACAAATCCCAATATACTGTAGTCAATCATCGAAAGGAGTTGTTCATCATGTTAGCTTCCATTGCCGACAGGCTATCAAGACTTGTCCAGCGGTACCTGCCAGATGCTTTCGTCATCGCTGTCCTGCTCATGCTCCTCGTCTTCGGTATCGGGGTTTTCCTGAAGCCGACAGAGCCCCTCAGCCTCGTTAAATCATTCGGGGACGGTTTTTGGGTGTATTTGACGTTTACCATGCAAATGGTCCTTTTGCTTTTGACCGGCATGGTCCTCGCATCCGTGCCTTTTGTCAAAAAAGGGCTGCAGCAACTCGCCAAATGGGCAGACACCCCGACAAAGGCCTATGTGTACACCTTTTGTATTTCGGGTGCCGCTTATTACATCAACTGGGGGCTAGCTGTAGTGGTCGGTGCCATCCTAGTCAGGGAGATCGGCAGACGCAATCAAAACGTTCACTTCCCTCTGCTCGTAGCAGCTGCTTATTCCCCCACCGCTCTTTACACAGCAGGATTATCAAGTTCGATCGGACTCACTGTCGCAACAAACGATCATTTCCTTGCCGATCTCATGGGTGTCATCCCTACTTCCGAAACGATTTTCAGCCCTTCTACCATCATCATATTCCTTGTTCTTTTCGTTACGATGCCCGTCATCATCTGCCTGATGGCACCAAAGGGGCAGGTCACCCCTTATGAAGAAAAGATCACCCAAAAGGTCAAAGTCCCGACCAGTGAGGAAGTAACCCCTGCATCATGGCTGGAAAAGACTCCTATACTCGGCGTCGTGACAGGATTGATCGGTATAGTCTACGTGATCCATGAATTCATAGTGGGCCGGGACCTTGACCTGAACATCATCAATCTTTTATTCCTTTCCCTCGGTTTGATCTTCCATGGATCCCTGCGTTCATTCAGCGAAGCGTTCAAAGAAGCCGCGGGGTCCACCTCCCCCATCATCCTGCAGTTCCCGTTCTATGCTGGGATCATCGCCGTTCTGACCAGTTCGGGTTTGGGGGAAAGCATCATCCAGGGGGTGACATCGATCGCCAATAAAGAAACCTTTGATATCTTCACGTACTGGACAGCGGGAGTCGTCAATCTTCTGGCCCCGTCCGGTGGAGGTCAATGGGCATTGCAGGGGCCCCTACAAGTACCGGCGGGGATGAATCTAGGAGTGGAGCCTTCAACCATCGCCATGGCTGTCGGATGGGGTGACGCTTGGACCAATCTCATCCAGCCTTTCTGGGCCCTCCCGATCCTCAGCATCGTCGGACTGCATATCCGCCACATCATGGGCTACTGTTTCATCCTAGCCGTATGGGTAGGGTTCGTGACCACCATCCTCATGTTGTTCCTTTATTAATCGAAAAATGGCTGAAGGGGAAGTATCCCCTTCAGCCATTTTTGATTATCCAGCTTTCACCTTCTCTTCCGTTTCGTCGACTTTAGCAGGTTTCTTACTCCAATAGGTTGCGAGGATCGGACCTGATATATTATGCCAAACTGCGCCAATAACGCTTGGAAGTGCAGCAAGTGGACCAAAATGAGCGGTGGCGAGTGCCACACCGAGTCCAGAATTCTGCATACCGACCTCGATGGAAATCGCCCTCCTGTCCGCCTCCTTCAGTTTCATGATTATGGCGGCCACATACCCCAGTATCAGACCGAACAAATTATGAAGCATCACGGCAACAAAGATGATTGCTCCGGACGTACGGATGCTCGGGGCATTGGCGGAAACGACAGCCGTTACGATTGTCATGATGGCGAGTACCGAGATCAAAGGGATGATTTCCAGACTCTTCTCAACGACAGTAGGAAGAAGCTTCTGGACGATGATACCAAGTGTGATCGGCACGATGATCACCTGGAAGATCGACAGGAACATGGCCAGGGGATCAACCGGCATCCACTGCCCTGCCAGCCCAAGCAGAATCAACGGAGTGGCAATGGGGGCAAGAAGCGTGGACAACGACGTCATGGCAACCGACAGGGCAAGATTCCCGCGGGCAAGATAGACCATCACGTTCGACGCAGTTCCGCCCGGTACCGAGCCAAGAAGGACTAACCCCGCAGCCAGTTGATCCGGGAGGCCGAGGAGATAGGCGATGATAAGCGCACCGAGGGGCATGATCAAAAACTGTGCCAGGATCCCGACGATGACCGGAAGCGGCTTCTTCACGACCAGCTGAAAATCCACCGGTTTTAAGGTCAATCCCATCCCGAACATGACCACACCGAGGAGGATGGTGATGTATCCTCCAAGGGGAAGGAAAGGTGCCGGGATGAAATAGGCCACGACCGCTACAAGGATGACCCAAAGGGCAAAGTACTTTCCTGCAGTTTTGCTGATGGTCTCAAGGAATTTCATTGTCCCGCCTCCTTTTGTTTGATCAATTTGTTGGGGTTGAAGATTCCTTTGGGATCGAGGGCTTCTTTGATCCGTTCCATCACCCGAAGGGAATCACCGTGCTCCAGTTCCTGATACTTTTGCTTCCCTACCCCGACTCCATGCTCACCCGTACAGGTCCCCCTGCGTTCAAGTGCGTATTCAACGATCTGTTCGTTGAACTGTGCAGCCTTCTCCACTTCCCTGGGATCTTCCATATCGATCATGAGGAGCACATGGTAGTTTCCATCGCCTACGTGACCTAGTATGCCTCCTGTGAGTCCGAAGGTATCTAGCCTCTTCCTCGCGTCCCTGATGGCCCCTGAAAGCTCGGAAATGGGAACACAAACATCGGTCACCATCATCTTCTTGCCTTTGTTTCCATGAATATAGGCATAGGCAAGATTATGACGGGCATCCCATAACCGATTCCTTGCCCCTTGATCGGTTTCAAAGGCAACAGACTCGCACCCATGATCAGAGACGATTTCCTTTGTGAATTCCACATCCTGGGCGAGACCCGCTTCGTTTCCGTGAAATTCAAGGAAGAGCGTCGGCTTTTCATGATAATCCGTTTCACTGAATCGATTGGCCTGCACCATGGACGTTTCATCCAGAAGCTCGACCCTGGCAATCGGAACACCTGCCTGCAAGATTGAGACAACGGCTTCCACTGCATCATCCAGCTCTTGGAACGAGGCTCTTGCTGCTACAATATGCTCTGGTATCCCGTATACTCTCAATGTCAGTTCCGTTATGCACCCAAGCGTCCCTTCCGATCCCACAAACAGACTGTTGAGGTGGTAACCCGAGGATGATTTCTGTGCAAGGTTCCCGGTATGTATGATACTTCCGTCGGGAGTCACGACCTCCAGATCACGGACCTGATCCCGCATGACCCCATATTTCACGGAAGTCGTCCCGCTCGCATTGGTAGCTGCCATGCCGCCAAGTGTTGCATCGGCTCCGGGATCGACGGAAAAGAACAAACCGTGTTTCTTGAGTTCCTTATTGAGCTGGGAGCGAGTGACACCCGGCTGCACGGTAACCAAAAAGTCCTTTTCCCTCACTTCCACTATTCGATTCATTTTGGAAAAATCAATGGTAATCCCCCGGTCATACGGAATGACATGACCTTCCAGACTTGTTCCAAGTCCAAATGGGATTACCGGTACTTCATGAGCAGCCGCTGTCTTCACGACGGCCCTTACGTCTTCTGCACAAGAAGGGAAGACCACCAGATCGGGATTACTCGGTTCGTGATAGGACTCATCCCTCCCATGTTGCTCCCGCACTGTGATATTGGTTGATATTTGGTCTTTCCTCAGTAAGTTCTGAAGTTCTTCATATAATGTTTCTGTGTCTGTGTTCATGTGCTTCTCCTCCTGATGATGGTTATTGTCGAATTATACCTAATAATCAGAATTTTACAATGATCTGAGACGAACTTTTTTCAAAAACTTCTTGCTTTCCTTTACTCACAAAAAAATCCGTCCCCAGACTACTGTAGGGGACGGATCATTCTCAATTATTTTCTTCCTGTTCCATCATCGCTTCATTGACAAAGTCAATGACTTTCGTGCCGTATTCTGTTTCATTCACCAGGAACCCTTCCGTATGGCCTGCTCCCGGGACGATCCACATGTCCTTCTTTCCTCCGGCTGCCTTATAGATCTCCGTCGCCATTTCCGTCGGGACCAGTTCATCTTCAGCTCCGTGAATGATCAGGAGGGGAAGTTCATTCTTCTTTACCTGCTCGACAGCAGATGCCTCTTTGAATGAATATCCCGCCCGGATCTTGGTGACGATGGAAGTGGCGTCAACAAGGGGAAATGCGGGAAGGTCATAGAGATATTTCAACTGATGGGCAAGCTCGTCCTCCAGATTGGTATACGCACTATCGGAGATGATCCCTTTCACTTCGGGCGGCAGATCTTCTCCGCTCGTCATCAGGACGGTCGAAGCACCCATGGAGAACCCATGAAGGAAGATCGCTTCCTCCCCTTTCTCGTTGACGAGGAAGTCGATCCATTTCACATAATCGAGCCGGTCCGGCCAGCCGTACCCGATATAGTCCCCTTCACTATCCCCGTGCCCCCTTGCATCGGGCTTAAGGATATTATAGCCTTGGCGATAATAGAACCGTGTCACCTCGGGAAGCTGGTCGCTGTTCCCTTTGTACCCGTGGGCAAGGACGACCGTCTTCCCGTTCGGGTACTTATTCTTGAGGTACAGGCCCTTCAAGGTAAGACCGTCGTCGGATTGGATGGATACCTGTTCGAATTTTTGCCTGCTCGTCCAACTTCGCAGTTCTTCAAGCCTTTTTTGTTCTTCTTCCAATGCGCTCACAGCTTCAACAGCCTTATCGGTTCCTCCATATAGCTGAACAACACCGCTGTTGCGGCTGATGGCAAGATCATATATATAGTTACCTGCAAGCCCCAGGACGATGACAACGAGGGCCAACAATGAGCCGATCAACCAAATGATTCGTCTTTTCATCACTCGTTCTCCTTCGATCGTCAGTCATCTCATGGAAGCCTGTCAATGGTAGGTAGGATCACCCGTCAGTTGTGGTAAGGGTATCTTCCGAAGATTTCTGAACTAGATTGTCTCTACCCCTTTTTCCCTCATTCCCTACACGGTTAAACCCTATTATGTGTTGAAGATGTAGACAGCTGAGAGATGATCATCCCTTAATTGGAACACGCCCCCAAACCTGTAAGTATCCACTAATAGCAAAAAAGCACCCGGTTCAACCGGATGCTTTTTCATCTGTGACGAGCTCTGTATAAACGACCAGGCGCTCGACATAATTATGAATATCGTGGTCAAAATATCCTGTGCACGTAATGATATTAAGACCGATATGCTCTCCCGGCCCGAAAATCTTCCGAAGGGGGGCATCATCTTTCAGATAGGCTTGTTTATCCTTCACCTCAAAGACAAGTTCTTCATCATCCTTTCCCTTCAGGATGATCCTGTCCCCCTTCTTGATATTTTTCAGGTCGAAAAAGACCGCAGGCTGCTTTTCGTCATCGACATGCCCTGCCAGGACGGCATTTCCCCGTTCCCCCGGGCGAATCCCAGGTGAGAACCAGGCGACATCCTTCCCGTTTTTGGGAAGCTCCATATTCCCTTCCTTATCCAGACCGAATGCTTTCACAGGGGCATCAATATCAAGTGAAGGGATCGTAATCGATTCAGGAGTGATCGATTGTTCATCATCCTGCACGTTGACTGTTTGAACAGCAGGCTTCACCGCTTGTACCTTTTGGACGGGTTCATCCGCTTCCGGTGCAGTGGAAGGGTTATTGGAGCATGCGGCCAGAAGCAATGGAATGAACAAGACAACCGCGATCCGCTTCATTAAGAAGAGAATAATTTTTTACGGTTGATGAATAGTAGTGCTCCTCCACCAAGCACTGCAACGGCTGCTACGATCGGAAGCATCGTATTTTGCTCAGCCGCTCCTCCCATACCGGTTTCAGGCATTCCACCAGGCATGAGCGTGTAATCTTTCAATACAAGTACTTCAAGTTTGTCTGCTGTATTGATGGCAAACACACTGTATACGGTATTTTCAGCTAGTTCTGTTCCGGAAAGGTCCAATACTTGCTCTCCTTCAGGTGTGCGGATTTCAAGATCATACGTTCCAGGATCCAATTCCTGATAATCCGTGATGGCTTTGAATTCTGCTCCTTCGAACAACGCATCTCCATCCTTCAGTCCAACATCGACTGTTGGTGCATCAGGGGATAAATGGCCGACCCTTACTTTTGTCTTACCTTCGGTTACGTCCATGGAATCATTGGCTACGACAAGTTCAAGATTCTCAAGGGTATTGGCGGCTGCGACCGTGTAAGCCATACCGGCTTCAACGGTAAGATCTTGTGAAATCACCGGATCTTCCTTTGTTCCAGCTGCAAAGATTTCCACTTTGTGGTCACCTGCAGGAAGTTCCATATAGTCAGTGGCTGCCTTGAATTCTGCTCCTTCAACCACTGCATTTCCATCTACATAAACATCGACGGCCGGTGCGTCAGGGGATGCGTGCACGATACGTACCATGGCATCTCCATCAGCTGCAAAAGCAGCTCCCGATACACCAAACATCATCAACACTGCGACCAACATTGCAAAAAGCTTTTTCATTCACTCCACTCCTTGTATATGTTTTATGCAAGGTTTGTTCGAACCTTGTACATCTAATGTATAACGGTTACATTTTTTCTGCAACTCTCACCCTGCCGATTCAGCACATTGAATGTGCTGATCCATCCGGAACCCTGAATCCGCCCTTTTCCGGGCCGTTCTTTCCATTTTTCATTGACATTTCTAAAGAGCAGGATATACAATGTTCCTTAAACATTTTAATAGCAGCATGAGTGTTCTCGTATAATATTGGAAATATGGTCCAAAAGTTTCTACCAAACTACCGTAAATGGTTTGACTACGAGGAGACAGGGGCCGTATGCCCTGTCCTTCTCCAACGTCGAACCCTGGGTGAACCCCGGGGCTTTTTGTTTATAAAGGAGAGAAAACGTTGATGAAAAAGACTGATTTGACAAGACGGATACAAGCAGCCGCCGGTACTGCCACGGCTGATATCGTGATAAAGAATGCCAGGATCATAGATGTATTCAACAGGGAGATCGCAGAAGGTGATGTCGCGATCACAGATGGCACCATCGTGGGAATCGGAAACTACCAAGGAAAGGAAACGATTGATGCAGAAGGGAAGTGGCTATGCCCTTCGTTCATCGATGGTCACGTGCATATCGAATCATCCATGGTACCGCCATCGGAATTTGCAAAAGTGGTCCTCCCCCATGGTGTGACAACGGTCATCACCGACCCGCATGAGATCGGGAATGTCTCAGGGGTCGAAGGCATACAGTTCATGCTCGATGATTCAGAAAACCTTCCCCTTGATGCGTTGACCATGCTGCCATCCTGCGTACCTGCAACGCCATTTGAGAATTCAGGAGCGGAACTTGGCGCTGATGACCTTGGCCCACTCTTCGAGCATGATCGTGTCATCGGGCTTGCCGAAGTGATGGATTACCCTTCCCTGCGATCAGCCTCCCCCGGCCTTATAGACAAGATTGTCTTGACCTCTGAGTATAGCCGTCTTGTCGACGGCCATCTGGCCGGTCTTCCCCAGGAAGCCATCAATGTGTACCGTGCAGCAGGCGTATCAACCGACCATGAGTGCAATACAGTGGAAGACGCAAAGG
Organism: uncultured Bacillaceae bacterium; assembly: GCA_963762295.1. Lineage (GTDB taxonomy): Bacteria > Bacillota > Bacilli > Bacillales > Bacillaceae_B > Rossellomorea. The sequence continues at coordinate 452,103 of CAVXKK010000005.1, forward strand.
CCAGGCTCCGACGGGGAATGTACCTTCTCATCCGTGAAGGATCCGTGGCGAAGGATCTGAAAAAATTGCTACCTGTAGTGAATGAACGGAATGTACGCCGCTGTCTGTTCTGCACCGACGACAAGCATCTTGATGATCTCGTCGAAGAAGGAAGCATCGATCACAATATCCGCCTGGCCATCGGTGAAGGGATGGACCCTCTCATGGCCATTCAGATGGCCACGCTGAATGCTGCGGAATGTTATGGTCTTCACACGAAAGGAGCCATTGCACCTGGATTCGATGCTGATTTCCTCCTTCTTGACGATCTTGATTCCTTGAGCATCGGGTCCGTTTACAAAAGGGGGGAACTTGTTGCTCGGAACGGGGCGGCCCTTCCCATCCTTGGTTCGACTGTAACAGCTTCCTTGTCATTGACCGATACCCTCCATTTTCCTGATGTAGGGGTAGAAGACCTTTCAATTCAGATGAAGGACGGCATCACAGCAAACGTCATTCAAATCATTCCGAATCAACTTCAAACCATCAAACGAGTTGAAGCCGTGGACACAGTCGGAGGCACCTTCTCTGTCTCGATTGAACAAGATCAATTGAAGATGGCCGTGGTAGAGAGGCATCACTCCACCGGCAATATCGGGCTCGGCATCGTCAAGGGCTTCGGACTGAAGGCAGGTGCCATTGCCACGACGGTCGCACATGATTCACATAATCTTGTAGCCGTCGGGACCAATGATTCCGACCTGCTTGCCGTCATCAGGGCCCTTCGTGACATGAAGGGCGGACTGGTAATGGTGAAAGACGGATCGGTGATCGCGTCCCTCTCCCTTGAGATTGCGGGATTGATGTCCAGTGCTGGTCATGAGGCGGTACTCAAGGGGCTGGAGGAGCTCAATGCGTCCTTGAAGGATATCGGGTTCACTGGAGATTTTAATCCTTTCCTCACCCTATCCTTCCTGACCTTGCCCGTCATCCCGAGTATCAAGCTCACCGACCTCGGCCTGTTCGATGTCGATGAGATGAAGCATATCCCGGTTCGTGCAGAAGGTTAAAGCTTCTTCCATAAGAACCGGATGATGATGACAGTCGGGTCCATTCTATTCCTCTTTCAATAGTGGAGAGGTGATTCTAGATGAGGATTACAGAGTGGATTGAAGCGGAAGGCGCTTGACTCCTGCGGAAATGGAGGAATGATCGAGACCCCGGAGGCGCTCTTCAGCCGAGGAGGCTCGACTTCCTCCCCGCGGAAAGCAAGTGCCTGCAGCGGAAAGGAGCGAGCTATTTCTCACCGCTTGTTCCTTTTCGAATGACTCGCACTTCATCTTTCGTATCTAGTTCTATCTATCTCTCAAACGCAAAAAATCCGAACGAATTCGATTTCTTGGAGACTATCGAATGATCGCTCGGATTTTTTTGTGCACAAGAGTTATATGAGATTATTCTTTCGGTTCTTGACTCTCTTCCGTTTCGTCGGTTTCTTTCGCAGCCGCTGCTTCCGCGTGATTCGGCTGGGATGCGACAGGCTGATTGACTTCGATTTTCTGTGTCCGGTTGGCGTAGGATTTCAAAAGGTCACCCACGTCGATCCCTGTCATTTCCTTCAGTGGCTCCTGCATGTCAAGCATGGTTCGGGTGATGCTTTTCCCGAAAGGAAGGGACACCCTGACCGTTGCCAGAGTCAATGATTTTCACAGAGTCGATATTATTAAGCGGCTGAGCGATCTTCTCGGCGAATACCGGTAGCATTTCGATGAGTTTCTCGGTGATGATGACATCGCCGTGTTTCTCCATCGCTTCTGCCAATAGCTTACGTGATTCCGCTTCGGCCTTACCGCGCTCCCTGATGACGTCTGCTTCGGCAGATCCTTCTTCCCTGCGGATCTTCGCTTTGGCTTCACCATCGATCTCAGCTTTGCGTGCTTCGGCTTCCGCTTTACGGGTCGTTTCATAGTAATCGGCATCGGCTTTGGTTTTTCTCACTTTGGATTCTTCAGCCTCGAGCTTGACGGCACGTTCCCTTTCAAGGAATTGAAGGGTCAGTTCTTCTTCTTTTACTTCCTTGGCAAGTTTTGCTCTTTCCAGTTCATAGGACTGCTCTGATTTTGCCCTTGCACGCTCTGTTTCTTCCTTGAAGGAGGCATCCTTGATGTCCTTTTCCTTCTTGGATTCTGCAATCGTAATCTGGCGTTTGTATTCTTCTTCTTTTGCCTCTTGATCAGTCTGGGCACGGTGAATCCGCGTTTCACGTTCCGTGTTGGCCTCGGCAATTTCTGCCAGCTTGCGCACTTCTGCAATCCTTGGACGACCCAGATTTTCTAAGTATCCATTTTGTTCGTCCGCATCGCGGATGTCTGTCAACCCGAGAGATGTGATTTTGAAGCCCATGAGATCAAGCTGTTGCTGGGCAATTTCTTGCACATCAGCATTGAATTTCTCACGGTTGCTGTTGATGTCCTCAACCGTCATTTTTGACAAAATGGCACGGAGATTACTTCCCAGTACTTCAATGATCTCATCTTCGATTTCCTTTTGATCTTTCCCAAGGAATTGCTCGGCGTAGTTGGCGATTCCGTTCAGTGTATCGGCTACCTTTACCATGGCCACGGCATCTGCCACGATCGGGACGCCTCCGTTCGTATACACACGTGGCGTTGAAAGTTTGAGCTGGAATGACGTGAGGTTTACCGGAGTGGACGTCTGGAACCGGCGCAGCCTGTACCCTCCGCCCCTGATGATTTTCATCGAACGTCCTTCACTATCGGTGAATATATTCGTTTCTTTCTCCGGATCACCCAATCTCGGTCCCGTGATGATAAGAGCCTGATTCGACTTCGCCGTGCGGTAGCGGAACCGGATCCAGAAATAATAACCGACCCCTGCAATTGCGGCGATGACCAATAGAGGGATGAGAATGACGAACACCCCTGCCAATGTTAATCCTGCCATGATAAAACCCCTTCCTGTTGTTGGTTGATAAATAGATTGAAATATTCCTACACCATTATCTACGGAAGAACCTGCCAAAAAGTTTCATGATTTGACTAAATGAATTATTTTCCACTATCCATTGTAAAGGATTCACTCGTGATTTCTACTCTATCTGCCTTTTGATCTCGCACTCTTTTTTTCTTCATGGATGGAACAATCCCGTCTACCAGACCCCTCTTCAAGGTTGTACTGATGGAATTGACACAAAGGATGCTTACGGCGAAGAACAGAAGTGGAATGATTACGATATGGACCCTGTTGAAGACTTCCTTTATATTGATGGCGATTGTCGCCCCCCACTCATTCGTGTCGGAGAAATAAACGAGGTCCTGGGTCATGACTCCCACGTCCGCTATCTTCAATCCACCGAGACACATGAGCATGATGCCGAGCTGAATGATCAGCGCAAGGGCTGCTGCAATCTGTTCTGAGAATAGCACAACAGAATGTCTCATGAACTGCGGGAACAGGTGACGTCTCAGCAAATGGAAGCGATTTGCCCCCATGGTTTTTGAAGCATCGATAAAGTCATTCTTCAAAAATAGCTTCATTTCTTCCCCGAGATAGATTCCGAGAGAAGGAATCGTCACCAGGGCGATGACGGCAATCTGAATGGCAAAGTATTTACTTGATGACAACACCTCCCCTGCGAAGGCGATTTCAAGGGGAATCAGAAGGATGAAGACGATGATCACGAGAGGAATATACTGAAATGCTTCCGTCACACCCTTCAGAATCCGATTGATCAAGGACGGAAGGAAGGCATACACGCATGCAAAGAAGAAGCCGAAGAGCATTCTTAGCAGTGCAATGGCTATAGCTGCCAACAGAGTATACTTCGCTCCTGCCACTAATAGATAGAATAGATTCCTTCCAAGGACATCCCCTCCGAAAGGCGGCATTTCACTGATTGAATAAGGTGGGGCTGCAATCACCCTTCCCTCATCGTTCTGCATGTATTTCGTCTTTTCATCAAAATCTGGGTACACATAAGGAAGTAAAAAACTTGCCAACACGAGTCCCACAAGGAATAACACAGGCAAGGCGAGTCGTTTCATCATCCATGGCTTCATGCTTGCTCACCTCCAAGCCAGCGGCTCAAGATCCATGAACCGAGTTGAAATACAATGAAGAACGGAATGAAGATCAGAAGCAGTCCGATCAAAAAGCCTGCGGGTACACTGATGGCTGCTGTTGCGAGTGTCATCATGAATCCATTGATATTGAATAGGATTTCGATGATTAGCAGATTCGACAGCATCAATAAGAAGATCGGCTTCAAATGAAGGAAGAAATGAATCCATACATTCCTGAAAATATGTCTCCATACCGTATACGACTTCCTGAACCCCTTGGCAAAGGAAAATTCGACGTACGGCTTGTTTTCTTCATCTTTCAGCTGGAAGATGAATTGCTTTACCAGAAACACGACAGGCAGGAGAGATAGGCATAAGATCGGCAGGAAGTAGATCCTCTCTTCACCGAATGCGTAAATTTCAAAGACCAGTAGACCCGTCTGCTTGAATAACCAAATGATGAAAAGCTGGAAACCGACGACGATGAATACATCAGGAAGGGCATCTATGGCATTCACGATTTTCATGGTGAACCGGTAGCCCTTGCCCGGTAGCATCATGATGGAATAGCTGATGACGATGGCTAACGCCACGGCCACGAAAAATGCGGCAATCAGGATGGAAAACGAGTAACCGTATGTATTCCCGAATACGGTCGTGATGGGATATCCCTTATTGCCCTCTCCCCAAGGCATGACAATTTGGGAGGGGTGGAGGATCTGATTGAAAATTTCCTTCAGCCGTACTCCGTAGTCTCCGAAATTGATGACAAGTTCGGTGTCATAGGATAACAGTGCTCCCAGACCGCTTAATAAAAACAAACCGATGATGACTAAAATAAAGTGTAGAGGAGTATACAGTACTCTCTTCATCTCTTCTCCCCTTTTCGTTTCCATATTTATGTAGAATCAAACTAAAAACAATGTTACAATACTGAAATGGAATTGTAAATATTATTCTGAATATACGAATAAGGGTGACACATATGAAATACGTAACGTTGATTTTAGCGGCCACTGCCACGATGCTCCTTTCAGGATGCAGGGTTTCTTTTACCCCCACAGTGCATGAGGCGTCCGCAGGAAATGAAATGGCGGCGGCACCGGAAGACACTCAGGTTCCGGAGGATTCCTCGGTGATTACCGCCACCATGCAGGTGGATAACCCCAAGGTGATCCTAAGGGGGCAAACCTCTCTGCCGCCGGGAACCGTCCTGAATGTAGAGATGAAGCCTTATGCGAAGGAAGATGCATTCGAGCAGATTGAAGCGGGTCAGGTGGAACCGGATCCCCAACCTGTTCTGACCTCAGAAGCCATCATCGGTGACAACGGGGAGATGGAGCTTACGGTGCTGAGAAGACCCGATAATGAGAGCAGCTATCGTGTTGACCTGATGCTCATACCGGACAACCAGCCTGAGGAAGTTCAATCGGATGTGGAAGAGGCAATGGCAGAAGGATCGGCTCCCGTCTATTTCAACGGAGAGAAAAGAAGTGGATTGCTGTTCTCAGCCATCATTTCGGAAGAGGAAGAATGGTACGGAAATCATTTTACGTCCGATATGAAACCTCCCGTCAACTAAAAAAGAGCCCAGTGGGCTCTTTTTTGATTCGTCTTCAATAATGGCCTTCAGCTTCGTCTTCTTCCGGCACCTGATACTTTGTGAAATAAGCACCGATCAGGAGGAAGGCAACAGACAGACCCCAACTGATCAGACCGATGAAATCAAACAGCAGGGCAAGGATATTCAAGACTCCGACGGATAAAAAACAGATCGGAGTAAGGGCCGATTTGATCCCGGTCATGCCATACTCTTTCCTTTTCCTTATGACAACCCTGATGGTCCAGAGGAAAATCGGGATGAAGAGGATCGCAAGCAGTATGTCGAACATGATAGATGACCTCCTTGCCCTCAGTCTATCACAAATGGAAATGACCTTGGATCATGCATTGAATCTTTTCTTTCGGTACTCCTTGAAGGAATCATCGTCCAGGTCCATTTTTTTCATGCTCCCGTCCTCCCATTCCGTCATCGACCCTTTTGTAAGAGTGATGCTCCCTGATTCCGTCCGCTTCGTTAAGAGAGGTGACTGATTGAAGGGTGATTCCGGATGGGAAGCTACTGTTCCTTGGACTTCTGCCAGTTCACCTAGATCGGCTACGGGCCTTGTCGTGTCGAACGCGTATCCGTTCTGCCACTCATCAGATTTGTACGATAGCTTCATTTGGAGGATATAATCACCATGAGACGTGTCTTCTTTCGCCACCCTGAATTCCCCATTGGGTGACGTTACGACTTCACCTGTCAAAGGGACCGGTCTCAGCGGAATATTTCCACCGAACCCGCCGTCCACTACCCAGCTTTCCCCTCCATGCCTGAGAAGGATGAGGACATGGGTCCGTCCGATATCATGGAAATCCCCTTTCCCCTGATGATAGACGACTCCCCTGAGAAGGGTGACACTGAAGCCCGCCTCCTTAAGATAGAGATATAAGAGACCGTTCAAGTCGTAGCACAATCCTCCCTCGCCACGCACCAGGATCTTCTCCTTCAACCCTTGCTCGGAGAATGGTGTGAGACGATTTTCTATAATGGCCATGTTCTCAAAGGGAACGGCCCTGGCAAATGCTTCGAGAAGAACTGGTATCTCCGCGAAAGTGGGTGACCAACTCTCTTCCAATCCGATTCTGCGATTTACGTCCTGTTGTATGTTCTCCATTTTCTTTCCTCCTGCACTATTCGTTCCTATTAGTATGGCAGGATTCCATTCATTTAGCAGTACATATGCTTATCCATACTTTTTCAGGTAATGGCTGATGGTCACCATGGGCCAGATCCACTGATAGCTGTGATAATGGATATAAAGATTCCCCGGTAAGCCGGCTCCGGTAGGGTAATCATCCTTTTCCTCCAGAAGGTCAAGCAGGGTCTGCATGCCCGTATCAATGACCGGGGTCGGACCTTCCTCCAATGAGATCAGGGCGTCCAGTGCCCACGCTGTCTGGGATAGGGTCGGTTTAGATAGGGGGATATAATGCTTCACTTGGTCGCTGAGACAGGATTCACCCCATCCGCCGTCACGGTGCTGGACTTTTTCAAGCCATTGTTTGGCAAGTATAAGATGACGGTCATCCCCCGGCACACCGACGGCCCTCATGCCCGTCACGGCTGCCCAGGTCCCATATATATAGCAGACTCCCCATCTCCCGTACCAGGAGCCATCGATTTCCTGTGCTTTCTTCAACCAACCGATCCCCTTCTTGATTCCCCTACGGTTCTTCTTCAATCCCGCATATTCACCAAGGAATTCAAGGGCCCTTCCTGTAAGATCGGGTGTTGAGGGATCGATGGCCGCTGCTTCTGCCCCGTTGATGGGAAAGAGCGTGAGGAGCTCATTCGTCTTGTTCGGTTCAAAGGCAGGCCATCCGCCATCGGAATTTTGCATCCCTACCAAAAAGTCCACTCCCCGCTGCCAGGAGTCCCGCATATCGGGTCGTTCGGCTGCGGCTGATGTCAGGGCCCTCAAGGCAGCAGACGTATCGTCCACATCAGGATGAATCGTATTCCCTGCGGTGAACCCCCAGCCCCCGGGCGCTACCGGCGATTCCATTCCCCAATCTCCGTATCGGAACTGCTGATGCTTCTGTAAGAATTGGACCGACCGCCTAATGGATCCATCGGCGGCCGACCTTCCTGAAGACTGAAGGGCATAGGATAATAATGCCGTGTCCCATATGGAAGATGGGGAATTCTGTTGATGATAGCCCCTTTCCGTTTTCAGAATCATCGCCTTCAATCCCTCAACGCATCTCTGGATCAATGGATCATCCTTTCGATAACCGACGGACAAGAGAGCATAGATCATAAAGAAGCTTGAACTGAAGTATTTCATATAGGTCCCGTCAGGCTCGATCCTTTCAAGCATATAGTCTCTCGTAAACTGTTCGGCACGCTCCTTGAGGGAAGAGGGCAAGCCTCCCATGCTCCCAAGTGCACTGGAAATCTTATTAAGGAAGTGTCGCTCCCCGTCAGGTATGCCCTCCTCACCTTCCCGATACATTGTCTTTATTTCCCCTGCAATTCCTTCCGATTCATGTGTGTACCCGCGGCTTTTCAACAGCAGGATCGGAGCCATATGGGCTCTGGCGTAGCTTGAGAAGTCCCAGAACCCTACTGGGGAGGATGGGGGAATGAGGACAAACTCAATGGGGACGGGAAGGACTCTTTTCCACTTCACTCCACCGAGTATCGCCAGCATGAATCGAGTCAGGGAGTGGGCCTTACCCACACCGCCTTTATCCTGGATGAAACGCTTGGCGCGGGCAATCCTATCATCATGTTCTTTTATTCCGCTCATTCGCAGTGCAACATATGCTTCGATCGTAGAGGAAAGATTACCTGCCTCTTCATCCTCAAACAGTTTCCAAGTCCCTTCCCTCGTTTGCAGGCAGAGGAGGCGCTCCACGAGTTTATCCACCCACTGGTCTTCCCTTTGCCTCAAGCTACAGAGGAGAATAATCATGAACGCATCGGTCATCAGGCTGTTTTCAAAACAAAATGTCCAGCTTCCGTCAGGATTTTGACGCTGTTCAAGTTGTTCTGCCATCTGGTCCACCTTGGACCTCATCCGCTTTTTCACAGTGCCAACCCCCTTCACTCGGTCTCCTCACATGTATATGTCGAGGCAGGGCGTGGTAGAAATAATCGAAAAGGACCCCGGACATCAATCCTGGGACCCTTCTTCGGTACTATACGTTTCAAGCAGAGCCGGGTAGTCGAGCATTTCCCTTTTCCCTTTTTCCGTAAGCTCATATACACCTCTTTTGACCCGATCATACCATCCATAGTAATTCTTCTGGAGGATCAGCGGGGTTTTATCCCCTGCCCCGAGTTCTTTGAGAGATTTCGGCGAAAGGGGTCCATGGCGATCGAGCAGGACGGCAATGTGAATGCAGCTTTCTTTATAAGCCGTCATGATCTTCAGCTTATTGCTCCCCCCCACATTGTAATCCGCACTCCTTCCTTCGATTTCCCTCACAAGCTGCGCACGCTTTTTCTTTCCATATGACAGGCTTGCCTTTCGGTCAAACGGAGCCGGATGATGCACGAACTCGATTTTATCCCCCTTGGCATGGGGCGCCACGGTGATCAAGCCTAGCTCCAGCCTTCTCACCAGGTGACAGGCATCCCTCCACCTTTTGGATCTTGTTCGTTTCGGTCTTGGGACCGCTATGTACACCATATCTGTAAGCCTAAGCCTCTTGGCGGCCTGGACGAGAAGGTCCACTGTAAGGGAAAGCTTCAACTCCACAATGATCAGCTCTTCTCCTTTCATAGCCGTCACATCACAATCCTTGACCTCTCCGTTCACACGGTAGCCTAGGGAGTGGAAATGATTGCGTATAGGTGGATACAGATCGGATTCTTTCATATTGATCCTCCTATCAGGCACTGCCTGTTGATTGCAGATTCTTCTATGAATCTAGTGTTAGTGAAAAGTATAGACCATTTTCATCAAATGAAAAACCTCTCGTCACTAAAAACCCCCCGGATCATGAACGATCCGGAGGGCAGTCAATTATTTTCTGATTTTGTGGATTTCATCTGCGACGAATTGAACGGATGTACCGACGATTACTTGAATGCTGTGTTCTCCCACAACATGGATACCTGGTACACCTGTGCGTCTGATCCTGTTCTGATCCACGACGTCCATATTATCCACTTCGATTCGCAGACGGGTTACACAGTTATCGACGGATGTTACGTTCTCGTCTCCACCAAGACCAGCATAGATCTCAGTGGCCATGGCTGAGAACTTATCTTCCTTGGATGTCTCAGGTTGAGCCTTCTCTTGTACAGCTTCGTCCAAGTCATCTTCTCCCCTTCCAGGTGTCTTCAAATTGAACTTTACAATCAAGAAGCGGAAGAGGAAGTAGTAGATCAGACCGAAAACAATTCCCTGCACGAGGAGCATGTAAGGCGCATTGGCGATCGGCAGTCTTGAACTCAGTAAAAAGTCGATAAGCCCTGCCGAGAAACCAAATCCGGCCGTCCAATGGAAGAACGCCGCTACCGCAAGGGATAAGCCCATAAGCACCGCATGCGCAAGGAACAACACAGGTGCCGCAAACATGAAGGCAAACTCAAGGGGCTCTGTCACACCAGTGAAGAACGATGCGAAACCAGCCGCAAGCATGAGAGAACCGATCTGCTTCTTCTTGCCAGGCTTTGCCGTGTGGTAGATAGCAAGTGCGGCAGCTGGAAGACCGAACATCATGATCGGGAAGAAGCCGGCCATGTACATACCCGTAATGCCTTTATCCCCTTTTCCAGACCAGAAGTTCCCGATATCATTGATTCCCGCGACATCGAACCAAAATACGGCGTTCAACGCGTGATGAAGTCCTGTCGGAATCAGCAGGCGGTTAAAGAACCCATAGAGTCCGGCACCGACATAGCTGAGGGAGCTGATGGCCTCCCCGAAGGCAATCAATCCTGAGAAAATCAGCGGCCATAAGAATAGCATAATGACGGAAACCACAAGCATGGATACGGCCGTCATGATCGGCACAAGCCGCTTACCGCTGAAGAAAGCGAAGGCATCAGGAAGCTTCACTTCACTGAAGCGGTTGAAGTTCCAAGCCGCTATGATCCCGCAAAGGATCCCGATAAACTGGTTGTTGATCTTGCCAAAGGCTATATTGACCGAATCAACATCGACACCCTGAAGCATGGCTACGCTATCCGGGGATAGAAGGGTCGTAATGATCAGGAAAGCCACCAGACCGCTGAGTGCCGCCGATCCATCTTTTACTTTTGTCATTCCGAGTGCAATCCCGATGGCAAACAAGAAGCCCATATTGCTGATCAGCGATTCGCCTCCTTTTATCAAGAAGGCGGCAAACGGATTATTGCCTCCCCAACCGTCAGAATCGATCCAGTACCCGATTCCCATGAGAATGGCAGCCGCAGGAAGGACCGCAACAGGCAACATAAGAGATTTTCCGATTCGCTGCAAATAGTTCATCATACACATTTCCCCCTTTTTTCTTTAAGATGCTCAACACATTATAATTTCATAAACCGGGGCAATTCTATAGGAAAATGAACATAATGATAAATTGCCCATACATCCGCCTCTTTTCAAGAGACAAACAGGACATAAAATCCTATAGTAGACGATATTCGGAAATTGTGCAATTTAGAAGAAGGGAGAAAAGGGGCATTTTCGTTTTCTCATACAAAAAAGACCCTCCGGATTCCATCGCCCGAAGAGTCTTTCCATCTAGTTATGGCAGCTGGGTCGTTCCCATCAGGTAGCGGTCACATTCGCGCGCTGCTTCCCTGCCTTCATTGATGGCCCAGACGATCAGGCTCTGGCCCGCGTCGCATGTCACCTGCTGCGAATACGCCTTCTACGTTGGTCATGTAGTTACCGTACTCCGCTTTCACGGTGGAATTTTGTTCGTTTCAACTTCCAGGCCTTGATGAGATCCTGTTCAGGGCCACTGAATCCGATAGCAAGAAGGACAAGGTCAGCCGGCCATGCTTTTTCGCTTCCCGGGATTTCCTCACGGATCTTGTTTCCTTTTTCATCATAACGAAGCTTTACGTTGACCGTATGAACTTCTTTGATATGTCCATTTTCATCACCGACGAAACTTCTTCGTCATGACAGCATAAGCACGGGGGTCGGTACCGAATGTTTCGTCCGCTTCCTTTTGTCCATATTCCACCCGGTGGATGACAGGATACTGTGGCCACGGATTGCCTACTTCATCCCGCATGGCACCTTTCTTATCATAAATATCGAATTGAGTCAGGCTCTTGCAGTTATGTCTGACAGAAGTGGCTAGGCAGTCTGTTCCCGTATCCCCTCCTCCGATGACAATGACATTCTTGCCTTCGGCAGAAATATATTCCCCATCCTATAAGTTCGAATCCAATAAACTTTTCGTATTGCAGTGAAGGAATTCCATGGCATAATGGACGCCCTTCAATCACGCCCATCCACTTGGATGTCACGATGGACGGCTGCTCCTCCGCAAAGGATGACAGCATCAAAGTTTTCCCGAAGCTTTTCGACTGTGTAGTCCTTCCCGACTTCCGTATTCGTGACAAATTCAATGCCCTTCTTCTTCTAAAATATCGACACGGCGCTTCACAACTGAATATGGAAGCTTCATTTCAGGAATCCCATACGTCAGGAGTCCACCCACCCGGTCATTTTTTTCAAAAACGGTGACAAGGTGGCCCGCTTTGTTCAGCTGAGCAGCAGAAGCCAAGCCCGGCAGGACCGGACCCGACGACGGCCACGCGTTTACCGGTGCGGAGCTCCGGCGGTTCAGGGATGACCCAGCCTTCCTCAAATCCCTTTTCGATGATCGAGCGTTCCACTGTCCTGATGGCAACAGGGCGGCTCATTGATTCCGAGCACACATGCCCCTTCACACGGTGCCGGACAGGCGAAGCCTGTGAACTCAGGAAAGTTATTCATTTGATGCTCCCGTCTTCAAGGCTTCCTTCCATTGCCCTTGATACACCAGATCATTCCATTCGGGTATCAGGTGATACACAGGGCAGCCCGTGGTCGACCCGTTGATCTCCATTCCCGACTGACAGGTGGGAACGCCGCAGTCCATGCAGCGCGCCCCTTGTTTCTTGACTTCTTCTTCCGAAAGGGGAGTGGTGTAATCGTTCCAGTCTTTCGTCCTTTCAGCTAGGATGCCTTTCAGCTGTTGTTTGTCTGCTATATTCCATAAATCCAGTCGCTTTTCCCATCATATCCCCCTCCCTTTTTATTTCGCCGGTTCTAATACTTTCTTTTCTCTTCTTTTGTTCCTTCTTCAAATGCGGCCATCTCCGCATCGAATTTCTCTAAGCCACTATTTTCAAGTTCACTGATCCGTTCTCTCATTTTCAGATAGGATTTCGGAATCACCCGCACAAATTTCGACACGATAGGATTCCCAGTTCGCCAATATTTTCCTTCCATTATCACTATTGGTATACTGAACATATCGCTCGATCATGTCGTAGACATTCTTTCATCTCTTCCGGATCAAATAGTGGTTGCACAGGACAAGTTCCTGATTGCAGCTGGATCGGAAGTTTTCATCGTCATCCAGTACATACGCGACGCCACCGGACATTCCGGCAGCAAAGTTCCGTCCGGTCAAACCCAGGACGACGACTTTTCCTCCCGTCATGTATTCACATCCGTGATCCCCGACGCTTTCGACGACTACATCGGCTCCACTGTTACGGACACAGAAACGTTCTCCTGCCACACCATAAATATAAGCTTCTCCACCTGAGATGCACCATAGAAGGAAACGTTCCCGACAATCGTATTACGTTCAGGGATGAACGTAGCGGTCGGATCAGGATGGACGATGATTTTGCCTCCTGACAGTCCTTTTCCGACAAAGTCATTGGAATCCCCGACAAGCCTCAAGGTAATCCTTTCGGAATGATATGCCCCGAAGCTTTGACCGGCAGATCCCTTGAAGGTCAGACGGATCGTGTCTTCCGGTAAGTCCTTCCGCTCCGTATCGCTTCGTGATTTCACTTCCGAGCATCGTTCCCGTAACACGGTGGATATTCCGGATCGCTGTGGTCCATTCAACCTGTTCTCCTGTTATCAATTGCGTTGCGGCAGCGTGGGATGAGTTCCTGATAATCCAGTGTCTTCTCAAGTTCATGATCCTGCTTGCGGGTCGCATATCTGCCGACTTTTTCAGGCACATCAGGTTGATAGAGAAGGGCGGACAGGTCGATCCCTTTTCCTTTCCAATGGTCGATTGCTTCATTTGCTTCAAGGATATCGGTTCTTCCAATCATTTCATTGATCGTCCTGAACCCAAGCTGAGCCATGAGCTCCCTTGCTTCCTGAGCCACAAAGCGCATGAAGTTCGCCACATGCTCCGGGTCCCCATATATTTTTTCCGTAACTCAGGGTCCTGTGTCGCAATTCCGACAGGACAGGTATTCATATGACAGACCCGCATCATGACACAGCCAAGGACCACAAGTGGGTGCAGTCGAGAATCCATATTCTTCTGCTCCAAGAAGGATGCGACGACCACATCCCTGCCCGTCATCATCTTCCCGTCCGTCTCCACGACGATCCGGTCACGAAGATCGATTTAACAGTAGGGTCTGATGGGCTTCGGCAAGACCGATTTCCCACGGCAGTCCCGTATGCTTCAGACTCGTTCTCGGAGCAGCACCTGTCCCTCCGTCATATCCACTGATCAAACAACATCGGCCCTTCCTTTTGCCACACCTGCTGCAATCGTTCCGACACCGACGGCAGATACGAGCTTTACGCTGATGCGTGCCTGTGGGTTGGCATTTTTCAGGTTGTAGATAAGCTCAGCAAGGTCTTCAATCGAATAGATATCATGATGAGGCGGAGGTGAAATGAACTCCACTCCAGGGGTGGATCCCCTTACTTCCGCCACCCAAGGATAGACTTTTTTACCAGGGAGATGTCCGCCTTCACCAGGTTTCGCCCCTTGGGCAACCTTGATCTGGATCTCATCGGCATTGACAAGATAATGACTCGTGACACCGAATCGCCCTGAAGCTACCTGTTTGATCGAGCTTCGGCGGGAATCTCCATTTTCATCCGGCATGGAAGCGGTTTGGGTGTTCCCCGCCTTCACCTGAGTTGCTCCGTCCTCCGATTCTATTCATGGCAATCGCCAAAGCTTCATGGGCTTCCTGACTGATGGAACCGAAGGACATGGCACCCGTCTTGAAGCGGCGGCAGATTTCTTCCACTGATTCCACTTCGTCGATCGGGATGGACTTCGTTTCTTTAAAGGAAAGAAGGCCGCGCAGCGATTGCAGATTCTGCTTTTCATCAGTCAGCATAGTGGAATATTTTTTGAAAAGCTCATAATTATTCGTGCGGCAGGCATGTTGGAGAGTATGGATCGTACTTGGATTGTACGCATGGTCCTCTCCCTTTTTCCGGTATTGGAACTCGTCGCCTGATTCAAGGGTCCGGTTCGGTGATCTTTCCGGTCATGAATGCCTTTGCGATGTCGCATGAGGACTTCTTTTTCAATCATATCCATCCCGATTCCGCCAAGTCTCGAGGCAGTACGGGTGAAATATTTATCGATGACATCTTTATGGATTCCGACTGCTTCAAAGATTTGGGCACCCCGGTAGCTCTGAATCGTCGAAATCCCCATTTTGGAGAGGACCTTGATGACACCATCCGTTGCAGCTTTCACAAAACTTGCACCGCTTCTTCGTAAGTCGTGCCTTGAAGTTCACCTTTTTCAATCAAATCATGCAGCGTTTCATACGCTAAGATATGGATAGATCGCTTCTGCACCATATCCAAGCAGGGTGGCAAAATGATGCACTTCCCTCGGTTCTCCTGATTCAAGGAGGATAGCTTACGGTCGTACGTGTCCCCTGACGGATTAAATGATGATGCAGCCCGGAAACGGCCAGGAGTGCAGGAATCGCTGCCTTCTTCTCTTCACACCCCTCGATCGGAAAGGATGAGGAGTGTCGCGCCGTCTCGACGGCTTGGTCTGCTTTTTCAAAGAGGCGATCCAGAGTAGCGTACCAGCTGATCTTCTTCTTCTGTCACATTGAATAAAGTGGATAACGTAACGGCTTTGAAGCCTTTTTCATTTTGATGACGAAGCTTTTCAAGCTCTTCCCCGTTAATGATCGGTGTCTTTAGATGGATATGCCTGACAGCTTTCAGGTGCCGGATTCACAAGATTTCCTTCTGCTCCGATCGTTGTTCCGACAGATGTGATGATCTGCTCCCGAATCGCATCGATCGGCGGATTTGTGACTTGGGCAAACAATTGTTTGAAGTAGTTATATAGAAGCTGAGGCTTTTTCGATAAGACGGCAAGCGGTGAATCATACCCCATGGACCCGACCGGATCTTTTCCATCAGTCACCATCGGTTTGATGATTTTATTCAGTTCCTCCGTGGTGTAACCGAAAGCCTGTTGCTGTAGCGAGATACTTCCTCCGCATCCAGTTGCGCCGACTTCCTGAGTGGTATCGGGAAGATCTTCAAGCTCAAATTTATTATTATCGAGCCAGTGTCTGTAAGGCTGCTCGGAGGCAACACGCAGCTTGATTTCCTCATCAGGGATGATTCTTCCCTTTTTCAAGATCCACAAGTAGCATTTTCCCCGGCTGCAGACGATCTTTATACACAATGTCATCAGCAAAAATATCAAGTGCCCCGACTTCAGAGCCAAGAACGATCATACCGCCCTTTGTTACATAATAACGGGCAGGTCGCAGGCCGTTCCGGTCAAGACATGCACCGATCTGCTTGCCATCAGTGAACACGAGGGCGGCAGGTCCATCCCAAGGCTCCATCAGACAGCTGTGATATTCATAAAAGTCTTTTTTCTTCGGATGGATGGTTTCATCATTTTCCCACGGCTCAGGTACCATCATCATGGCCGTATGAGCAAGGGATCTTCCTGATAGATGAAGGAATTCAAAGCAGTTATCAAACATGGAGGAATCACTGCCTGTCTCATCGATGACAGGAAGGATTTTCTTCAGATCTTCTTCTTTGAATGCACTGGATTCGCACAGTTTCTCCCGTGCTCTCATCCAGTTCACATTTCCTCGCAATGTATTGAATTCTCCATTATGGATCGTATATCGGTTCGGATGAGACCGCTGCCAGCTCGGGAAAGTGTATTGTACTAAAGCGGGAATGTACAAGAGCTAAAGCTGACCGGAACTCAGGATGGTTGAGGTCAATGTAAAAGGAATCGAGCTGTTCCGGGATGAGCATCCCTTTATAGACGATGGTCGTGGACGACAAGACTGCAAATATACACATCCTCCTGCCCTTCAACAGTTGCGACTTCTTTTTCGATCCGTTTCCGGATCACATACAGCTTCCGTTCGAAATCCATGCGGGACTTCATGTCTTCCGATGCACCAATGAACACTTGACGGATGAACGGTTTTGACTTCGATGCCACTTTCCCTACAAAGGAATCATTGAGTGGAACAGGTCTCCAGCCAAGAGTCTTCTGACCTTCTTCTTCAATGATGCGTTCAAAGATTTCTTTACTCTTCATGCGCTTTTCATAATTTTCAGGAAGGAACACCATCCCGACCCCATATTCTCCTTTACGCGGAAGGAAGATGTCTTCTTTCTCACATTGCTTTTTGAAGAAATGATGGGGGATTTGAGTAAGGATACCTGCACCATCGCCGGTACTTGTATCAGCGGATTGTCCTCCGCGATGCTCTAAGTTACATAGAATATTGATGGCATTTTGCACGATGCTATGTGACTTTTCTCCCATCAATATTTGCAATCATCCCAATTCCACATGCTTCATGTTCTTGCGCAGGATCATATAATCCTTGCGCTACAGGAAGATTCGTTTTCATCCAATGTCCTCCTCTACTAAACTTGTATATTATTTTGAATAAATAACCGGTTAATTAAATTTTCTTAATTTTCGTTAGTATATCATGAAATTTAGAAAAAACGAAAAATTTAGTCATTGAAAATCACTTCATTTCTACCAAAATAGTTGGAAAAATAGATGCGTCCAGCAGGGTTGATTCTATAGATTTCCTTTAATTTTCAGAATCTTTAAAACCTTGATTTAACAATAAAGTAATCGTTTTCATTTTCGTTTGGAAAAAACCTGTCTATGGATGAATTTTCATACAAGAAAATCTTTAAAAAAATTTTTTTGTCAGACAGTTTCACAAGGTGTTTTCAGGGCAGTCTTCAAGGATGTTTTGAGAGAAACGAAGAGAATGCGTATCTCAGTGAGGGACACGGTCGTGTCAGAATAAGTGGATATCAATGTTATTTACCCCCTATTTATAAAGATCAAACCGTAGTACAAAACGACTAGCATTCATTAGAAGCCATTCACTCTAATGGAACTATATACCACAGAACTACCCGCCTCTATAATATAGGTAGAAATAATATTTCACAGAATAATTAGTTATTAGTGAAGTATTATTTCACTACGTTTTTTTGAAAGCGTTTACTAATCGAAAAAGAAAAGGAGGAGTTCTATGAAACAAGCAAGAAAATCAATTGTCGTCATCCTGCTTCTGGTCCTGCTTGCCCCTATGTGGGCTGGACAAGCTTCTGCATCGGCACAGCCAAAGCATGAGATGCGTGCCGCATGGATTGCCACTGTTCAGAATATCGATATGAAGGCAGGGATGGACAAAGCCGCCTACACGTCATGGGTTCAATCGACTCTGGATGATCTTAAAGAAAGGAAATTCAATACGGTCATCTATCAGGTGAAACCCACAGTCGATGCCCTTTACCCATCAGATCTTGCCCCCTGGTCCAAATACATCACCGGTAAAGCTCAAGGAACCGATCCGGGATATGATCCCCTCGGCATCATGCTCGAGGAAGCCCACAAACGGGGAATCGAGCTCCATGCCTGGGTGAATCCCTACCGTGTCACCATGCCCGGCATGACGCTTGATGACCTCGATCCCGGCAATGTGGCAAAGCTTCACCCTGACTGGGTGCTGAAGTACGGAAGCCAATACTACTTAGATCCCGGCCTTCCGGAAGTTCAGGAATACCTCATCGAGACCGTGGAAGAGCTCGTAGCCAATTATGATATTGAAGCTGTGCACATGGACGATTATTTCTATCCGTATAAAATTGCCGGACAAGACTTCCCTGATCAATCTACATATGAGAAATACGGCAATGACTTTGATTCGATCGAAGACTGGCGCAGGAATAATGTCGATGTCCTCGTCAATGATATCAATACTTCCATAAAAGATATGAAGGAATGGGTCCAGTTCGGTATCTCTCCCTTCGGCGTCTGGAGGAATATCGCCAAAGACCCTACCGGCAGTGAAACGACCGCCGGTCAGACGAATTACGATGATCTATACGCCGATACCCGCCAGTGGATCAAAGACGGAAGCATTGATTACATCACTCCGCAAATTTACTGGTCCCGTGACTTTGCCGCTGCAAACTATTCCATTCTTCTCGACTGGTGGAGCAATGAAGTCAATGAGTACGCCTATGAACACCCCGTTCACCTATATATCGGGATGGCTGACTATAAAGTCGGCGATAACTTCGACCAGCAGTGGTACGACCCGTATGAACTGCCTGAGCAAATCCTGGATAACCGCGAAAACGGCACGGCAAAAGGCCAAATGCATTTCTCCCTTCAGCAGCTCCACGCCAATCGCCTTGGGTACGCTGATATACTGAAAGACGAAATCTATACCGAAACAGCCCTGACACCACCTACTCCGTGGAATAACCGAAAGTTGCCGAAAAAACCGACAAAAGTGAAAGTCAAATCAAAACATGGCAGTGTCAAACTTGAGATTGAAGATAAGAAACACAAGGCAAGAAAGTTTGTCATCTATCGGTTCGAAGGCCCGCGTGAAGGCGATTATAACGATCCGGCCAATATCGTTGATGTGGTATACGCAGACGAAGATGCCTATACAGATGTTCCTCCCGGTAAAGGAATCTACACATACGGTGTCACATCTGTATCCGATACCGGTCTTGAAAGCCGAGACGCCAAAACCGTACGTGTAAAACATTAATTCATGTTCAAAGTAAAATGCGGACAGCACCCTCCCTAGATGGGTGCTGTCCGCATTTTTTGTGTCCTGTTACCGTTGAGCTGCCAAAACGGTTTCCCTCATCTTCTTCGCTGCTTCCACCATCACGACGAGTGCTTCAATGGTTTCGTCAGTTCCACGTGTTTTCAAACCACAGTCCGGATTGATCCAGAACAACTGCGGGTCGAGGACGCGAATGGCCCGTTCGATATTCTGAGTCATCTCCTCGAGCGTCGGAACCCTCGGGCTATGTATGTCATAAACACCGAGACCTATGCCTTGGGCGTAGGTGTTTTCCTCAAAGGAATGAATGAGATTACCATGACTTCTTGACGTTTCGATCGAGATGACGTCCGCATCGAGCGCTTTGATGCTCTCAATGATTTCTCCAAACTCCGAATAGCACATATGGGTGTGGATTTGCGTACTGTTTTTCACAGATGACGTCGCAAGTTTGAAAGCGTGGACGGCGGCTTTCAGATAGCCTGCCCTCTTTTCTTTCTGTAGCGGCATTCCCTCCCTGAGGGCCGGTTCATCGACTTGGATCATACGGATTCCGTTCGCCTCGAGCGCTTCGACTTCTTTTCTCAAGGCTAAGGCAATCTGGTTGGCCACATCATAACGCGGAATGTCTGTCCGGACAAATGACCAGTTTACAATCGTGATTGGACCAGTCAGCATGCCCTTCACAGGTTTTTCAGTCAGCGATTGCGCAAAGACCGTTTCATCCACTGTCATCGGTTCTTGGAAGCTGACGTCCCCGTGAATGATCGGAGGCTTCACACAGCGCGATCCGTAGGACTGCACCCAGCCGTTTTTCGTGAAGGCAAATCCCCCAAGCTTTTCACCGAAGTATTCCACCATATCCGTCCGTTCGAATTCTCCGTGCACAAGTACGTCCAAACCGATTTTTTCCTGGATGTCGATCCACTTCTCAATCTCTTCCTGGATGAACGTCCGGTAGTCCTGATCGCTTACGTCTCCCCTCCTCCACTTAAGCCGTTCTTTCCGCACCTCTTTAGTCTGGGGAAAGCTTCCAATTGTAGTGGTTGGGAAGAGGGGTAGACCCAGCTCTGATTCCTGAACGACCCGCCTCTCAGAGAATGGCGCACGGTGAAGGACTTCACTTCCGTCCGGATGCTCAGCAGCACTCTCTCTGAGAACCCCGGATTGACCGATATTGTCGAGACTGTCACGGGTTTCCTCCAACTTATCAGAGTTAGTAGGGGTCCCTTCCCTTAGTGCCTCCGTAACCGTGACGATTTCCTGCAGCTTTTCATCTGCAAAAGAAAGTGTGCGTTTGAGGCGTTCCCCCAGCCCTTCCTCTACTTTGACCGTGACGGGTACATGGAGCAGGCTCGATGACGGCTGAATGATTAACCGATCTTTTGAAACAGCGCTCTCCAATCCCTTAAGCGAGGGAAGAATTCGATCAAGATCTGCTTTCCAAATATTCCTCCCATCAATGATCCCAGCAGCCAAGACCTTATCTTCAGGGAATCCATGGGTGTTCAGTGCCTGACGATTCCCTCCACCATCGTGTACAAAATCCAATCCGATCCCATGTACCGGAAGCCTGACCACCCTCTCATAGCGACTGACGCGATCAAAGTAGGTTTGAAGAATGACCTTGATTCCAGGTGCTGCCTTGATCAACGTGTCATAGACCTGCTCAAGGACCGTCCACTCATCCTCTGTCAGGTCGGTACAAAGCACGGGTTCGTCGATCTGAACCCATTCGGCACCAGCCTCTTCAAGCTCCTTGAGAATGGAAGCATACAACGGGACGAACCCATCGACCACGCTACCAAACTCTTCGGGGGCATAACCTTTGGACAGCTTAACGAACGTAACCGGTCCAAGGAGCACCGGCTTCCCAATGATACCAAGCTGCTCCTTCGCTTCCTTGAAGTAGCGAAGCGGGGGATTATCGGCCAAAGAAGGTATAGCTCCTTCCAGTTCGGGAACGATGTAATGGTAATTGGTGTTGAACCACTTCGTCATCGTGGATGCCACCGCATCGCCCGTTCCCCTTGCCATACCGTAATACGTCTGTAGCGAGACCTTTCCTCCCCCATGTTTGAACCGCTTCGGGACGACCCCGAACATGGCGGCTGTATCCAATACATGGTCATATAGGCTGAAGTCCCCGACGGGAATCAGATCGATTCCTGCATCCGACTGCTTTTTAAGATGACAAAGGCGGATCTCATCAGTCTTCGCCACAAATTCTTCTTCCTTTAGCTTTCCTTCCCAAAATTGCTCCAACGCTTTCTTCCACTCTCGTTTTTCACCGATTCTTGGGTAACCCAGATTTGAACTTTTCACCATATGACTCCACTCCCTCTAATTTTCTCTCAAATAAAAAATCTCCCTTTCAAAGAAAAGAGAGATTTTGCGCGCCACTGAATAAACGTTGACAATCCTATGATGTCAACACGCGTTCCTCACTCCCCTCTATAACCCGTAGAGCTTAAGTGCACACAACAGGCAGGTCTCCTGACTCAGGTTCATCACGCCTTATCCCTTCCCATTCCCTCTAGAAACAGTGGATGTGATAAGTAGCTTCCCCTTACAGTGGCGGGACCGTGCCGGACTTTCACCGGTTTCCCTTTTCAGCCATGCATTCCACACGGCACCTGTCGCATTTCCTATTCAGTTATCAAAACACTTCACACGAATAAAAAGCCTCTCCACGAATAGAGAGGCCCTTTAAAGGGATGTCCTCTCTTATTATCCAAAGCATGATGCTTTGCAGGAATTAGCACCTTTTCAACAAGTGTTGAATGGTTGCCGGGTTTCACAGGGCCAGTCCCTCCACCGCTCTTCATAAGAGTATCGATCGTATTCGTTTGTTGGAATAGGGTAATACTAGCATGCTTCCTTTCTTCTTGTCAAAATATTTTCAATATTCCTCCTATATACCCATGGACGATTATGATAGCGGAAGCTTTCTTCCTTACTAAAAAAAGAAGTGCCACCCGGGCACTTTAACAGGTCTTTATCTGTCCATTAAACGCAGGAAGAAATTCGCGATGGACGTCCAGCAGTTCATTCAATAATGATTTCGCTCTCGAATCACTGGTGACCAGCGGATTGATGGCCATGGCGAGAAGGGCTTTTTCATAAGAACCTGACACGGCTGCTTCTGCTGCGGTCCGCTCAAAGGATTTGATCTGTTGAACAAGTCCACTGACGGCTACAGGCAGTTCACCGATATGGATCGGTTTCGGCCCTTCTTTGGTCACGATACAGTTCACTTCCACGGCGGACTCATCAGGGATGCCCGTGATACTGCCATCATTTCTGACGTTCAGGGTCTGTACATCCCCTTTATCATTGAAGATCGAAGAAATCACATTGCAGGCGGCATCGCTGTAGTAGGCTCCTCCACGCTCCTGAAGCTGCGGGGGCTTCACATCAAGGTCTTCGTTTTTATACAGCTCGAACAATTCATCTTCCAATCGTTGGACGACCTCGGCACGGGTTGTCCCCGTTTTGAATTCCTCCAGCTGCTTCTCGAGGATCTCACTGGTTTTGTAAAAATACCGGTGATACGGACAAGGTATGACTCCGAGAGCCTTCAAGAAGACAGGGTCCCATGGAAGTGGGGCGATATTTTTCATGCTGTGCTGCTTATTCTCATCACCCATCAGTTCCAGTACCTCATCAAGAGCGGACACCCCATCGACGGTGACATCCAGTCCGTACACCATATGATTCAAGCCGGCAAACCGGATATCGACGGAAGCGACCTCTACACCAAGGAGCCTGGCAATGGTCATCTTCGTATTGATCGGCAGATTGCATACGCCCACGACTTTCGAATGCTTGCTGTATCGGAGCAACGCCTCCGTCACCATCCCAGCCGGGTTCGTGAAATTGATGAGCCATGCATCGGGACAAAGACGCTGCATATCCTCCGCAATCTCAAGAAGAACCGGAATGGTCCGTAGGCCTTTGAATAGTCCACCTGCCCCGTTCGTTTCCTGTCCGATCATGCCGTACTTGATCGGCAGCCTTTCATCCTGGATCCTTGCCTTCAGCTGACCGACCCGCATCTGGGTTGTAACAAAATCCGCGTCCTCCAGTGCTTCCTCCCGGTCCAAAGCCAGATGAATGGTCATGGGGACACCGGCCTTTGACACCATCCTCCGGGCAAGACTCCCGACAATTTCGAGCTTTTCTTTTCCAGCAGGGATATCTACAAGCCACAGCTCCCGGACAGGCAACTCATCATATCGATTGATCAAGCCTTCCACAAACTCCGGCGTGTAACTTGAGCCACCGCCTATGGTTACGATTTTTAAGCCTTTCTGCATGCTCATACCTCCTTATCCTTTCACTGCAAACGCCAGCACAAAACTGATGGCAAAACTAACGACGACACCCAGCCATAACCTCTTCTTCTTGATGGAAGGATTCTCTACCGGTCCTTCAATCTTGAGTAATACGAGGCTCAATCCAAGAGAGGTCGAAATCCCCGTTGCCAGGAAGATGCTCCACTCCTTTGGCAGACCTGCACTTATGAACGGCTTTGACAGTAACAACAAACCAACGGACACGGTCATTAATAAAATGAATACACTTTTGAATCCAATCCTCCTGGGGATGACATTCTCTGTCATTTCCT
The DNA here is from genome assembly GCA_963762295.1 of uncultured Bacillaceae bacterium. Classification (GTDB taxonomy): domain Bacteria; phylum Bacillota; class Bacilli; order Bacillales; family Bacillaceae_B; genus Rossellomorea. Next base: position 476,419 of record CAVXKK010000005.1, read on the forward strand.
TCACTCTCCTTACGATACATAGTGAAGAAGCGGGATCCATGGATTCCCGCTTCACTGTTTACTTCCTTACAGATATTGCTATTGGTGCAATCAAGCGGATTCAAGATTGATCAAGCGGCTTGTTGGTCGTTTTCTTCTACCTGCACCATTTTTCTATCGTACATCTTGAAGAACGGGAAGTAGATGGCGAACGAAATAGCGATGTTTATGAAAACCATGACGACAGCCCGCCAATCTCCTCCTGTTGCCAGGAATGCGCCGATCGGTGCCGGTAGGGTCCACGGCGGCATGATATAGGTCGGCGAAATCATGCCTGTAGCTGTTGCTACATAAGCAATGGTTGCCGTAATAAGTGGTGTGATGACAAACGGAATGATCAAGACCGGATTAAGGACGATTGGTGCCCCGAAGATGATTGGTTCATTGATATTGAACGTAACAGGTACGATACTGGTACGACCCAATGCTTTCAAATACTTCGAACGAGAGAAGAATACCATGGCGAGAGCTAGCCCGAGTGTAGCCCCTGATCCACCAATCCAGATGAACCATTGGTAGAAGGTTTCCGGAGCGATATGCGGAATAACCTGACCGTTTGCAACAGCGTCGGCATTGTTCACTAGGAATACTTCCCATAATGGACGAGCAACGGTTCCTACTACTGATACTCCGTGAATTCCGAATGACCAGAAGAATGTAATTAAGAAAACAGGAATCAATACCCCAAAAATGCTGTCCCCTGCCGTTACAAGAGGAGCGACTGCCACACCGATCAAATGGTGAAGATCAAGACCTGCCCAAACGGTGATGGCCGATACACCCAAGATGACGAAGGCAACAGGAATCAGTGCTTCAAAACTTCGTGCCACAGATGGTGGTACCTGTTCTGGCATTTTGATTGTAATATTTCTCTTTTTACAGAACCTGAGTATCTCGACTGCGAGTATCGAGACGACCATGGCAACGAATAATCCATGTCCCCCGAGGTTTGTCATCGGCAGCATCCATGCGCCGTCAACTGCCTGTGGTGTAATGGTTAAGAGAAGTGCAGCTACGGACATCTGAGCGCCTGAAAGAGGATCGAGGCCATAGCTTTTCGATAGATTGTATCCTATCCCGAAGGCTATATAGAGCGACATGATGAACATGGTGACACGGTATGGAATCAGGATCTCCACAATATTATCTGCAGCCCACTGCTTGATGTCACCGAATACCCCTGCATCAGGCAGCGGTGGGAACGCCACGATCAAAAAGAATGAACCTACGATGATGAACGGCAGTGCAGAAATGACCCCATCCCGGATCGCCTGCAGATGCCGCTGCTCCGACAGTCTCGCCATCGGCCCGGATAAATTATTCTCCAGGAAATTTACAAACTTTTGCATGTTCCTACCCCCTTGTTCTTCCCCTTTAGTTCGTCAATTCCTTGACGGTTTTCAATAGTGTTGCCCCACCAAGCGGCGAGTACGCCTGTGGCGGGATCGGCCCACATGGTACATTTGCCCCGTCAGCCGCTTTCTTCACCTGATCGAAGCGGTGCCTGATCTGTGGTGCGACCATGCAGACATCCCACCCCTTGGATATCTCATCAGCCACTTCCCCCGTCCCAATTGCCAGGACGTCCATTTCAAGCCCTTCCTTCGCCCCTTCTTTCTTCAGTGCATTCACAACGATGGAACTGGACATCCCACCTGCACATACAAATAATACTTTCATCAATCTTCCTCCTTTTTCATTCGTTGGACGATATTATGGGTCTCGACGATTTGTTCGAAGACGCCATGTCCTTTCTTCATACATAATGCAACAAACAAAGCGTCTATGATGACGAGCTGCGCAATGCTTGCCGTCATCGTACCGATCCTGATATTGTTCTCTTCTTCCGAGATGGTCAGGACGATATCGGCAAGCTTTCTTGCCTGGGACTTCCCGTGCTGGGTAAGAAGGATGATTTTCGCTCCCTTTTCCTGTGCTACGGTCATGAGCCTCAGGATTTCCTTCGTCTGACCGGATGTTGAAACGACGAACAGGACATCGTTCTTCGTCATATTCGCTGCCATCATCATCTGGACATGGATATCCCCCGCCTGAAACGCCAGGTAATTCAGTCTGAGGATTTTCTGGGTGAAGTCCTCCGCCACGACAGCAGATCCTCCGACTCCATACAGATAGACTCTATCGGCGTGGTGCAGTGCTTCCACAGCCCGCTCGAGTTCTTCCATCGAGAACAGTTTCTCCGTGTTCTTGATGGCTTGATACGTGTTCACCGTCACTTTATTGAATACCGTTTCCAGACTGTCCTCAAAGTGCAAAAGCGTGTTCACTTCGTGATTTTCCGGTTCCTCGATCCAAGAGGTTTTGGCTAGTTCAATCTTCAAGCCGCTGAAGCAGTTGATGCCGATCCTTTTACAGAAACGGATGATCGCCGCTTCGCTGCTTCCGCATGAGTGAAGCAAGTTGCTTTGTGGTCATTTCCATCACTTTATCGGGAAAGTCCACACATATTCTGCAACTGCTATTTCAGAAGGAGTAAAGCTCTCCATCTGACTCTTGATGTGTTTTAAAACGTGAAACTCCGTCATGGTCACCTCCAAAAAAATGAGTTGTTTTGAAAAGGCTTTCAGTTTAATATGATTATATGCGATAATGAAATTAAATTTCAATATATATTTTAAAATATTCTAAACTTTTATTTTACCTTACTGAATAAAACTGTTCTATAAGAGGTACTAGGAGGAATAGGAAGATGACCAAAAATGTAGAAATAGAAATATTTGAAATCATATCAAATGGAGGAAATGCAAAAGCGATCGCCTATGAAGGCCTTTCCAAGGCGCATGAAGGGAAATTTGATGAAGCGGAACAGCTGTTGAAAGATGCACATGAGGAGCTGAACAAAGCCCATAACACCCAAACACGCCTGATTCAAGCGGAGATGAACGGGGAAGCTTCGAAAAGTCCCTTCTTATGATTCATGCCCAAGACCACCTTATGACCTCCATCAGTGAAATCACGTTAATCGAGCAGATGATTCCTATGTTGAAACGAATCCACCAATTAGAAACCCAATCAAGGAGGAAGAATAGATGAGCAAACGTCTCGGAGTATCGATTTATCCCAATCATTCAAAAGTGGAAGATGACAAAGCCTACCTCGAACTGGCTTCTTCCTATGGATTCAAACGAGTATTCACCTGCTTGCTATCAGTAGATGGGGAAAAGGACGCAATCCTTGCAAACTTCAAGGAAACCATCTCTTTTGCAAAAGAGCTCGGCATGGAAGTCATTGCAGACATCTCACCGCGCATTTTCAAGGAGCTGGACATTTCATACGATGACCTATCCTTTTTCGCCGACCTGGGCGCCCACGGCATCCGCCTCGATATGGGATATACAGGTCAGGAAGAATCGATGATGTCTTTCAATCCGTATGACCTGAAAATCGAACTCAATATGAGCAATGCCACGAAATACATCGATAACATCATGACGTATCAGCCCAATAAGGATGCACTCCTCGGCTGTCATAACTTTTATCCTCACCGCTACTCCGGATTATCTTATCCTTTCTTCGTCGAGTGCAGCCAGAAGTTTAAAGATCTCGGTATGAGGACCGCGGCATTCGTCTCATCAGCAGATGCCACGTTCGGTCCATGGCCTGTAGCGAAGGACTCCCCACCCTAGAAATGCACCGGGACCTTCCAATTGATGTCCAGGCAAAGCATCTTTTCGCAACGGGCTGATCGATGATGTGATCATCAGTAACGCGTACGCTTCTGAACGGGAATTGAAGCTCCTTAGTGCTCTTAATCTTCAAAAAATCACGTTCTCTGTGGAGTGGTGGATACTACTACGGAACTTGAGAAAACCATCCTGCTTGAGGAGCCTCATTTCTACCGGGGGGATGTATCGGACTACATGATCCGCTCCACCCAGAGCCGTGTGAAGTATCGCGGCCGGGAGTTCGCTCCCCATAACACCCGTGACATCAGACGGGGAGATATCATCATTGAGAATGACCTGTATGCCCAATATGCCGGGGAGCTTCAGATCGCCTTAAAGGATATGAAAAATTCCGGTAAGACGAATGTGGTCGCCCGGATCCGCGAAGAAGAAATCGTCCTCCTCGACTATTTACAACCATGGGGCAAATTCGCCTTCGAAAAAAGAGGCTGAGAGATGGGAAGAATCATAGGAATAGACGCAGGTGGGACGAAGACACAGGCTCTCGTGATGGATGAGCAACAGAATGTGCTTTTTGAATCGGTTGCCGGTCATGGCAATCCTTCTGTATCGTTTCAGCAAGCCATGGACCATCTTACGTTGGTGCTCAATGATTGTCTGCAAGAAGGAAAGGCGGATGCCATCGTCATCGGGATGGCCGGGCTTCAGTCGGGACCGCTTGAGGAAAGGGTGAAGAACGCTCTCTCACCACTATCTCCCTCCCCCATGTGGATCATAAGTGATGCCGAGCTGGCTTTCGACAGTGCGATCGGGGATGGCGACGGGATCCTCACCATTGCGGGAACGGGATCCATCTCCCACGGCCGCAACGGTACGATGACAGGTGTGACCGGGGGGTGGGGACATCTTCTAGGTGATGAGGGGAGTGCCTATTCCATTGCAATCCAAGCCTGTCAGATCATCACCACTGAGTTCGATCAACATGTCCCCCTTTCTCCCCTCTCACAAGCAGTGATGAAGAAGATCGGTGCTGTTGACGGGAAGGGATTGAAAGGATTCATCTACACATCCGATAAAGGGGAAATCGCCTCCCTTTCCCAAATCGTCGACACATGTGCGCAGGACGGGGATGCCTCTTCCCGGATGATTCTGCAAAAAGCGGGGGCTTCCCTCGGAATGCAGACCGTTCAGCTCGCACGCAACCTTTCTCTCGCGTCGCTGAGAGTGGCCATAAAAGGAAGCGTGTTGGAAGCAAGCAAAGAAGTTCAGACATCTTTCAAACAGGTGGTTGCAGAGGCCTATCCAGATGCAGCTTTCCATTTGAGTCCTGTTTCCCCGGCCTTGGGTGCCGTCACGACTTATACAAGAATGAGGAGGAATCATTAAATGGTTAAACGTCTAGCCGTAGGGCTAATGTCAGGCACATCCGTCGATGCGGTGGATGCCGCCCTCGTATCCTTGGAAGGGACGGGAAGCAGCGCAACCTGCAAGCTGATCCATTACGCCTCCACCCCCTTCCCCCAGTCAGTCAAAAAGAAAATTTTCGAGGTCATCAGTGAAGAACACTCATCCACTCCTGCCCTTTCAAGCCTTCACTTCGAGCTTGGCCGCATCTACGGGGAAGCCGTCATCGGTCTTTGCACGGAAGCCGGTGTTCCCCTGGAGGATCTCGATGTCATCGGGTCCCACGGGCAAACCGTATTTCACCAGCCTTTCCCCACGGCGGATTCTGTCCCTTCCACTCTCCAGATCGGTGAGCCAAGCGTGATCGCATACATGACGAATACCGCCGTTGTCTCAAATTTCAGGTCTATGGACGTCGCTGCGGGAGGCGAGGGTGCCCCCCTCGTTCCCTACACGGAATACATCCTCTACCGGTCGCCTGGAGTGGGGCGCCTTCTTCAAAACATCGGGGGGATCGGGAATGTCACCGTCCTATCCAAGGACGGTTCCCTTGAAGACGTGTACGGATTCGATACAGGACCGGGCAATATGATCATCGACGGGCTTTGCGAGAGGCTTTACGGCAAGGCATTCGATGAAGACGGGGGCATCGCTTCCACTGGGAAGGTGCATGAAAAGATGGTGGGAGAATGGATGGAATGGGAAGCCGGTTTCTTCTCAAGGAAGCCCCCTAAATCAACTGGCAGGGAACAGTTCGGAGAGATTTTCATCGACCGTATCATGAAAGAGTTCTCTCATCTTCCGAAAGAAGATCTCATCGCGTCTGCGACGTACTTTACGGCCCGCTCTATCGTAGATGCCTATAAGACGTTCATCTTCCCACTCTATGAAGTGGATGAAATCATCATCGGAGGTGGAGGAAGCTATAACCCAACCCTCATCCGCATGATGAAGGAATTGCTCCCAACCTGCACACTTCTCACGCAGGAAGAGATCGGCTACTCATCCGATGCCAAAGAGGCCATCGCCTTCGCCCTTCTTGCCCACGAGACGTTGAACGGACAACCGGGGAATGTACCGGGTGCGACCGGTGCCGGGGATTATGTGATCCTTGGTTCCATTACTCCTGCCCCCTTTCCCGGAAAGAACTGAATCTACTAGAATACTAGAAAGGCGGGATCACCCATGATCACTTCGTCTATTAAGCAATCATTCATAAGCATTGTAGGAGAAGCTTTCTACTACGACAGCCCCGCTGAGAGGCTCGTTTATTCATATGATGCTACCCCGAATTATCAGGCGATGCCGGATGCCGTCCTCTCCCCTTCTACAGCCCGGGAGATTGCAAGCATTGTGAAAGTGTGCGGAGAGCATGGCATCCCGATTGTACCGAGGGGTTCAGGCACCAACCTGTGTGCCGGCACCTGCCCGACCGAGGGCGGGATCGTCCTTCTCTTTACCCGTATGAACAGCATACTAGAACTCGACGAGGAGAATCTCACCGTCACCGTCCAGCCCGGTGTGATCACGGGGGAACTCATAGCCTCCGTTGAAGCAAAGGGTCTCTTTTATCCACCGGATCCGAGCTCCATGAAGATCTCCACCATCGGCGGGAATATCAACGAAAATTCCGGTGGCCTCAGGGGCCTCAAATACGGGGTGACGCGTGATTACGTCCTGGCTCTCGAGGCCGTACTTCCGAACGGGGACATCATCCGGACGGGCGGCAAGCTAGCCAAAGATGTCGCTGGCTACGATTTGACGAGGCTCCTAGTCGGTTCAGAAGGAACACTCGGGATCATCACTGAAGCGACGTTGAAGCTCGTGCCGCTCCCGAAAACAAAAAAGACGATGCTTGCCACATACGGAGACATGGAAGCTGCGGCAAGAAGTGTTTCCCACATCATCTCGGGCAAGATCATTCCCGCCACACTGGAATTCCTCGATCAGCCCACCCTTGCTGTCGTCGAGGATTTCGCCAGGATCGGCCTCCCTACAGAAGCGAAGGCTGTCCTCCTCATCGAGCAGGACGGACCCGCCGAACTCGTCACTAGGGATATGGCGAAAATGAAGGAGATTTGTTTGGAGCACGGGGCCGTATCCGTTGAGCTTGCCGCTACACCAGATGAAGCAGAAGCACTCAGGACTGCAAGACGATCCGCCCTCTCTGCCCTCGCCCGGCTGAAGCCGACAACCATTCTCGAGGACGCCACTGTACCCCGTTCAGAGATTGCTACGATGGTCTCGGCCATCAATCGCATCGCCGAAAAATACAAACTCAACATTTGTACGTTCGGGCATGCAGGGGACGGGAACCTCCATCCGACCGTTGCAACCGATGCGCGGGATCACGAAGAGATGGAGCGAGTGGAAGCAGCCTTTGCCGAAATTTTCTCTGAAGCGATTTCGTTGGGCGGTACGATCACGGGAGAACATGGTGTGGGGATGATGAAGGCGCCATATCTTGAATGGAAGCTTGGACCTGAGGGGGTGAATGCCATGAAACTCATCAAGCAGGCATTCGATCCTGGTAATATCATGAACCCGAATAAAGTATTTGCCAAAGAATCCAGAAAGCGCGTGGTGATTTCACGATGAGTGAACAAACGAAGATGCAGCAAGAGTTCAAGGAACGGATGGATGAGGATGAGCTTCTTAACTGCATGCGATGCGGATTTTGCCTCCCCTCCTGCCCGACCTATATCGAATCAGGCTTCAAGGAATCACACTCTCCCCGCGGCAGGATCGCCCTGATGAAGGCCGTCGTCGATGGGGTCATCGAACCGGACGAAGATGTGGAGCGTTCACTCGATCTATGCCTCGGCTGCCGAGCCTGCGAGCCCGTCTGTCCTTCCGGTGTTAAGTACGGCCATCTCCTGGAAGAAGCAAGGGATATCATCAACAAGCACAAAAAGCACTCCATCCGCGAGAAAGTCGTGAGAAAGACGGTGTTTTCAGGATTATTTCCACACCCCGACAGGATGAGGACAGCCACTTCCCTGCTCGGCTTTTATCAGCGTTCAGGAATCCAGAAAGCCGTGAGGGCATCGGGGCTCATGAACATCTTCCCCGATCATCTGTCTACAATGGAAAAAATCCTACCTCCGGTCCCAAGACGCCGTGACATGGCTGAACGTCCCCGTCATTTGGAACCTGCAGGACCCAGGAAGAAGAAAGTCGCCTTCTTCAGCGGCTGCCTGATGGATACGCTGTTTCTCAGTACCAACAATGCCACCACGACCCTTCTTCAACATGCCGGTTGCGAGATCGTCATCCCCCGTGCCCAGACCTGCTGCGGGGCACTCCATGGGCACAGTGGCGAAAAGGATGGAGCGAAGAAGCTTGCCAAGGAAAACATCTCCGCGTTTGAAGACTGCGGAGCCGATTACATCATTACCAACGCGGGAGGATGCGGCGCCTTTCTCGTGGACTATGATCATCTATTGAAGGATGACCCGGATTGGAAGGCGCGCGCAAAGCGTTTCGCCTCTAAAATCAAAGACGTATCATCCATCCTGGTCGAACTGGGCTTCCACCGGAAAGCTTTACAAACAGATTCGCAAATCATTACGTACCAGGATTCCTGTCATCTCAGGAACGTACAGAAAACGTTCCTCGAGCCCCGCATGCTCCTTCAGGCTGTATCTGGTGCCGAGTACCGCGAGATGAAGCAGGCGGACCACTGCTGTGGTTCTGCAGGCATTTATAATATTGTCGAATCGGAGATGTCGATGAAGATACTGGATACAAAAATGAAGCATGCAAGGGGCACAGGGGCCGTGACCATCATCACCTCGAATCCAGGCTGTCTTCTTCAGATGAAACTAGGAATCGAACGTGAAGGGCTGTCGAATACCGTACGGGCCGTTCATATCGTCGACTTCCTCCTCGAAGCCATCCCCTATAAAAAAGAAGGATGATCCTCCATGCAGGATCATCCTTCTTCCTTTCTTCAACCTACTGCTTCTTCGACTTCGGGAACAAGAAATACACCAGGAAGAAGAAAACGAGACCATATCCCGAGAGAAGCAGAATGGCAGACTCCGCTCCTTTTGTCATCCAAAGACCAATGGTCACCAAGATCACAATCAAAAAGCTCGCCCACACCCATTTGTACATGTTCCATCCTCCTTATGAAAGCCTCCGCTTTCTACTAGAATGTACGCATGGCGCGATGAAAAGTTTCACAAAAAAAGGAAAATCCAGAAATCCCATTCACCTTTCTCCACCATAAAATAGCTCGTACACCCTAAACTTCTCATATGGATTCTCTGCAAATTCCCCAGTCAGGTCCACTTCTACTTTCAAACGGAAAAGTGGATGTTCTTCCATATAGTGAATATAATCATCGGAGCTGTAATACAGGATGATATCCACGGCCCTCGGATACTCTTCTACCGAGTGAAGAATGTTATTGATGACGCTCATGAAGATCTGGACAGAAAACGGGTTGAAGAAATAAAAGCGATTATCCCGTGGGTGGATGACATATTCCTCTGCCAGGCACTCCTTGAAATGGACGATATTTCTCCGGATTCCGGCATGCCGGAGATAATGATCCAAGTTCACCATGGCATCCCGGTAAAAATCCCTGTTCATTTCAATACCGATGGTCGTACAGTTGAACCTGTGATGAAGGTAAAAGTTCAAGCGCCCCTTCCCGCATCCGAAATCCACCACCCGGTCGGATCTGGAGAAAGGATACTGCTCGCAAAACTCATCCAGCGCCTCATACGGTGTCGGTTCATAGCGATGATAATGAAAGGACCGGTGGAAGCCCATTTGTCGTTTACCTGTCTCGATGTGTAGCAGGCGGTCATAATCTGTTTTCATAAGAATCTCCCTAAGAGGCTCAAAGCCCTTCGAATTAGGTCCATTATACATGAATCCTCTTCAAAAGAATGGAATCCCGCACCTCCGCCATACTAAATACATGAACTTCCTGCCCGCATGTGGTAGGGTGAATGTGTTCTAAACAAATGGATAGGAGTGATTGCAGTGCAAAACAAAGAACAACGCAAACAAGAAATACTCGCTGCCCATCTGGACAGACACGCTACAAAGGAATTCGACCCTGAGAAAAAAGTTTCCGATGACGATTTCCGATTCATCATGGAAGTCGGTAGGCTATCTCCCTCTTCATTCGGTTTTGAGCCATGGCGCTTCCTCGTGATCCAAAGCGAAGAGCTCCGTCAAAAGATCAAAGATGCAGCATGGGGAGCCTACGGAAAACTTCCTGATGCGAGCCATTTCGTCATTATGCTTGCCCGGACGAAAAAAGATACCCGCTACGATGCGGACTATCTCCAGCAGCACTTCAAAGAAGTGAAGCATATGCCGGATGAGCATCTACAAAAATACCTGAGCAGGATTGAAGAGTTCCAGAAAGAAGACTTCAACCTTCTTGATGGTGACCGCCCATTATATGATTGGGCAGGAAAGCAAACCTACCTTGCACTCGGTAATATGATGACGGCTGCAGCTGAAATCGGAGTGGACTCCTGTCCGATTGAAGGCTTCCATATAGAAAAGATGAACAAGCTCCTCGAGGAAGAAGGACTTCTTGAGGATGGCAACTTCGGCATCTCTGTCATGGTGGCATTCGGATACCGTGTGAAGGACCCTGCGGAAAAGACCCGCCGTCCGTTTGATGATATCGTCAAATTTGTATAGAGAGAACGACAGAAAGCCGGCATCCGCCGGCTTTCTTCATATGATTCCATGATTCAATTCGATATAAATAGTCGTTCCTTTGTTCGGTTCACTTTTAACGGTGATATTCCCTTTCATGGCATGGACGATGATATGGGCTGCCATGACACCGAGGCCTGTGGACTCATCCTTGATGGTAAAAAAGGGCTCCCCGAATCGCCTGATCTGATCCTTCGTCATGCCCACTCCCGTGTCGCAGATCGAAATGAGGACTTTCTCCTTCTTTTCCACCTTCACCGTCAGTTTCCCTCCGGCAGGCATGGAATCAATGGAATTTCGCATCATATTCATCATGCATTGACTGAAGCTGCGCGGTTGTCCTCTTACCAGCACGCCTTCCTCCAATTCTAGATGCATCTTTATTTTCTGCTCCAGTGAAAATGCCTCGAGATCCTTGGCAACTTCCATGACCGCCAATCTGACATCGATCGTTACGGGCTCATCCGGCACGGAATCCGTAAAGGTAAGATAATCCTCAATGACACCTGTTGCCTGTTCGATGCCAACAAGTGAAAGCTCGATGAACTGCCTCTGCAATTCTATATCCTTCTCTTCCCTGATCAATTGGAGGAATCCTTTGGAAGAGGTCAGTGGATTTCGGACCTCATGAGATATACTCGCTGCCAACTGACCGACCATATTCAGCTTCTCCAATTTCTGTTCCTTCCGCTTCAACATGATGAGGTTTCGGATCATTTCGGCGCATAATATGGCAATGATCGAAGCAGCCAAAGGGACAATCAGTAGAAGCATGTATTCCGCGAATTTAGTCTTCGGATCATACAGCTCGCCGAATGATAGATTGAAAAGCGACATATAGGTGCAGAGGATAATCATGATCCCCAGTTTCCACTTCAAAGAATACTGAGCGAACCTTTTACTGATCATGGCAATGACCAGGAATGCAAAGAGATAATTAAAAATCACCAGATGGATCAGTTCCGGACCGATGAAAAGGAATCGAAACAAGACGATAACCGCGACTAAGATGATGGATACGACGGGACCGAAGTAAAGGCTCGCCAAGAAGAAGGGGATCCTCCTTAAATCTGCATAGACACCTTCTGTGATCTCATAGCTGAACAACATACATAAGAGAATGACAGGTATTGCCACCATAAGGGCACAGACCCTGGAAGGGAATTTTTTCTTCATATCATAATACAACGCAAAGAAGAGCAATCCGGTAATGATGAATAGAAAATCCAGTAAAAGTAACGTCAAGGCTTCCGGATACATCGTATCCCCCCATCCTGATCTTCTGTCATGAATGAACCTTTGGTAATTCACACACCGGTACCCGAATGGCTGCCGTGCTTCCTCCTATCAGGACGCCCCTGGCGTTGAACAGTGGGTGACAGGTTACATCATAGGCTGCGTCGCCGTCGGAAAGGGTAAACACGATCTTCTTGCTCATGGTCTGGCGACGGCTGATTACTTCCTGCTTCATTTGCATGAGCTCCTCGGAACCGCTGCCTTTTTCCATCTCCACATCCGTCCTCCCGACAGCAAGAACAGGATCAAAATCTGCGTGGGGATTAAAAAGCCATGTATAGCGAAGATTCAGGTCAAAGTGGGCCAATACCACCTTCGAATGCCGCAAAGCAAAAAAGAACGGACTCTTTTCCATACCGAATACAGAATAGTGGAAACCAAGCAGGTCAGCGAGGTCTTCTGCCAGCTTTTCACTAGGAGCTCTCAAGCCATTCTCGATCTTCGAATAGTAAGATCTGTCAATATGTACGAGTTTGGCGACTTCATCCTGGCTTAAGCCCTTAACCTTCCGCATCCTGCCAAGCCAAGTTCTCTTTTTGTGCTCCATCTGCATCCCTCCGAGTTGTTCCTAGTTATATTATACTGAGAAGGGATTTAAAAGCTATGTGCCTATTTTGTCACCCTTGCTAAATTCCGTAAATTTGTTAAAAGGAACTAAAGAAAAGGTAATATCAGAAAATGAAAATAGGTCTTATGAACTATATATTTAGTATTTTCATCCTTGTAAGGAGGTTTATTCTAAGGATGATTCCATATAAATAGCCCGCCTAAATACCCAGGCGGGCTTATCTTTTCATCGCTTAAACCAATCTGCCCCTTCGTCCATATGAAGGAATGGAATCTCGGTGTCTACTTCCCCTTCGATTCTCTCTGCTGCGATCTCTTTTCCTTCGAGCCAAGCCGAAAAATTGAATTCGACCGGCTCTTTATCACCGCCTAGGACAAACCAGGCCTTGCCCTCTTTAGGGAAATAGGCGGACGTATGAATGGTCCCCGCCCAGCTTCCATAAAGATCAGAGAACACCCCTTTATCACGGTCATTCATGAGGCGGAAAGCTTCCCTGGCACCCAGACCCGGGTGTTCATTCAATATGGAAAGCCTTCTCTTAGAATCTCCAAGATGATTCCTGTTCTCCTCTACCTGGATTTCGAAGTGGTTCGTACACGCGTGGTCTTCCCTTACCTTGATCCCACGGGGAGAAGCCTCCACGATTTTCGTCACCCCACCGGCATCATGGAGCACATAGCTGAAGGAATTGCGATGAGGGATTTCTTTGAGCATGGCGACTGCTTCTGCCGCATTCCTACATGACTCAAGGAGCAAACGACCGATCATACAGCAGATGAAACCCGGTCCCGGATTTTTTCGATGCATGAAATTATAACCAATGGCCAACCCGCACTCATTCATACCATCCATGCGGCCTGTTGTACGCTGGCTCGGACCGATCATGGCATATCCTCCGTCAGATGGCTGGAAGATCATATATCGTCCCTCATAGGTTTTCGGATGGTAATCATAGTTACGGATGAGGTAATCACTGCCTGTCATGATGGAACAGCCAGATTTACCGTAGGGGACCCTGTAGCCGCCGAACTCTCTCAGGACGGATTCCATCGGCCACTGAAGTGCCTCTTGGAGGCCGAGGATCTCCTCCCACACATAGGGGGCAAATCGTTTGATGGCCGCCTCTGCCTCTTGCTCATCGATCACGAATCTCGGCTTTCTCACTTTCCATTGGTTCTCCCTGTTTCGGACCGTCAGGGATCCCTTCAGCTTCTCTCCCTGCATCTTCCCGAACTCGAAGTGAGTTCCCCTGAACTGGATGATATCACTGTGGATCTTCTTCATACTGTAACCCTCTTTTTCTCTATTTTTCCTCATCATAAAGGATGGAGGAACAGAATGAAAGCAAACCTTCTCCCACACAAAAGCCCTTCTGATATCAGAAGGGCTCTGCACTTATTTTTTGACGATGCGGTCTATGATGCCATATTCCAGCGCTTCCTCTGCCGTCATGAAGTAATCCCGGTCAGTATCCACTTCAACTTGTTCAAGGGGAATACCCGTTCTTTCAGAGATGATTTCATTCAGGTGCCTTCGTAGTTTCACGATCCGTTTCGCGGAGATCTCAAGGTCCGTCGCCTGCCCCCGTGCTCCTCCAAGGGGCTGGTGAATCATGATTTCACTATTCGGCAGGGCCATCCTCTTGCCTTTGGTACCCGCTAGAAGAAGCATGGCACCGAATGACGCAGCCATGCCGGTACAAATGGTCCTTACGTCCGGGGAAATGTACTCCATCGTGTCGAATATGGCAAACCCTGCAGAAGTTGAACCACCTGGGCTATTGATGTATAGGGAGATATCCTTGTCGGGGGCATCGGCCGCCAGGAACAGGAGCTGAGCGACGATGCTGTTGGCCATGGCATCGTTGATCTCATCACTGACCATGATGATCCGGTCCTTCAGCAGTCTCGAGTAGATGTCGTAGGAGCGCTCCCCGGTACTCGATTGTTCAATCACATACGGTATGGCATTCATCTTGTTTCCTCCTCCATTATGCTGCGTTGGAGAGGTTGAGGAAGGAATGGACATGCAGGCGTTCCCCGCTGACCGTCGACTGACGGGCAAGCAGCGTCGGGATAAACTGAAGAAGAAGGGCAGGATCCTGTGCACGAAGGGTACGGATCAGGATGGCATCCAGTTGGTTTTGAATGTCGGACGGCTCCTCCATGCCAGGCTCCTCCTGAAGATTTTTCAGTCTGTTCCTTGCACGACTCAATAACGCCTTGATCCCGGTTTCACTCATGTTCAGTATGGAAGCAATCTCTGCAATCCGGAATTGAAAGGCTTCTTTCAGGACGAAGGTGACCGTTTGCTTCGGGGTGAGACTTCTGAGCAGGTGGGCGCATTCAAAGCCGGACAGCTGATACGACTCCTCATAAAACGGAGCTTCAACCGATTCCCATCGCCGCTTACGAGTTATATCAATCCACACGGAATAAGCGATACGCTTCAGCAGTGCCTGGGTCCACTCCTCTTGATGATAATGTTCCAACGCCCTGGCCAGAGACTCCTGTGCAATCTCGTCTGCATCCCACTGATTTTTCGTCAGAAAGCGGCAGTAACGCAGGAGACCGTCCCTTTGCTCCTTCACACCCCCTGGGGGAGGCGACTTTTCAACAGGTTGCATATCCTTCACTCCTTTCACCCTCTCACACTACTAACGGATGGGATGCCGAAAAAGATACGGGTCACGCCAATAATTCTTTCAGGCGGTTTGGATCATCCACCCTGATGGCCACTTCACGCACCATGACCTTCCGTCCCAAGAAGAGGGTGGCTTCCGCTTCCTCCTTCAATCGGATGACAACCTGGGGCTCCACTTCTTCAAAATCTTTATACATCAGGAGGAGTCCGTCTTCACTTGGTTTTCCTCCCCAATCCATGTGTTCAATATTTTCGATTGGAAAGACAATCCTCTTTTGAAGTCCCTGGCCGATATAGATCCTCCCATCCCTCACTTCAAGGGGATGCAGGCGTGCGATCTGAATCTCAGCAAGGAAAAGGATGACCCCGTATACATTGAGTATGAGAAGCACTATGGACAGAACCGGTTGAATATCATGAAGCCACCAATGCAACCCCACTGATTCCAGGACGATGGCATGGATCAACATGAGATTCATTGCTGTGTGGCTGGTGTTGTGATGCATGGTCACTACTCCGCCATGGACGGGTGCCTTCCGCCTCCAGCTCATCAAGCCGTAGTAGATGGCAAGGACTTCAGAAGTGATCAGCCTGACGATAAAATGATCCTTTACATTCTCTATGGCAGCTGGGAGAAGTGAGAATAGGAGACCGGTTCCAGACTCCCTCATATCGCCCCTGATCGCCGGAATTTTCTTCACCAGGAGGATAACCAGTGCAAGCTCACCCATGACCACGAGCACCTCCACCGCCAGACCGGCATAAAGCAGAACCGTGTACTGAGCAAAGTAGGCTTCAGGAAGGATGAATCTTGCGAGGATGAGACCGAATACCACGATACCCGCAAGCTGCTTTTTAGAGAGCCTGAATGCTGCATACATCAAAGCCGGCAGGACGACCAACAGGTCCAGGAGGCTCCCGAACACCACTTCCTTGCCGATATGAATATCTAGGTAGAGTTGTACTGAAGAGTGATACAGGAGAATATTGCTCAATAAGATGACGGGCACAAGCATAAGCACCCATATTGACAAACGTGTCCTTCGGAAAACCATCGATTCACTCCCATTCCACATATCCTTTTTCTTACATTATAACAAGAAGGTCCAGGTTTAGGAGGAATGATTATGAACATTCTTGAAATCAAAAAAAGGCAACGCGACGTTGCCTTTCTTCAACATGATATTAACGATTCTTAACGGGCACCCATACCTCACAGCGAAAGTCTTCTGCCCCAGCATCTTCCATCGGGTACAGTTCGAACTCAGGACCACCGCTGTGCTCAAATCCTGTGGACGGGAACCACTCTGTGAAGATCCTCTCCCATACGCGCTGTATGGCGAGAGGCATCGGACCCACCACCTCAAATACCGCCCAAGTGGCCGCAGGCATCGTATGCGTTTCATAGGCTACCGTAGCCGCCGTATGTTCAGCCCCGATGAAATACGTGAATTCATCCTTGGTGCGATCTTCGTGCAGGCACACGCCCATAATCGAATCGGCGTTGGCAGCCCTGCAAATCTCCCGGTCAATCCCATCCCTGTTCACCTGCTCCCAGAGCTTTGGGATCTCCCTCAGGTTTTCTCCATTCTGCGTGCTCATCCTTCTTCCGATCCCGGCCACTTCAAACGCTTCTTTTTCGACCATGCGATAATTCATCTCGTTCACTCCCATTATCTGAAGTTTAAAACCCAATCTCGGATAAGCTCTGACAGACCCTGTGCGGATTTTTGAAGGTGGTACTCCATGAAGCTTCCGGAAGGCTTTCGAGAACGACTCCGGCGTTTCATATCCATACTTCAGGGCAACATCAATCACTTTTGCATCTTTCACCATGAGTTCCTGGGCGGCCACGGTGAGCCTCCTCTTCCGGATATACTCCGCGAGCGGGAAGCCGGAGATCACGGAAAACATCTTCTGGAAATGATGATGGGAGTACATGGAGATCGAAGATAATTCATCCGGATCGATGACTCCGTCCAGATTCTTCTCAATATAATCTATGCACTGATTCAACCGCTCCAGCATTTCCATCTGACCCCCTCCTAATGTAGAATACGATGAATGGATGAAGCCTTCCTGTCTTTTTCGGCTTTCTGAGGACAGATACCTGAGCTTAAAAAACACCCACTTTTCCTCTAGTGTTTCCAGGCCACAACGGTCATGGACACAAAGACTGTACTTATGATAAGGGCCAGAAGAATATTCATCGCTTGCATCGCGGTGATCTGAATGGAGCTGAACTGAAGAAACGCCATAAGAATAATAAAATAGCCAAGAATGGCGAAATAAGAATAAAACATCCCCTTCTCCCGGATCATTTTCATGCGTTCGTCCTTCTGAATAAACTGAGGGTGCAGATAACTCATGCAGAATGAGATGATCGCAAGCCCGAGAATTGGAAGAGCATGATAGGCGAATGAATCAGCAAGGATGCCGATGATGAGTACAAACAAACCTTGCACGCCGAGTAAAATGCCTAAAAACAAATATGTACCTCTTCGTCCTTTCATATGGATCATTCCCCTTTCTGATTTTCATATAAAAATAACTCCTCAATACTGACATGAAACACTTCCGCCAGCTGAAATGCGAGCTGTAAGGAGGGATCATACTTGCCTTTTTCAATGGATATAATGGTTTGTCTCGATACGCCGAGTTGTAGAGCAAGCTTTTCCTGGGATAACCCTTTTGATTTTCGGTATTCCACCAGTTTATTTTTCATGGTCTACCTCCTTGTTGCCATCATAAAGTAAAGGAAACTTTACGTCAAGGAAACTTTACATTTTACAAAATATGAAACCATCGCGTTGTGCATTTCGTAAATATATGAATCAATCTTTTAAGGAAGTGATTACTATGATCCAAGACCAGATCAAACAGTATGAAGCCATTTATACCACATTGAAAAAGCGCCTTCGCTGGCAGGCTTCCGATCACCAGGTACTCATGTTGACCGCCTCCATTTATTGTACGAATGATCATCCATTTGACGTGGAACGATTTATGGACATAAGCGAGATGATCAAAAAAGAATCCGGTATGTTTTCACACATGAAATCGCAGCTGCGCTTCTCATGCGCTGCCCTTCTCGACGTGAAATCCGAAGATCCCCGCCTGCAATTCGAACGCCTTCTATCCCTTTACGACCGGCTCATTGAAGCAGGATTCAAAAAAGGGGTCTACACTCACCTTGCCGCCCTGGCGGTACTGGGGGAAGATGAGATCGATCCAGATCTTCCAGAACGCGCGCTCACCCTATATAAACGGATGGCAAAGGAGCATCTCTTCCTCACCGGTCACAGCGACTATCCCCTCGCCATGCTTCTTGCAAAAAAGGGGCAGGAAAATATCGTGGATTATATCGAGACCTTTTACGATCAGTTGAACCACGAAGGCTTTCGCAAGGGGAATGATCTTCAGACGATGAGCCACATCCTTTCTCTTCAGGAGGAGGAAGGACCTGATTCCATGATTTCAAGAGCTTTACGCATACATGATGACCTCCGCTCGGAAGGAATCCGCATGAAACCTACTTTCTATCCTCACATCGCCCTCCTGTCATTTGTAAAAGATGCGGACTGCGGAAGAGTCCGGTCGATATGGGACAACTTGAATGGCATAAAAGCATTCAAATGGCATAAAGACGTGAATTTCATGATGGCCGTGAACTTCTATGTAAGCAATCAATTAGAGGATACCTCCCTCGCCACGACCAGCTTGACGACGACGATCGAGACGCTGATCCAGGCACAGCAGACCGCCATGATTGCCACCATGTCAGCAACCGCAGTCATCACAAGCTCGTCCAACGATTCATGATGGAGCTGCTGGCATTCGCCCTGCTCCCCCTCTCTGTGACAGCACTCCTCCTCGTCGCAGGTTTCAAATGTTTCAAGAGAAAACAAGTTCCTCCCCTCTTCTATACACCCTTTGACGAGATCACAGGGCAGTCTGGAGTGGAATTCCACGAAGAACAGGACATTCCGGCAGAGGATGAAGAGAGTGGAGAGGAGCCCGAAAGGACACACCCATGATCAGCAAAACTCAGTACATCATTATTTTCAGCTTGGCTATTATTTTTGGAATCACAGGTGGCTTTTTTGATTTTCCTTTTGGGGTGGTCGTAACGGGGATCGCAGCCTCTGTCATCCTCATTTCCATAATTCCCTACGTATATTTTCTTTACTATGCCACTAATACATCTAAAATCGAACAGTTTCTATCTGCACGTAAAAGGCAACCGATTCTAGGCTTCTATTGGGCGCTGGGTCAAGGGAATAATGACCTGGTAGAGGATCAGCTTGAAAGGGTTCTGGGAAAGTACAAATCCCCCTCCCACCAAGCACTCTTTCACTTGGCCGAGGCTTCACGACGAGGGGATGTGCGGAGCGCCTCCTCCCACCTTCATCAAGTAAAACAGACTCATATAAGGGAATATTACGAGGTTCACGTATTGCTGGAGGAAGGACGATTTGAAGAAGCCAAAGAGAAGGCAGATACCCTGCAAAAAGATTGGATGAAAGAAAGCATCCTCGGTCGACTCCACTTCCTTAGCGATGATGCAGGAGCAAGCAGGAACCATTACATACGCGCCGCTCAATGCTGTAAAGGAGTTCAGCGGTATCTTCTTGACGGAATGTACTGATTTAGAACATACAAAAAAAAGGAATACACACGTGTTATATAGAAGGATTGAATATGACTGGGTCCACGCTTTAAAACACTAAAAAAATCCGGGCGCATCCATTCCATTCAGGAATAGGGTGCGCCCGGATTTTGCGTTCTACTTCACCTTGATGATGATTTTCCCTTTCGCATGATGGGTTTCACTTAGGGCATGGGCATCCTTCAAGCCTTGTTCACTAAGGTTGAATGTCTCACCGATGACCGGTTTCAGCTCGCCTTTTTCAAAAAGGTCCGCCAGCTTCTTCAACTGTTCCCCGTCCGGCTCCAGCCAAAGGAATTTCGTTGTGAAGTCAGCCGCGTGGTCTTCAGAAGGCTGATCGGCAATGGAAACGAGCTTGCCTCCTTTTTTCAGCACCTTGAAGCTGTCTTCCTGAACCTTGCCACCCATCGTATCAACGACAAGATCATAGTCCGACAAGAGCTCACTGAAATCCTGTTCGCGGTAGTTGATGAATTCGTCTGCACCTAGGGAACGGACAAACTGTTCATTTTTCCCACTCGCAGTTGTGGCGACATGGGCCCCGAAACTCTTTGCGATCTGGATGGCGTAGCTCCCGACACCCCCGGCTCCGGCATGAATCAATACGTTGTCGCCTTTCTTGATTTCACCGAAATCCACCAGGCACTGCCAGGCAGTCAGTCCGGCAAGGGGGATCGCCGCCGCTTCTTCATAGCTCATTGAATCCGGCATGGGTGCCAGCAGATGGGCATCCACTGGAACATACTCCGCATACGTTCCCTGATTCGTCGTTTCCGGACGGGCCAATACCCTGTCCCCTACCGAATAGCCGCTGACATTCTTGCCGATTTCAGCAATGGTGCCTGCTACATCCCATCCCAGGATAATCGGGAATTCGAAATCAAGCATCTGCTTCAAGTATCCCTCTCTCAGCTTCCAATCGATGGGGTTGATGGAAGTCGCATGGTTCTCTACCAACACCTGATCATCACCGATTGCCGGCTTATCTACTTCCTTTTCTTCCAAAACATCTTTGCTACCATACTGATTGATTACAATTGCTTTCAAAGTAGGTTCCTCCTTCATAATCTTCATACGGTATATGTTCCCTCAACCTGAATAAGAATAAACACAGGAACTTCGAGGTCCATTTGTTGGCTTCACTGCATCATTTGAGGTAACGTTTAAGCTACATATAGAGAGGGAAAACTCTCACTATCTCATCAACCAATCAATTCAGGAGGTTCATCCAATGGAAAAGTATGCATTATTGATCAACGGTCAACAAACGGGGCAAGATCTCGACACGATCGAGGTTATCAACCCTGCTACATCAGACGTGATCGCCACCGTTCCGAACGGGAGCACAAAGGAAGCACAGGATGCAGTAGATGCTGCTTCTGAAGCGTTTAAAAGCTGGAGTAAACACTCGGCCTACGAGCGGAGTGAACTTGTGCGGAAATGGCATGATCTCATTCATGAAAACCGTGAAGACCTTGCCCGTACCATGACACTGGAGCAAGGAAAGCCCTTCAAAGAGGCCCTTGGGGAAATCGACTACGCCAACGGATATATTTCGTGGTTTGCGGAAGAAGGAAAACGAGTATACGGAGAACAGATTCCCGCTACCCAGCGAGATAAGCGCATGTTCGTGACGAAGCAGCCGGTCGGTGTCGTCGCCGTCATCACACCGTGGAATTTCCCCGCTGCCATGATCACACGGAAGGTCGCTCCTGCATTAGCGGCAGGTTGCACTGTCGTCATCAAACCGGCTGAGCTCACACCGCTGACAGCCTTCAAGCTTGCTCATCTCGCAGAAGAAGCCGGCATTCCGAAAGGCGTCATCAATGTCGTGAGCGGTGACTCCAAGACGATCGGGGAAGCGTGGACAGATGACACCCGTGTCCGCAAGCTCACTTTCACTGGGTCAACACCTGTCGGCAAGATCCTCATGAAGAACTCTGCGGATACAATGAAGAAGATCTCCCTTGAGCTTGGCGGCCACGCTCCATCCATTGTGACTCAAGATGCAGACCTAGATAAGGCCGTCAAAGGTGTGGTCGCTTCCAAATACCGCAATGCCGGTCAAACGTGCGTGTGTACCAACCGCATATACGTGCATGAATCCATCGTCGATGAATTCACTGAAAAATATGTAGCGGAGGTCAAAAAACTGAAGGTCGGGAACGGACTGGACGAAGGCGTTGACATCGGCCCTCTCATTGACGACCGCGCAGTGGATAAAGTGAAGAAGCATATTGAAGATGCTGTGGATAAAGGCGCTGAAATCGCGACGGGCGGCAGTGTGAAAGAAGGTCTTTTCTTTGAGCCGACGGTCCTTACCGGTGTGACCGATGATATGCTCTGCATGAGCGAAGAAACATTCGGTCCACTTGCCCCGATCACCACGTTCAAAACGGAAGAAGAAGCTGTTGAACGTGCCAATGATTCCATTTATGGTCTCGCAGCGTACGTGTTTACGGAAAACATCTCCCGAGGGATTGCCATCTGTGAGCAGTTGGAATACGGGATTGTCGGGTTGAATGACGGTGGTCCTTCCGCTCCTCAAGCACCCTTCGGCGGATTCAAACAGAGCGGCCTCGGACGCGAAGGCGGCCATCAAGGAATGGACGAATACCTAGAAGTGAAATATATTTCTGTTGGACTATGACCTGCTTTCAAAGACGTGCACATCTGCACGTCTTTTTTTATTGACCTTCACGCAGCGTCATGGACTAAAGTGAAGACTATCAACAGAAAGGAGTGACAACATGGAAGCTTACCCAATGCCCCTGTTTATAAAGCTGGAGGTGAGAGATATTGAGCGCTCGATTGAATGGTATAAGGAAGTCCTGGATTTCAATGTCGTGTATTGTTTGACCGGGCAGGAAGACAACATCGTGATGGCTCATATCCGCGGCGATAAATACCAAGATCTGATGCTGATTCCCGCCGGATCCCCTCTCCACCCAAATGGCATCACCATCAACCTGCAGTGGCAGGACGTTCAGATGACGGCCCAGCGTGCACCGGCTGCAAGTATTGTAGAAGGTCCTGTCGAGCGGCCCTGGAATGCACGGGAAATCGTTCTTCGAGATCCTGACGGCTACAGACTGATCGTATCTGAAGTGCTTCGACCTGCTTTATCGTTCGATGAAGTTATGAAAGGATTCTAAGCGTTTACAGGCTCCTTATTAATATGTCAGAATAAATACTATATTTAAAAAACGAATTGACGAATGAATTCCCTCTGTGCTAGATTACTACTATAGTAAATGTCAACGACGGGAAAGAGTAGGTCGGGACACTGTTGCAAAGAGAGCCGGCATATGGTGCGAGCAGGCGAACGGTACCCCATTGAAAATCATCCCTGAGACGCGGCGCCGAACGGAGTAGGCACTGCCGGTTTTCCACCGTTAACAGGAAGACGTATGTTGGTACGTTCAAGTGTCGCTTGCTTTTTAGCAGGCGGAATTCGGGTGGTAACGCGGGTATAAGCTCGTCCCTTTAGATTTGAGGGGCGGGCTTTTTTGTTTTTCCAGGATAGAATCAGGAGGTTCAACATGACCAATAAAAAACATATTATCGTAGCAGGATTCATGCTCTTTTCCCTCTTCTTCGGGGCCGGGAATCTGATTTTCCCTCCTACCCTCGGGATGGAATCGGGTCAAGCGTTCATACCTGCCATCACCGGTTTCATTCTCTCAGCTGTATTCCTGCCATTCTTCACGATCATTACCGTATCACTTTCGAAGAATGGACTTTTATCAATCGGTGAGCGGGTTCACCCCTTATTCGGAACGATTTTCGCTGTCATCGTCTATTTATCCATCGGCGCTTTTTACGGTATACCAAGGGCCGCCAATGTGGGGTTCGAGCTTGGATTCGAACAGATTCTTCCCGTACAGGGGCATATGCCGCTCTTCGTCTTCTCCCTTCTCTTCTTCGGAGTGACATTCTTGATCTGTCTGAATCCGAAGAAAGTAATCGATCTTGTGGGACAATGGCTGACCCCAGCACTTCTACTCGTATTGGCTGTTCTTTTCATCAAAGCTTTTTTCACCTATTCGTATGGAGAGGCACCGACTTCAGTCAAGTTCCAAGAGTCCCCTTTCCTTACGGGATTCATTGAAGGTTACTATACAATGGATGCCATAGCAGCCCTTGCATTCGGCATCGTCATCATAAACGGCTTCCGCTCCAAAGGAATGAGCAAACGGAGCGAGCTCGTGAAAGGAACGATCGGTGCAGGATCGATTGCCGCTGTGGGACTCATCCTTGTATACGTATCCCTCGGCTGGATCGGCAGGGTCATCCCAGCTGACCAAGCAGTTGCCAACGGCGCCGAGCTCCTGGTCCTTGCATCCGGACAGCTTTTCGGACCCAGCGGGAATATGATCTTCGGTGCCATCGTGATCCTTGCCTGCCTGACAACCTGTGTCGGTCTGATCAACGCATGCGCCCAATTTTTCCATGAGCGATTCAGCGTCCTTTCCTATAAAAGATATGTCGGGATATTCACCTTTATCGGACTGCTCACTACGAATCTTGGATTGGATATGATCCTCAAGATTGCCGGGCCCCTTCTATCCTTGATCTATCCTGTAGCCATCGTTCTTGTTGTTCTCTCCCTTGCCCAGCTCTTCCTGGGGAAAAGCAGGAGGATGTTCATCCTTTCAGTGGGGATGACAGGTGCATTTTCACTTTATGAAACGTTCCACAGTTTCAATATGGTGCCGAAAAGTCTCGAACACGCTGTTGACTGGATCCCTCTATCAGCTAATGGGTTGGAGTGGACCCTTCCCGCTCTTCTCTGTGCCGTCATCGGATTTGTATGGGACCATATTTCCGGTTACCGACGAACGAGCGAACAGTGGCATGGCTAAACAAAAAGGCAAGGTGTCTTCGCGACAACTTGCCTTTTATTTAGCCTATTTAGCCTCTTCCCTTTCCAGGAAGATCTCTTCCAGGGTTGGTTCATTTACCTCTACCCGGTAAACATCAACCTTGATGCGGTTAAGGACGCGGATGATGTCGGCGATCTTCTTCTCATCCTCCACCACCACATGAAAATGGGTTTCGTCCATTTCAAGATCGCGACCGTTGATCGTAAGCCATTGTTCCAGATCTTCTTGATCATGTACTGGTATTGGTGAATGTTTGACTTTCACTTCAATGTTCGAGCGGTAAAATGCCCGCAATTCTTCCATCGTGCCGCTCTTCATAATCCTCCCCTCCTTCATGATAGCAAGACGGTTACAGATCTTTTCTACTTCGTCGAGGTTATGAGACGTCATGAAGATCGTCTTCCCCTGTTTCTGCAGGGAAAGGATCAGGTGTTGGATCTGTAAGACTGATTCTGCGTCCATTCCGGACGTCGGTTCATCAAGGAAGATCAATTCAGGATCATGGATGATAGCCTGTGCCACTCCAAGCTTCTTCTTCATACCGAAGGAAAACTTGGAGGTTTTTTTATGCTCATGCCCTTCTAGACCGACAGCGGCCAGAACCGACATGCACGTTTCTTTGGCTACCTTTTTCCCCGATACACCGGCAAGGAACTGCAGATGCTTCAGTGCGGTCATGGATTGATAGAATGTTGAATAATCAGGCATGACGCCGATCTTGTGCTTGATTGCATTGTGATTCTCCTCTTCTCCAAGCAGAGAATAGCTGCCGGAAGACGGAATCACGATGCCTGTCAGCATGTTGATGAACGTTGATTTCCCTGCTCCGTTCCTCCCGAGGAACCCGAAGATCTCTCCTTTCTCCACCGTCAGATCGATTCCTTTGACTACCTGGTTTTTCCCGAATGATTTTGTTAGCCCTTTCGTTGTAATCATCAGCAGCCCCTCCTTCTGAAGAACACATATGTCAGTAACAGTAAAATGAACGCATCAAGATACATGAGCAAGAATGTATAATCTCCCCTGACAAGATAATAGTTCGGATCAACATACTTCATCCAGCTGAACCATGGATTCGAGGTGAAGGCCAACCAATACCCCAGGATTGGGAGGAGAATTCCAGCAATGATACTCATAAACATCGTCAAAGCAGGCACCGGTACCACCGTCGACAGGAAGACCGTAAAGGCGACCTGACAGGCGATGAGGCCCATGAGCTGAAAGAATGTGAAAGCATCGAAGTGGTGAGAGAAAATCGCGATGATCACGTGGGAAACAGTGATACAAGCAAACCAGAAGGCCAGGATCCCGAGGAACTTGCCTGCCACGATGGATAGCCTTGACGTACGGGTCAACAGGAACCTCATGGTCCGCTCATGCATCTCCCGGTTCATCGTGTCATGAGACAGTCCCATGACGAACAATTGACCGAATACAATCATGACCAGGAGCAAGCCTGTCGAATGGGCCATATGCGCCTCATCTGGCGTTAACTCCAATGCGCTCTCGAACATCGAGGAGTATTTAGCAAAGTAATATGTTGGTACAAGGAGCATGAGGATGATGGCGATGGACTTGAACCCCTTGAACAATTGAAAGAACTCCCTTTTGGCTATGGCAAACATATGCAACACTTCCTTTTCTTATTTGTCTATACAAAAAGGATAATCTACTACATTTAACGCAGGTGAAATCCCACCTTAACTTTTCCTTAATTCTCTAATTCTACTAAAACTTTGATGATATGATAGTGGTAACACCAATAAGATAGGAGATTAATAATGAATGAAGCACGATTATTGATTGTGGATGATGAAATGGCACTAATGAATATGCTTGAGACCCTACTCCTGAGAGAGGGAATTTCAACGATTGATAAAGCAGAGACTGCCTCACAGGCACTTTCGTTATGTAAGAGTCATACCTATGATTTGATCCTATTGGACGTTATGCTACCCGATCAAACAGGTTTTGAGATTTGCCCATCGATCCGCGAGCAATCCGATGCCACGATCTTCTTTCTGACGGCCAAGTCCGGTGACCTCGATAAGTTATCGGGATTTGCCGTCGGGGCTGATGATTATATCACCAAGCCCTTCAACCCCCTTGAAGTCGTCGCGAGGATCAAAGCTCATCTATCCAGGAGGTTGAAAGTCGTCACGAAACAGGATCAGACCGTACACAGCTGCGGACCCATCGAAATGAACACAGCGACTGGAGAAGTGTTCATACGAGGAGAATCCGTTCGACTTCCTGCTCAAGTATACCAATTATTACTATTCTTTTGTAAGCACCCGAATCAGCTTTTCAGCAAGGGACAGCTCTATGAGCAGGTGTGGGGAGATGCCTTCATGGGGGAAGATAACACCGTCATGGTGCACATCCGGAAGCTACGGGAGAAAATCGAGGAAGACCCCGGCGATCCTTCCCTCATCCTTACCGTCCGGGGGCTCGGGTATAAACTGGACGTGCCAAGAGGCGGCAGATGAATATCCATACACGATTCATCCTCCACCTTCTCGGCAGACTGATCCTGACCGGCTTCCTTTTATTACTGTCGATCTTAATCATTTTCATTTTTATCGCGTTCCTTACCATGAATTCTGCCATTGAAAAGGATCTCACCACCGCAGAAGGACTCTATTTTTCCGACAGGTTCGAGATCAAGGGTGGCAAGGCAACCATCGATCAACATCTACAAGAAGTTCTTCAAAAACAACAAAGCTGGTTGATCATCCTGGACTCTAAGGGAGACATTGCCGGATCATACGGTGCTCCCGATTCAGTTCTCTCTTCAAAACATCTTCTGTCGGCTGCAAATGATGTCCCTTTCACCGATATCCATACGTGGGAGATCATGAATATGGACGATGAACCGTCCTACGCGATGCTTGGGAAACATCATCCTGAGGAGCAATGGTTGAGCAAGGTGAAAGATGAGGTTGATTGGAGTAAAGGAGAATGGTTGCTCTCGACAAAAAATCAGCGGCAACTGAAAAAAGAAGGCGTTTGGATCCAACTGGCCGACCCTGAAGGCAAGGTTCTTAAAGCTTATGGAGACCGGCCACCTTCAGAGAACTACACGTACCAAGACCTCCTTCAGCTGGATGATCCCGATCAGACCGTGCACCAGGATCCCCTCTCGGGAAACATCCTGATCGCAGGGATTCACCCTCCTGCTGAAGCACCCATTTCGGTGCCGATCCATAACGGGTGGTTCATCGCGCTTGTTGCCATTGCCCTTCTGATTCTGTTCAGCACCTTTTGGTATGCACGGAATCTCGGCACCCCCCTCTTGATCATGGTTAAATGGATCAAACAGCTCTCTGACGGCCATTACTCCCAACCGGTCAACCAGGTCGGGGAGTCCGCCATCTACAAGAAAAACGGGAAGCTTAAGCGGAATTATCGTCTATACAAAGAGCTTTTCAGCCAGCTATCACAGCTGACTGACACACTGAAGAACAACGAAAGACATGAGAAGAAGGTGGTCAGCTCAAGGGAAGAGTGGATCAGCGGCCTTTCCCATGATCTGAAGACTCCTTTGTCGTCCATTACAGGATATGCCCAGATGCTGCAGTCCGATCAATATGAGTGGACTCCTGAAGAAATCAGGGATTTTGCCGGTACGATCGTGGATAAGTCCGCATTCATGAAAGACCTCCTGGATGATCTCACTCTCGTCTACCAGCTGAGCAGCCAAGCCTTGCCCATCAGGAAAGAAAGGACAGATATCAACGAGGCAGTGCGGAGGAGCGTCATTCATTTCATCAATACGGCACAAGCCGATATCCGCTTCCTTCCATCGGAAAACCCCCTTCTCGGGATGGTGGACCGGAAGTGGTTTCAACGGATTCTCGACAATCTGTTATCAAATGCCATTAAACATAATAGAGCTGGTACAACGATCACCATCTCTGCAGATGCGATAGAAGGCCAGCTCATGGTCATCAAAATCGAAGATGACGGGGATGGAATGGATGCTGAGACCCTCTCCCACTTGTTCCAACGCTTTTATCGTGGAACCAACACCAGTGACTCCGGAAGCGGGACCGGACTCGGGATGGCCATTACCAAACAGCTCATCGAACGTCACAATGGGTCTATTAATGTACAGAGTGCACCTGAAAAAGGAACCAGGGTAAGGGTCATCCTTCCCCTATAGGACCTGAGGTTAGGAAAACACTATAAAGTGCCCATAAAAAAACCCGGATTCATCAACCTTATCTTAGGCGTATGAATCCGGGTATTTCTATGACTGAAACACGTTTGTCCCAGCCTCTGCTACTTTTTCTAGATGTCAGTACGCACCTTCCGAATACGTCAGCTCATAGCCGTGAGAATAAATTTCAAAAATATTGCCGAAAGGATCTTCAACATATACCATGCGATAAGGTTTTTCACCAGGGTAGTATTCCCGGATCGGCATGCGCTGCTTACCGCCGTGGGCTTTAATTTTCTCCACCAGTCCCTCAATGTCGGGATCCTGGATCGCAAAATGGAACAAGCCTGTTTTCCAGTATTCGAAGTTATTTTCAGGAGCTTCATTCTGAGGGAATTCAAACAGTTCGATCCCGATCCGGTCTCCTGTTGCCATATGGGCAATCCTGAAGGTTTCCCAATCGTTTCCGAAAACGTCACGGCACATCTGTCCGATTGCGCTATCGTCGTTCTCTACATCGGACGGCTCCATGATGATGTACCATCCGAATACCTCCTGGTAAAACTTCACTGCTTCATCCAGACTTGGCACGCTTAGGCCAATATGTGAAAATGATCTTGGATATGGTTTCATAGTAGTGTCCTCCTTGAGTTGAATTGCCCTCATTATAATGGGCGATCCATTCGAATGTAAGTATGCACTTTTTGGTGAGATACTAACTTGGAGGTAAGAAAGGGTGAACAGAATGGCAGTCGAGATTGGCGAAAACGGAAAGCTGAAATGCTCCATTGAATATACACTGAAAAAAATCGGCGGCAAGTGGAAAACCGTGATCCTGTGGCATCTTGGAACCGATGGGGTCCATCGCTACAATGAACTGAGGAGGCTCATGCCTGGTGTCGCCCATAAAGTTCTGAGCCAGCAACTGAAGGAGCTTGAAGAGGATGGGTTTATCAACAGGACTTCCTATGATACCGTCCCACCCAAAGTCGAATACAGCCTGTCTGTTTTCGGGAGCACGTTGATGCCGGTACTTCAGGCAATGCATCAATGGGGCAGGCAGCATGGACCATTCTGAGCTGAAGATTCTCCGGTTGACATATCGAGGAATATCGATTAGTCTAATGCACATGGAAAACTACGTAGATATTTTCAAAGCGTTGGCTAACAGCACTCGATTGGAAATGTTGAAATGGTTGAAAGATCCCTATGATCATTTCGACAAACCTTCTGCACATCTTTCGAAGAATATGAGTGAAAAAGGAGGCGTGTGCGTTGGTGATATTTCGGAAAGGGCCGGGATGTCCCAATCCACTGTTTCGCACTATTTATCTATGATGCAGAAGGCTGGATTATTGGAGTCAGAACGTCACGGAAAGTGGACGTACTACCGAAGGAATGAAGAGAATTTAGAAAAACTTGCGAAGTGGATCAAAGAGGAGCTTTAAGCCTCTTTTTTTGAGTTATCATATCGATATTATTCGAAATATAGATTTAAGGAGCCATCATACTATGAAGCTATGGGTTTATATCGTCGCCCTCATTGCAGGGGCATCATTAAGTACAGAGGGAGCCATTTATGGCGAGCTTGGGAAAACAATCGGGAAATTGGAAAGCAGCTTTTATAACTTTTTTGTCGGAACGATCATTCTCGGTATTGTCCTCCTTTTCCTTGGAAAAGGCTCGCTGTCCCATTCTCTCAAAGCTCCTAAATGGCAGCTAACTGGCGGATTTTTCGGGACAATCTATCTTACCATCCTTGTGATCAGTGTTCCACTGGTAGGTGTTGGACTGTCGATGATCAGCGTCATTGTCGGACAAATGATCATGAGTATGATCATCGAGCACAAAGGGTGGCTCGGAAGTGAAAAAATCAGTATCAACAAAGAGAAGGTCATAGCTATCATCTTGATGGCTGCGTCCCTCATACTCATCTATTAAGGAGGTCCAAACATGTCTGCATTCATCCTGATCGCCGCCATGCTCGGCGGCTTCACACTAAGCGCTCAGTCCTCCGTGAACGGGGCACTCAGCAGGAAAACCGGAACGTACGAAACGGCATTCATGACCTTTGCCACGGGTGCCATGATCTTATTCCTTATCATCCTCTTCTTCGGAGACGGAAATATTTTTGCCATATTCGATGTTCCTAAATGGCAGCTTGCTGCCGTTTGGTTCGGCGTAGGATACCTCTTCCTCACGGTTCTTGCCGTTCCGAAGATCGGGGTAATCGCCACAAATGTATCCACTGTCATCGGACAGTTGACCATGGGGATGATCATCGACCATTTCGGATGGTTTGGCGGGATTGAGATACACCTGGACTGGAAACGAATCTTAGCCATCGTCCTTATGCTTCTTGCTTTGCGGTTTATTTATGTAGGAAATAAGAAAGGCCAGGAACAGTCTGCATAAGGGGCGTCAATTCCAGTCACTCCATGACGAAAAGGCAAGAATCCATTCATCGGATTCTTGCCTTTTTTTTGATTCAATCCACCTACTCGATCACAATATGTTGATCATATGTTTTCATGTATGAGATGCCTTTCACGATGAGGGATTGAGGTTCATCCTTTGTCTCAAAGAGGAGGGTACGCTCATGGAAAGCCTCTCCGTCCTTTTTCGTATACTCGTCATCCGTTGTGTGATCGAGTTTGACAGTCCCGCTCTCGGTCTTGATGCTCACTCCGTCAAGGCGCAGTCCTTCCTTGCTCTCGATTGTTACGAAAGACTGCCCATCTTTTACCCCGCTTTTTTTCACCACCACGTTCTGATCTTTTACGTTGAACGTTTTAGATGCCGAGAGGGGTACGGTGATGTCCGCTTTCTCCTTTACAGGAAATGCTTTCACAACAAGTTCCAATTTGTTCAAATCGTGTGGCAGAGCATCGAATTCGAGTTCAATATCATCGGAAAGACCCCAGTTGGATGAGCTGCCGGATCCCTGCCACTCAAGGACTTTGCCGTCTGCGACAAGCTCAATTTCGCCAAGTGGATCGTTGATTTCTTCATCCAGCTTCATCTTCCCCTTGATGACCGTGATGGTGGGGCTTGCCGTTATACTCTTGAACGTGATCGATCCATTATCGAATGTCACAGTCTTATTGATCCCTTGCTTGAAGTTGGTTTGCAGGGCTTGATCCGGCCGGTAGTTGAATGTGAATTTTCCCCCTTCCAGCCATTCATCATTTTTGTAGTGATCAACATGAAAGGTAAGCTCTTTGGCAAAGGCATTCGGAGGATCATACCTGATTTCACCCTTGAGCTCTGTCCGGTCATCACTGACGACCGTCTTTGCACTGATCATATATTCCCTAGTCAAAAACCCGGTCAGGTCACCCGGCTCCCATGATTCCCCTTCTTCCACTCCGTTGGCATTGTGTAGGGTGTAATACAGGATGAATTGGTTTTCATCGACAATGACGCCATCGATCGTAATCTTTTCCCCTTCTCCAAGAGCGTAGGTCCGGTCGATGACCTGGCCCATCCCTGCCTCGTTCAAATCATGGAGCGTACCATTCATGACATCCTCTGCGCCCATGATTTTCTTCCCGTAGTAGGCAAGGGCAGGATATTGAAACGAGCCGAGGATCACGAGGACTGCTGCTGCTGCAAGTGCTACCTTCCATCCGTTCCGCTTCTTTCGTGGCCTATCGTTGAGGGCTGAACGCAGGCGTGCTTCGAGGTCTTGTGGCGGCTGGATTTGCTGCATGTTTTCTGCTTCTTTCCTTAGTTTCTTATCCACTTCATTCATCTGCTGTCCCTCCAAACCTTTCCCTTAATTTCTTTAAACCCTGGAACACCCTGGATTTCGCCGTCCCCACCGACACGCCCATCACTGCAGCGGCGGTTGAATAATCAAGATCCAGTATATACTTCAGTCTGATGGCCTCTGCCTGGTGCTCATTCAACTGCAGAAGCATTTCTTTGATTTCCATGTCGCGGTCACTGTGCTCCAATGGATTTGAGGATCCCCCCTCATCTGACCACTCCTCTTTCAACACGAGACGATTCTGTTTACGCAGCATCGTTTTACAGCCATTCACGAGTATCGTTTTGCTCCAGCTGTAAAAGGCATCCGGATCGTTAAGCTGATCAATTTTTTCATAAACGGTGACGATCATATCTTCCATGGCATCCATGGCATCATGTTCGTTCCCGACGTATACGTAGGCCAATCGATAATAGTTTTCTTTTTCTTCCATGATCAGTTGAAGGAGCGCGTCTTTGCTGCCTTTTTTCGCCTTCTTCACTGCGCTTCTGAGATTCATTTCTCCACCTCTCTTTCCTGTAAGAGTATTTGGATGCATGAAAAGTTCATTGTTTTTACATTTTTTTATGTAAGAGCCTGTCCAGCACCCTGTCAGAGAAAAACCGTCACGGATGACGGCTTCCCCTTTCTTATTCTTTACCTTCGTGCGGGGGGCACGGGCATTTGACAACGACAAGGAATGGGCCTTTTTTCAACTGTTCATCCCCTACTTCTGCCGTTGCGGTTATGGTGATGATATCCACCTTTCCTTTTGCAGGCACGATCCTAGCAGTATACGTACCATCCGCCTTCGTAACGGCCGGATTCGGGAGGATATATTCCTCACCATGCGACGATACCACTTTGAAATAGACCTTTACGCCTTCGACAGGACGATGATCACATAGGACCTCCCCGGTGATCTCTTCCCCTTCACAGCCAACGAATAACGGGGTGCAAAGAGTCAAATGAGGATGTTTGCACCGCTCACAGCCCGCAACGGTTTTACAGGTTCGGGAAATGGTCCTTGATCCAATTTCGACCCTTGCCGTGTAGGTGGTGAGTTCGTACCGCCTTTCTCCAGGTACGACAGCCGATGTTCTAAAATACCCATCCTGATCCGTAAACACCTCCGCCGGTTCAAAGTCGAGAAGTGGACTCGTCAACGTTACCTTTACCCCGGCAAGCGGCTCACCCTTACAAAGGAATCTTCCCTTTATTTCGGCACGGCAGCGGATTTTCTTTACACATTCTAGTTCCAGCTTTGGATCCTCACATTGACAGTCCACCTTGATCTGTTGGGATTCAGAAGACACCAATTCTCTTGAAACGACGGCTTCTGCCCTGATGGTGATGATCTCCGTGATCCCGACACCTGCACGGATACTTGCCGTGTATTCGCCCATTTCGTTCGTAAACGCCGGATTTGGATCCACGGTGACGGCCCCCGGAGTATCCGACGTGACGACAAAGGTGATGGCCGCATCCCTTACCGGCACCCCGTCACAGGTCAGACGGCCTGATATCCGTTCTGCAGGGCAGCCGATGTATTTTGGCGTATTTAATGTAAGCTTCGGATTGCGACACTTCAAGCAGATCACTTTCACCTTGATGGTCTCGGTGATGGTCTTGCCATCCACTGTCACACTTGCCGTAATCGTAGTCTCTGTGAGGGGTGTATTGGAAGGTACGGTCACTTCCGAAGAAAATGATCCAGTCTCATCTGTCAGCACCGGATTTGGATCAAAGTCCAGGGTCGGGCTGGAAAGCATCACCTCGACACCGGCAAGGGGCAGTCCCTCACATGTCACCTTCCCCTTGATTTCACCTTCACAATTGATTTTATACGGATCTTCAAGAATGATCTCAGGGTGTTTGCACACGCATTTCACTTTGATCTTCTCATTCTCGGAAAATACCACTTTTCCGCCGACAATGGAAGAAGCCTGGATCGTCACCACTTCCTCTACACCGAGCGTGGTGGTCAATACAGCCGTGAACCTTCCGTCTTCGTCCGTGGTGACCGGGTTCGGCGACACCGCAATCGCACCTGCCGGTGAGGTAGTGAACGTGACGAGATTCCCTTTGAGGGGAACTCCGTCGCATGTGAGCCGGCCGGTGACCTTTCCTCCGTCACAGCCGATGAACTTCGGTGCCTTCAGGGTCAGTAATGGATTCCGACACTTTTTACAGAATACCTTGACCGTAATGGTCTTAGTTGCTCCGCCTCCTGTAGCGGTAAGTGTCGTTTCCTGAGGCTCTGTACCGAATGGGACGGTCGCCGTCGTACTGAACTCGCCATTTTCATCCGTGACAACTGGGTTGGGATCGAATTCAAGGAGAGGACTCGAGAATGTGACCTCGACACCGGCGAGCGGGAATCCTTCACAGGTCAAGCGACCCGTAATCGGGGATTCACAATTGATCTTCCCAGGGTCATTGATGTTGATGACCGGATTTTTGCACTCGCAATCGACACGGATCGTTTTGACTTCGGAAGAAATGAGCACGCCTGCTATGACGGTCCTTGCCTCGATGGTGAACGTGCCCACTGTCCCAAGCTCCGGTACAATTCTTGCACGATAGGATCCATCCTCCCCGGTGATGGCCGGATCCGGTACGATCGTGACCCCTTCTTGCGGCGTCAAGATGAAGGCTATACTTGCCCCCGGGAACGGAATACCGCCGCAAGTCAGTTTACCGGTGAGCTCCGCCCCTTCACAGCCTATGATTTTTTTCGGAGTGTTAAGGGTAAGCTCCGGATTCCGGCAGAAGAGGCATCCTGCCGTAATAATACGGCTGGTGGAGACCTCGATGCCGCTTACTACCGCTGTCGCCGTGATTTCTGCGTCCTGAAACGGCGTTCCACTTGTGACCGTCACCGTGGAAGTGAAGACACCATTCCCATCGGTAACCGGAGTGACAGGGTCAAACTGAAGGAAGGATGGCCCCGTGAGCGCTACGGGTACACCGGATATCGGAACCCCGTCGCAAAGCAGCGTGCCTGAAATGACACCCTCGCAGTTGATCGTGGATACTTTTTTAATGAAAATGACTGGATTGACACACTTCACACAGCGCACGGTAAGTTGACGGGCTTCGGATACTACTTCGATTCCGCCGATCCTCGTCGATGCCACGATCGTGATTGTTTCATTAATTCCTATGAACGGGACAACGGTTGCTGTATAGGTGCCGTCACTTTGGGTGATGGCAGGGTTGGGGTTAACGACGACCCTCTTTGACTGGGATGTGATGATGAAGGTTATGGGTGCCCGTGCAATAGCGTTTCCATCACAGATAAGTCTCCCACTGAGAGGTGCCCCCTCGCAGCCGACGGGTCCTTCAATTGGATTCAAAGTCAGGGTTGGATTGGTACATACGATGCAGTCAACCGTAGTAATGATGCTGTCGGTTACACGCTGACCGGCTACATCTGCATCTGCCGTCACCACGACACCTGACGTAATCGGCGTTCCACGCGGAACCGATACAGTCGTGGAGAAACGCCCTGACGCATCCGTGATCGGGGTAGCATTGGCAAAGTTCACTATTCCGGGATTAGCAGATAGTTGGACGACCACACCCGCTACGGGTTGATAGTCACAAAGCACCCTTCCACTGATGACCCCGTCACAGCTGATGGAGCCGACACGATCAAGCTGAATGATCGGCTCTTTGCACTCATTTCCCGGATTCGGGAACAATCCTTCACAGCTCTTTGGAGGCGGGATGATTTTACAGGGCACTGCTGATGTTTCTCTCCCTTTTTTCAACATCTCAATCAGTCCTTTTCAATACACTTTCATGCATCATATGCAAAAACCAGTAGGCTGTTCTCCCGATTTCATGGCAACCGCCCTTACTCCCACTCATGCCTAAGCGGTATAGGATACGTCAAAAAGCGATGTACAGGAAGGTTCGAAACATACGATGAATGGCTGCCTTTTATAAAAAAGGACAAGCCCATCTTCATTTTGTTATACATATACTAGAACAAATCTGTTATAATAAACATATAACAAACAAGAGGTGATCTTTTGCTGATCCATATTGAACCACACTCTCCCATTCCGATCTATGCCCAGGTACGGAACGGGATTCTTGAGGGCATCGTGCGGGGTGACTTGAAACCGGGGGATGCCCTGCCATCGGTTCGGTCCTTTGCAGCAGACCTGGGCGTCAACATGCACACGGTCAATAAAAGTTATCATGAATTAGAGGACAAAGGATTCATTCAGATCGTGCCCAAGTCCGGTGCCATCATCCTCAAGCCTGACGAACCTGGACAGGAACGGATCGACATGATCGCCTCCACTATCCGGCCGCTACTTGCGGAAGCACTGGCCGTAGGAATGACGGATGTACAGGTACAGGTTATGATCAGGTCCATTCAATCAAGTATCAAGGGGGAATAACTATGCAATCCATTTTATTAATTGGTATGATCGGCATCATGCTCCTTCTACAAGTGATGCTGCCGTTCATCGTGAAACGAACTGTCGTATTCGGAGTCACGATTCCGGTCGAGCACATACGTGACACTCACTTGATCCGCTTCAAGAAGATCTATGCAGCGGCCACTGCCATTCTATCCGTCGCCGGTATTGTCCTGTTCTTTATCATAACCACCTCATACGATTTACCGGAGGACCGGCTCATTGCTTCTGGCATCCTGCTTCCATTCATCATCATCTTTATCTCCATGGCCCTCTATGCCTACTTCCACATGCGGGTGGTCCGGTACAAACGTGAAAGCCAGTGGTTCA
Source organism: uncultured Bacillaceae bacterium (assembly GCA_963762295.1). Taxonomy (GTDB): domain Bacteria; phylum Bacillota; class Bacilli; order Bacillales; family Bacillaceae_B; genus Rossellomorea. The sequence continues at coordinate 513,944 of CAVXKK010000005.1, forward strand.
AAGGGCGAAGACAGGTCCGCGTGTCGGAGCTTACCTCAAGGTCCAAGGATGAAATGCTCCCGTGGTACCTTTTCATGTTTCCGATTGTGCTCGGGGCTGGTCTTATTGTCTTCACCCTGATGAATTATCAGCTCTTCCCAGATCAACTGCCGACCCATTGGGGACCAAATGGAGAGCCGGATGCCTTCACAGCTAAAACCAGGGTCAGCGTCCTGACGTTGCCGTTTGTTTTACTTCTCATGAGCGCCATGTTCCTCGCCATCCACGAACTGACGCGGAACTCCGGTATCAAACTGAGCGCAGGGAACATTCCTGCATCCAAAGTCCGACAGTTCAAGCTTAGGAAATACTCCAGCTGGTTCTTGTTCTTCATTTCCATGGCAACAGCCATGCTATTCAGTTTACTTCACATTAAAACGGCTTACGAAGATCTATTGAGCGGTTCACTCATGCTCTTTGCACCACTGGCCTTCTCTGTACTCGTTTTCTTCGGCACTGTCTTGATGGCCGTAAAAGTAGGGAAATCCGATTCGGATCTGGACCGCACCACCGTCATCGATGAGGGTGGTGACACCATCAATGAAGACGAGGATTCCCACTGGATCGGTGGCATCTTTTACTTCAACCGCGACGATCCTTCCTTCTTGGTGGAAAAACGATTCGGTGTCGGCTGGACAGTAAACTTCGCCAGACCCGCCGGCTACCTCCTCATCCTTGCACCAATTGTCGCCATTTTATTGCTGACCCTTCTGTAGAAGAGCAGGGTCAGGGTGCCAGGCACCAAAAAAAAGCCCTGTCCGCTTCCGGACAGGGCTTTCTCCATGTTTATCACACAACAGTTGTAAGGATGGCGTCGTGAGCAGTAACGTATTTGTATCCAAGATCTTTCGCTACGGCTTCGTACGTGATGAACCCGTTAGCCACGTTGACTCCTTTAGCAAGAGCCATATTGTCCTGGATCGCTTTCGCCACTCCTTTGTTGGCAATTTGGAGGGCGTATGGAACGGTCACATTCGTCAAGGCAATCGTGGATGTACGTGGAACGGCACCCGGCATATTCGCTACGGCATAATGGACGACTCCGTGTTTTTCGTACGTAGGATCATCATGCGTAGAGATATGATCGCATGTTTCAATGATTCCGCCTTGATCGATGGCTACATCCACAAGGACAGATCCCGGTTGCATGGACTTAACCATATCTTCCGTCACAAGCTTCGGTGCTTTTGCTCCTGGAATCAAGACGGCACCGATGACAAGATCGGAATCCTTCACTGCATCTTCAATGTTCAGGCGGTTCGACATCAGGGTTTGAATATCATTGCCAAAGATATCGTCGAGCTGGCGCAGGCGATCGGCGCTTAGATCAATCAAGGTCACGTCCGCTCCAAGGCCGACAGCCATCTTCGCTGCGTTCGTCCCTACGACTCCTCCTCCGATGATGGTCACCTTCCCACGTTTCACACCCGGTACTCCGCTCAACAGGATTCCTTTTCCGCCCTTCGGTTTCTCAAGGAATTGCGCACCGATCTGTGTGGCCATCCGTCCGGCTACTTCACTCATTGGAGTCAGAAGGGGCAGGGTACGGTTGACTTCCACTGTTTCATAGGCAATCGCCGTTACTTCTTTTTCTACCAGTGCCTGAGCAAGTTCCGGTTCTGCTGCGAGATGCAGGTAAGTGAACAAGATCAGACCTTTGTGGAAATACACATACTCAGATGGAAGTGGTTCTTTCACTTTCATGACCATGGCTTTATTCCACACGTCAGCCGCAGAGGCTTCGATTTTCGCCCCCGCTTCCTGATAAGATTCATCATTGAAACCGCTTCCAATTCCGGCTCCAGATTCGATATAAACGGAATGACCTGCTTTCACCAGGTTCAGGACACCGGCTGGTGTGATGGCTACACGGTTCTCGTTGTTTTTGATTTCTTTAGGAATTCCAATCTGCATCGCTACATCTCTCCTATAATCATTGTTTGGTTAATTCTGATTATATGGATTCTTCACAGTAATTGCATCGTGGAAAATAGAGAAAAAAAGAAGACGGGTTTGGAGAATTCCACAAACCCGTCATTTTTTCATCTGTTCGATTTTAAGATCCAAATATAAGGTCATTTTCTGATTCGGGTCCTTCAGATCCATCTCGGTGATTTCCCCGATCCTCTTCAGGCGGTAATTCAGTGTATTGGCATGTACATGAAGGGCCTTGGAAGCCTCATTGACGTTGCAGTCGTATCTCAGGTACATATCGATTGTCTCAAGAAGCTGGGAATGGTGCTTCCGGTCGTACTCCATCAGTTTCTCAAGATGATAATTTTGATAGCCGTCCCGGACGCGCTTTTCATACAGCTCATCGATGAACTGGAAGATCCCCAGTTCCTGATACGTATAAATCCCACTTGCCTCATATTTAAATCGATCCTTGATCGACAGCACATATAGGGCTTCTTTATAGCTGTCACGGATGCTAACAGGTGAGCGGTAGAGGGTACCGGCGGCTCCTTTCAGCTCCGGGACTCCGAGTCTGCTGCTGATTTCTTCCACGAAGTCACGGACAAAATCCTTAATCTGCCTTGCCGGCCCTTCATCCTGGAACGGCCTTACAAGAAGGATCAACTGGTTTTCATCCGTTGTGCTTGTGATAAGTTTAATATAAGAAGAGGCCTGGATATAGTAGTTTACGTGGCGCTCCAAAGATTGGTGGATTTCCTCTGGGAACTCAAAGACCACAATACCCGTGGACCCGTTCATGGAAAGATGATATTTATCAGCGAGGGAATCAATCTTGCTCCGATCCTTTAAATGACCGGTCAACAACTGCCAGAAGAAGTCTTTGTGACCCTCTTCCCCCGCCTTTTTCCGTATTTTCAACGATAACATCTGATTCTTGACGACCTTCCCCGCTTTACGGAAGAAATCCAATTCTTCGTCTGTAATATCCCATGTCACCTGTCCCCATATAAAGCCGAGGATTTCATCGTTCTTCCATACGGATACTGCTACCCGCTTCCCGAGGCCGACTTCAGAGATGGCGGGTATGATGACAGGCTCGTCACTGTCGAATAGTTTAGGGATAACTCCATTTTTCCACAGACTTTTGATGACATTATCGGGAACCTTCCTGCGCATGATCGTCGCCATGCGTGCAGGATCCACTTCATCATCGTGGGTGCTGTATGCAAGAATGCGGTGATTGGCATCTTCTATCGTAATTGGGCATCCGATTGTTTCACTGATGGCATCTGCCAGTTCTTCTAACGATTGGAATGGTCCCTTGAAAGGGTCGAGTTGCTCTGAGGTTTTGTCCATTCGTACCACTCCTTTTGCGTTCAATTCATTAATCCGTTTTTAATCATAGTAGATGTGCGGTTTCCGAAGCAATGGTTTCCCGACATTTCGAACATGTTTTTCAAGATGGACCACCAGTCCATTTCCATCCCTACAAACATTATCCACCCGTTTGTGGAAACACACAAATGTAAACGCTTCAACTTTCATTTTTCGACAAAACCCTATCCACATTCTTGATGATACTATATATAATAAGAGTTGGAAACTCACATATTCACAGACAGCTAGAGGAGGATTCGATGTTAGACGTACTAGACAAGATCAATTCATTCTTATGGGGAACACCAAGTTTAGTACTGTTATTCGGAACAGGCCTATTTTTGACACTGGTATTGAGAGGCATTCAGTTCCGCAGGCTATTCTATGCATTCAAACTCGCATTTACAAAAGAAAAACCGTCCGCATCAACAGACTCATCCGAGGGCGATATCTCCAATTTCAAAACACTGATGACCGCCTTATCGGCCACGATCGGGAATGGGAATATCGCAGGGGTGGCCACGGCCATCACGATCGGTGGACCCGGAGCCATCTTCTGGATGTGGGTCGTCGGTCTTGTGGGTATGGCCACAAAGTACGCCGAAGCCCTGTTGGCCATGAAATACCGTGTAAAAAACAAAAACGGCGAATACTCCGGTGGACCAATGTACTACGTGGAAAAAGGTCTCGGGCGAAAATGGAAATTCCTCGGCGTGGCCTTCGCCCTGTTCGGCGCATTTGCAGCCCTTGGAATCGGCAACAGCGTCCAGTCCAATACCATTGCCGATGTCATGACTTCCAGCTTCTCTATTAATCCATGGATTACAGGGATCACCCTGGCCGTATTGACAGCGCTCATCATCTTCGGGGGGATCCAGAGGATCTCGACCGTTGCATCCTTCTTCGTCCCGATTATGGCGTTTCTCTATATAGGAGGATCACTGTTGATCATCTTCATCAATTACGATATGATCATCCCATCCTTCTCCCTGATCTTTGAATATGCATTCAATCCACTTGCAGCAGCAGGAGGATTCGGAGGGGTCGTAGTGGCAGAGGCCGTACGGAGTGGGTTCTCAAAGGGGATCTTCTCCAATGAATCCGGACTCGGAACGGCGGCCCTTATTGCGGGGAATGCCAAGACCGACCATCCGGTTAAACAGGCCCTTGTCGCCATGACCGGTACGTTCATCGTGACCATCATCGTCTGTACGATGACAGGACTCGTCTTGCTCATCACAGGTTTTTGGGATCCGTCCGGCGGATTGATCTCAGGTGTGGCCCATGATCCTTCCTTGGATGGCGGGGCCCTGACCAGCGCCGCTTTCGGACATGCCCTTGGAACGGCAGGAGAATATATTGTATCGTTTTCCGTCGTGTTCTTCGGATTTTCGACGATTGTCGGCTGGTATATGTACGGAGAGAAATGCTTTGAATACTTGACCAACTACCGTTTCATCGTACCGTATCGCCTTGTGTATGTGATTGCAACGTTCGCCGGCGCCATTGCCAACCTGAATGTCGTATGGAAATTCGCAGACATGGCCAATGCCCTCATGATGATTCCGAACTTGATTGCACTCATACTCCTGTACAAAGTGATATCAAGTGAAACGAAGCACTACTTCAACGAATACCTGCCCGCAACAACCAATAAAAAGTAACCAAAAAGCCCCGTCCATTCTCCCGGACGGGGCTTTTGTTCATGCGATGATATAGTCTCGGTACCGTTCGGCATCACTTTCCCTGCATTCTACTTTCAGGATCGTGCCTTTCTCATCATATTCGGTTTCCAGGACAGTTGCCTGTTGGTTGAAATAAGAAATCAGCTGTCCCTGATCATACGGGATGAGCATCGTACATGTCTTATAATCGCCAAAGATCTGTTTTTTCACTTCACCCAGCAGTTCTTCGATCCCGATTCTCTGCTTGGCTGAGTAAAAGACACCGCCTTGCTCGACACGAGGGATGTCCCCGCCCACAAGGTCCGCTTTATTGAAAGCGTACAGGATCGGGGTATCACCGACTCCGATTTCTTCAAGCGTCTTGTCCGTCACATCCATCATCGTGTCATGATGAGGATCGGCCAGATCCACCACATGGATGATCAGGTCTGCTTCCACCACTTCCTCGAGCGTGGAGCGGAATGCTTTGACAAGCTGATGAGGCAGCTTGTTGACGAAACCGACCGTATCGGTCAGGAGGAAGGATTTTTGATCCGGCAGCGTAATGTTACGTACGGATGTTTCCAATGTGGCAAACAGCATATCCTTCTCAAACACCTGCTTGTCGTTGTTCTGGTGGAACCGCTCGATAAAGGCATTCATCGTTGTCGATTTGCCGGCATTCGTATAGCCCACAAGGGAAACGACGGGGATTCCGCTCTTTTTCCGCTGCTTCCGTTGTGTACTCCTCAGTTCCACGAGGGAGTCAAGTTCCTTGCGGAGGGCCGTGATCCGGTCCTCGATGCGACGGCGGTCGAGCTCGAGCTTCGTCTCACCGGCCCCACGATTGGCAAGACCTGAACCTCCACCCTGTCTGCCGAGGGACTCCCTCCGTCCAATCAGACGGGGCAGCATATACTGTAGCTGTGCAACTTCCACCTGAAGCTGTGCTTCCCTGGTCTTCGCGCGTTCAGCGAAAATGTCCAGAATGAGCATGGTCCGGTCCATCACACGGAGTTCAAGCTTCTTCTCCAGCACCCTGATCTGCGAAGGTGATAGCTCATCATTCGAGATAATCACGTCCGCTTCCCACTCTTCAATAAGGGGAATCAGTTCATCAATCTTCCCTTTCCCCAAATAATGCACGTGATTGGGACGTTGCATATTCTGGGTGAACTCACCTACTACATCCATATGGCGTGCTTCAGCAAGTCCCTTGAGTTCAAGCATCCCATATTCAAAGTCATTATCACGGTCTTTCGTATTCACGCCGATGGCGATTGCTTTTAATTTTTGTTCTTCCATTCATTTCTCACTCCTTCATCGATCTTCCCTTAGGGAAGGATCTGGATCGGTCCTATAGACGAAAAAAAGCCCAGACCTCTGCCTGTGCTTTTCGTAAACGGAAAAAGGCACGGGGAAATCCGCACTTCCCCATCATGCGCCAACCGGTCGGTATTCAATTTCAATGATAAGGCTCCACGTTCGAGGCTTCCCTTATAATCGATCAGACCAATCCCATTTACCCTGCACACAGGCAGAGCATTGAACGTATTCAATTATGCGTTCCATTCGCGGATTCGTAGTCTGATCAAGATCATTTGGAAAACCTCCATTCCTATAAGTACAGTCATCTTACCATAGAAAACGGGCGAATGAAAGGGATTCCTCCCGACAGATTATGCAGTTTGTTTGCGTTCCTTTCGCCACATCGGCAAGAAAGAAAGGCCAAGGGAAATCATGAAGCCTATCGGATATATCATCGCGATCACCATAAGCTGTGTTTCTTCCGACCAGGAAGATCTCTCGATAAAATATTGAGGTACAAAAACGACAATCGGAAGGAAAACCATGATCAACGTATTAGACCAAATCGATATCGCGATCAGGATGAGAGAGCACAGTACAAATCCAACCACTCTCCCCGTGGTGCCAAACGATACGGCTGTATCTCCTATGAAAAGTCCTAAAAGCACAACTCCTCCCATACCTGCAAGGGGCACTCCCCCCATCAACATTAAAAGCGTGAATTCCTTCTTTTTTGATAATACTTTTTCCGCTGTATATTTGAACAGTCTTGCTACCATTACTCCATAAAGCAGGGTCATGACAGGTAAACCAATGATGATGATCCATGAGTAATTCATTGTGCCGTTAATGGCGTCCCCCATCACATAGAAAGCAATGGATCCAAAGATCAAAACCAGCGCATATTTGAAAACCCCCATCTTATCAAACGGCATCTCTTTCGCAATCTGATCCATGTACTGTTTTGCCGTCAGCCCGGTGATATCCTCGACGCCTTTCCCCTTCTTTTCGGCTTCATGAAGATGGTCTTCCAGTTCACCCGTGATCTCCCTGATCTCTTTTTCGTTCTTCCCGCTTGTAAACAAGTAAATACTCAGGCGGTCCAGGAAGTCCCTGCTTTCCTTTGAAACATTCATTCCGCTTCCTCCTCTATCAATCGATTTACGCTTGTCGCCATCTCGTTCCATCTCATTTTGAATTGTTCCAGCTCTTCATGCCCCGCTTGTGTCAAGCGATAGTACTTCCGCTTTGGTCCTCCCGAGGGCTGTTCTTTCTGGATCGTGGTGACCAACCCATCCTTTTTCATTCGCAGGAGCAATGGATAAATGCTCCCTTCCTTCACCATTGTGAACCCGTGCTGTGCCAGTTTCTCGATCATTTCATAGCCGTACGTTTCTCCTTTTGAAATGATCGAAAGGAGACACCCCTCCAGTACACCCTTCAATAATTGGCTTGATGACATGACGTCCTCCTCTCATCCCCAACTACTTTGTTTTACAACATAGTTAAGGAAAAAGAATGCAATGCAAACTAGGTTGCATTACAAAGTAGTTATAGTTTATCAAATGTTTCCATTTTTAGCAATGTAATTTTCGTTGAAATGTACAAACATAAAAGCCCAAGAGCTAGCTCTTGGGCTTTTAATGGTGAATCTTATTCAGTCCCCTTCTTCCATTCATCTTGGTCGATCAGCATCTTCCCTGGCCAGGTGTAGGCCATGATGCCTCCGTCTGCCTTGATGTCCTCTCCCGTGACATAAGAGCTGTCGTCGGACGCCAGGAACAGGGCTACCGTCGCCATTTCTATCGGTCGACCGAGGCGCCCCATCGGGGTGATCCACTTATTGGCTTCGCGGAACTTCTCACCCATATCATCCTCTTTCCCTCCGACAAGGATATCGATGAGAGGGGTTTCGATTGTACCTGGAGATACGGAATTCACCCGGATGCCGTGACGCGCATAGTCAATGGCCATTGCTTTCGTAAAGTTGATAATGCCTCCCTTGGCGGCGTTATATCCTGAACGATCAAGGTCTGCTGCATGTCCAGACATAGATCCGTTATTAATGATGGATCCACCTTTCTCGAGCATGAGTGGGATCAGGTATTTGCTGACAAGGAATGTACCGCGGAGATCGACGGCGATGATTTTATCAAATAGCTCCACAGGATATTCGTGGACCTTCCCGCCTTGCTCATCCACTCCGGCGTTATTGAAGAGCACATCGATCGTGCCATATGCTTCCTCCAGATGACGGGCAAACGCTTTGACTCCTTCTTCACTGGAAACATCCAGATGGTATGCCTCTGCATGTCCCCCTTCTTTCCGGATGTTCTCGGCCGTTTTATTAACCTGCTTTTCATCAACGTCTGCAAGGATGACCTTGGCGCCCTCTGCTGCAAATACGTTCGCTGCAGCTTCACCGATCCCGGTTGCGGCTCCTGTGATGATGGATACTTTGTTGTCTAGTCTTCCCATGATATTGAATCCTCCTGTTCGATTGGTTGTCTAATGGGAGTTTTCCCGATTTGTGAAGAAGTAAACATAAGGATGTTTCCTACCCCCAACCAATGATAGGTTGCAAGCGGTTCATTTTCTCTATTACATCCGCGTACTCCACCCCAGAAAAATGAAAACCAAATGAAGCAGGTCGATCACCACATCCACACAGATTTTCATGAACATGAGCCTCTCATCCTTTCCATACATTTCCTACTATCTGTAGCCATCTCCTTCTCCCCCTGCTATAATCAGTGCATATTGAGTAAAGGCGGGATGAAGTTGAAAGAAGCCATCGTTTCCATCGTAGAGGTGATCAATAACTTCCACGACGTAGTCATTGAAGTCACAGATGGCCTGGGGTTAAACCTCACCGACAAGGACTTGCATTTTTGGGTGATGGGCATCATCGGGATGCTCGTGTTCTTTTTTGTCTATGCCTTATCCAAAGCAGTGGCCAAGATGCCGTTCGGAATCGCAGGTCTCTCTTTTATGTACACTCTCACGTTCATGTTCGTCCTTGTTTTCGCCATTGAGATCCAGCAGGCGATCACCCAGCGGGGGAACATGGAATTCGCCGATGCCATCATCGGCCTATGGGGATTCCTAGCATTCTTCCTGATTTATGCGGCCATCATAGGCATCTTTCTTGTTCTGCGATACTTTTTCAAAAAGCCTCCTAAAAAGAAAAGAAGCCCTGGTCGAACGACCAGGTCCTCTCACTAGCATCCTATGACACAGCAAAGTTTGTTCTTCAGTGTATCACGCAATACGCAGCAAGGTGTCCAGGATGTAATGTACCAAAGGATCAACAGAACCATGGCAAGTGCAAAGTCTGCGCAGCCTAGTATCAAATGAATCTCCCCCTTTCATACTCCTATCATATGCACGGAATACTAGAGGGTATAAGCTAGATTACTAGATTCAAAAAAATAGGCTGTACAAAAGTGAACACCGTTCCTTCTTTGGGAACGGTGTTCATTTGTTTAATTCATCACCCATTTGTCCTTCAAGAACATGATGCGCCCGATGATGAAGATGACTACGACAACAATTAGATTCGTACCGATCATCATGGATAAGTGGACGGGATCGACAACACCGTAGATCAGTTCTTTCAAGATACTGAACATATTCAGGATCGGGATAAGGAAGTGATGGGCGGCAAGTTCGTTAACGCTGACTCCCGAAATAAACAAACTTGGAAATACGGCCAGCATCATCACTGGAGTACTATAGCTCTGAGCTTCTTTGATCGTTTTCCCTGCAATACTTGTCAGCATCAAGATCGATGCGTTAAACATGGCGTACACGACAGCTACTACCAATGCAAGACCTACGATAAGAGGGAGCTGATCCCCGAAGGAAATGCCTTTTCTCAAGTTTTCAGTAAAGAATGCAATTTCCACAATTACCACGATTAATGTGATCATCCCTGTAATGAGCCCCAGTGAAGAGATGGTCAACCATTTCGCCCATAATAGAGTAGAACGCTTAACCGGCGTGATCAGTAGAGCTTCCATCGTTTTCTTTTCCTTTTCACCGGCGAACAGGTCAGCTGATACTGGTCCTGCACCGATCCCGATGGCAAGGGCCATCATCATCGGGATGATCAGGGCAATAAGGAAAAGCCCGGTATCCTCTTCAGACAGTTCCTGCTGGGTCATGATGAAGGGCTGTATCGTTGATTCTTCCAACCCTTCACTTTTCAGCCTCTCAGCTGTAACTGATTTTTCAAAGTCCGTTAAATAAGCACTGACTTTACTCATCAAGAAACTTGAGTTCTCACTCATGGAATCACCGACAATCGTGACGGATGCTTCTTCCCCTCTCTGAACGCTTCCCATGAAGTCATCACTGAATACTACAGCTGCCAGAGCGTCTCCGTTTTCAACGCTGTTTTCAGGATTTTTCACTTTCGTTACATCGATGCTTTTATCACCCTCAAATAAGGCCAACTGCTCTTCCGTTAGATCCTTATTCACTGCTAGCGTGTAGGAGTCACCCTCACTGTCAGACATCATCCCCTCATAAAAGAATGTTAATGCCGTCATCATCAAAATCGGCAGAAGAACCGTCAGAATCAACGTCCGCTTATCCCTGAACGCATCCTTCATTTCTTTTTTAAAGATATTAAGAAGCATGGTACTCATCCCCCCTCACGAGTTTGCTCATAAAGATAAAATTCAGATCGCGACTCTTTTCTTGCGCGTAGAGATCTTCCAGCTGTCCATGATAGACAAGTTCACCTTTATGGATCATCGCTACTTTGTCGCACAGCATCGTGACTTCCTCCATGATGTGACTCGAGAAAATGATCGTCTTACCGTCCCGTTTCAGCTGATGGACCAATTGACGGAACACATTGGAAGACGTAATATCAAGACCCGTCGTCGGTTCGTCGAAAAGGATGATATCGGGATCATGGATCAAGGTGCGGGCAATCGCCACCTTCTGGCGCATTCCCTTTGAGAAACCCCCTACCTTCCGTCCGAGATAGTCCCTCATGCCGAACATCCTGGCAAGTTCATCGATCCTTACCTTCGTATCATGCTTGCTCATCCCGTACAGGCTCGCGAAGTATTCGAGATTTTCTTTCGCCGTAAGACGGTCGTACAAACCGGTCTCCCCGCCAAAAAGCACACCGATTTTACGCTTGATTTGGTCCGGGCTTTTGACCGTATCGTAGCCCGCTACCGTCACGGTGCCATCAGTCGGTTCGAGAAGGGTGGCAATCGTACGCAGGAGGGTCGTCTTGCCGGCCCCGTTCTCCCCGAGCAATCCAACCGTATCCCCTTTTCCTATGGTAAAACTCACATGCTTCAGTGCCGTGATGGACTTTTTCTTATCTTGGAATTTCTTTGTGACCTCATTGATTTCAATCATCTTCACCGCTCCTTGTTTGTTTTCTTATATTTATCTTACTAAGGAAATCGCAGTCCGTCTCCGGAGTGGTCGTGAATGTTCCATTTTATGTCGCGAAAATGCCAAAACCCCTCTTGAAAATGGTAAAATGAACAAAGAAATCCATATGAAAGGCGATTGCTATGAAAATTGGTCTCGTTGACGATCGGGTCATCGATCTTGATAAGCTTCAGGTCATCGTATCAGGTGTGGAAGGGGCGGACATCGTCTTCTCCACCACGTCGGCCGAAGAAGCCTATGAACAAATAAAAAAAGAAACGGTGGATCTACTGATCTGCGATATTGAAATGCCTCATCTATCAGGCTATGAACTGGCGGATATCATCCACTCCCACGCCCTGAGCATTGCCGTCATCTTTGTAACGGCGAACAGCGGATATGCCGTTCACGCCTTCGAACTGAACGTGCACGATTACATTATGAAGCCGTACTCTAAGGAGCGTCTTCAGCAATCGGTCCAGCGGCTCATGGAAAAGTCCAAATCCGCCGAGATGACAGGTAGGCTCTACTTGAAACAAAAGAACAACATCCATATTGTCCAGAAGAAGGACATCATCTTCATCGAACGTTCCGGACGTTCCACCACCATATACACGAGGAACGAACAGATCAAAACGTATCTCACCCTCAATGAACTAGAAGGAGAACTGAGGGAGCGCGACTTTATCCGGTCTCACCGGTCTTTCATCATCAACATCCATTATGTGAAGAACTTTTCATTGTACGCGAAGAATTCGTACGTCATCACATTCGAAGGAATCGGTGAACAGGCCATGATCACAAAGGAAAAGGTCGACTTCCTACAAGAGCATTACTTTTAAGAGGTGTACTATGATGAAAAAATCGGTTAGTCACTGGGGAATCATTGCGATCCTCGGTTTCATCCACATCCAGGGGTTACTACCGGCTTCCCCTTGGGTGACTACTGAACTTCCTGCAGCCATCCTGATCATGGGTGTTGTTTACCTGATCGCGAGAAAGCATCCAGCCCCATCTCCGGGATATCAATTGAACGGAACTATTTATTTTTTACAAATCCTTCTGATCGTCCCCTGCTTCGCACCTGAAACCGGTTATTGGAACCTTCCTCTGCTTATCGGCTTCATCGGCCTGGAATGGATCCGGATCCGCACTTCCCGCGTTCTATCCGGACTGTTGAATGAGAAAGACGGTTTTGAAAAGGAACGTCGGCATATGAACGAAACGTTCCGGATCGTCCGAAGCGAACGGCATGACTTCCTGAAGCATATATCGGCCATTCACTATATGCTTGATCACCGGGAAGCGGAGAAAGCAAAAGAATACCTCGATGAACTTGTAGATGGTTATGAGGAGACCAATCTTTCCATTAAAGGAGAGCGAGGAAGCATCGCCGGCATCCTTCATCAAATGTATAGGGACGCGTCCAATGCCGGACTGAGCATCGTGTATGATACGGACCTCCCCCTTTCAACCATGCCCATGACCGACAAGGAACTGGTCGCCCTACTCGGAAACCTTCTCTCCAACAGCATCGATGCCGCATTGGAGTGGCAGGAAGAGACCGGTGAACAGGGTGCCGTCACCCTTCAATTTCACAAACGGAGCGGCCTCTATATCCTGAAGGTGGAAAACCACTGCCGAACGATCCCCGGTCCGATTCTTGATAAGATCTATCAACAAGAGGGAATCACGACAAAATCGGGGGATCATCATGGACTCGGCACAAAGATGATCAAGGATATCGTGAAAGATTACAATGGTTTTCTTGATTTCATCCATAAAGGTCAACGTTTTGAAACGAAACTTAAGTTCCCTGCCATTCACTGACAAGGAAGGAGACCCCGTCTTCTTCCTTTTTTCCTTATTCAAGAAATTCTTTCTAAGAATGGATTCCGTACAGCGAATGCTGAATGCTCCCATACTTCCTGCCCAAATTTGACCAAATCGTCATATATTATGGGTCCAATGCTTGATTGAGATTCCCCACCCTAAAGGTATACACTATTACGTAATGGGCGTCTTTCCCAGAGAAAATTCGAATCCAGAAACGGGGTGCATCCAATGACTGCCACACTCACCAAGCGACAGAGCATCATCCATGGTGCCCTGAAAATCTTCGCAGAAAGAGGCTTCGATGCCACCACCATTCCGATGGTCGCCACAGAAGCAGGAGTCGGAGCCGGGACGATCTACCGCTATTTCGAAAATAAAGAAGTCCTCGGCAACCATCTCTTCCAAGACAATGTCACCCGATTCACGGAATCCCTGCGTTCAGATTACCCGTACTCGTCATCCATCCGGGAGCAGTTTCACCACATCTTCAGCTCCATGATTTCGTTTACGACGTGTAACCCCCATGCTCTTTATTTCATCAAGATGCATAGCCATGCGCACTTCCTGAACAGGGACAGTTTGGATTGCTTCAGCGAGCTTACCGATCTGCTCGGTCAGTTCTTCGAATGGGGCAAAACACAGGAGGAACTGAAACTCCTACCTTCCCCCGTGCTCTTCTCTATTATTTACGGAGCGTTTCTAGAGCTTCAAAGAATCGTAGAAACGGGCGATATCACACCGGATGCTTCTCTGCTTCTTGATGTGGAGGAAAGCCTTTGGAATGCGATTCAACTTATTAAACCGCAAGCGGAATGAATATTCATTCCGCATCAAATTCAATGAAAGAGGTGCCATGACCACATGACCCAATCAACCAGTTACCCTTTCGCACGAACCTATGGACCGCTCGGCAGCCTACCGCTCATCGACCGGGAAAAGCCGGTCCAATCCTTTATCAAACTTTCTCAGGAGCTCGGACCGATCTATCAGTTCCAGTTCCCAGGACATAAAAGCACATTCGTATCCGGTGCTGAATTCGTCAAAGCCATCTGCAACGAAAGACTATTTGATAAGAAAGTTGGACCTGCCCTCCAAAAGGTCCGGGCTTTTGGCGGTGATGGCCTCTTCACCAGTGAAACAACGGAGACCAACTGGAGGAAAGCCCATAACATCCTCCTCCCGAGCTTCAGCCAGCAGGCGATGAAAGGGTACCACGCAAAAATGGTCGACATTGCCACCCAGCTTATCCAAAAATGGGCACGATTGAATCCGGGGGAAGCCGTCGATATCCCTGAAGATATGACTCGCCTCACCCTGGACACGATTGGACTATGCGGCTTCAACTTCCGCTTCAACAGCTTCTACCGGGAGGATTCCCATCCATTCGTCGACTCCATGGTCCGTGCACTCGATGAAGCCATGAATCAGAACCAGCGCCTCGGCATCCAGGATAAACTCATGATCAAGAATAAACGTCAGTTCAAGGAAGATATCCAGTATATGTTCTCCATCGTTGACAGTTTAATCGCCGAGCGGAAACAAAACGGCGATCAAGGAGAAGATGATCTTCTATCCCATATGCTGAAAGGAGTCGATCCGGAAACGGGAGAAGCTCTGAGCGATGAGAACATCCGCTTCCAGATCATCACGTTCCTGATTGCCGGCCACGAAACAACGAGCGGCCTGCTTTCTTTCACCCTGTACTATCTTATGAAGCACCCGGAAGTCCTCAAGAAAGCCCAGGACGAAGTCGATCGCGTCACAGGCGGAGACATCCCCGATTACAAACAGGTCAAGCAGCTCAAATACGTGAAAATGATCCTGAATGAATCATTGCGACTATGGCCGACAGCACCAGCATTCACACTTTACGCCAAAGAAGACACCTCCCTCCCTGGAGGTTACGCCGTGTCTGCAGGTGATGAGTTCACCATCCTATCACCACAGCTTCACCGCGATGCTTCTGTCTGGGGAGACGACGTCGAATCTTTTGTACCGGAACGATTTGAAAATCCGGCCGATGTTCCTCATCATGCATTCAAACCGTTTGGGAATGGACAACGCGCCTGCATCGGACAACAATTCGCCATGCATGAAGCCGTATTGGTACTGGCCATGGTAATCCAACACTTCGATTTCATCGAGGACGAAGACTACGTACTGTCTATAAAGGAAGCATTGACCCTGAAACCTGATGGTCTGACCATGCAAGTAAAACCAAGAGAAGGATCCGTTCCCCTTTCAGTGGCAACAAGCACCCCTGAAGAAGAACAGAAAGAAGATGACACCGGGGTCATTGACTCACACGGAACCCCCCTTCTTGTGCTGTATGGTTCCAATATGGGAACGGCAGAAGGGATTGCCAGGGAGCTTGCCGAGAAAGGTAGACGACTCGGCTTCGAGGTAGAAACAGCCCCACTGAATGAATATAGCAACAGCCTGCCGGACCAAGGTGCCGTGCTCATCGCCTCTGCATCCTATAACGGGAATGCCCCTGATAATGCAGATGCATTCGTATCTTGGCTCGAAACCTCCCCTGCCACAGAACAGGTCCACTATTCCGTGTTCGGATGCGGGGACAAAAACTGGGCCAATACGTATCAACGTATCCCCTTCTTCATCGATGAAAAACTCGCGGAAGGCGGAGGCATCAGGCTGACAAGCCCAGGCTTTGGCGATGCGAGCGATGATTTCGAAGGCCAGTATGATGCGTGGAAAGAGGATCTGTGGCCTGCCCTCGCAGACGCTTTCGACCTTGAACTCCCGGGAGATCAGAATACAGATACCGGAGTCGCACTTGAGTATGTGAGTCACGTCAGCCATACCCCTGTCGCCCGTGAACATCACGCATTCACAGCAGTGGTCAGTGACAACCGGGAATTGCTTCATGAAGACAGCGGACGGAGCACACGTCACATCGAAGTGTCCCTGCCAGCAGGAGTCAGCTATCGTGAAGGAGATCATATCGGCGTGCTGCCTGAAAATCCACCTGCACTGATTGAACGCGTACTTGAACGCTTCGCCCTGAACGGTGATGATTATGTTCAACTGAACAGCGGAAGCAGCACGACTTCCCATCTTCCTTCAGGCATGCCGGTGAAAATATCCGAGCTCCTTGCCAATCACGTCGAGATGCAGGAGCCTGCAACACGCGCACAAATCCGTGCCCTTGCAGCCACGACGGTCTGTCCTCCACACGTCGTTGAACTGGAGGCCCTGCTCGAAGATACCACCTACAAGAACGAAGTATTGACGAAGCGCTTGACCATGCTCGATCTTGTAGAATCATACATGGCATGCGAAATACCATTCGGGCAATTCTTATCACTACTGCCGGCGCTTAAACCGAGATACTATTCGATTTCAAGTTCTCCTTCCCATCATGAAGGAAAAGCAAGTCTCACCGTGAGCATCGTCCGCGGAGCATCCTGGAGCGGAAAAGGCGAATATGCCGGAATCGCCTCCAACTACCTTGCCGGCCGAAGCACCGGGGATAAGATCGCCTGCTTCATCCACACACCGCAATCCAACTTCCAGCTTCCTGAACGAAGCGAAGCACCGGTTGTCATGGTCGGACCAGGAACCGGAATTGCTCCATTCCGAGGCTTCATCCAGGAAAGACGTCATCTTAAGGAACAAGGCCAAACATTGGGTCAGGCCCATCTTTACTTCGGATGCCGAAACCCGCAGCATGACTTCCTCTACGAAGACGAACTACGAGCGGCCGAAACAGAAGGTCTCGTCACCCTTCACACCGCCTTCTCCCGCTGTCCGGGCGAAGACAAGCGCTACGTTCAGCATGCACTGGCTGAAAATGCCGATGTCATCCTCCCGCTCCTGAAGGAAGACGGCCACCTCTACATCTGCGGAGACGGAAGCAAAATGGCACCGGATGTAGAAACCACCCTGCAACAGAATTACCAAACGCTTTACAACACCACCCAGCAAGAAGCCCTCGACTGGCTTCAAACCCTCGAAAAAGAAGGGCGCTACGGCAAAGATGTCTGGGCCGGTGCGTGAAGCATCATCTAAGAACGAAAGAGAAGTTGGTCTTATGGCCGCTTCTCTTTTTTGTGCCTGGCACCTTTTCCCCTTTTTGTGCCTGGCACCTTTTCCCCTTTTTGTGCCTGGCACCTTTTCCCCTTTTTGTGCCTGGCACCTTTTCCCCTTTTTGTGCCTGGCACCTTTTCCCCTTTTTGTGCCTGGCACCTTTTCCCCTTTTTGTGCCTGGCACCAGCATTGCATTCGGTGCCAGGCACAAATAAAAAAACAGCCGCAACGATTTCTCGTTACGGCTGTTTGCATTAATGGAACAAACCGGATTCCTTCGATTTTTTCATAAAGGCTTTGGTTCGTTTGCTCAGTGGTTGTTTCAAGAACGTGCCTAGGAAGATCGCAATGGCCCAGAATAGGACTAGGAACATGATATCCTTTGTGACACGCTCCCAGACGATTCCGCCTACCGCTTCTCTCATGAGGTCGATCGCATAGGAGAACGGCAGGAATGGGTGGATCATCTGGAAGAACTCAGGCAGCAATGCGGTCGGATACGTACCACCGGATCCTGCGATTTGCAGGACAAGTAGAACGATGGCAAGTGCTTTACCGACGTTTCCGAACACGGATACAAACGTGTAAACAATTGTGATGAACACTGCACTGATCAATAGGCCGAATAAGACGAACCAACCTGGTGACGAGATGTCTACCCCAAGAAGGAAGATATCCCCCAGGGTGACGATGATCGTCTGGATGAACCCGATTGACAGGAAGGTCATCAGCTTACCAAAGTAGATGTGCCTTTCTTTGAGGTCAGGAATGCCTTCCATCACGTCGGTTGCAAGAAGGGAGATAAGAAGAAGACCTCCTACCCAAATAGCAAGGACCGTATAGAATGGCGTCATGGCTGTACCGTAGTTTTGTATCGGGTACAGGCTGTTTTTGTTCATCTTAACCGGTTCTTCAAAGAAACTTTTCTCCAGTTTCGGATCATTTTTAAGGAGCTTGATGATTTCATTGATGTCTGTCTCTCCCTGGATTTCTCTGATCCGGTCTGCGAGCTCGTTCACTTTTGTGTTCACATACGGGTATTCACCCAACACATCTTTCAATGTTTTCTCTCCGTCTGAAAGATTCCCTTCGGTGCTGGAGAGTATTTTTTCAACTTCAGGAATAGTAGATTGGATATCCACCAAAATGGAACGGGCATCGCTCAGCGTCTTTTTGGCGCTTGCCACTTCTGAGCGTACAGTCGGTTCGATGTTATTGTTGTATTCTTTCACGAACGCATCAATGTTGGCACTTGTCTCAGCAGAGCGCTCCTGGATGCCGTTGATGACGTCATCCACTTCCTGTTGTTTGCCCGAGAGGAATTCGTTGATCTTTTCCCCATCTGATTGAACTTGTTGAAGTTGTTTCTTTACTTGACCCAACTGTTCAAGAGCCTGATCAATCTGCTCCTGGTTTTGCTGGGACTCTTCATTTTGATTCTCCTCCCCTTCTTGTGGTGGAGGGTTCTGCTCTTTTACTTGCTGGAGGCTCGACTCAATAGCTTCAATGTTCTGAATGGTCGAATCCACTTGTTTTTGGACATCATTCGAAATGGTGTCTCCTTGACTCAGGTCGATGTCGGATGTCTGCACGCTTTGAAGGAAATCATTGATTTTCTTCGATGTGCTTTGAGCTTGCTCAAGGTCCTTTTGTACCTGGGGAGCAATTTCATCCAATCGTTTTTCGGCCTTATCGAGGAAGGCTGTTGTGTTATCGATGGTTTCTAGCCCTTCATTGGTCACCCGGCTTGCTTCCGGGATCATGCTTTGGGCATCATCAATCATTCCCTGGGCCTTTTCAGCATCAGAAAGTGAATCATTCAAGGTCTTCCCGATGTCAGGAAGTCTTTCTTCTGCTTCAAACACATAGTTCTCAAAATTCTTGATATCAGGAAGATCGCCTTCGATTTCCAGTCCAAGCTCATTGAACATATCAAAAATCGTTTCATTCACCGTTGAAATAAAGGAACTCGTAATTTTATCAACAATGGCCCCGGCACCCTTTTCTGTGATCTTAGGGGCGATGGCGTTGATTTTTTCATTCACATAATACTCAAGTTTCGCTTTCTCTGGCTTATCTTCAATGACGGTTGACAGCTTTTGAGAGAAATCCTTCGGAATCACGATGACAGCAAAATAATCACCGTATTCTACTTTGTCCATGGCTTTCTCACGATTAACAAAGTGCCAGTCCATATCGTCGTTTTTCTTCAATTCCTTGACGAGGTCTCCACCGACATCAATCGATTCGTCCCTGATCGTCGCTCCCTCATCTTCATTGACGACCGCTACAGGCAGCTGGTCGGTCTTTCCGTACGGATCCCATGATGCTTCAATGTTAAACCATGCATAGAGAGACGGGAGGATCATCAACCCACCAATTACGATGAGGGCTACATAGTTCGTAAATAGATTTCTTCCGTCCCGCGAAAATATATTCCAGCTCTTTTTCATATTTTCTTACTACCTTTCTGTCGTATCTTGTATTACCGTTTACTATACCCATTTTTGTCGTGAACAGGCATCATTTGGTCAATTTAGCTATTATATCGCAATAACGATCAGGAAAGAAGTATGTTCATCTAACTGTCACATACAATCTTTTCTCCATCTCTGTATATTTCCGGGGAAATTTGCTGTCGAAAATCCCCTGCCATGAGGAGGATGCACGGTCCGCTGATATAAAACAAAAAAAAGACCCCCGAAACCGGGGGTCTTTTCATGAAAAGCAGAAATTATGCTTTTTCAACGTTAGCAGCTTGAAGTCCACGTTGGCCTTCTTCAACTTCGAAAGTCACTTTTTGACCTTCGTCAAGTGTTTTGAAGCCGTCGCCTTGGATAGCTGAGAAATGTACGAATACATCTTCTCCACCGTCAACTTCGATGAAACCGAAACCTTTTTCTGCGTTAAACCATTTTACTGTACCTTCTTGCATGTTATTTCCTCCTGCGTGGATTGTGATCCACAATTATTACTATTATTGCTCAATTCAGGTGGAAGGATTGCTCCCTCCCTATATACCGAACAAAAATAATTAACTTAATAATAACAGATAGTGGGAGATATAGCAATGGGGTTTCGGATTTTTTTCTTATTCATTATAAATTGTTGTTTTACTTCCCCTCATTCTTCAAGTAATGACTCACTGTATCGCGAAGGAATTCGGCCATACCATTCTGGTGTTTATCGTAGTAAGACCTGAAACGCTCATCGTCCACATACATCTGTACAAGGCCTTTATGAGCTTCCTTACTATATCGGCCCCACTGGTGGGTGATCCATTTTTTGTGGAGCCGTGCGGCCTCCTGTGCCTCCTCTCCAGTTGCATCACCTGTCTTATGCGCTATTTTCAGCAAGGCTATCATTTGTTCTTCCATATGCTTGGTTTCTTCATATGTTTCTTTGTCCATGCTTAGGAGCTGCTGATTCGATGCATCTATCGATTCGTCTCCATATTTCTCGCGGATCTCTTTCCCATATTCCCTCTCGTTTGCGTCCACGAGCTTTTTCTTGAACCCTTCAAACTTCTCTCGGTCACTCATTGTGGTTCCTCCTCCCTTATCTTCCAACGTCTGATCGACATTGCGGATCAACATCAGTAACCGTTCCTTTTTCTCGACAAGCCTGCTCCGATGTTCTTTCAGTGCCCCTACTGAATCAAAGTCTGGATCATCCAATATAAGCTTGATCCCTTCAAGCTCCATACCCAATTCCCGATAAAACATGATCTGCTGAAGGCGGTCGACCTCCACACGCCCGTAGATCCGGTAGCCGGATGAATTGATCCTGGACGGTGAGAGC
Source organism: uncultured Bacillaceae bacterium (assembly GCA_963762295.1). Taxonomy (GTDB): domain Bacteria; phylum Bacillota; class Bacilli; order Bacillales; family Bacillaceae_B; genus Rossellomorea. The sequence continues at coordinate 535,339 of CAVXKK010000005.1, forward strand.
AATCCGATTTCATCGTAGTACCTCAGTGTCCGCGTACTGACTCCCGCCAAGTCACTCAGCTTCTTTATTGTGTATTCCATGTGGCACCTCCTAGGTCTACTGTACACGTTGACGTTGCGTGAAGGTAAAGGGGGGGAATGAAAAAACCACTCACAATACTGTTGAGTGGTTAATAAATGCTACACATCTTGACTCCTGATCAAAAATCTTCCATTACTTTGATAATTAAAGCTTATAAATCGAATTTTGCAGTATAGCACAAATAATTGGATAGAGAGAACATAACTCATTACATTAAAGAGTATAAACCCTAATATAATTACTATAATTTCATTCAGTTCCAAAGATGCTATAATCCTGAAAATCATCTGCATTGTAAACCCGACAGTAGCTATAAGAATAATCACTACTACAAAGTTTATGAATTTAAAGAGTGAACCTTTTTGTAAACCTCTCTTCGTTTCTTTACGAAATTGCCCATTATGTAGTAGAACATAAATACATATCCACGTCGCAATGAAGATCACAATCCCTGAAGACAAAGATACCACTGTTATTTTCATAAGTAATGCCTCTGTGGTATTGTTTGATTTCCCCAATCGAAAAAGGGCCATCAAGTATGGACTCAATCCAAATATAAAGTGTGTTGCAAAAATACTGATAAGGTATTGCATCTTTTGAAACCTTATATAAACTGACTTTATGGAGAAAATGATAATTAACAATGAAAGTCCAGTTAGTAGCACGGAACAAATCTTCATAATTAGCAAAAAAAACGGATAGAGCGTAATGTCTCCTGTAACATCTCCTGCAACAACGAACACCAAAAAATACATAAACCATATTAACGGCAGAACACAGGGTAAAATTCCTCCTAAAACATTCGGAGTTTGACTATTAACTGCAGATTCTCTGATTAGCTCAAAGTCTTCCTCAACTAGTCTTGAATGAAAGATTCTTTTATGCAAATTGCTAGCCCACTCCCAACGAGAAGAAGTTTTAATTAAATGCAAGTTATTTAAAAATGTAAGTAAAAGGATGATCGAATCTCCTTTAATCCCTTTAAAAATTTTGTGCGTAGAGTAGCACTTTTGTAATTGAATTTGTAATATTATGCTCACTATCCATTGAACGAATATAATCGTCCAGTCGTAGTGCTAAAATTAAAACTCTTATACCTATACTTGCAATATAAAATTACTAATTGTTCAGGTAAGATAAATAACATGACATAGTAAAGAACTAAACCTAACAACAGTATCAAACCATCTTCCAAAAGGACGCCAAACCCACCTGAATTCCTAATCAAATATTGCAAAGTATATAAAATAGAAAGTCCTGTCATAACAGCACCCCATATATAAGAGGTTCTTTCCATTTTAGCTCTTGCGTGATCTTTTTTTGTACCCCCTCTATAGGACCCTTTCCTTACTAAAACTATTAATCTTATTATTGAAATAACAAAAATCAATAATCCAAAAATTAATGTAAGATATGTAAAGACGAGTAATGATTCTTGGGTGATATTATTTTGCTCACCCATTAAAAATATTACTACCATATATGGTGAAACTCCAAAGAGTAATTGGGAGAACACAATTGAGAGAGCATATTGAGTTTTCTGAAATCTGTTGTAGATTAGCTTAAACGAGAACAAGAAGAGCGTTATGCTCAAAATACTGATGAACCAAAACGCCCCTTCTCTCATTCTTTCAATGTAAGGAAATATAGTGGCTTCCCCCGCTACGTGAAATACGATGTAGTACATCAACCATAGTAATGGAATACTAAAAAGAAGAGCTGAAGACAACCCTTTTGGAGATTGTCTGTTAGCTAGTGAATTTTTCAATACTTCAAAGTCTTTTTCATTAAGATTAAGCCATTTCATTAAATCCCTTCATTATACGGAAACAATTCCACACTTAGTATAAAACACCTTAATTTCAAAGTTGTATTTACACGATGTATTCCTTTGCAAGCACCACTTTACCCTTTTTGGATCCTATTATCTTATCAATGATTTAAATCTGTTTTTTCTAAATCGTATAAGTATCCACGGGAGTTAAAATTAAATGCTTTAAATCGTAACTTACAGTAAATCAACACGAGCTGTTCTGGCAACACAAAAACCATCATATATGAAATAATTAAAGGTAAATAGATTAGAGTGAAATCTTCAATAGAATCAGTAGGTATCGTTCTTATGGCATATTGCAATAGTAAAACTAATCCCGTTGAGGCTACAATAACTATAGGCAGGTATGATGATTTTTCAAACTTATTTCTTAATTTATCTTTGCTGCTGCCCTCCCTATATGCACCTTTTCTTAAAAGTAGATTAAACCGAATACAAGTTACTATAAAAATTGAAAAACCAATTGCTAGAGCTATATACGTGAAGTTTAACAGTGACTCACGACTTGCATTCTCTTGCTGCCCTAATATAAACAAGGCGATAATAAATGGACTTACGCAAAAGATCAGTTGTGAAAAAATTGTATTTATTACATATTGAACCCATCCTAATTTTTTATACACTATTGGTATTGCAAATATTAAACACAAAATAGAAACTATTAATGTAGTATTAAATTGAATGCTTTTTATTCTTTCAACGTTAGGAAATATTGTCATTTCAGCAGCAACAGAATAGGTTAAGTAATAGAATAACCATAAAAATGGAATCCCTACTATAAGTATACCCGCTAAATTACTCGGACTTTGTCTTCCAGATTCAAAAGGCTTTCTTAATACAGCATAATCATGAGATTTCAATTTCTTAATCAACATTCTCACCCCAAATTTCTATACTCATCTAAACCATCCTTTTATCTTATCCATTGGAGATTTCCCAGTCTTTTTAGATTTTCTATTTAGAAGTGTATTAACAAATATTCCTGCTCCAGCACCTATGGCAGTACCGACCCCGGGTATGGGGATTGCAACTGTTCCCAATGTAGTCAATCCTGCCTGAATCCCTCCACTAACAGCTGTATCAATTACTGTATCTTTAACAGCCCTTTTTACCGCATCACCGCCATCTTCCCCATCTTTTACGGCGTCTTGATAATTGCTATGGAAGGATAGACCAGCGGATATCGGTCCTAAGCTTTTCATCCCTCCCTTAAGAACCCCACTATCTTTTATAGCCTTCAAATTGACTGCATCCTTAAGAGAATCACCTATTCCTTTAACCGTAGAAGTTCCAACTTTTTTAGCTTTATCTAAAATACCATTCTTGTCATTCCAATAAGCTAATTCAGGGGTTAACTCGGTAACTTTTTTCCCAAGAGCAGACCAGCCATTTTTCTTAGGATCACTTGAAGCAAATGCAGCAAACTTTAAACTCGTCTTATTTGTGGAGGCTTTCCGAAGCTGTTTATCATTAGGTTTTTTACCATTTTTAGGTAATCCTTTATTGAAATCTCTAACTGCTTTGGAATCTGGTTCTACACCTAGAGCTTCTAATCCTTTCTTTGTAACAAGAACTCTGTATTCTACTTTACCCGTACTTTTGTTTTTGATTTTTTCAATCGATAATCCGTTTGCCTTTTTCGCATTGTAAATCCTAAAACCCTGTTCTGCACTATTGAAAAACGCTTTTCCGTCAGATAACTTTTTTACAATTATTTCAGCAAGTTTATTTTCAGCATTTGCATGTACTTGGGCACTATCTCTATTCTTATCAGATACTAACTTTAGATCCTCAGGACTCGTACCATTCAGCTTCATCCCCAACGGAGTCAATCCTGAGTATTCCTTCCACTCTTTTGCAGGAAAGTCCACATCCACTTTCCCATCCTCCATTAATCCTTCAATATCTTTAATCCAATTTTCCATCATTGCCAAGTCTTCCTCGGCTGACGATAGAGATTTTGATTGTGAAGAGTCAAAATGGGAAAGCTTATCTATGGTTTCTGTGATTTCTGATTTGGCACTTTGGATACCTTGGATAAATGTAGAATCTTGAATTGCTATTACAGATACAATGTCACTAATAGAACTAATTGTACTATTGGCATCTGAGACAAGACTCTCGGTATGTTGCTTGATTCTATTAAGGCTCTGTTCGAGCTCATGGTCTAGGAAAGGCTGATGGATGTAGCCATCATCACTTGACTCAAGCGTGTTTAATTCACTCTTCACTTGCTCAAGAACAGATTTGTAATCGTTGCTGAATTTAGTAATAAACTCTAACAGTGGAATATGGCAGTCTTCATAAAAAGAACGGATCGCACTTCCGCCCTTTCCTTTTAGTGCCTCTTCCAATCCTGCGAATGTTGATATGGATGTCTTTAATGATTGGATCTCTCCATCAAGGGTGTCTAACATCGTTGTATTACGGGAGATTCCATCTTGAAGTGTTTGTACCTTCAAAGTCTTCATGTAATCTTCTCCCTTACAGTGTATTCTATAATGCAGATGCTAAGATGCACTAGCAATAATAACCCCTGACAACCCGTCAGAGGTTATTATTTCACTCAGCCCCCGCGCTCATCTCCACATAGGTTTTGCCTGATGGCGACTGCTTGTAGACGACAAACATCGGTGTCGATTGGGTTTGGTTGCTTCGTTCGATGTATTCAACGATTTCCCAGAACTTGTATTGGGAGAATTCATCAAAGTTCTCCATCACGCGGGACATGACCATATCCTTCAAGTAGAAGTAGCTTCTGAAGTGGACGTTCTCACTCTCAGGTAAATCTATGCGGTCTTCTTCGATCGGGAGAAAGATTTCGGCTGTCATGATTTCGTCTTCTAAAGGGTTGCTCATGATGCAGAAGAACAGATCGCCTGTTGGGTTGTATCCGTTGTTTTCCAGGATGCCCGCAAAGTCTTCAAAGGCCATTTCCAATTCTTCGGGTACGAATCGGTAAAGCTTAGAGGCTACATTCTTATACGTCAGGGTGTGATCAGTGAATAGCATGAGGCACACTCCTCGGCACATAGAGATCGATAATGATATCACCGTATACCTCTAGGAGGACACAGTAGAATTGATCTGTGAGGGGGATTCCGTTCACTTCTCCATACGTTTTCACTTGTTCAAAGGCCGTTGAGAAATCCTGAATTTCCTGTGCCTGCCTTAAGACGAGGGCATCTTTTAGGTCCAGCCTGCGTTCATATTGAATGTCAGAATCCTCGGCAAGCTCGACTTCGTCATTCACCGGCATATAGTACGTAAAGGTACCGCTTTCTCCCTTCGCTTTATATGTAAAGATGACCGGGCCGTTCCTGTATACTACCTGTTCCAGTTCTGCTTCCTCCATGACAGCAAAGCCTTCCTGCCAGTCCTCCATTTTGCCTTCCATCTTATACACTAATACATGATCAAATTGTAAGGATTTCTTTTCGATAGCCATGACCTACTCCCTTTCATCATTTGTTTTTTATTTTCATTGAAACCAGCTGTTCTTCTTTTCGTGTGGAGAAACTTTCTTTTCCAATATAGTTGTTGGTGCATTGGGTATAAATTGGGCTTCACCCTTTGCCGTATCACGCTTCAAGGTCTTGCCATCGGCTTCAAAGTTAAAGCTGTTGAATCTCCTCTTACAATAAAGAAGTACCAATTGTTCCGGCAGAATGAAGAGCATCATATAAAATAGCGCAAGTGGCATGAGCGCGATGATATAGAATTCGAGGGAATCAGCATTGAAATTCCGGATGATATATTGAAGGATCAGCACAATGCTCACGCCGATGACGATGGCGAGGGGTACATTTGATTTCAACTCCAGATTCATCCGGCTTTTCCACTTAGCCGATCCGTACGTATATTCTCCGTTTTTCAACAGCCGGAGGAATCGGATGACGGTAACGGCAATAAGAAGAATCCCGACCCCGAGAGTGAGTAGAAGCAGCGTCGTCATATTCCCCTCGGTCACGCCCTGTTGTGTTCCGATAAACATCATGGATATCAAATACATACAGATACCGAAGAGAAATTGGATAGCGAAGATGCTAATGGCGTATTGTGCCTTCTGATACTTCTTGAAGAATGAAGGAACACTTGCCATCAGGCACAGGATGGAAAGCAGGATGGTGATATAGAAGTGCGCATCCTTCACCAGTTCGATTGCCGGGAAAGCGGAGGAATCTCCCATCAGGGTGTAGATTAAAAAGTAAAGGAGCCAACTGATGAACACCGAAACGATCAGGCTGGGTGTTAGGGCAGCAGGACTTTGCCGCCCACTCTCGAATGGTCCTTTCAATACATAAAAATGACTTTCAGGTAAGTCTCTTAACATAAGCGGTACGCTCCTTTTGTTCTAAACGACATGTCGGCTATCTGAACCAGCCTTTCACTACGTCCATAGCGGATTTCCCTTTGCCGTCCTTATCTTTCCCGAATTTATGGTTCAGGAGGGTATTGACGGCGATTCCTGCGCCCATCCCGACTAGGGTACCGACACCTGGAATAGGGATAAGAGCCGTACCGGCTGCAGTGAAGGCCGTCTGTACACCGCTTGAGACCCCGACGTCAATGGCCGTATCCACTGTTGCGCGCTTCGTTGCTTCTGCACCGGTTAATCCTTCTGCTTTTGCATTTGTGTGGTTTTCATAGAATGACAGTCCCGCAGAGATCGGCGCAAGGCCTTTCAAGCTGCTTTTTAGTACACCTTTGACAGGACCGCTCTCTTGAAGGGGCTTCGCAATGCCTTTGATGTCGACGATGTCCTTGTATGAGTCTTTGACACCTTTTGCTGTAGCTTTACCGATGGTCTTGAATTTGTCTTTGGCAGTCAGCTCATTGTTGTTCCAATTCTTAAAATGTGGATTTTTCTCGAGGACTTTCTCGCCTACCGGTGACCAGCCTGTCTGGCCTTTCTTTTGTGTCGCGTATTTAAGGGTGACCGTATTGTTTTTAGCAATCTCCTTATGCTTTGGAGAAAGCTTCTTACCACCTTTCGGTACACCGTGCATCAATTCTTTAAACGCGCGGGAGTCCGGTTCTACGCCAAGCTTCCGAAGGGCCTGCGGCGTAGCGGTTATGCGGTAGCCGTATTGACCTTTCTTAGGATCCCATACTTTATACGTCTTGAGACCATTTTTCCTTGCCGCATAGAAGGTCCTCAAGCTTGTGAACGACAGGGTTCCCCTGGACTTCAACTGATCGAATTGATCCAGGTTCTTCTTCGCTGTAAGCAGGATGGAATTCGCACCTCCACTCACATCCCCGGTTTTTTCCTTATCATCTTTGATTTCGAGTTCTTCTATATTAGGAGTCGTCCCGTTTAATTTATTCGTTAATGGGTTCAGCTCCGCATATTCCTTCCAAACGGTAGTCGGGAAATTCACGTTCACCTTCCCATCTTGCATCAATCCCTCAATATCAGAGATCCAGTTCTCCATCATGACGAGGTCTTCTTCAACAGTGGAGAGTGCCTTCGACTGGCTGGAGTCGAATTCCGTCAGCTTGTCGACGGTTTCAGTCAATTCCGTTTTGGCGCTTTGGACGCCTTGAGTGAAGGAAGAATCTTGGATGCTGGAGATGGAAACGATATCAGAAATGGAGCTGATCGTACTGTTGGCGTCTGCAACGAGGCTTTCCGTATGTTGCTTGATGCGGTCTAAGCTCTGATTGAGTTCCTGGTCAAGAAAGGGTTGGTGGATATAGCCGTCTGAGCTTGGTTCGAGGGTGCTTAGTTCACTTTTGATCTTTTCGAGGGTGGATTTGTATTCACTGCTGAATTTCACAATAAAATCAAGAAGGGGCACATGGCATTCGTCATAAAAAGAGCGGATGGCGCTCCCACCCTTTCCTTTCAGTGCTTCTTCCATTCCAGAAAAGGAGGTAATCGATTGTTTAAGAGATTGGATTTCTCCATCAAGGGCATCAAGCATGGACTTGCTTCGGGAAATCCCTTCCTGAAGTGATTGGACTTTTAATGTTTTCATCTCTCATCTCTCACATTCATATGTTATTTGCGTTGCATCCCGCCGGCGATGGTAGCATCGGCTTCCCGCATGGATTCTACGGCTTGCTTTGTGCTTTCTAGATTTTTTTCCAACACACCTTTATAGGAAGCGAGGATGGTATCGAGCTTTGAGGCAAGTTCATTCAACTTATCGGCTGTATCGAGGACGTTCCCCTCTATTGAACCCTCGCTTTTTGCCTTAAGACCTTGAAGGGATCCCTTTACATTTGATATTTGGGACTCCACACTTGAATATTCTACTTTGATCTCCATGTTGACACTCCTCCCTTGGCATTTTATGTACGTATTCCTGTTCCTACTATTTTCCTTCCTCATTATTACAAAAACCATTTTTGTCTTATATAGGAAATTCGGATTGTTTTTTGAATACTCCCTGCTACTTTTTTGCTAGTTTTCATTTTGGAACTAATATCCTCTTACCCCTTATTCAGAATATTATTCCAATTTCCTGTGTAATTTACTGAAAAAACAGGAGTCCCCTCTTGATTTCCACTAAAAAAGAAGGACGATATAAGAAGCAATGCCACTCATTTACATGAAGGAAAGAGGTCTGAGTATGAATCTTGGATTTGGAGAAATTGCATTGATTGTATTTGTGGGTTTATTGTTTTTTGGTCCAAGCAAGCTGCCTGAGCTGGGGAAAGCGGTAGGGGTAACGTTGAAGGAATTCAAAAAGGCGACCCAGGGGATCATGGAGGATGAGAAAACGGAAGAAAAGAAATAAGAATGACGGGGCCGGACTAGGAAAATCGGCCTTTTTTTCGTTGTCGAAACAGGATGAAATACCTGTGTTCGAAGATACTATTAAAAAAGAAACCGTTCTTATGTTAAGTTAATGTAAATTTTCGATCAAAATTCTACATATTTTCGACAATTTGCGATATCATTATGAAGGTTTATTAATTCCATATTCGAAATGTTGGAGGTTTGAAAATATATGGTTTTCAAAAAGAAGGATAAATTCGGTACGATTTTGAGCAACATCGCAGAAAATCTGAAAGAGAGTGCTCATTATTTCGCTGATTATAAATTGAATAATGTCAGTGACCTGAAAGAATTCTCTACAACTATGAAGGATTATGAAACAAAGGGCGATAACTATGTGCATGAAGTCATCCTCGACCTGAATAAAGTGTTCATCACGCCGATCGAACGTGAAGATATCCTTGCCCTGTCCATGAGCATGGATGATGTACTGGATGGTCTGGAGCACACTGCGGCCATGTTTGAAATGTACTCAATCACGCAGGCAGATGAGTTCATGCTTCAATTCGTGGAAGCCATCCGTCAATGTTCAAATGAAATTGAAGAAGCCGTCGAGCTCCTTTCAACAAAAAAATGGATCAAGGTCCGGGAATCTGCCATCAAGATCAAAGACCTAGAATCTAAATGTGACGGAATCCTTCGCCAGTCGATCAAGCATCTGTTCAATACAGAGAAAGATCCGATCCGCATCATTCAATACAAAGAAATTTACGAAGAGCTTGAACTTGTAGCGGACTATTGTCAGAACGTAGCAAACACATTCGAAACCATTATCATGAAAAATGCGTAAGGAGCTTAGTTCAATATGGATACAGTATTAATTCTGACCCTCTTGATCGTCTTCTTTGCCCTTGCATTCGATTTCATCAATGGATTCCATGATACAGCGAATGCGATTGCTACTTCGGTATCAACCAAGGCATTGAAGCCAAGACACGCCATCATCATGGCGGCTAGCATGAACTTTATCGGCGCCATGACCTTCACAGGTGTGGCCAAAACGATCACAAAGGACATCGTTGACCCATTTGCTCTTGAAAACGGGTCAATTGTCATCCTGGCTGCATTGATTGCAGCGATCATCTGGAACCTTGTAACATGGTATTTCGGGATTCCAAGTAGCTCATCACATGCCCTGATTGGTTCCATCGCAGGTGCTGCGATTGCTGCAGCAGGATTATCGTCATTGAATTATTCAGGCTTCATCAAAATCGTCGAAGCCCTCATTCTCTCGCCAATCCTTGCATTCGTGGTAGGTTTCATCATATATAGCATCTTCAAAGTTGTATTTAAAAACCGGAACCTTGCCAAAACGAACCGGAACTTCCGAAGCATCCAAATTGCTACGGCTGCCCTCCAATCGTTTACGCACGGTACCAATGATGCGCAGAAAGCGATGGGGATCATCACCATGGCCCTGATCGTCAATAATTATCAAACCTCCGACGACATCCAAACATGGGTACAGCTTGCCTGTGCAACGGCCATGGGTCTCGGGACCTCCATCGGTGGCTGGAAGATCATCAAAACCGTCGGTGCCGGTATCATGAAGATCCGTCCGGTCAATGGAGTGGCAGCAGACCTTACTGGCGCGGCTGTCATCTTCGGTGCGACAGCGATCCACCTTCCTGTCAGTACGACACACGTCATCTCCTCCTCTATCCTTGGTGTTGGTTCTGCCCACCGATTGAGAGGAGTCAAATGGGGTACGGCACAACGTATGCTCATCACCTGGGTCATTACCCTTCCGATCTCTGCTACGCTGGCAGCCCTCATTTATTATGTAATTGACCTTTTCTTATAAGAAGCAATGCAGACCGTACCGATCCATCGGTGCGGTCTTTCTTTTCCCGGAATGTCCTTTACCCCATATTTTCGCTAACTAAACCTTTTCTCACAAAAACGTCCACTCCTTATCAGGAATGGACGTTCAGATTCGACCTTAAGGAATACGCCTCTACCGATAATACGGCGCTACCTTTCGAATGAAAGATAATGGAGTCGTCCGATACATCGGGAAAATAGCGTGCGGTGAACACATGCTCCCCGTCATTTAAGAAAACTTCCAGTGAGGAGTGGTCCAGGAAGAGATGAAGCTTTTCGAGGCGGCTCACGTTCACCCTCCTTCTCTCCAAAGATCCGTCATCCAGACGGCTCCGGGTTAACGTAACCCTTCCCTTCTGACAATCGTAGTGGATTTCAGCTTCATTCCGAAGTCGGATAGAGAAAGAGTCTGCCTCCAAAATATCTAGGATGAGTTCCTTACTCTCAACTCCCAGCCCTTCAAAATCCCACTTTTCCTCGGCAAGGAGTTCTTTTGAGTAAATCCTGAACGCACCTGCCCTCAGCTTTTCCAGCTCCTTGACTGGTCTTTGGAACAAAACACCATCCCTTAACTCCAGTTCCCTCGGAATCGTTAAAGCGTGGATCCATTGATACTCAAGTGTAGGATGGAATGGCTCCTGAGAGTCTGACATGCCCATCCAGGCCACAAGGATCCGCCTCCCCGCATCGTCTGTCATCGTCTGCGGAGCATAGAAGTCAAAGCCCTTATCAAGCTCTGAAAAGTCACCATGCGAGAATAGGGATGAGTCAACATCGAGCGAACCCGTCATATAGCCTGATTGAAAGAGATTCTGATACCGATCTTCCTCGGGTTCGATCCCTTGGGGCGAGATCAATAAGACGTCGCCTTCATCAAACGCCAACAGATCAGGGCATTCCCACATATAGCCTCCTACTCCATCCCTACCAGCACCCGCGATAATCCCCTTGTAATTCCAGTGATAAAGGTCATCTGACGTATACAAGACGACAGCACCGGCACCTTCCGACGTTTGTGCACCGATCACCAAATGCCAGCAGGCTCCACTTTTCCATACCTTCGGATCCCTGAAATGGGCGGTAAATCCTTCAGGCAGGTTGATCACCGGGCCCTTTTTCTCAAAATGCACCCCGTCTTCCGAGACGGCGAGGCACTGATATGTTTCCCTTTCTCCTGCATCATTCTTCACATTTCCTGTATAGAATAGATACAGACTATCTTCCGAAACGACTGCCGAACCGGAGTAGCAGCCATTCCTCTCGTACCATTCACTCGGCACGAGGGCGATCGGTTCATGCTTCCATGTGGCGAGGTCCTCTGAGGAATAATGACCCCAGAATTTCGCTCCGTGACTTTCTTCAAGGGGATTCCACTGATAGAAGAAGTGATAGCGCCCCTTGAAAAAGGACAGTCCATTCGGATCATTCAGTAGACCGATGGGCGGCATGAGATGATAAGCTAATCGGTAGGGATCAGCCTCTGCCTTCTGTTGAAACGACTGCATTCGTTCTTCTACAGCTGTGAGCAGTCTTTTTTCATTTTCATTCATATGCAAAGCTCCTTGCTGTCATTATTTCTCCACGTCGTTTTTCAGTTTATCCGAATACCCGAACATCCACGTAAGCGCAAATGCAACTCCGATGGCAATGGCATTCACCAAGATATATAAAAGTATCTGGCCGTTCAAGTACAGAAGCGTACCCGGGATGACGGTGATGGCCATGCCTGTTCCCTTTAAGCCGATGAGGGATGCAATGAACCCTCCTACTCCTCCTCCGACAAGACCCATGATGAACGGTTTCCCGTATCTTAGGTTCACACCGAATATAGCGGGTTCGGTGATTCCAAGGAAGGCAGAAAATGATGACGGGAGCGCAAGGGCTTTAAGCTTTTTCGACTTGGTTTTAAGACCTACGGCTAGAGCTGCACCACCCTGGGCAGCGATGGAACAGGTGATGATGGCATTGTACGGATTGCTTCCAAGATTCGCAAGCAGCTGGATTTCAAGCATATTGAAAATATGATGGACCCCTGTGACGACGATAACCTGGTTGAGGGCACCGATGATCAGTCCACTAATTCCAAATGGCCATTCCAGAACCGCAATCGTTCCGTCAAGGATGACATTTTCTAAACTGTGGAAGATGGGACCGATGGCAAAAAGGGCCAAGGTGATCATGATCAGTAACGTCAGGAATGGCGTGATGATTAGATCCAATGCTTCCGGGACCCTTTTCCGGATCTGCTTTTCAAGCTTCGCACCGAGGATCCCTGCGATAAAGGCAGGAAGGACGGAGCCCTGATAACCTACGACCGGGATGAAGCCGAAAAATTCGATGGGATGAACATCTCCACCTGCTACTCCCCATGCATTCGGAAGCGACGGACTCACGAGCATGAGGCCGAGGACCAATCCGACGATCGGGGATCCTCCGAATACGCGGAACGTGGACCATGCCACGAGAGCCGGCAGGAAGATGAATGCCGTATCAGTCAAGATTTCAGTGAACAAGATGAAGTTTTGAGATATATCATCCGGCGTCATACCGAATAGGGCAAGGATTTGTTCCTGAAGAACCAGACCTCGTAGTCCCATGAATAGTCCAGTCGCCACAAGGGCAGGGATGATCGGAACGAAGACGTCCCCGAATGTCCTGATCGCCCGCTGGAAGGCACTTCCGCTTTTCGCGACTTCAGAGGACTGCTCAGACTTGGTGGATCCCTTCATCCCAAGGTTCATAACTTCTTCATAGATCCTGTTCACCGTACCCGTACCGAAGATCACCTGGTATTGACCTGAATTGAAAAAGGCTCCCTTCACTTTATCCGTTGCTTCCACTGCTTCCTGATCAATCGCTTCCTTGTCTTTCACCATGATGCGAAGCCGTGTGGCACAGTGGGCTACAGAGAGGATATTTTCATCCCCGCCGACCGCTTTGACGATTTCTTCTGCAATCTTTCGATTCTCTGACATAGTGATTCTCCCCTCCATTTTCATTTGTGGAATCGATTACACAACATTGAAAATAAAAACACTTAATTTATGAGACCAAATGTGAAATCGATTACACAAAATCATAAAAATGATGTAATCGATCCCACATCAGCAGAATGAAACCGATTACTTAATTCGGATTATACACTATCACCTTGGAGAAGTCGAACATTTATCAGTCTTTTTTCCTGAGAACTTCCACCTCTCTTGATGGCATCCAGGATCAATCCTGCTGCCACCCTGCCGGACTCCTTATTCTGATAGTCCATTGTCGTAAGGGAAGGTGTGATGTATCTGGACAGCTCAGAAGCACCGATTCCTGCAAAGGCAATATCTTCTGGAATCCTTAATCCTATTGACTTCACGTAATTCATGGCGCCGATGGCCAAACGATCCGTCACGGCAAAGACTGCTGTTGGAGGTACAGGAGCCTCCATCATCCGCTCCATGGCCACCGCTCCAGACTCCACATCGAAGATCCCCTTCTCAATCCAGCTTTCTTCTATCGGAAGATTCTTTTCATGCATCGCCTGAAGGTATCCCCTTTTCCTCAACACACCGACTGCCGGGTCTTCTTCTGAAACCCCGATGAATCCAATACGTTCATGACCATGATCGATGAGGTACTTCACCATGTCCTTTGCTGCCTGGAATTCGTCAAAGATGACATTCGGTGTATCGTCCACTTCCTGTCCCACCACGACCACCGGTATATCCAGACGCTGAATTTCAGACTTCAGCACGTCTCCATTTGTAGTAGCTGAGAGGATGATTCCATCCACATCGCGGCTCTTGAGGAGCCTCAGGTGTTCAATTTCCTTGTCCGCACTTAAGCCTGAGTTGGCTAGTAGGATTTGATAGCCCTCTTTAGCCAGGACTTCATCCAGCCCGCGGACAAGCCGGCTTGACGTTTCAGTGCTGATTTTCGGCAGAATGACACCGATGACTTTCGTTTGTTTCGTTCTGAGGGACTTTGCATTTTCACTTGGAACATAGCCTGTCTCTTCAATCACCTTCAGAATCCTCTTCCTTGCTTCTTCTCCTACATAGCCTGAACTATTTAAAAAGCGTGAAACCGTTGCACTCGAGACCTCAGCCATCTTCGCTACTTCTTTAATTGTTGGCACTGTGCATTCCTCCTTACAAAAGCGCGGACCCTTCCATTTTACCCGAAACCCGCGTTGATGAACATCTTACAGAAAAAGAAAAAAACCTCCCATTGGGAGGCTCAGACAGCAGAAGATTTGAATCTGTTCACGATAGAGGCGATGGGACCGGCCTTCCTGACCGGGAGGGGGTGTACGCTTGAATCCTCACCCGGTTCTTCGAGCTTGGGAGAATACACATGTTCTCCCGTCATGACGGTGCGGATCGCTCCGATCAATTCATCTCCCGTGCTGTCTTTGATCAGGTAGCCATGTGCTCCGGACTCCATCACCATCCGCTCGTTCCCCTGATCGGCAAACGTGGATAGGATGATCATCTTGATGCCTTTGGAAGCTACATCTTTTATGAAGTCCTGTGCATATAACCAGCTGATGTCGGCAATGAAAATGTCAGGTGGGTCTTTCTCCAGGATGCTCCCTGCCGATTCGAGGGAGTCTGCCTGCCCGATTACCACTACATCTTCTTCTAGTTCCAAAAGGGTGCAGATGGTTCTCAAGTATGATTCATCCACTTCTGCGACAACTATAGAAATCATGCGTGTCTCTCCTCTTCAACCTGCGATTATAATTCCGTTTTGGCTTGCGGAGTGATACGGGCAGGCTTTTGGACCTTCGCTGCCTTGAAGGTGACAAAGTTCTTCTGTTCTTCGTCCCACAGTTTGAATTTGATGGAGGTGAGACTTGTCATCAGGGAAATCGTCGGTACATTTTGTAATGGCTTGGTGTTATTATGGGCCTCTTCGAGTTTGTAGTTCGGAACCCTTGGGCTCAAATGATGGACATGGTGATACCCAATATTCCCAGTCAAGAATTGAATAGCCTTTGGAAGCTTGTAGAACGAGCTTCCTTCCACTGCTGCAAGCACATATTCCCACTCTTTATCTTCCTCGAAATAGGAATCTTCAAACGTGTGCTGCACATAGAACAACCAGATTCCGAAAGCGCCCGAGATCATGAAGATTGATCCTTGCACAAGCAGGAATGGAAGCCATCCTAGCGTCAAGCAGAACAGGGTGACCAGAACAACCAATACAAGGTTGACGAAGTACGTATTGTTTCTTTCCTTTTTCCTGGCGTTTTTACGATTGAAGCGATTTTTCAACAAGAACACATAAACCGGGCCAAGGATGAACATCACGAACGGGTTACGGTAAAAACGATACGCAAGGCGTGTTTTCAGAGGAGCTGCACGGTATTCGTCCACCGTCATCGTCCAGATATCACCGGTACCCCTTTTATCAAGGTTCCCGCTTGTTGCATGGTGGACAGCATGTTCATGCCCCCACTGATCGAAAGGGAAAAGGGTCATGATGCCCATGGCCGTACCGACTGCTCGATTGACTTTGCGGCTTTTGAAGAATGAGTAATGCGTACAGTCATGAAAGATGATGAAGATCCTTGTCAAAAATCCAGCTGCCAGGACGATGGGAACGAGGGCCAACCAGTAGGATACCGATAAACTCTCATAGGCGAGGAACCATAGAAGGAAGAACGGCCCCAACGTATTGATCAGCTGCCACACACTTTCCTTTGTTGTGGATTTCTCATAAGGAGCTACTTCTTTTTTCAGCGTTTTTATATTGGTCATGTGAGTACAATCCCCTTTTCTCTTTGTGTTACCCATAGTATAGGGGAGAGAGTGTCATGGTGTTAGTAGTAGGTGTCATATGAAGGATATGACACTTGTCATATTTCCATGCGTGGCCTGGATGAGAATGCTTTCATAGCAGGGTTTTGAGGAGGGAAATGAAAATCAGGAAAATCTGAAAAAAGTCATATTTCCTGCGTGAAAACATAAAAACCCACTCCATATATGTAAATGGAGTGGGTTTTATTCATGAGCATACAAGTACTTCCCGGACGAATCGACCTTTCTTCACTTCACAACGGTCTTCTATGGCGAGACCGGCATTCCGGATGGCATCATCGACATCCTCAAGGGTCACGATCACAGCCTTGTCTGCTATCCGTTTAGCACTCTGAAGGAGCTCGAGCTTCTCTTCATCTGTAATGACTGAGCAAAGATTATAGGGCAGATCGATGATGGCCGCATCATAATGGTCGGTTATATCATTGATGTCCATGAGGCTGACCTCCCCTTCCAGACCGAAGTAGGCGATGTTCTCCTTCACCCCGTCCAAAATCAAGGGATTTCGGTCACTTCCTTTGATATCCATCCCCATGGACAGTGCTTCCACCAAAACGGTGCCGATTCCACAGCACGGATCGATCATTTTGACACCTTTGGGATTCGGTGCAGCGATATTGGCTACGGCACGGGCCACACGTGTATTCAATGAAGTCGAGTAGCTGTGGGGCTTTGACTGGTGCTTCAGCCATATGGCTTCATTACGGGCATACTCCCCAAAGACCCAACCGCTATCTGTTTCCATGATGCCGTATAAGATCGTCGGATGGACCAGCTCCGCTTCACCCATAAGTTGGAGACCGACTTCCTTTTCGATCCTGCGTACTTCCTTGAAGCCAGTTTTCTCCCGATCGGGATTTTGCACATATATGACCTTGAAACCGTCTACGGAGGTCAATTGATGGACGTTCCCCAGGAACTCTTCAAAGCTGCTCCCTTCCGTGATGACGGTGAGACGTTCTTTTATAAATGGACTCCTGCTGGGATCGATCAAGCGTGTGCTTACCTGGATCAATGAGCTCGGACTTTCTCCGAACAACGCCCTTCTTTCCAATGCGCACAGCGATACTTCGTTCGGTTCCCAGGAGTAGGTATATAGATGTTTTCTGATGATAATCAACTCCGTATGAAAATAACGTACTCCTCCTATTGTATCACAGCTATTTTGTATAGTCGGCATGCTTGCCGGTGCCCATTTTGAAAATAGATGTAAAATAGACTTTACAAAATGTAAAGTACACCATACAATATGGGTATAAACTCAAGAAAAGGAAAGTGATGGAATGCTAACAAACCGTGTAAAAGAATTGCGGGCACGGCATGGGATGACACAGGGTCTGCTTGCAGAGTCCGTCGATGTGACGAGACAGACTATCGTCGCCCTTGAAAAAGGGAGCTATATCCCTTCTCTGCTTCTCGCGATGAAGATTGCGAAGGCGTTCGAACTGCCTGTTGAAGACATATTTTACCTAGAGGAGGAAGAAAGATGAAGTGGATGAAACTGTTTTGGATGTATGTCGTAGTATTTGGTTTATTTGGATGGGCGATGGTGGAGTTTTTTGATATGACAACCCAAATTGCTGCGTTCAACAAAAACCCCGACGGAGACGTCATGTTTGAAGGAAATGCTTTCCCTTTTCTATTGATCTTGATCGTGTGTAGTATCCTATCCATCCTGTCCTACCGCTCTAAAAAAAGAAGGAAGCTTTCCCTCATGGTCCCGGATGAATTCCAGGAAAGCGATGAAAGGGAAAAGCAGATCACTGCGGAAGCTTGTAAGACCGCCTATATGAGCATGATGATCGCCGCTCCGGTCATCGCCGCTATGCTTGTCTTTTATCCACTCGTTGCTGAAAAGCTCCCCTACTATCCAGTGATTCTCTTCATGTTGCTGCCCTTCGTTCAGGTGACAGCGTACCTGATTCATTGGAAGAAGGCATTTTAGGACAAAACAAACGAACACAATCAGGGTAGGTTCATCATACCGCATATGATTTCCGTGCAAGACCCCCATTTCCTCCGGTAGCCCGCAGTAGTCTACGTCTTGCGCTCCCCGCTGGAAACAAATAAATATAAATGTTCATGAAACCAATTAATAACCCGAACTTTTTTGCCTGATCGTCGGCAGATTAATTCGGGTTTTACTTTGAGTAAAACACATTGACCCCAGCCTTTTCATGGTATAATTTTTATAAATTCCCAATAAGAGGAGAAGTGAAGTCATCATGAATGAGCAAATATGCACAACTTGCGGCGTGCAATACCACTCGGCTGCAGAGCCGTCATCTTGTCTGATCTGTACGGAGGAGCGACAATACGTGAGTCCAAACGGTCAATCATGGACTACCCTTGCAGAGCTTGCTGCATCCGGAGTATACAAGAATGAGATTGTTCAAGAGGAAGAAGGCCTTTACAGCATCACCACCACTCCTGCTTTCGCCATCGGCCAAACCGCTTATCTCGTCCAGGAAGCCGGCTTCAATGTTCTGTGGGACTGCATCACATACCTTGATGATGAGACCATTGCGACCATCCGTAAGCTTGGCGGTATCCAGGCGATTGCCCTATCACACCCGCACTATTACTCCACCCAAGTAGAATGGGCTGAAGCGTTTGATGCCCCCATCTATATTCACGAGGATGACCGGGAATGGGTGACCCGGCCGAGTGAGCGCATCATCTACTGGAGCGGGGAAGCGCTGGAACTGCATAAGGAAGTCACTATCCATCGCATCGGCGGTCATTTCAAAGGAGGGAGCATCCTCCACTGGAGAAGCGGCGCAGACAAGCTCGGCGTGCTCCTCACAGGAGATGTCATCCAGGTGGTGGCCGACCGGAACTGGGTCAGCTTCATGTACAGCTATCCGAATCTCATCCCCCTTCCTGCCGTTAAAGTAAGGGAGATGGCAGACCAGGTAAAGCCGCTCCCATTCGACAGGCTATACAACGCGTTTCACCGGATCGTCGTGCGTGGAGCGAATGCGAAGGTTCAGGCCTCGGCAGAACGCTATATTGCCGCACTGGAAGGCACACTCTTCCATACATAACACAAAAGCATCCCGCGATATGGGATGCTTTTGTTTCATCCTGTACAAATCATAATGAGATGACCGTCAGGATCCTTCACGGTAAAAAACGAGAAATCATCGAAGCTCGTGATGGGCTGGACGACTTCGATTCCAATCCCCTCCACGTATCCATGGGCTTCATGAATATTATCGGCATGAAAATTGAAGATTGGGAAGCGGGCAGGCACAATGTCCTTTTGCTCCCCTTCAGGACCTGCGTCCAGTGTAAGACTCGTATAATCGGCAACCGGGATCGTATGGACTGGTCTCGTGACATCACCCAGGTCGACCTCCTGGCCGAGAAGCTCAGCATACCAGTGGGCAGAGGCTTTCAAATCCCTTACATGGATAAAGATGGTGTTGATCCTGTTTTGAATTGGCGTTTTCATGATTCACTCTCCTTTTTGTCTTCATTTAGTAAGACGGATGAAACGATGAAAACCTGACAGACTTTCTTCTTTTTCTTACAGGTTTTTCTGCTGATAGCTCTTCATATACCCCTATCCCCAAATTCACCATGAGCAAAACTCATTTCACTACCATTCTTTGCCTATCAACCTATCACGGGAACCGCTATCATAAAAGAAACGAAGGGACTGATTCCATGAAAAAACATGACCTGCATATCCACTGTATCAATACGGACTTCCAAGGATCCATCCTTGTGACAACTGGATCTCAGATAGAATTCAAGGAAGCATACGGCCTGGCAGACCGGGTGCACAACGTACCCAATTCCACTCATACCCGCTTCGGGATGGCTTCTGGTTGCAAGCTCTTCACGGCCATTGCCATCCTGCAGCTGATCGAGAAAGGCTTTTTCTCCTTGGACTCACGGCTACTGGATGTACTGCGCCTGAAGCACTCTCACTTTCACGAAAGCATCACGGTTCACCAGTTGTTGACCCATACGTCCGGCCTCCCGGATTATTTTGATGAAGAAGAGATGGATGACTTCGAGGACTTATGGAAAGAACAGCCTTCCTACCGGATGGAATCACCGGCTGACTTCCTCCCCTTGTTTGAACAAGAGCCTATGAAATCCACACCCGGGGAGCGCTTTTCCTACAATAATTCGGGGTACGTACTTTTGGGCTTGATCATCGAGCAACACGCAGGAATCACATTTTCCGACTATGTGAAGACCCATATATTCGAATCGGCAGGCATGGTGAAGTCGGGTTACTTCAGGATGGACCGGCTGCCGGATGGAACAGCAACGGGGTACATCGGTCTAGGGGATGGCCAGTATAAAAGCAACATCTACTCCCTTCCCGTGAAAGGCGGACCCGACGGAGGCGCCTACACGACAACAGAGGATTTCCATGCCTTACTCGATTCCCTATTGAAACACCGCCTCCTGACGAAGGAAAGCACGGACCTCCTCCTGACCCCACACGTAAAAACTGGAACGGGAATCTTTTATGGATACGGGATATGGGTGATCAAGGACGAAGGGGAGGCTCCGGTTTATTCGTTGATGGGCCTTGACCCGGGCGTAAGCTTCAGGTCCATTATCATCCCGGAAGACAAGCGGATGATCACCGTACTATCAAATTGTGATGATCAGGCCTTCTCCCTGATGACCTTCATCCGGGCCAATGGTCTTTAGTACAGATGATAAAAGTAGGCTGCGTTCAATTCTACATCAAGATCTTCTGCAGCCTGCTTCATCAAATCCCATGAGAAGCAGTAGAAAGTCCAGGATATGATGAGGCCGTCCTCGATCTCAATGCGGTGAAGATTGTTGAGATACCTCTTCCCGTCCTCCTTCTCCTCCAGTTCCACGATCACCGGAGCGCCCCCATAGCAGACGGTACTCTCCGATAATGGTTTGTTGCCCCTGGACAATCTGATACCAATCCTCCAAGGAATGCCTCCTTGTTTCCTCCAACCCAATCTCAAGACCGGAATGGACAATCTCCGTCTGGATGTGATCATGGAGGACGAACGCGATCTTTTCGGGGTCCTTGGACCGGAAGCCTTCCAGCATGGTGGCGATGGCCGGATCAGCTTTAAGGGAAAACGCAGATGGACTCTTCCCTGATTTGGAATCGGATCCAGGATGACATTTCCGTAGACTCTTCCTTGCACGGCTGACATGGGCATGGACGGCCACTTCCGTCGTACCGATGATGTGAGCCGCTTCCTTTCCTTTGTATAGAAATGCATCGGTCAAAATGATCGAAACGTATTGAACTGGCGTGAGAATGTGGACGAGGTGCTCCAGATTTTCCAGGAGCTGATAGACGAACTCTCCCCCTGTATCGATTTCCTCCATGTCCTCCTTTATCTCCACCCGTTCATCCTTCCTCCTCAGATCAATCCAACGATTCGTTGCAATCTTGAATAGATAGGCTTTGGGTTCAATAGGCTGATAGAGCTTTGGCAATAAGGAAAACGCACGGAGAAGCGTATCCTGGACCAAATCTTCCGCATCCCATGGTGAGCGCGTCAGGGTCCTGCAGTATTTCCATAGACTGGACCGGTATGGCTCGATTTTTTCTTTGAATTCCCTCTCCAGATCCCGCAACGGGGACCCCAGTGATTCAAGATCTTCATTCATCTTTCCGATCCACTCCATTCTTGGAATCTACTTTTGTTAATGGTTGCCTGTACCTGCCGTATTTTCTATAATATGGGTATGTGACAAAATCTTCAATACTATGAAATGATGAGGTGATTCTTTGGCTTTATACTTAATGGCATTGGCAGCCATCGTTGCGACTACGGGCATTGGGATCGTCATCCGTAAAGCCATGAGAGAGCTGGCGACAAACCCTGATCAACGGCAGCAGATCCAGTCGAGAATGTTCATCGGGGTGGCGATAGCAGAAATGCTTCCTTTGATCCTGATCGTCCTTGGTTTCACCATGCTTGAGTCCTTCACTGGATCTGTCGTCGTCCCTGTGGCTATCACCATCGCGGTGACCGTCGTCAACTTTGTGATACTATTGCGTACATTTTTGGACCTGGTGAAAGATCCCCATGCGGATAAGCAGGCAAAAGCGATGGTACAAACCACCTTTTTCATTGGGTACGCCCTTATGACGGCGATCCCCATCATCGCCATTGTGGCAAGTGTCATTGCAGCACGTTGACCCTACATAAAAAAGGAGGCGAATCCGCCTCCTTTTTTTTATGTTTATCTATTCTTTGCGATTCCTCCACTTATCAGACAGTTCCTGAATATGAGAGGGGCCTGTTCGACAGCAGCCACCAATGATCTTCGCACCTGCTTCAAACCATGCATCGGACTGATCAATGAAACTTCCGCACGCTTCCTGGCCATGCCAGGTTTTGGTCTCAGCATCATAGGTTTCCCCGGAATTGGGATAGACGATGATCGGTTGATCTGTATGCTGATGAAGGATTTTGACGGCGTCCGTCGCTTCTGGAATCGGTGCACAGTTCACACCGATCGCAGCAATCTGCTCCTCATCCTTGAAGGCCAGTGCGCAGTCTGACACCCTCGTCCCATCACTGATCCGGGATCCATCCTTCAACGAAAAGGATAACCAAGCATAAATACCAGGATACTCATGTAAAAGGGTCACCAGCACTTCCGCTTCTTCAAAAGAAGGGATGGTTTCAAAAGCCAGAACGTCCGCGCCCGCTTCTACAAGTGCCTGAATGCGGGGACGATGGAAGGCTGCAAGCTCTTCCTTCAAAATGCCGTAGTCTCCCCGATACTCCGACCCATCTGCCAAATAAGCTCCGTATGGTCCGACGGAGGCCGCTACGAAAGGCTTGTGACGTCCATTGTCCCTACTGCCTTCTTCATCCCAGAATGAATCCCTTGCTTCTTTTGCCAGGAATACGGTTTGCTTGATCAGTTCGATGGCCTCTCCTTCGCCTATCCCTCTTTTACCGAAGCCCTCCACTGTTGCCTGGTAGCTTGCTGTTATGGCACAATCGGCCCCGGCACGGAAGTAGTCCGTATGGACAGCCGAGATCGCCCCCGGATTTTCAATAAGCGTCCGGGCAGACCACAATGGATCATCCAGATCGCATCCATGGGACTCCAGTTCTGTGGCAAGTGCTCCGTCCAGGATGACAGTGGCGTGAGTCCGCAGGATGGCTTCAATGGGATTGTGTTTCACTTGTATCGACATACTCGACACTCCTTTTCTTTTTCACATAGTTTGTCACATAGTACGCTGCATAACAGAATCCGACGAACGGAATCGTGCAGTATAAAGCCACCCTTTGACCTTCATCAAAGGCAATGCCGATCACGGATGCCAGGCAAAGGAGGAACGACGCGATGGGTACGAAAGGATACCATGGGGTCCTGTAGGAAAGGTCCTTTACGCTGTTGCCTTCTTTGATGAAACGTCTCCTGAAGAAGAACTGGGATGCACTGATGCTCATCCAGACAAATACGACGGCAAGTCCGGAAATCGATACGAGTAGGATATAGACCGTATCGGGTGCGTAAATGCTAGATAAGAGTGCAAGTCCGCCTCCAAGCATGCTGGTGATGGTGGCTACGAGCGGTACGCCCGATTTGGTCAATTTACCGAAGAAAGACGGAATGGTCTTTTTATCCGCAAGGGACCAAAGCATCCGGGAAGAAGCGTACAAACCGGAATTGGCTGCGGAGAGGATGGCGGTGATAATCACCACATTCATCAGATCTGCCGCATATGGAATCCCGATCCTGCCGAGAACGGCCACGAATGGACTCTCCAATACGCTTGCCGCTTCACTTGGAAGGAGGGCAGAAAGCACCACGATCGTCCCGACATAAAAGATGACCAGTCTGATAAGGGTTGTCCGGATCGCCTTTGGAATCGTTTTGGTGGGATCCTTTGTTTCACCCGCGGCAACCCCGATCAGCTCGGTTCCGGAAAAAGCAAAGTTGACGGCAAGCATTGTCATGATGATGGCAAAGGCCCCATTCGGGAATAACCCCGCATCGGTGATATTCGTGAAGAATGGTGCCGGGGATGAATCGGCAAGGGGCACGAAGCCGACAATGGCAGCCCCTCCTGCAATGATGAAAAAGACAATGGCCACTACCTTCACCAGGGAGAACCAGAATTCCGATTCTGCGAAAAATCGAACCGTAAACGCGTTCATACCGAAGATGAGGGCTGCGAATATTCCACTCCAGATCCATACGCTCACCGATGGGAACCACCGCTGCATCATCAGACCCGCAGCCGTGAATTCAGATCCAAGGGCAACCGTCCAAGTCAGCCAGTACAACCATCCGACGGCATAACCGGTACCCGGTCCGATGTACTTGGCCGCGTAGCTGTGGAAAGATCCCGTCTCGGGCATATGTACGGAAAGCTCCCCGAGGCACATCATGACAAGATACACGACGATGGCTCCGATCAAATAAGAAAGGATCGTACCGAATGGACCTGCCTGATGGATGGTATACCCCGAGCTGAGAAAGAGTCCTGTCCCGATCACGCCCCCAAGGGAAAGCATGATCAAATGTCTTGTTTTCATTTTCCTCTTAAAGTCTTTTGCTTCAATTTTCATGTTGGCATCCTCCGCGTTCTTGATTCTGGGATGAGCAGACAAACAAAAAACGCACTCAAAACGAGTGCGTTACCGACAAATAAACTGCTTATCTATCAGGTTTGATCACCCGCTGGAATTAGCACAGTTTCTTCTGAAGAAGATCTGCTGCTGAGGCTTCAAAGGGCCAGTCCCTCCACCTCTCTGGATAAGAATTATGAGATTGGTATAAACATTAACAAGAACCCACATTCCTGTCAATATAAAAATCAGCACGCAAAAACATGTAAGCGCACACAAACCTTGTCCTCAGTAATAAAACACTCGTTTGATTATTTCCATGGGAATACGGGAACGTATATAGAAAAAGGGGGATGACACCATGCCGGAAGGACCGGAAATCAGAAGGGCAGCCGACCGTGTTCAACAAGCACTTGCCCATCTTCCCGTCATGGAGATTTTCTTTGCCTTCCCACAGCTAAAGGGATATGAAAGTCTCCTTCAGGGAACGAACATCACCAGGGTGGACACGAAGGGAAAAGCGATGCTGATCCGCTTTGACAACGGCTATACGATGTATTCACACAACCAGCTTTATGGAAGATGGTATGTAAAAAAAGCTTATGAATACCCAAAAACCAATCGCCAGCTGCGCGTAGCCATACACAATGAAAAGAAATCCGCTTTGCTCTACAGCGCCTCTGATATTGAAGTCATGCCGAATGAGGAGGTTCATCTTCATCCTTTCATTGCACGGGTGGGACCGGATATTCTCAGTGAAGACGTGACAAGCGGTGACATCCTGACCCGAATGGAAGCATTCAGGAAGCGGAAATGGGCGCATCTTCTACTTGATCAAGGTTTCGTTGCCGGAATCGGGAACTACCTTCGGTCTGAGATCCTATTCGTCTCCGGGATCCATCCGACACTCCGCCCCATGGACTGTCGTGATGATCAGTTGATCCTTGCTGCTGAAGCCATCATTCATCTAATGACGCAATCCTATAAAACCGCCGGGATCACCAATGACCTGCAATTGGTAGAAAAGCTGAAACAAGAAGGCGTGACGCGGTCCCGATACCGCCATTGGGTCTTCAATCGTGAAGGTTCCTCATGCTATCGCTGCGGGACCGAGATTGAAAAAATCATAGCCGCCTCCAGAAGGCTGTATTACTGCCCACATTGTCAGTCCAAATAAAAATGAGGTCGGGACTAAACAAAAAAGTACCATTTAACACGACCAGTATAGGTTCTATATACCGCTCATGCTTTCCGTGCAAGACTACGCTTTCCGCGGGTAGCCCGTGAGCCTCCTCGGCAAGCCTGCGGGGTCTCACATCAGCTACTCTTCCCGCTGGAGTCTTCGTCTTGCACTCCAATCAACCGCTAGAAACAAGTAAATAAAAATAGGCATGAAACAAATTAAAACCCGAATTCATTTGCCTCATCGGTGGCAAATGAATTCGGGTTTTACTATAGCTAAAACACGTATTTCCAATCCTCTATTTATTATTAGATTACTCCGTCCATCCCTGCACTCGTCATGATCCCATCCAGTGCCTCTACAAAATAGGCGTGGTCAAGTCCCTGTTTGACGACGATGTCCTTCATGATCACACCCAGCTCAGTGGAAATCCTCAAGTATTCTGTCGTCATATCATCAAGCTTTTTCCTTGTTTCTGCAGCATTGTCCACGTCCACTTTTTCAATCGTTTTAATCATCTCTTTTGATATTGCCAAATATTTGTCCTGTGTTTCTTTGTATTTCTTGATATCCCCATCCACTTCTTTGCTGTTGTCGATCGAATCAAGCAAACCCAAAGCCTCATCGTGCATGCTCTTATAGACAGGTTCCTCTATCTGGATGGTCTTAAGCTCCGATTTGGCCATCTGTACGTCCTCTTCGGTCATGTTTTCCTTAATGTAAAAGTCGGGATTGCCAATTCCATAATCGTAGTACAACATGACCTCCATCATCCTGGCCTGGAATATGGCAAGCTGAATTTCTTGATCGAAGGCAGCAAATTCTTCTTCACTGGTTTCCATACTGGGTCCCTGACCTGGCATCGTAGTCTCTGCTTCTCCTGCAGCCGGACCCGGACTGTCGAACGCATCGGAAGAGTCGTCATTGAATGGATCTTCTTCAGTACTCAGCGAATCATCCTGGACGCTCCCATCTGCCGGAATATCATCGATGGATGCCGTTCCCTCTTCCCCAGAAGCACTTCCATCTTCTGACCTGGTATCTTCTTCCTCAGTTGCCGTGGCATCGGTCGACTCTTCAACATCTGCATCTTCAGATTGATCGCTGTCATCTTTCTTGGCGGTCTTTTCTTCGTCCGTTTGTTCCGTCTTTTCTTTCTTCTCTTCCTTGTCACCACTGATGGCCGTCTGCAGGCTGCTGCAAGCCCCCAGGGTCAATATCATTGCCAGTAGAATGCTGAACCATGCTGCCTTTCGCTTCATGTAGCTACCTCCTTATTTGTCAACCATTTTGTTACCAGTTTTATACCCGCACTCTCTCCCCGCAAACATATTTTTACAAAGTTTGGTGCTTATTGGTGTGTTTCGACACAGGCTAAAAGATGGATAAATCGCATGACATCAGTCAATTCACACACAAAAAAAAGACCACCGAATCACTCAGTGGCCTTCTCTGTTTTATGGGATGAAGAAGCGTTTGTTTCTTCATCCTTCGTTTCTGTATGATAATTGGCTTCGTCCTGTTCCAGCAGATCTTTCAACTCATCCTGTACGGTTTCATCGCACATTTCCACTTTAGACCGGTACGCTGCCCTAACAATGACATGGGAAGCGACAGGCGCCGTTAGAAATACGAAGAAAATGCCAAGGAAGAGCCTGATGCTGAAGACCCCTTCCATGATGAAAAACAGGAAGGCACCGATGAGGGTGAATAGGACCCCTACCGTGGAGCTCTTTGAAGCTGAGTGAGACCGGGTGTAGATGTCCGGCAGACGGACGAGCCCGATGGCACTAAGTAAACTGAAGATCGTTCCGACCAAGATCAGGAATACGGCGACGACTTCAATCGGACTTGTTACGTTCAAAGACGACACCCCTTTCTATATAGCGCGCAAATGCAAGCGTGCCGATGAATGAAAGGATCCCGATGAGGAGGATGACCTCGAAGAAGCCAGAATTCTGTAGAAGCACGGAAAATATGGCCACCGCTGAGATCAGCTTGACTCCCAGTGCATCCAGTGCCTGGACGCGATCGGGTGCTGACGGTCCCTTAATGATCCGGTACACGGTCGCCAAGATGGCAATGGTCAGGACGACGAGGGAACAGATCAATATGGCTTTAATCATTTCTGGTCACCCTCTTTATGGCAGTCTCCAGCTTCTTCTGGGATTTGTATGCCGATTCTTTCGCACTCGGAAGGTTGATGCCGTGCAGATAGAATCGTTTGTAGTCATCGGAGACCTCCATGACGACGGACCCCGGGGTCAAGTTCAATAGGAGTGCAAGAAGCGTGACTTCAAGCTCCCCTTCAAGATCCGTCTCCAGCTTGAAGACACCGGGAGAAACATCGATCTTCGGCTTGATGATATGACGTGAGACCTGGACGCTCGAAACAAACAGCTCCCGGATGAAGACGAGGAATAAATGGATGATGGCCACCAGCGACTCCAGGTAAAATTTATGGGGCAAGAAACGCCTCAGAATGAACAGGACCAGTATGCCGAATAAATACCCGCTGAAGAAGGTGAGGAAACTGAAACTTTCCTGAAAGAACATCCATATGAAACCGATCAGAAGATTGATCAGGATTTGCATGGGCATGGGGTACCACCTCTTTTCTTATCGATTGACACCAATGACGGCTTCAATGTAAATGGACGGGTTCATCAACCCCTCCACCGCTATATTCACATACTCCTGTACACCTTGGGCACCGAGTCCAAGGAAGATGGTGAGGGCCGTCAGGATACTGATCGGCCACATGAGGCCTTTTATGCTCCCCTCTTCTTTTTCCTCGGTCAGCTCGGTGTCTCCGAGGAACCCGTTCATGAAGATCTTCATGATGGAATAGAGGACCATGAGACTGGTCAACAGACCAATGCCGCCCAGCCAGTAATAGCCTGCCTCAAATGTCCCTTTCGTGATGAGGACTTTCCCGAGGAATCCTCCAAATGGTGGGATCCCTGCAAGGGACAGCGCGGCAATGAAGAACATCCAGCCGAACAGCGGATGAAGCGTGATGAGTCCACTGATGTTCCTGAGCTTGCTTGTTCCCGTCAGGTGGATGATCGTCCAACCCAACAGGAAGATCAGTGCCTTTACGATCATATCGTGTATCAGATAAAAGATGGAGCCTGTCATTCCGTTTGGATTGAACGAAGCGAGACCCGCCAAGATGAATCCGACACCGACAATGACGTTATACGTTAGGATCTTCTTGATATCCCAGTAGGCGACGGCCCCTATCGCCCCTGACAGCATGGTGAGTGCTGCGAGGATACCGATGAGAAGATGGGTCACCTGCGGCTCATGATAGAACACAAGGGTGAACATCCGGATGATGGCGTAGATTCCCACCTTGGTCAAAAGTGCGGCGAATACGGCTGATACGGCCGTCGGAGGCGCACCGTATGAACCAGGGAGCCAGAAGAACAGGAAGAGACCAGCCTTCAGGCTGAACACCGTGAGCAGGACGATGGCGATCGTAGTAATCAGCCCGTCTTGACCCGCTTCTTCCACCCGCAAGGATAGATCGGCCATATTCAATGTCCCAAGGGTCGCATAGAGATACGCAATCCCTACGAGGAACAGGAAAGACGAAATGATATTGATAAGGATATATTTCAAACTTTCCCTGAGCTGCACCTTCTCCCCTCCAAGGGAGATTAGCACATACGATGCGACAAGCATCACTTCGAAGCACACAAACAGGTTAAAGATATCCCCCGTCAAAAATGACCCGTTCACCCCGGTGATGAGGAAAAGGAATAGTGGATAAAAGTAATGCTCTTCCCTGCTCTTCCCGATGGAACGGAAGGAATAGAAGAGGCAGCATAGAGCTACAATCCCGGAAATTAAAAGCAGGAGCGCAGAAAGCATATCCGCTACCATCGTGACACCGAATGGGGCTTCCCACCCGCCCAATTGAAGGGACTGGGGACCGTTCACTTTGATCTCCTCCATCAGGACGAAGGAGATGGCAATCGATGCCAGGAGGGCTATAACCCCGAGGAATCGCTGAAACGGTATATTTTTTCTGAAGATCACCATCACCATCCCGGCGATGATCGGGATGATGATGGGCAATATGATCACATTATTCATTCTCATAACCTCTCATCTGTTCTGTGTCATCTGTGCCCAGCACTTTGTAGGCACGGTAGCTCAACACCAGAAAAAGGGCCGTCGTGGCGAAGTTGATCACGATTGCGGTTAACAGGAGGGCCTGAGGCAATGAGTCCGCATACGTGAGGGATTTAATCCCGAGAAGAGGAGGACCACCCTTCTTCAGCCCGCCCATCGTAATGATCAAAAGGTTCACGGCATGACCCAGGATCGAAGTGCCCAAAATGATTCGCAGAAGCGTCTTTGTCAAAATCAAATAGATTCCAATGGCAAAAAGGATACCGACAACAATGGACATCAGTGTTTCCATCAGCGATCATCCCCTATGCTCAGTATGATCGTCATGGACGTCCCGATCACAGCAAGGGCCACGCCTATATCAAACAGGACGGCAGTGGCGAGCTCTGTCTTCCCAAAGATGGGAAGGTCGAAGTAATCATAGGTCTGGAACAGAAACGGCTTATCAAACACCATTCCCCCAACACCCGTCAGGACGGCGATGAGGACACCGACGGCAGACAAGACCTTAAAGTCGACAGGCAGGTTGCGGCGGACCGATTCCATATCAAACGTGAGAAAAAGGAGGATCAAGGCTGAAGAAAACGCCAGACCGCCGATGAATCCGCCACCGGGGTGATGATGCCCGGAAATGAACAAGTTGATGGCGAAGGCCAGGATGATGACGATGGCCACCCTAGTGACATTCTTGATGATGATATCATTTGGCTTTTTCATTCTTATCTCCTCCTCCTCTCATTTTGATCAGTGTGTAAACACCCAGTCCGGCTATCGAGAGAACCAGGATTTCAAGCATGGTATCAATCCCCCGAAAATCGACTAGTATCGCATTGACGATGTTTTTTGCACCAGCGATTTCATATGAATTCTCATAGTAGCTCGAGATGGAATCGAACATTCGTGTTCCGTTTGCCGACAGAGCAACCAGGGTCACGACCACGCCTGACAGAATGGCGATGACGGCGTTGGTCAGCTTGAATGGGATCTTGCTCACTTCCTTCTTCAGCTGCGGAAGATGGTAGAAGCATAACAGGAAGAGCGTCGTCGTAACGGTTTCCACCACCAGCTGGGTGAGGGCAAGATCCGGCGCCCTGAACAAGACGAATAAGAATGATACCAGAAACCCGAGAGCCCCTACGGAAACGACAGCTGTGAGCCTCGTCTTGGCGAATAGGACCGATAGCCCAGACAGGACAAGGATCAGTACAAAGCCGGCTTCATAAATTGTAATCGGACTGTCGTTCGATGTATCGAGGACGAATCCTCCCGTAAGGAACAGGGAACCCCCGACCATCAGGATGAAGAACACGAAAATATAAACAAGATAATCCCTTAGGAACCCTGTCATATAGCGATCTGTCAGAGCACCTGAGACTTTCTCCATCTTCTCGATCCCGACATTGTAGGCATTATTCAGCGTCAACGCCTGCGGATACTTCAAGTAGAGGCTGAACCATTTCCGGAGCGTCTTGTAAAGGATGATACCGAAAATGATGACACCAAAGGTCATGAATAGTTCCAGATTGAAACCATGCCATGGGCTGATTTCTTTCAGCTTGATGGTTTCATGCAGCTCAGGAAGAATGGCATTAAAAGCCGGTTTATATAAATAATTCCCCATCACATTCGGCATGAAGAAGGAGATGATGACAATAAGAGCCAGAATGACCGGACTTAGCAGCAACCCGAAGGGCGCTTCATGTAAGACCTTCCCTTTCTTAGCGAGCTTGTTGCGTCCACCGAATGTCTTGAATACAAGGATCATGCAGTATACAAAGGTGAATACACTTGCCACCCAGCCGATGATCGGGATGAGGAGCCCGATGGTCCCTACATTGAAAATCGATAGTTCCGACGCCTTCACCAAGGCAGTGAAGAACATCTCCTTACTGAGGAAGCCATTAAACGGCGGAAGACCGGCCATGGCAAAGCTTCCGACCACGGTCAGGGCAAAGGAAATCGGCATGAATCGTACGAGCCCGCCAAGTTTCCTGATATCACGCGTACCGGTTTCGTGGTCGATGATACCGATCACCATGAAGAGTGCACCCTTGAACGTGGAGTGATTCACCATATGGAAGATTGCAGCGAATATGGCGGTCCCATAGACGGTGGATTCATCCCCATATCCAAAATAAAGGGCTGCTGAACCGAGACCGAGCATACTCATGATCATGCCAAGCTGACTAATGGTCGAATACGCAAGGAGTGCTTTGAGATCTGTCTGGCGCACGGCGTTTACTGATCCATACAGAAGTGTGATGAGCCCGACACCAGATACGATCCAGAACCACTCGGCCGTTCCACCGAAGAAGGCTGTGAAGCGGGCGACAAGATAGATCCCCGCTTTGACCATGGTCGCTGAATGGAGATAGGCACTGATGGGTGTCGGTGCTTCCATGGCGTCCGGAAGCCAAATGCTGAAAGGAAACTGGGCAGATTTCGTAAACGCGCCCAACAAAATCAATATCATGGCAGGAAGGAAGAGCGGGTGATCCTGAAGGCCACTGGCCTGTGATAAGATGTCCCTTATACTGTTTGTTCCTGTCATCATGCTGATCATGATGAGACCCGCAAGCATGGCCAGACCGCCGAATACGGTGATGAGCATGGACTTCTGTGCCCCGTAGCGGGAACGCTCCCGCTCATACCAGTACGCAATAAGGAGCAAAGAGGAAATACTCGTCATTTCCCAGAACACATACAGGACATAGATATTATCCGAAAACACCAGACCGAGCATAGCCCCCATGAAGAGGAGCAAATACACATAGAAGTTGTGTAGCGCTTCACGGTGCTTCGACATATAGTAAATGGAGTAAAAGATGACCAAGCTTCCGATCCCGGTGATCAGAAGGCCGAATAAAAGACTGAGGCCATCGACAGTGAGGACAAAGTCGATATCGTACGCTGGAATCCATGACAGAGATGCTTCATACGTATTTCCGGCTGCGATATTGGGGATAAAGGTTAATAGGTAGATGAAGATCAGAAGTGGAACAAAGAGAACGAACCAGCCGGTATGGATCTTCGGTGAAACCAGCCTATAGATGAACGGAACCAAGATGGCGAACAAAATCGGGAGCAAGACGGCTAGATGGATCCAAGACAAGTGAGCCCCTCCTTTTTGAATAATTTTCAACAATCTATTTCTTAATCTTTCGGAACTTCTAGATATAGTAAGAAATCCATTGACGACTATTATGGCATGCGTTATAGTCATACATAGTTTGAAGATAGCAAGGGAAATTTACACAGCTTCGAGGTGAAAATAATCATGAAACCGATAAAAGAACGGATGGACGAAAGCATCCTAGTGTGTGTCTATTACGGACCGAACGGGGAGCGACTCATCCAACGCGGATGCAAGATTGCCAATATGATGAAATGCCCTCTATACATCCTCACCGTCGATCCGAAACCCTTCGATGAACTGGATGCAGAGAAATCGGCCTACATTTCCCAATGGAAAGAACTAGCCGAGAAGCATAACGCCGATGCATTCATCATAAAAGATAATGAAAAACGCCCGATTTCCAAGGTGATTGCAGAAGTATCAAGGGAGCGGAACGTCACTCAGATCATCCTTGGACAGACTGCCCAGAGCCGATGGGAACAAATTGCGAAAGGCTCCATCATCAATTCGTTGCTGCGGGAAGTCCCATTTGTGGACCTTCACATCATTTCAGTGTCCCGCGCACTTAAGAATCCTGACGGACACTTTGAAAAAGGCTGCCGTGCTTATCTCGTGGAAGAGGACGATCAATACCGTCTTACGTTCAAGCACACAAAGGCTATGCGCTACGAAGGAATCTTCTTCAAGGAATCCGGGACCGACTTCAACAACGGAATATTCAAAGTCATGAAAGACCGGGAAACCTTACAGGTTCAAGTTGAAGAAGGCATCGTCAAGGACTTTACGAATGTGGCCGTACAACCGAATGTTACAGAAGATGACGACTATCTATAATTCCTACACAAACCTCCGCCTTAACGGGTGGAGGTTTTTATGCTTTTTCACAGGTTTACATCCACCTTCACCAGGCGGAGTTCGTCCTGATGGATCCCGATGTATCGTAACGTTTCCGACGATGAATGGTGATGAAAGGTTTTCATGAGGATAGAAATGGCAATGCCTTTCCTGTATGCATGATACCCGAATGTTTTCCTCAACGTATGGGTTCCGATCTTCCCTGGTATCCCCACTTCTTTCGCGGCCTTATTTATGATGCGATACGCCTGCTGTCTGGTTATGGCCTGAGCATATTTCTTTGACTTGAAAAGAAAATCATCAGGTGAAAAGTCAAGGGGGCTGAGATAAGCCTGCAATTCTTCCTGAATCTTACCGTTCAGATAGAAAGCACCCTCCTCTTCACTTTTGGAGTCTTTAAGACATAAAAACTCCTTCCCTTTCCCTTCTTCCCAGACGTCAGCGATCTTCAATGACAGAAGATCACTGATCCGTATTCCGGTATTGATTCCGAACACGAACAGGAGCAGATCCCGCTGGGACTGCGTCCGCAGGATATCCTTGATGGCATTGATGTTTTCAATATCCCTGATGGGATCGACATATTCCACCCAGAACCCTCCCCACTAATGTAACTTAAATAAATCCTAACATAGATTATGTAACATAACAATGAATAAACGTTGAACATTTGATGTGTCAGCATACTCTCTTCAACACTGGTACCAGTAGTTTTCTCAGAAGATGCAAGGAAGATACTTTGGTCTGAATTGCTTGGATAATATGTAACATTTGATCAAAGTTCCCCTTTTTTCATTCATTAAAACGTTGCACCCACACGAAAAAATCCGCCAAAACTACAGGCGGATTTCATTTATTCTTATGAATGATTTGCACCTCTGGAATGAATCGCTTGGTTCAATTGAATGGTCGCCTCCACTACATCTTCAGACCGGGAAATGGCTGAGATGACCGACACACCATCGCCTCCAGCTTCCATCACGGCAGCTGCGTTGGCTGCCGTGATCCCTCCGATCCCGACGAGGGGGATAGAGAATCCATGTTCTCTGAATTCCCTTATTATCGAAGTCCCCTTTACGCTTTCGGCGTCGTCCTTTGAGCTTGTCGGGTAGATGGGGCCAAGTCCAAGGTAATCAGCACCGTCCCTAATGGCACGCTCGGCTTCTTCAATTGAGTGGGTAGAAACCCCCACCCATTTATCAGCTCCAAGCCGCTTCCTTACGATGGAGGCCGCTTCATCTTCCTGCCCGATATGGACGCCGTCTGCATCGAGCTCGACAGCCAGATCAATATCATCATTGATGATAAAGGGGATACTCGCTTGCCGGCATAGCTGTTGGAGTTCTGTTGCAAGCTTCTTCTTCTGTGCCCCTGAAAGGCATCCATGCCCTTTCTCACGGAACTGGAACAGGGTAATCCCACCGCGGATCGCTTCTTCAAGGACGTTCACAGGATCTCTGTGACAGTTGGTGCTTCCCATGATGAAATACACCTTCAATGCTTCTTTGATTGCAGATGTTCTCTTATCCATCATGCTTTCCCCTTTTCCACCTTGAAGGCTTTTTCATCGTCAGGCTGAAGCCGGGACAGCTCGTCAAGGAATGCGGCACAAAAGCTGCCCGGTCCGTTTGAGTGCCGCTCTGCCTTTTCTGCTGCAACCCCGTAAGAGGCAACGGCTGCGACAGCACTCTGCAACGGGTCTTGTCCCACGGCTGCGAAAGCCGCGATAACGGAAGATAATAAACATCCAGTCCCTGTTACTTGTGTCATGATAGGATGACCGTTGCATATACGATACACAATGGACCCGTCCGTCACGACATCCACCTCACCCGTCAGGATGACGATGCAGGCAAATTCTTGGGACGCCTTGACGGCCAAGGCCGTACGGTCGCCATCCCCGTCCCCTGAGTCGACCCCTCTCATGGTCCAACGCTCCCCAAGGACGGAAGCAATTTCTCCCGCATTCCCCCTGATGATGGACACGTCAACCTCTTTGAGGATGGTAGCCGTCATCTCCGTACGGAAGGTCGTGGCTCCCGCACCCACTGGATCGAGGATCACCGGAATCCCTTTTCTATTCGCCGCTTTTCCAGCCAAGATCATGGACCTGATTACGCCGGAAGAAAGGGTCCCGATATTCAAAAGGAGGGCATCGGCAATCCCCGCCATTTCTTCGACTTCTTCTTCGGCATACGCCATCACCGGCGATGCCCCTAGGGCCAGAAGACCATTTGCCGTAAAATTGGTCACCACCACATTGGTGATGTTGTGGACCAGGGGCTGGTCGCTACGTAGCTTCTCAAGCAGTTCAAGCATTCCCATCTCTCCCTTTCTATGTATGTGCCCCCCTGCATGGAAGGCGACTTTTCATCATGTTCCACAAAATGTGCGGTACGGTCCGTCGTCCGGGTCTTGCGGTCGTTGATACGATGCAGGACAGCCTTCATGATCATATGGTTTCTTGAGCACGTCTAGGAGCGTTGTCAAAACGGACAGATCCCCGCTCTCCACTGCAGCGTCCAACGCCTTTTCCACCTGATGATTCCTGGGAATCACAGCCGGGTTATGGTCGCTCATCAGCTTTCTAGCCTCTGCTTCTGACTCCGGCTGTTCTTCCAGACGCTCTTCCCATCTCTCTTGCCACTGGGCGAATTCGACCGTACCAGCGAGGGGGTTCCTCTCTTCCCTGTCGTGGGTCAGGTCAAGAAAGGTATTTGTGTAGTCTGCCTCGTGATTCCCCATCATTGTCAGAAGATCTTCGACCAGCTTTTGATCATCTTCATGTGGATGGAACAAACCGAGCTTTGACCTCATTCCGTCCAGCCAGTACGAATGATAGAGGGCTGGATAAGAGGAAAGCGTCTCCTGTGCAAGCTCAACCGCCTTTTCCTCATTCTTGTCAAGGAGAGGAAGCAGGCTTTCAGCGAAGCGGGCGAGATTCCATCCTGCGATCGGAGGCTGATTTCCATAAGCGTAACGCCCCTGCTCATCGATGGAGCTGAAGACCGTTTCAGGATTGAATGCATCCATGAACGCGCATGGACCATAGTCGATGGTTTCTCCACTGATCGCCATATTATCCGTATTCATGACCCCGTGAATGAACCCTACAAGCTGCCACTTGGCAATCAATGATGCCTGAGCGTCCATCACCTGTTCAAGCAGGGAAAGATAAGGCTGGTCTGTCTCCTTCACACCCGGATAATGTCTGTCGATGGTATAATCAGCGAGGGCTTGCAAGTCTTCCAGGCTTCCCGCTTTTGCGGCCAGCTGGAAGGTACCCACCCGGATATGACTGGACGCAACCCTTGTGAGTATAGCTCCCTCAAGGAGACGGTCTCTGATGATGTCTTCTCCCGTCTTGACGACGGCAAGGCTCCGTGTCGTGGGGATGCCAAGGGCATGCATCGCTTCACTGATCACATATTCCCGGAGCATGGGCCCAAGCGCTGCCCTTCCATCTCCTCCTCGTGAATAAGGGGTACGACCCGCCCCTTTAAGCTGTATGTCCACCCGCTTCCCTCCAGGGGTCACTTGTTCACCAAGGAGGACGGCACGGCCATCACCCAGCCTGTTGAAATATCCGAATTGATGACCTCCGTAGGCCTGAGCAAGCGGGTGGCCTCCGTCCGGCACACGGTTACCGGCATAGACGTCCACATCTTGATCGGTAATGCCAAGGGATCTGGCAAGCTCTTCATTGAAGAGGATCCGTTCAGGTTTTTCTACAGGAACGGGGTTCATGGATGTGTAGAAGAACGGGGGCAACCCTTCATACGTATTCTCTAAGTTCCAGCCTGACTGATTTGTCATAGTGGCTCCTTTCATCTGCAAGAGATTTCTTCATTTGTCCCCATGGTATCATATTTCCCGTTCATCCGCCGAGACGAAGGGATGTGGAAAAGAAAAAGCTGCATCCGGTTACGGATGCAGCTTTCATGCTTCTTATTTGCCTTCCAGACGATGCTTCTTATTTGCCTTCCAGACGACTGATGCGGACATCAAGGTCCGGGTGAGTCGAGAAGATGGAAGACTTCTTCTTATTATTGATCTTCAACGTGGCGATGGCTGTGTCATCATCACCTTTCATGCGTCCAGTGTAATCCTTCAGCATGCGGAGGGCATGAACCATCTTATCCTTACCTGCCAGATCCGCTCCCCCTCGGTCAGCGTGGAATTCACGGTGACGGGAATAGGCGAACACGACGAGGCTTCCAAGGATGGAGAACACGATTTGGAAGACAATTACGGCGATGAAATGGACGATCGGCGCAAGCTCTTCTTTCACAAAACGTGTAGCGATCCAGGCAGCGACACGGGACAGGAATACCACAAAGGTATTGACCACACCCTGCAACAGGGTCATTGTCACCATATCACCGTTTGCCACGTGGGCAACCTCATGGGCGATGACACCTTCAACGGCATCGTCATCCATTTCGTAAAGGAGACCAGTCGATACGGCCACAAGTGATTTCTTCTTGGAAGGACCTGTCGCGAATGCATTCACTTCAGGTGAATCGTAGATTCCTACTTCCGGCATATGCGTAAGGCCAGCGGCCCTGGAAAGGCGGTGGACCTTCTCAACGACACTCTGCTCATCCGCCGTCAAAGCCCCATTCGGGTCAAGGACACGGACATTCATCATGCGTTTCGCCATCCAACGGGACATGGCAAGGGAAATGAATGAACCGGTGAAACCGATAATCGCACTAAAAATCAGAAGTGCAACCAGATTCAGACTGCCATCCGAATTGATGTAGCGTCCTGCACCTGTCAGTGAAAAAATGATACTGATGGTCAGAAGGACGAGTACGTTCGTCAATAGAAAATAAAATATGCGTTTACCCATCGAGAGCCTCACTCCTATTTTCAAGTTCAAATGAACTTATATATACGTTTATTATACGGTTTTTTCCTATAAAAGACAAGAATTAAGTGCACACGAAACTTCGATTGACGAGCTACTTCCCAGTCGATACTATAGTAGAAGATAAAGCAAAGAAACGGAGCGATTGCGGTGGAGACCTACAAACTTACACGAAAAAACATGGCCGATCTTCTCATGGCCCTATCCGGACAAATCTCCCGCAGTCCGCAGGAAGTACTCGTGGACGCATGGGGCACATGCGATCCTTCACAGGGAATGCCGCCTATACTGGTTAAGGTCTTAGACTCCCCCGTAGGAAATACTGGATTCTCCCTGAATGAAATCGTGTCTCTTGGGAATCAGATCGAGTTCACCAACTTCCCGCAAAGTACCGTACAAAACTGGGTGAAGCGGGATGTAAGGGAACTCATCGGCTCCCCTCTTCACGGAAAAAAATATACGACGGCCCAGGCTGCCATGCTCTTCATCGTAGAGGATCTGAAAGGATCCCTTGATTTCGAGTCCATACGCGGGGTCCTCACCCTTGTATTCAATAATATTGAAGACCGCCATGATGACATCATTAATCCGATCGAACTGTACAGCGCCTATGCTTCTGTATTCGACCGCATCCATCATCATCCCCTCCCCACTGCTACCACCGCCGGGGACACTTCCGTCAATGAAGCGATCGACCAGTTCATACAGGAAGAGTGCAGGAGCCTGTTACCCGCCCTGCAGGATGTGACAGAAGAAGATTTGACCGTCGTTTGGAATGTACTGATCGTAGCCGCCATGACCGTCCAGTCTGCCTACTATCAAGCGACGGCAAAAAGTTACGTGAAAACCGCATTGGAGCTTCGCCGGACGCCGGAGTTGCCAAACCAATAAGACGAATCGCCCCCATGATCCGGTTGACCGGCACATGGGGGCGATTCGCATTTTCGTCGTCCGTGTCCCCCTTCAAAGGCCAAAGCCGCCCCTGTTCAAATAGAGGACAATCAAGCTCAGGATTAACAAAAGGAAGGGCATTCCCGACTTGGCAACCGGGTCCTTCACTCGAATCAGATGAGTGAAGATCGCCCCGACCATCGTCACGGCAGCGAGCAGTGCGCCGACAGCAGCACAGGTTTCATTCCACAACCCTGAAATCAGGAGGGCTGCTGTTATGACTTCCACTACCCCTGTAAAGATCCGGAACCACACTGGCATCCGGTAGCGTTGGAACTCATCCACCATCTGTTTCGACGTGAAC
The DNA here is from genome assembly GCA_963762295.1 of uncultured Bacillaceae bacterium. Classification (GTDB taxonomy): domain Bacteria; phylum Bacillota; class Bacilli; order Bacillales; family Bacillaceae_B; genus Rossellomorea. The sequence goes on from CAVXKK010000005.1 coordinate 575,690, forward strand.
TTCATCCAGCCGAACATGAGAAAGCCTGCACCAAGCAAAATCTCAAGGACCATGGCAACCGTACCCATCATATCCCTTCTCCCACACCACCGATTTTAGATACCCAAAGAGGCATCTGATATATAGGTATGCCGCAATGCAAAGATCCATTCTTCAAACCGGTGTCACTTCACCTGTTCAAGGAATAGATACTCTTCTCCCGTCACCATCTCGACTTTATGGGCACCCTTTCCGTAGGTGAAGGTGTGACCGGCTTTATCCCTCTGCCTCCATCCCGCAGACAACAGCCTCACCTTATAGGAAAGTGGAAGATCCCCTTCCCGGGCAGCCGGTTCCCACCTGTAATTTTTAATTGATTTGGTTTCATTCATCACATGGGCAGCCACAGGAACAGGGAATCCCTGAAGGTCAGCGGACCCTTTATATCCGAAGATCACAATCGACAGATACAATAGGATCGATACGATTCCTAACGCAGAGAACCCCCATTTCAGCCTTGTTTTCCAACTTCCATCCCACTTCACCTGAACCATCAGTCCAGCCTTTTGATAAGGTAATACTGCTGGTGTTCCGGCGTTGGATGTGACTCCACCACGCCCGTGACAGTGTACCCAAGCTTCTGATAAAAGGGCGGAGCCTGAAAGCTGAAGGAATCAAGCTGGATGAGCCTGCACCGATTCTCCACTGCCGCTTCTTCCATCTGACGGAGCAGATCCCGACCATAGCCATTACCCCTGAGCTTTTCATCAACCCAAAGAAAATCTATATGCAGATGGTACCAGAAGATCGTGCCGGTGATCCCGCCAAAGACGTTCCCATTCTCATCTTTGACCATGAAGCCCACCTGCTTCACAGGATGCTTCACTTCATCCGGGAGCCTGTCCCGATTGTATTCAATGACTTTGCTTCGAATCAGGTCGCGTTCCTCCTGATTCCATTGTGATGTGATATTCATTGCTGTCCATCCTTTCATGAATGAAGACTCTTTACAAACCCTGTGCTCTTTGCCGTATACCCCATTCGTTCATAGAACCGATGAGCGTCTTCACGCTCCTTGCGGTTCCCACTGTTCAGTCCCATGCCGGTTGCCCCCAGGCTTTTTGCACGACTTTCCGCTTCTTTCAACAGTTCCCCGCCGATTTATTTCTAATCGCCGGATCCACCACCAGGGCGATGACCCTCGCATACATCTCGTCTTGAGTGTAAAGATAACCTGTATGGAAGCCGATCATCCCTACCATCCTGCCGTCCATTTCAGACACCAGCGTGTAGTGGTCCTCTTTTTCTACGATTCTTTCAAGCCTTGCCTGCATCTGTTCTGCTGTGGCAGGATAGCCGAGAAAACCCATCAGAACCGTGAGATTCTCGTAATCTTTCATTTGCGCGGATCGTATCATCCCAAAACCCTCCAATATTATCCATTATACAAAGGAGGGATCATAATATAAATAGCGAGTTTAGGAGAACCACCCTTAGCTGTGACGGAGATATACTTTTTTGTTTTTTATCAGCCATTCGTTCATGGAGAAAAGGGAGAGAATCCAGACGGCGGCAAACAGGAATACCCATAGGATACCAGGCATCCCCCCGCTGTCTGTCAGTACACTGGCAGCCTCTACACTTAAAGAAGCAGGATTGACTAAATCGAGTATTGGATTCAATCCTGCCAGCATTCTACATGATAGCAGGATGACGATCGATACGAATGCCACAGACCCGCTTCCTCTCAGGAGCGTGCTGACTGTCATAATGACACTAAGGATAAACATGCTCCACACAAGATAGATCGAAAATGCCTTTATTCCGATAGCCACATTCACTCCGTCGAATAGATAGTGAGAATAGAGCATGGAGGTTCCGAACCCTGACATCATACTGAAAGCAATCAAACTGAAGGCTGCCACCCATTTCCCTAAAAGATATGATCGTAGATTCAAAGGTCTTGTCATCATGAATGACAGCATGCCCGATGACTTTTCCCCTTGTATGATTCCCATGAACGAGAGAGCGATGATGATCAGTCCCATCTGATCAAACTGGGAACCGAGGGTGGCCGCGAGTATGGTGTCACCATCCTGGACAAGCATCGATGGATCCACGGTAATCCCCTGCTCTCCACCCATCATTTCAAAGATAGTAGGTAGATAATAGCTGATGACAGGCTGCGTGGCACCAAGGAGGATAAAGACGACTGGCAGCCAGACCCACTTATACTCCAACCCCATTTGCCTGCTTTCTTTCTTGAAAATAGTCCATGTATTTTTCATGACTTTGTCACCATCCTTATAAAAATCTCCTCCAGGGAATCCCGGCCCACTTCGAATTTGTGGATATCCACTGAGTGGTCCAGCGCTTCCTGCAAGAGTTTTCCTTTATCCCGAACCAGATCTTTGAGCAGGATAGTCATGCTTCTCCCTGTGACATTGACTGATTCTACAAACGGAAGCCCGGCAACATGATCCACCCATCCCCTTTCCATGGAAGCTGCATCCAAACGGATGATTTGCCTGGAATACCGATCTAACAGATCTTGGATCATGGCATCTTCAACTTTTTCCCCTTCCGTCATAATGACAAAGCGCTGACAGATTTCCTCTGCGTCACTAAGAATATGCGTGGAGATGAGCAAGGTCGTCTGATTTTTGATTTCGTCCAGGATCGAGAGCACTTCCCTTCTCCCGACAGGATCAAGGGCCGATACAGGTTCATCCATAATGACCAGAGAGGGCTTATGTAAAAGTGCCTGGGCAATTCCCAATCGTTGTTTCATCCCTCCTGAGAAGGTGGCGATGCGATCATTTGATCGTTTGGCAAGTCCAACCTTATTCAAAATCGCGCGGATATCATGTTCCAGTACAGAGGGAGCCATACCGGATAGGCGTCCCATGAACGCCAAGTGTTCACGAGCTGTCATCCATTCGTAGAAGGCGGGATACTGAGGGAGGTAGCCGATTTCCTTTTTCATAGAAGAGACCGGCTTATCATTCAGTAAAATCTCTCCGTTTTCAGGTTCCTCCATCCCCGTCATCAGTCGCATCAACGTTGATTTCCCTGCCCCGTTCGGTCCAATCAGTCCTGTGCAAGTCCCCGTATCCACCACCAATGTGAAAGGCTGAACGGCCATACGCCCCTTGTAGGTTTTACTCACATTTTTCACTTCAAGCTTCATCTTCTCTTCCCCTCTTTCCGACCGAAAACAAAGTAAAGGACAGGACCAATGGTATTCGCACATACAATGATCAACACCCAAATACGCTTATGCTCCCTGAATTCCCTATTCTTATATAAATCTACTAAGGCCAATGCGATCAGTATCAGACTGATGATCACAATCGGCAGGATAAGCGGCAACAAGGCCTCTATATCCAAAAATGAAAGATCATTTAACCCAACATGTAATGTCATTTTCATCATTCCTTTCATTATCATTATTGATAATGATAATTCATAAATGGATGAATTGCAATTCCTATTCTCATTTTTTATAATGAGATTATAAACCTGAAGTAAAGGAGCCTTCCATTGAAAAATAAAGCCGAGTTAATGATGCATCCCGTCCGGATGAAAATATGCCAGGCGCTCATGAGGAACAAAGTAGCAGGATTGACGCCTTTAGAAATGGTCAAAGTGATTGAAGATGTGCCGCAGGCCACACTTTACCGCCACATTCAGACCCTTGCCAGTGCAGGGATCATACGCGTGACCCGGGAGAAAAAAGTAAAATCTGTTTCTGAAAAATATTATGTATTGAATGAAGAGGAAGCCACCATTTCCAAAGATGAATGGAAGGAAGCTTCAGGTGAGGAAAAGCTCCTCCACTTCTCACGGTATCAGCTGATGGTTTCAGCTCAATATGAAGATTATCTGAAACAAATCGGAGACAATGAGGACAAAGCCTCTTTTTCCATGGTTGAAATGAAATTGAGTAATGCAGAATACCATCAAATGCAGACAGAAATCGGGGAGATCGTGAAGAAATATTACACCGGGGCTTCACAAGAGAAAAAGGATGGTGAACGACTAAGAACCATTGCCATTACCATGATTCCCGACTCCTCATCTCATTAAAAAAGCGTGGGGCAACGAGGACCCCACGCACTTCTTACATACCTCCGCTGAACCAGCTGCTTGCCTTGATCCTCTCTTCTTCTTGAAGCACTCGTTCCTGATCGTTTGCCACATCAAAGGAGGATGTCTCCCTTCGACCATTGATAAGGGCAGAACCGAGACCGAATACGACGGCAATCCCAATGATGATCCACAACATAAGGTTTCACCTCCCCTTTGATTCTCTTACTAGTATATACGAGGCACGCTGTAAAAATTTTCAATTTTCTCACTCTTTATGTGAAGTATTTCCTTCCATTACAATTTCATACTTCCCCCCGGCCCCTTCAATGACCGTGAGGCTGGTGGCATGGATGAAAGGAGGAGACCAAAGTTGGTCAAGTGGGAGTTCCTTTACATAGGCGAGCAGGGCTTTGATGAAGATGGAATGGGTCACCACTAGAATCGTTCCCTTGTGGACCTGGACCTTTTCCAAAAACGATGCCACACGGTCCATGACCTGATTAAAGGTCTCTCCCGTCTCTGTCTCATAGACATGTGGGTTGTTCCAGAACGTGTGAAAGCGTTCCGGATCGGCATTTCTCACTTCATCCTGTGTCCGTCCCTCCCAATCACCCATGCCGATTTCCCTCAGGTCTTCATCGAATGTAATGAGCGCGTCGTCCACAAGCAGCTCTGCCGTCTTCCTTGCCCGACCGCTGGGGCTTGAGTACACTGCCTCAAAGGAGACCCGCTTCAATACCTGCGCCAGGGCCAGGGAGTCTCCTTCTCCTTCCGGTGTAAGATCCGAGTCTTTCCACCCCTGCATCCGTTTCTCTCTATTCCACTGTGTTTCACCATGTCTTGTAATATATAATTTCACCATATGTCACAGCTCCAATTCGTAGTGAAGAAAGGTTTGATCCTGACGGTACCCATTCTTTTCATACAGCCTGCGCGCCGTTTCATTGTCATGTGCTGTGCTGAGGCAGATGGAAGCAGCCCCCGTTTCCCGGGCAAACGTCCTTGCCTTATGAAGCAGAGCCTCCCCGACTCCCGACCCCCGTGCTTTTTCTGACACATAAAGATCGTTGAGGATCCATGCCCTCTTCATCCCAATCGATGTGAATGTCGGGTAAAGTTGGGTGAATCCGATCACTCCTTGATCATCACTTGCAAGAAAAATCACGGAGTCACCAGTTGCTAAGCGCTCTTGGATGAATGTCTTTGCGCCTTCGGTATTAGACGTTTGCATGTAAAAGATACGGTATTCATTGAATAGATGTGCGACTGATTCAAGGTCACTCAGCGTTGCTTTCTTGATGTTCATGGAGATTTCCCCTTTGCTCTTAGTAGTTAAAGTTTACCATCACGATCCTTTTTGTTCATTTCTTTTCCAAAAATTAATGCCGAATGCCATCAGTCTGGGTTCTTGATGCCGCTCATGATTTCCGTGCAAGACTTCGCTTTCCGCGGGTAGCCCGTGAGCATCCTCGGCACGCCTGAGGGGTCTCACACCAGCTCCTCTGCCCCCAGGAGTCATCGTCTTGCACTCCAATTAACCGTTGGAAACAATGAAATACACATGTTGTTCATGAACAACATAAAAACCCGAATTCAAATGCCTGATTATTGGCAAATGAATTCGGGTTTCACTATGACTAAGACATGTTTGCCCCAGCACTGTTACTTATCACGTTATTTACTCAGACTTGCGACGACTTCCACATGCACCGTATGAGGGAACAGGTCGACTGGTTGTACATCATCAAGCTTATACCCGAAGGCTTCAAGTTCTTTGACGTCTGTCGCGAACGTATCCGGGTTGCAGGATACGTAGACGATCCTTTCCGGCTGGGCACGGCCGATCCGTCTCATCACTTTACCGCCTGCACCTGAACGCGGCGGATCAAGGAGAAGCAGTTCAGGATGTCCGAAAGCTTTCAAGCATCTCGTCGATTCCATTTCGTGCATCCTTCGCAAGGAAGGTAGTGTTGGAGATATGATTGTCACTAGCATTCCGTTTCGCCGACTCGATGGAGCTTTCCACGATTTCAATGCCGGCAAGGGCGCCGACACGGCTTGCGAATGGAAGGGAGAATGTCCCGACTCCACAGAAGAGGTCGATCATTTTTTCCGTTTCCTTCGGTTTGCCCATTTCAATGGCGAGGTCCACAAGCTTCTGTGCCTGTGTCGGGTTCGTTTGGAAGAACGTATCGAACCACAGTCGGAATCGGTAGCCGTCCATCTCATCATAGATGAAATCACGACCGGCGAGCACATGGATTTCTTCTGCCTGGGTACGGTCTGCCCAATGCGGTGTTTTCCATCCACAGAAGGCTCTTCACATGAGGGAATTTCTCTTCGACGCGTGCTTTCAGATCATCGACGGCCGCCTGAAGATCACCCGTTGGGGCTTCCGTTGCAAACACACCAAGCATCAATTCACCTGTAGCAAAGGATTGACGGACCATCAAGTGACGAAGTAGGCCTTCATGCGTTTCTTTGTCATACCCTTTCAGACCATGTTCCTTGGCCCAGTCAGCGACTTCCATGGCCGCCTCCACCATCTGCTCGCTTGCGATCAAGCATGTTTCAAGTGAAATGACCTTTCGGAAGTTCCCCTGCTCATGCAAGTCCGAGCTCTCCTTCTTTAGAGAAGGTGAACTCCATCTTGTTGCGGTAGCGCCAAGGGTTGTCCATTCCCATGGCATCCCTCACCAAGGCAGGATCGAATCCTTCTGCTTCCAGGGCATGCTTGACATGATTGGTCTTTTCCTTGAGCTGGCCTTCGTATTCCCAGTGCTGCCATACACAGCCGCCGCAGCGATCAAAGTGTGGGCATGGAGGGGTTGTCCGCTCTGGATTCGGCTGATGATTTCTTCTGGCATCGTCCTCCAGCGTTTTTTCTCGGGCTTATCCACCGTCACCTGGACGTCTTCACCAGGAAGGGTCTGAGGGATTGTCAGCTTCAATTTTCGTTTATTACCAAGCTCATTTTCGCGCCACACGCTGGCACGGCCTGAGCCTCTGTCGTCTAATCCATGTATTGTCGCAACCATCGTTTCAGGGTTGGATGTTGTCAATTTCGGGTCCTCCTCTATAAAACCTGTCTAACTCTATACTTTAGTAAAATCGAGCGGGGATTGCAACTGGAATTTCTGCTGCAACGATCCCTAGTGTTTATTCGCCTCTTCCCAAGGGAAAAGTTAGACCATTAACCATAAGGGAGTATGATGTAGAAATGGGTGAATTTCTCACTGTAGCTAAAGATGTGAATCTCTTTTCGGATGCCCCGCAATTGTAGGGGCATTTTGCATAACTTGAATGACGCAGAAAGGCAGTCGATCTATCTACCCCAATGCTTGGGACGCAAGGGCGAATAACATTCCATTCCTCGTAGCGAGGACATCCTCACCTAGTACCATGATCGGGGAACGACTGTCTTCCACAAAACCGAATTCTTCTAAATAGCTGTGTAAGACCTCGTCATCCGTCGATGTATCCAATCGGACACTCCCCTCGCCCATTCTTAGAAGTTCTTGAAGGATTCCCGCCGCTTCATATGCAGTAGGTGCGACCACAGGTCCAGCCACCCGATGGACGGAACCTTGCACACACATCCCGTATCCTATCATCTTCCCATGCGCATCCCTTAGGACAACGGCTGAAATCGACCGTTCATATCGTGCTCTGAGCATCACGCTTCGATCTCCACGGAAAGCTTGAGCATCCAACTTTGCTACCTCTTCAACCTCCACGCGTGTCATCGCTGATAGGAAGAAATCAGGCTGATCCTGTGCTGGATGAAAAGTAGGAGCAATATACTTCGTAATCATCCCGGTCTCCTTGAAGCCCATTTTTTCATATAGGGGTTTCCCTTCCTTTGTTGCAACAAGCAGGATGGATCGCTCACCCTTAGAAGCAAGAATAGATTCCACCAGCTCCCGTCCCAAGCCTCTCCCCTTATACGCCGGGCTGACAATGACTACACCGAGAGTGGCAAGCTCCTCACCATACGGGAACAGGGCCGCTGATGAAATGACCTCACCCGAATCCAGACGATGCCCAACCATCCTTCCGCTTTTGAGCACCTCTTCCACATCTTCTTCACTATAGTCCCACCCCACTTCACGAGAGAGCTGAACGATATTTTTTTTATCAGAAACACCCACATGTCCAAGCTTCATCCCAAACACCCTTTCCCACTACAAAATATGCTTCGTGCCTTATACCGTCTGTATTTCTCCTCAGCCTATAAAGTTTCCTTCATCCAACCCTTTTCACCGGTCAAAACATATGTTTCTTCTTCAAATAAGGTTGCTGTAGACCCACTCGCACCGGCCTTGGTACGATAGAAACATAGAAAATAGAATAGGGTGAACACATGTGAAAAATACCTCAGGCATTGCCTTCTTATCCGTACTCAGTAATTCCTTCGTTGTACTATTAAAATTCATCGTCGGCATCCTCACCGGATCCGTCGCTGTCATATCAGAGGCCATCCACTCATCATTGGACCTCATCGCCTCCCTGATCGCCTACATTTCAGTCCGTATTTCAGGGAAGCCTGCAGATCCGGAGCATCCATATGGACACGGGAAGGTTGAAAATATTTCCGGTACGATCGAGACCCTGCTGATCTATGTAGCGGGAATCTGGATCATTTATGAGTGTGTCCATAAACTCATTTACCCTGAACCGATCAAGCTTCCGATACTCGGAGTCGGCGTCATGGTCCTCGGAGCCCTCATCAATTTCATCGTCTCCCGGATCGTGAACCGAGAGGCCAAGAAAGTGAATTCTGTTGCCATGAAATCGAATGCCCTCCACTTGCTTACAGATGTCTTTACTTCCCTCGGAGTCGCAGCGAGCCTCCTACTCGTCACAATCACGGGATGGACGTTCCTGGATCCGCTGATCGGGATCGGACTTGCCATCTATATTATGATCGAAGCAACGAAGCTCATGAAAGAGGCTTTCCCGCCCCTCATTGATGCCCGTTTATCCGATGAAGAGGAGCAGGTGATCCTGGATGTAATCGATTCATTTCAGGATGAATACATCGAGGTGCACGACTTCCGTACACGGCGCGCAGGTGCCATTGAATACATCGACTTCCACATGGTCGTGCCGTCCAAAGAAAGCATTGAGAATGTCCATAAGCTATGCGATCGCATCGAAGACCGGATCAGGCAGGAATTTAAGAAAGCCATCATCTTTATTCACCCTGAACCCGAGACCCATGTCGAGAAGGCCAGTGGACTTGAAAGGTAAAAGAACGCAGGATGCACTCCTGCGTTCTTTTGTTTTCTGACCTGATCACATCCCGTGTTGGTTTACTTGCGTTCCTCTTCATATACCTTGTTTGCACATAGGAACAGCTGCAGTGGATCGTGAACAGACAACAAGAATGGGGTATCCCTCCTACAAGTACAAATAGTCTGAATGTTTAGTCAAAAAGCATGATACGCTTTATAAGAAACGTAAATTTTAATGGGTGGTGTGTACATGAAAAAGTGGATAATCGGCCTGTTCTTTTTGCTCCTTCTTGCCGGATTGATGGTTTTCCTACTAGTCTATCAAACGGATGAAAAGAAGGTTTCTTCTTATGTCAAAGAAAAATATGGAGAAGATAGTAGAATTATCGATAGCAGATGTGATGATTGCAAGGAGCGGAAACACAATCGCACCTTCACCGTACAACTAACCGATAAACCCATTGAAGTGTTCGAGGTATGGACGAACAAGAATGGGTACCGATTGAACGTTGAAAGTGACAATTATGCAATGGGAGAGCCCCTCAAATCATTCAATTCGGACCTTTCTCAATCAAAGGAATCGGATGAGCTGAAGCAATACGGGTTTCACAATCTCCATATTACAAGGTATTATGATGCTGACAATTTAAGAGTGCTCACGAAACCTTTTGTCCATGACGTAAATGTGGCATTGTTTATGTATGTTAAAAATCAACGTGATTTAGAAGAAAAGCTCATTACATCCGTTCCTGTTATCAAAAAGGTCAACCAGCAGCTATCATCAACTGGAGATATAATAGCTTGGGTGTACCTCATCGATCATTCGGATTATCAGACTGTCCATAACAATGATATGGACGGCTATGCGGATGCCATGAAGCATGCAAAACGGGTAAATATCAAGAATTTATTAAAAGCTGAGGATAAAGCAGATATCCAGGAAAGCATCGCTCGAACAAATTAGAATACGAATTAGACCGTGCGTTAAAGGGGCTAGTAAGGAAAGACTGATGCTTCATTTCCCCTTGCCTGCATCGCCAGAATTCCATACTGAGCGGAGGACATGGGGTGAACAGGCTACTGCTTCTTCTCATACCTTCTCTTGGTGAACTTCCAGGACAAATACCCGTATACGACCCCAAAGGAAAGGGCAGAAAGGAACGTCTGAAACAGGTCAATATCTGAACCACGGACATAAGCCAACAAAACGGATAAGCCAAAGAACGCTCCTCCACCCGCCAGGATACCGACGATGATTAAATAGTTCACCTTTCCCATCTTCTCTGCTCTTTTCCACGCTTTTTCTTCCGAGTAATTCCCCATGGAATTCCCCCTCCCCTTCGCTATGCCTTCTTATCCCAAGCTTACCACAAGAAAACAGAAAAATAGAGCAGGATCCCCGGAGGGCCCCACTCTTATGATGCCTGGCTATTCGTTTCTTCTCCATCACCACTGGACTTTCTCTTTCTCCATGTTTTCAGAAGCGGAACGATGAACGAAAGGAATGCGATCGCGAGCAGTGTTGCGGAAATTGGTTTTTGCACGAAAATCAACAAGCTTCCGTCGGATATCGTCAGTGCCTGCCTGAGGGAACGCTCCATCATCCCACCAAGAATGAAAGCAAGGAGCATGGGTGCTGCAGGGAAGTTCATGCGCGCCATGAAATATCCGATGATCCCGAAGATGACGAGGAGGAATAAATCGAATGTCCTGAAGCTGATTCCGTACACCCCAATGATACAAAACATGATGACAAGAGAGATCAGCATCGGCTTCGGTACCTTCAAAAGCTTCGAGATATAAGGGATCAAAGGAAGGTTCAGGATCAGCAGGATGACATTCCCGATATACATACTGGCAATGACTCCCCAGAAAATATCTGGATGGTCACTGATCATGAGCGGGCCCGGTTGAACGCCGAGGACGATCAAGGCACCTAGCATGACGGCCGTTGTACCTGAACCAGGGATCCCGAGGCTCAGGAGTGGAACGAACGCTCCGCTGGACGCACTGTTATTCGCTGACTCTGGAGCTGCAAGACCGACGATCGCCCCTTTACCGAATTCCTCCGGTTTCTTTGAAAGCTTCTTCTCTGTGATGTATCCGAGGAACGAAGCGATGGTCCCACCTGCTCCCGGAAGCACTCCGATGATAAAGCCCATGAAGGACTGCCTCGTGACCGGGAGGGAAAGTTCTTTCACCTCGGCTTTTGATAATTTCATGCTCCCGAACTCACTGTCGAACATGCTTCGTTCTTTCCGCTCACGGATCAGGGAGGTCACTTCCGCAAGGGCGAATAAGCCCAATGCAATCACAAGGAAATCAATCCCCTCCATAAGGTTGATATTCCCGAAAGTATAACGGGCCGTCCCAGTTTGGGAATCGATCCCGATCGTCGCGATAATGAAGCCCACCGTTGCGGAGATCAGCGCCTTGATGGTTGAACCGCTTGTAAAACTTGCGACGGTCATCAACCCCATGAGCATGAGGGCGAAATACTCCGCCGGCCCGAAAGAGATCGCCACCTTCGCCAGGAATGGGGCGAAAAGAGTCAGCAGGATGACACTGATCGTCCCGCCTGTGAACGACGCCAGGGCTGCGATGGCCAGGGCTTTTCCTGCCTTCCCCTGCTTGGCAAGGGGATAGCCGTCAAATGTAGTCGGGACCGCCATGGATTCTCCCGGTGCATTGAGGAGGATGGAAGAAGCGGCTCCTCCATAGGCCGATCCATAATACACACCTGCCATAAGGAGCAGGGCAAGAGCCGGGTCCATCCCATACGTGATGGGGATCATGACCGCAATCGCTGTGATCGGGCCGAGACCTGGGATCATCCCGATGATGGTGCCTGTGACGACACCGATGAATACGAATGAAAGACCTTTTAAGCTGAGTGCGACTTGAAATCCTGTGAGGATACCTTCAAAGATGCTCAAGCGTCATCCCTCCTTTAGAATGGCAGGATCCCCGAAGGGAGTTGTATTTTTAAAAATGAGACGAATAGAAAATAAATGCTGAGGGGCAGGACGAGTGAAACAATGATATTGCTTACCCACTTTTTGTAGCCCAGGAATCTTGAATTGATGCTGATGAATAAAAAGGTGGTAAGGACGAAGCCAAGCGGTTCTAGTAACAGAATGAACAGGAGGACAAATCCCAGGACCGCCAGGATGACCTTGCCTTCTCCTTTTGGAAGCTTTTCTTCCTCGGCTTCTTCCGATTTACTGAAATAGAGCAGTACAGAAAGGAATAAAAGAATGAATCCGAGAACAATCGGAACAGCATCGGAATCCACCGGAACATAAGGGTATTCAGGTAGCGTAAAGCTGAAATATAAGTAAATGACCGAGATAACGGCAAGGATGATGCCCATTTTCTTATTCATCGTATTGATCACGATTGCACACCGCCTATCAGGCAGGGACGATGGAACCCATCGCCCCGCGCCGGTATTTGATTTGATTATTGACCTAACCCGATTTCGTCGAGCAGCGTTTTCATTTCGTCATTTTGTTCTTTCAGGAAATCGTTGTATTCGCTGCTTGTCATGAACATTTCATTCCAACCGAAGTTTTCCCTGATTTCCTTCCAGCCTTCAGAATCGTTCAGGGCCTTGAATTTATCTTCGTAGTACTTGATCTCTGCATCACTCATATCAGGCGGTCCGAAGAATCCTCTCCAGTTGATGAAGGTGGCATCGATTCCCTGCTCTTTAACAGTCGGGATGTCTTCCAATACCTCTCCTGTCATCCGCTCTTCAGAAGTCACACCCAACACTTTGATCTTTCCTGCCTTCACTTGTTCAATCGTTTCCCCTACACCAGTGGAGAACACTTGCACACTGCCGTTCAACAGCTGGGTAAGAGCCCCGCCGTCCTGGTCCGACACGTACTTGATCTTTTTCACATCGATTCCTGCGGCCTTTGCCACCTTGACGAATTGAATGTGGTCCATGCTTCCTGGAGCCGAAGTACCGACGATGGAGATGCTTGAAGGATCCTTCTTCATATCCTCGAATAGTTCATTGAGATTATTCCATTTCGCATCGGCATTCACGGCAAACGCACCGTAGTCCGCAATCATATTCGCAAGGGGGGTGAAATCTTCATACCCATACTTGGATTGCCCGTTCAGTGGAACAAGCAGGAGCGGCGGGGACGCAACGAACATTTGATGTGGATCCTTTTGGGCAAACACAGAAGACCAGGCCACTGCTCCTCCCCCTCCAGGTTTATTGACGACCCCGACACCTTTGTCGATCAGTTTATCTTCTTCAAAGACTTTTGCCGCCATTCGGGCTGTTGTATCCCATCCGCCGCCCGCTCCAGCAGGTGCGACAATTTCAATCGCCTTCGTCGGCTTCCATGGACCGTCTGACTTTTGACTGGATGATTGTCCTGAGCATCCCGCCATGAATAAAATCATAGATAATACCGTAATCGTGAACCCTTTCTTCATTCAAACCCCTCCTCATTCATGTAAAGTATCAGGTGAATCTGTCCTCATCATAAAGGACTACATTTTAAATGTAACCGTTTTCATAATAAATTGGATTTAAACCCTTTTTGCACATTTTGATCATTATGCTCACGGAAATGGACATGCCTTGTCTATTTTTCTAAATATATTGAATTTTACATTCGAGTATTTTAGAATAATAGAAAAGGAGGAATAATCCATGAACTACCACTTACCCCAGATCCAAGAAAGTCCCACCGCCTCCGTAGACTGGTCACCCGTATGGGAAATCATTCTCGGCATCAGTGCCTATACACACCGGAAGCTCCGCCATACCTTCGATTGTGATGAAGAGTGGTCTCAAGCCTACCTGTCTGCAAAACTCATGGACGATCTTCATATGATTGAAGACACTAACCAGTGGTTTGCCCTTATGATGCTGCAAGCAACGTTCTCCTCCTCTACAGTTCAAGATTTTTCGAACGAGCTGTCCCGAATGGAAGAATCAGCTTTTTATTCAACCATCCTTCCGTATAAGAACCGGCATACAGAAGCCCTGCGCCTTCAAACGTCCCAAGACCGGGACTTCCACCGCTATGCAGATGAGTTCAATGACCATGAATTCTTCGGGGGATATATCGCTTCCCTTGCCACCTATTCGTTCTCACAAATGAAAGACCTCTTCCAGTCCGTACTGAATGGTTGGCAGGAAGTAATGGAGGAAAAAGCAGAATGGGGTAAGTGGAAATCAGCACTTGAGAGGGAAGCCTCCCTTCATGTCATCGACGGGGAAGAATCCGTGATGGAATCGGTGCAGCAGATAATAGGAACGGCATACATACCCGAACCATCCATCTGGGAGATCAAACTCATCCCACAGATTTCCTACCGTCCATGGTTGCTTGAGCAAAGGACCCCCGATACGAAATTATTCTTCTATCCATTGAGGGAGGAGTATTTGCTGGAGCGAGGGGTGCCCGGAAAGGCCATGGTGAATGGGTATAAAGCATTAGGGGACGAGCTGAGACTCAAGGTCCTCTATCTTCTGCAGCACGGATCACTCAGCCTTCAGGAGTTGAGCATAACGCTGGATGTGTCGAAGACGACGCTTCACCATCAGCTGTCACTCTTGAAAGCTTCCAAGCTCGTAACGTCCTCCAAAGGCGTCTATTCCGCAAACCCGCATCGGATCACCGAACTCCACGAGGATCTGTCCTTTTTCCTAGGAAAAAACCATGAAGAATAAAGCATTCAAGGCCCTCTGGGTCGGGGAGATCGTGTCAGAACTTGCCGGTGCGGCCGGCGGTATCATCAACGGACTCATTCTATATGAGCTGACGGGTTCTCGAGAATGGATGGGTCTCCTTTGGCTCGTCTACTTCCTTCCGTCCCTGGTCTTGCAGGGGGTGAGCGCTCCGTTCCTCAATCATGTGGCAAAGGAAAAAGTACTGAAGAGGATCCAACTGCTGCGATCAGCCGCTTATCTGTTCCCCCTCATTGGATATGTAAGCGGAATGGACACGCTTGTCCTTGGCGGATTACTTCTGCTCCAGCTGTGTCTGGGGCTTCTGCAACCGGTCTATGCAAGTCTGTCCTTTTCCATCCTTCCTGACCTCTGCCGTAAGGAGGAACTCACGGAAGCCAACGGGATTCTCGATGGGACCATGAGGCTCATGAGTTTTCTCGCTCCCGGGGTGACCGCCCTCCTTCTCATCGTGGTTCCGACCCAATTGATTTATGCCCTCTCTTCAGGATTATTTCTCTTCAGTGCCCTGTCCCTGTCACGACTTCCTCAAACAGAGGCTGCGGAATGGACAAAGGGGACCTGGTGGCATGAAATGAAGGAAGGCTATCGCGTCTTTTTCCACTATCCCACCCTTGTCCGGATGACCGGCCTGTCATCCCTGGTCCAGTTTGCCGTGGGAGCGGCCATGGTCCTTTCTATCCCTTTCATACGCGGGGAAATGGACGGATCCCCATGGGAATATGCCCTCTTTTCGGCCTCGTTCCCCATCGGATATGTACTCGGTACATGGCTGTTAAAAAAGATGCCCCTGCACTCCTGGATCATGTATGCAGGACTCATCGGCGGTGGCCTGTCGTTTGCCCTTCTCTGGATGGTGCCCACGATCCCACTGGCATGGGGATGCGAACTGCTGGGAGGACTTTTATTCCCTCTTTTCAACGCAAGGAGTGCTGCCATATTCCAACAGGAAGCGCCCCGGGAACGACTGGCACAGCTCAGTGCCGTCCGGCTCCTTATGCTGCGCATCACCATGCCTTTAGGCATCCTGTTCGCGTCGAACATGTTCTTCACCCTTTCTACACGGCACGGCTTTTTAACGATCGGCCTCATCATCATCCTACCTGCGTCCTTCTTCTTAATCAGGTCTCATTATGGAGAAGACAAAACCGGAAGAACTGCAGCGTGAAAAGGCACGGAGGGATCACCTCCGTGCCTTTTGTTAAAAACTTACGACCGCCAGGATGGAAATGGCATTCAGAAGGCCATGCACGATGACACCCGGCCAGATCGACCCGCTTTTTTCATATAGCCACGCAAAGACCAGGCCATCCACAAAGTTTACGGGCATGGCATTCGTCGTTGGGTAATGAGCAGCGGTGAAAATAAGGGCACTCGCCACCAGGCCGACTCCCACTCCCCACCTGACCCTGAGGAAGCGATACACGAAGCCCCGATAGAAAATCTCTTCGTATAGGGGTGAGAGAACCGCAGCTGATAGAAAGGCAAGGAGGATATTGATTCCACTCATGGATTCTTTCAGACTATCAGTCTTGGCATTATCCACGTCATTTCCCATCTGCGCAGTGAGGAAGATAAGGATGGTCCCAGCTACCATAAGGAAGATTCCCCATAGGACCATCCGCTTCCACTCACTTCTTTGAAACGCCCTGACACCTGCTTCACCCCAGCCCCCTTTCCCCTTGATTCCCCAAAAATAGAGACCTGTCAATAACACGATGGCGATGGTTGGACCCACCAGCATCCCTCCATAAAGGGAGGATCCAAGCCACTCCTTATAAAAAGGCTGTATGTAGATCTTCACAATCACCACAATCCCGATAAACTCAAGAAGCATCAGTCCCCAAAAGATGCTCCACGTCCACTTATCCTGTTCCCAAAACCTTTGATTACCCATTTGTTTTTCTCCTTTGATCTTAATAGTTTCATCCTACCTGTTCTGACATGGAAACTTCAAGTTAATTTGGAAAAACATTCAACACCTGGCCATTTGTCTGATAAGATGTTGACTAGATTAAGAAAACCGCCGAAGTTTAGAGCAGGGAGACGTTCAACATTTTTCATATCCCCCGTATAATCTCCGTGCGATAATCCGTTATATAGATGAGTAGATGAAGAGGAGGAGAAAGAATGAAGCAGGATATCACGCAGAATATAATAGATGAAACGAGGATGGCACGTGATGCTTTTTCCACCATGGTAGGAGCGTTTTCAAACGACCTGTGGTCGTATTGTACCTATATCGCAGGATCCCCATGGGACGGGGAAGATCTTTATCAGGAAACCTTGCTTAAAGCATTCGGGATGCTTCCGGAACGCTGGAGTGATCTCACGGATCAGAAATCCTATCTATTCCGAATGGCCACGAATGCGTGGTTTGATTTGTGCCGGAAGCGAAAGCATGAGGTTGGCCGTCTCCTGGAAGATGATATCAGCGGTGTACTGCCCATGGACACCCTTGAATTGGAAGAAGCCCTTTTGAGAGTCCACGAATTCCTTACCCCGAAGCAGGCGGCTGCCTTTCTCCTCGTGGATGTCTTCCGCTTCAGTGCAGAGGAAGCAGCAGGAATTGTCCATACAACGCGAGGTGGGATTTACGCGGCACTCCAGCGGGCCCGGCAAAACCTCAAGGAGAACCATTCGGGGGAAGTGAAGCCTTTGAAGACCAAGGACAACGAAACGAATGAAACCGTGGACATTTACCTGGAGGCCTTCAATACCGGGAATCTCGATAAGCTCCTCAGCCTCTTCAGTTCAACCGCACACAATGAAGCATTCCTCGGTTTCCAGGAGTATTCGAAAGAGGAAATGAAGAATGGATCCATGCGGTTCGGGCTGCCGGGACACACTGCAAAACGGATCACGCTTTGGGGAAGGCACGTCATCATGGTCATCACCGACGACGGAGAACTTCACGATATCCAGGTGCAGGAAGTGGAAAACGATCAAATTGTGGTACATGAAAGCTACTTTTTCCGTAAAGAGTTCATGCTCGCTGCCGGGGAAGAACTTGGCGTCACCGTACAGCTGAACAAGCCGCCTGTGGATTGGCGAACCTGAGGAAAGGGAAAGGCAAGTTCCTTCACCTATAAGCGTAATAATTTTGTATAAAGCCAAAAGCGGGTCAGCTTTGACCCGCTTTTACTTATCCGCCTTTTCCAGATGTGCCAGGATACGATCAAGCTTCGCCTCCACCTCATCGATCCGCTCATTCCTTGCCATCGACCGATAGACGCTGCGCCGGATGAACAGCGTTAAGGAGACGAAAAAAAGAACGATCAAGCCGAAAATTAAAATAAGAAACAACCAATGCATGAATTCCATTATTATTCCCCCCTTCTTTATAAGACAGAAAACGCCAGGATCAAGACCCCGACGTTTTCTATTTTATGAAGTCATCTGGTAGATGACAGCCATTTCCTTGCCGAACCGATTCCCTTCATCTTTAAAGCCAAGGCTTTCATATAGACGATGGGCACCTAAATTACTTGGATGGTACCCGACGACAATCCGCTCGCACCCTGGCAGCTCCGACATGATGGCAAGCATTTCTTCCGTTGCCCGCTTGCCGATGCCCTTCCCTTGATACCTGCGATCGACCATGATCCGGTACACCCAATAGCCGTCGAGTTCTTCCCGTTCCGTGTTGAACATAAGGAAGCCGACTACCTGTTCCTTTTCATAAATGGCAAATGGTTTAAGACCGGGCTCGAATTTGGACTGTGCAATGGAGACGGCATTGGACTCCATGTAGGAGGATTGTTCCTTCGTAAGCTCCAGTTGACAGCAATCATACCAATTTTCTTCATTCACTTCGACCAATTTGATTGATTTCAATGCAAGTTCCCCTTTCAGATGAGGGAAAGCGCACGGGGCGTTTTCCCATGAGTGTAATTCGATTTCATCATGAACGCCTCCTTTATCATTAGGGCTATGCTTTTGCATGCAAGAAAATTATACCATACAACCCTCAATCATTTACATAATAGTTAAAATAATCAACGATGGGTACATGGGACTTCCACCAACAGGGAATACTATCATCCTCGAAGGGGGAATATGCCGTGGAAGATATTTTGATGACCATGTATCGAACGACTTTCAGTTTCATTCTTCTTGTGCTGGCAACCCTGCTGTTCGGCAAGCATATCAACTCCCACAAAAACCACTACAGCTTTGCCCTTTCCATCACGATTGGATCGCTGATTGCGAATATGGCCTTCAACCACAGACTCGATTTCCCCTCCATGGTGATCTCCTTCGTCGTACTGATTCTCCTCTTCTACATCCTTCTTCTGATTTCTGCCAAGTCCCGTAAGTGGAGGGGTCGCCTATCCGGGAGACCGACCACCCTCATGGAAAAAGGGAAGATTCTTGAAGAGAACATGAAGCAGCTGAAGTTCACGCTGGATGACTTGAACCAGCAGCTCAGGGAGCAGGGGATCTTTGATATCACGGAAGTCGACATGGTCGTCCTGGAAGTGAGCGGGATGCTTTCTGTCAGGAAGAAAGCACTCTACTCACCGCTCACACCAAAGGATATGAATTTCACTCCTATGCCTTCAGGTCCCCTCCCTGTTGAATTAATTATGGATGGTATAGAAACAGAGAATCTGACTCCATCCCACCGGGAACAGCTCCTATCTATGTGCAGGGACCGGGGGATTTCCTTAGATGATATCAACTATGCCGTTGTCACAAGCAGCGGGAGGATTTTTATCGATGAGCATCGTGATGGGCTCCGGTAAAGCGAGAGCGATATACCGCCTCACACTGTTGAATATTATTTATGAGAAAATCGGGGATTCCTGGATGTGCCAGGATTTCTTCCGTTGTCATCCATTTCACCTCATCGACTTCGTCGGGACTCTTCGCATAGGCTTTTCCTTCTTGAAGCGTGCATATGTAGACGACATCAATCACATCAATGCCAGATGCCGTTTGGAAGATCGAACTGTTTACATAATGGAGGTCGGTAACGTTGACACCCACTTCTTCATAGATTTCCCGTTGCAGCGTTCGCTCAAGAATATCAGCGGATGCTTCTTCCCGTTCACATTTTCCTCCCACGAAGGAGAGCGCTCCCGGAGCATGCTCCTCTTTTTCACTCCTTTTGATCATCAGCCAGCGATCACCACGGCGGATCGCTCCTTCCACATTGACAACAAACATACTCAAGCCTCCAATATCTGTGCCATATAATATTCATCATGGTACTGCCCATCAATGTACAAGGACTGGCGCTTTGTTCCTTCGATGACGAACCCCATCCGCTTGTAAAGGGCGATGGCCGGTTTATTATCGGTGACGACTGTCAATTCGAGCCTGGTAAGGGATCGTTCCTTTGCCAACTCTATCCCTTCCCGGATCAGTGATTTCCCGAGTCCGTACCCGCGCCAATCTTCCCGGATACCTATCACCATATACGCCCGGTGGCACGTTTTCCTCGTTGACTCCGTTATGATCATGACATACCCCACGAACTCTTCGGATTCTTCTGCAGCCAGTATGGTGGAGGTGTTGCCGATCCGCTCCAGAAATGACTTGAATTGCTCGGGCGTTGTCTTCCTCTCTCCTCCCTCCATCATCATGTACGGAGAAGTCTTCTCTACTTCCTTCATCAGTCTCACGATCTTCCCTGAATCCTCAGGGTGGACTCTCCGAAAGTTCATGCAATAACCTCCATATTATGGTAAAATAAAATTAGCTTTCGAAAGGAGTGATCTCATGCCCGTTTGTCAGCATTGCAACACCGAATGGACATGGAAACAAACCTTCAAAAAGATCTTCACCTTCAAGCGTTCCCTCACCTGTCCGGAATGCGGAACAACTCAGTATCTTTCCCGGCGCTCGCGCAACCACATGAGCGTTATGGCCATGATCCCGTTGGTGATTAGTTT
This sequence comes from uncultured Bacillaceae bacterium, assembly GCA_963762295.1. Classification (GTDB taxonomy): domain Bacteria; phylum Bacillota; class Bacilli; order Bacillales; family Bacillaceae_B; genus Rossellomorea. The sequence goes on from CAVXKK010000005.1 coordinate 596,620, forward strand.
ACCGCTTGTCGCAGTATCCTTGCCTATGTCGATCATCGTATCAATCCAGCTGGTTTCTTTTGCTGCGGTTCTCACATGGATGCCAACATTCTACACCCTTACAAGTGAAGAAGAAGCCATGTGGTGAAAAAAGAGGGCCTAGGTAGGCCTTCTTTTTTATGCCAGGTTATCTATTTTCAAACTCCAGGGGTACGGATTGATCTAGGAAAACGGTTTTTTCGTACCCGTCGATTATAAACTCGGTGGGGATTATGTCAGGAGCAGGCTCTCCTTGCTTGATCATTTTAAACGATTGCTTCACCAAAAGAGACCGAGGGTAATTTCCTTTCATGATGTCCTCATAGTCCCATTCTCCCTCTTGAAATTCTTCTCCGTTCCGGTCAAGATACACGCTTTCCATTTCCCCATCATTTCGAAAGTCTCCTTCCCCTTCGAATTCTTCTTTTGACATGATGTAAACTGTATCGAAGTCCCTATTATCCGTTAATGGCATCTTCATCGTGACTTCTCCAGGACGATCTTTTGGCGGTTCTTCCACTACGATGGTTCCCCCTCCATATTCATGGACTTGCGGAAACGGTTTAGTGGAATCAATCTTGAACCTTAGCTGTTCCGGCACATGCATTTGAAGAGTGGAGAACACGAGCTCCGGTTCCTTCAACTCTTCAAAATACAATGAATCAAAAGTTTGACGGTAGGCACTCCATCCATCATTGTAATCTTCCTGGTCTACCGGCCATCTGAACCAGTTTATCGATGCTGACTTTTCCTTTGTCTTTATTGAATCAAAAAGCAACTGGAAGATGGACGAAGGTTCTTCTTCCCCTTCACGGATACTATAAATAAGGCCAGTCGTAGTGGGTGCGATGACAAGCTCTTCAAGCCTGACAGGCAGCCCCTCCACCTCCACTCCCTGCTTGAGCTTTATGACCCGGGATTCATGCTTTTCAACAGGAATGTCGAATGCCCATTCTCCTCTGGTCATCTCTAATCCTTCATTGTTGATTTCATATATATCAACAGGAGTGTTCATATCCGGGGGAATGGAAATTAACTGGTTAAAGTTGAGTTTTATGACGGCATCCTTTGTGTCATCTACGATCGGAGGAAGTGAGAAGGTCCCTTCGTAGACATTCGTTTCTTCTTCGTTACTTTCCTCACTTTCCCCCTCTTCCAAGAAGATGCCTCTTCCTTCACCATTCAGAAAATCAATTTGATTTTCGATTGTGTACCCATTTTCCGTATCCACCATCAACCGCCTGTCCTTCTCCATATCCTCAATTTCATAATAAACCAGCGTCTGGATCTCATCCGCGATGGCGGTTTTGATTGTGATCTTCACACCATTGTCTTCTGCCGTAAGATTCAGGCGCTCACCGATTCCAGATTGATAGAACTCACGAAGCAAAGGATCTTCATCATTCTTCCAATCTGCATATGTATAGTAGATCGAGGCGAAACCATCGGTCACAAAGCCCGTAAATAACAGTAGAAAAGCTGCGACCAAGGCAATGATGCCCGTGCGCTTCCGCTTTTTGTTCTTTTTCTTTCTTGTCTCCAGCTCTCTGTCGATCAGCTCATCAAGCTTCAGGCGGAACCCTTCTGGAACATAACTCCGCTCAAAGAATTCCCGTAGCTCCAGGAGCGTTTCCTGAAAGGTGGCAAGGTCTTCCTGACACCCGGGGCACTGGTGAATATGCATCTCAAATGCGACCTTCTCCGTTCGATCGATGCTTCGTTCAAGATAGGCCACGTACAGGCGGTGGTACTCCGGACATCCTTCCACATCGGGGTGTTGACGAATGAAGCGGATCCCTCTGAAAAGGGCTTCATTCACCCCGTCCTCCGGCTTCTTCAAGAGCGAAGAAGCCGTTGTTATGGAAACTCCTGCGCCATATACAAGCAACACCGCCTCCCGCTCACTCTCATTCATCCTGCTGATAACCGAAGGGAACTCATCCCCTTCCACCGGCCTGGCAATCCCCCTGCATTCTTTCATGAACAGAGCAATGAGCGCATTGCGATCCTTTTCCCTGCCATGCTTCTTCTTTTGATCATGCAGCGTAAAGATACAGTTGAAAAGGATGCGTGCAATCTCCTCATCCCTGCCACCATAGGAACGGCCGATGGTATAGAGGAGAGGCTCCATCTGCTGGAAGATCATGAGGGTCTTATTCAATTCCTGAACCTCCATCCCCATCTCATGCCGGGACGTAGCGGGCATTTCCATAGTCAGCACTCCCTGTCTAAAAAATCAGTCTATTTATCCTATTCTACCATATGCTTCCTGTCCTTACAGCCCGTCTACACGAGAAAGGAATTGTTCAAGGATCAGGGAATATAGGTGGGGCTGCTCACTGTGGACAAGATGGGCGGCAAACGGAATGACCGCGATTGTCACTTGTTCTTCAGCATAATAGAGTGCTCCTTTTCTTTCTGCCGGCTGTCCTTCTCCTACCATATACAGGATGGGTGCACCGATGTCTTTGAAACTCTTTGTTTCATGGAAGGGATACCAGTTTTCATCCCAACCGAGTTGAATCAGCTTCCTCCAGTCGGATTGGTGAAGCCTATCAAAATATTGGCAAGCCTCCTGGTTTTTCAACAGCCCTTTTTGCATATCCATATCTTGACGATGAAGATCCGACCAATTGGTTGGTTTCTCAGGCGTGATCCCTGATAAGGTGACGCTTTTGATCAAATGGGGATAGCGCTTTGCGAAGAAGAGCGCCACGAGCCCCCCAAGGGAGCAACCAACAAGATGTACGGGGCCCACCTCCAGATGCTCAATCGTCTCAGCCAGATCGGCCGCCGAGTCTTCAAAGAAATTCTCATATTTATCAGAAACCGACGATCCATGCCCTCTTAGATCGGGGCGGATGATCTGGTGCGTCCCCTTGAAGAAGTCAGCCTGCTGTTCAAAATCGGTCAATCCCGTTTGTAAGCCTGTGTGCAGGAATACTAGGGGTGCTCCTTGTCCTGTCACTTCTGTATGTAAAATCATTTTTCTCCCTCTCCTTCTCAGCGGATGAATAACCTGGCGAAAACTTCGAGCAACCACAACATCATGTCAACAATGACCCAGCGGCTCTTCTCCGGCTTTCTTTGTCCGGAAAAGATGTCGTGCTCGCTTCTCGGCTTCCTTCCCATACAACCACTTCCTTTATTTAGCAGTATAGGAGTAGGTACGTTTGTATCATTGATTTGGTTTCAGCTGGCGGGAAGAAAGTGCGATGAATGTATCTATATTTTCCTGAATTCGATCCAGTGCCGACTCCCATATGCATCCGCTGGTTAGATGTTTCTCGATGAACTCATCGACCGTTAGTGATGTGGTGTCCTTCAACATGGCTATGAGGAGCTGCTCCTTATCTTCTGCCTCTTTTACCTGATGATAAATCCCGGTACTGAGAAGATGGGCCACCGTATACGGAAAATGGCCGAACGGTTTCCGTGTGATATAAAAATGGCGAAGGGATGCCCAGAAGGTCGGATCAAGAGTCTTCATATCCGGTCCAAATACGTGGTTTTGTACATCGGCCATCCACGTGTTCATCCTGCTCGCATCGACTTCACCCATTCTGCGGTTTTCGTACAGCTTTTCCTCGAATCGATGACGGATATTGCTATTGAGGATGGTACCGATATCCCGGCTGATCTGCTGATCAAGAAGATGCATTTTTTCCATGGGAGAAGCAGATTTCATGGCTTCCTCAATAAGAATCGATTCGAACAAAGTCGAGGCAATTTCCGTGAATGCTTGTGGACAATCCTGCAGAAACATGGGATGGTCCTCTAGAAGATGATAATGGTAGGCGTGGCCAAGCTCATGGGCTAACACACTCACACTCTGAAGGTCGTCTTCATAGCTCATCATGACCCTCGTCTGCCGCGCATTGGGAAAGTGTGCGCAAAAAGCACTGACGACCTTGTGACGGGACGGCGCTGCATCGACCCACTTGTGGTTGAACGCATGCTGGACAAACCGACCGGCATCCTCCGAAAAAGCTCCGATCAGATTTCCGATCAAGATTTTAGCTTCCTCATAAGGGATGGTCCCAAATTCCGTCTGCAAAGGGAGCGGGGCGAATTGATCCGTCCAGTGCAAATTTTCCTCACCTTGAAGAACCAATTTATGGTGGAGGAAGTCGTTGAACATCCCCTTCCGTTCGAGGACAGAATCCCACATTCCGTTGACGGTCTGTTCCGTGATCCGGTTTGTTTCATAGGCCGAGTGAACGGGATCTTCCCCCCTGCTGATCCTGAATCCAGAGATGTGATTCAATGCCTTGGCACACCAATGACTGACTTTCTCCCACTCCTTGGTCCATTCCTTGAAGAACTCTACCCTCGATGGCCGATCGTTCGAATAATAGACAAGCCTTACTGCTTCACCGAGGGCAACCTCTTTGCCTTTCCATCTAGGTTTCACTTGTTCCGAAGCCATTCCGTATAGTTCAGCCCATGCATGGAGACCATCTGCTTCGAGCTCATAACTCCCAGGAGAGGGCAAACGCCAAGTGGACAGTACGGGCCTGAGGGAAATCAATTCCTCGGAATCGGTCAGTAGACTCCACTCTTCATCCGCTAACTGACGACATTCCTGCTTTACCTCTGACTCGATCTGTTTATAGCGCCCCATCAGCTCTTCTGCCTGACCGGCCAACTGTTTACCCATCGAATCTTTCTTATTTTTCCAGGAGAGACACACTGCCAGTTCAAGATATTCATAGCATCTTGAATAGATCTCTTGAAGGATCAAAATTTTTTCTGACAGAACTCCATTCTTCGTAACGCTCTCTAACTCAGATGTAATCCGTGCAATATCCAAGTCAACATCATCGGGTATCAGTGGGTCGAGGGTCCATTCGTCCATCATCCGTTCGTCACCCCACTCTTGGATAATCTCTTTGTATAAATCACAGGAGCCACGAGCTTCCCGTTTTCTTCACCGACTTTCTCGATAATGGCAATGCGATCTATGCTTCCTGAGATCGGTTCCACATGCTTCTGGCAATAACCGAACACATCGGACAAGCTTCCTGAAACAGGCTGATTGGCCAATGTGCAATGGGGAATCCACTGTTCAGGCTCGTATAGCTCGTTGGAAGCCTCTTTGTAGTGGGCAAACGCTTGGTGATAGGCTCCATGCAGCTTCAACAAATCGGTAGTGATGACCGGAGAAAGGAAGACTGTGTCGTGATTCAGGAACGATCCCACGGTATTGAAGGTAAGAGCTACCTCTGACTTTCCTTCACAGTAGGCTTCTAGCTCTGTAATAAACGTGTCCTTATCTAAGTTCTCATAACTTGCGAGAGTAAGATGGGGCTTCCCATCCTTTACTTTATTCACATAATACGAGATGGATTGATCACATAGATCCTGCCAAATATCCATCACCTTTTGTTCTGTCTCTTCATCAAATAACGCTACAACCCAATACATGCTTGTACCCCTTCCCTTTTCCATACATCCCCATTATTTCAAATAATCTGACGTTTGACAATGCAGCATGGGGACGGTTCCTGTGCGTCATTTTCCAACGCATCGGAACCGTCCCCATGTCTCATGATTTAACCCATTTGATAATCTCGCCGATGCTGGCGTTCTTTCCATAGAGGAGGATGCCGACTTCGAAGATTTTGCCTGCGATTTTGATCATCACCCCGATGCTCAGGGTGAGGACGGCGATGGCACCGATAATTTCGAGCCACGGCCATTGATCAAGTACAGAAAGCCTCAGGATCAGGATGGCCGGTGAGGTGAACGGCACATAGCTCGCAATCGTCGCGATCAATCCATTCGGATCAGAAAGCACGGGCGAAATCAGGATGAGAGGTAAGAACGGCAACATGAGGATCATGCCCTGGAAATTGCTTGTCGAGCTCATATCCTCCATCGTCGCACCGAGACCGACAAAGAGCGCTGCGAATAGAAGATAGCCAAGGAGCGCGATGAAGACGAGGAGCAACAGCTCCGGAACGAGCAGATAGTCCATGACCGGAAACTCATCGAAGCGGATCGCAATAGCAGGAAGAGCGACAGCAATCCAAAAACCGACCTGCAGGATCCCAAGGAAGAAATATCCGATGATCTTCCCTTGCATCAGTTCACTCGGGGTGAGGGATGACAGGATAATCTCCGACACTTTTTCCTTCTTTTCCTGAGAAGCACTTTGGACGATCATCATTCCCGTCATGATGATGGAAAACAGGACGAGCCCTGCCGCTGCACCAGGCACTGCTTTCCGCAAGAAGTCACCCGATCCCTCTTCACCGGCGAGTTCCTGGGCTGTAAACGTGATATCTGTGGAGACCGCACGAAGCTGATCCTCCGTAAGTCCTGCCTCTGTCAACTTCAGATGCTGGAGGGGCTGTGCCAGAATCTGTACATCCGATGCGAAGGAATCGGGAATCTCTTCCGTTGTCAGATACGTGATCTGCCCCTTTTCCACAGCTTCTTTGGTCAAGGGGATATACGCCATATCCTCCTCATCGCCGAAGTCCTTTTCCATTTCCGTTTGATTTTTATCCGTCAGGGTCACGCTCCAATCGAGATCGGCTTGCTTCAAAAGCGGTGCCACTTCATCCTTCCAGATCCCCGTATCATCCTTTACATACACATGTATGGCCGTGTCCCCTCCACCTGCGAATAGGGACGGCAGGACGGCAAAGATGATGGCAATCAAAGGTGTAAGGACCAGTGAGATAAGAAAGGATTTATTTTTGACGTTCCTCTTAAACTCCCATTTGGCAACTTTCAAACTATTACGCACTTTTTTCACGATCCTTTCCTTGCTTATCGGTGGCGATATCGATGAAGATTTCATGCAGGGTGATGCGGTCGATCTTCAGTTCGTGGATGGTCATGCCCTCAGGAAGCTTACGGATCCAAGACGGGATATGCACATCGGGTTCGAGATAAAGCGTCGATGTCTGTTCCGACTGCTCGATCCTTGACACCTGAGAGATCGTTTCCAGAAGTTCCAAGCGATTGACTCCCTGGATCGTGCATTTGAAGTTCGCGTATTTCTCCTTCACTTCATCCATCGTGCCACTGATCACTTCCCTGCCCTTATGGATCATGATGAGGCGGTCGGCCATTTCTTCTACAAGGTTCATCTGGTGAGCGGACAGAAGGACGGCCGTACCACTGCGGGCCAATTCACGGATCTCGTCTTTAAATACTTCCTGACTGACAGGATCAAGTCCGGAGAACGGCTCGTCGAGGATGAGCAGCTTCGGTTCGTGGATGATGGAAGCGATGAACTGCACCTTCTGCCCCATTCCCTTGGATAGCTCTTCGATCGATACCTTGTCTTTGCCTTCAAGTCCGAATTTCTTCAAGTAATGAAGGGCACGCTCCTTGGCTTTTTTGATCGGGTAATCCTTCAGTTCCGCAAAATACAGGAAGATATCCATGATTTTCACATTTTTATAGAGTCCGCGTTCTTCAGGAAGATAACCGATGGCATGCTTCGGGATGACTCCCTGTTCTTCGCCGCTGAATTGGATGAGCCCTTCATCCGGAAACAGGATCCCCATGATACTCCGGATTGTGGTGGACTTACCGGCCCCGTTAGGTCCAAGTAGAGCCGTGATTTCCCCTTCCTTCACGTCAAAGGACACGCCGTGCAGTACCTGCTGTTTTTTGAACGTCTTCTGGACGTTGCTGACCTTAAGAATGGTTTTTGGCATCATGCTTCTCTCCTTTTATTAATAATTCAGTAACGACCGTTTCCAAATCCGGCACCTGCTCTTCCACGATTGAGATGGCGTGCTGACCGAGGGCATCTCTGGTTTGATCTGGATCGTTTGTCAGAATGACCTTCCCGTACGTCCGTTTCAGCTCACCAGGCAATGGTTCGTCGAAAGGGACAGGTTGATCTAGCCATAAAAGTCGGTGAGAGGCGACCAACTCATCCTTTTCAACCGGGGCACCGACTTCATCCCCATCAAAGAAGATCAAGTAATCGGCGAGCTTCTTCAGATCATCCACATGATGCGTGGCCAATAGGATTGTCTTCTCCCCCGTCTCCATGATTTCGGCAAGAAGATCGATGACGAGCTTCCGGGACGGAATATCCATGGAAGCCGTCGGTTCATCCAGCAGCATCACTGGCGCATTGCACCCCAAGGTAAGGGCTACGCTCAGCTTCGCCTGCATTCCCGGGCTGAGTTTCTTTCCTTTTTTGTTCAGCGGGATATCAAAGGTGGAAACGACCAGCTGAAATAACGATTCGTCCCAGTCCGGATAGTAACGGGACATGAGCTGCCTGAGATCTTCACCTGTTAGAAAATCCGTCCCTTCCATCTGCTGAGACTGATAGGATAGGTGGGATTTCCAGGCCTCATCGTCACCATTTACTGGCTTGCCGAAAATCGAGATATTTCCTTTATCCGGCTTTACCAGATTCATGATCATCTTGAAGAGCGTGCTCTTCCCCGCTCCATTCGTTCCTACCAGAGCGCAAATCGTTCCAACCGGGATGTTTAGGTCGGGAATGGAGAACGTAGTCCCCCCGATGGTTTTCTCTACGTTGCTTATGGTGATCGGGTCGTTCATTCCTCTTCCTCCTTTAAAATGGCTTCCATTAATTCAATGATTTCGCTATTACTTAACTCATGCTGCCTCGCAATCGAGACAGCTTTTTTCAACGCATCATGGACGGCTTGCGATGCCACCGACTCCTTCTTGACGGCGTCGATTTCAGCAACAAAGGTCCCCTTCCCCTGTGAGGTGCGGATAAAGCCTTCGTATTCCAGGTTCTGATAGGCACGCCGGATCGTAATCGAGCTGATCTCTAGATCCTTCGCCAGCACCCGGATCGACGGAAGGGGAGATCCGGCTGCAAGCTGACCGCTTGCAATGAGGGCTTTCAACTGATGCTCGATCTGATGATAGATCGGTTCCCGCGAATCCTTTGATAATCGGATCGGTATATTCATTGTTTTTCCCCCTGCTTACATATAATCCATTTTGTTCATTTGTTTCAGCGCATGTCGGTATGCCCACCATGTGCTTAGTGTTGGAATCAGGATGGCCAAAATCAGCATAAGAACAGGATGGTCAGAGGTGAAAAAAACAGACCATTTTAATATGCCGGTTTTGAATACATCTTTCATAAGTAGGAAAAGTGCACCTCCAATTAATACCAACCAAATAAAGCTTGTGACCATCCTCATCTTGGTAATCCGCTCACCGGTCTCCATTGTGGCATAAGCGCTGCAAGATGCTAGTGCGATCCCGGTCCAAAATATTGTCAGGACAACAATTCCTCCTGTTGACAATGCATCTTTAAAAGCATCTGACCAGATGTATGTCAATACCAAAGCGACCACAGTACCAACAATGACCGGTATGTACAGACTGATGAAACGACTTAAGATGATTACCTTCCTTTTAATAGGCAACTGATTAAAAAGCAAGAAGGTCGGTGCAGCGTAAAGGTCACCATCAATTTTCTGAATCTGGCTTTCTTTCGACCTTGTCCATGAGGGCATGAAGAAGATATACATGAGGAAGAACAAGTCGAAGACGGGTTGAATTTTTCCCAGGTAGCCCTCCATCAAATCTGAGAAAAAGTATGCATACAGAACCGCCATCATCAAGAGGGCTAGAATATGCCTCACAACATGCCTAAAATCAAAACGTGCCAGCCAAATGCTTTCTTTCATTGTATTCATATCCGAGTACCTCCATGTTCAAGTGTTATACTGTGTATATGTATATGCACAGTATAAAAGAAGATACCTTACAAAACAAGATGTTTTTGGAAAATAAAACAATTAACACCCAATTAAACAAAAAAAAGAAGCCCTATTCAGCTTCTTTCACTCTCCCATTTTCCGATTATATCCTTTGATTGTTTTACGTCGGCAAACCATCGGAGGACTCCATTGTGATGGTGGATGATGTCTTCCGCTTTCATTACTCCTGAATCCCACGTACTGTGGGCATCGGAGACAAGCGTCACCTTATACCCCATACTGAATGCACGCCTACATGTTGTATCCACGCACACTTCTGATTGGATACCGGTAAGGAAGAGTTCTTCCACTTCCTTTGACTGGAGATGCTCATGCAGATTCGTCTGATGAAAGGAATCAGGGGTCGTCTTATGGATGACCTTTCCTCCCTCCACACGTGGATGGATCTCCCAACCCGTTGTTCCGCGTTCAAGTGGTTTTCCTACAGGTGCCTCATGCTGAATCAGAAAAACGTGGATGTCCATTGCCTCTGCTTTTGCTTTCATGGTAGTTATGGTCTGCAACAAAGCCTCCGCATTGTGCACTTCTCCTCCTTCTTTGAACATACCTTGTTGGACGTCTATGATGAGGAGCGCCTTCCTGCTCAATCCCAGATCCTCACGCGATCAATGTCTGCGGTACGAAGATAATCAAGGAGCTGCCCTGTATGGACCGCTTCGTGATAAGGGATGCGAAGGAGCATATCACCCAAGTCCCGAACGTATCCTGATTCACTTCGATCGATGCTGATTTCCTTGAGGTCCTCTTCTGTATACGAACGGATGGTCTCCAGGAATGCCTCGTGGTACCCGGCAGCAAAGGCAAGCTCATCCTCTACATTGGTGTACGGCCGGCTTTCAAACGGCGAATCGAACGCGTCCAGACTTCCTTTGTTCTTAATGGCCAGGTGGTAGTAATGTTCACTTTCCAATACATGCCTGATCATTTCAAGCATGCTCATCGCTTCTGCATCCGGTCTCCAATGTAGCTTATCCTCTGGAATGCTCCTCCACACGTTGGTGCTCCTTCTTCTTACTTCCTCGATGTTTAAGATGATCCACTCAATGCTGCTCATATCCTGCCTCCTGAGATTCGTAATAATTTATTAATAGAAGAAACTCGTCAAGTGTTCCCGTGACATGCTGAACTTCCGGTAGATGGTAGAATGTCGTGCTCTCACTCATCGACAGCGGTGCCTCTGAATAAAGATAAATGCTCTTCTCCAACGCAAGTGCCAGGCCGAGTTCGACATGACTCCCTTTGCCACCCGGCAGCAGGACAATGACTACATCTGCCTCCAAGATCGCCTTTCTCTCCTCTTGACCGATGCGTTCAAGATCACTGGCGGTGCTGGCCCGCTCATTTTGCGTCCAATCATACGTCAGTCGGTGTCCCGCTGCACGGAGAGACTCGGTCACGGCCCTCACCATGGGAATGTTTTTAAAGCTCGATGCCACATAAAATTTCATGGTATTCAATGTCTTTCTTCAAGCGTTTTGCGGAAACCGTAGAATGGGCGATAGGATTGTTGCTCGTAAAAGGTCTTTGATGTGGAACTGGCCAGCATCTCCACCCGGGTGCTCGGATAGAGGGTGTGAACATAGTCCAGGAGTCTCGCTCCGATTCCGCATCCCCTGAAATTCTGGTCAATCAACAGTTCACAGATGAAAAGGGTGATATGTTGATCCGTCAGCCCGCGGATATACCCGATGATCTCCCCCTCCGATTCAGCCACATAGGCGATCCCCGAATCGAGCCAGGCCTCCCTGGTCAGCTCCCTCTTACTCACAAGGTTATTCCACTCTTCCTTTTCATTGAGGCTGTGTATTGCCGGAAAATCTTCTTCCTTGAACTTTCTGAATGTGACTTCACGGTTGTTTTTCAGTGTTAGTTGCATGGTTTTATTCACTCTTCCTGATTTTATTGTTGGAGCCGCTTGAAGACTTGCTTTCTTGAAATCAAACGACATCCATTTTGTATGAAGGTACGAATCACAGGGATATTTTTTTCAGAAGTATTGCCGATATAGACCTTTGCTCTAAAATTCTCACGCAGAAGATGGAGAGCCAGCTGATGGAGGGCAACTCCTTTTCCCTCGCCTCTATATTCAGGGAAGAGGCCAAAATAAAAGAGCCTCCCTTCCGCCACCGTGTCGGGTTCGATATGGGGCATGATAATTCCAATGGGGTGTTCTCCCTCAAATACGGTGATGCAAGACTTTTCATACCCTTTCCCAAGCTCTGTTTCTGCACTCTGAAGCTGACGATTGGCATTATTTGAAGGCGGGTTCAACGAGCCTGACATGGCCCTCTCCAACATCTCCGCAAACCCTCCTATGCCCTCACTGTTCCCCTCTTCCCATGACAATCCAGGGGGAGCCTTCTCATCCAGCAAACTTTTCCTCACCTCAACCAACGAGTCATGATAATGGAAACCATATTGATTCATAAGCCCCATAGCCACTTCACTTGGCTGATCTTCAAATACCATGTTGATCTCACCTGCGTCATCATGCAGGCTCTCAGTCACTGCCTGTTGTACCTCAATCGGTGAAACATTCTGCGGCACCTCGTATGTGATGAAATAGTCACCACGGTATCGCTTAATAAGCCGATCATCCATGCTCATCATCACCTTTCCAGCTCAATATGCTCCCTCAATAGCCTCCAACCGTCATCCTCCAGCCGCCAAACCAGCAGGCACTGTGCCGAGTAGGCTTTCCCCTGGATCATATTCATCTCGCGCCCTGTAAGCAGGACCTCACCTCCGCCCCTTTCCACCAAGGAGGTGAGGTGGAACTGTTTCTCTCCTCGATCAATCTGACGCAATACGTCATCCAGACCGTAATCATGCCCATAGGGTTCGATGCTTTCAAGACCCGCCTTCGCCCAGTATCCTGTAAATGATTTGGAGAAAAATGCCCGGATTTCTTCACTTCTTTTCGAAACATATCCTTTTGACCACTCTACAAAATAGTCCTCTACAACTTGAATGACCGGATGCTGATCCTGATGATCCTCAAACAGGCCGATCTTGTTTCCTTCAGGATCTTCAAATGTACACCAAGATGCCGGCACCCCGTCTCTTCGCTGTATCGGTTCAATCTCCAGGTCAAGTTCAGTCATCAGCCGCCCGCGCTCCTTCTCAATAGACCTTACCCCCAGCCGCATCGGACCTCCTCCAGGCTCTCCTTCTGCCAGTTGGAACCAGGAACCCTGGACCAATTCCCATTCGGCAAATCCTTCATGAGGAGCGAAGTCCGCTTTACGATTGAACAGTATTTCATACCATGCAAGGCCTTCCGAAAAATTCTTTATCCTCATTTGAATGGTTACACTGGAATACGTCATTCAACCACTCCTCCTGTTTAATCTTCAACATCCTGCATATCGAAACACAAAACGTCACACCTTGACGTGGAGATTCCCGGAGTCTGTCTCCAACGCTTCCATTTCAATGGTGATTCCTTGCAAGCTACTTCCGGACCCCGTACACTGTCCATAAGAACCTATTGAAAGGGGAATCACGCATGGCACAATCAATCGAAGGAAAGATCGCGTATATTACCGGGGCTGGCCGCGGCATCGGGAAGGCAACCGCACTTGAGCTTGCTAAAGCCGGCGTCCATCTCGGCCTCATGGCACGAACGGAGTCCGCCCTGGAGGAAACAGCCGAAGAAGCCAGAACCTATGGGGTGAAGGCCGTTACGGCACCGGTCGATATCGCAGACCTCTCAACCGTCGAATCAGCTGTTGCTTCGCTTCAATCCGCACTCGGAGATGCGGACATCCTAATAAACAATGCGGGAATCGGTGTATACGGAGAGTTCCTTGAACTCGAACCTGCGGAGTGGAAGCGTGCGTTCGAGGTCAATGTATTCGGCACCTACCACGTGACCCGCACCGTCCTTCCTCAGCTTATCGAGAAAAACGGCGGGGACATCATCATGATCTCATCCAGCAGCGGACTGAAAGGAACAGTGAAAAGCTCTGCTTACTGCGGTTCGAAGTTCGCCCTTCAAGGATTCTCTGAATCTCTCATGCAGGAAGTGCGTCCGCATAATGTCCGCGTCATGACCTTGAACCCGAGTCTAGTAGCTACCGACCTTACGTTTGGTGATAAGCTCGAAGAATCCGATAAGAGTAAATACATGCAGCCGGAAGACCTGGCAGAGCATATGGTATCGCTTCTCAAGCTGGACCGGCGCATCTTCATCAAGCAATCCCTGCAGTGGGCGACGAATCCTTTCTGAGTATACAAGTCTTCGCTATTCCGCTATACTCTTAATCACTAGATTTGAAAGGACTGAAGCCAGTGAACATCAAGAGAGTCGTAACAGAAGACGATTTGAAAGAAGCATTCGCCATCCGCAAAGAAGTCTTCATTGACGAACAGGGTACCCCTGACGATGAAGAATATGATACTTTCGACAGTTTGGAAGCTGACTGCACCCACATCCTTATCTATCAGGACGAGCATGCAGTGGGTACGGGACGCATCCGCACAGTGGAAGGAACCGGGAAACTCGAGCGCATCTGCATCCGTGAGCCATTCAGGAAAGGCGGCGTCGGACGCCATATCATCCAGGAGCTTGAAGACATCGCATCGGAGCAGGGCCTGAGCCGCGTAAAGCTGCATGGTCAAACCCATGCCGAAGGCTTCTATCATAAGCTTGGGTATGTATCCGAGCCCGAAATCTTCTATGAAGCAGGCATCCCCCATAAATTGATGAAAAAAGAATTAAAGAGATAAAGGCGCCCACGGGGTGCCTTTTGTTCTTATATCCATTCTTCTACGCACGTCACCGTCTTTTCACCCGCGTCTAGCCTGACCCGTTTTCCAATTGCCAGTGGATGCATCGGGTGCGTATGACATGTATCAAACTCCGCCAGGACCGGCAGTTCTCTTCCATCCAACTGCTCCAAGAGGAAATCAAGTGGCTTCTTTCCCGTTCCCCCATCATCGAATTGTTCATGCTTGCCGAGAATGATCCCTGCCGCCTGATCGAACAGGCCATGGACCTTCAGCATGGCAAAATTCTTCTCCACCACTGAGGCATGCTTTCCACAATCCTCGATCAGGAGGATGTCCCCTTTTTTCACTTCGGGGAAATACTCTGATCCGATAAAGCCATACATGGTGCTGACATTGCCGCCCATGAGTCTTCCTTCCACTCTGCCAGGATTTCCAGTGACCCATTCATTTGGATATAGCGTCTTATCCTTCGTCTTCTCCAGCCAGTTCACGGGTTCATCCGACCAGAAAGGTGGCATCGGAACATCATACGGTACGACCGTTTCGTTCATGAAGTAGCTTTCAAAAAAACGAAAGGTATCTTCGACCAGTGGAGGAAATTCCCCGAACGATGGCACGAGGGATGGTCCGTAATAGGTGGTGATCCCTGTTTTCGCATAGACGCCCAACAGGATCGCCGTCGCATCCGAGTAGCCTACTAGGAGCGTTGGGTTCTTCTTGAACGCTTCATAATCAATATACGGCAACATGCTGTTGGAATTCGTTCCCCCGATCACCGACATAATCATGGCAAGGTCGGTGCGGCGGAACAACTCATTCAGTTCATCCGCCCGCTCCTTCGGGGTCCCTGATCGATAATGATCCTGCTTCCCTGTCAAGGCACCTTCCACTATGGTAAAGCCTTTCTCTTCCAGAAAGGCCTTTGCCCGCTCAAATCTCACCTTTGAATGCGCCGAAGCAGGCGAGGATGGAGAAAAAATCCCGATCTTATCTCCTTGTTTCAATCTGTTCATGCCTCTCTCTTCCTTTCCTGTTGTAGGACTTTCCGCATTAATCTGATCTGCCCTCTATGATTGATTTCATCTTCCATTACATGGAACCAGATGAAGTAGTGATTCGAAGGATGCCCATCCCACCAGCACTCCTTATAGAGCCACTCATCCGATTTGTCAGCAAGCACCGCGAGCGTCCTCTCCCGGACACGACGCAATGTTGCGATATAAAAGGAAAGAGGGTGTCCGACAATTTTCTTGCGCCCACGCGTTCCCAACTCGTAAGCTGCTCCCCATTCTTTCCATTCATCTTCATTTGGCTGTCGCCCATCGAAAATTCAATCTGGAATCCTTTCTCTACTGCTGCCATATGAAAGAGCAATGCCCCGATGGTGTTACCATCTTGCGAAAGAAGGCTATCCAGTTCTTCCTGTGTGCACCCTTCGATGGAATCAAGCGTCGTCTTCCGGGCATATTCCATTTGTGATACCAGGTGCCCGATCTGCGGGGCGTACCCTTTCTTTTCCTTTATACAGATGCCCATATCTATCGTGATCTCCTAAGGGTGATTCCTTGAAAATCGAGATCCCTGCCCAGCTCTTCTTTTGCCAGGCACCGGAACGACTCGATCGCGAAATGCTGTTCAAGGACCTCTCTTAATCGCTCATTCGTGTAGAGGGCAAAGAATCGCTTCGGCTCATAGAAATCCCCTTCCCATATCCCTTCTGAATCCTTTCCGCCATACACTCCCATGAAGAAGACCCCACCTGGTTTCAGGACCCTTTTTATCCCTTCGAGGACTCCGGGCAAATCATCCTTCGGGCAGTGCAACAGGCAGTTCATTCCCCATACGGCATCGAACGCTCCGTCGGGGAACGTCAAGGCATCAAAGCTCATGACCTCAGCCTGAAGCCCCTTCTCCCGGCACAGCCGGATCGCTTCAGGTGATAGGTCAGTGCTGAACGTATCCAGTCCTTCTTCTTTGAAAAATACGCTATCCTGCCCTGACCCGGCGCCAATCTCAAGGAGTCTGGTCTTGCTTTCCCCGATTAGGAGCGACAGGAAACGGCTGCGCACTTCCGCCTTCCAGTCCTCTTTGAGCTCTCGATCCCTGGTGATGGCCGCAGCATTATAAGAGTCGGTTAATTGATCTTTGATTTTCTGCATATGTACCTCCTTGTTTTAGAACGTATGTTCTTAATTCTGCGGAAGTACATCTAATTCCTTCTATTCTTCTATACTTTTTATCTTTTTTATCGTATCAATTACGCGAATCACATCCTCTTCATCCAGGATGGTAAGGAGATGATCCACCTCTCCTTCAGAGGGGCCGTTTCCGTGATAGCCGTTCTGTCTCTGCACCAATTCTTCATATGAAGTGGTGGCCGTCCTGAAGATCGTCGTGCTTCGACCCGATTCACCGATCCGCTTATAAAGGATGTCCTCAGGGATTTGAAAGTCGACCAGGATTGTCTTGAAGCCTTTCTGCTCAAAGCTTGAGAGCAGATCACGCCTCCCATCCCGGTCCAGATTGGAGTTGCTCAGGATGATATGATGTCCGGTTTCCTCGATCGCATGGCTTACAATCGTCTTTGAAAGGGCCATCTTGAATGTATTCGGCCCCTTCTTAGGGACGAGCTTTCGGTAGTGGGTGTTGATGAACTCCGCCTGAAGATCCTGATCGATGACAACGGAATCAGGCAGTTCCTTTTCGAGCATCCGGGCAAATGTCGTCTTACCGCTATGGGTCTTCCCAACGGTAAGGACGGCAAGCCTCATTGATTGAACTCCACGTGGATGGGATGACGGGTGTGCTCTAGCGAATCTTCAATCCGTTCACGGAAGTTGGAGTGAGTGACCATGCTTAGAGCCACATCCACCGGAAAGAACCCCACTTCCAAACTCTCATCGGAAGTCGCCGGCTCCCCGCCGATGGCCTTACCGAGGAAGAGCGTGTTACAGATTGATCGCTCCACATTCTGATAGATTCCACAAAATTTCACGATTTCAATATCGATCCCCGACTCCTCTTTTGTTTCCCGGATGGCAGCGTCCGTCAGGGACTCTCCTTCCTCCATCTGCCCACCCGGCATCTCCCATCCCCTACGCGGTCCCTTGATCAGGAGGATCTCCCCTTTTTCATTCAGTACGGTCACGGCCGCAGAAACAATATGTTTAGGTGGTGTGTATGCATTCGTCATGAGTAATCCCCTTTCATAAATTATCCAATTCTATTATTTCAGAAAAATCGTGCGTGCTCAATCCTTTTCAGTCTGAAGCAGTTATTGAAGGAATTTCATAGGGCATATCGAATAGATACAATAAGAGTTTTCCAGATTAAAGGAGGCGTTGGGATGTTTCAGGTAGGATCCATCTTTATTCCGGTAACGGATATGGAGCGTTCAATGGCGTGGTATGAGGAGCATCTAGGAGTGAAGAAAATCGACGAGTGGGAAGACGGTGTCGGGTATGCTCTATCTGACGGACTCACCCAGCTTGCCCTGGTGAAGGTAGGGTCCCATCAGGAAACCGAGTTCACGATCAGGGGTGACAGAAAGAATCCCTACTTCAATTTCCTCACGGAGAATATCGAAACCGTTCACGAAGGGTTCCGGAAGCACGATATCACGGTCACAGACATTGAGGATTTCGGTGGGATGAAAGCCTTTGATTTCAACGATCCCGATGGGAATCCTTTCTCCATCGTGGATGAAGTAACCGGTTCCCCTTTTCACAGCGATGAGGTACGGAAACTTCAAGGAAAAAGCTAATAAATAAGAAGGAAGCTCTCCACCGGAAGAGCTTCCTTCTTATTTGGCCATGAAATACTTCCGCTCCGGCCTTCCTACGATTCCGTATTCAAGCTCGGCCGTTCCTTCCCCAGTTGAAACCATATACTCAAGATATCGCCTCGCCGTTGCACGGGATGCACCCATCCTCGATCCCATTTCCTCAGCCGAGATTCCTTTTCCCGTATCTTCCACGATCGCCTTCACCTTACTCAAAGTGAGTGGATCGATCCCCTTCGGCATGCCACTTCCATTCAGAGGCGTTTGATGCAGACCGAGCAGACGGTCGATGGTGGCCTGGCTGACCTCCTCCTTCTCCTTCAGCATCTCCCTTCTCTTCTGGTACTGCTGCAGGGTGGAGGTGAACCGCTTCAAGGATACGGGCTTGATGATGTAGTCAAGGACCCCGTTCCTGAGGGCCGTCGCCACAAGCTCCCGGTCATTCGCCGCGGTGATCATGATCACATCGACATGTGGGAACCCGCTGCGAATCGCCGGCAGGAGATCCGTCCCGAGCTGATCCTGCATGTAGATGTCGAGAAGCAATAGATCCGCTTCCTCTTCTCCCAGCAGGCGGAGGGTCTCCTCCCCGTTCAGGGCCTTTCCGGCAACGGTGACGCCGTCGATCTTCTGGAGGAATCGCTCATGGATGGACGCCACCCTGAAATCATCCTCCGCAATGATCACTTTGATCATCCTTCTTCTCTCCTTTTCTCTTCTTTTGGAATGAAGACGGTAAAGACCGTCCCTCCGCTTTTCGGCACATGAACCTCAATTGTTCCGCCAAGTCTTGTGACCGTCTCCTTCACTAGCGCCAACCCCACTCCCCGGTTCTTCCCTTGTTTCGACGAGACGCCACGCTGGAATACATCCACCCCGTCAGGGATCCCGGCTCCCGTATCGGCGACTTCAAACACAATATCCTTTCCGATATCGGTGGTAAAGAAAGTGACTTCCCTCGTCTCCTCATGGGCAACAGCGTCAAAGGCATTATCCATGATATTTCCCAGAATGGTGATCAGGTCACTCATGGCGATCCTTTTTGGTAACGGTTTCAAAAAGCTCGTTGGATCGATGCTGAACGTCACTTTGTATTCCGATGCCTTCCCGATCTTCCCTAACAGGATGGCCTGAACTTTGCGATCATGGATCTGTTCAAATACGATCCGGTTCTGGCTTCCATGCACGTCGGCCTCTGAGTGGATGAGATCGATGGCCTCCTCATATTCCTCCAGCTGCAACAGGCCCGAGATGGCATACAGCTTGTTAGTGAACTCATGGGTCTGGGCACGAAGATCTTCAGAATACTGCCGGACCTCTGAGAGGGTATTGATCATTTCCGTCACTTCCGTCTTCTCCCGGAAGCTCGCCACTGCTCCGACAATCCCGTTCTTATCCATGATCGGTGTCCGGTTGACGATCACGACTTTTCCGTTCAGGAGCATTTCCTGATCGTTTTCATAGATATCGTTCCGCTGGATATCATACATTTCCGTATTCGGTATCACTTCCTGTACCGGCACCTGGGTCTTCCTCCCACTCACCCCCAGAAGCTTCCGCGCAGAGTTATTCATCATCGTGATCAGCCCTTTCTCATCCACGGCGATGATCCCTTCTTTTATAGAAAGGAGGATGGCATTCCGCTCCCGGTACAGAGCCGCAATTTCCTTCGGCTCCAGCCCGTGTGTGTCGCGGCGGATATTCTTCGCCAGGAGGACCGCCCCAACGGCTCCTGCCACCAATACGAGAATCGAGACGATCCCATACGTACGGAGCTTGTGAATGAACAGGGTGTGAATATCTTCCTCGAGGAAACCGACGGACACGAGCCCGATTATCTTCCCGTTATCATCAAAAATCGGTGCCTTCCCACGCAGGGACGGACCCATGGAGCCGACGGCCTTGGACGTGTAGTACTCACCGTTGATCAGGGCCCGGTCATTATCTCCGCCCACCATCCGCTTCCCGATCTTCTCTTGCTGCGTGTGGGAATAGCGAATGCTGTCCTTATTCCCTACCACGATGAACTCCGCCCCCACCTGCTCCTTCATCTGGATCGTCATGGGCTGGATGATCTTCGCTGGATCTTCTGTATGAAACGCTTCGCGAATACCAGGGATAAGGGACACCGTCGTCGCCACCTGCAGGGCCAGCTGACCGACTTCCTTCTCCGTTTCCTTGGATTCAAAATAAGCAAACGTGCCGCTCAAGAGAAGGATGACCGATGACAGCAACGTCAAGATCAAGACCAGAAGCTTTGTCTGAAGCGATACATTCATCCCTCTGACCTCCCCGGTCTCATTTCTTTCATTTTAGAAGGACGTCCGCCGTTTGGCAATAGGATTTCTGAATATTCAGATGTAATGGACGGTTCCTTCTCTTATTAGTTGAAGAACGGGACACGCTGGTTATTTCGATAAAGAAAGATTGATAGAATAAGAATATTTTCCCATAAATAAGGGTACATCCATAAATTAGGTGGCATCGACATATCAGACAACCGTTTTTCTGGTACGATTAAACGGTTGCTATCTACTGTATTACAGAAGTACATATCACTAGGAGGCTTGAAACCATGACACATAAACGGAAACTGCTCCTATACACAACAAGCGTCTCACTTATATTAGGCGGCTGTCTAGGCATAGGCAGTGAAAAAACCAATACAAAGCATGACGAGTTGGACCGCCCCAAGGACATATATGAAAGTGTACTGACCTACACCGGAGATGGCTATGATCTTCCCGGTGGCGAAAAAAATGAAGCCTTCGCTAAAGAGCATGAAGATGAAGTGGTCAAGGCCACAAAGGATTTTCTCAAGAAGGAATACAATGTGGATGTGAAAGTTCACAACATCGTGGGAAATAAAGACGGAGTGACGGTCTTTTATGAATCCACCGGACGGCTCCACTTTTACGCCACTGCAATCGTACCAATTGATGTGCGCAATGAAAAGGTATTGGCCGACTCGGTCTGGACCCTTGAAGGTGAAGTAGAAAATGCCATTCGCGGTGGACTCTATGGATATATCATGGCTGATGAATTTGAAGAGTTGGACGAACTCATGGTTGGTTTCACTGAAGACTTCCCCATCGTCGGCCGTACACAACAGTCTCTTGAAAATGTAAGAGCAAGAGGATATACGACCCCTTACTACTTCACTCAATCGATTGATCTGGATGAAGCTATGAATCCAGTGTATGACTTATATATAAGGAATCCTAACACTCCAAAAGATGAGTTAAAAGCTACCTATGCAAGCGAAAAATTCAACCCTAGATACTATAGAGTTGCCATTCAATTCTTTATGGAGGACCCTGATGCCCAGCCTTCTCAAGAAATAGTGGATTCTGTTGTAAAATCACTCGAAGAAAACGAGAATATTCCAAATGGATCCTATTCTGTCCATTTGAATGATCACTATATCATCAAAGCTAAATCTTCCGGTAACAAAGAGAATACGTTGGGCTATGGTCCTCCAAATTATATTGTCAAAGAATAGAATTCGAGATTTCAGGAACAAGTCAACCTGACAAAAACGTTTTGGATTTGATCGTATATGAAATGGAAAGAAATGATGGAGTTCCCAAAGGTCATTACGAAGTAAGGTTACACGATAATGATGTAATTAAGTCCAAGTCCGGAGGTTTTAAAGACAATTCTTTAGAAAGAGCTTACCCAGACGAAATAATAAAGAATTAGTATGAATCTAAATGGAATGCCTTTCTTCTCATCAAATTACGGCTCCCCCTCTATATCCCTGTTAGTAATGATCGTGCATGAATGAAAGAATCAATAAACAAATAAATTTTTCCATCAAGAGGGTTAAATCCATAAACTGGAGGGTAATGGTATTTCAGGTGACAAAAGACTCAAACACCTTGAAATTGTCATAAATCCGAATGACAAAAGATTCATGGCAAGACAATCCTTCCTGGTGACGTTTTTCCTGTTTTTGATTTTATGGGTACATTCACCTGTTAATACTTTACAGTTTCTTTTACAATAAAGAAGTTCTTTTACGTACATCATCCCATTAGGAGGATTGTTAACACATGAAACATAAATGGAAACTGTTCGTATGTGGTATAAGCATCTCATTATTATTAGGAGGTTGTTTCGGAGTGGACAGCGGAAAAAAATCAGAAGCTAAGAAGACGGATACGAAGCAGGGAGAGTTGGATCGTCCTGAAGATGTTTACGAGAGTGTACTAACGTATACAGGTGATGGCTATGATTTGCCTGGCGGAGAAGAAAATGAAAAAATCGCAAAAAAACATAAGGATGAAGTAGTGAAAGCTACTAAAGATTATCTTAAAAAAGAATATAGTACGGATGTAGAAGTTCATAATATGGTTGGAAATCAAGATGGAGTTACCGTGTTCTATGAATCTACAGGAAATTTACATTTTTATTCAACTGCTATTGTACCGATTGATACCAAAGCCAAGAAAGTATTAAAAGATGAGGTAACAACTATAGAGGGCGAAGTAGAAAGATCCATAAAAACTGCTCTCTATGCCTTAATGATGCCAAAGGAATTTAATGAACTCGATGACCAGATTGCAAATATATTAAAAGAAACCCCCTCTATAACCGGTAGAACTGAAAAAGCAATTCAAAATGTTGGGGGCAGTGGTTATATGAGCCCTTATTATTATGTACAGAGCTCTTCACTAGATGAAGGCATTAATGCTGTATACGAAAAATATTTGAAAGAACCTAATGCTTCAAAAGAAGAATTTGTTGCCTCCTACGACGACTCACAATTTGAGCCTGATTTTTTACTCTATAATATTCATTTTTTTATGAAAGATCCGAATGCTCAACCAGATAAAAAAATATTCAACAATATCATCGAAATATTTGAAAAAAATAACAACCTCCCCAGAGGACGCTATCTAATCAATCTAAACGATAATTATATTCATATTCGCACTTCTGAAGGCTATAAACAGAATTCTCTTAGTCAAAATCCGAGAGAAGGAATTATTAAAAATTAAGGTGATGGTATCCAATGAAAACATTAGATTCACATTATAAATCGAACCCTAATCCCTTAGATAATACTTCAGACCCTGATTTGGTGGAATTGGCCGGAAAACATGTTTATCAAGACTATAAAATTGGGGTAAAATTTGAGGTGAATAATAAAGAGTTTGTGGTTTTAGATACCAGATACAATCACTCTACTGGTTTAGACGCAATGACAGTGGAGAACGTGAAAACCCACGAAGTCTCTATAATCTATCAGGGTACTCAATTAAAGAAAAAATATGGTAGAAAAGATTTAGAAACTGATATTTTATTAACTACCGATTCCCCAACAATAGCCCAACTAGACGCTTCACAGGAATACTATATTGAGATGGAGGCAAAGTTTGGAGTTTCTTCTGTGGCAGGAAACTCCCTTGCCGGTCCGCTTGCCTTCTCTGCTTTACAAGTAGATCCTGAGTTAAGGTGTGTAACAGAAAATCCCGCTCCAGCTCCTAAGGGATTCCTAGATCCTAATCAAGAATATAGTAATACACTAAACTTCTATAGTAAATATGATCCATTAACCCTCTCTACAAAAGCTCTATCAATCGATCGCGCCCCTGGCAAAGTAGTTGAAATGGAGGCAGGCGCTCCCATAGCCACAATAGAAAGAATGGGGGCTAATCATACTGGCTTTAAAACAGAATCATTTAAAGTCCGTGGGATGAAAATTAACACAGCAGCCGATGACCATATCGTTACCAGTCTTTGGACGGGAGAAACCTTAACAGGCGAATCCACAACCAAAATCGATGTGAATATTGAAAGCATAGATTTATTATATAAAGGCTTGTTAAAAGTCAGTAAGGACTTTGGGCTAGCCAAATCTTATATGATGAAATCCCAAGAAGTTGTCTTAAAAGAAGAATCCATCTTTACCATGCGATTGGAAACCATGATTTCAACATTTAACGATATGATTGAAGAATCGATTACCGAACCTTCTTTAAAAGGTATTACCAGGGCTCAGTCTGCCATTTTCAATGAAGTAAACGATTGGATATCAAAACTTGATTTAGCCGAATACCATTTCCAATCCTTAAACGCAATCCTCAATTCTCCCCCAGTAGAGTTACTGGAACATATTATTAAAGTAGATATCAGTGTTGAGAGTTTATTCCAAGAGGCACGTGAAGCCCTTAACACTTTCTTTTTGGAAATCTACTCACTTTCAGAAGGCTTTAGTCAAATCAATCAAAATATAATGCCTCTACTTTTAAGCGAAGCCCAAAATAAAGTAGATGACTTCCTAGTAAATGATATGAGAGATCATTTGTCTATCATCAACTCAAATTCCACCAAAGTTGAGCAACAGCTTACTGATTTTAGCGATAAAGTCGAATTTTTCAAAGATCAACTAGAAGAAAGAGACATCACTTCAGCAATTAGCATAAAACTGCAAGCGAATGCGATTAGTGATATTGTAAAAATGCCTAGTAAGAATGATTTTTCATTAGAAGAATCTAACCACCTGCTCTTAGGAATGAAGTTAAAAGAATTAATTCTTGATACCTCTTTTAACTTTTTCAATACACTTACACATAAATTAATCGGTATTCCTATAGCTGCTCTTTCCGGCATCGTGGGAATATTAGAAGGTGCCCTAAAATCTATTAGCATCTCCATACGCAAAGTACTTGATTTCTCTCATGCTGTCACACTTCCCGCTTCTCTCTTCCCTCAATTTCAGGAGATGGAGCAAAAAATCAGATCTTTAGCTGAATCTATAACCAGTCCACTGGATTATCTCAGTAGCCTTTTAAGTGGGGTAAGAGATTCTTTATTCCGATTAAGCGTCTTTCTCCCTAACTTAGTGCAGGCATTCAAACCTTACCTTGACGATGCCATTTTTAATAAACTCAATTACGACGATATTAACATTCTCAATTTATCTGCTATGACTCAATTAAAAGAACTAAAGCTCCTCTTCAATGATATTTCGTTCCAATTGGGTGAGCATAAGGCTAAATCAATCGAAGCGTTAGGTGAAACATCTAATCTCGTTATTCAAAACTTGGAAAAGTTAACTGATCAAATCAGAAAAGTTACCTTCGAATAATTTTTTTGCATCCTAAATGTAATTTTATTGAATAAAAGGATGACAACCACCACAAAAGAAAGGATATCTCAATTCGATGATATCCTTTCTTTATGCCTTGCTCTCTATAAAGGGAAGTGTGATTGTCCATTCAATTAGCATTTATTCTTCTAAGATTAAGAAACCATACCTTTTATAATCCACTTAACATTTAACATCATTCAGTGTTAATTCCCCACTTTTCAATCAGGATTGAGAGGTGTAAAGAAATGAAAAACTACATCAAGCTGATTGCCTGTAGCATCAGTGTGTCCTTCATACTGGGAGGTTGTTTAGGGGCAGACATTGGAAAAGAGTCAGTTAAACAGCAGGATGAACTGAAATACCCTGAAGATCAGTACGAAAGCGTCCAGACCTATTTGGGAGAAGGATACGATCTTCCTGGTGGTGAGAAAAACGAAAAAATCGCTAAAGAAAATAAAGCAGAAGTGGTGAAAGCGACTAAGGAGTATTTGAAGAAGGAATATCGTACCGACGTAGAGGTCCACAATATGGTGGGGAATCAAGATGGGGTAACCGTTTTCTATGAATCAACCGGCCCCTTGCATTTTTACGCTACAGCCATCGTTCCGATTGACTCAAAAAACAAAAAAGTCATGGCATATAAAGTTTGGACCCTGGAGGGTGAAGTAGAAGATGCCATCAGGGCAGCTCTTTACGTTTATCTATTTGAAGATGAATTCAAGGCCCTTGATAAGCAGGTTGAAGGTTTTTCATCTGAATTCAATCTTGTGGGTAGAACAATAGAGTCCCTTCAGAATGTTGGTGGTATCGGGTATATGAAACCT
The DNA here is from genome assembly GCA_963762295.1 of uncultured Bacillaceae bacterium. Lineage (GTDB taxonomy): Bacteria > Bacillota > Bacilli > Bacillales > Bacillaceae_B > Rossellomorea. The sequence goes on from CAVXKK010000005.1 coordinate 622,828, forward strand.
TTCTATTTTACTCAATCAATGGATTTAGACGAAGCCATCAATCCCGTTTACGAGCTTTACATGAAAAATCCTGACGCTTCCCGAGATCAACTAAAAAGGGCCTATAAACCTGATCTATTCAATCCAAAGTATTTTAGGGTTTCCATACAATTCTTCATGGAAGACCCAAAGGCTGCCCCGATCCAAAAGTGTTAAAAGAAATGGTCAACACAATCGAAAGCAATAGTGAGATACCAAAAGGCACGTACAGTGTGTATCTTCATGACAACTTTGTAGACAAGAAATCATCTGAAGGCGTAAAAAAGAATTCGCTAAGCCAGTCAGCACCAGATTACATTATAAAGTAGAAAATGATTGGATTTGCTTCTCCATTTATAACCAGATTAGAATCAATCCCATCTCCATAAATATCCGAGGAGCGTGAAACATGAAAAACCACATTAAACTGGTGGCCTGCATTATCAGTAGCGCACATCTATTGGGAGGATGCTTTGGAGCAGATCAAGGACAAATGTCTTCTCAAAAACAGGATTCACTGGACCGACCTGAAGATCAGTATGAAAGCGTCCTGACCTACTCCGGCGACGGCTACGATCTTCCTGGTGGTGAAGAAAATGAGAAAATCGCGAAAGAGAATAAGGATGCAGTAGTGAAGGCAACTAAGGATTATTTAAAGAAAGAATATAATATCGATGTAGAAGTCCACAATATGGTGGGAAATAAGGATGGGGTGACCGTGTTCTTTGAAACGACGGGACGGTTGCATTTTTATTCTTATGTCATTGTTCCAATCGACCAAAAGAATGAAAGAATAAACTCTGACAATGTATGGACGGCAGAGGGAAAGATTGAAAGTGCATTACGTGGAGCCCTCTATGCCTACATTCATGAAGACGAATTCAAGGAATTAGATAAGGGAATTGAATCCTTGGTAAAGACGTATGATATTGTTGGCCGTTCACTTGAGTCTTTAAAACATGTTGGTGGTTTTGGGTATACCACGCCTTTATATCATGTAACATCCACAAATTTGGATTTGGCTATAAAGCCCGTTTATGACCTTTATCTGGAGAATCCAAAAGCGACGAAAGATGAACTGGCGGAAGCATATGATCCTAATAAATTCGATCCCAAGTATGTGTTTGTTACTATTCAATGCTATATGAAAAACGAAACGGCTGAGCCTGATCAAGAGGCCTTCGACGAGATCGAAGAATTTGTAAAAAACAATCAAATGCTTCCACTTGGAACCTATGAAATCTTTTTGAATGATGGCTATGTACACAAGGAAACTGGTACTGGTTTAAAAAAGAACTCTATTAGACATTCTACTCCTATCATAAAAGACAATTAAAGAGTGGTCCCCTTCCCTCATTCCATTACCACCAAAGATATACAATTCAAGGAGTGTGTATATGAAAAATTCCATCAAACTTCTAGCCTGCAGTATCAGCACTGCTCTCCTAATGGGAGGCTGCTTCGGAGCGGAAAACGCACAAGAGTCATCCAAAGAACAAAATCCAGTGGCCAGGCCCAAAGATCAGTACGAAAGTGTCCTAACCTACTCCGGCGACGGCTACGATCTTCCTGGTGGTGAAGAAAATGAAAAAACAGCTAAAAAGCATAAGGATGAAGTAGTAAAGGCAACTAAGGATTATTTAAAGGACGAATATAATATTGATGTAGAAGTCCACAATATGGTGGGGAATCAAGATGGGGTGACCGTGTTCTTTGAGACCACTGGACGCTTGCATTTTTATTCTACAGCCATCGTTCCAATCGACACAGAGAATCAAAGAATACTCTCAGACAATTTATGGACATTAGATGGGAGAATTGAAAATTCTATACGTGGATCTCTTTACGCATACATCAATGAGGATGAGTTTAAAGAATTAGATAAAGAAATGGAATCTGTGGCAAAGACCTATGACATAGTTGGCAGTTCTCTTGAGTCTTTAAAAAATGTTGGTGGTAACGGTTATAGCACCCCTTTTTACCATGTAACATCCACAAAGCTGGATTTGGCTATGAAGCCCGTTTATGACCTCTATCTTGAGAATCCAAAAGCGACGAAAGAAGAACTTGCGGAATCGTATGACACCAGTAATTTTGACCCGAACTATACGTTTATTACGATTCAAGGCTTTATGAAAAAAGAAAAAGCAAAGCCTGATCAAGATGCATTCAATAATATTGAGAGGTTTGTGAAGGAAAACAACAATTTGCCCAAAGGAACATACGAAATCTTCCTAAACGATCATTATGTACAAAAAAATAAAGGTACTGGCCTAAAAATGAATTCTATTAAATACTCTACTCCTATCATAAAAGACAATTAAAGAGTGGTCCCCTTCCCTTCTTCCAGGACCACCGATGACATACTTTTTAAGGAGTGTGAATATGAAAAACCCCATCAAGCTGGTCACATGCAGTATCTGCATCTCTCTCCTTTTGGGAGGTTGTTTCGGAATAGATAACGCACAGAAGTCATCCAAGGAACAGGATCCATTGGACAGGCCCAAAGATCAATACGAAAGTGTCCTGACCTACACCGGTGACGGCTACGATCTTCCCGGTGGTGAAGAAAATGAGAAAATCGCGATAAAGCACAGGGATGAAGTAATAAAAGCGACTAAGGATTACTTGATGAAAGAGTACAACATCGATGTAGACGTTCACAATATGGTGGGGAATCAGGATGGCGTGACGGTCTTCTTTGAGACAACTGGGCGCTTGCATTTTTACTCTACAGCCATTGTTCCAATCGACTCAACAACTAAAGAAATACTCTTAGACGATGTATGGACATTAGATGAAAAAATTGAAAATTCCATTCGTGGAGCTTTATATGCTTACATTAACGAGGAACCTTTTAAAGAATTGGATAGGGAAATGGAAGCTGTGGGGCAGAGATATGACATCGTCGGCAGGTCTCTTGAGTCTTTACAGAATGTTGGAGGTGGAGGCTATAACACCCCTTTTTATCATGTCACATCCACTAAGGATGACATGGCGATGAAGCCTGTGTATGACCTCTATTTGCACAATCCTGATGCAACAAAAGAAGCATTAATGGCAACATATGATTCCAGTAAATTTGACGCAACGTATGTACTGATCAATATTGAAGGCTTTATGAAAAATGAAAAGACAGAGCCGAATCAGGGTGCATTCGATAAGATGGAAGAAATAGTGAAAGAAAATAACATGCTGCCTCTAGGAACATATAAACTCTTCTTGCATGATGGCTATGTACAGAAAAATAAAGGTTCAGGCTTAAAGATGAATTCTATTAAATATTCTACTCCCATCATTAAAGACAACTAAAGAGAGGTCCCCTCCCCTTTTGCCTGAAACACCAATCATATACAGTTTAAGGAGTGTGAATATGAAAAATCCTATCATGCTGTTCGCATGCAGTATCGGCATCTCTCTCCTCTTGGGAGGTTGTTTCGGAGTGGAAACCGAAACAAAATCAGAATCTAAGAAGACGGATACGAAGCAGGAAGAGAAGAACTATCCAACAGAAGAATACGAAAGTGTGTTGACTTATACCGGCGAGGGCTATTTCCTTCCAAATGGAAAAGAAACCGACAAAATTGCTCAATCTCACCAAAAAGAGGTAATAAAAGCTACAAAGAACTATTTATTAAAGAAGTATAACCTTGAAGTAGAAGTTCATAATATGGTCGGCAACCAAGATGGAGTAACTGTCTTTTATGAAACAAAAGGAACTCTACATTTCTACGGTACCGTCATCGTCCCCATTAACCTAAAGAAAAAAGCAGTGATGGCCGAAGATGCTTTTTCACCGGAAGGGCAAGTAGAAGATGGCATCCGAGGAGCTTTATATGCTTATATTATGGAGGATCAATTCAAAGGACTTGATGAAGAATTATCAACGATATTAGAAACAGAAGAAATTGTTGGGCGTAGGGTGGAAGCAATTGAAAACGTGGGGGGATCAGGCTATAATCCTCCCTTATATAATGTGGTGGTAGCGGAAAATGAGGCCATGAATCCTGTATATGATCTTTACATCCGTAATCCCAAAGTGTCGAAAAAGGAACTTAAATCTGCGTATAAAGAAGAAAAATTCAATCCTGAAGATGTACATATAACCATTCAAGTTTTCATGAAGGAAAAAGATACTGAACCCGATGAAAAAATTTTTAGTGAATTAGTAGATATCGTAGAAGGCAATCATCCTATTCCTAACGGCACTTACAATGTGGCGTTACATGATAATTCAATTCAAAAAAGTACGTTTGAGGGATTGAAAATGAACTCACTAGATAAGCCATTAATAATTCACTCATCCGGGCAATGAGGGGGGAGTGAACCCTGGAAACAACAATAATAATAAGTTCCATTAACTATTCAGGAAGCGAATGAAGAATCACATAAAATATGGTCAATCCATCTAGCATTCTCTGCTTCTAATACAACGAAAACACTATTTCTATATTTCGCTTAACATTCACATCATTCAATTGAGTTCCCCTCTCTAATATTCGTTTGGAGGAGAAAAAAATGAAAAAAACCATTAAGTTGGTCACATGCAGTATCAGCCTGTCTCTCATACTGGCAGGCTGCTTCGGGACAGATCAAGGACAAAAATCATCTAAGGAACAGGATCCGTTGGACCGTCCCGAGGATAAGTATGAAAGCGTCCTGACCTACACCGGCGACGGCTACGATCTTCCAGGCGGAGAAGAAAATGAGAACATCGCGAAAAAGCATAAGGATGAAGTAATTAAAGCAACTAAGGACTTTTTGAAGAAAAAGTATAACATCGAAATTGAAGTTCACAATATGGTCGGTAATAAGGATGGGGTGACGGTCTTCTTTGAGACAACTGGGCGCTTGCATTTTTACTCTACAGCCATTGTTCCAATCGACTCAACAAACAAAGAAATACTCTCAGACGAAGTATGGACATTAGATGGGAACATAGAAGAGTCCATCCGTGGGGCCCTTTATGCCTTTATAAAAGAAGACGAGTTTAAGGAATTAGATAAAGGAATTGACTCTATTGGAAATACATTTGATATTGTTGGTCGATCTACGGAGTCTTTAAAGAACGTTGGTGGAAATGGATACACTACCCCCTTCTACCATGTATCCTCTTTAGAGGAAGACTTGGCAATAAAGCCTGTGTATGATCTCTATCTGAGAAACCCTGATGCAAGCAAAGAAGAACTGGCTGGTGTATATGACCCGAAAAAATTTGATCCAAAGTACGTATACATCACCATTCAAGCCTTTATGAAAAATGAAACGACACAGCCGGATCAAAAGACATTCAATTCGATTGGACAATTTGTGAAAGAAAATAATAAGCTGCCTCTCGGAACATATGAAATATTCTTAAACGATCACTATGTTCAGAAAAAGAAAGGCACCGGCTTAAAAATGAATTCTATTAAATACTCTACTCCGATCATAAAAACAGTAATGTGAATCCGTAAAGAAGAACCACCTTAAACAAGGAGTGTGAATATGAAAATCATTAATCTGGTCGCAAGTTTAAGCACCACTATCCTACTAGTAGGGTGCTTGGGTGCGGAAAACGGACAAAAGTCATCCAATGAACAGAATTCACTTGACCGGCCAGAAGATCAGTTTGAAAGTGCCCTGACCTACTCCGGCGACGGCTACGATCTTCCTGGCGGGGGAAAAGCTGAGAAAATTGCTGCTGAGCATAAAGATGAAGTGGTGAAAGCAACGAAAGATTACTTAAAGAAAGAATATAACACCGACGTAGACGTTCACAATATGGTAGGTAATCAAAATGGGGTGACCGTGTTCTATGAATCGGTTGGGGATGTACATTTCTATTCCACTGCCATAGTCCCCATAGATATAGAAAACGAGACCGTATTATCCAGTAACGTGTGGACACTAGAAGGTGAAGTTGAGAAAGGAATTGAAACAGGGTTGTTTGCATTGTGGAGAAAGGAAGAATTCGACCAATTGGATTCACTTCTGGAAGAGATCCTACAGGAAAATAAAAACATAGTGGGAAGAAAGCTTGAGGCTATTCAAAACGTTGGTGGAAACGGATTTATGACTCCTTACTATTTTGTTCAACCTTTAAAATATGAAGATGCTTTCCAAGACGCAATCGACCTTTATTTAAAAAGTTCTGACCCCGATACCGAAGACATCATCAGTTCCATTAACCAAGAGATCAATAGTGATGACTTTCTGATCTCCATACAGTTTTTCATGAAGAATCCTGAAGCTCAACCCAGTCAGGAAATATTTGAGGCCATTAAAGAAAAAGTGGAAAACGCTAATCAAATTCCCCCTGGAACGTATGTGCTGTCCATTAACGACCACTATATCCACAAAGAATCATCGGAAGGATATAAAAAGAACTCTATCAGTCTGGAAGAGTTCGAAGGAATAGAAAAAGATTCGTAATCTGGAGCCATCTGTTTTTGGCATGACGGTTTCTATTAACATTATATGTGCAAACCATTTCAGCCTTAGGAGGATTTTTCAATCATGATAATTAGATGGCTCCCGCTCTCCTTCCTCTTCGTTCTACCACTCCTATTGGGAGGTTGCTTTGGATCCAGCAACACTACATCTACTAAACAGCAGGCAGGTCCGGATCGCCCTGAAGATGTATATGAAAGTGTCCTCACCTATACCGGGGATGGCATGCACCTTCCCAATGGTGATAGGACCGAAAAAATTGCTAAAGCAAAGAAAGAAGAAGTCATCACTGCAACTGAAAACTATATCAAAGAAAACTACCACGTAAAGGTAAAAGTCCATAATATGGTCGGAGGTAAAGATGGGGTTACGGTCTATTTCGAATCCTTAGGCAGGCTGCACTTCTATTCAACTGCCATCGTACCGATCAATCCATCTACCGGGAAGGTGGCCCAAGATAAAGTCTGGACCTTGAGTAAAGAAGTGGAAGATGCGATCAGGGCTGCATTATATGCCTACATCATGGAGGAGGAATTCCAGGAACTTGACAATCTGCTTGAGGAGCTCCAAGAAGAAAACGACATCGTAGGACGCACGAAAAAAGCTGTAGCAAACTCAGGCGGACTTGGTTATGAAACTCCTTATTACTTTGTACAGGCTGTGGACCTAGATGACGCCATCAATCCCGTTTATGAACTGTTTATGGAAGACCCCGATGCACCTAAGTCCGAACTAAAAAATGCTTATCGCGCAGAGAAATTCAAACCCGAAAACGTAACCTTTTCTATTCAGTTTTACATGAGTCGTGAAAATACTGAACCTGATCAGGAAGTATTCAATACAATCGTAGAGGCAATCAAGAGTAACCAAGACATTCCCAGCGGCTCTTACTCGGTAGATCTTCATGATCATTATATCCTCAAGAAAAACGGTGAAGGCTATAAGGAAAATTCTTTAAGCCGATCTGCTCCTGATGAAATTATTAAGTAGCTTTTTGAGAAAGTCATACAAAAGAACAGTGGATGCCTCTTCTCATGATGCACCATGTACTGAGGGTGAAAGCGATCCTTCCCTCTCTTTGTTCTTTAAGGAACAACATTCTGTAATGGGAGTGAGTAGTATGAAAATCAAGTGGTCGGCGATTACAGTCAGTCTGTGCCTCCCTCTCCTTCTAGGAGGGTGTTTGGGGATAAATCAAGAAAAACAATCCGTTTCCAACGATGAAGATGCACGGCCTGAAGATCAGTATGAGAGTGTCCTCACTTATACCGGGGAAGGCTACGACCTGCCGGGGGGAGAAAAAAACGAGGACATTGCGAATGAACATAAGGGTGAAGTGGTTCAAGCAGTCAAAGACTTTGTAAAAAAAGAATATAGTACCGATGTGGAAGTCCACAACATGGTTGGGAATCAGGATGGCGTGACCGTATTCTTTGAGTCAGTCGGATTGTTACATTTTTACTCAAGTGCCATTGTACCGATTGATACCAAGAACAACAAGATCCTGAAAAAAAATGTATGGACACTGGAAGGTGATGTGGAAATGTCGATAAAGTCCGCTCTCTATGCTTATATGTGGGAGGACGATTTCAAAGAATTAGATGATCAAATCACAGAAATCCTTGACGACCATCCTTCGATTACCGGCAGGACTCTAGAATCCCTCCAAAATGTCGGAGGAAGCGGATATATGAGCCCCTATTATTTCGTACAGGCCTCATCAACAGACGAAGCCATTCAACCTTTATATGAACAATATCTGCAGGATCCTGATACTTCCAAAGAAACGTATAGCAAGCTGTTCGATGATTCCCAATTTGAACCGGATTATTTACTTTTCAATTTGAATTTTTTCATGAAAGATCCTCAAGAACAACCCGATAAACAAATATTCAACTCCCTCATTGAAACAGTCGAGGCGAATAATGAACTTCCCAAAGGAAGATACTTGATTGATTTGAACGATAACTATGTCCTGATCAGGAATTCAGAAAGCTATAAACAAAATACCCTTGGTCAAGACCCGACAAAAGGAATAATCAAGGAGTAGGCATTGAAGGAGTGGAAAAATGCAAGCAAAGTGGAAGCTATTCATAAGCAGCTTATGCCTCTCTCTCCTGTTAGGAGGCTGCTTCGGTGCTGATAGATCGGTTAACCAAAAGACCACTGCTGTCGGGGCAGACAGTGTTTCCAGGTCTGATGATATGTATGAAAGCATACTGACCTACACCGGCGACGGCTACGACCTGCCTGGGGGTGACAAAACTGAGAAATTCGCCAAGGATCATAAGAAAGATGTAGAAAAAGCGGTCAAGGACCATCTGAAGGCTGAATTCAACACGGATGTAAAAATTCATAATATGATGGGCAATCGGGACGGGGTCACGGTATTTTACGAATCGACCGGCCCTCTTCACTTTTATGCCACTGCCATTGTGCCGATCGATTTGAAGAACAAGAACGTGTTGGCTGATCACGTTTGGACGCTGGAAGGCGTCGTTGAGCGTGGAATAAAAGGAGCTCTATATGCCTACCTTTTTGAAGATGAGTTCAAGGAATTAGATCGGATATTGGGAGAGTTAGAGAATGAAGAAGACATTGTAGGGAGAAAAATAGAAGCGATAGAAAATGTAGGCGGGATCGGTTACATGACGCCTTTATACTTTCTCGCAAATTCAACGGATGACAAGGCCATAGAACCTGTGTATGAGTTGTACATGAAAGATCCAGAAACCCCTAAAGCAGAGTTGCGCAGTGCATTTAATAAAGAGCAATTCATACCTGAAGACTTCCTATTCTCTATACAGTTCTATATGGAAGATCCTCATAAGGAGCCAGACGAAGCAATTTTAGAGAAGATTGTAAACACAATAGTGGAAAGCACAACTATACCCTCCGGTAACTATGCTATTAATCTCCATGACAACTATGTTATTAAGCATGCAGCTGAAGGATCAAAAGATAACTCGATTAGCCAAAAGTTTCCGGATGAAGAGATCATCAAAGAATGACTAATTATGGATGTTCACTAACGTTACCCAGAAAGGATTGATTCAAAGTGAAATTCAGGTGGGTGATACTAGTATGTGGAGTCAGCTTCGCTATGCTAATGAGCGGTTGTCTTGGAGTAACTGATAAACAAAAGTCTGTATCAAAGAAGAAGGACGGCGGACAACATACCCCTGACCGTCCAGACGACATTTATGAAAGCGTCCTGACCTACACCGGCGACGGCTACGATCTTCCCGGCGGGGAAAAAACAGAGGAAATCGCGAAGGAGCATAAAGCAGAAGTCGTGAAAGCCACTAAGGATTACATAAAGAAAACGTACAAAACCGATATTGAGGTCCATAATATGGTGGGCAATAAAGACGGGGTCACGGTGTTTTTTGAATCCAAGGGGAATCTCCATTTTTACTCCACTGCGATCGTGCCCATCAATGTGAAGGAAGGAAAGGTTATAAGCAGCGGGGTATGGACGTTGGAAGGAGAAGTTGAAGGAGCGATTTGTGCTGCTCTTTATACGCTAGTAAAAGAGGAAGAATTCAATGAACTCGATCAGCTGTTACAAACGTTCCCCTCTCAATACCCGATAGCTGGCCGAACAATGCAGTCCATTGAAAATGTAAGGGGCAAAGGCCATATCAACCCCTACTATTTCATACAGGCCACTCATCTCGATGAAGCCATCCAACCCGTCTATAATCTATATCTAGACGATCCAAACACCTCGATTAAAAAGCTGAGGGAAGCTTATCAAAGTGATAAGTTCGACCCTACATTTTTCACTGTCTCGATTCACTTCTTTATGAAAGAAAAGGATGAACAACCAGATCGGGAAATCTTTGATGAGATTGTCACAGCCGTTGATACCAATCAGGATCTACCTGCAGGAACCTATTCCATCTACTTACATGATCATTATGTAATAAAAAGCAATGCCGCGGCACTTAAGGATAACTCTCTGAGTAGGTCTGACTATATTCGTAAGGACTGACCTTCTTCCCTCTCCTAATGGATGGTGGGAAGGAATCCCCTGGTTTCCGAGCAAAAGGACGTTTAAAGGACTAAAAATGAACTCCCATGGTGCATCTTATAATTCTTCATACCTCAGAATCATAAGACAAGCAGAGGAATTAGAAGTCAAAAGAAATTATGACTTTTGCTAAGAGGGTGGGATATATATCAGCTTGCCACCTGCAAGGTAAAGACAGGAAAACAACTAAAAAACACAGGAGCGGTCCGACAAAATCAATAATCGGAAGCGCTCCTGTGTTTTTTTATTTAACCCCAGTCGGAATACACAGAGGTGATCCATCAACGGGATTTTCAATGATGGTGGCCGATACACCGAAGACATCTTCGAGCATTTTTTCGGTGAATACGTCTTCTGGTTTTCCTTCGTGGTAGATACGGCCATCTGCGATGCTGATGAGGTGATCGGCGTAGCGGGCTGCCTGATTCAGGTCGTGTAGGACCATGACGATGGTGCATTGGTGTTTATGGTTCAGTGTCCTAAGAAGGTCCAGGATCTCAATCTGATGGGCGAGGTCCAGGTATGTTGTAGGCTCGTCCAACAGGAGGAGTTCGGTTCCCTGGGCGAGGGCCATGGCAATCCAGGCACGCTGTCTTTGACCTCCGGATAGTGCATCGAGCGTCCTGTCGGAGAGTTTATCCATTTTGGTTGCTTTCAGGGCTTCTGCGACAATGGCGTGATCCTCTTCCGTGTGTCTGGCAAACAGGCCCTTGTGCGGATGGCGTCCGTAATAGCACAGGTCTTCCACGGTCAGATCCTCGGGTGCTTCCGGCGATTGCGGGAGGATGGCCAGCTGTTTGGCGATTTCTTTTGACGACTGGCGGTGGATATCCTTTCCGTTAAGGTAGACATTCCCTTGTGTCGGCCTCAAGAGTCGGGCAAGGGATCGGAGGATGGTGGACTTCCCACAGCCATTGGATCCGATGATGATGCTGATTTGTCCATCTGGGATGTGCAGGTCGATGGCATCGATGACCTTGGTATCATCATAGGACAGTGAGAGCTGTTCGGTTCGTAATGTTGTCATCTATCTCTTCCTTTCCGTTACTTGCCTTGTTCTTGGCGCAGGAGGTATAAGAAGTATGGTGCCCCGATTACGGCGGTCACGATTCCTGCCGGGATTTCTACAGGTGGGACGATCCCTCTTCCAATGGTGTCGGCGATGAGGAGGAATAGAGCACCTGTCACCGCGGATAGGGGCAATACGTATTTGGCTCGACTGCCGACGAGTCGGCGGGCGACATGGGGAGCGATAAGACCGATGAAGCCGATCGAGCCGGCTACGGCGACCGACAAGCCTGTCAGGATCACAGCCAGCGTCAGCAAGGTATAACGCACCAGCACCGTCCGCTCTCCTAGCCCCACGGCAATCTCATCCCCGAGATTCAGGATATCGAGCTTTGATGTGAAGACGATGAGCATCGGGATGAGCAATAAACATGGAATGAGGAGCCAGAGTTGTTCCCATCCTCTACCCCACAAGCTGCCCGTCAACCACAGGAGCGTCGTGTTCACATTATCGGGAAATTTAATGGTGAAGTACTGGATCCCCGCCTGACAGATTGCGCCCAATGCGACACCTACAAGTGCCAGGGTATGGGGTTTCGCCCCTCTTGACCTTGAGAACAACATCAGGATGATGGCGATGACGGCGGCACCTGTGAATGCTGAAATCGGTAGTGCCAGCATGGAAGCGCCCGGAAACACAATCAGAACGAATACGGCAAACAGGCCCGCCCCTTTGGTGATTCCGATGACATCCGGTGAAGCGAGGGGATTCCGCAAGATCCCCTGCAGGATTGCTCCTGCCACTGCCAGGGAAGCTCCGATGATGATGGCCATCAATCCCCTTGGTAATCTGTATTCAAACAGGATGAAGCCATTCCCGCTACCTCCTGATAAGGCAGAGATCACTTCCGCTGGAGAGATCCATACGGCTCCGACGCCAAGGCTGATGATAAAGGTCCCTGCGAGGACAAAGAATAAGATAGTCAGGAGGGCGTATGGGTGTTTTTTTGTTTTCACTGCTTGATCCCCCTCCCTTTCCTTGCTAGATAAAGGAAGAATGGTGCACCGATGAGTGCTGTGACGATCCCGACGGGAGACTCGTATGGATATGCGATATACCTAGAGAGGATATCTGCATATACGAGGAGGATGGCTCCGAATAGGGCTGTGAAGGGTAGCGTCCGTTGATAATCTCCGCCAACCAATTTTCTCGTGATGTGTGGGATGATCAGCCCAATGAAGCCGATGGGACCCGCTACAGCAACAGAAGCTCCTGCCAGCACGATGACCAGGATGCCCGCTGATAGCCGGATCCATTTTACTTTCTCTCCAAGGCCAGTCGCCATATTCTCTCCCAGTACGAGGATTGAGATTGAGCGCGACAGGATGAAACTGAGTAAAAGCCCCCCCGCTGCCCAAGGAACGAGGATCTTCACATGGGTCCAATCCTTTCCGCTGATGGAACCCACAAGCCAGTACACCACATCGGTTGCCTGTTCATTCAGTACGATCGCTCCTTGTGTGAGGGACGAGAGAAAAAGGTGGACAGCCATACCGGCGAGGGCCAGCTTGACATGGGTGGTCTTTCCCCCAGTTGCAAAAAGGTAAACCGTGAGTCCACCTAGAGCGGCACCCAAGAATGCCGTGTACACGGTCCACTGGGAGCTCATGCCCGGCCAGATGATCAGTGTGGTGACGATGGCCAGGGAAGCTCCGGCATTGACTCCGAATACTTGAGGCGACGCCAGGGAATTCCGAGTAATGGCCTGCATCAAGGCTCCCGCAACTGCGAGACTTGCCCCAAGCAGTACCGCTAAAACGGCCCTCGGAAGTCTAAGCGTCTGTACAATGGCTGTTGTCTTCGAGTCATCCGTCGCAACCAGTGCTTTGATCACATCGGGTAGTGGAATCGGGGACGACCCGAGCGCGATTTGAAGAAGCATCCCAACGACCAGGATCACGATGCCGGTGACGGCCACTATATATAATTTTCTATTTTTACGCACTGCCTTGCCTGTCATCGTCTACCCTCTCTCTATCAGTTCAACTATGTATAGAAATCAATAAAGAGAAGCAAGAATAGCTCTCGGCTACTCCTGCTTCCCGAACCGGATCCTTACTCCTCATTCAGTAATCGGACGGTATCCTCCCCGATGGCTTCAGCGGATACGACACCCCGGAATCTTGTCCAAAGGTCTCTGTCGACCACATAGACTTGATCATTTTTCACCGCTTTGAGATTCTTCCACAGAGGGTTATCCTTCCACTCATCCGTAAGAAGTTTCCCCTCATTATTCGCAAGGATGAGGACGTCTGGATCGACATCAGACAACTGCTCGAGATTCATTTCAGCATAGGCTTCTCCGTCTTGGATGGCATTCTTGAAACCGATTTTTTCCAGGAACTGGCCGTCATAGGACGCCGATGTATGGGCTTGAAAGGATGTATCCCTCACTACTGCCGGCATGACGGTTTTTCCTTTTTCTTCTTTCAGTTCATCTTGAAGCTCTGCTAATGTTTTCTCATGCTCATTCAGACGCTCCTCAGATTCCTTCTCTTTCCCTACCGCTTTGGCAATCGTTTGGAAGGCGTCTAGGTTTTCCTCATAATCCGATTCACGACTCTTCAGTTCGATTGTAGGTGCAATCTTCTTCAAGTCTTCATAGATTCCTTTATGTCGCTGTACATCCGCTATGATCAAATCAGGCTGCAGCGAACTGATCACTTCAAGATTCGGTTGCTGGCGGGTCCCGACAGATGTATAGTCAATCTTTTTCCCTACCAGTTTCTTGATCATATCGTCTTTCTTATCATCTGCAATTCCGACTGGCTTCATGCCAAGGCCGTTCAACGCATCGACGAATGATAATTCGAGAGTTACGATCCGTTTAGGATTTTCAGGTACTTCTGATGTCCCAAGTTCATGTTTAATGGAAACCTTCTCTTCCGATGATTCTGATGAATCCTTCTTCTGTCCGCATCCCGATATGACCAGCAATGCAGCCAGAACAATCGTGATCATCCATGCGTATTTTCTCATGTCTTTCCCTCCTGATGTTCTTCCGAGTGATAATCATTATCACTAATGTTATCTTTAAATAGGTTTACCGTCAACGGATTGATGAAAAAACAGCCACATTGTTAATGTAAGCGCTTTATTAATTATACAACGATAGTATAAGGATGACCGTATTCATTCCATGCGTAGTAGGTTGTGAAATTACCATAATCTACACAAAATCCCACAAAAACCATTTATATACACATTGGTTCGTGATACGATTTTACTGAAGAAGCAGGCGGTCATGCATTGAGAAGAATAGAGGGAAACCGAATGAAGAAGATCAAAATCATCGAATCAACTAATTTATACCTAACTAAAACAAACCATCATCATTTCAATCTATTAAGCCCACAGGAGCGCAGGGAATTACGTGAATATGTGATGGAACATGAAGACTTACAGTTGCATCAGGATCCCATCATTTTCTATAAAATCATGGACTGGGTCCACAGGCAGTGGGATCACCACGGAATCAATCAGGCACACTGTGGCAGTTCCTCTCTCGACATCCTGAAGCGTGCAGCATCCGGGGAACGCTTTCGATGCGTGGAATATGCATCGGTCACCAGGGACGTGTTGATTACTTTCGGCCACCCTGCGAGGAGTGTCAATATCCTTAGTGCCGATGCAGACTACGGCGGGGTAGGAAAAGGTCATATGGGAACAGAGGTGTGGTCAGATGACTTGGATAAGTGGGTGTTCCTGGATCCACAGTTTAATTGCTATCCGGTGATGGACGGCATGCCCCTCCATTTCACAGAGCTTGTTGAGCATCATGATCATGTACAGTTCTGTTCTCCTTCAAACGAAACCTTGAGCGGATATTCGTCCTTTGTTTCGGATTATTTCGGTTACATACGCACCAATCGGAAGGAGCATGGACACACCATCCGGATGACCCTTCCGATACAGGGCCGCGAGCAACATCTAGCATTCGAATCCATGGAACTGGATCATGCCAGTTACACAATCAATAAGGATACCTTCTATCCCGTTCTGAATCATACGATGATCCTTTTCGAATACAAAGAAAAGAAGGATCTCCCAAAGCTGATCGAGGACTATAACATTCAAACAGAAGAGGAGTATGAAGCCTTCCTTCCCCTTCTATCTGCCAAGCCTGACTTCAGGCTCACCTTCATCCATATGGCGGAAGCATTCTGCCATTATGAAATTTCCATCGATGGAGGTGACGCCATTATTCTTTATGACAATGAGTTGAATTGGAGCCTGGTTGAAGGCATGAACCGGATCACAGCTCGTACCGTGAATGATTGCGGGGTGAAAGGCGTTCCCGTTAGTATGACTATCTATTATGGAGAGTGATGATATTGATATTCATTCAAGACCTTTATCAAACGACTGCCATCGCCTGTTTCACCGTTGACGACGAGAAAAGGCGCATCCTATTCAGTACGAACCATGGAGGTGCCTATGATGTGTGGGAGCTTAGCCTCGACTCCCTTGAGACCAATCGTCTCACGTTCTCGAAACAGCACAGCTCCAGTCTTTTCACCTACGATGGAAGTGTGTTTGCGACATTCGACCATGATGGGGATGAGCACTATCAATGGCACAGAGTGATGGATGACGGGCAGGTCATTCCATTATCCGAGGAGGAAAACGGATCGACGGCCTACTTTGCCAGCTTCACTTCACAAGGGCATATGTATTACTCCACTGATCATTTGAATCCGCTCATTAACGTCATGCGTTATGATGTCCGCCTTGGGACGAAGACCCTTGTGCAGGAAGGTGAAACGGCACCTGTCGTTTGTGCCGCTGTCGCTCCCGATGAATCGTCCTATGTGTATACGGAATCCTACTCCAATACCCATGTCCCAGCTTATTGCATGGTCGGCGGAAAAGCGTATCCCCTGATCCCCGATGCCGTCGGTCCGTACAGTACCCAGGACGTCCTGTACGATGGAGGTGATCGGATCTATTTCCTGACAGATTATGATGCGGATTTTCACTACCTTGCTTCGTATAAACCTTCTACCGCATTGTTTCAAAAGGAACTCTCGATTGAGGGTGAGAACATGAAAGGACTCTGCAAGGCGGAGGATGAGTTGATTCTGACAACTGAGAAAGGGGTACGGGATCATTTGCACATATACTTCCCTGAGGAAGGAAACTGCACGAGAATCGACGCTCCCTGCGATACCTTCAATCAACTGAAGGCAACATCGGATGGCACCCTTCTCCTTCTGGGAAACTCTGCCCATGCCTCCGACGCTATTTATCGCATGGATCTGGACGGTCGCTGGGAGTGCCTGACTCCCTATAAGGTAAAAAGCAAGCGGGTCAAACCGGTGGCTGTCGAGTACCCCTCCTTCGATGGACTGACGATTGAAGGAATCCTGTACCACCCTGAAGAACCGAACGGCATGACGGTGTTATGGCCGCACGGCGGACCACAGAAATCGGAACGGATGAAAGATCGTCCCCTCCTGCAGTACCTGGCGTTGAATGGATACACGATCTTTGCCCCCAATTTCCGCGGGAGCATCGGGTACGGGACGTTGTTCATGAAGCAAGTGGAAGGAGATTGGGGAAATGGGCCGAGGCTTGACTGTGTGGCCGGGATGGATTGGCTGATTGCCGAGGGGCTTGCGGAGAAAGGTAGGATCGCTGTCATGGGCGGGAGCTATGGCGGTTACATGAGCCTTCTTCTCTCTGGCAGGCATCCCGAATATTTCTGCGGGACCATTGATATCTTCGGGATTTCGGACCTGATTTCCTACGTAGATGCAGCCCCAGAAACAGTAAAACCCCACCTCTTCCGCCTGGTGGGTAATCCCGATCAACAGCGAGAGAAGCTCGTCTCCGAATCTCCGATCACCTATGTAGACGAAATGGCTGGGCCCGTGCTCATCATACACGGACAGAACGATACAAGAGTCCTCCCGGAGGAATCAGAGCGGATCGTCAAGCGATTACGGGACCGCGGAATCCCCGTCCAGTATATCCTGTTGGAAGACGAAGGCCACAGCTTCTCCAAGCATGACAATGAAGTGATGGTGTATCAAGAAATCAAGCATTTCCTCGATACCCTCTTATAACGCAATCAAGGCTCAGATATGCCATTGGCAATGAGCAATAGATAGATCATGAAGCTTGTTGCCACGATGAATGTCCCATTCGCCAATAGACTGAACACCTTCACGAATCGGCGGTTGGACTTAACGCCCAAGATCAAGGCGAAGACGAAGCCTGCGTCCACTATGGCGAACAATGTGATGGGCAACCACAGATCGGCTTTCACAAGCTTCGCGACTGGGAACACGAGAATGGATGCCACCAGCAGGACGGCTGTCAGGGAGACCGCCTGCAGAGAACGTTTATCGAGTTTTTCATTTTCCATTTTTAGTACCTCCCAAAAATAATCGATTGGAGTGCATATGTATCTTTAGCTTAGTAGTCACACTTATCTTGATCCTTGGTTTTGGATCCATGATATCAGCCATCAGGGACCATTCAAAACGTGTCCAGGAAAAACAGGACAGGCAGATTGAATTGCTCCTCGAGCTGAAGAAAGTAGTGGAAAAGGATAACAAGGAATAAGGCTTTTTGTACCCTTTTTATCGTCGCAAATATTTTAGCAACTGACAAGGTCCGCCTAATGCTTCGTTAATCGTCAAAAAAATCCATCGCTGTTGCCGATGGATTTTTTATAATGTCACCACACCCGCCATCCTCCCGATGGTGATGAAGACCGACGTCCAAAGAAGGGATCCGATGGCGACAAACAGGAAGTACTGTTTAAGATCCATGCGGGCAATCCCTGAGAAATAGCAGGTGATATGCCGTACGCCAGGAATGAAATAGCCGATGATCAAAGAATACGATCCGTACTTCTCCATCCACTTTTCGACCCTTTGCATACGCTTTTCCTTCAGTCCGACCCATTTCCCGTATTTATCAAGGAACGGTCGACCCGCTTTGTAGCCGATGAAGTAACTGATGGTCATCCCGACAAGGGCGCCCCCGAAACTGAACAATACAGCCAGTTCATAATTGAGGGTACCGACATTCGTGAAATACCCGACCAGCATCATCAGGACCTCATCCGGGACAGGCAGTCCGACGATTCCAAGTGTCAGTAATAAAAAGACGGCTATATAGCCATAATTGGCGATGATTTGTTCAACCGATTCCAAGTCCATACAGTATTAAACTCCCAACGTGAATTCCTGGCAATGATGATCCCATATTCTATACGGTTCAACAACAGCAAGAGTTTCAGTTCATGGATATTCTTTCAAAACACTTCTTCTATCATACCATAGGGAGCAGGTTTTCTATAGATTTTTCCAGAAAACCCATGTATTATTATACATAAATAATTATATCGGATAAGTAGATACGTTAATCTTTTAATCCTAAGTTTCGTTTGTCTTAATTTATTATAGTGTCATAATAAAATCTCTCATTTCTCACACACTTCATTTGTTCTCAGCTCAGGGCTGCTTTGCAGGACTACCCTGTTCGTCACCCGTATTCCGGTAACCGCAGGCTTTCTATGATCATCCTCGCCCACCGCTCTGCAGAATAAAACGAAGCGGTTGAGATAAAACAGGTACCATCTAATACCGCTCATGATTTCCGTGCAAGACTTCGCTTTCCGCGGGTAGCCCGTGAGCCTCCTCGGCACGCCTGCGGGGTCTCACATTAGCTACTCTTCCCGCAGGAGTCTTCGTCTTTCACTCCAATCAACCGCTGGAAATTTGTTCATTAAACACATTAAAAACCCGCATTCATTTGCCTGATAGCAGGCATATGAATGCGGGTTTTACTATGATAAAAACACGTTTGTCCTAGCCTTTTCTTCTCTGTATCTAAGCTGATGCACTCGTTTCTTTTCTCGGCTTCATAATCAAGACACCGAAAAAGGCAACCATGGCAGCGCCGATCAGAATCAAGGAGAGGGTCGGAATCTGAAGCAGCTTGAGGATGACGCTTGCTGCTACGATGATATAAAGGAATGCGAGCATGCGTTTTACCTTATCCGTTGCAAAATTCTTCAGCTGGGTTGAGCCGATTGGTGTTCCGATCAGTGCGCCTGCGATGAGAAGGACGCCGTGACGGTAGTCCAGTGTTTCTCCTGCTGCCATGTAGGAACCGATCCCGGACAGGACGATGATGGAGGCAGCCGTGATGCTCGTTCCGATCGCTTTCTTCAGGTCAAGCCTGATCCATTTTGACAGGAGCGGCGTCATGACGAATCCGCCGCTGACACCCATGAGGGATGAAATGACCCCTGTGATGAAGCCGATCACCGGAACGGCACCCTTGCCTTTCGGTTTCGCATCTGACTTCTCCTTCCTGAAGAATTGGTAGGAGAACCATCCAAGGATGGCAATATAGGCGATGGAGATGACGAAGGATGCACCATTTGATGCTTCAAGCCATTTCACGAATGGCGCCGTGACCGTTGACCCGATCACACCAGCGATTCCGAGGATGATGGCAAGTCGTCCGTTTACATTTTTCAATCGTATATGAGAAATCATGCCGGTCACCGTGGATCCAAGGGTCAGCATCAAGGAGAGGATGATCGCCTGACTCGGATCATAGCCGAGGACCAGGAGCGTCGGAGTCAAAACGATTCCTCCACCGATCCCGAAAAACCCTGACAGGATCCCGATGAACGCACCACCGATAATAAAATAAATCCATTCCATTTCTGTTCACTTCCTTCCCTTTCATTATACAGCGGGGAAGTTTATAATAGAAATGAATAATACGAATAGTGTTTATTACGTTTCGTAATGGAGGTGCACCTATGCAAATCGATTGGATCCGGACGTTCGTCACCCTTGCGCAACTGCAGCATTTCACGAAGACGAGTGAATTCCTGAATCTGTCCCAGCCGACGGTGAGCGTCCATATCAAGAAGCTCGAGCAGGCACTCGGCGTCTCCCTTATAAGCCGCTCGTCCAATTCACCTGCCTTCCGCCTCACCCCCGCAGGCCAGAAAGTATATGAGCAGGGCAAGAAGATGCTGGACCTAGCCCGTTCCATGGAACACATCCATGATGAAAAGGAAGAGTTCCACCTGCGGATTGGGTCCACGCATACGGTCAGCGATGTCCTGCTCCCTGACTTTGTGAAACAGCTGAAGCTGATGTACCCCCATGCCCATCTACAGCTCAGGATCAACAATCATGAGACGATCGTGGAGGAACTGAATCACGGCGAAATCGATTTTGCTCTTGTGGAAGGGACGAAGGGGCTCGAGCCCTTCCAGGTAGAAGTCATCGCCCGGGATGAAATTCGCTTTTTCGCAAGCAATCGCATGAGCCTTGACTCGTCCCCCATCATTTTGAGGGAGCTGGGTTCCGGAACGCGTGAATATGCGGATGATCTCCTGCGCTCAGAGCGGATCCAGCCTGTGGAAATCCTCGAGGCAAGCAGCCACTCCCTCATTAAGCAGCTGGCGATCCGCGGACTTGGGATTGCCTTTCTTTCCACTTCCATGGTGAAAGAAGAGCTCAGACAGGGGAAACTTGTCCCCATCGATCCTTTTGTTGTCTACCGTCCCTTTTATTTCGTACACTCTGGTCAGTCCGGTGAGGGAAGTGTCATCCATCATCTCATTCAACTTGTGAAAGGTTTGTCATAGTTCTCAAGGTGCAAAAAAGAACCGATCTGCACAGGCTGCAAATCGGTTCACTTTCTTCCCCATTTCCCCGCGAAGCCGATCTTCCTCTGTCCCATCCGTCTTCTCCTTCAGTACGTTCCCGTTTTCGTCATAGGTCCGGAACGTGATCCGCTTGCCGGCCACGCTCTCAAACTCCTCCCGCACCCTGCCGTTTTCATAGAATTCCAGCTGATGCCCGTGTGAAGCGCTCTTGTGCATGGTCCGGATGGATGCGACGGAGCCGCTTGGATAAAATTCAACATAGCGTCCTTCCTTCACCCCACCTGACACATAAAAATAACTCTCAAGCTCTCCATTACTGTGAAGATCATAGGCGAGACCCGTGAAAAGGTGCTCTTCCCCGTCTTCATCCACGGTGAAGATCCCCTGACCGTATGGCCCTCCATATTCGAGCTGGGTCTCAAATTCCACCCCATGCTTCAACACATATTCTTTGGCGAGCAGTTCTTCCATCTTGTCCATCTTAAAGATCCTTTTTCATATAGAAGTGGCGATGGTCCCTGCCGACGTTTTCAAGGGTGCCGAACACGTCATATCCATGCTTCTCGTAGAATCCCCTCGCCTGAAAGCTGAGGGTGTCGAGTTTGATGAAGTCGCAACCCCGTGCAGATGCAATCCGTTCGGCTTCGCGGAGGAGCCTGGTCCCGTGACCTCCACTCCTCAGATCTTCATCCACCATGAGGATCTTGACCTCCATCCAGTTCCAACAGATTTCTCCCACAAGGCCTCCCCTGATGTCACCCGTTGCGTCGAGGAGGGTCAATGTGATCTCTTCATATCGACCTTTCAAGTCTTCGGGAAAGTGCTTGAGATTGAAGGAATAAAGCTTTTCTGAGATGCTTTTAGCTGCTTCGCCATCTTCCGTCCGCTGAATGGTGAAACCACCTGAAAGGAATGCGTCGATTTGCACTTTATGATGAAGATCGTGCTCCATCAGCCCAAGGAAATAACGACCGATGGTGATGTCTTTTTCACCAATTGTCATGATGTAATCAGCATTCAATTCCTTGATTTCTTCTATGATCCTCATCTTTGTTTCGGTAAATTGTCGAATCAGCTCCGCTTTTGATGCCTTCTCCATCCGTGTGACTGCCTCATGATTGAAGGCATCCACTTCCGGAGCAGGGGACATGCTCTCTCCTGATCCGATATCCTGCAGGCGATGATCCAGGAGGAATTCGTCCCACGCAACGAGGTGGGCGATCACTTCTCTCATGTTCCATTTCCCAGGTTTGAGCGGAGTCTCCCAGTTAGAGTGATCTATATTCATCAGGGATGATCCCCACCCAATCATTGCTTTTTGATGATCGATGATGGTTTCCATTTCTCAACTCTCCTCCAGCCAGGTGTGGACTTTTTTCTTCATGTCTTGATCAAGACCCGCGGCCGATCCTTCATCTTTCATGGCTTTCTTCGCCAACTTCTTAGGGAACATACTTTCAAGGGAAGATTGATGAGCGCTTCCGTCATCGGGTTCTTCGTACTTCACCACGGTGTATTGATTTCCTTCTTCCTTTAATTCAATATGAGCAGGCAAAGAGGCCCCTGTTTGGGCTTTGTCACCGGTTGACAGGTCATACCCTTCGTAAAGAGTGTAGAGATATACATCAATGGTGCCGTCCTCTTCCTTCGTGCCATAAATCTTATGTACTTCAAATTGTTCGTCTGTCTTATCGAGCAGAGGCTCATTGTGTTCGATGATGGAGGTGGAAATGACGCGGTCCATTTCCGGTGTGACCTCCTTGTCCCCTTTCGCTACCCCTTGATTGCAGGCCGCAAGCAGTGGGATCATGACCAGTGCTGATAACCAGTTCCTTTTTCTCATCTATCTTGACTCCCTTCGAATGATCCGATGGTCACTTCTGTTTCATATGGAATGGTCAGGCTTCCCTCTTGGCAGTGCTCCCGGAAAAGCGTTCCGAGCGCACTAACAAATGACTGATACTCGGGATGATCGGCCGAGGGCGTGTAGGACAGTGACAGACCATGATGAATCAATTCCTCTTCATCGAGGGTATGGGCATTATCCATTTGTACGAGTTTGATGTCTGATCCGAAAAATTCCCGTTTCGCTTTGAGGTGATCACCGCTTGCATTCCCTGCCGTCTGCTTGATGGTGAAGTCCTGTAAGACATTGGAATACGCCTGAACGAACGGATCAACACCCTTTAGCGAATTCCAGATAAGGAGCACCCGACCACCCGGTTTCAGGATACGCTGGAACTCCGTGCGGCATCGGTCTTTATCCAACCAGTGGAACGCCTGGGCAACAGTGATGAAATCAACGCTTCCCGTCTCCAGACGGGTTTCCTCTGCCGGTGCTTCCATATAGGTAACGCGTGGGAGCTCACGACAGGTGTGACGGCATTCCTCCAGCATGTCAGCACTTGGTTCAACGGCCGTAACAAAAGCATCGAGCTCTCCCAGCATGCGTGTCAGTCGTCCTGTTCCGGCACCGATGTCTGCAATTTGCGAACGGTCATTAGCCCCAGTAGTGCGCATGAGCTCAAGGATTCCTTTTGGGTAAGGCGGTCTTCCTTTTGTATAAGAAGAAGCCCTTCCAGTAAATTCTGTCTTCATCTCTATCTCCCCTTCCACATTTGGTATTACCACCCATTTTACGCTTTTTAAGGATGTTTACAATAAAAAAATCAAGCCGCTTCCTGTGTTGGAGCGGCTTGATCCCATTTATTTTATCAGCTTCAGTTCCAGACTGTGGGCCTTATAGATCGTCTTAACTTTGGTTCCCTTTGGGAGACCGGTCGTTTCAATATGTTTGAACACTTTATGGCGATCGAGTTTCCCGTAAGTCATGACGGTGACGGATTTGCCCTGACGCTGATCCCGTGGAAAGTGTACTTTGAGCGTGCCACCAAGCTCCGCTTCCCCTTTGATGACGAGAACATCTTCCCGGCTATCTACATCCACCTCAAGCATGGATTTCTTCGACTGGCTGTAGTCGCCGTTGATGAGGAGTTTTCCTTTACTTTCTTTTTGAAGGGTTCCTGCTTCCACCTCCACATCGCCTTTTCCGAGCGCTGTTTTAGATCCGGCGACAAGGGTCCCGCCATCCACGATCGTGTCACCCCTATAGGAGTTATTTCCTGTGAGCGTCAATTCTCCTGATCCTTTTTTCGTCAGGGAGCCCTTCCCTGAGATATCGTTTGCCCATATGTCTTTCGCATGGAATCCGCCTTTGGAGGCGTCCATTCTCACCTTGACGTCTGTTTCAAACGAACCGAATCCATCTGCAGCCGCGTACAGATTCAATCTTCCCCATCCTTCCAGATCATCAAGAAGGGGGTAGCCAGATGAGAGACCCGTTGTGGATAGTACACGACGGCGATCTTCGTCGCTCAGGTATGGAAGACGGGTTTCGAGGAGCACCTCAGCTCCCTTCGGCACGACCATGGGCTTCTTGGTGGAACCGGACGGTTTGAAACCATAGGTGAGCCTCTCTACATAGGCCTGCTTATTGGCTTCCTTATCGGCAAATCGGTCCGGTGCTTTCCCATCCTGCGTCAGTAGCTTGGTGTGAGCTTCCTCGTAAGCTCCTTCCTTCAGCGCTTCATTATCGGGATCTGCGAGGATGGCAGCGGCGAGTGCCGTGGCCATCGTACGGCCTCCCATCACATCGAGGGGTGAATGAACGCCTGCAACGAGGCGATTATCTCCGAGTTCTGATGCGCGCGTCAGCATTTCCTGATAGCGCTCAGGAACTGCATAGGCGATGGCGAGTGCCGTCAGATAGGCGGCGTTCGTATGCCCGCTCGGGAACCCTCCGTCATTTGTCGGGTCCTCCTTCAGCGTCGGACGCAGTTCCGGTACGACAATGGACGGATCGGTCCACCGGAAAGGACGTTTATAGGAATAGAAATCTTTAGCCGAACTGGTTGACGAGTACTCGCCCCTGAGGGTTTCCACCAGCCCTGCCATCTGTCCGAGTTCAGAGTCTGTCGTCCCTGGCCCTGTCCCCTCATCAGTGTACTTCTTCACCAGGGCATCTTCGGGGATTCCCGTGATGGTGGTCGTGGCGTTGGCATCTCTCCGGTAGATATCCGTGAGGGACCCGAGTCCATCAAGGGCACTGTAACTCTGGCTTACGCGGTCATCGAGATAAGCGGCATCCGCCTGGGCTTTTGTGCGGGAGGACGTCTTGTCCAACACCGTTTGGATATTATGTTCATGCACGGATTGATCCAGTACCACACCTGAATCCCAGGTTTCCCCCGGTTGCCAAATTCGTTTGTACTGTGAGAGTACGCTGATGGTCGGATTGCTCTCGGTCTTATTGCCCGACACATTATTCTTATATGTATCGACGAAGTAGCCTGACGGCAGTTCCGGTACCGGATCCACCCCTTGTTTCGCCCCTGCCTGGACCCCTCCAAGAGCGCTTTGTGCAATGACGAGTGATAACACGACGGCCGAAATCGGCTTTATTGCCTTCATTTTCTCCCATCCCTTCTGTCCGCATTGAGGGGTGACACCACTCTATACGATGATTCCCGAATAGGGTAAGCGCTTTCTCGAATGATCAAAAAAAAGCTCTTCCCTCTCGGATTCAAACTGATTATAAAATAAAGAGACTGAAAATTCAATCTTAATAACACAAAACAGGTCCTCCTCCCCATGACCGAGGTACAAGACCTGCCTCTTCTAGTCTTCCTTATACCAGCTGTCATCAAAGTTCACGTTGAGGGAACGGCCAAGCTCAGAACCGAAACGGATGAATCCGCGGCCCCTTGCCGTGATGATCTTTCCATCCGTTACAACCAGCTCATCACTGTAAAGGGATTGATCAAATACTCCCGCCCTGTGACGATTTTCCTCAGTCATGCCGATTGTGTATCGTTTCCCATCTAGGACCCCCGCCTTGGCTAGAAGGAACGGCGAACTAGAGATACTCGCAATGACAGCCCCTGAATCATGAAACTCTCTAATGAAGCTGAAGAACGTTTCTTCCG
Source organism: uncultured Bacillaceae bacterium (assembly GCA_963762295.1). Lineage (GTDB taxonomy): Bacteria > Bacillota > Bacilli > Bacillales > Bacillaceae_B > Rossellomorea. Next base: position 649,020 of record CAVXKK010000005.1, read on the forward strand.
CTTCCAACTGAAATATGTCCATGCAACCAGTCAATAGAAGGCTATCAAATTCCGATATCTTGGCCATCTTAATCGATTGTTCCGGCATCACCATCAGTCCTGCCTCCCCCTTTACTGGCTGTCCATCACTGGTTAGGATGCGGACAGGCTTACCGCCCTACATGAGGATAGAGAGGGCCACACTCAATTCATATTCGCTGAATTGTGGATAGAGCAGAATGGCTGTGGTGCTCACACGACCCCTCCCTTTCCCATACGTAATGGATGAAGGAAGTGGCAGAGTCATTTATCATAACCGACTTTTCCCCACATCGTTTGAATCCGTTCTTCTCCAAGACGCGCTGGGAGCCTAAATTGTTTATGGTTGTTTTCGCCAGTAGGCGTTGAAGGGGAACTTCCTGCTGTAGAAGCTTCAAGGATGCTGTTGCAACCCCTTGTCCAGCACTTGATTCCCCGATCCGGTATCCAACCTCTCCACTGGTTTTGGTGTGGTCGATTTCTACGATATTTATCCTTCCCAGTATCGAGCTTTCATCACGTATAAGATAGAACATAGACGTCCCTATCTCCTGTTCCTGGCATAGTGCTTCATGTCTCTCAGAAAAGGTTCCCCATGTGTAATAGTCATCCCCCCGTCCTGGGACGCTTTTCTCAAAGTAGATGCGATTCAAGGTTTCAAACGCGAGGAGTTCTACCCTATCTTCCATGACTAGTGATGTAATAATAAGGTTCATGACCTTCCCTCTTTCTCAAAAAATACGAGTGTTAGAATGTCGTTGATTTCAAGCTTTCTTACGAGACGGTACCCCGACTTTTCATAGAAGCGAGTAGCGGGAAAATTCTTCTCGGCCGTGGAAACCTTGTAGAGAAAGGAAGGATGGAGACGTTCGAGCTCTGTCAGGAGTTTTCCAGCGATACCTTTCCGGAAGTGTGGAGGATCTACAATCAAACGGTGAATGTCTACTGCAAATTCTTCGATTTTATATGCAATCGCTCCACAGAGCACGTCCCTTTCGAACCATCCGAGGAATGTTTCCCCGCTTTGTTTCAGGTCCTCGAGCGATTCTTTCAATGGCGGGAGATCCGCTGTTCCGATCAACTCTGCCTCTATCTTATATGCACGGATCTGCATATCCATAACGGACCGTGCACAATCCTGAGCTTTTATATCCATCGTTGCAATCATCGTATACGCCTCCTTCTCCCTGTATCATATCACTGATTCACGCATCCGAAGAATATTTTTCCATTTTATTATGATAAAAAAGAAGCACAAGGGAGACCCTTATGCTTCTTGTACCTCTTTGGTAAATGTGAAGAATGCGATGGCCCCGAGGAGGGCGGTGGTGAACAGGATGGCTCCCATGGGAACCGGTGAAGCTTCGTTGATTCCGACGAGGGGAGAAACGATGGCGCCGACGACTAGGGGCAACATCCCGAGGAGGGCACTGGCACTTCCTGCCCTGTGGCCCTGTTTTTCCATGGCCAGGGTGAAGGTACTCGTCAAGATCATTCCGATCGAGATCATATACAAGAAGATCGGGATGACGATGGTGGCCAGCGGTCCTTGGATAAAGGTCGCGACCAGTAGGATGGCAGTCGCGCTTACAGAGACGAACACGGCTGTCTTCAATAGGTTGCGTTCTCCTACATACTCACTGAAGCGCCCGATGATGAAGCTTCCCGAGATGATAGCCAGGCCATTGATGCCGAAGAGGATGCTGAATGCCTGCTCTGACACGCCATAGATCCCCTGGTAGACAAATGGGGTCCCGGATACATAGGCGAAACTTCCTCCGTGGATGAGTCCGATCGTCAGGACATACCCGATGAAGGAGCGGTCCACCATGAGGCTTCCCATCGTGCGCACGGATGAGCCGAGCGTACTCGGGATCCGCCTCTCGGGCGGAAGGGTTTCCTTGAGCTTGAGGAAGATCATGAGGACAATGATGAATCCGATCAGGCACAGGGCATAGAAGATCGTATGCCAGCTGGCGAATGGCAACAAGAGGATTGCCCCACCTGTGATGGGTGCGATCATCGGTGCCGTGGCGTTGATGACCATGAGAAGCGCAAAGAATTTGGTCAGCTCACGTCCTGTGAAGACATCACGCACGACGGCACGGGATAGCACGATTCCAGCAGAAGCGGTGAAGCCCTGGAGGAATCTCGCTCCGATGAGGACAGTGATATTCGGTGCAAGGGCACAGAACAGGGAAGCCAGGGCAAAGAGGAAGATCGAGATGAGAAGTGGTTTCCTCCTCCCCTGTGCATCACTGATGGGACCGACGATAACCTGTCCGATGGCAAGACCAATGAGGCAGGCCGTTAGACTGAGCTGGACCATCGAGGCGCTTGCTCCGAGGTCTTTGGCAATCCCGGGAAAACTGGGTAGATACATATCGATATTAAGAGGTCCCAGTATACCAAGCATACTGAGAAGGAACGCGAGGGCGATCCGCTCTTTTCCTTGTGGTTGTTGAGTCATGGCTTGAACACCTTTCTACTGCGTTGAAATTCTTGTTGATTTTAGCAGAGCCCTCTCCCATTTACAATACATTTGTTTCAATTTCCGGAAGGAAGCGTTTTCAATTTCCCGGATTGAAAGGGTATGATCACGGCGAGGAATAGAATCAAAAAAACAGCCCCCATTGGGAGCTGCCCTGCTTACCACCAGACTCCATTGGTATATGGAAGTCTCGGCTGGTTTTCCGATGCCTCGGCATCGGCTTTCGTTTTGTGGACCGTCCCTCTCGCATGGTGTGGAGGGGCATAGATGGAGTAGAGCTTAATTGGTGTGGTCCCTGTGTTGATTACATTATGCCATGTTCCTGCGGGCACCATGATGGCTGATGCATCTTTGACGGGCTGTTGATAATACAGATGATCGGGACGGTCCCCCATCTGGACGATCCCCTGTCCTCCCTCGAGGCGAAGGAACTGATCCGTGTCCGGATGGATCTCGAGTCCGATATCTTCTCCCGGCTTGATGCTCATAAGGGTGACCTGGAGATGATTCCCCGTCCACAGGGCCGTGCGGAAGGTATTGTTCTCCAAGGTCGCTTCCTCGATGTTGATGGAGAATGGATTTGGGCCATAATCCTTGAGGACGACGCGCTGATTCCTGCCTGCCCCGATGGCACAAAGGCGCTTCGCATGCTCCCATCCGCCCTGATTGGCGTTCAGCAGTACTCCATATACTTGGGAATGTTGACCCGAAGCTCCCACTCTCGAAAACTCTTCATATCTACTCAGTTCGCGGTCATAGGCAATCTGAAGTCCTTCCTCATATGAGCTGAATGGAATGGTTTCGATATGGCATACCGGTGCCGTCCCCGTCAGGGACATATACCAGTTCGTCAGCTGCCAACACATCCGCTGTTCATTTTCCATTAGTTCAAGGAGGGTATCCTGAGCATCCCGGTCATCGGTTTCATTCACCAATCGACTGTACAGATCTACGGAACAAGCCTTATGACTGATTCCCGCCGCTAAATCCGCTGTTTCATCGTACTGCACGGCATCCCTCATCATCCCGGCTTCGATCGCCGGCTCCACATAACAGTATGACTGATTAAAAGGCATACATCTCACCATCACTCAATCCCTTCGCATGAATATCCACGATATCATATGCTTCCGGGGCGGATGTGTGTATGCCTAGCGTTGCACCAGCGGGAATCGCACAGTGACCGTCGTCCCTTGTCCGGGTTCGCTGTCGAAATGGATGTGACCGTTGTAGCGCTCGACGATATTGTAGCAGATCATGAGACCAAGGCCGGTTCCCTTGCTCTTCAGCGAGTAAAACGGCGTCCCGAGATGATCCACCTGCTCCTTCGTCATCCCCCTGCCCCGGTCGGTCATCGTGATGAATACATCTTTTCCGATCTTTGCCGCCTTCACCGACACCGATTCCCCTGAACCAGATGCTTCGATGGCGTTTTTCAACAGGTTGACGAATAGCTGCTTCACCTCCATTGGATTGGCCGCAATCAGGCACTGTTCATCCACCTCAAGCTCGATGCTGTTGTCATGAAGGATCCCGTACATGGACAGAATCTCTGTCACATCCCTCAGGACCTGCTCCATGTCGACACGGTCCACTTCTTCCGTCTGTTCCGGTTTCGAGATGGACAGGAACTGCGAAATCACATGCTCCGCCGTTTCCAGCTCGTTCAACATGAGGCTGAAATTCTGTTTATAGTCCTTCGGCAGGAGCTCATCCTGTGAGTAATATTGCAGAAACCCCTTCACCACGGTCAGTGGGTTCCGGATCTCATGGGCAACGGCTGCTGCAAGCTGCCCCGTCGTCTTCATCCGCTCTGCCTGTTGCACCTCTTCATAATAAATCCGCTGTTTCTTGATGCGCCCGTTTGTCAGGTAGAAGATGAAATAAAGGATGATCTGACTGGCTACGAAATTGACCAGATTTCCGGGAATATCCGAGTAAAAGAATGAATAGGTCTTTCCCTTATCCACCCAGCCGATGTACATGGCCATGCATGCAACAAAGAATATGTTCAGCGAAAGCGATGAGTAGAAGAGCTTCTTATCGAAGAACAAGATGGAAAGCGCCGGAACGAAACAAAGAAGCACAAACGCCGACCATGTCTCCGGGTACATATAAAACAACGCATAGAAATAAACCGATACCGCCAGCACCGTGATGGAACGGAGCCATCTCCGTTCATGCGTCGGGTATAGGAGAAGACAAACGGAAATGATCACCACCATGATTCCGTGCACCGCTACGCTGGTCCCTGCAGGATTATCCACGATGACACCGATGATCATCAGGATGATGGAGACAACCGCCACGGTATAATAATTCCTTTTATGAAATCGTTCGCGAAATTCTCTCATAACGTACTCCTAAATCAAAATAAGAAAAGATACCTGCAGACGAGGTATCTTCTTCCGATTTTAACATTGTACCATTATATGGATTGGTTTTGTTCGATTTTTCCTCTGGAAGTTTTTCCATGGATGGGAGCTCCTGCTTCTGGCTTATGCCCATACAAAAACCGGCCCGGATATTCCGGACCGGCACTGTTCTATCTACCTCCGACGGTCTCACCGCCGATTTCCGCTTCGCGGCCGAACAGCCTGGCGTACACGCCATCCCGTTGGAGAAGAAGGTCGCCGTGCGTTCCTTCTTCCACGATCCGCCCGTTCTCGAGGACGACAATCTTATCGGCTGCAAGTACGGTGGAAAGCCGGTGGGAGACGATGATGATGGTCTGGTTTTTACCGGCGCGGAGCACGGCTTCGTTGATCTTCGTTTCCGTAATTGGATCGAGAGCAGAGCTCGCTTCATCGAGTACCATGATCGGCGCATCCTTCAAGATGGCGCGGGCAAGGGATAAGCGCTGCTTCTGACCGCCAGATAGGAGACTCCCCCTCTCGCCGACGAGTGTGTCGAGGCCGTCAGGAAGCGTGGTGATCAGATCCCCGAGACCGCTTGCTACAAGGGCTTCCATAAGCTCTTCATCTGTTGCATCCCGCTTACCGATCCGGAGGTTTTCAGCAAGGGAGCCGCTCCGCATCATGACGTCCTGGGTGACGATGGCCATCTGGGACCTGAGCCAGTCCGTGTCCCATTCCGTCACATCACGGCCGTCCACCCTGATGCTGCCTTTCCCTGCGTCATAAAATTTGAACAGAAGATCGACAATGGTGGATTTCCCCGAACCGCTCGGACCGACAAGGGCACAGGTTTCCCCCGGTCTGATCGAGAAGGAGACGCCTTTGAGCACATCCTCCTCCTTCCCCGGATAGGTGAAGGTGACCTCTTCAAGCTGAATCTCCCCCTTGGACCGGTCACCCCGGACTCCTTTGGTAGATTCTGCATGGGATGCTTCTTCAGCGAGAAGGATCTCCGACCTGTCAAGGGCCGGTCCTGTCCGTCTGACAGACAGCCAGTTCCGCAGGAGTCGCTGCATTTCATTCGCCGCGATGGTGACAAGGCCACCTGCCGTCAGCATCTGACCGGTCGTCAATCCCTTATCCCAGATCAACAATGTGGAAATCAGATAAACCAGGGCCAGGGCGAATCCATTGTAGCTTGAAACGACCACGACAGACTGCATGCGGGCCTTGAGTTCTTTGATGGAGTGCTTGACGAATGTATCCCTGATGGCGACGACGCTCTCCACTTCACTGTCGGATACGCCCAACACCCGCGAAAGATGGATCCCCGTCACCGACTCGCTCAGTCGCTCAAGGTAGCGTGACGCTTCCTTCCTTGCATCGGCTGAAGCCGCACGGGTCCTTGCCCCGACCAGATTGGACGTCCAGTAGAAGAGCACACCGAGTACAACACTCGCAATCATGAGATACGGGTGGATGAAGAACAGGACAATGCTGTAGATGAACACACCTTGAGCACTTGCCATGAAAGTGGAGCCTTCCCACGCGAGGAAGTTATGCAGCGTGTCCGGATCATCCGACACCCTCGCGAGCATTTCCCCGGTTGAATTATGATGATAGAACGAATACGGCAAGACTTGAAGATGCCGGAACAGCCTCAGCTTCTGCCAATTGGTCACGGTCTTCGCGGTCTGATGGCAGAAATATTCATCGATGACCATCATGACGAGGTCCAGGACCGCCGATAAGGATCAAGAGCCACATCAATCCCCATAGCCAGTTGTGGTGTTCTCTCCCGGAAGGATCGTATCCACGAGCCAGCTCAAGGCCAGGGTCGGGATCAGGGCAGAGAACACCTGAGTGATGGCGATGACGACGGAATCAGCGATGACCCATTTTTTATAGGGACGGAGGAAGGACAGGACCCTCCTGCCGTCACGGCTTTTCTTTGGTGAAACCGCACCGGCGCTCATCCGATCATCTCCCTTTCCAGTTCGCTGTATTGAGCTCTGTACAATTCATAGTATTTACCCCTCTGCATGAGGCAGTTCTTCATGTGTGCCTTTTTCCGCGACGACCCCCTGGTCGAGAAGGATGATGACATCAGCGTTCCTTACCGTGACGAGGCGGTGGGCAATCGTGATGGTCGTCCGTCCCGGGATCAGTTCTTCAAGGGAAGCCTGGACCCGTTCTTCGGTCTCCCCGTCCAAGTGAAGAAGTCGCTTCATCAAAGATCAGGACAGGCGGCTGCCTCAGGATGGCACGGGCCATGGCTACGCGCTGCCGCTGCCCGCCTGAGAGCTTCAATCCCCGCTCCCCGACGATGGTTTCATACTGCTCATCGAGGGACTCGATCAATTCCTTGAGCCCTGCGGCATCCACTGCCTGCTCGAGTTCCTCTTGTGTGGCATCGGGTTTACCGTACAGCAGGTTCTGACGCAGGGTGCTGTTCAAGAGGAACGTTTCCTGAGATACGACCCCTACCTGCTGGCGGAAGCTGTTGCGATTATACTCATATAAATTCTTACCATCGATCTCGACAGAGCCTTGATCCGGTTCATACAGTCCGAGTAGGAGCTGGACAAGGGTACTCTTCCCTCCCCCGCTCGTGCCGACGATCCCGATATGGTTCCCTGGATTCAAGGAGACCGAAACCCCTTTCAGCACCTGCTTGTCACTGCCAGGATACGAGAACCATAGATTCGTAAGATCGATCTTCCCTACGACACCCCCGAAGGCAGGAAGGTTCTCGTCATGTTCTTCCGGCAAATCAAAATATTCATAGATCCGTTGCAGGGCCGGGATGGCCTGCTGGATCGTCAGGGCATGCTCCGCCATGGAGCGGACGGGCTGAGAACATGATGGGGATGAAGTCAGGCAGGCAACGAGGGTCCCGACCGTGATACTCCCCTTCCAGATGGCAAGGCCGCCGACCAGCATGACGACACCCGGTGCTGCGATATTGAACAGATTCCCGAGACGCCAGTTGACCTTTCCGATCAGGGCTGCACGGATGGAGAATGTCTTCCAATCAGAGAGCTTCTTCTCCTGTACCCCTGATTTCCTGATCCTGCGTCTGATATGTCCTTACGAGCCGGACGCTTTCAATGCTTTCCTGCAGATGATGATACATGTCCGCACTCATATCCCGCTGAACGGCGCTCATCTTCCTCATCTTCGTCCCCAGAGTAAAGGACGGGATGATATAGATGGCAAAGACGCAGAACATGACGATCGCCGCCGGCCAGAAGAGCACAAATACAGTCGAGAAGGCCGCCACTGCTCCGACCACCTGCTGGAGGATCCGCGGCACGACGGTATTGTTCAGATTCTGGATCGACTCGACATCATGGGTCAGACGGAAGAGCATATCGCCCCTCGGGGTTCTCGAGAAGAACGACATCGGTGTCGCGGTGCAGCTTCCGGAAGGCCCGGATCTGCATATCCGTGATCACATCAAGCCCGATCTTCACCTGCACATATTCCTGCATCGTCTCGAACAGAGATTTCCCAAGATACGCACCGAGGACCCGGCCGACCACCCACACAAGGAAGTTAAGATCTCCCCCACAATCACTTCGTCCACCAAGTGTCTTCACAAGAACTGGCGGCACGATGGTAAAGAGACCGCCGATGATGGAAAAGATAAGAGCAACTAAAAGCTTCCTCCAATAAGGCTTAAAATGATTTACAGTCGTTTTTAATAAGTTCATGGTGCTCCCCCTCACAAAATTCTATTTTATTACAATCGATGAAAATATTCACTATAAACTGAATCTTTTTATGATTAAAAATCGTCTGAAGCGTTTTCATGAGGAGAGGTGTGATGGAGGAGGATAATGAGAAAGGCAGGACCATGTCCTGCCTTTGATCAGTGGGCGGAGCGAGCATCCACAGGCTTTTTCTGCTTCCTTCGCCCTGCCGTCATATAGATCGTGGCAAACAGGATAAGGAGGAACGTGGATCCGTACATGACCAGCGCCCATTCTTCCCTTCCTTCTGTGCCCATGAACAATCCGTGTGCCCAGATCAACAGCCAGGATGGGAAGGCAAGGTAGTGAGCTTTCTTCCAGACTGCACGTCCAATCGTTTTCATGAAATCGGACGTCACGATGACGATAAGCAACAGATAGAGACCAATCGTCCCGAACCCGCTCAGCACCGGCTCATAGGTGGAGGAAAACGGAACAAGGAGCCCGACCAGGCTATACGGTTCATAGGAATCAAACAGCAGGAGGTATCCGTGGATCCCACCAAGGAGGAGGGCCATCTGTCCGATTTGCTGATGAAACTGAAGGAGGAAAAATTTCTTCTTCGGATCCCCCTCAGGATCCCGCCGAGTACCGACAAGGTCAGGAGAAGATAAGAAGTGAGTCCAAGGACCCTGATGCCAAACCAGATCCAATTCATCCCGCCACCTCCATGGCGCTGTAAAGACCTTTATTTCCCCCGGCTGCCACGCGGTCATCATCCAGATAGACAAAGTAGGCCGCATTGGGAAATTTGGCTACCTCTCGTTTCGCCTCTTCATAAGGAAGGATGCAGAAAAGCTTGGCGACCACCTCCGCCTCCAAGGCAGAAGATGCGATCACGGTGGATTGCACAACATCACTCGTGGCTACTTCACCTGTCCGCCCGTTCAGGATGTGATGGTAGTCCTTTCCCTCATGGCTCCAGCGTCGGTGATGGATGCCTGATGTTGCCATCGCCAGGTCCTCGATTACAAGTTTGATCATATCTTTTCCCGGAAGCTTCGGGTGCCCGATTCCGACTCGCTGACGACCGATGGCCACCAGATCGCCTCCCGCATTGACCAAGGCGTCCGTGACACCTTCACGAGTGAGCATCTCCCGTGCACGGTCTGCGATATACCCTTTCCCGAATCCGCCAAAGTCGAAGTGAAAGTTTTCCAACTTCATGATCCATTCCTTCGTAAGACACTCCATCGGCTCATAGGTGAAGCCTCTTATTGGTTCTCCAGACATTTCAGGCACGTAAGACTCATGAAACGATGATGTGTAGCCGATTGCCTTCATTGATCGTCCTATGAACGGATTCACCCTGTACCCGACCTTTCTTGTAAGGATGAGGGATTTCTCGAGAAGGTCCGCAATCGTAGCATCGAGAAAAACAGGAAGATCTACTGGTACTTGATTGAGCTCATCCACAGGATTCCCGGGGATGAACCGGCTTGCCCTCTCTTCGAATCCCCTGAACATGGCCTTCAGCTTTCTTTCCTGCTCAAAGGAGAGGCCGTGTGACATGATGGTTGCGTTCATGGCTGTAAATGTATGGGTCATCGCTTCGACACCCCCGAGCTGCCATGATCCTGACTGAATCCTTCGGACGGGGCTTGGAAGAATGCATCATCTTCATCCTCATCATGGTCAGAGTTGAACTCTCCCCCGTCTCCCCTTTCCTGAATCATCGAATGGTCCCCGCTTCTCCCGCCGTCATCAAATGATCCATCCGCCGATGCACCGTTCAACTCCTGTGTGTGATCCGCGACAAGACCGCCGAACGTCAAAAGCGACAAGGTCACCGTTGAAATCACTGTCCATTTCACCTTTTTCGTCATCCTTCATTCTCCTTTATCATTGGTTAAGGATACTGTACGACGAATTGGTGAAAATTGAGTGAAAAGCCGGTTCAGGTTATGGAAGCAATCGACACTCCGACGGGATCGATCCCCGTGAATGGTGCAGGGTGTCGAACCTCCAACGATTCAAGACCATATTCCTGTTTACGTGAGAGCTGGATCTCCCAATCGCCGGTACTGATCAGGCAGGTTTCCCCCTTGTCCTCTGCTTCCGCTCCAAGAAGCTCTGCCAACGCAGAAAGCCTGCCTGGGCGGTCAATGTTCAGTTCAAGTCTTGCTAGGGAAGGGGATGCTTCGGCCTTTACGGCTTCTTTTCGCCGCTGAAGCTCCACCCTGAATCTCCATGGGGTGGAAATGAAAATCCTTCGTTCCCCCTCATCGACCCTCCATCCGAGGATAGCCGCGTTCTTGATCACTTCATCATGCTCCTCCTCATCCACCAGGAAGCCAATATGGTCAAAACGGTCGCGCTTTCCCTGACCAAACGTGATGTTCATCTGTCCCTGCACCATTTCGATGATCCTGAATTGGACATTTTCTTGTCTGAACTCATCCCATTCGAGAGGCGGGTTGAATTCCCTCATCTCCCCGTTTGCCCTTCCGATGCGCTGCCGTGTTTCAAACCCGCACCCTTGGTACCATGCTTCCATTTCTTCTACTTTGTCCGTCCACCAGTGATAATGAAACAACTTCATCTGTCTCCACTCCTCTACTACTCTCAGCATATCGTTCTCTCACGCGACCTGCTTCGGCAAGGGGTTGGAAGAATCTCTACGACTTTTGATGGAAAAGCAAAGAGAGGATGTAAAAAAATGTTTTAGTGATAGTAAAAACCCGAGTTCCTTTGACTGTGGTCAGACAAGGGAATTCGGGTTTTACATTTAATTAATGAACTAGCGGTTGATTGGAGTGCAAGACGAAGACTCCAGCGGGAAGAGTAGCTGATGTGAGACCCTGCAGGCCTGCCGAGGAGGCTCACGGGCTACCCGCGGAAAGCATAGTCTTGCACGGAAATCATAATCGGTATAAAGAACCTATGCCGGTACCTTGTCGTTATTTCCCAACCTACTGGTAGAAAGATGGTCATGATCGAGCACTATTTTGCCCGAAGTGGGATGGCAACCCGGAATTCCGCGCCTTCCCCACTTTCGCTCCTCACAGAAATCACACCATCATGGGCGTCGACAATCCATTTGGCGATAGATAAACCAAGCCCATGTCCGCCTTCCTTGCGTGTCCTCGCCTTATCCACACGATAAAACCGGTCAAAGATCCGCAGCTGATCTTCTTTCCCAATGCCAATTCCCGTATCCTGTACCGAGAGAAGGAATGTCCTCCCCGAAGCGTTTTGGTCGATCCTGCAGGAGAGGGTGACCCGGCCTCCTGCAGGCGTATATTTGATGCTGTTGTCCAAAAGGATATACAGAATCTGGATCAGCTTGTCGCGGTCGCCATTGATAGGGAGCTCTCCTGACGATTGCAGGCTGAGCGTGATCGACTTGTCCCGAGCCAGGCGGTCAAAGGTGTGAACGATCTTCTCTGCATCGGGCTCGAAGTCGAACTCTTCCTTTTTCAAGACAAGCCGTGCTTTCCCCTCATCATCTGAGCGTGCGAGCGTGAGCAAGTCACCGATAAGGCGGTTCATCCTTTTCACCTCCGCCTTCAGGCCTTTGACCATCTTCCTTGTAAATGGATCGGATTCTTCGTCCCCCATCTCGAGGGCTTCCACAGAGGACAGGATGACGCTTAAGGGCGTCCGGAGTTCATGGGACGCATCCGCTACAAATTCCTGCTGTCGCCGGTAGGACTGTTGGATCGGGACGAGGGCGCGCTTCGACATGAGGGAACTGAGCCAGACCCCCAGTGTGACGAATAGAACGGCAAGGGCCCCCAAGACGACCAGGATCCATTTGAACAATCGGTAGAAGGAAGAGATATCGAGACCGATGTACATCCTTCCCACCACCTCTCCCTGTGATGTGATGGGCTGGGACAGCATGAGGACCCTGAGATCGAAATCCTCATATCCTTCATTTTCCGTCACGTCGATGGAGTCTTGACGAATCTGGCGTTCATCCGGTTTCCAGTCGGACAGCCTGTCGAGGAAGGTATCCCTGAAATCGGGGTATATTTCATTCGTTTGCAAGGGCTCCCCGTCGTTGTCCAGGATATAATAGAACACCTGATTTTCGCTAAGGACGGCCAAGCGCTCCTCCCCCCTTGGTTCCCCACGCCTGTGGGCACCCGCTTCCTGCAGTTCCTTGATCTCATGCTCGGCCAGGTTCTTGAGTTCCTGTTCCTGGTCGTACAGCACAGTCTTATAGACGATGAACAGAGCCAACAGGATGAAGACCACAAGAAAGGCGGTGATGATGACGCTATTGAACAAGGTGAGTTGCATACGGGTTCTTGTGAACAGATCGCCTGACTGCCTTCTTCTAAAAATCAATTTACGTTTCAATCCGGTACCCCACTCCCCTGACGGTTTCAATCAGGCCTTCCCCTATTTTCTTCCTTAGTAATTTGACGGTGGCATCCACGGTCTTGTGTGAAACGTCGGCATCGATCCCCCATATCCGGTCGAGGAGCAGGTCCCGCGAGAGCGCCTGATTCTGATTGCGGACCAGCATGTCGAGGAGCTGGAATTCACGAGGGGTAAGGTAGATTTCCTCCCCGTCCCTCATAAGGCTGTGGCTCGTCCGGTTCAATGTAAACCCCCTGATGCTGATCGTTTCTGATTGCAAAGGGGCAAGATTCCGTCTGGCAAGGGCTTTGAGCCTGGCATGAAGCTCTGCAATCTCAAAGGGTTTCACGAGATAATCGTCGACGCCCGCCTCGAATCCTTCTACACAATCCTCCACGCCGTCACGGGCCGTGAGCATGAGGATCGCACCTCCATAACCACCGGACCTGAGGCGCCGGCAGATTTCGACTCCGTCCCCGCCAGGCATCATCCAGTCCATGATGATCACATCATAATAGGACGCGAGAGCATAGTCATGGGCCTCTTCGCCGCTTACCACCCAATCAATGCGCTCCACCCCTTTTTTCCTCAATAAATGGACAATCAGCTCACCGAGTGTTTCATCATCTTCTGCCAGTAAAATATGCATACCTGCCACCCCTTCGGCTTTTTTGTTCAATGTAGCAAAGAGAAATGAAAATTTGATGAAAATGCCGGCATTTCTTCCTGTTATAATCAAGGCATACAGCTAATCGAAAAGGAGGCATCCCAATGGAGCAAGGTATGTTCATCAGCATACACCCCAGGTACTGCACCCAACTATCAGAGGGCACGAAGGTGCATGAATTCCGGAGCGTAAAGCCGGCGCGGCAGACGGATTTCCTGTGGATCTATGAATCGGCCCCAACATCTGCCCTCACCTACATAGCACGGACCTCTACCCCCGTTGAATTCCCGGATCAGGTGAAGGTTCAAGGCGACGGCGATGCCCGCTTCAACGAGGGTGGCACCAAATACCGGTTCGCCTTCCCCATCCTCGAGCTATGGCGTCTGGAGGAACCGCTCCCTTTCGCCTATCTGAAGGAGCACTTCGGATTCCACGCTCCCCAGAGCTATGCCTATCTCGATCGCTACCCTGCCCTCGTCGATCTGGTACGCAAGGAATCAATCCTTGTGAAAATACGTTGAGGCATCAGCGTCTCCATTCGTAAAGAAGGTCAGGCAACTGCTCTTCATTCTCGTGTCCCCCGCCGGTGATGCGGAACCCATGTTTTTCATAAAATCGCCTTGCCCCCTCGTTCACCTCGAAGGTATAGAGGGTGAGGATCCCCGATGACGCTTCCTTTGCACGCGTCAAAAGTGCCGTTCCAACGCCCTTCCCGTGGTGATTCTTATGAATATAAAGCTGGCTGATCTCAGTCCTGTTGTAGGCGATGATCCCGATCACTGTTTCGTTTGAGAGTGCGATTTCCACTTTATGGTCTACAGGCAGGATTTCATTGAGAAAATAGAGATGGTCTTCGAATGAGTGGATGTCTTTTTGACCGATGGCAGCTTCCTTGCTTTCCCTCCACATCCTAACGGTTTCCGGACCGAATCCAGGTTGATAGTGTACAATGTTCATGACGGATCCCCTTCTTCCTTTTTCCAACATTATACTACGTGTGCGGAGGTCTGCGCTTCCGGCTGTCTCCACATTCTGCTACTATTAGGATAAGGAGTGATGAACGTGTTTTCTTTTCATGATAAGGAATTCGAACAGGCATACGACCAGGAAGTAAATGAAATCAATGCTCAGCTCGAGAAGGAGATCGTTTTCGCCATGATCGGTGATGTGAACGCCGGTAAATCGTCAACGATCAATATGCTCATGGGTGATGAAGTCGCCAAGGTCGGCGCTCAGCCCGGCGAGACCTCCCTGATCGAGAAGTACGCCTATACCGATAAGATCATTTTTGCCGATACACCCGGACTTGATGACATCAATCAGAAAAATTCCGCCGAAACGATGAAGTTCTATAGGGAAGCCGATGTGATCCTTTTTTTCCTCAATGCGGCCGGAACCGTGTTCTCTGAAGGAGAGCGGAAGACATTCGAAGAGGTCCGAAAGATCAACCGGAACATCATCTTCGTGTTGAACAAGATCGACGCGGCAGAAGATATTCCCGGTCTGGTGAAGTACATTCAGGATCATACGAATTACCGCTACAAAGTGACCCCGATCTCCTCCAAGACAGGCGAGAATATGGAGATGCTTCGCGGTGCAATCCTCGACATCCTCAAGGAGAAAAAAAAAGATATCCTTTTCGCTAAACACCTGAAGGAAAAATCATCGACGGCGAATAAATGGATCATCGCAGCAGCAGGATCCTCCACGGCCATCGGTGCTTCTCCGATCCCGGGCTCCGACATGGTGCCCCTCACCGCCATCCAAGTGGGCATGATGGTCAAGCTCGCCACCCTTTACGATAAGCCCCTGACAAAGAACAAGGCGAAGGAGCTTACCATCGCCACCCTCACCGGCAACGTCGGAAAAACCCTGTTCCGACAGATCGTCAAACTCGTCCCGGGAGCAGGAATGGCCGCAGGAGCCAGCATCGCAGGCGGAATGACCCTCGCCCTCGGCTACGCCATCAAATATGCGTACGAAAACGATATCGATCTGGATCCCAAAAGTTTGAGCAAATTGTATGAGATGTTTTCGAAGAAGAAAGAAATGTAATGCAACAAGAAGCACGGGCCATGGCCCGTGCTTCTTTTGTGGTGTATGGGGACGGTTCCTTGTGCCAAAAAAATGACGCATGAGAACCGTCCCCATGCGTCATTTTGCATTCAATATAGTGTTTGCAGCGATTCTTTGCTGAATGGGCGGATTTCGTCGGTGCGTCCTTCTTTGATTTTCTTGACCCATTCGGGGTCCTGGAGGACGGCGCGGCCGATGGCGATGAGGTCGAATTCGTCATCTCCAAGGCGTTCGGTCAGCTCATGGATGTCGGTGGCTTCCGCTTCCGAGAAGCTGGTGAATTCACCGTTCAGGCCAACGGATCCGACGGAGATGACGGGTTTTCCGGTGAGCTTCTTCGTCCAGCCCGCGAGATTCAGCGGCGATCCGTCGAATTCAGGTTCCCAGAAACGGCGCGTCGAGCAGTGGAAAATGTCCACCCCTGCTTTCACGAGTGGGTGCAGGAATTTGTCAAGCTCCTCCGGTGTCTTAGCGAGCTTCGCACCATAGTCGGTCATCTTCCACTGCGAGAAACGGAAGATGATCGGGAAGTCAGGTCCGACTTCGCGACGGCACGCTTCGATGACTTCAATGGCAAATTGTGTGCGTCCTACCACGTCCCCACCATATCGGTCTGTCCGCTTATTCGTTTTCTCCCAAAAGAATTGATCGATGAGGTATCCGTGGGCACCGTGAAGCTCGATGCCATCGAATCCGATTCGTTTTGCATCAGCAGCTGCCTGGGCATAGGCTGCGACAAGCTGTTCCACTTCTTCCGTCGTCGGCGGTTCAGTCACCTGTTCCCCGGTAAGGGTCAAGCCTGACGGTCCGACGGGCAATGCTTCGGCGTTCGGAAGCTCGCCCTTCTTGCGGGTCATCCCCACATGCCAGAGCTGGGGAACGATCTTCCCTCCTGCTTCGTGGACGGCCTCGACCACTTCGGCCCAGCCTTCTAGAGCCTTTTCCCCGTGGAATAGGGGGATGCTGTCACCCGATACGGATGCCGGATGGTTGATGCCGGTACCCTCCGTGACAATCAGGCCTACTTCATTTTCTGCGCGTCGGCGATAATAGTCGACGACGGGTTGGCCCGGTACGCCCCCAGGTGAAAACCCGCGCGTCATCGGTGCCATCACCGTACGATTCGGCAGGGATAAGGTTCCATATTGAAAAGGTTGAAATAACGGATTCACAGATTGACTCATGAAAGAATTCCTCCTTATGATATCTATTCACCATTATTTCAAATCGGATTGGAGAAAGAAAGCAATCTGTTTCCACATTAGCCCATCCACATGAGTAAGACAAAGCCTGACCAAACGGAGACGGCACCTCCGATGATGATCGAAACCGGCATCCAGATGGAGAACCTTTTTTCTTCCATACTCCCTTTCCACCGCATCACGACCAATCTGATCATGGAGAACACAAAGAGCCCGATGCTGAGGATCGTCAGAATCATCAAATAGTGAATAGGATCCAACAATCCGGAAGCAGCGTGAAGCCCATAGGCAAGGTCTTGGGCTGTGATTCCGATATACGTCGCCGTCACCAGCAGGATGAAACTCCACCAATTTCCCTTTTTCATTTGTTAACCCCCACTCTTTTTCTATATATTACCACAAAAAGGCCACCGGGGAGAATTCTCTCCGGTGGCCTTGCAAGGTTCCCATCATGAAACGAGGGCCTCAGGCTTTTTCACTTCTAAATACTGGATGTGATAGCCATCCTTTTTGTGCACTTTGAACACGTACCCGTGGGACTCGAGCTCTGCTTCGCTTTCGATGGTGTTCGAGAGGAACCAGCCTCCGATCGTATCGACGTCCTCATTTTCCATTTCGATTCCGAGTACTTCATTGGCTTCTTCGATGAGTAGCTTCGCATCGATGATGAAATGGTGATCGTTCAGCTTCCTGACCGGCGCCACTTCATCTTGGTCGAATTCATCGCGGATTTCGCCGACGATTTCCTCGAGGATATCTTCGAAGCTCACGATGCCCGAGGTGCCACCATACTCATCAATCAGAATAGCGATATGGGTACGGAGCTTCTGCATCTTGAGAAGCACATCATGGATAGGTGCTGTTTCAACGACACGGATAATCGGGGTGATATGGGATTTGAGGGAGAAGTCGTCCCCCGTCCTTTTGCCTTGCCTCAACCGTTCAGTGAGGAGCTCCTTGACGTTGATAAATCCGACGACATGGTCTTTATCGCCATCGATTACCGGGTATCGTGTGAACCTCTCCGACTTGATGAGATCCATGATTTCATCAAATCCCTGGTCTACGGAAACAGTCACCATCTCTGTTCTCGGGACCATGATTTCCTTCGCCAGTCTTTCGTCGAAGGTAAAGATATTATTCATGTAGGTCAGTTCGTTCTGATTGATTTCCCCACTCTCAAAGCTTTCAGACATGAGGATCCTAAGCTCTTCCTCGGAGTGGGCCGCATCGTGCTCGGAGGCGGGCTTCATACCGAATGCCCGGACGAGGAGACGTGCAGATCCGTTGAGGAACCAGATGAACGGGAACAGAATCCGGTAGAACAAGATGATGGGACCGGCTGTCAGGAGCGTGATCGTCTCCGCCTTCTGGATCGCCAGCGTTTTCGGAGCAAGCTCCCCGATGACGACGTGCATGAAGGTTGCAATCATGAAGGCGATGGCAATGACAAGGACGCTTGCTAGGGACTCACCGACATTCAGGAAATCGAAGATCGGTTCGAGGATGACGGCAAAGGTGGACTCCCCCACCCATCCGATTCCGAGGGCGGTCACCGTGATGCCCAGCTGACAGGCTGACAGGTACTCATCCAGATGACTGACGACCTTCTTGGCCGAAGCCGCTCCCCTTTTCCCTTCGAATACGAGTTGATCAATCTTGGTGGATCGCACCTTCACCATGGCAAATTCCGTTGCGACAAAAAAGGCTGTGAGGGCGATCAAAATAGCAAAAATCGTTAAGTTTATGGCTGTCAATACATCGTCTTACCCGAAGGAAGACTTCCACCTCCAAAAGAATAGTTCAAGCTATATGGTCCTCCAAGGACCAAACGATAACGTGATGGTTACTAGAATTATACAGGAGAACCATCCTTCCTCCGGGAAACAATATGACAATTGTGTGGAGAATGGGCTGCTTCACCGGTAGTTCCTGGTTGGCCTTAAATGATTTCCCAAGTGAATGATAGCGGATTCAACTCACCATCTCCATAAAAAGACTGAATCCGTTTGAGCCTAGTCCTCATGCGGATTCAGTCTTTTTCGAATTGTGATTTACGCTTCTATTTTGCTTGGTTCCTTCAACGTCGTCATATACGTTTTGCCCCATTCGTACATGGATTCGAGTATGGGCATGAGTGTTTGACCTTGTGATGTGAGGGAATACTCTACTTTGGGAGGGACGACGGGATAGACCTCACGGTGGACGATCTGGTCTTCTTCAAGCTCCCTGAGCTGGTTGACGAGCATGCGCTGGGTGATTCCAGGCATGAGGGCTTTGAGCTCGCCGAATCGTTTGGTCCCTTCTTTTCCAAGATGCCAAAGGATGAGCATCTTCCATTTACCGCCGATGACGGAGAGGGTCAGTTCTTTTTCACATTGGAATGTTTTATCTTCTAAGCGTGATGACATTTGGCCACCTCCTGATTGGATTCTATCCTTTAGTATACTTTTTGACACTATGTAAGTAAAATGTGCGTACTTACATGGATTCACCTCATGCGTTATAGTGAAATGGCTGAAGGGGTGACCCGCGCAGCACAAATTTTCTCAAGGAGTGAAGGATCTATGAAATTACAACTTGCACTGGACTTAGTCAACATTCCCGAGGCGAAGGAAGTCGTCAAGGAAGTAGAAGAATACATCGACATCGTGGAAATCGGAACTCCTGTCGTGATCAATGAAGGACTGAAGGCTGTCAAGGAAATCAAGGAAGCATTCCCTTCCCTGTCTGTTCTTGCTGACCTTAAAATCATGGATGCAGCAGGCTATGAAGTGATGAAAGCTTCAGAAGCAGGCGCAGATATCGTGACGATCCTCGGTGTGGCTGAAGATGCTTCCATCCAAGGTGCCGTCGAAGAAGCGAAGAAACAAGGCAAAGAACTCCTCGTCGATATGATCGGAGTGAAAGATATAGAAAAACGCGCGAAGGAATTGGATCAGTTCGGAGCAGATTACATCTGTGTCCACACTGGATATGACCTTCAGGCTGAAGGCAAGAACTCATTCGAAGACCTTCATACCATCAAGAGCGTCGTGAAAAATGCTAAAACGGCCATCGCAGGTGGAATCAAGCTTGAAACCCTTCCTGAAGTAATCAAAGAAAATCCTGACCTGATCATCGTCGGAGGCGGCATCACGTCCCAAGATGATAAAGCAGCGACTGCAGCGAAAATCCGCGAGCTTATCAACCAAGGGTAATCCCATGCAGACGACAGGCTATATGAACGAAATCCTGAAGGAGCTGTCAAAGGCACCGGACTTGGTCGGGGACCGGTCGGCGGAACAGCTGACCAACCGCATCATGGAAGCCGGTAAGATCTTCACGGCCGGTGCCGGACGTTCCGGACTCATGGCAAAGTCCTTCACGATGCGCATGATGCATATGGGACTTGATGCATATGTGGTCGGGGAAACGGTCACGCCGAACCTTGAAGAAGGAGATCTCCTCATCATCAGCACCGGTTCAGGCGAGACGAAGAGCCTCGTACCCATGGCAGAGAAAGCGAAGGAGCTCGGTGCGACCGTGGCGGCCGTCACAATCAAACCCGACTCCACCATCGGAAAACTGGCCGATATCGTCGTGGAGCTTCCTGGTTCACCGAAGCATGAATCAGGCGAAGAGCGTGCCACCATCCAGCCGATGGGCTCCCTCTTCGAACAGACGCTTCTCCTGTTCTACGATGCGGTCATCCTCCGCTATATGGATAAAAAAGGACTCACATCCGACACCATGTTCGGCAGGCATGCCAATCTGGAATAGGCGCAAACCACCCGCGATCACTGCGGGTGGTTTTTTGCGTGCAGGAACTCTTGTCTTTCCCGTCGTATACATAGAGGAAAGGACGTGGACGATATGACCTGGAAACAAGAACGACTCGATACAGAACGGGGATGCTTCGAAGTGTTCCGCAAGGGAAGTGGCGATCCACTATGCGTGACCCATCATTACTCAGAATTCAATTCTTCAGGAGATCATTTCGCTGACTCCTTCACCGATACCCATGAAGTATTCCTCGTGAACATGCGGGAAGCCGGACATTCGGAACCGGCGCATGCACCATACCAGCTTGGATTTCTCGAAACGGTATTCGACCTCGAAGCTGTACGTGAATCCCTTGGAATCAAGCGATGGACGTTCGCGGGCCATTCCACCGGGGGGATGATCGGGACCGTATATGGCATGTACTTTTCTCGGAGCCTCCACTCCCTTGTGATCGTCGGCTCGGCGGCAAGGGAATTTATGTCGGAATCGCCTCAGTGCATCTACCATGAAAACCACCCTGACTTCAGACGGATGCAAGAGCTGAACATCACTCTGAAAGGCCTGGGTCTCTCGGAAGAAGAGAGAAAATCACTGACCCGTGAACGGATTTCATTTTCGTTACACCGGCCGGAGCGCTATGCTGCCCTGTTCCCCGCCCAAGTCACAAAACGGATCAGTGCCACGCGCATGGACTTCTTCAACAGGGAAATCCAACTTTTCGACGTGACACGAAAGCTGCACCTCATTGATACACCTACCTTAATTGTCTGCGGCCGCCATGATGTTCAGTGCCCCCTGCTTTACTCCGAGGAAATGCGGGACGGCATTCCGGGCGCAGAGCTCGTGGTATTCGACGAGAGCAATCATTATCCGTTCCTTGAGGAGAAGGAACGCTTTCGGAAGGTGATGGAATGCTTTTTTGAAAAAGCTCAAAAAGTGAGTGAATCATGATGCTTAGTACCAGCACCTTTATACTTATAGCCGTGATCAGCTCCTGTCTTTCGAGCGTGGTCTCGCTACCTTTTCATGTAAGGACCAGACGGAAGTGGTTTACACTCTTCATCGCTTTTGCCATGCATGCGATCGTAATGGCAAGTGTGATCCTTACACTCCATTCCGACTCCTCCAAACAGATTGAATCGTTCCTTGACACAGCATTTCTTCTCGCCTTCCTCCCCTTTGCCCTCACCTACGTCAATTACGTGTTGATTGAAATAGCAGGCAAGAGGACATTCAATCTTCATAACTAGCAAACAGCCCCCGCCAATTCAAGGCGGGGGCTGTTTCGTGTTTATTGATCATTCACGTCTGCTTCTTTATCATAAATGTAGTTGTAGTCATCACGATCGATCGGCTTGAATCCTTCTGGCGTGTAGAAACGGAGCAGATCTTTGTTGACGATGCTGTCGGAGATGGAAAGCTCGGTCTTCGCTTGCTTGTTGAGCTCGGCAAAGCCGTCACCTTTGATCTCTTGTCCGTCTTCATTGCTGTAGTATTTGCCGTTCACCGATGTGATGTTCGGGGTGATGAAATCTCCGTTACGGAACGGGATGACTTCACGGTGATTCTTGCTCAGGAGGTCAGATCCGATCTGCAGGTAGTCCTTCGTATCGACACCGAGAAGATGAAGCACGGTCGGCATGACGTCAACGGCACCTCCGTACGTATCCTTGGCACCGCCTTTGACGCCCGGTGCATGAATGAATAACGGTACCCGTTGAAGCTGGGCGTATTCATAATCATCGATGTCTTTCCCCATGATTTCTTTCATGGCGTCGTTATGGTTTTCGGAAATTCCGTAGTGATCTCCGTACATGACAACAATCGTGTTGTCATAGAGACCCGATTCCTTCAGCTGGTCAAAGAACTGTTTCAGTGCTTCATCCATATAGTGCGCTGATTGGAAGTATTGATTGACGACGTTATCCTTCGTGTCGGCAGCCGGGAAGTCGGTATCTCCTTCGTCCATCTTGAACGGGAAGTGGTTGGACAGAAGGATATACTTGCTGTAGAACGGCTGCTCTAGGCTTTCAAGAAGCGGCTGGGATTCTTCCACGAATGGTTTGTCCTTCATGCCGTAGTTCTTGATATTATCCTCTGACATATCGTAGTACTCGGCATCAAAGAACTTGTCATAGCCGAGTGACTTGTACATCACATTCCGGTTCCAGAATGTTTTGTAGTTTCCGTGGAAGACCGCGGAAACATAGTCATCCTTCTTCAGGATGGCCGGAGCCGATTGGAACGTATTCTGTGCTTTGCTCACATAGACGGATCCTTGTGCCATCGGGTACAGGGAGTTGTCCATCATGAACTCTGCATCGGACGTTTTCCCTTGTCCGGTCTGATGGAAATAATTCTTGAAGTAGAAGGTTTCATTATCATGAGCAAGTGAATTCAGGAACGGTGTCACTTCCTGCCCGTCGATCTTATAGTCGATGATGAAAGACTGAAGCGATTCAAGGGAAAGGTACACCACATTCATGCCCTTCGCCTTCCCGAAGTAAGCGGGATTTGGCTCTGCGTAATTGGCTTTGATATAGTTTTCCACACTGGTGATATCACTGCTGTCCGCCATGGCGCGCTGTCTCGCTGTCTGGACGTTCTGGACGATATCATAGATTGTAAAGTTGTACGATCCCAGGTATTTCACCAGGTAGTTGCGGTCGAACGTACGTGTCAAAAGCTCTGGACGATCCTTTTCCGCAAGATGAAGGTTGACGGAAAACACGATGGCGGCCATGGCGATGACCAGACCGGCCGATTTCCATTTCCGCTTGGCGGCAGGCTTCGACACTTTGAAGGCCAAGAGGGCGATCAAGAGGAACGTATCGGCGAAATAGAAGATGTCCCATGGTGTCATTAAAGAGAAAGCACTGTCACCGAGCTGCCCTGCATTGGTCTTTGTCTGCATCAAGACCGGGACGGTGATGAAATCGTTGAAGAAACGATAGTAGACGACATTGGCATAGAGCAGGAATGATAGAAGGAACTGGATGACAATCAACAGGGTCGATTGCAGTTTCCCTTTGAAGAACAGGGCAATTCCCAAGAATAATAGACTTGAGCTTAATGGGTTTAAGAATAGTAGAAATTTCTGCATGCTGTTGTCGATCCCAAGATTGAATTCAATCTGATAGGCAGCATACGTTTTCATCCATAGGAGCACGACGGCTAACACAAAAATGGCTATGGGCCCTCTGAAAACATTCTTCGTTGATGTTGAAACTTCTTGCATGTTACGCACCTCATAATTGGAATGGTTTAGTGAACATGGATCTGATGCAGGCCTCCGGGAGCACGGTCGGGGGTATCTCCCAGGAATCTTCAGGCATGCTTCACATGGCCAGTAAACGATTTATTACCCCGAACGAAAAGTATTGTTAAAACTTTACCATTCTACCTGAATTTCAATTAGATTACAACTGGAGATTGGCCTATCTTCGGAACTCCATCTTCAGGCCGTGAGCAGGGTCCGACGATTGCTTCAGGAGTTCACGCGTCTCCGTATTTACCCAGTACCACTGGATCATCGCACCGAATCGGACCTTGACCTTGAAGGAGCCGTCGGGCTGTTCATCCGCATGGATCTCGATGAGCTGCTCCTCTCCTTTGAGGACATTGAACGCATGGAAGGACCGGGCATAGGTCCCTTCAAGAGGCAGCGTGCGGAGAAGGAGCTCAACGGAAAAGGTATCCACCGGAAGATGATGCAGGGGGACACGCTTCTCTCCCCCATCCCTCTCGATGATCACATGATCTCCGGCATACACGGCCCTCATGCCTCCTCCACCGGAATCCTCAACGGTAAGGGGACGATTCGTGGACGCCATCAATCGGGTCACGGTCCTTCGATCCCCGATTTCTTCGGATGTGAGGGTCTGCTCCCTCACAATGACCGTGCCGCCCTCTTCGAAAGAAATCCGTTCACGCGTTTCCCCAACGATCCTCTCCACGCCTTCTTCTATTAGATACACCTGTTTGACGTCTTCAGATGGCTCCAGACACCCAAGGCCATCTTCTGGTCTCTCTTCCAGCACGTCAGGCAAATAGTCTCCGTGCCCCCTTGCCAAAGGAATATCCCCCGGTGAGGAAATCCAGAACAGGGTGAACTGCAGCCCCTCTTCTTCTCGCCCGCCCGACGGCGCATGCTGCCATTGATCTGGAGCATCCCTCTGATCCAGGCGATAAAAATGCCGATGATGGATGCTTCCATCGTCTGCTTTCCACCTGTCGTCGGCAAGGAGTACAGGCTCCCCCCATTCCGTCAGACCCGTTTCCTCTATCATTTCCCGAACGACGGCAGCTTCTGGAGATTCCCCTTCCTCTACCGTCCCTTTAGGGATCTGGATGCCCGCTTCAAGGATCGGATGTTGAAACACCAATACCTGCGGCCTTCCCTTGTGGGTTCTCGTTACGTATCCATACGCTTTTTTGATTGGTTCCATTCTCTCCTGCTCCTTCCACACAACTCACTTTTTCCAAATAAATCCTTTCTTCCATTCTACCGGATTTTTCACTATACTAAAATGAAACTTCTGAGGAGATTGTAAACATGGACATCATTTTTCTATTAAAAGGCCTGCTGATCGGCTTCACCGTGGCAGCCCCAGTGGGACCGATCGGGATCCTTTGCATCAACCGCACCCTTTCCAAGGGGCGCTTGACCGGTTTCGTATCAGGACTGGGGGCCGCCTCAGCCGATGCCATCTACGGATGCATCGCGGCATTCGGTCTCACCTTCATTACGAGCTTTTTGATCAGCCAGAAACTGTGGCTGCAGCTGATCGGGGGACTCTTCCTCTGTTATCTCGGCATCCAGACATATCGCTCCCGACCTGCAGACCATTCTGCTTCTGCACGAGGTGGTGGACTGCTGAAATCCTATACCTCCGTCTTCTTTTTGACGGTGACAAACCCCATGACCATCCTTTTCTTCATCGGGATCTTCTCCGGTATCGGTCTCGGAACCTCCACCTTCGACCTCATGTCTGCGCTTCTCATGGTAACGGGTGTGTTCCTTGGGTCAGCCGCATGGTGGCTTTCCCTGAGCTTCGGCGTCAGCTTGTTCAGGAAAAGATTCTCGAATGACAGCCTCGCCTGGATCAACCGTCTTTCGGGGATCATCGTCTTCGGTTTCGGAGTGTTCGCCCTGCTTCAATTGCTTTGATGCACCTTTTATGGAAGGTGCTTTTTTCATGTGTAAGCAACCCTCTTGACATACCCCCTATAGGTACAATACACTGGACTCAAATGAGAAAAACAGGAAGCACGTCGCTTCCGGGAGGTGATCGGATGGAAGATGGATTGAAGGACGGCATCTCCTGCCGCAAGAGTCATCACCCTGAAGAGGTGAAACGGAATCTCACCAGCCGGCTGAATCGCGTCGAAGGGCAGATTCGCGGCATCAAAGGCATGATTGAAAAGGACGTGTACTGTGACGATGTGATCACACAGCTTTCAGCCACTCAGTCCGCCCTTAATAGCGTAGCGAAGATCCTCCTCGAGGGCCATTTGAAGGGCTGCGTGGTGGACCGTCTGAATGAAGGGGACGAATCGGTCCTCGATGAATTTGTCGTCACGATTCAAAAGTTAATGAAAAAATAAACCTCCGGGAGATACCCCGGGAAATCAAAAGGAGAGACCATCATGGAACATATTACATTGAATGTACAAGGCATGTCATGCAACCACTGCGTCAATGCCATCGAGAAGAATGTAGGCGGACTAGACGGTGTTAAAAAGGTCAACGTAAG
The DNA here is from genome assembly GCA_963762295.1 of uncultured Bacillaceae bacterium. Lineage (GTDB taxonomy): Bacteria > Bacillota > Bacilli > Bacillales > Bacillaceae_B > Rossellomorea. The sequence continues at coordinate 675,418 of CAVXKK010000005.1, forward strand.
CCTCGCCGATGCCAAGGTCGAAGTGGACTTTGACAATGCCGTTGTCAGCCTTGACGAGATCAAGGAAACCATTGACGATCAAGGTTATGACGTTGTGTAAAGAATCAAACGGGAGTGCAGTTCATGCACTCTTTCTTTTTCATATCAATATACCCTTGCCAGGTATAAAGGAGGCTAGACGCTCATGAGTGCAAACCAGAAGGAAACCACCCTGCACATCTCAGGCATGACGTGTGCCGCCTGTGCGAACCGGATTGAAAAGGGACTGAATAAATTAGACGGTGTCGAAAAGGCCACGGTGAACCTCCCCCTAGAGAAAGCATCCATCTCCTATGATCCCGCGAAACTAGGTGAAAAGGAATTCGAAGAGAAGATCGACGCTCTCGGGTATGGCGTCGTCCATGAGAAAGCGGAGCTAGAAATCACGGGGATGACCTGTGCCGCCTGCTCCGCCCGGATTGAAAAAGGACTGAATAAACTTGATGGCGTCACATCGGCAAGCGTCAACCTTGCCCTTGAGAAGGCGGTCATCTCCTATCACCCTTCGCAAACCTCCGTCAGCGACATGATTGCAAAGGTCGAAAAGCTCGGGTACGGTGCCCACCGGCCATCAACTAAAGATGCTGGCGATCACCGGGAGAAAGCAATCAAGATTCAGAAGCGGAAGTTCATCTTGTCGGCCATCCTCTCCCTTCCGCTCCTTTGGACGATGGTGGGGCACTTTTCGTTCACTTCCTTTCTGTACGTACCCGATTTCCTCAATGACCCATGGGTGCAGCTGATCCTGGCAACGCCTGTACAGTTCATCATCGGGGCACAGTTCTACGTCGGAGCATACAAAGCACTGAGGAATGGGAGTGCGAATATGGATGTACTGGTGGCGATGGGAACATCCGCCGCTTACTTCTATAGTTTGTACCAGGCCATCGTGACGGCGGGCAGTCATCACGCTCCGCATCTGTATTTCGAAACAAGTGCTGTCCTCATCACCCTGATCCTCCTCGGCAAGCTGTTTGAAGCAAGAGCAAAGGGTCGTTCTTCCGAGGCGATCAAGACGCTCATGGGACTGCAGGCGAAAACGGCTCGAGTCCATAGGGACGAGAAGGAAATCGACATCCCCGTCGAAGAAGTGATGATCGGAGACATCGTCATCGTCAAGCCCGGTGAAACGATTCCCGTTGATGGAGAAGTGACGGAAGGTTCTACATCCATCGACGAATCCATGCTGACGGGTGAAAGCCTTCCCGTCGATAAGGCGATCGGGGAGCCCATTTTCGGCTCGACGGTGAATCAGAACGGATCCATCCGGATGAAGGCCCAAAAGGTCGGACGCGATACGGCTCTTGCCCGAATCATCAAGGTCGTCGAGGATGCCCAGGGCTCAAAGGCCCCGATCCAGCGCCTGGCAGACCGGATATCGGGCATTTTCGTCCCCATTGTGGTGGGGATCGCCCTCCTTACGTTCCTCCTATGGATGATATGGATCGAACCGGGTGACTTCACCCAAGCCCTTGAAGTCTTCATCTCCGTCCTTGTCATCGCATGTCCGTGCGCCCTCGGTCTTGCCACACCGACTTCAATCATGGCCGGTTCCGGACGAGCAGCGGAATTCGGGATCCTGTTCAAAGGCGGTGAGCACTTGGAACAGACTCAGCTCATCGACACCGTAGTACTGGATAAAACGGGAACCGTCACGAATGGGACTCCGGTCCTGACCGATCATCTTATGGCTGATTGGATGGAAGAAGGGGATTTCCTGCACCTCGTTGCATCCACAGAGCAGCACTCGGAACATCCCCTGGCACAGGCCATCGTCACAGGGTCTCAAGGATAAAGGGGTGCATCCTTCTTCCACCTCATCATTCGAGGCCGTTCCCGGTAAAGGTGTCCGTGCCACAGTCGATGGCCGGCATGTGCTGGTCGGGACTCGTCCATTTATGGAAGAGAACGGGGTTGAAACCGACTCCGTCACCGATACAAAGGTAGCCCTTGAATCTCAGGGAAAAACCGCCATGCTTGTCGCCATCGATGGACGGTATGCCGGACTCCTGGCTGTTGCGGATACGGTAAAAGAATCCTCAAAGGCTGCCGTCGATCGACTCCAGAAAATGGGCATCACCGTCATCATGATGACGGGTGACAACACGCGCACAGCGAAAGCGATCGCTTCCCAAGTGGGGATACAAGAGGTGATTGCAGAGGTCCTACCGGAAGGAAAGGCTTCTGAAATCAAGCAGCTTCAGGAAGCCGGCAAACATGTGGCCATGGTCGGGGACGGCATCAACGACGCCCCTGCACTCGCCACGGCCCATGTGGGAATGGCCATTGGTACCGGGACCGACGTAGCCATGGAAGCTGCTGATATCACCCTGATCCGAGGCGATCTTCACAGCATTGCCGATGCGATCCTGATGAGCGGCAAGACCATGCGCAACATCAAACAGAACCTCTTCTGGGCATTCGCCTATAATACAATCGGCATCCCCATAGCCGCAGCCGGGCTTCTTGCCCCATGGTTGGCCGGAGCCGCCATGGCCTTCAGCTCGGTGTCGGTCGTATTGAATGCATTAAGATTACAACGCGTTAAGAAATGGAGTTAAACGAAAAGCCCGCCGGATTCCGGCGGGCTTTCTTCTTTTAAAGTAGTCACTTCAGCTTGAATGAAACCGTCTTTCCTTCAAACAGTTCCTTCGCTTCGGCATTTTGAAGATGGGCCATCTCCATTTCAAACGATTTATCCTTCCAGATCTTTTCGTATTTCTCCTTATCCAATACAAAAATCTGCAGAAGTTCACCGGATTCGCCCGGTTCAATCACATCATCATACGCGTAACCTGTGAGCATCGGTTGGTCGAGGGTGTAATCCGCTCCGCCATCGATAAGCAGCTTCGATGTTGGCGATCCCTGGGAAAGCTGTTCCTTCCCACCGTTCTCAACCTGGAGCTTAACGGTAAGAAGCACCATATCCCCCTTGAAGTTGCTGAACTTGGGTGCTTCCACGGCATTCGGCGTGAATTCAGCAAACTGATATCCTTCGAGGGTGAAGGTCAGATCGCCGATTTTTTCATTTGTGCCGATCCCTTCTTTTTCATCAACCATGACCTTTTCACCCATATCATTCTTTGTGGGGAGGTCCTGGTAGAACTTCTTGTTATCTGCCACTTTTTTGACCCCTGCTTCTGTCAGTCCCACGTTGAAGATCCCCTTTTCACCGATGAGAGAGTTGTAATCGTCCTTCTCAGCCTGGGCTGCAGGTACTTCAATGGCAACAGTGGAAACATCCATGGCCTTCTCCAGATCACCTTTACTCATCGTGTAGGTGTAGTAGCCTGAGATCGTTTCACCTTTTTCCCATAGATACTCATTGTCAGGAGTCAGCATCTCTTTGATCTGCTTGTCCTCAGGCAGAAGCTCACGATAATTATCATAGGATTTATCCGCCCCCGAGAAGGTCATATTCAAGGTCGGATTGTAATAGACATCCTGATCCGATTCATTTTTCAACGTATATTTGGCAAGGACGACGGCACCATCCTCTTCTTTTTTGAAAGGCGTCCTATGCTCTTCATCCAGCCCGTTCAACTCAAGGACCTGATACGCATCCAACGACACCTTGATGCCTTCAGCTTCATATTCCTGTTCAGGCTTTTCGTTTTCAAACACTTTCTTTGCGGACCCGCCCGTTTCTTTTTCCATAAAGGTAATCAGATCGCTGAACTCCTGATTTCCCGAATCCTTTGATTCTTCCTTTTTCGTCTCTTCTTTCTTCCCGTCACCACTTGCTTTCTCGTCTGCCTGTCCACAACCGCTCACCGCGAACGCAACCAGCACTGAAAGCATGATGCTTATCCATTTTTTACTCAAAATCCCAACCTCCAATCAAAACTAGGTACAGTCTATCATGTTCTAGTATTTGTCAATATGAGAGGAAAGTAGGTTTTTTCCAAAAGGTGGGATGCTTATATTTTGGAAATAATCCATAAAAATGGGTGTTTCCACCTAAAATGATCTTTGCAGGATCCGTAAAGATACCATCTATCCCAACAGAACACCCATTAATACCCAGGTGCCTTTTTACCCATTTACTGGAGATTTTTCTCGATTTCCCCGTAGGTGACGAGCTTCTTCTTGATCCGCTTTAAGTACTCGAACTGGGAGCTCAGCTTCGCTTCGACATTCTCCTCGTGCTGAAGAAGGAGTTTTCGCCTCTCCTCTTTTGTGGCGTCCCCCTTCATGTATAGAGCCACATATTTTTTGATCTCCCTTATGGGCATGTCCGTTTCACGGAGGGCCCGGATAAAATAGATCCACTCAACGTTCACGTCATCATACACCCTGATTCCCTTATCATTCCGCTCTACAAATGGCAGGATGGACTCTTTCTCATAATAGCGCAGGGCGGAAGCAGGCACACCCGTCATCTCCGTGATCTGTTTCATGCTGTATGTCATCGGCTTCATCTCCCTAATTAAGTGCTTCAGTTAAAGTGCACTTTAGCACATACCGAAGGAGGCTTTCAACAACCGCCCCTCAAGAAGGGAACAAAAAAATGCCGGGATACCCGTCTTTCCCCGCAAGTTCTTTGCGAGAATACAGTTTACAGCCCAGGACACCAGCTTATGCCCCTTTTCCCCTTCCTCAACTTGAATACGAGGAAATTCGGATGGATCAGGTCTTCCCTGTACTCAGGATCCTCCCTCACCAGTTCATCCGACGGTCTCGGTTCTACCATTTCATCCATCTCGAAACCTACTTCCCTGATGGCAGTCATGTACGTGGTCAGGCTCCTATGGTAAAAAACCACTTTGTTCTCGGCCTCTTCGGGAAACGCCTGTTCATAGACCCCTTCAAGGAAGTATCCGGATACTCGCCACGCTTCCTTTTTACCCTGTCCATCCCGGATCCATCCGCTTCCGGGTGTGATGAAGCACGGGTGGAGGATGGAAAAGACGAGGGTCCCGCCTTCTTTCAGAAGCCGGAAGCATTCCCTCAGAGCCGCCGTGTGATCTTCAAGATCCTGAATGACCATATTGGACACGATCGTATCAAACATCCGATCATCCAGAAAATTCAGATTCTCACAGTTTCCGTGGTGGTAGCGGATCCCGGATGATTCCGGCGCCTTCGCTTCGGCAAGCTTGAGCATTTCCGTGGAATAATCCACGGCCGTCACATGGGCCCCCTTCCGTTCGAGGAGCCGGCTCAAATACCCTTCCCCGCAGCCTGCATCGAGGATTTCCGTCCCTTCCACATGCCCGAGAAGGGAGAAGATCGCGGGATTCAAGAGGATCCTCCTGCTCCGGTCCCCTTCCTCCGTGTAGCCTGCCGTGAATGCCTCCGCGTGCTCATTCCACCGCTCGATTGCTTCGTCTGTTGATAGATTCTTTTTCAATGTACGCCCTCTTTTCGTCAGAAAGTCGTAACGTTACGCTCCTTGTGCACTTCTTTATTTTCACATCGAATCAAAAAAATAAATAGACTTATATTCCGTTTTTTTGTATCATGTAGATAGAGTCATACCTATAAAAACAAGCCGGAGATTTCCATATGAAATCTCCGGCTTTTCTTGTATCTACTGCCTCTTCCTGAGGTGACGGATGATTAGGACGATGGCGAGAATCCCCATGGCAATGAACAGGAATGAATCCACGCCCCAGCCCGACTTCAGGATCACCCATGAATCATAAAGGGCGAAGAAGCTGACGATGGCCAAGGTGAAGTAGATGAAGAGCAATAATTGTTGTTTCATAATCGGTTTCCTCCCGGCTTTAGTTTGGCACAGAACCGGTGCATGGGCAAGGAGCGACTCACATTTCATAGAGGAGGACAAGACGATGATTCGATGGAAAAATCAACAGGAAGAAACCGAAGAACTGTTCCTTGCCGAAAAGGACAGGTGCATCACCATACAGAGCACGGTGCATCGCTCAGCAGGGGAGATTCACTACAGCCTGGAACTGGATCCATCCTGGACGTTCAGAAAAGGGTCTTTCCATATAGGTGAACGGTCCCTGACCCTGCATGCCGATGGAGCTGGAAGCTGGTTCGACGGGGAATCCCGCCCCATCAAGGAGCTGACCGGAGCCATCGATATCGACATCTCCTGTACCCCTTTCACCAACTCCCTCCCCATCAATCGAATGGAGTGGGTGCAGGGCCGAACCGTGAGCATGGACGTCGTCTACCTTTCAGTGCTTGACCTCACATTCCGGAAGGTCAACCAGCATTACACCCTTCTCCGGGAGTCATCCGGTATCAGGGAATTCCTTTATCAAAGCCCCACCTATGAATCCAGTATCTTTGTAGATAGGAAAGGGCTGGTGGTGGACTATCCCGGCTTGTTCCGGAGAATCTAGTAGTCTGTGTAATGAGAGAGCGGAGCGGACAAACAGAAAAGACGGCCGGCTGCATCTGGGTCAAATCGGAACCCTGCTGCCGGGCGTTTTATGAAACCATCACTTCACTTCCACGGTTTCCTGACAAAAGAGAGACTTGTAGAGGGTAGCGTGGGCAAGGATATGCCCGAGGCTCCCTTCTCCTGCATAGTGCGTCTGATCGGTGAAGTCGACATCAAGAGGAGACCAGTACAGTTCATTTTCTTCTCCGTGTACCTCGACGTCATGTCTGCATCTCCCCGCGTAAACCTCCAGCTCGAATCCGGAGAGGTGATAGGTCAAGTCCATGAGGTGAAACAGGGAGACGTCTTCCGCCGTGAGCCCCGATTCCTCCTCCATTTCCCTGCAGGCGGCAGCCTGACCTGATTCACCCTCTTCGATCTTCCCACCAATGAAGTTGCTCAATCCCTGATACGGATTTTTCCTCCTCTTGCAAAGCAGGACCCTATCCATCCCTTCGTTAAAAATGACAATCAGATTATATCGTTTCATGGTCGGATCCTTTCTATCGTCAGAGTCCCTTGTCTATATGCTTGATCACGACATCTCCCGGCTGGGATGCACGGGACAGGATGAAATTGAAGTTCTCCTTATTTTTCGGTACTTCGAACGCCAAGGAAACAATCGCTTCCCCTCCCGGCTTCATCCGGATCCCATTCCAGTTTTTCCGGGAAATGACCTCGGTGTCAACAGGCTGGTATTCTTTCCCGTCCTGGTCCTTTAAAAACTGACCCGTAATCTTATAATCATCCCACTCGTCTTCCGTCGTCAGGTTCTGGATGCGTGCTTTGATGACGATGGATTTCGTGTCTGTCTTGGCTTTTTTAGGTTCATCCAGCCTGAACGTATACTGAAGGGGATCGGCGTTCCATGGCTTTTCGAATTCGATTACTTTCCAGAATTCGCGGTCCAGGGCCACCTCTTCCCCCTCCTGCTTAGGGTCAGGTTTAGCATCCGGTTTTGTTTCGTCTTTTGAAGGAGCAGTGGAGGTATTGATCGCTCCATCGGTCCCCTTTACATCCTTCGTATCGGCGGTGGTGACAGCCGGTTTCGCGTCAGGGATCGCTTGAGATAAGATGGTGACAAGGCCGATGAAGAGGATCGCTGTCGCCACTCCCAAGGTGACCTTCACCCGCTTCTCCGTTTTCCCGGAATGCTCCGCTGTGCCGCCAAGCGCTTGGTAAGGCTGGACTTTCACTGCTTTGTGTGCCGGGAAAAGTGCTCCCGCCATCCCCGTCAGGATCGGGATGACAATGGCCAGGGCAAAGAATGGCGCATGCTCCAAAGGCGGCGCCCCGTAGATTTTCCAAACAAATACAAAAGCAATGAGGATGCCGATGATGCCGGCGAACAGTCCGCTGAATGCCCCTTCAAAGAGGACCAGGGAGCGGATGGAACGATTCTTCCACCCAATGGATTTCAGCAGGGCGATCTCGGGCTGACGCTCCGATATGTTTTGCCACATGATTTCCGTTGTGGTGAGGATGGCGATCAATAAGGCGACGCCCATGGCAATGTAGTGCATGGAGCTAACTTCCATGGCTACGTACTCCCCGAGCCAGGTCGCGAACATGACTCCCTTCAACCGGTAGGTGATAAAGAGGAAGACCACGAACAGGCTGGTCGGCAGGGCGATGGAGACCACCGACAGGCAGCTCCGCTTCCATCTGGACAGGAAGGAGTTCAGGCTCATGGACCAGATCGCAGCGGATGGGATCAGCCTCCTCCCGATATGGGAGATCTCTCCTGCCTTCATGGATTCATACGGTTTGATCTTCCCGACGAGATACGCAGGGATCATCGTTCCGAGCAGATAGATCAGGATGCCGAACAGCCCCATGAGTAGGAATCTGAACGGCGACGTCTCCACCGTGGAGGTGACGGTGAAGTATCCGAGGATGATCCAGCTCACCACCGACACGAAGGTCCCTAGGATCAGGGCCTCGGTGAAGAGCATCCGGGACAGCTGGACCGGTCGCCAGCCGATGGATAATAGGACGGCAAACTCCTTCTTCCTCGTGTACATCATGATGAGGTTCGATGAGAACACGTAGATAATGGCCACCAGAATGACGCTTGCGATCACCCCGCTCAAGCCTACTTTCGCTTCCTTGAAGATCGTCATGGATGAGCCGATCTTGATCCACGGCTGTTCCACCCAGCCGATGGACTCTTCTCCCTTGATACCCGGGATATGAGTCAGGGCCGGCTGAGGCGATGACCCGAGGGTGATATCGGTGATGAGTCCGGTTTCGTCCTCGATCCGCTTGGCGACTTCCTGAAGCGTCTTTTCACTTTCATCGGTCATGGCTTCCACGCCTGCGACCTTGATCCGGATCGACGATATCGGCTTCTCTCCCATCAATTCCGCTGCCGCATCAAGGGTCGTCAGCATCATCGGTGGCTTTGTCAGGAACCCGTACGGATTGTTCAGGGGCTTCATTTCCTGAGGAGGGTTCACAGGATCACCGTTTTGATCGAGGACGAGATTCGACTTCGAAGGGAAGTAGGTTTCCATGGGAAGCTCCGTCAACGGATCCTTTGAGATGTTGAGCTTCGCAGGGTCAAAGATTCCCTTTGACATCGATCTTCACCCGCTTCCAATCTTGGAAACTCCCATCACCGAACATCTTGACGGGACGATAGGCGTCGGTTTCAGCGAGGGGTACCCCTTCAGGGATCTCGTAAGGCTCCACTTCATAGGCAAACGGCCATCGCTCGGAAAACGGACTGCTTACCGGGCGGTAGTTGACCGGGGTTGCTTGAAAGGCGATGAAATTCTCCTTGTTGGTGCTCAGTTCGGGATCAGGATGCATCGCCTGATCGAGGATCTTTTTATGGGCCTCCTCGGTTGTGTAGGAATAGGACTTTACCTCTTCACCCGACTGTTTCTCCAGGTAGTCTTGCCCTCCGTTCTCCTTCACCTTCTCCATCGTTTTCGCCTGTTCATCAGTGGAAAACGGAAGATCCAGTTTCTCGAGCGTATAGGTGACCTTGCTCTCTACGTACTCCCGGTTGCTGAGGAGGACGGGAATCCTGGTCTGGGTGAAGTCTTCATCTTCATACTCCACCACTTCCGCCTGGTCGTCCGGTTTAAAATATCGGCTTCCTCCTTCCTCGAGGACAGACTGATCAAGTCCGACAAGGGCGCTTTCCGCTTCCGGGTCCACCCCGGCGATCATGACTTCAGAACCCATTTCGAGGGACTGTTCACCCATGAAGGGCGAAGCCCCGTACTCCTTCCCGAGACCCTCCGGTTGCCAGTTCCCTACAGTGAAGTACGTATTGCCCCCATCTTTCCGGATGCCTGCACCTGTGTCCGTTTCATCGGTGATCTTCAGGCGGTACACCCCGGGCTGGGATATGGTCAATGAATTCATTTCTATGGAGTTGTTCATGAAGCCGATCATGGCGATTGGTGCGGCTACATCAATGTCTTCCATCGTTTTGATTTTTTCATACTGTTCCATCGTGATGCCGCCGGACAGCCCGCTTTGATAGTTGGGCTCGAGGAGATTCAGCTCTTCCGTGACACTTCTCGTATCAGGCGGACGTACGACGATGTGATACGAGGATTCCCACCTGTTCTGCAGCTCCTCAACGATCGTCCCGTTGTTTGACTGGGTGACCCCGACCAGGTAGCTGAGGCCCGTGCTGACGATGAGTGCCCCGACGAGGAGCAGGATAAAGCGCCCTTTATTGCGCCACCAGTTATTCCATATGAATCGGATCATACCCGGGCCAGCTCCTTATCCGAGAGGATCTTCCCGTCCTTCATCTCGATCATCCGGTCTGCCTTGGCAGCGAGGGCCGGATCATGGGTCACGAAAATCACCCCGCAGCCCTTCTCGCGATTCAGTTCGGTCAGAAGGGAAAAGATGATATCCCCAGTCTCCGTATCAAGGTTCCCTGTCGGCTCATCGGCAAGGAGCCAGTGGGGCTCATGCACAATGGCCCTGGCGATCGCCACCCTCTGCTGCTGTCCGCCTGAAAGCTGGGACGGCAGGGAGTTCATTTTATCCTTCAACCCGACCCGCTCGAGGACGGCTTCTGCTCGCTCTTTTTTGTTATACGGTACATTCCTTGAGAAAAGGGGCGCCATGACGTTTTCCAGTGATGTAAGGGTCGGAAGCAGATGAAACTGCTGGAAGATGAAGCCGATGTGATTGAACCTGAAGTCGGCGAGCCCGTTTTTGTTATAGGTTTTGATGTCTTCGTTGTTATAGAGAATGCTTCCTGAAGTCGGACTGTCTAATGTGCCGAGTATACTCAGGAGGGTTGATTTCCCCGATCCCGATGTCCCGACGATGGACACAAACTCGCCCTTCTTGAATGTTGCATTCACTTCGTCCAGGGCGCGCGTCTTGATGCCGTCCCCCTGGAATTCCTTCCTCAACCCTTTGCATACGATGGAAAAGTCCATGTGTAGATCCCCCTATTTTTATCTGATTATTTCAAATATAGCAAAATCGGGATTGTTTTCCTATAACTTTTACAAATATATCTAATGGGTAGATTGTTTGGTTGGGCGTGACCTCTGGGCCGATCACGCTTTTAATGAGGAAGGTGGGGATGGTGAGCAGGCATTTCAGCCCGGCGGCAGGTGTGACGTTTGGATCCTGCCCATAATCAGCGTGTCGTGGTAGGTTCCATCGCTCAACCGTTTGTCATCCACCAGGATGCCTTCAGTTTTAAAGCCATATTGTTTGTAGAGCTTGACGGCTTTATGGTTGTCGGCTAGTACGGTGAGGGTGACCTTTCTGATCTGCTGTTTGTCTGCCCACTGCAGTGACTCTTCAAGGAGCTTGCGGCCGATGCCGTTTCCCCAGTGGTCCTTCAGGAGGCAGACGCCGAATTCGACTTTATGGGCGGAACGTTTCAGTGGACTTCCTTCGCACCGGGAGAATCCTACGATCTCACCGTCCGTTTCCGCCACGAGGAAAAGATGATTGGGCGTTTCTTCATCCGTTTGGATGATCGTGCGGAATCCTTCAGGCGTGATGAAGGCCTCCCCTTTTTCCCGATCCATGAATTCCGTCTCGCCATCGATGATGGGACGAATGGCTGATAGTTGGGGTGCATCCTGTAGCTGTGCATGGCGTATCGTATAGTGGTTGGTCATTGAGTCGGTCACGTCCATTTCGTTTGAGGTCTTTAGTCGAATGTGATGGGGATGGTTTGTTTCCGGTCTCCCTTTGTAAAGATAACGGTCGCATGTTCATCATCTTCCCAGTGGATCTTGATGGCATCAGGGATCGTGGTTTTCGTCATGACCTGATCACCGTATCGGATGTCGACGACAGGATCAGGGAATTCATCGACTTTCACGACTTCGATGGTGTGAACGTCATTGGGGGAAGAACTGACTTCAAGGGTGGTTTCGCCTGTCCTGAAAAGGAGCCATCCGATGATGAATGGGAGCAAGAGGATGGGGATGACGACGGCAAGGAGGCACCCTACCCGGGTCAGGTTCTTCGTTTGTTCTATTTCTACTTCATCTTCGTGGTCTGTTCGTGGATTCATGCTTGGACCTCCCTTCCATTTTTATCCTATCATATGAGAGGGGATTCGGTGGTATTTTTGTTATGGGGGCGTTCAAGAATCAGCGTGCTGCATGGCATCCTATTCCCATGATTTCTTTAACAATTGGCCTTATTGGGCGACACGGTTGCTGTGGTATTACCGACTTTTTGAATTTTTTTACCGACAATCGGATTTTTTCTACCGACTTTGAAAAATTTGTTACCAACTCTCTGATTCTCTACAAAACCCATTACCAACTTCATGGTCTTCTTTCCAACTTGGTTGCGATATGACCCGGTTCCTCCGTTTATCCTCAACTTCCCCTTCTTATGACCAACTCCCCTCTCATGCCTCCGCAAATAAAGAAGCAGGCCGCGGTTGGCCTGCTTCTTCCTATGAATCCTGTTTCTTTTCCCCAAGCATGACCGTAAGACTGATGAGCGTGACGAGGATCGTGGCACCCATGTCGGAGAGGATGGCAATCCAGAGCGTCAGCAGTCCTGGGATCGTGAGGAGCAGGGCGATGAGCTTCAATCCCAGGGCGAGGGTGATGTTGATCTTGATGATGCGGTTCACCCGTTTGGCAATCTTGATGGCCGACGGTAGCTTGCCGAGGTGGTCCTGCATGAGGACGAGGTCGGCGGTCTCGATGGCGCTGTCGGTTCCTTTCCCCATGGCGATCCCGAGGTCGGCCGTGGCGAGGGCCGGAGCGTCATTGATGCCGTCGCCCACCATGGCTACGCGGCCGGTCTTCGTGAGCTCCTTGACCTTGGCGACCTTTTCGTCCGGCAATAGGCTCGCATAATAGTCGGTCAGCCCGACTTTGCTTGCGACTTTTTCCGCGGTGCGGTCATGGTCGCCTGTGAGCATGATCGTCCGCTTGATGCCTGCTGAGTGAAGGCGTTCGATGATGTCATGGCTCTCTTCCCGGATTTCATCGGTGATGCCGAAGAGGCCGAGGACCCGCTCTTCATCGGAGACGATGACCAGGGTATAGCCTTCACGCTTGAGCCGCTGGATTTCACCGTTCATTTCTTCAGGCAGTTGGAAAGAGATACTGTTTTCATTCCCTACCTTATACGTCCGGCCGTTCAGAATGGCCGCGACCCCTTGGCCGGTGATCGTGTTGATCTCGTCGGGCTCGATGAATGTGAGGTCCTCTCTTGCCAGTCGGTCCATGACGGCTTTGGCGATGGGATGAGAGGACGATTTCTCGATGGACCCGGCGATGGTGAAGAATCGCTCGTCGTAGATCTTCACCTGTTCCACATGGGGTTCCCCTTTTGTAAGGGTCCCGGTCTTATCGAAAGCAATGGTGTCGATCTTCCCGAGCTGCTCGAGGAACACCCCGCCTTTGACGAGGATTCCGTTCTTCGCGTTCCGGGCGATCCCCGAGACGATGGCAATGGGAGAAGACAAGATCAAAGCGCATGGGCAGCCGACGATGAGGACGGCAAGCCCTTGGTAGAACCATGCTCCCCACTCCCCGTTTAGGAACAGGGGCGGGATGACGATGACAAGGGCCGCAATGATCATGATGAGCGGCGTGTAATACTTGGCAAATTTGTTGATGAACTGCTCGGTCGGGGTCTTCGTCTCCTGTGCCTCTTCCACCAGATGGAGGATCTTGGCGAGGGATGAATCATGGTATTCCTTCTGGATGGATACCTTCAGGACCCCTTCGTTGTTGATGCTCCCACCGAATACGGCTTCTCCCGGTTGTTTTTCAACGGGCATCGCTTCCCCGGTGATGGCAGCTTCGTTCACGGAGCTTTTGCCTGATTCCACGATTCCGTCAGACGGGATTTTCTGCCCTGACTTCACGAGAACGATGTCCCCCACCTTGAGGCTCGCGATCGGTACGACGCTCTCCTCCCCATCTTTCAACAGGATGGCTTCCTTCGGTGCGACTTTCAACAGCTCTTCCATGGACCGTCGCGCTTTCTCCATGCCCATGCCTTCAAGGAGCTCATTGACGCCGAACAAGATAGCCACAAGGGTGCCTTCCTTCCATTCCCCGATGGAGAAGGCCCCGATGAGGGCGATGGTCATGAGCGTATCGATGTTGAACTTCAGGCGGAACAGGTTCTTCGCTCCCTTGATGAACGTCGGATATCCGCTGATGGCGGCGGCGGAAAGATACAGGGCGATCGATACAGGATGATTGATTACCGAATCAACGAAAATCGCCAGGAGGAAAATGACCGCAGATACACCAAGGAGCAACTTCATCCGGCTGCTGCTTGTATGGGAATGGTCATGACCGTGATCACTGTGGTCATGATCATCCATCTGGATGGCGGCTCCATCTGCGTGCAGAATCTTCTCCACACGTCCCATGTCGACGCCGTCTGAGAGCATCATCTTGCTGCTATTGTACAGGATCCTGGATCCTTCCCCGTGATCGAGCTTATTGATCTCCTCTTCCATTTCCCGCGCGCAGTTACTGCAGGATAGACCCTGGAGTTTGTATTCTTTCATTATGTGTTCCCCCAGTCGTTAATGGTGCCGTGCGTGGTGGATCGTTTGCTGCAAAAGATTCATCACATGATCGTCATCCGCTGAATAAAATAGGGTCGTTCCCTGACGGCGATACTTGACGAGGCGGAGATTCTTCAGGAATCTGAGCTGATGTGAAACCGTCGTCTGCAGGAGTGAAAGCTTCTCGGCAATCTCGTTGACCGAATGTTCTTTTTGCGCCAACAAGTGCAGGATCCTCACCCGGGTCGGTTCCGATAAGGCCTTGAATGTCTGTGTGACCATGAAGAGGGTTTCTTCATCGATGCTATCACATGTGCAGAGATGGCTTTCTTCTTCTATTTTTTCTGGCTCAATCGCTTCATTCTTGTTCTTTCCCATTTTCAAACTCCTATTCTATTTGAGTATATGACAATGTGTTCATATATGATATGTTCATCATAAGAAAAAGGTGCACCCAAGTCAAGGCGTGCACCACAATTCGTATCCTTTATTCAGATTTTTCTTTCCTTACTTTATCCACGGTCACCCATATGTAGTAAAGGATCCAAAAGAAGATAATGATCAGGCTCGCGAACAGGAGCTGATGATACGGGATGAAAAGGAAGACAAGGATGATGAAAATCAGGAAGGGTGGCAATAGTATAAAATATTTTTTCCAGTCCACGTCGGGCACCTCCTCCTTCCACCTTTCTTCCAACACCATACCACGTTTTGGCCTGATGGAAACATTAGGAATCTCTGCGATTCGTGGCATATTATAGAATCAGTCCCCTTTATTCTGTGGAGATATTCTGTGATATCGGTACACTATCCTTCACAAATGGACATAGGAAAGTGTTACATGGTCCGTGCCTCTCCGCTCCGGAGGACCGCTTTCCGCGGGGCGTGCGGTGAGCCGCTTCGGCTGCGCCTGCAGGGTCTCACCTGCCCGCCTTTCCCGCAGGAGTCGGTCCTCCTCCGCTGCGAGGCACTCTGTGCGTTTTACGGAGGCTATCATCCTGCATGGTCATATTTATAGTCCACTCTGAGGATATCCAGGTGCTTGGATGTCGACATCAGGTCTATTGTGTGCTTTCCTTTTGTGTAATAAACGGAAGCCCCTTCTCTTTCTCCCTTTTCCCATCCGTTGGCTTTCAGGACCATTTCATACCCATAAGGAATCCCGTTTTCTTCAGATGCCCTTGACCAATCATACTGATGACCATGCTCATTCTCCCCGACCAGTTTCGCATGTTTAGGGACCGGGAAGTGGTGTAGATCTTCTGACGGCTCGTAAAGAGATAATGTGATGAAATAGTATAGTGGTGCTGCAACGATTAAGAATGTGGCTGTTGCAAGGATCCAACCGATTTTTTTCTTCATTTGCCCCACCCCACCTCAGGTATGTAGTAGTAAACCTTTTCCATATTTACATTGTATAATTTTTCTAATTGCAAGGATACTGCCAGCCTGCCGAAAAAACAAAAAAGGAAGCACGGGATCCCCATGCTTCCTTCTTCTTTATGCTTTCAACGCGTCGTATTGGGCAATGATTTCTTTGGTGATGGCACTGTCGGGATCGAGTGAGCTGATCTCTTTCAGTGCGCCGGCTACGCCATGTTCTTTGATGATGGACTGGACTTCGACGGCTTCCGGATCTTGCGGGTTGTCGAAGAGCAGGGCAGCGGCGATGGCTTTTGCGAGATTCGTGTAGCCGAGTCCAGCTTTGGCTGCTTGTGTGGTCGGGCGGATCAAGCGATCTTCCGGTCCGAGCTTACGGATCGGCGCGCGGCCAACCCTGGTGACTCCGTCGTTCAGGTAGGCATTTTGGAAGCGGGAGATGATCTTCTCGATGTAGGCGAGGTGATCCTCTTCATTCAAGCCATATTCCTTCACGAGGTAGGCTCCTGTTTCTTTCAGCGTCTCCCGCACTTGAGTGGCGATGGCTTCATCGGCTAGGGTCTGATCAATGGTTTCTTTTCCTTGCAGATAGCCAAGGTAGGCGATGACGGCATGGCCCGTATTGACGGTGAAGAGTTTGCGTTCGATGAACGGGGCAAGCTCGTCCACGATGGTCATTCCGTTGACTGGCGGGATGGTTTCAGTTGTTTCCACTACCCACTCATAGTATGGCTCAACAAGGACGTCGAGTGAATCTTGATCCTGAATCGGCACGATGCGGTCGACGGCGGAGTTGAAGAAGTGGACCTTCCCTTCCATCTTGCTGACGGTTGCTTCAGAAAGATGCTCAAGGATGTACCCTTTCAACAAGTCGGTTGCGCTGATCTGGTTTTCACATGCAATCACATAAAGTGGCTCCGATGTTTTCTCCAGGCGTGCTTCGATTCCCTTGGCGATGAGGGGAGCGATGCGCGGCAGGATGTTCGGTCCGATGGCCGTTGTGAGGTAGGTCGCTTCAGCGATTCCCGCAACGACTTCGTCTTCCTGATGGAGGTTATTCAACCCTGAGACGTTGGTGATGGTTTCGGACTCATTTGATTCCGTTGCAAGCTTCACCTGATAGGTGCCTTCTTCGTTCAGCTTGTTGATGATGGTGTCGGCGATATCAACGAAGGTGACGTGATAGCCTGATTGGGCGAATAGGGCACCGATAAAGCCCCTGCCGATGTTTCCTGCTCCAAAGTGGATCGTTTTATTCATCATTATCATTCCTTTATAAGGTTTTGTTGAACATAGTCTAAGAAGAGTTCTTCGAGCTTTCGATAGATCATGGCCTCGTTGGTGGAGGAATAGATCATCATGGACGCCTGGTTTTCGATGAGGCTCGTGGAGATGAGGCTGAGGATTTCATTTTCCCTTTCACTCAACCCTTCCGGAGCGAGCATGAGGAGAAGGCTTTTCATCTCCATGGGCTTCCCGTTCATTCCTTTGATGAGGAACGGCTGGTCGAGATGCGCCACCTGGAATACGAGCTTGGTGACGTGGGGGTCCAGGCAGTGGAAAAGCCCCATGTTCGTTCCGGGGATTCCAAGGCCGCCCCGCTGCTCCCTCTCCATCAGCTTGTCCATGACCTTCACTTCATCGGTCACGAGGCCCTCCAGCTTCGCCTGATGGACCATTTCGTTCATGACGGTGAAATGATCTGTCACGGATTGCTTCCGGTACACCCGGAAGTGATCTAGGATCGATTCAATGCTTGTGTGGACGTCTTTGATTTCCTGCAGGAGCCCACGGATCTCCGTCGGTTTCTTCTCTGCCTTCACCGGTTTCACCGGCTTCAGGTACTTCCTGCTTGTGATCCGCTCAATGTTGTTCTGGACGTACGTCTGAATAATCATGATATCCTCTTCGCTCAAGAGCGGGCTGACAAGGATGTAATCAAGATTGGTAAACGGCAGGCGCACGGTGGATATGACAATATCATAGTCGTCGGGATCGGCATCCCTGAAGTCATTGAGGGATAAAATGCCGACGGGATTGATGATCTTCAGTTCCTTCTTGATCCTGCTCGCGAGCATCTTGGATGCCCCGATGCCTGTCGGACAGACGATGACGGCATCGACCTTCACCTTCTCTTCGTTCATGAGAAGGGCCGATCCGAAATGGAGGACGATATAGGCAATCTCCGCATCAGGGAATTGCATATCGGGAAACTCCAGCTCTAGGCTGTCCTTCACGGCGAGGAACAGGACCGGGTACTTCTTCTTGATTTCATCCGTCAGGGGATTGAAGAGCTCCATCTTCTGCTGAAGGCGGAAGATCGAAGGTCCCATATGAGCCATGAGACCTTGATACAGGGAGAAATCATCGGTCAGGTCGACGGTGAGCTTGGCCGAAACGTCGATCACGAGTTTCTTCACGAGATGACCGAGGAACACACTATCATAATAGGTGGCACCCGGTTCCTGCAGCTTCGATCCCCGGAGGATGACCGACCAGAAGGAGACATCGGCCTCTGTGATTGTCACGGAGAGCCTTTCTCTGAGGACGTCTGCGACAGACTTCATGAGGCTGTATTCCCTTGATTCGTCGGGACTTCCAGCGCTCTGCAGAAGATGCCCCCTCCTCACCCGCTGGATGGAGAGGCAGATGTGGACGACAAGCCCGACGAAATCACTGTCGACCAAGTTCACACCCTCCTGATCCAGTACGCTTCCGAGCGTTTCATAGGTCGCAAGGAGAAGCTCAGGTTCATAAAACCCGAGAACAGGGAGGGCATTGTCCTGACCCTTTTGCAGGGAATAGAGGCTGTCGATGATCTCCTCATAGAAGTACACGATGGAGAAGCTTGCCAGGGCATTGCGACGGCTTCCTTCATCGGCCGTCACTTCCACCCCCACTCCCCGCTTGCGGGTGAGCGTGACGTTGAACTTGGCGAGCCAGTCGGCAACTTCATCAAGGATGGTGGTCAGGCTTGAGAGGCTGACGCCCAGCTCATTGGCAAGTACGCTCATCTTGAAGGAAGACCCTCCTTCAAGCAGGGTGACGAGAAGGCGCAGCTTCCTTTCTTCAGGTGTTTCATCTGTCGGTTCAGATTCCGCGAGCTGTTGGATGAGCCTGTAGATGTTTTCATTTTTCCCGCTGATGAACAGACCATCGGCCGGGGTACGCATGAGCTCGAGTTGATGCTGCTTCAGTACGCCCTCGATGGACTTCAGGTTCCGCTGAATCGTTCGTCCGCTAACGTTCAAATACGCAGAAAGGGAGTGGACAGTATGCTTACCCGAGGTTTTCACAATCAGTTCGATGATCGCTTTTTCCCTGGATGTAATGAACATACGTCTCCCCCCTTTCTTTATCTACACTAGTATAAGAACATCCAAATCGGAAAAGCAAGCGTGCGCCTCTCCGATTTGGATTCAATTAGTTGCTATTGATGATGTCTTTGATTTCTTTTGCAGAAGAGGCAAGGACCATTTTGTCGACGTTCTC
The DNA here is from genome assembly GCA_963762295.1 of uncultured Bacillaceae bacterium. Taxonomy (GTDB): domain Bacteria; phylum Bacillota; class Bacilli; order Bacillales; family Bacillaceae_B; genus Rossellomorea. Next base: position 694,689 of record CAVXKK010000005.1, read on the forward strand.
CTGCTCGGAGCAGATGACCGCGATGCTTGAGAGGATCTCAAGATGCGTGCCGTCTTTACCGGCGATACCGAAGATCAGCTTCGCTTTCTCTCCGTTGAAGTCGACACCGTCTGGAACCTGGATGATGGTGAATCCGGATTTCAGGACTGCCCGCTTCGCTTCTTCCGTACCATGCGGGATGGCTACGTTATTACCCATGTAAGTCGTCGTGATGCCTTCACGGTCGATCATGGCGTCTACATAGCTGTCTTCCACGTATCCGGCTTTTGCCAATGCTTCACCGGCAAAGCGGATCGCTTCTTCTTTCGTTGCAAACGATTGATTCAAGAAGATGTTCTCTTCCAATAGAAGATCGTCATCTCCTGAGTCAGGAGCATCAACAGGTGCTTCCGCTTCTTCCACGAGCTCTTCTTGAGCTGGTGTCACGTCAGCCTGAAGGCTTCCGATCAACTTGTCATACTCGGGACTGGATAGGAAGTTATCCACTGAGATATGGTACGCACTTGGAAGCTTGCTTTGCGCACGCGGCGTCAGCTCTTCCTGTGTGATGACCACTTGGGCATCCGCCGGCAGATTGCTAATGGCCGTGTTGGTGACGGTCACGCCTTCAATGCCTGCTTCCTTCACTTTCTTGCGAAGGAGTGATGCTCCCATTGCACTGGACCCCATTCCGGCATCACAGGCAAAGATGATTTTGTTCACATTCTCAGGAAGCTGTCCGTTTGATTGCTGGTTGAAGTGACCGGCAACGGAGCTTTTCTTCCCTTTCATGTCTTCCATTTTCTTTGTTGCGTCTTCGATGTTTCCATCGTCTTTTTTGCTTGATTTCAAGATGACGGCGGACACGAGGAAGGATACGATGGCAGCTACAATGATCGCCGCGAAGTTCGCGATATACGCTCCAACGTCTCCAGTCGGTGTCACCAATCCGATGGCAATGACACTACCTGGTGAAGCAGGTGATGCAAGACCTCCGCCAAGAAGGACAAGGGTCAGCACTCCACTCATACCACCAAGGATGACAGAAAGGAGCAATGCCGGTTTCATCAGCACATACGGGAAGTAGATCTCGTGGATCCCCCCGAAGAAATGGATGATGGCGGCACCCGGTGCGGATTGCTTCGCTGTTCCTCTTGAGAAGAACATGTACGCAAGCAGGACACCAAGACCTGGTCCAGGGTTTGCTTCCAATAGGAAGAGGACCGATTTTCCTGTTTGTTGAACCTGCTCGAGACCGATCGGGGAAAGGATCCCGTGATTGATCGCGTTATTCAGGAACAAGATTTTGGCCGGTTCGATCAAGATGCTTGTCAGCGGCAATAGATGGGCTGCGATGAGCCAGTCGACACCGTGGACAAGGACTTGGGTGAACGCATTCACCGCAGGACCGATTCCGAGGAACGCAAGGATGGCGAGGATTCCACCCAGGATCCCTGCAGAGAAGTTGTTGACGAGCATTTCAAATCCTGAACGGATTTTCCCGTCGATCAGTTGGTCAAATTTCTTGATGATATACGCACCAAGAGGACCCATGATCATAGCGCCGAGGAACATCGGTGTGCCAGGCGCTCCGACGATGACACCCATCGTGGCGATGGCACCGACGACTCCTCCCCGCTGATCGTGAATCAATTTACCACCTGTATACCCGATCAAGAGCGGCAACAGATACGTTACCATTGGGCTTACTAATTTGTTAAGGCTTTCACTTGGAATAAGGCCGTCTGGAATGAAAAGCGCAGTAATTAATCCCCACGCGATAAAAGCACCGATATTCGGCAGAACCATGGAACTCAGGAAGTTACCGAACTTCTGAATCTTTACTTTAACAGTAGACTGTGCCATGTAATTTCTCCCCTTCTATAGTAGGATTTATGACATAACATCACATCTATATGATATGTCACCCGCGAAACCCCATACAACCTTCTTGAAAACTGACTTTGTCGCGACACCCGTGACAAAGGTAATGTATCTGTCTTGACAGTTCAAAAAAAAGGAAATCTGTGATACCAAGACGAATACGTACGATGAGATGAAGGACAATGGAAGAAACGAAAATCGTCATCGGCGCCGGACCTTATCATAATAATCCCGGCTGGCTCCATACCGATGAGCAGGAGTTCGACCTTCTTATAGAAGAAACATGGAAAAGGACATATGAAGAAAGCAGCATTTCGGCCATACTCGCCGAGCACGTGTGGGAGCATCTCACTGCAGAAGAAGGACTTGAAGCCGCCAAACGCTGTTACCGCTATCTCAGAAAAGGCGGATACGTCCGCTGCGCCGTACCGGACGGTTTCTTTCCCGATGAAAGCTATCAAAACATCGTGCAGATTGGCGGACCGGGACCGACGGATCATCCTGCTGCAAGCCATAAGATCGTCCATACATACAAAAGCCTGACTGAGATGTTTTCACAGGCAGGCTTTGAGGTCAAATTGTTGGAGTACTGTGATGAGAACGGACAGTTTCACGCTTCCGAGTGGGATGAAGCAAAGGGCGTGATCTTTCGTTCGAAGAAGGTGGATCCCCGGACAGGCGGTCATCAGTCCCTTCCGATTCTCCGGTCAGGTACACCCGCCGCCCCTATGACAAACAAACATCTTTCTTTCCCAAACTCCCCAATCACACCCATGTTGATCGCCATATCCGGCAGTCCTCCCGTCATGTGGTTGAGTTCATGAGGCGGTATGCCTTCCACCACTTCCTGCTGGCGGACCAGTCCATTCATGATCGGCATCCACACATCAGGATGACAGTCATACCCTTCCACCACTTCGATCAGCATCTGCATCAATTCCTGAAGCATCCCTTTATTTTCAGCTGAGCGGGGATCAGACGTGACGCACATATGATCAAAGCGCTCCCGTATCATTCTATTCACATGGTCCCATCCCCCTGCCAAAGCCACCACCTGTTCAGCAACGACACTGTCATGGCATGCAATCATGACTTCCACGGCCTCCCAAAGCATGAGTGACTGCCTGTTTTGGAAATGTGGGTACAATTCACGACTATCTTCATCAGGGTTAAAGCGGATAGGGTGGATGACCTCATCCCATTTCATTACTCCACTCTCCACCATACCTGCGACTGCATATCCAATCGCTACTTTTCCTGCCGAAGCAAGCGGCAAAACCAACCCCTCATTATGGGATGCTGTGATCCTCGATCCTTACAGGAATACGTTAAGAACCCGGTGCTCCCATCCATTCCTTTCATTAAATCAATCACTTCTTTATCGTTTACCCCTCTATCCTTTTTGTAATCAACAAACACTTTCAGAGGCCGAACGGAATCCATCTCTTCAAAGCAAGCAATCACCTGATCCGGTATAATCTCCAGCTCAAACAAATCCGTGAGATAAGGCGTCTCTTCATATGTACTGAAAAACCACTCACCATGTTTGCGGTAGTCATAGCCATCGCTTGAAGCGAAAATCTTCAATTCTTTCTCGAAGAAAGAAGAAGGAAGCGTAAATTCATCACGATTCCCGTCTGATAAAACACAGATTGTCCCCTCAGGCTTCATGGCGTTTATAAGCGTTCGGAATGCAGCGATGTGAGCGGAGCACTCCAATCCCGCATCATAGGAATCTTCTATTTCAGCTTCACTGCGGTAGATCCTGTCGGCACCAAGACGCAGTGGCAGTGAATGCCTCGCTTCATCAGGCTCCACCACATCCACATGCCTCACCCCGAGATAGTGTTTCAGAAATGAACCGCAAGGACTCCCATCGTTCCTGCACCCGTGACGAGGACACGGTCTTCTTTCGAAAGATTCAGCTTCAGGACGCCCTTGGCTGCATCACAGGAAAGCGTATTAAGAAGCGCATACTTCCACTCTACATGTTTAGGAATCCCGACCGCCTTCCCGGACGGGGTGATCCCGAATGTCTGCTGACCGTAGAAAGCTATAACGCGATCGCCCACTTTGAAATCGGTCACGGACCTTCCAATCTCTATGACCCTCCCTGCGCTTTCATACCCTACCTTTCGCGGATAGACCGGCTCCACATCGGTCGGGTCTGTCCCAAGATATTGAGGCATTTCAGCCCCGATGCTTATTCCGCAGGCATGGGTTTCAACCCGGATTTCGTCCTCTGATAGTACAGAGTCCTCTTCACTGATCCATTCCAACTTCCTTGGGCCCTTCAAAACAAGACGTCTATTCATCATGATCAACCTTTCTCTCTAACCCCCTTTGACAAGGGGTGGTCATTCGTCCTACACTGACACTTAGCTATATTTTACCAAAGGAAAGGACGTTCGGATTTTGTTATTGCTGTTTTTAATACTTGTTTGTACTCTGCTTGGTTATTTGCTCGGGGGATTGGATCAACTCGGTTTGGTCATTGGATTTGGTCTTATCCTTGGATGCTTAATTAGAGGAATTTTCTTAATGAAGGAGATATTGAGTAAATTAGAAGAAACCAAATAACAAAAGGAAGGATGCCACCGCTAACGGAGGCATCCTTCTTCTATTAATATAATGAATTATTGAGGTTGTTTATAGGCTTGGACTTCATCCATCGTCGGAATGGCATCCTGCCCACCTGAACGGGATACTTTGATTCCTGCTGCAACGCTTGCAAATTTGGCTGCCTCTACCAGATCATTGGTATCGAGGTAGGCACATGCCAATGCTCCTGCGTAGCAGTCTCCGGCACCTACCGTATCGACCGCTTTCACTGAAATAGCGTCAACAAGGGTTGTGCTGCCATTTTGTGAGATGAGGCTACCGTTCTCAGCCATCTTGATGATCACATCTTTTACGCCAAGTTCATGAATTTTTTCAGCCGCCAGAAGGGCACTGGTCTGATCATGAACCTGAATGCCTGTAATCCGTTCAGTCTCCTGCTTATTCGGAACGACTAAATCGGCATACTTGAACGCTTCATCGAAGATGCCATCTGCCGGTGCAGGGTCTAAGATCACATACATCCCTTTACTCTTTGCTGCTTTCATTGAAGCGATGATGGATTCTTGGCTTGTCTCCATCTGTACCAGGAGGATCTTGGCATCGATCTCTTCAAACACTGAGTTGATTTCCTCTTCGGAAATATGATCATTGGCACCCTTCGTTCCAACCATCGTGTTCTCGCCCGTTTCATCAATAATGGCCACGAATGTTCCTGTACCGTGTTCTTCCACCTGCAGGATGTGACTTGTGTCTACACCCTTTGAAGAAAGATTCTTCAGGAGCTGTGTACCTGCACTATCCTTGCCCACTGCACCAATCAAAGCCGTCTTTTTCCCGAGGCGTGCCGCTGTCACCGCCTGATTTGCCCCTTTTCCTCCGGGAGTCATCCCGATTGCATTGGCAAAGACGGTATGACCATATGCCGGATACTGCGGGCACTCGACTATTACATCCATATTGATACTTCCAACTGTGATCACATCGTATTTCATATTAATTCGCCTCCACTGCTTGAAATAGTTTTCTCGTGTTTTCGACGTTCTCTTGCAATGTATGACTGCTATTAAATACTGCGCTCGTACCGAGAACATACATGGACGCCCCATTTTCTCTGCATCCTGGAATGGTTGCTGCACCAATGTTCCCGTCTACCTGTATTTCAATATGTCGATCGTATTGGTCAATCTTCTGCTTCAAGGTCTTGATTTTGTCATACATGGCCGGCAGGAATTTCTGACCGGCAAAACCGGGATTAACCGTCATTAAAACAACGTAATCGGTTACGTCAAACACATAGTCAAGAAAATCCAGTGGAGTTGCCGGGTTAACCGCTACTCCTGCCTTAATCCCTTTGCTTTGGATTTGGGACAGGGTCCTCTGCAGATTCGGAGTTGACTCCTGATGCACAGAAATCATCTCCACTCCACAGTCAGCGAACAGCTCGATGTACCGCTCTGGCTCCTCGATCATTAAGTGGATGTCCAAAGGCTTATCTGTGATATTCCTTACCGTTTTGACGAAATCCGGCCCCAATGTGAAGTTGGGGGCAAACTTCCCATCCATCACATCGATATGGTAGAAATCAACACCTGCTTTATCTAAGGCGCGAATATCCCTTTCCAAGTTACCTAAGTCGGCACACATCAATGATGGTCCAAGTTTACTCATCTTCATTACCTCCAGTTGTTGAATTTCTTTTAATAAGTTTAGGTTCTAGTTGATGGTGTTCTGGTGACCCATTCTGATCCTGTATAAGTCGGACGAGTTCATTAACGGCCACTTTTCCTATTTCTTTTTTCTGCTGATCGATCGTCGAAAGAGGTGGCGCAGTATAAGAAGAAAAACTCACATTAAGCCAATGGTT